>CAVUIW010000001.1:0-363547 GCA_963741525.1 uncultured Alphaproteobacteria bacterium
CACTGAGCCAGTTCTTCCGCTCCTTCCTTGCGGTCATTGCGCCGGAGCTGCAGGCGGAGCTCGGCATCGATGCGACTGGTCTCGCCACGCTGTCGATGGCTTGGTTCCTCGCCTTCGCGCTGGCCCAGTTCGCCGTCGGCGCGGCGCTCGACGGTTATGGCCCCCGCCGGACGATGCCAGCTTTCATGCTGGTCGCGGTCGCTGGCGCGCTGGTTTTCGCGTCGTCGGCGAGCTTCACTCAAAGCGTGATGGGCATGGCCCTCATCGGCATCGGCAGCGCCAACATTTACATGGGCGCGGTCTACACCTTTGCCCGCTCGGCTAGACCTGAGCGGTTCGCGCAGCTCTGCTCGTGGCTGTTGGGGATCGGCAGCCTCGGTAATCTGGCCGCCGCGACGCCACTCGCCTATGCGGCCGAGACCTATGGGTGGCGCGCGACCTTCGTGGCGATCGCGGTGCTGACGCTCCTATCGGCGGCCGTCGTTCTGATCGTGGTTCGCGACCCGCCCAAGGCGACGGCACCGGCTGGCAAGCCGCTCTCCTTCTGGAGTGCGCTCGGCTCAATTGTCCGCATCCGGCAGCTTTGGCCGATGATCCCGATCGTTGCCATCAGCTACGCCGTCATGTTGGCGGAGCGCGGCCTGTGGGTCGGTCCCTATTTCTCGGAGGTGCATGGCCTTGGCCCCACCGACCGCGGCAATGCCATCCTCGCCATGGCCGCCGCCATGTCGTTCGGCGCGCTCGTCTATGGCCCCGCCGATCGCATCTTCGGCACCCGGAAATGGGTGGTGGCGGCCGGGACGGCGGCGACCATCGCGCTATTCACGGTCCTCGGCCTCTGGCGCGACGCCAGTCTTGTCGCGGCGATCGTTCTGGTGGCCGCGATTGGCGCCATCGGCATGACCTATGCCGTGCTGCTGGCCCATATCCGAAGCTTTCTGCCCGAGCATTTGCTCGGACGCGGCATAACACTCACGAATTTCCTTTTCTTCGCCGGTGCGGTCGCGTTGCAGCCGGTTTCGGGCCAGATCGTCGACCGGCTGAGGGCTACCGGGGTGGCGCCAGCCGGCATCTATGGCACACTGCATCTCCTCTTTGCGGGGCTGCTCGCCGTCGCGCTCGCGATCTATCTCTTCGCGCGCGAGGTCGACCGCGGCCATTCGGCCACGGCAGGCAAATGACGAGCCATCGGGGCTGGCGCAATCGATTGAGCGACTAGGCCAAATATGCGCTAATACCCCGGCACAGAGTTACGTGGCGTAGAGGGGCCGGCTGGATGCGTTTTCTGAATTGGATCTCGGACGTCCTGACGCCGGTTGTCACCCCGATTTATGTGCTGCGGGCCATGATCATTGCCGTGGCGCTCGCCTCGGTGATGCTGGCGGTCCCCGATCAATCCATCGAGATGTACCGCTCGCTCGCCCTCGATCGCGACGCAAAGATTCCCCAGATCGTGCTGGCGTTCGTCACGCTGACGCTGACCGGCGGTCTCATCTGGTACATCGGGCGCAATCTGACACTGCGCTGGCAGCAGGATGCGCTCTCGGCAAGCGGCACTACTGGTGTTCTCCTGCGCTGGCTGCCGCGACTTCTCGGCGCCATGCCGCTGTTCGCCGCCGCCGTCGGCCTCGCCAAGGCCGCCAAGGCCCTGCGGCCCATCGACGTGCCGGCCTGGGTCGAGGCGCAGATGCCGAGCATCGTTCAAACGATCCAAGCAGCCGCGGACGCGCACACCTTGACCCGTGAGCGCCTTTGGACCGCCGCCGGCATTGCCGCCGGTATCGGCTTCTTGCTCATCCTCGTTACGTTCCTGCGCTCCTACCGCAAACACTGGAAGTATGCACTGCCGAGCCCGTGGCTGTTCGGCCTGCCCATCCGACTGTTCTTCTATGCGCTGACGCTCGGCCTCGTCATCCTCTTCTCCGCGACCTTCCTGGGCTCGCCCGGCCGCTACGGTATCATCGCCGACCAGCTCGGCGCCTTCACGATCTTCAACCTGTTCGTCATCTGCCTGGCCTTCTTCCTGAGCTTCACGACCAATCTTTACGACCGCACGCGCTTTCCGGCGCTGTCGCTCATTATCGCCATCGGCATTCTGTCGACGGCGTTCGACTTGAACGACAATCACAAGATCCGGACCCTCGAGCGAACGGCGCTGTTGTTGCCCAACGCCACCACGGGCTTCGAGACCTGGCTCGCGAGCCGCCCGGATCGCGACTACTTCAAGCAACGCGGCCAGCCGTACCCCGTCTACATCGTGGCGGCCCAAGGCGGTGGCCTCTATGCCGCCCAGCATGCCGCCATGGCGCTCGGGCGCATGCAGGACCGCTGCCCAGCCTTCGCGCAGCATGTCTTTGCCATCTCGGGGGTCTCGGGCGGCAGTCTCGGCGCCTCGCTGTTTGCCTCGCTCGCCCAAGAAAAGGCAGACTTGGTGCCGGTGCCGACCTGCCGGTTCGGCGAGCAGAAGGCGGGCTGGTTCGAGGAGCGCACGCAGGCTTTCCTCGGGCGCGACTTCATCTCACCGCTCGCCGCTGCCGGTCTCTTCCCGGACTTCCTGCAGCGCTTCGTGCCCTGGCCGTTCCCGCAGTTCGATCGCGCCCGCGCCTTGGAGGCCTCGTTCGAGCGGGCCTGGCACGAGACCGTCCCGGAATCCAAGGCCAATCCCTTCGCCGGCAGTTTCTACGACCTCTGGAAGGAAAAGGGCGCGGTTCCGGCGCTGGTTCTCAATGCCACCTATGTGCAAACAGGCTCGCGTGTCGTGGTCGCGCCCTTCCGTTTCTATCGCCAGTCGACGTCGAGGCTCGGGACGCTGAACTCGATCATGCGCGCCGACATCCCGCTGTCGACCGCTGTCGGCGTCAGCGCGCGGTTTCCCTGGATCCTGCCGCCGGCCTCTTGGCTGCGCCCCGGCAACGAGCAGTATCGCTTCGTCGACGGCGGCTATTTCGAGAGTTCCGGCATCGATACGGCGCTTGACCTCGTCGATCTGCTCGATGACTTCAAGGCCCAGGCCAAGGATGATCGCGGCGAGGTGCTCGATTTCGAGGTGAACCTCATCGTGCTGACAACGGACGACATCCTCGAGGACCCGATCAACACGGCGAACGCCGATATCCTGAGGAAGGCGCGCGTCGGCCGCAGCGGCTTCGACGAGCTGATGTCGCCGGTGTCGACGCTCCTCAACACGCGATGGGAGCGCGGGCTCGTCTCGGCGGCGCGTGCGCACAACAAGTTCTGCAAAGACTGCTTCCGCGACCGCGCCGACCGGCGGCTCTATGCCGGCATCGACGGCGACGTGCGCTTGATGCGGCTCAATTTCACGGATTTCGAGCTGACGCTCGGCTGGCAGCTCTCGACCGTATCGCAGACGCTGGTCTCGGCCCACAGCGGCTATGCCGATCGCTGCCTCGCGGCGCGGCCGAGCCTGAGGAACCGCTGGCCGTGGGCGGCGCGCGTCTTGAACGAGAACAACTGCGCGACGTGTCAGATGATGTATGTGCTGACCGGCCGGTCGAAGGAGCTCGACGACATTGCTCCCTCGATAACTCGGGACGGCGGCGGCACCCGGAGCTTCATCGAGGAGACCACTCTGCCGACCTGGGTGCAGCTCTGCCGGGCTTCCGCCGGCAGCGTAATGACGCCCCGCTACGAGAGTGCGCCTTAGAGTGCTTCCGGAAAAGTGCGAAGCGGTTTTCCGACAAGAAGCACGACAAACCAAGGAATTAGGGTGTTGAAGTGATTCAACGAAAAACGGAAACACCCTAATCAAACTCAGAACGGCCCGCCAAAACCACCGGGCGCGCCGCCGAAGGGCCGGGCCGGCCGGCGGGGCACGGGCGCCGGAGGCGGCTCGACGGTGCAGCGCGCCAAACGGGCTTCAACGAGGTCGATGATCTTGGCGCCGCCCGTTACCGGCTCTGACGTCTTGGCCTCGCCGGCCCGGACGAAATCCACTTTGATCACGACGCTCTCGCGAACGGTCTCTTTGTTCACCATGGCACGCCTCCCTGAGTTCGCCTTCTTTGTGTTGCCAGGGAGATGGGCCGCACCTGTCAGTTAGCCTGTTCCTCAGGGAACGTCGCAATGCGAATTCATGGTCAGCCGAGCTCCGCGACCGCCCGCGCCGCCTCGGCCATGGCGGTGTGGGCATAGGCATCGAAGCCCGTGTCCGAGTTGGCAAGTGAGATTTTGCCGATCGGTGCCCTGGCGGCGGCGCCCCGCGCGACACCCGCCTCGTAGTCCTCGAACAGGCTGTTCCAATAGTAGGAGTAGCCGTGCGACCAGCGGTTGACCGTCAGGGCCATGATATCGCGCTGATGATCGAAGCCGCCGGGGCCAAGCATCTTCTGGAGATCGCCGCGAATGAGGCCCTCGATGGTTTCGAACGGCGTCTTGATGAGCCAGCCGCGGCCGGCGCGGCATTGGTCCCGCGCGTCCTTGCCGGAGCCCGGCGCCAGCGGCACATGCACCATGTGCACGACGATCGGCTCGTCTGGCCTCTTCGGGAAAGCGTAGCTGCCCAGACTCACGGGGTAGTCGAGCTTGACGGTCGTCAGGAAGCTCGTGGTGGAGGCGATGTTGTGCACGCCGAGTTTGACGAAGCAGTCCCAGTTGCGGATCAGCGCCTTCATGTAGAGGAGCGGCGTCTTCACGTTGGATGAGTAGGTCTTCTTGGCGTCCGCTTGCAACTCCGGAACGATATAGGGTGTCACCATTCCGTAGCCGGCGACGACCGTGTGCTTGGCCCAGGCGCGGAAGCGCTCGCCGCCGCGGACATAGCCGGCGAACGCGCCGTCCCGCTCGTTCTTGACCTGCACGGCCGTCGAGCGCAGGCGCAGCCGCACCTGGTTTTCGGGAAGATCGAGCTTGGCATAGTCGAAGCGCGCCGTGACGACGTCGTCCATGCCGTGACCGGGCGCCACGGCCGGAATGAGCGAGCGCACGATCATGCGGGCGATCGAGGCATTGCCGTCCGGAAAATGGTGGATGTAGGGTTCCTCGTCGCCGCCGTGGAACTCGTCGGCAAGGCCGAGGCCCGCCGCTCCGGGTAGTCCGCCCTCCATGGCGTCGTAGGCCGCGATGATATCGGTGCCGAGGCCGAAATTGTCGTTGAGGCGGCCCTGGAAAAAGTCGCCGGCGTCCTTCGGCAACCCGCAGATTTTCTCGATGAAGTCGCGGTAGCTCGTCGTACCCAGGACCTCGAGCTTCTCCTCCTTCGACTTGCCCGCCATGAAGTCCTTCGTGCCTTCGAAGAGCGCGAGGATGCCGGCCTTGGCTTCCGCCGACAGCGGACAATCGGCGAGAAATTCGGCCATCGGCCGGCTGTTGGGTGAGTCCGGCGAGAATTCGTCGTAGCCGAGCACCATGGGATCGCCCGCGACGAGCTTGTCAGCGCCAAAGGTCTTGGCGTCGAAGAACACGCCGCGCGCGAGCTTCAAGCCCGGATAGAACGAACGGTGGAACACCTTGTCGTCGTAGAAGCGCTCGGGATCGAGGCCCAACGCCTTAAACATGCGTTGTGCGTCCTCGCCGAACTGGGAGCGCGGCGACACCATGCTTTCCGAGCCGCCATAGCTCAGCAACATGCGGCCGTTCGCGTCGAACTCGTTGCGCCGGGCATGGCCGCCGAAATCGTCGTGGTTGTCGAGGATGAGGATGCGCGCGGCCGGGGTCTTCTCGCGATAGAGCCATGCGGCCGTCAACCCGGCCAGGCCGCTGCCGACGACAATGAGATCATAGGTCTCTTCGGCCGAAATCTCGTCGAAAGAGTACTTTTTGTACTCGAAGGCCATGCCATGCATCGCCTCGGCGGCGCCGAGCGTCGAGCCCCGGAGACCGGTGAGAGCCGGAGGGTAGTCGGCAGCTTCGGCGGCCAACGCCAAGTCTGACGGCAGCAAGCTTGCCGTCGCTGTCACGGCCATGCCGTTCAGGAAGTCGCGCCGTGTGGTGGGAAAGCGCATGGTCTATGCTCCTTGGGCCGATGAACCCAAGGAGCATAGCGCAAACACGGCACGGTATTGCGACGGATTCCGCGAGAGGCCTAATGCATGAGTGCGAATCGCAAACCTGTTTCTTCCACCCATCAACTACCGGGCAATCGCAATTGGCGATTTCGTGTGGCTCTAGAAAGCACCGAACCCTTTCCTCCCCCTTCTTATGGGGGAGGACCGCGCGCCTTGGACTTAGCGACGAAGCCGGTAAGTCCTTAGGCGCGCCAAGGTGGGGGTGTTCGTGCAGCAATCATACTGTGGGTTGCCGACGGAGAAACTCATAAAGGACCTGCGGCATCTTCGATGACTACGACAACAGGTGCGCGGCCCGAGCACCCCCACCTATGTTCGCCTAAGGGTTTAGCTTGACGCTAAACCCAAGGCGAACAGTCCTCCCCCATAGGAAGGGGGAGGAAGTCGCGCGGCGATCCTACGGTCTACTTTAAGCCGCTTCGCGCACGGCCTCGCCGTTGATGACGAGCTTGCCACCCGCCACGGTCACCTTGACATGATCGCCATCCTTCACGCGGCCGGCGAGAATCTGCTCGGCGAGCGGGTCCTGCACTTGGCGTTGGATGACGCGCTTCAAGGGCCGCGCGCCATAGGCTGGGTCGTAGCCCTGGTTGGCGAGCCAGGTTTTGGCCGCCTGATCCATGTCGAGCGTGATCTTGCGATCGGCGAGTAGCTTCTCGAGCCGGCCGAGCTGGATGTCGACGATCGCGGCCATCTCTTCCTTCTTGAGCCGCTGGAACAGCACGATCTCGTCGAGCCGGTTCAGGAACTCGGGCCGGAAGGCGGCCTTGACCGCCCCCATCACGAGGTCACGCACCTGGGTGACATCCTGCGATGTATCGACCAGATACTCGGAGCCCAGGTTCGACGTCATGATGATGAGCGTGTTCTTGAAATCGACGGTGCGGCCCTGGCCATCGGTCAAGCGGCCGTCATCGAGCACCTGGAGGAGCACGTTGAACACGTCCGGGTGCGCCTTCTCGATCTCGTCGAAGAGGACGACCTGGTAGGGCCGCCGGCGGACGGCTTCCGTCAGCGTACCGCCTTCCTCGTAGCCGACATAGCCGGGAGGCGCGCCAATGAGCCTCGAGACCGAATGCTTCTCCATGAACTCCGACATGTCCATGCGGACCATGGCGTGCTCGTCGTCGAACAGGAACTGGGCGAGCGCCTTCGTCAGCTCGGTCTTGCCGACGCCGGTGGGCCCCAAGAACATAAACGAGCCGATCGGCCGGTTCGGGTCCTGCAGACCGGCGCGCGCGCGCCGTACCGCCGTCGAAACGGCGCGGACGGCTTCCATCTGGCCAATGACCCGCTTGCCGAGGCTCGCCTCCATCTTGAGGAGCTTTTCGCGCTCGCCGGCAAGCATGCGGTCGACGGGGATGCCGGTCCAGCGCGAGACGACGCCCGCTATGTGATCGGGCGTCACCGCCTCCTCGACCATCGGACCGCCCTTGCTCTCGGCCTGCTCGACGCTCGCGAGCTTCACTTCGAGGTCGCGGATGACGCCGTATTTCAGCTCGCCGGCCTTGTTGAAGTCGCCCCGGCGCTCGGCCTTGGCAAGCTCGATGCGCGCGTTGTCGAGCGCCTCCTTGATCTTCTGCGCCTCGCCGAGCTTTGATTTCTCGGCCTGCCAGCGCTGCGTCAGTGAGTCCGACTTTTCCTCGAGATCGGCAAGCTCGCGCTCGAGCTTCTGCAGCCGGTCTTTCGAGGCGGCGTCTTCCTCCTTGCGCAGCGCCTCGCGCTCGATCTTCAGCTGGATGACGCGCCGGTCGAGCTCGTCGAGCTCCTCGGGCTTGGAGTCGACCTGCATGCGCAAGCGCGATGCCGCCTCGTCCATAAGATCAATGGCCTTATCGGGCAGGAACCGATCGGTGATGTAGCGGTTGGAAAGCGTCGCGGCGGCAACCAGCGAGGAATCCGTGATGCGGATGCCGTGATGCAGCTCGTACTTCTCCTTCAAACCGCGCAGGATCGAGATCGTATCCTCGACCGTCGGCTCGTCGATGAAAACGGGCTGGAAGCGCCGGGCGAGAGCCGCGTCCTTCTCGACGTGCTTGCGATACTCATCCAGCGTGGTGGCGCCGATGCAGTGCAGCTCGCCGCGGGCCAGCGCGGGCTTCAGCAGGTTCGACGCATCCATCGCGCCATCCGCCTTGCCGGCGCCGACGATGGTGTGCATCTCGTCGATGAAGAGGATGATACGTCCGCCCTCGGCCTGGACCTCCGAGAGCACCGACTTCAAGCGTTCCTCGAACTCGCCGCGATACTTGGCGCCCGCGATGAGCGAGCCCATGTCGAGCGCGAGCAGCTTCTTGTTCTTGAGGCTCTCCGGCACATCGCCCTTGACGATGCGCTGCGCGAGGCCTTCGGCGATCGCCGTCTTGCCGACGCCGGGCTCGCCGATGAGGACGGGGTTGTTCTTGGTCCGGCGCGAGAGCACCTGGATCGTGCGCCGGATTTCCTCGTCGCGGCCGATGACGGGATCGACCTTGCCGGAGGCGGCAGCCTCAGTCAGGTCGCGAGCGTATTTCTTCAGCGCGTCATAGGATTGCTCGGCGCCAGCCGAGTCGGCGACGCGGCCTTTCCGCAGATCATTGATGGCCTGGTTGAGGGACGCGGGAGTGACGCCTGCCTCGGCGAGCGCCTTGGCCGCGTCCGTTTCCTTCTCCATGGCGATGGCCAGGAGCAGGCGCTCGGCCGTCACGAAGCTGTCACCGGCCTTGTCGGCTATCTTCTGGGCGTTGTCGAAGAGCCGGGCCGTCGCCGGTGTGAGGTAGAGCTGGCCGGCGCCGCCACCCGAGACCTTCGGCATCTTGGCCAAGATCCGCTCGACGCGGGCGAGCGCGTCCTGGGGCCGTCCTCCGGCCTTTTGCATGAGGCCTGCCGCCAAGCCCTCCTCGTCGTCCAGAAGCACCTTCAGGATATGCTCTGGGGTGAAATGCTGATGCCCCTCGCGAAGGGCAAGGTTTTGTGCCGCCTGCACGAAGCCGCGCGCACGATCGGTGTATTTCTCGAAATCCATGTCTGTCTCCTCAGCGCATGACCGCCGCCCGGATGGCGCGACCGTCATACCGTCGTCGAAAACGCGTCGAAGCGCTCGAGCCCGGGTGAGGCGCTCGGCAACCCCGGACTGTCATATAGTGGCTAAGGACTCCGGCCAAAAGAGGTAGAGCTGCGGGTCCGCTCGTCGCAGGCTAACGGGGGCGACGAAACGAACGAGAAAGTGCTATGGTTAATGCTGGCCTTGTCGGCCAGACCAATGTTTGGGGGTTTTCCGCAATGAAAAAGCTCGCTCTTACGACAGTCGCAGCTGCGTCGCTCGCTCTCCTCGGCGCACTTCCCGCCGCCGCCGAATGCGTGACCAAGGGCGCGATCGCCACCTCGGGCTCCGAGGACTCGGCCAAGTGGTACGCCAAGGAAACCATGGTGCAGGCGGTGAGCTGGTCGCTCTGGCCGGCCTATCTCTCGGACGGCAGCGTGCCCGGCTACACGGTCAAGAACGAGCGCTACAAATGCACCAAGGACGGTGGCAGCGTGACCTGCCACGGCCAGGCGACGTTCTGCAAGAATTGAGATCACGACCTCTCAAAGCAACAGGCGTGCGACGCAGAGCCCATGAGTGACACGACCTCGGACTCCGCGTCGCCGCCCCGCGTGACGGCTCTCTACCGCTATCCCCTGAAGGGCTTCTCGCCGGAGCGGCTGGAGGCTGTCGGCCTCGTCGCTGGCGAGACATTTCCGCGCGACCGGGCCTATGCCATCGAGAACGGGCCCGGCCGCTTCGATCCGGACCACCCGAAGCATCTGCCGAAGATCAATTTCCTGATGCTGATGCGGAACGAGCGCCTCGCCACGCTCGACACGCGCTTCGATGACGCGACCGAAACGCTAACGATCCTGCGCGCCGGCAAGCAAGTGGCGAAGGGGCAGCTCTCGACCAAGCTCGGCCGGCAGATGATCGAGCAGTTCCTTGTCGCCTATCTCAAGGGCGAGTTGCGCGGTCCGCCGCGGATTGTGGCCGCGCCCGGCCACAGCTTCTCAGACATGGATGCGAAATGCGTCCACCTCGTCAATTTGGCGAGCGTACGCGAGATCGAGCGCACGCTCGGCAAGCCGGTCGATCCGCTCCGCTTCCGCGCCAATGTCTATTTCGACGGCGCGCCGGCCTTCGCCGAGACGCAATGGATCGGCCGCGAGTTCGCGATCGGCCCCGTCCGCTTCCAGGCCTTCGCCATGACGGAACGCTGCGAGGCGACGAACGTCGATCCGGCGACGGCGGCGCGCGATCTTGCCATCCCGCAGCATCTGCTCAGGACCTACAATCATGCCGAGGTCGGCATCTATGCGCGCGTGGTGGGGGCGGGGCGGATTGCGGAAGGCGACGCGCTCGCGCAAGGATTGTAGCGGCGACCGGCGGCCGACCCTACGAAATTCCCACCAGTCATAAACCATCGGAGACGACCATGATCCTGAAGACAATCAAAACCGGCGGACGTTTCGAGGAGATTGGCGCCTATGCGCGGGTGCGCCGCGTCGGGCCGTTCGTGTTCGTTGCGGGCACCACCGCCGTACAGCCCGACGGCAAGCTGCACGCGCCGGGCGATACGTATGCGCAGTGCATGTACGTCTTCAAACGCATCGAGAATGCGATGAAGGAGGCCGGTGCCGAGATGCGGCACGTCGTGCGCACGCGCGCGTTCGTGACCGATATGTCGAAGATCGGCGATTTCGTGCGTGCCCATGGCGAGGTGTTCAAGGGCATCGATCCCGTGACGAGCGGCGTCGAGGCGGGATTGACGCAGCCCGGCATGATGGTCGAGATCGAGGTCGACGCCATCATCCATTCCAAGACTGGAGAACTCGACATGAGTTGAGCCGGGCGGCTGATCGCAGTAGATCAGAAGGGCGGCGACACGAGGGAATCATGTCCAGGACCACGAGCTACGACTACATCATCGTCGGCGCGGGCTCGGCCGGCTGCGTGCTCGCCTCCAAGCTCAGCGCCGACCGCAAGAACCGGGTACTCGTCATCGAAGCCGGACCGATGGATCGCAATCTCATGATCCACATCCCGGCCGGCGTCCATCGCGCTCACAAGGACCCGAGTATAAACTGGAACTATGTGACCGAGCAGGAAACGGAGCTCTTCGATCGGCCGGTTCCGATGCCGCGCGGAAAAGTGGTGGGCGGGTCTTCGTCGATCAACTCCATGGTCTACATGCGCGGCCAGCCGCAGGACTACGACCACTGGGCGGGCGAGCTGGGGCTCACAGAATGGCGCTACGCGAACTGCCTGCCCTACTTCAAGGCGGGTGAATCGTGCGATCGCGGGGCCAGTGACTGGCGCGGCGGCGCGGGACCGCTCGGCGTGACCAAGGGCACCCTCGAATGTCCGCTGTTCGATGCCTTTCTGCTCGCGGGCGAGCAGGCGGGTCAGGGCCGCACGGAAGACCCGAACGGGTATCAGCCGGAGGGCGTCACGCGCTATGACGCAACGAAACGCAATGGCCGGCGCTGCAGCGCGGCGGTGGCCCACCTGAAGCCGGCGCTGTCGCGCCCCAATCTGACGCTCGTTACCGATGCCCTCGTCGAAAAGATCGCTGTCGACGGCAATCGGGCGACCGGCCTCACCTATGTTCATCGCGGGCAACGCCACAAGATCGAAGCCGAGCGCGAGGTGATCCTTTCTGGCGGCGCGATCAACTCGCCGCAGCTGTTGATGCTCTCTGGGATAGGACCTGCCGATCATCTGCGCCAGCTCGGCATCAACGTCCGGCATGACTCACCGGGTGTCGGCCGCAATCTCACCGATCACGGCAGCATCGTCGTGCAGTGCCGCTCGACGAAAGCCTTCCCGATCCACACCGTCGACCGGCCGCTCAAAATGGCGATGGCCGGCATGCAATGGCTGTTGAGCCGCACCGGCATTGCCGCCTCCAACATCTGGGAAGCGGGCGGGCTCATTCGCGGCAATGACGAGACACGCTATCCGAACTTGCAATACCACTTCGGCCCGGTCGGCTTCGAATACGAGGGCGAGAAGATCAAGCTCCGCCAGGCTTTCGCACTTCACATCGACCAGCTCCGCCCAAAAAGCCGCGGCCACGTCACGCTCAAGTCGGAGGACCCGTCGGCGAAGCCGATCATGCACTTCAATTACCTGTCCGATCCGCATGACGTGAAGGAGATGGTCGAGGGCATTCACAAGGCGCGCGATCTGATCGCGCAACGGGCCTTCGACGAGTTCCGCGGCGTCGAGATCGATCCCGGACCCGACGTCAAGACGGACAAGGATATCGAGCGGGCCGTCCGCAACATGACGACGACCGACTTCCATCCGTGCAGCACGTGCCGCATGGGGAACGACGCGGGCGCCGTCGTCGATCCGGAGCTGCGCGTGCACGGCATCGAGGGTCTGCGCGTGGTCGACGCCTCGGTGATGCCGCAGATCATCAGCGCCAACCTCAACGCGCCGACCCAGATGATCGCCTCCCGCGCCGCCGATTACATCCTCGGCAAGCCGCAGCTGCCTCCATTCGAGGCGAAGTTCGCGTTTCAGAAAGGCAAGGCAGCGGCTTAGTCACCTGCATCTCCTATAGCGAGAACTACTGGGTCTTTGCCTTGGACACTCGAACCGGTTCGCAAGTCACAGCTCGCTGACCTCGACTTTCGCGCCAGCTGCAGCCTGAAGCTTGCACCAACCCTCCCATTTTGCGTCCCCGGCTGCAGCGTGGCCGGCATCGCCGGTCGCGCGAAGAGCCGGGGTCTTCACATGGGAGTGACGGGTGGCCAGAATTCAGACGGCGAGGGGGTGAAGATCCCGGATAGCCGCGCTCAGGCGCGGCTTCCGGGAACGCAAGGGGAGGGAACGCGCCCGGCCGCGCGCCGGCAGCTGCGGCCTGATTGGCTTTCAGCTCGTTCTACGGCGAACCGGTGTCCCCTTCGCCTGAGCGTGCTCTATGGCAGTTCCGACGCCGCGCTCTGCATCGCCTGTTCCTTGGCCTTGAGTTTTCGCTCGCGGTGGAAGGTGTAGAGGCCGGCTGCGGCGACGATAATGACGCCGATCACCGCCCAGCGATCCGGCACCTCGCCCCAGATGAGGTAGCCGGTGACGATCGCATAGACGACGACCGAATAGCGGAAGGGGGCGATGGCCGAGATCTCGCCGGCCCTGAGCGCGATGGTGATCGTGAAATAGCCCAGCACAAGGAAGAGGGCGGCGCCGAGCAGGTGGAGAATGTCCGTCGAGGAGGCCGGCTGCCAGGGCACGAAGAGCGACCAGACGAACCCGAAGGTCATCACCGAGGTGGCCGACAGCACCGTGATCAGCAGCGTCGGAATCCCGGTATCGATCTGGCGAGTCGCAAGATCGCGGACGACCACGCAGAGCACCGAGGCCAGCAAGGGAATCGAGTACCAATTGAAGGACTCGCTGGCCGGCTTGATGATCAGCAGCACGCCGGCAAGACCAGCCGCCGCCGCGAGCCAGCGCCGCCATCCGACCTTCTCGCCGAGAAACAGGGCAGACGCCGCCGTCACGGCCAGCGGGGTGAACTGCAGAACCGCGTTCGCCTCGGCAAAGGGCATCTGCATGAGCCCGATGAGAAAGAGGCCGGTCGCGGAGACCTCCCCCGCGACACGCAAGCCAACGGGGATCTGGCGCAACCGGCCGATATGTCTCAGGGCACCGAAATGCCATGCGACCGGCAACACGAGGACGAGTGCAAACAGACCCCTGAGCGCGATGATCTGTGCGATCGGCAGCTTCAGGCCAACAAGCTTCACGAAGGCATCGTTCAAGACGAAGCAGCCCATGCCGGCCAGCATGGCCAGCATGCCGATGACGTTTCCGGAGAGCGGCCGCGCCGGTTGAGCACTCGAAGGCGCGGTCACGGCGATGCCCCGTCGACGTTTCTTGAGATCAGCCGCCCGTCACTGACATATGCCGTGCCACGGCCGGACGCTTGCTGCGCCGGTCGATGATGAAATCGTGGCCCTTGGGCTTGCGCGAGATCGCCTCGGTAATGGCGGCATGAAGGGCTTCATCATCGGCTTGCGCGCGGAGCGGGGTTCTGAGGTCCGCGGCATCTTCCTGCCCCAAGCACATGTAAAGCGTGCCGGTGCAGGTGATCCGCACGCGATTGCAGCTTTCGCAGAAGTTGTGCGTCATCGGCGTGATGAAGCCGAGCCGGCCGCCGGTCTCGGTGACGCGCACATAGCGCGCCGGGCCGCCGGTCTTGTAGGGAATGTCCTCGAGCATGAAGCGGTCCATGAGGCGCGCGCGCACGATCGAGAGCGGCAGATACTGGTCCGTCCGGTCGCCGTCGATCTCGCCCAATGGCATGGTCTCGATCAGCGTCAGGTCCATGCCCTCGCCGTGCGCCCAGCGCAGCATGTCCTCGATCTCGTCCTCGTTGACGCCCTTCAAGGCGACCGCGTTGATCTTGACGGCGAGGCCCGCTTTGCGAGCGGCCTTGAGACCGGCGTCGACCTTGGCGAATTCGCCCCAGCGCGTGATGGTGCGGAACTTGTCTGGATCGAGGGTATCGACGGAAACGTTGATGCGCTTGACGCCGATCGCGGCGAGTTCGCCGGCATAGCGGGCAAGCTGGCTGCCGTTGGTCGTGAGCGTCAGCTCGTCCAGCGCCCCGGTGCCGAGGTGGCGGCTGAGCTGGCGCATCAGCCACATGATGTTCTTGCGCACGAGCGGCTCGCCGCCGGTGATGCGGAGCTTCTTGACGCCGCGCGCGACGAAGGCCGAGCAGAGCCGGTCGAGCTCCTCGAGCGAGAGCAGCTCCGCCTTCGGCAGGAAGCTCATGTGCTCGGACATGCAGTAGACGCAGCGGAAGTCGCAGCGGTCGGTGACCGAGACGCGCAGATAGGTCACGTGCCGGCCGAAGGGATCGATCATCGATCCGGTGGCGCTGGTGTTCGTCTCAGGCAGTCGGATGTCGCTCATGGCAGTATCCTAGCAAACGGCACATCCGAAGCCTAGGCGACCGGCCTGCGGACCAGCGTTAACCGTCGAGCATGGCCTCGATGGTACTCAGCAACAACACAATGTCCTCGGGCCGCGACAGGCGGTGGTCGCCATCCTTGACGAGCGTCAGCCGCACATCCTCTCCGGCCAGGATGTCGACCAGCTCGAGCGAGCCCTGCCAGGGCACATCCGGATCCCGCATCCCCTGTAAGATATGGACGGGCGCCCCGATCGCCAAGGACCTCCCGCCGATCAAATGGTCGCGACCCTCCTCGATCAGCCGCCGGGTGATCGGATAGCCCTGCTCGGAATAGGCCGATGGCTCGTACCAGACGCCCTTGTCCATGACCTCGCGGCGCTGGTCGAAGGTCATCTCGCACCACATGAGGCGTTCGGTCATGTCCCAGGCCGGCGCGATGAGGACGACACCGGCCAGCCGGCTCTCGAGTTGCTGATCCCGCGCCAGCAAGAGGCTGATCCAGCCGCCCATGCTCGAGCCGACGAGCACGAGCGGTCCCTCGGTCAGGCGGAGGATCGCCTCTCGGGCATCGGCAAGCCAGAGCCCGATGCATCCTTCCTCGATCCGCCCGCTCGACCGGCCATGGCCGGAATAGTCGAGCCGAAGCAGGCTTTGCCCCTTGCCCTTGGCCCACTCGGCGAGCGCCGTCGCCTTGGTCGAAGCCATGTCGGACATGAAGCCCTGCAGCCAGACGACCGTCGGGCCGCTGCCCCTTCTGCGCTGAGATAGGCGATCCGGCGGCGGCCATGGACCGCATCGTCAAGCTCGAGGAACTGTGGTTCGTCGTCCGCCATTGCCTCACCTTCACAGATCGCGCCCGAGGAGCGCCCGTGCCGGGCCCGACCATACTCCAGATCATCCCGCAGCTCGACACTGGCGGGGCCGAGATCTCGACGCTGGAGATCGTCGAGGCCCTGGTGAAGGCCGGCGCCACGGCGCTGGTTGCGACCGAAGGCGGGCGGCTTGCCGAGCGAGGTCGGGCGGCTCGGCGGTGAGATCGTGCCATTTCCGGCGGCGACGAAAAACCCGCTGAAGATCTGGGCGAATGCGGGAAAGCTCGCTTCGATCATCGAACAAAGATCGGTGGCGCTCATCCATGCCCGCAGTCGAGCGCCCGCCTGGAGCGCGCTCATTGCCGCGCGTCGCACCCGCATACCGTTCGTCACGACCTACCACGGCGCCTATCGCAGCACGAACGTCCTGAAAAACGCTTACAACGGAGTCATGGCGCGCGGCGATGTCGTTATCGCCAACTCGGGCTTTACGGCGAAGCTCATCGCTGAGCGGCATCGCACGCCTGCTGAAAAGCTCCGCATCATCCATCGCGGCATCGATCCCCGGAAATTCGATCCGGCGAGAGTCCCGCCGGACCGCATCGAGGCTCTCCGCAGGGGCTGGGGCGTGAAACCCGGCCAGCGCGTCATCCTGCAAGCCGCCCGCCTCGCAGGCTGGAAAGGGCATCGGACGGTCATCGAGGCCGTCGCCCAACTGGCGCAGCAGAACGCACTGGGCGAGGCGATCGTGGTCATGGCGGGCGATCCTCAGGGGCGTGATGGCTATCGCGAGGACCTGCTCGCTCGGATCAAGGCCCACGGCCTCGAGAGCCGCATCCGCCTCACCGGCCATTGCGCCGATATGCCGGCCGCCTTCGCCGCCGCGGATCTCGCCATCGTCGCCTCGACGGAACCCGAAGCCTTCGGCCGAGCCGTCACCGAGGCCTCCGCAATGGGCGTGCCGGTCATCGCGACGAACATCGGCGCGCCTCCCGAGACCGTCGTGACCAAGCCCGGCCCCGAACGTACCGGCTGGCTCGTCCGCCCTGGCGACGCCCAGGCCCTGGCTGGCGCCATCCGGGCGGCAACAGCCTTATCCGAGGGCGATCGGGCGGCCCTTTCCCGCCGGGCCCGGGAGCATGTGGCACGGCATTTCTCGATCGGCAGCATGCAGCGGGCAACGCTCGCCGTATACGACGAGCTGCTCGGCACGCGCCTTGCCGAAGCCTTCGCCAGCACAACAGTCCATGGCAAATAGCAACCGTGCCGCCTTCAACAACTTGACTTGTCCCGAATTCTTCGGGAACTTCCAGGGATGCGGCCGCTGGGCCGCACCAACGCCAAATGCCCTGCGAGGGCCCGTCCGGCAATCCCGATCCCAGGGAAAAGCGGACCATCCCTCAACGGCTCGAGAGGAGAGAGACCCCATACCCCGTCGTCCTATGCAAAGCGCGCCTGAGCGCGCCTCCGATGGCCCCCGCATCAATGGTGCGATCCGGGCCCGCGTCGTCCAGCTCATCAACGATGCCGGCACCAATCTCGGCCCGACCGATCGCGACGAAGCGATCCGGATGGCGGTCGAGGTGGGCCTCGATCTGGTCGAGATATCCCCCAACAGCGATCCCCCCGTCTGCAAGATCCTCGACTTCGGCAAATACAAATACCAGTCCCAGAAAAAAGCTGCCGAGGCGCGTAAGAAGCAGAAGGTCGTCGAGATCAAAGAGATCAAGATGCGGCCGAACATCGACGACCACGACTACGAGGTGAAGTCGCGGGCGATCAAGCGATTCTTCGAGGAAGGCGACAAGGTCAAGATCACCTTGCGCTTCCGTGGCCGGGAAATGGCGCATCAGGAGCTCGGAATGGACCTCATGCGCAAGGTCAAGGCCGATTTCGAGAGCACGGCCAAGATCGAATCCGAGCCGCGCTTCGAGGGCCGGCAGATCGTCATGGTGATGTCGCCGAAGTAGGCGCCGTACTCCCCGAGATAAGTCCAGAGATTGCATGGCGGGCCTGTGCCCGCCGTGCTTGCCTGTGCGCGCGATGCCGTTCAAGCCGTAGGGGCGCGACGAAGCCGGAGCCCCATGACCCAAGCCCAGACTATCTCAGCCGGTTCGAGCCGGAACCTGACCGCGATCGTCTACGTCGTGGCCGGCATCTTCGCGTTCTCGGCCCAGGACGTCATCATCAAGTATTTGAGCGGCAGCTACGCCATCCATCAGATCGTGCTGTTCCGGTGTATCGTCTCGCTGCCGGTGCTGCTCGTTCTGGCGCTCTATCAAGGTGGAGCCAAAGGACTGCTGGGCCAGAGGCTCGGCCTCCTCACGTTCCGATCTGTGCTGCTCTACACGGCTTACACCTGCTACTATCTCGCCATCGCAGCAGTCGCTATCGCCGATGCGCTTGCCATCGCCTTCGTCGCGCCGCTGATCGTGACGGCGCTTTCCAAGCCGCTGCTGGGCTTGAACGTCGGCGTCAAGCGGTGGTCGGCCATTTTCGCTGGCTTCCTCGGCACACTCGTCATGCTGCGACCGGGCTTTGGGGTCTTCGAGCCGGCCGCCCTTTTCGCGCTCGGCTCGGCCTTCTGCTATGCGAATTCCTCGATCCAGACGCGGATGCTCGGCCCGACGGAATCGAGTGCAGTGATGTCGCTCCACACGATCGCTGTCTACATCCTTTTGAGCGGGCTGACGGGTTTGCTCATCGGCGACGGCCATCTGGAGGCGAGCACCCATCCGAGCCTGGCCTTCCTGCTGCGGGCCTGGGCCTGGCCAACCGGCGCCGATCTCGCCCTCCTGCTGACGACTGGTGTCGTGGCGACCATTGGAATGCTCTGCCTCGCCCAAGCCTATCGGCTGGGCGACCCGCCGATCGTGGCACCCTTCGAGTATACGGGCATGATCTGGGCTTTAACGTCGGGCTATGTCTTCTGGCAGCGGGTGCCGGACGCGGCATCGGTGCTGGGCATGGCGATCATCGTCGCCGCGGGGCTCTATATTGCCAGTTTAGAAGGCCTCCGCAGGCCGGTATCCCAGAGCGGTGGTCAGCCTTAGGTCCCAGGGAAGTGGCCTGCGGAGGAAACGGTTCCAGGCATGCGGTGACTGGAACGCGACGGGCCCTTGCCGATCGGAGCAGCGTGCCCGTGGGAAAAACGCTAGACCTTTCCGCCTGACAACTCGATGATGCCAATTGTCAGCGTTTCTTCAGCTTCCAGCCGTGATAATCTCCGGCTGGGCGAGCTTTGCCCATTAAGGATGTTTGAATGCCGGTGCTCTTGAGCCGCCGAGCCGCTCTGCTCTGGCTCGTGGCGACCCTGGCCGGGGCCGTCGCGGGTGGCGGTTCCGCACGTGCCGACAGTGGCAGCGGGGGCGGCGGCAGCGGCAGTGGAGGCGGGGGCAGCGGAAGTGGCGGCGGTGGAGATAGCGACGGCGGTGGCGGCGACAGCGACGGTGGCGGCGACAACAGCGGCAAGGGTGGCGGCGACGACGGCGGCGATGATGGCGGCGGTGGCGATGGCAAGGGTCACGGGCGCGGCCGGGGACGCGATCACAAGCGCGCCAAAGACGCCGTCAGAAATGGCAAGAGCCGGCCACTCCCCGAAATCCTGAGCAAGGTTTCGAGCCGGTACCCCGGTAAGGTTATCGACGTGCGTCTCAACCGGCGCAGCAACGGCTTGATGTATGACGTGAAGGTCATCACACCAGCGGGCAAGATCATCAAGGTCCGCGTCGACGCGGCGAGCGGGTCGATCGTAGGCGTCAAGGGAATTTGACGATGCGCATTCTAGTGGTCGAGGACGAGCCACGGATCGCGGCCGATGTCTCTGGCGCTCTTCAGGCGGCCGGCTATGTCGTCGAGGTGTCGAAGGACGGCGAGGACGCCTGGTTCCGCGGCGACACCGAGGATTTCGCCCTCATCGTGCTCGATCTCGGCCTACCGAAGATGGACGGCCTCGCCGTCCTCAAGCGCTGGCGCGCCGACGGCAACAAGACGCCGGTTCTGGTCCTCACCGCTCGCGGCACCTGGACCGAGCGGGTCGAAGGTATCGACGCCGGCGCCGACGACTATCTGCCGAAACCGTTCCAGATGGAGGAGCTGCTCGCCCGCGTGCGCGCCCTCCTCAGGCGGACGAGTGGTGCCGCGACATCGCTCGTGCGCGTCGGCAGCGTGGCTCTCGACGAGCGGCAGAAGCGCGTGACCGTCGACGGCATCCCGCTCAACCTGTCGCCGCTCGAGTACCGGCTCATCAACTTCCTGATGCACAATCGAGGCCGCGTCGTCTCGCAACACGAGCTCACCGAGCAACTCTACAGCCAGGACTTCGAGCGCGAGAGCAACTCCGTCGAGGTGTTGATCGGGCGGCTCCGGCGCAAGCTCAAGGTCGACCTGATCGAAACCCGCCGCGGCCACGGCTACGTGGTCCCCGACGAGGCGGCATGAAGGCGTCCTCACTCAAGCTGCGGTTCCTGGTCGCCGCGGCGCTGACCATCGCGCTGGCGCTCGGCCTATCCGGCATCGCTCTGTCGTACATGTTCGAGCACCACGTCGAGCGCCGCGTGGTGTCCGAACTCGACACCTATCTCGACCAAGTCGCCGCCGGCCTCGAGGTCGGCGATGACGGCGTGCCGACCGTCGAGGCAAATATGCCGGAGCCTCGTTTTCAACAACCCTTCAGCGGCCTCTACTGGCAGGTGAGCGAGAACGGCGAGGCCCTCGAGTCCTCCCGATCGCTGTGGGACCAGTCGTTCAAACTACCCGACTTAGCCCACCTGAAGATCGGCGAAAGCGAGCACATCACGATCTCGGGACCCTCCGGAAATCCGCTCTACGTGCTGGTCAAGAAACTCGCGATCGATGCCGGACAGTCCACCCGGACTTTGACGCTGGCTTCCGGGATCGATGTCTCGGAGCTGAGAGAATTGCATCGCGACTTCAACACCGAGCTCGCCATGATGCTCGGTTTGCTCGGCGCGTTCCTGCTCGGAGCAGCCTGGCTGCAGGTCACTTTGGGGCTGAGGCCGATGGCCATGCTTCGCGAGCGGCTCGCCGAGGTGACCGGCGGCAAGCAGAAGCGGCTGACCGGAACCTATCCCGACGAGGTCGTGCCGCTGGTCGACGAGCTGAATGGCTTGCTCAACTCGCAAGAGGCCTCGATCGCCCGGGCACGCGCCAGGGCTGGCGATCTTGCGCACGGCCTCAAAACCCCTCTCACCGTCCTTTCCGGCCGGGCGCACGAGTTGTCCACCGCCGGTATCGGCGAGGCGGCACGCGACATCGAGGAGCAGGTCGAGGCGATGCGGCGGCATATCGAGCGCGAGCTTGCCCGCGCGCGGGTCTCGCATTCCCGCGTGTCCGAGCCGCTGACACTGGCACCGCTCATCGACAAGGTCGTCAATACCATGCAGCGCATGCCGCGCGGCGATGAGATCACCTGGACGAAGGATGTCGAGCCGGGATTGGCGGCGCGGATCGATGCGGTGGACGGAGCCGAGCTGATCGGCAATCTCCTCGACAACGCCCGCAAATGGACGCGTTCGGCGATCCGGATCAGCGGGCACCAGAACGGCAAGGGCGTGGAGCTCAGCCTCGAAGACGACGGGCCGGGCGTGCCGGAGGACGAGTTGGCCGCCGTGCTGGAGCGCGGGCATCGCCTCGACAGTACCGTCCAAGGCACGGGCCTCGGGCTCGCCATCGCTAGCGACATCGTCGAAGCCTACGGCGCCGAGATGGCGCTCTACCGCTCAGCCCTCGGCGGATTGGGCGTGAAGCTCATCCTGCCGCCGGTCGCGGCGCGCAGCTAAGGCCTCACCCAATCATCCACGGCCCGGTCTCGATCAGCAGCGGTACGTCCGACTTGGCCCCGTGCTTGGCGAGCACTTTGCCAAGCTCCACGAGTGACTTCGGCCGCGCATAGCCGATGCCTGAGGCCTCCGCTGTCTTGCCGAAGTCGGGCGGGCCGATGTCGACGGCGACCGGCTTGATCTCCTTCGACACCATCCAGTCCTTGATCTCGCGATAGCCGTTGTTGTTCCAGACGATGACGATGACGCCCGCTTTGGCTTCCTTGGCCGACATCAGCTCGGGCAGCGTGAACTGGATGCCGCCATCGCCGCTGATGACGACGACCGGACGCTCCGGCTTGGCGATCTTGGCGCCAATACCGGCGGGGAGCGCGAAACCCAGCGTGCCGAACCCGGTCGCGGCGCCGAAGAAGCTGCGCGGGCTCGATCCGCGATAGGTTAGGGTTGCGCGATAGGCGATCTTGGTCGAATCGCCCACGACGATCGGATCGCCGAGCGTCGCGCGGATGGTGTCGAGGAACTCGTCGTAGAAGGGATCCTCGGGCTCGCGAGCCGTGCGCGCGATCTCGGACATCTTCGCAACCGTCGTCTTTGCCCAGGCCGCGTCGTGCTTGCCTGTACTCGCGCCGAGCCGGCGACAGCAGACCTTCGACGGCAAGGCCCGCATCGGCGACGATCGCCTCGTCGAGCGGCGGTCCGATGGCGATCTGACGAGGGTCGATGTCGATGCGGGCCATCGGCGGCTTCGGGTGGAAGGCGCCGGTGGCGTAGAATTCATAATCGGTCTCGCCGAACTCGCTGCCGATTGCCAGCACGTAATCCGCCTCGTCGACGAGCGCCCGGCCGCCATCCTTGGCGACGGCGAACTCGGTGCAGAGCGGG
The DNA here is from genome assembly GCA_963741525.1 of uncultured Alphaproteobacteria bacterium. GTDB lineage: Bacteria > Pseudomonadota > Alphaproteobacteria > Rhizobiales > Hyphomicrobiaceae > JANNSX01. Next base: position 22,461 of record CAVUIW010000001.1, read on the forward strand.
TGGTCGGGCGGCACGATGCCGCGCGCATTCGTCGTCATGACGACGGGCGCCTCGAGACGCTCGGCGAGCTTTTGGATCGACCTCCGCCGCGTCGCTCGCGCCACCGCCGCAAGCGATAACGACGCGCTTGGCCGCAGCGAGCTTCTTCGCCAGCCGATCAAGTGCCGCCGGATCGCCGGCGGGTTTTGAGGGAGGTGCCGAGACCTTGCCGATCTTCCATTCCTGCTTGGTGGTGCCGACGTCGATCGGGATCTCGATATGCACCGGCCGCGGCCGCGAGGAATGGAACACGGCGAAGGCGGCGCGCAGCACTTCGGGCAACTCATCCGGCCTCAGCAGCGTGTGCGAAAATGCGGTCAGCCCCGCCGAGAGATTCCGCTGGTTCGGCATCTCGTGCAGGAAGCCTTTGCCCAGGCCGAGCTCGTGACGCTGGTTGACGCTCGAGATGACGAGCATCGGGATGGAATCGCCATAGGCCTGGCCCATGGCGGTGGCGATATTGGTCAATCCCGGCCCGGTGATGACCATGGCGACGCCCGGCTTGCCGGTTGCCCGCGCATAGCCGTCGGCCATGAAGCCGGCGCCCTGCTCGTGGCGCGGGCTCACATGGCGGATCTTGGTATCCCAGAGGCCGCGATAGAATTCGACATTGTGGACGCCCGGAATGCCGAAGACGTGGCGGACGCCATGGGCTTCGAGCAAATGGGCAAGGGCAACGCCGGTCGACATCGTCGGCATGGGAGGCTCCGCGGTTGAGCACGGATACGTGTCCGGTGGTGTCACGACGGCCTCCCCCTCCCCCCTTGAGGGGGAGGGTCGGGCGGGGTAAGTTCCAGATACCGCGCTTGCGGCAATCCCCCATCCCAAGCGCCTAGGGACTTGACTGCTTCGCACCCAAGTCCAAGGCGCTGGCCTTCCCCCTCACGGGGGGAAGGGAAGAACAGCGTTTCCTGACCACCGACGCGCTCGGATCTGCGCTCAGTTGTGATCCGCGAAGCCTAGCAGTGGGCCCGGCGGCGCGATAGGCCGCCGGGATGGAGCGCTGGGCTGCAGGCAGCTCAGCCTTTGGCGAGCTTGGCCGCGATTCCTGCCACATGCTTGCCCTGGAAGCGGGCGCCGGCGAGCTCGTTCGCGGAAGGCTGGCGTGAGCCGTCACCGTCGGCGATGGTCGAAGCGCCGTAGGGCGAGCCGCCCGACACCTCCTTCACGCCCATTTGGCCCTGCCAGGAATAGGGCAAGCCGACGATCACGAATCCGAGGTGCAAGAGAACGATGTGGGTGGAGAGGATCGTGCTCTCCTGACCGCCGTGCTGGGTCGCGGTCGAGGTGAAAACGCTGCCGACCTTGCCGTTGAGCTTACCCTGCGCCCAGAGCCCGCCCGTCTGATCGAGGAAATTCTTCATCTGCGCTGCCATGTTGCCGAAGCGGGTCGGCACGCCGATGATGATGGCGTCGTAGTCGGGGAGTTCGTCGACTGTGGCGATCGGCGCCTTCTGGTCAACCTTGAAGCCGGATGACTTCGCGACATCGGCCGGCACCAGCTCCGGCACGCGCTTGATCACGGCCTCGGCGCCGGCTTCCCGGACACCTTCGGCGATGGCGCCGGCCATGGTCTCGATATGGCCGTAGCTCGAATAGTAGAGAACGAGGACTTTGGTCATGGGGCGCTCCTGATTGATTGCAGGTGCATATATAGGGGTGGGGAGGGGGAGTCAAAAGGGTGCTGGCACGACCGTGGCCGGTGATGGGGCGCGGGAAGAAGTCGTTAGTGCCGGCCCATGCCGACGGCGACTATGCGCCACTTTGAAACGTGCGACGCGTTCGCGCGACAGGCGGCGAGCACGGCAACACTCAGCGAATAGTGGCCACCATTGCCAAGATGTGAGTTTGCACCATCATAGTGCTATGAGTTCACCGGCATTTCGATATCAACGACCAGGACACACGGCTGACCCACGACTATCTCGGCCACCGCGATCCGAGTGACTTCAACCGGAACATACAAGATCACGCGCACCGACGGGCTGCTGCTCCGGCGATACGCTCACGGCTGATCCTGACGTCAAGCATACGGTATATAGTCGTATTTGCCTAACCCCTGCAGCACCAGAAAGGTTGTTGAGCTGCTTCCGCCACTGGTCACCAGGTGCGGCCGGAGTGGCGGCACGGCATAGGTCCACCCAGGCTCGAGCAGCACTTCCTCGACGGGCTCCTGCAAATAGATCTTCAAGCGTCCATCGATGACATAGAAGGTGTCCGTGATGTTGCTGTGCGTGTGCCACGGCACCTTCTGATGCGGGGAAATCTGAATTTCCGTAATGTGGAAGCCCGGTCTCCGGGCATGGACCTCCTCTCGCTCGACTTCATAAAAATCGCTCGTGTCCTGCAGCGGGTCCATGCGGCCTCCTCACAGTGCTCTTGGCGTGCCGCGTATGCTCGATGGCAGTCCATGTCTCGCGCGGATTGGCTTGTCGCGTCCGATCAGAACCTGCATCCACCGGATAACCGGCTTCCCGATGCCCAATGTTCCGCAACACGCCGGATTTGACAAGTCTAGCCCTCGCCCGATCGGGGCCTCACGAAGTATGGCCGATGCTTGAAGCGCCTTGCGCGTAAGGATTGGCAGTTGCTGATCCATCACGTCGTACCTTCGACCGCCACGATGATCGAAAGCGGACACCCTCACCTAGCGCAAGTCGATCCGTAGCCACTTCGCCTTCGGGCCACTCGCCCGCTCACCGCACATCATCGGCACGACCCGCTTCAATCGAAAAATCCGAAAGGCCACAGGACAGCCGACTTAGCCCAGTCCTCACCCAGCGCCCTCGATGATGACGAGATCCGACTCGGCCGCCTTGTCGAAGATCGCCTTGGCCTCGGCATATTCCGGCGACACGTAGCAAGCCTTCGCCGCCTCGTAGCTCGGGAACTCCACGACCACATGCCGCTCCCGCGACGTGCCGCGCGTCACCTCGTGCTGGCCGCCGCGAACGAGGAACTTGCCGCCGTATTTTTCAAAAGCACTTGAGTTGACGGCGCGGTAGCGCTCGTAAATCACCGGGTCTTTGACCGTGATATGCGCGATCCAATAACCGTTCGGCATTGTCCTCACCCCACTGTCAGCGCCTGCAGATTGATCAGCTCGCCGATGCCCTTCTTCGCCAGCAGCATGAGCTGGTCGAAGCTCTCCTGGCTGAAGGGATGCGCCTCGGCGGTGCCCTGCACCTCGACGATGCCGCCCTTGCCGGTCATGACGAAATTGGCGTCGGCCTCGGCGTTGGAATCCTCGGCATAGTCGAGGTCGAGCACCGCCTCGCCCTGGTAGAGGCCGCAGGAGACCGCCGCCACCTGATCGCGCAGCACCTCGGTCGCCGATCATGTTGCGCGCCCGCATCCAGGCGAGGCAATCGCTCAAGGCGACCCAGGCGCCGGTGATGGAGGCCGTGCGCGTGCCGCCATCGGCCTGGATGACGTCGCAATCGACCGTGATCTGCCGCTCGCCGAGCTTTTGCAGGTCGACGACGGCGCGCAGCGAGCGGCCGATCAGGCGCTGGATCTCCTGCGTCCGGCCGGAAGGATGGCCCTGCGTCACCTCGCGCCGCGTGCGCTCGGTGGTGGCGCGCGGCAGCATGGCGTACTCCGCCGTCACCCAGCCGCGCCCCTGGCCCTTGAGCCAGGGCGGCAGCCGCTCCTCCAAGCTCGCCGTGCAGAGCACATGCGTGTCGCCGAAGCGGATGAGGCAGGAGCCCTCGGCGTGCTTGGAGACGGCGCGCTCGATATGTCACAGGCCTCAGCTCGTCGGGTTGACGTTTCGACGGTCGCATGCTTAATGTCTCTTTGTGGATCAATGGGGATGGACGGAAAGGCGCGGGCCTGACCCGCTTTTGCAACCTCTTAGCATCGCTCGCCCAACTCGTGTATGGAAAAAGCGACCGCGCGATCCCTAGTGCGGGTTCAGCTCGAGCGGAATCAAAAACCCGCTCTAGTTCCTTGGATTTGAGCACGTTCCACGGCGAACCGGCATCCACTTCGCCTGAACGTGCTCTAACATCGAGACTGCCATGACGATGCTGCGCAATACAGGAGCCGGCGCCCCGCCGCCCGGCAAAGAAGGCCCGAGCGAGCTCACCGAGCTCAACCAGCGCTCGCGCGAAATTTTCCGGCATATCGTCGAGACCTATCTCTCGACCGGCGAGCCGGTGGGCTCGCGCAATCTGGCCCGCGGACTACCGATGACATTGTCGCCGGCCTCGGTGCGCAATGTCATGGCCGACCTCGAAGGTCTCGGACTCATCTATGCCCCTCACACCTCGGCCGGCCGGCTGCCGACCGAGACCGGCCTCAGGCTGTTCGTCGATGCTCTCCTCGAGGTGGGCGACCTGTCGCTCGAAGAGCGCAAGCAGATCGAGGCCCAGGTCGGCGGCAAGCAACGCAAGGGCTCGCTCGACGCCGTGCTGGCGGAAGCCAGCGAGATGATCTCCGGCCTCTCGCAGTGCGCCGGCGTCGTGCTGACGGAGAAGCAGACCGCCAAGCTCAAGCAGGTCGAGTTCGTCCGCATCGAGCCAGAACGCGCGCTGGTCGTGCTCGTCAGCGAGGACGGCCGTGTCGAGAACCGCATCATCGACGTGCCGAAGGATTTGCCGTCGTCCGCCCTCGTCGAGGCGGCGAACTTCTTCAACTGCCAAGATCCGCGGCTTGACGCTGCCGGAGGCGCGCACCCGCATCGAGCGCGAGATCACCGCCCGCCGGGCCGAGGTCGACCAGCTGACCGCCAAGGTGATCGAAGCGGGTCTTGCCACCTGGTCGGGCGGCGAGACGCCGGAGCCTCATCGTGCGCGGGCAATCCCGGCTGCTCTCGGACGTGACAGCGCTGGAGGATCTCGACAGGGTCAAGAAGCTGTTCGACGATCTGGAGACCCAGCAGGAGCTGCTCGATCTGCTCGCGGCGGCCGAGAGCGCCGAGGGCGTCCGCATCTTCATCGGCTCGGAGAACCGGCTGTTCTCGCTTTCCGGCTCCTCGACCATCGTCGCGCCCTTCCGCGACAGCGACAACAACATCATCGGCGTCTTGGGCGTCATCGGCCCCACCCGCCTCAACTATGCCCGCATCATCCCGATGGTGGATTTCACCGCCAAGCTGGTTGGCAAGCTGGTGACTTGATCGAGGTCATGGACCGGCGTACCCGTTCGGCGAAAGTTCGCGATCCCTGGCGTTCCCCTCAGCATCAGAACAACAACGAGCCTACGACAGGATAGCCCATGAGCAACGACCCAAAGCGCCCCGTGGAGGCCGACGCCGAGCCGAAGGCGGCCAACAGCAACGAACCTGCTGCCGAGGCCGGTTTCGATGGTGAGGAGGCCGATTTCGACCTCTACGCCGCGGAGGATACAGCCGATGAAGGCCAGTTGACGCCGGAGGCGCTGGAGGCGGCCTTCCAGGCGCTGGCGGATGAGCGCGACAGCTACAAGGACCGCTACATGCGGACTTTCGCCGAGATGGAGAATATCCGGAAGCGCGCGGATCGCGAGAAGGCCGATATCCGCAAGTATGCGATCTCCGACTTCGCCCGTGACGTGCTGGGCCTGGGCGACAACATCCAACGCGCGATCGCGGCCGTGCCCGCCGACGCCGCCGAGCAGGACCCGCATCTGAAGAGCTTCCGCGAGGGCATCGAGCTGTTGGAGCGCGAGCTCGTCGGCATGCTGCAGCGCCATGGCGTGACGCGCATCGATCCCAAGGGCGAACGCTTCAACCCCAATCAGCACCAGGCCGTCATGGAGATGGAGCGGCCCGACCTGCCGTCCGGCTCGGTCGCCGAGGTGTTCCAGTCCGGCTACATCATCGGCGAGCGCGTGCTGCGCCCGGCGATGGTGGCGGTGGCCAAAGGCGGCGCGAAGGTGGCGAAGGAGGCGGCTGCGGGCGAGGAGCCCGCGCCGGCGGTTAGTCAGCCACGACCGAGCCGCTCGCGGACGACGATCCCGCAAGCAAATAGAGGCGCGCCTTCGGCGCGAGGTCTCACGCTGGATCCCCACGCTTGCTCCGCACGGCGCGTGAGGATGACGAAGGGCGTGGTTTCTGAACAAAACCTACCCCTGTCATCCTCTGCCGAGTGAGCGCATGCGAACGATGGCCTGGGATCCGGAGAATCTTCGCCGAAAGTGCTCCCTTACGGCTGCGCGGCCGGCTGGGGCGCTGCCGCAGCCGGACGCATGGCATTGCCGAGGATGGCGGCGGCACCTTCGAAGCCGTTGCCGCTGCCGGACACCACCGTGTTCGGCACCAGCTTGGAGATCAGGCCGACCAGCTCCGGTTTGCGCTCCAGTGTCGACAGCGTCTTTTCCAGCGCCTGCAACAGGGCAACGCGATCCTGCCCGAGCACATTGGCCTGGGCGAGCTGGCCGCGGGCGAGCTCCTCCAGATACTGCCGCTCGGCGCGGCCCAGCGCCGCCCGCTCGGCCTCGCGCTGCTGGGCCACCTGCACGGCGATCTGGCTCTCGACGAGACGGGGCTGCTCGTTGGCGGTGGCGCGCGCCTGCTCGGTCTCGATGCGCTTGGCCTGGGATTCTGTCTCGCGCTGATAGGCGATCGCGAGCTGCTGGGCCAATTGCTCGCGCTGCCGTGAGATCAACAGCTCCGGCGGGATCGCCGGCTCGCCCAAGCGGATCTGCTGGATGTCGACGCCGGCCTTGAGGCCCTCGCGCTTCACCAACGCCTCGATGGTTTGCTCCAGCGCATCGCGGTTCTCGATGAGATCGATCGTGTGCGTGCGGCGGCGGATTTTCTTCGTCGGATCGTTCGGGATCCTTGATGTCGATCTCCGAGCCGGCGACGTTGCGGACGATCGAGCGAATGACCGGGATCAGGATGCGATCGCGCACCTCGTCGAGCCCGCCGACGGCGCCGACGACGATCGGCGCGTTCTTGCGGCGAGACCTGGACGAGCACGCGCAGCTCCTGCGGGATATCCCAGCCCTCGACCTTCAGGAACACGGCGCGATCGGCAGCGTTCTTGATCTCGGGATGCGGCTCGGTGCGCTCGGTCTGGCGGATGTTGCCTTGCTGGTCGACCGAGAGGTCGATCAGGCGCTTGATGAAGCCGCCCTTGAAATCCCAAGTCTGCACGCGGGTGTCGACGAGCGTCACCTCATAGGCACGGCGGTTCAAATAGTAGGCGTTGGGAAGCAGCGCATCTCGCCAAATGCCAGCGCAGCCTTTCGGAACCAGCGGCACGGACAAGGCGCCGGCGAGGCCCCGCGCCTCGGCCGCCTTGACCTCTTCCTCCACGCAATGCGAGCCGGGCCGCGTGACGTTCGATTTGACGACGCCGACGCTGCCGGCAGGAATGATCGTTGCCGGGGTTGTTTCCGGTCCCGATGCCACTCGGAACAGATATCGATTGAGACGGTAGTTGCCTGGCTTCAGGACCGTCTCCTGCGGCCCGCGATAGCCGCCGGTGGCCAGGAACGTCTCAGCCGTCAGCATGCCTTCAACCAGATCGTCGGCGATCTGGGGGGCGATGAACATCCCGGCCGGCATCGGTTGCCCGTCAAGCGCGGTGAGCTCGCCATACTGGCCCTGGGGAATGACGACGACGTCGAACTCCTCGACCTCGTAGAGGACACGGACCAGGGGAATGAAATGGAAGCCAGGTCCCAGGATTTTCGCCTGCGGGCCCTTCTCGCCGGCAAGCGCGATGATGCGGCCGGGGGGCAGCTCGCTGAAGGCGTAGACACGTTTCAGGTGCCCAACTCTGTCGGCATCAATGAAGACATAGGAGGTCTGGGAGATCAGGAAGGCACCGGCGGCGATGAGCGCCAGCGGCCCGAACCGGCTGCTCATGAGCGCCGAAAGCGCCCCGAACCGTCCGCCGCCGGGAACTTGAGGTGCCGCCCCTCCCCGCCGCCAGACGAGAAGAACGATGCCGGCGATGAGCGCCAGAATACCAATCGTCGCGCCGAGCATGAGGTTTCTCCGTTTGGGCAATTCGCCAATTCTTGCCCAAGTCTTAACGGAGAGAGTTCATAAAAATTTAACTCCTCCGTAGTCAGGTCGGGCCCGGGGCGGACACGTTGGCTTTGACATGCCATCGTCGAGCCCATATTCCGGGCTCATCTGCCGCTGCCGGAACGCATCTCCAACTTCGGCAAAACGGTTGAAGCGCTTACCCACCATGCCTATATACGCTCAGGTATCCTGATTCATTCGCCACATCAGGGGACTGGGCTCGTGCCGGCAGGACGGCAGGGGCGGAAACGGGTGCCGCAACGGGCCCGGACGGTCCGCCGCAGCTAAAGGACTGAATTTACATGTCTAAAGTGATCGGAATCGATCTCGGCACCACGAACTCATGCGTTGCCGTGATGGAAGGAAACGTGCCTAAAGTCATCATCAACGCCGAGGGCATCAACACCACCCCCTCGATCGTTGCCTTCTCGGACGACGGCGAGCGCCTCGTCGGCCTGCCGGCCAAGCGCCAGGCGGTCACCAACCCCATCAACACCTTCTTCGCCATCAAGCGCCTGATCGGACGGCGCTACGACGACCCCATGGTCGAGAAGGACAAGAACCTCGTGCCCTACAATATCGTGCGCGCCGACAATGGCGACGCCTGGGTCGAGGCCAACGGCACGAAGTATTCCCCCTCCCAGATCTCGGCCTTCATCCTTCAGAAGATGAAGGAAACGGCGGAGGCCTATCTCGGCCATCCGGTCAGTCAGGCCGTCATCACGGTGCCCGCCTACTTCAACGACGCTCAGCGGCAGGCCACCAAGGACGCCGGTAAGATCGCGGGCCTCGAGGTGTTGCGCATCATCAACGAGCCGACGGCGGCAGCCCTTGCCTATGGTCTCGATAAGAAGAAAGATTCCAAGATCATCGCCGTCTATGATTTGGGCGGTGGCACCTTCGACATCTCGATTCTCGAGATCGGCGACGGCGTGTTCGAGGTGAAGTCGACGAACGGCGATACGTTCCTCGGCGGCGAGGACTTCGACATGCGCCTCGTCGAGTATCTCGTGGGCGAGTTCAAGAAGGAAAGCGGCATCGATCTCAGGTCCGACAAGATGGCGCTCCAGCGCCTCAAGGAAGCGGCCGAGAAGGCGAAGATCGAACTCTCCTCGTCGGCCCAAACCGAGATCAACCTGCCCTTCATCACGGCCGACAAGTCAGGCCCGAAGCATCTCACCATGAAACTCACGCGCGCCAAGCTCGAGAGCCTCGTGGATGATCTCATCCAGAAGACCATCGGCCCCTGCAAGGCCGCGTTGAAGGACGCGGGCCTGCAGGCCGCCGAGATCTCACGAGGTGGTCCTGGTCGGCGGCATGACCCGCATGCCGAAGGTGCAGGAGGTCGTGAAGCAGCTGTTCGGCCGCGAGCCCCACAAGGGCGTCAATCCTGATGAGGTCGTCGCCGTCGGCGCCGCCATTCAGGCGGGCGTGCTGCAGGGCGACGTCAAGGACGTGCTGCTGCTCGACGTGACCCCGCTTTCGCTCGGTATCGAGACGCTGGGCGGCGTGTTCACGCGCCTGATTGATCGCAACACGACGATCCCGACGAAGAAGAGCCAGATCTTCTCGACCGCCGAGGATGGGCAGAACGCTGTGACCATCCGCGTCTTCCAGGGCGAGCGCGAGATGGCGGCCGACAACAAGATGCTCGGCCAGTTCGATCTCGTCGGCATCCCGCCGGCGCCGCGCGGCGTGCCGCAGATCGAGGTCACCTTCGACATCGACGCCAACGGCATCGTCAACGTGTCGGCTCAGGACAAGGCAACGCAGAAGCTGCAGACCATCAAGATCCAGGCTTCTGGTGGTTTGAGCGATGCCGATATCCAGCGGATGGTGAAGGACGCCGAAAGCCATGCCGCCGAAGACAAGAAGCGGCGTGAGCTGGTGGAAGCCAAGAACCAGGGCGAGGCGCTGATCCACGCCACCGAGAAGAGCGTTTCCGATCTCGGCACCAAGGTGCCGGACGGCGACAAGTCGGCCATCCAGGCGGCGATCTCGGACCTCAAGGGCGCACTCGGCGGCGACGACAAGCCCGCCATCCAGGCGAAGACGAACACCTTGGCGCAGACGGCCATGAAGCTCGGTGAGGCCATGTACAAGGATAGTCAGGCGGGCGCTTCCACTGGTGGCGGCGCAAGCGCCAGCGACAGCGAACCAGGCGTCGATGGCGTGGTCGATGCCGACTTCGAGGAAGTCGACGACGACAAAAAGAAGTCTGCCTGATCGCTTTTCGGGACGACAAGCATGATCCTCGCCGTTGCCGGAAACACAGGGCGCCGGTGCGGCGAGGGCCTTTCGAATTGAAGAGCTGCGCGCGTCCGATAACGCGCGGCTTGGCAAGCTAGGCAGCGGACATGGCCAAGCGTGACTATTACGAGGTGCTCGGCCTGTCGCGGGGCGTGACCGAGCAGGACCTCAAGAACGCCTTCCGCAAGCTCGCCAAGGAGCATCATCCGGATCGCAACGCCGGCAACGCGGAGTCCGAGCGGAAGTTCAAGGAGATCAACGAGGCCTATCAGGTCCTCTATGACCCGCAGAAGCGGGCGGCTTACGATCAGTTCGGTCACGCGGCCTTCGAAGCTGGAGGAGCCGGCGCCGGTGGCTTCGGCGCCGATTTCGGCTCTTCCATGTCGGACATTTTCGACGACATCTTCGGCGAGTTCATGGGCGGCAGCCGGCGCGGCGGCAGTCCCGGCGGTGGCTCGCGGGCCCGCTCCTCGCGCGAGCGCGGCGATGACCTCCGCTACAATCTCGAGATTTCGCTGAAGGACGCCTACGAAGGCAAGACGGCGCAAATCCGCGTGCCGACCAGCGTCACCTGCGAGACCTGCACAGGCAGCGGCGCCCGCACCGGCACTCGCGCCACGACCTGCACGACCTGCGGCGGCATCGGCAAGGTGCGCGCGAGCCAGGGCTTCTTCACCATCGAGCGCACCTGTCCCTCCTGCCAGGGCCGCGGCGAGAAGATCGAAAACCCCTGCGCCTCCTGTCACGGCACGGGCCGGACGACGAGGGAGCGGACGCTCTCCGTCAACATTCCGGCCGGCGTCGAGGATGGTACACGCATTCGCCTCGCCGGCGAAGGCGAGGCGGGCGTTCGCGGCGGACCGGCGGGCGATCTCTACATCTTCCTCGCCGTCAAGACGCACGAGTTCTTCCAGCGCGACGGCGCCGACATCTTCTGCAAGGTGCCGATCTCGATGGTGACGGCGGCCACGGGCGGCCAGGTCGAAGTACCCACCGTCGATGGCGGCCGGACGCGCGTGAAGATCCCCGAAGGCACCGAGACCGGCAAGCAGTTCCGCTTGAAGTCGAAGGGCATGCCGGTGCTGCGCTCCAAGACGACCGGCGATATGTACATCCAGGTCGAGGTCGAGACGCCGAAAAATCTCACGCGGCGCCAGCGGGAGCTGCTCGAAGAGTTCGAGAAAGCCTCGAGCAAGGACACGAGCCCGGAGAGCGCCGGCTTCTTCGCCCGCGTCGCCGCCTTCTTCGACGGCAAGGCGAATTGAGCTAGATCTTTGGCTTTGAGCACTTTCTTGCGGCGAACCGGCATCCACTTCGCCGGAAAGTGCTACATCGACTTCGGGATGTGGCGCCACGCCACCACGCTCACGATGAGTGAAAACAGCCCGAGCGCGACGAACACCGAACCCAGGCCGAAGAAGCCCAGCAGCACGCCATAGATCATCGTCGGCAGCAGCTCGCCGATGTCGAGGAAGGTGCGGTAGACGCTCGTCATCTCCGGGCGCTCGCGGGGCTTTACGGCGCGATAGAAGGGCACCGCCGCCACGGCATCGAGACCACTCGCGAAAATCGAGCCGACGACGAGTAGTGATGCTGCGGCAAGCGGCCATGCCTCACCCGCCGCACCGGTTGCGAGCAGCGAAAACCCCATCAGCACGAAGCAGAGCGCGTTGACCGGGCGCACGCCCAGCGCTCGCCGAGCCGCCCCCAGGGATAGGCGGTGACGAGCGAGACGTTGAGGGCGGCGACGAGGATGCCGCTCGTGGTGGCACTCTGGCCAGTCGAGATGAGCAGGATCGGCCCATAAATGAAGACCGTCGTCCAGAAGGCCGAGCGTGTGAAAGCAATGAGCCAGGCCAACCTCAGCCGCGGCTGACGGAGAAAGCGCGGCACGCTCGACAGTACGTTTCGAGGCTGCGTCCGTGCCGGCGCCACCGCCTCGTGCTTCGACATCCGGTAGAACCAGAAAACTGCGATGAGCAGCAGCGCCCAGAAGGAGGACCACAGATAGGTCGCCCAGGGCCCCTCATGCACATAGAGCCACACGCCGACGTAGGGCCCGAGCGTCCAGCTCACCGTCGAAAGCGACAGGCGCACGGCATCGTTGCGGACCAGATCCTCTTTGCGGATGAAGTCCATGATGTAGAGGCTGATCGCGATGTTGAGACAGGCGGAGGCGAAGGTCCGCGCCATCATGCCGGCGACCTGGCCGGCCATCGTATAACTGTAGAGGAAGAGGAAGCAGGCGATGAGGCTTGCGGCGCCGAGCGTGTAGACCCATTTACGCGTGATGAGGCGGATCAGTACCGGCAGCGACAGGCTTGTCGCCAACCCAAAGACAGCGACGGTGGTATAGAGGAAGCTCACCGTTTGCTTGTCTTTGAAGAGTTCGTAGGCCTGCAGCGGCACGACGGACAGGATCGAGGCCCGCGCCATCGCCTCGATGAAGAACAGCACGGCGAACACACCGATGCCCGGCCGGTTGGAGGCCGACAGCCAAAGCGGATAGCGGCGGAGCGTGGTCATGCAGCGCGGGCGACTCGGTTGGGTTTCGCAGACTGTGCGCTACCGGTCGCGCCGGGCCTAGCCGGGCGGGCGCATGGCACCCTCCCACGGCGCTCATTGACAGCGGTCTACAAGTCCTTGCGCATCAGCACGCGCGTCTGCGACCGCTGCTCGACCTCCTCGAAGCCGGCCTCGCGAAATACCGAGGCGATGCCGACGAAACCCTCGCCCCACATGAGATCGCGCTTAGGCTCGATCGGACAGGCGTCGACGCGGCGGGCACCGTGTTTCCTCGCGTGTTTCACGGCCGCGTCGATGAGTGCCCCCATCATGCCGCCGCGACGATGCGCGGAAGCGATGTAAAAGCAGGTGATCGCCCAGTCCTCAGGCGTCACCGGCTCGGTCGGTGCCGCCACGCGCGAGGTGTTGAGGCGCGGCGTCGCGGTACGCGGAGCAATAGCACACCAGCCGATGGGCTCCTTGCCGGCATAAGCGATGATGCCCGGCACCTCGCCTGCTCCGACGACCTCGCCGAACCGCTGCTTGCGGCCATCCTTGCCGAGTTTGTCCCACTCCGGCCGCTTGATGCGCCAGAACATGCACCAGCAGCCCGAATTGCCGCCGCGCTCGGGGCCGAAGAGTTTTTCGAGATCATCCCAGCGATCGGGCGTCAGCGGCTTGCAGGTGAGCTTGGCGCTGGCGCTCACGACGAGAACCTCGTCGGCGCGTAGGGACCGAGCAAGAGATCGCGCTTGCCGGTCAGGATCTCCTCGGCCGCGAGCAAACCGACAGCCGGGGCCAGCGTCATGCCAGAATGCATGACCGCGATGTAAAGGCCTTCGACCTGCGGCATGAAGCCGACGGCCGGGAAGCCGTCGGCGGGCGTCGGGCGCTGCGCGAGTGTGGTGTGAGAGAGTTCTGCTGGCCGAGGCAGCGCGAAGGTGTCGTTCAGATTGCGCATCAGCCGCTGTGTCGATTCCTCCGGCGACCCGGCCATCGTGCCGACAAAATCGAAGCCCGCGACGAGGCGCCCCTCCACTGTCTGTCGCACATGGAAATCCGGCGCGACGACCAGGCCATTCAGAACCGGTGGCATCGGCTCGGTGTGGACCAGCAGCCCTTCCGGAGCCGTCAGCGGCAGATCGATGCCGAGGGCTGAAAGCAGGGAAGGTGTTGCGATGCCCGCCGCGAACACGACCCGATCCGTGGCGATGATACCGCGACCGGAGACAACGCCGGTGATGCGATCGCGCTGGCAGGCGATGCCTTCGACACGGGTGTCGCTGTGGTAGACGGCGCCCATAGCGATTGCAGCTTGGCGCAACGCACGTGCCGCCGCGACGGGCTCGACCATGCCCTCGTCGTCGCAGAGCGCGGCGATATCGGGCACCTCGCGCAAATGCGTCTCGCGTGCTGCGATCTCATCGCCGCCTACGAGCCTGATCCGGTAACCCCAATCGGCATGCTGGGCGACATAGCGTTCGAGGTCAGCGCGCGGCATGTCGTAAGTGAGACTGCCCGTCCAGCGCAGCGGTAGGTCCTTCATTTCGCGGCCAAGCCGATGCCATTCGGCGATCGAGCGCATGCGCAGGCGAAAGTAGGGCTCGGGATTGCCCCAACTGGCATTGATCCAGGCGAGCGAACCCGAGGTGGCGAGCCCGCCATCCGGACCGGCATCGACGATGATGGGCGGCCGGCCGGCCTTCGCCAGATGGTAGGCGATCGAGGCGCCGATAATGCCGGCGCCGATGACGATGGGTTGCGTTGCGGTGGTCATGGAGGCATCAAAGCATCGATAGCTGCGGCAGGAAAGTGCCTCCCGAAATGACCACGAATGCCAGCGACCCGCTCTACCACGATCCCGATCTGGCGGCGCTCTATGACCTCGAAAATGGGTTCGGAAGAGACGACTTCGACTATTGCAGAAATCTCATTCGGGAGGCCTCGTCCGTCCTTGATCTGGGTTGCGGCACGGGGCAGCTCGTTTCCGAGTTGGCCAGAGGTCGATTGGCTGTTGGTGTCGATCCGGCCGAAGCGATGCTCGAGATCGCCCGCCGGCGGCCAGGCGGCGAGTACGCGCGTTGGTTCGCCGGCGATGCTCGCACGGTGAGACTCGGCGAGAAATTCAACCTCATCGTCATGACAGGGCACGCGTTTCAGACGCTGCTGACGCCCGATGATCAGCTCGCCGCGCTGCGAACGATTGCCGCGCACCTCGCGCCAGATGGACATTTCATCTTCGATACGCGCAACCCGCTCGTCGAGGAATGGCGCGAGTGGACGCCGGAGCTGTCTCGGCGAACGCTCCAGCATCCTTCCCTCGGCGCGCTCGAGGCCTGGAACGATGTGCGCCGGGACGCCACAACCGGCAACGTGATCTATGAGACCCACTATCGGGTTCAATCGACCGGCCGTCTCTTGTCCGCGCCTCGCTCGGAGTTGCGCTTCAATGCCAAAGACGAGCTGGCGGTGCTGATCGCACAAGCAGGCCTGGCCGTCGAGGCTTGGCTCGGCGACTGGCGCGGCGCGGCCTGGACCAATCGCTCGCCCGAAATCATTCCCTACGGTCGAAAGGCCCCGTAGGCAGGGCTGAGCCCGTCGCGAAACCCATCGCCGCGCGCCCCTCGGCGCCAGCCTACAACACCTCGCGCCCGAACCAGCGATAAACACCGACGCGATCGGGGCGGAAGGGATCGGCGTCGTCGCGGGCGCGCTCGAAGGGTTCGAGGGTCTCGTAGTCGGGAAAGCTCCAGACCGCGAGGCCCGAGGGCTCCGGCCCGAGGCGGCCGATGCGACGCAGGAGGAAATCGAGTTTGGCGCTAGTTGCTTTCGCGCGCTTCTTGAAATGCTTCACGGCATCATCGGAGGCGACGTTCGAGGCAACGGGAAAATACTCGATGACGAACAGCGCCTGCCGGTCGGCCTTCACATTGGTCACCAGCTCATCGTAGCAACCACCATGCTGCAGATGGATCGCGCGGTGCGTCGCCAGCTCGTGCGCGTCGGTCAAGCCGGCGGGTGAGCGGAAATGCGTCTCCCACTCGTCCATCCGGTCCATCCCCTTACACTGCCAGAAGGCGAGATAGCTCGGCATCGGGCCGATCCGCATCGTGCGCCCGAACGAGCCGACCATCTTATCCTCGGGCGCCGTCCAGGCGGACTGATCGCCCAGATGCCGGAAGATCTCGATCGGCATGAAGCGGTCGCGCTCGATGTATTCGGCGTAGATCATGGGAGGTCCTTCATCGCTCAGGTTGGGTCGAGCCGGCCCTCGAAAGCCGTGATGGGTGGGTAGGCGCCGGGATCGGTGACGACGTCGATGAGCGTCGTCGTTTTGCGTTTGGCGGCAGCTTCGAGCGCCGGGCCATAATCTTCCGCCCGCTCGACGCGGATACCATCGAGTCCACAGGCTCGCGCGATGGCCGCGTGATCGACGGCTGCGAAGTCGACAGCCGTGGTGTGATCGCCGATAGAACGCGTCCTCGGCATGCTTCTGGTAGCCGAGGATCTGGTTGTTGAGCACGGTCATGACGACGGCGATGCCATGCCGGCGCGCCGTCTCCAGCTCCGACCAGACATGGGCGAAACCGCCATCGCCGCCGAATGCGAAGACGCGAGCGCCGGGCCTGGCCTTCTTCGCGCCGAGCGCCAGCGGCAGGCCCCAGCCGATGCCGGCGATGCCACGCGGGCGTGATGAAGCGCTGGCCCGGCCGCTGCGCCGTCAGATAGTTGGCGATCCAGATCGAGGAGTAGCTCGCGTCCGCCACGACAATGTCGTCGGGCTTCAGAATACGATCCAGCTCGGCCATCAGCCGCTCGGGGCGGATGGGCGTGCCCGATGACGCGAGCTTGGCTTTCGCTTCCTCGCGATGCTGGTCCCGGCCACCGGCTATCTGCTTCTCGATCGCAGCGCGGGCATTCTTCCGTTTGCCGAGATCGCGCCGCTCCAACCCCGCGAGCAGCGCCTCCAGCGTCGCCTTGGCATCGCCCTGCAGCCGCATCGACTCGTAGTTGCGGCCGATCTCCTGGCCGATCGATGTCGAGATGGATGAAGGTCGCGCCGCGCGGCAGCAGCATCCAGGAATCGGTGCCGTTCTGATTGGTGCGCGTGCCGATCAGCAGGATGACGTCGGCGCTCTCGACGAGCGGACGCTGGTAGCGCGCGACGCCGCCCGGCCCCATGAAATAGCCGATGACGCCGAGCGAGAGCGGGTGGGTCTCGTCGATGGCGCCCTTGCCCATGGTCGTCGTCGCAACCGGGAGCGCAGACTTCTCCTGGAGCTCCGCAAGCACCTCTGACCGCATCGGAGAGATGCACGCCGCCGCCGGCGACGATCAGCGGCGACTTCGCCTCGGCGAGCAGCCGCGCGGCTCGACGACGGCATCGGCCGACGCGCATGGCCGGTCGAGCGGATAGGATCCGAGCTTTTGCATCGCGCGCGGTTTCCGGGCTTCGCGGCCGAGCCCAGACAGATCGAGCGGCACCAGCAGCACCACCGGTCCCGGCCGGCCGCTCGTCGCCGCCGCAATCGCCATGTCGACATAGTCATCGATGACGCTCGGCTGTGTGCACGCGCCGCACCCATTTGGCGACAGCCCCGGAAGAGATCGAGATGATCGAGGTCCTGGAACGCGTTCCTGTCGAAGTTGGCAAGCGAAACATCCTGCACGATCGCGAGGATCGGAATGGAAGCTTTCAGCGCCTCGGCCAGACCGGCCACCAGCAATGTCGCCGCCGGCCCATTCTGCGCCGTCACGACACCGATGCGGCCCGACACGCGCGCATAAGCCGTCGGCCATGACGGCACCGGCATTCTCGGTGCGATAGGTGATCTGCGTGATGCCGTGGTGCGGGCGTCGCCAGCAGCAGCTGCGAGGGGATCGACTGGCCGAACACCGTGTCGATGCCGTGCCGGGCGAGGGCTGCGGCCAATGCCTCGGCGACGATGGCGTTGGAGGCGGGCTTCTCGGTTGTACTGGACTTAGTCATTTCGTCACTCGCTCACCGGCAACTTGGGGTCAGACCCTGCGGGTCTGACCCCTACACCGAGATCCAAACCGGGGTCAGACCCGCAGGGTCTGACCCCGAACAGGGTATCAGTCACCACAACGAACCGCCTGCCACCGTGATGTCCTCCATGGTGACGCCCTTCGCCTCCTCGCGGCAGAGGAATGCCGCGACCGTACCGATCTCCTCCGGCTCGATGATGCGCTTCTGCGGATAGGTCTCGGCGATCTCGGCGATGCGGGCTTCGGCCGATTTCGTCGTGATGCCGAGGTCGAGCTCGCGCTGGAGCGTCGCCATCAGCATCCCGGTGCGGACGTAGCCGGGGCTAATGGCGTTGCAAGTGACGCCGTGCGGCGCGCCTTCGAGCGCCACGCAGCGCATCAATCCCAGTAGGCCGGCTTTGGATGCGCAGTAGGCCGCCGAGGTGCGCTCGCCAATGGACGCCGCTGTCGAGGCGATGATGACGATGCGGCCCCATTTGCGCTCGATCATGCCGGGCAACGTCGCGCGAACGGCACGGAAGGCGCCCGTCAAGTTGATATCGATGAGATCGACCCATTTGTCTTCCGGGTGACCGGTGACGGTTTGGATGAGGCCGACGCCGGCAACACTCGCAAGGATGTCGATCGGGCCAAGCTCGGCCTCGGTCCGCTTCACCAGGCGATCGATAAGACTCTGTTGCGCGCACATCGAGATCATCGGCGATTGCCTTGACGCCATGAGCCTCGATCTCGCGCCGGGTCGCCTCGAGCTCATCGGCGCCGGGCCAATGCGTGTCCATCCCGTCGTCACGGCGGGCCTTGGGTTTCAGCCGCGAGCCGATCGCGATCGAGGCGCCCGCCTCGGCGAGTGCCAGCGCAATCGCGCGGCCTTGGCCGGAAGCGCCGCCGGTGATGAGCGCGACGCGGCCATCGAGCGGACGCTTGGTTTTCTTGGACTGCTGTGGCCTTCGCCATAACGGCTTCCTGTGAGCCAAGGTTTCGTGGGTTGGAAGATCGGCTCCGGCAGGCCCGGCCCATCGACCTCGATGGAGAAGAGCGCGCCGTCGAGCGGATCGGGCGAGGCCGGGTTCTCTGCCGTCGTGATGTAGAGGGTCGTGAGCGTCGGGCCTCCGAAACCGACGCACGTGACATTCGGCACCGGAAGCGGAATGACCGCATCGACCTTGCCCTCCGGCGTGTAGCGCGTGACCCGCCCGCCGCCATAATGTGCGACCCAGAGTCGGCCAGCCGCATCCGTCGTGATGCCATCCGGCATACCGGCATTCTCGATCGCCGCGAACGGCTGGCGGTCATGCAGCCGGCCGGTCTTGCGATCGATCCGGTAGGTGAGGAGCCGCCGGCCGACGGAGTCGCTGAAGTAGAGCGTGTTCCCGTCCGGGCTGAAGGCCGGGCCGTTCGCCACCGCAAACCCCGCATCCGCCAGATGGTAGCTCCCGTCACGCTCGACGGAGTAGAACACACCGCGCGGCTCCTTCTCCGGCTTGTCGCAATTGCCGATCCACAGCCGTCCATCCCGGTCGATCTTGAAGTCGTTGTAGAGCATCTCGACCCGTTGCTGGTTGGGATCGCAGAACAGCTCCGACCGGGCCGTCTTCGGATCGAACAGCATCAGACCCTGATCGACGGCGATCACGAGGCGGCCACCACTTGCAATGGTCAGTGAACCGAGCACGCCGGTGTTGGGGATCGTCCAGCTCTCGGGCTCGCCCGTGCCGCCCTTCATGCGGCGGATCGTCGGGTTGAGCAGGTCGATCCAGTAGAGAGCCTGCTCCTCCGCATGCCACATGACGCTCTCGCCGAGCCGGTCCCGGGTCGGGGCTGCGACCTTCAACTCACCTGCTTTAACCATCCGCAACTTCCCTCACCCATCGATTGACGGGTGCGAGTTGATCATATCAAGTTCGGCCCGGGCAACCGCGAAAAGCGGGGAGGAGGGTTGATTGGGCGGCAGCTTGAACGCAGTCAGCCTGCGGGGCGTCGCCAAACGCTACGGCGAAGTGGAGGCGGTGAGGCCGCTCGACCTCGATGTGGCGCGCGGGGACTTCCTGGCCATCCTTGGCCCTTCGGGCTGCGGAAAGACCACCCTCCTCCGGATCATCGGCGGCTTCGTTCACCCGACCTCGGGCAATATCGAGGTCGATGGCGCGGACGTGACCGATCTCCCGCCAGAGCGCCGGCCCACCAACATGGTCTTCCAGGGCTACGGGCTCTTCCCGCACATGACGGTGAAGCAGAACATCGCCTATGGGCTGAAGCTGCGGAAGCTACCGGCTTCGGAGATCGATGCGCGGGTCGCCCGCGTCCTCGCGCTCGTCCGTATGGAAAAGCTCGCCGATCGTTCGAGCCAGGAACTGTCCGGCGGCCAGCAACAGCGCGTCGCGGTTGCTCGCGCGCTCGTCATGGAGCCGCCGGTGCTGCTCCTCGACGAGCCTTTCGCCGCGCTCGATCTGAAGCTCCGCCAGGCCATGCAGGAGGAGATGCGGCGCATCCATCGCGAGGTCGGCGGCACCTTCGTCTTCGTTACGCACGACCAGGGCGAGGCGCTGGCGCTCGCCAACCGGATCGCCGTCATGAACGAGGGCGCCATCGAGCAGATCGGCACGCCGGAGGAGATTTATCACGCGCCGCGGAGCCGGTTCGTCGCCAACTTCATTGGCGAGGCGAATGTCCTGGAAGGCCAGCGCAAGGATGGTCGCGTGACAGGGCCCGGCGGCCTTTCCGTCACCAATCCGGGCCCGGATGGGCCCGTCGCTCTCGTCGTCCGGCCGGAGGCCATCCGCTTCATGAGCGGCAGCGATGGCGGTCACAGCCTGCAGGGCACCGTCGAGGAGGCCGGCTTCCTCGGCTCGCACGTCCGCTATGTCGTGGCGCTGCCCTCGGGCGAACGCATCCGCGTGCATCATCCGGGCGGTGACACAGTGAAGCCCGGCGACACGGTTACCATCGGCTGGGCAGCCGAAGCGCTCAAGGTGGTGCAGGCCTAAACGCGCTTCCCCGCCGTCACGCCGCCATCGACCATCCACACCGCGCCCGTCGCGAAGGACGCACGCTCCGACGCCGCGAAGGCGACGATCTCGCCGATCTCTTCGGGTCGAGCGACGCGGCGAAGGTGCGTGTAGCCGGCCCACTGCTGAAGAGCGGCGGCGCGATCCGGCGCCTTGGCGACGCTCGCCTCCATCATATCGGTCTGGACCGGCCCCGGCGCGATGCAGATCGTCCGGACATCGGGCGCCAGCTCGACGGCGAGCGCACGCGTCAGGCCGGCGAGCGCGCCTTTTGAAGCGCAGTAAACGGACCCGCCCGCGAACCCCAGCACACCTAGTCCGAGCCGACATTGACGACCACTCCCTTTCGGCGTCTGAGCCCAGTCAGCAGCGCGCGTGTCAGCAGCCAAGGCGCTGTGACGTTGACCTCGATCGTCTCTCGAAATCCCGCGGCGCCGATCGACCCGAGCATCCGCTCCTTGAACACGCCTGCCGAGTTCACGAGCACATCAACATCGCCCGCCTCGGCGGCGATGCGATGGACGTCTTCGCGCCGCGACAGCTCGCCGGCAACCCCTGAGATACCCCTGGCGGAATCGCCGAGCGCCTGAACGGCCAACTCGACTTCCGACCACCGCCGCCCATGGAGAACGACTTGGAAGCCATCGCGCAGCAATGCCACGGCCGCGGCCCGGCCGATGCCGCGTGTCGAGCCGGTGACCAGCGCGCGTTTTCCGGCGCTCATCGCATGACCTCCACTGATCCCTGCGGACACTTTGCCAAATCGCGGCCCTCTGGCCTAGTCTCCCTCCCTAGGATTGAAGCGCGCAAGAGCCGGACCCTATGTCATCGTCCACGCCAACCGACCGCCTGATCGTCGCCCTCGACGTGCCGACAGCTGTCGAGGCGCGCGCGCTCGTCCGGCGCATCGAGCCGGCCGTGTCCTTCTACAAGATTGGCCATGAGCTGCTGTTCGGAGGCGGGCTGGAGGTGGCCCTGGAGCTCAAGCGTGAGGGCAAACAAGTCTTCCTCGACATGAAGCTGCTCGATATCTCGAACACGGTCGAGAAGGCGACGGCGAATGTTGCGCGGCTCGGTGTCGATCTGCTAACCGTGCATGGCCATGACGGCAAGACGCTGAAGGCGGCCGTCGCTGGGCGCGGGTCGTCGGCGCTGAAACTTCTCTCGGTCACCGTCATGACGCATCTCGACGCCGCCGATCTCCGCGAGCAGGGCATCACCGAAACCGCGGCCGATCTCGTCGTCCGCCGCGCCCGCATGGCTCAGGACGCCGGTTTCGACGGCGTCATCGCCTCGGGAGAGGAAGCAGCCCGCATTCGTGCCGCGACGGGGCACGATTTCCTGATCGTCACGCCGGGCATCCGCCCGGCCGGCGATGCCAAAGGCGACCAGACGCGTGTGATGACTCCTTCGGCCGCCCTCACTGCCGGCGCCGACAAACTGGTCATCGGACGCCCGATCACGGCGGCGGCGGATCCACTGGCCGCGGCCCGCGCGATCCTGGCCGGGATTGCCTCGGTCAGTGATGGAAGAAGATGAAGTAGGCCGGCACGCCGGCATAGGCGAGGAAAGCTCCACCGAGCGCCGCTCGGCCCCACCAGGATGAGTATCGCCGCCACAGCGCGACGATCGTGAACACGACAATTGCAAGCTCGATGGCCGCGACGACCGCCCCGTAGTGGTTGACGTCCCAATAGGACACCGGCGAGATGAATTTCCAGCCGCTGAACGGCCAGAGGTGCGCGTGCCCGTCCTCGCGATGGACCGGAAAATCGAAAGCGATGTGGAGGAGTGCCGCCGAGGCGAACACCTTGAGCCAATCGACACGCAGCCACAGGGCTGCGGCGAGGACCGCTGCGTAAATCGGCAGCGAATGCGTCGCGTTCTTCCAGGCCTGCCAAGTCGCATCCCAATAGAGGCCATTGGGCATCGGCCACAGATCCGCGTCGCCGAGGCCGATCGCCCAGGCCCAGGCAACCATCATGAACATCGGCACATCGGGCACGAGCGAGCCCGCGATCGCCGCCGCCACACTCCACGGCCTTCCCGGCCGGGCGAGCGCCGCGGTTCCAATCAGAAGATGGGTCGGTGTATGAATGGGTGAGCCTCGGATCGAGAGTAGAGAGCGACCAACTCTCGCATGAAAGGAGCCACCGTGCCAAAAGCCTACTGGATCGCCCGCGTCACCGTCACGAACCCAGATCAATACAAGGGCTATGCCGACATGGCGCCCCTCGCTTTCAAGAAATTCGGCGCCAGGATCCTGGCCCGCGCCGGCCGGCACGACAATCTGGAGGGCGAGGGCCGGCCGCGCAATGTGGTGATAGAATTCCCGAGCTACGACGACGCCATCGCCTGCTACAAGTCGGCGGAGTATCAGGCCGCGAAGGCAAAGCGGGCGGGGGCCGGCGTTGCCGAGATCGTCATCGTCGAAGGCGTGGAGGGGTGAGCGAACCGCGTCCGTCAGGCATTCTCGAAACCGTGCTCTATGCGAGCGACCTCGCGGCGGCGGAGAGGTTCTATTCGGATGTGCTTGGCCTCGAACTCTACGACAGTGCGCCGCCGCGCCAGCTCTTCTATCGCTGCGGCAAGGCCATGCTGCTGATCTTCAATCCCGAGGTAACGCGCGTGACGGGCACCGGCGGCAGGTTGCCGATCCCGCCGCACGGTTCGACGGGTCCGGGGCATGTCTGCTTCCGGGCGACGGCAGCGGAAATCGACGCGTGGCGGCAACGGCTGGAGGCGAAAGGCGTGGCGATCGAGTCCGATTTCGTATGGCCCGATGGCGGGCGATCGCTCTACTTCCGCGATCCCGCCGGCAACTCGCTCGAGTTCGCCGAGCCGCGCATTTGGGAGATCGCATGATGCCCTCTAGTCCGTCATGCCTGCGCAGGCAGGCATCCATCCAGGCCGGAGGGATGCTGAGATTTTCCGAGCTGCACCACTTTTCAGTTTGCCAGCTCGGGTGGATTCCGGCCTTCGCCGGAATGACGGAAATGGGTGGCGTGTCATGAAACGCACGCTACAATCGGGCACGCGGCTCGTCCTCGCCAGCCACAACAAGGGCAAGCTGCGCGAGATCGCCGAGTTGCTCGCGCCCTATGGCATCGATGTCGTTTCGGCCGGTGAACTTGGTTTGCCGGAGCCCGACGAGACGGAGTCGACGTTCGCCGGCAATGCCCGGTTGAAGTCGGTCGCGGCGGCGATCGCTTCGGGAATGCCCGCGCTCTCGGATGATTCAGGTCTCGAGGTCGCCACCCTGGACGACGCGCCCGGCATCTACTCCGCCCGCTGGGCCGGACCCTCGAAGGATTTCGCGTTAGCGATGCGCAAGGTCGAGGATGCACTGGCGCAGAAGGGAGCGACGATCCCCGAGGCCCGGCGCGCCAACTTCGTCGCCGTGCTCTCCCTCGCCTGGCCCGACGGTTCTTCGCAGGAATTCGAGGGCAAGGTGTTCGGTACGCTGGTCTGGCCGCCGCGGGGCACGCGCGGCTTCGGCTATGATCCCATGTTCCTGCCCGATGGCTACACAGAGACCTTTGGCGAGATGTCGCCCGAGGCCAAGCACGCGATCTCGCATCGGGCGGTGGCGTTCGCCAAATTCGTCGAGGCGTGCCTTGGCTAGAGCATTTTCCAGCGAAGTGGAACCCGGTTCGCGTCAAGAAAATGCGACCAAGCAAGAACTCGACCCCGGCCACGCCGTCTACGTCCACTGGCCGTTCTGCGCGGCCAAGTGCCCCTATTGCGATTTCAACAGCCATGTGCGGCACCACGGCGTGGATGAGGCTTCCTTCGTCGACGCCCTCACCCGCGAGCTTGCCTTCCAACGCGAGATGTCCTGTGGCGACACTGTAGAAAGCATCTTCTTCGGCGGCGGCACGCCCTCGCTCATGTCGCCGAAGGCCGTCGGCACGATCCTCGAGGCCATCGCTCAGCTCTGGCCCGTCGCCCGCGACGCCGAGATCACGCTCGAAGCCAATCCGTCGAGCGTGGAATCCGAGCGCTTCGCGGGCTATCGCGCCGCCGGCGTCAATCGCGTGTCGCTGGGCATCCAGGCCCTCAACGATCGTGATCTCAAATCGCTCGGCCGGCTGCACAACCTCGCCGAGGCGAAGACCGCACTCGCCACCGCCTTCAAGACCTTCGATCGCGCCTCGTTCGATCTCATCTACGCGCGCCCCGGGCAAACGCCCGAGCAGTGGCGCGCCGAGCTCACTGAAGCCCTCCGCTTCGGCTCGACGCATCTCTCGCTCTATCAACTCACCATCGAGGAGGGCACGCCCTTCGCGGCGCTCCATTCCGCGGGCAAGCTCGTGACACCACCCGACACGGACGCCGCCGTGCTTTACGAAATCACGCAGGAGCTGACGGAAGCCGCGGGTCTGCCCACCTACGAAATCTCCAACCACGCGCGCCCGGGCCAGGAATGCCGGCACAATCTCGTCTACTGGCGCTACGGCACCTATGCGGGCGCCGGACCCGGCGCGCATGGCCGGCTGCTCACCCCCGATGGCCGCCGCATCGCCACCTCGACCGAGCGCAATCCCGAGCGCTGGCGCGGCCTCGTCGCGAGCCAAGGCCACGGTATGATCGAGCAAGCGGAGCTAACGGCCGACGAGCAGGCCGACGAGATGCTGATCATGGGACTGCGCATCGAGGGGGGTGTCTCGCTCGATCGGCTGGAGGCGCTCATCGGCCACACGCTCGATGTCGATCTGCTCCGGTCGCTCACCGACGCAGGCCTGCTGCAAATCGACAAACGTCGCCTATCGGCAACACCGCTTGGCCGGCCCGTACTGAACCGGCTCGTGCTCGAGGTAGCTGACGCAATGCGTCGCATTGCTCCCGGCGTGACCCCGAAGGCTCAGGCCCGGTCGATCCGCACCTGATAGCAGTTGAACCGCGCCGAGCGCGCGTGCACATAGGCAACGTCCTTGCGCGCGAGCAGCTCGGCCGCGTAGGCATCCATCTCTCGGACTCCGACGACTTCGCCGACGGCGTAGACGATTCGGTCGTTGGTATCATAGCCCTTGAGCAGCAATCGATCCCAACCGAGGAACATCGCCGGCGATGTCTCCACATCCGCATGGCGCTGGCACGGCTCGGCGTGCAGGAAAATCGGCCCGATCTCGGCATAAGGCTGTAGCCCTGGGAAGGGCCGGTAGGCCAGGATGAGAAAGGGATCGCCCGCCGCGATTTCCGTCAGGCAGTGGCGGCAGGGATTACCGTCGCCATCCGAGATGTGGTGCTCGGGCGCCTGTCCATTGGCGTCGGGTGCGCCGGACTGGTAGGCGCGCGCGTGCTCGGTCGGCATGGCGTGATAGCGAATTGAGGTCATGAAATTTCTCCGTTTCTGTTTCGGAGATTTATGAGCAGTGCCCGCGCACGAAGCGACCCGGAACTTGCGCTTGGCCACCTTTTTGCTCGCCTACTTAGGTTCAGGCAATGGCCAGCTGGCGGGCGGTGGCCGCAATCGGGATGAGCGGCGTTTCGACCGGGCTGGCCGGTTCCGAGCAATCGCGCTCCTCTGCCAGCTTGAACGGCAGACGGAGCGCGAACGAACTCCCCTCGCCGGTCCGGCTCGCAACCGTGATCTGGCCTCCCATCAAGCCGATCAGATCGCGCGTGATGGCGAGTCCCAGGCCGGTCCCCGCATGCCGGCGGGTCGATGAGATGTCCGCCTGCCGGAAATCTTTCGAAGATCACGCCGAGGAACTCCGGGCTCATGCCGATGCCGGTATCCGCGATCTCGATGAGCAGCGATGTGCCCGATGAGGTCGTGCCCTGGGCCTCGACCGTGATCCGGACGGAACCCTGATCCGTGAACTTCACGGCATTGCCGGCAAGATTGAGCAGGACCTGCCTCAGCCGCCATGGATCGCCTATGAGAAGGTCAGGCGCTCCGCCGGCGACGGTGTAGCCGACCTCCAATCCCTTCCGGCGAGCCACGGGCTGAACCAGATCGATGACCTCGCGCAAAACCGCTCGCAAGCTGAAGCCGATGTTTTCCAGGCGCATCTTGCCGGCCTCGATGGTCGAAACATCGAGCAGGTCGTTGATCAGGCGTAGCAGCGAATGGCCTGCCCCCTCGATGACCCGTGCGAAGGTGCGGTGCTCGTCGGACTGCGCCTCGTTGGCGAGCAGCCCCGACATCCCGAGGATGCCGTTCAGCGGTGTCCGCAGCTCGTGGCTCATCAGCGCCAGGAAGTCCGATTTGGCGTGATTGGCTTGTTCCGCGGTGAGCTTGGCCTGCTCCAACTTGATCGCGGTCTGCCGATGCCGGTCGACCTCGGCCGCCAGGTGCTCGGTTTGCCGGGCGCCTCGCTGGGTCTCGGCATCGATGCGGTCCTGCATCTCGGAGAAGGCGGTCATCAGCCGGCCGATCTCGTCACGCGATGCGGAGACCTTCAACCGTTTGAACTCGGTGGTCGATGTGCCCCTGACAGCCTCCAGCAATGCCCCGAGCGGCCGGCCAACCGAGCGGCGAAAGCCAAATGCGCTGACCAGAACCGCGAACAGGAAGGCCACCCAGATGGCCAGCGCGGAGAACTCCCGGCGCGACCGGAGCACTTGCAGGATCTCATCATCGGAGATGCGTACGGACAAGACGTTGCCGATGTTTCGTCCCGTCGGCAGAGCGACGAGATCGTATTGGCCCTGCCCTTTGCAACCAATCACCCGAGGCGCAGAGAGCACGACGCTCAGGGCTTCGTCCCGCCAATACTCCGCGCAAACGACCGCTGGATCGGTGAGCAGTGTCGTGACGAGCACTTGGGCCGCATCGGCATGACCGTCCTCGTACTCGTGCTCGATCGCCCTGGCAATGCTGGCGATCTGACCGCCGACCCGCGCGGTCAGCCGCTCCTTGGCCGCACGCACGTCGTAGCTCGAAATCATCGACATGCTGATCGCGGTCAGCACGAAGAACGCCGGCGCGAAATACGCCATGAACTTCAGAAACAGCCGGCCGCAACACAATTGTCGGGTGATGTCCGCGATGCGAAACATGACACGGCTATATTCCCTAGTTCGTCAGTTTCGCTGCATGCTGCTCGATACGCTCCTCGAGCGCCTCGTCCTCGCCGAAAATGGTGTGAAAGAAAACGTACCGATCGCCATCTTTCGCGACATAGAAATTGAGCATCACTTCCTGCCCATGGGCGTCGCGAAAATTGGCGCAGAGGTAATAGTACCGCCCGACCTGCATGATCTTGGGGTGCGCCTTGGCCGGATAGTAGGACTGAACAGCACCGGTCGATTCATCGATGTGAAGCAATGAGCCATTGACGAGGTTTGCCTCGATGTAGCTCTGCATCGCCGCCTGAAGGCCGATCGCCTCTACAGCCGGAACCTCGGTCTCCGCCTTGGCGGATGAAACAGCGAGTACGAGTGCCAGCAGCACCGCTGAAATACGCATCACAGCCCCCTCCGAATGACCGAATGCGAGCAGCCTCTGCCCGCAAGTTCGGTATGACGGAGCCTAATCCATCCAATGTGCCATACAATTAACACGGATGATTCTTCGCCCGGGTTAGCTTCCGGAGAGCTAATTGAACGAAGCGAAATTTGCTCAATTCTCATCCCATTTGCGACCCTGTGGCGCAGCCGGGAGCCCTGGAACAGCGCGCGCGGAGCTACTTCACGATGCTGCGCCGGACGGGAAGCGTCTTGACGTTCGGTGCCGGGACATCGGCTCGGCGCGGCTGGGCGACCGGGCCGAGGCCATCGAGATAGCCGGTGTCGAACCCCTTCTCGTACACCGGCAAGGGAGCAGGGCGGTCGCGGAAGCTCTTCATCATCTGGCCCAAGCCGCGCAAGCCGTTCTTGCGCGAGCGGCGCACCTGCTCGAGATCGATCTCGACGGGAATGATCTGCTCGGTCGTATCGGCCTTGTGCAAGAGCCGCCCAGATGGATCGTAGACCGCCGACTGACCGTTGCCGCCAGCGCCCAGACCGTTCACGTCGAAAACATAGCATTGCATCATCGCCGAGGTGGCGTGCGCGATGGCGAGGTCGACATCGCGATCGATGGTGTGCGTCATCACTGGATGCAGGATGACCTCGACACCCGACGCGCTAAGCTGGCGCGAGGTCTCCGGGAACCAGATGTCGTAGCAGTTCAACACACCGAAACGGCCGACATCCTTGATGTCGAACCAGAAAAATTCGGTCCCAGGCTCAACACCCTGCTCGAGCGGCGTGAAGGGGAACATCTTACGGTAGCGCCCGATCACCTCGCCGTCGGGATCGATGATCGAGGTGGTATTATAGACCGCCCCGTCGCGCCGCTCGTACATGGAGCCGGTCAGCAGCCAGATGCGGTGCTTCCTGGCCATCTCCTGGAACGCCTCCTCGGCCGTGCCCGGCAGCGGCTGGGCATTCTGCAGCAGCGGGCCGAAGCAGGCGAGCTCGGAGAACATCACCATCTGCACCCAGGGATAGAGGTGCATGGTGAGATCGAGCCGGTGGCGCATTGCCTCGATGTTGCTCGAGGTCGTGAGCCACATCTGAATACCGGCGATGGAGAAGGGTGTCATGGCGAGGCTCCGGCGCAATCTCGTCTGTTGTTCGTGCGAGGCTCGTTGACCGGACATGGCCCTGTCAACGCGACATCCTTGCCGCAGCCGATGGTTGTACCACGCTGTTGCCTTGGGGCCCGTGAAACAGGCCTGCCCCCCTGCCGTCGTGGTAAATTAGAAGCGACTTGACGCCTCACCGGTGCACGCCGATGTACCGCTCGAGCGGCACTGGGTCGGCAATGAGGTCGGCCGCCTTCGCCTCATGCTGGATTGCGCCCTGCTCCATCAGTAGCACCCGGTCGGCCACCCTCAGCGCCGTCTTGACGCGTTGCTCAACCATGAGCACGGCCACGCCCTCAGCCTTAAGTCCCAAGATCGTGTCGTTCAAACGCTCGACAATCGTCGGCACGAGGCCCTCGCTCGGCTCGTCGAGCAGGATCAGCCGCGGCTCCGTGCAGAGCGCCCGTGCCATGGCGAGCATCTGCTGCTCGCCGCCGGAGAGCGTGCCGGCCTGTTGCTTCAGGCGGTCACGCAGGACGGGCAGAAGGTCGAGCACGCGCTCGCGCACCCCGGCGCTGCTGCCGCGCACCAACAGGCCCATCGTGAGATTCTCATCCACCGTCATGCCGTTGAAGAGGCGGCGGCCTTGCGGCACGTAGGCAACGCCGCGATGCGCGACCTCATGGGCATCGAGGCCGGCGAGATCCTGGCCGGCGATGCGCACCGTTCCAGCACTCGGCGGCACGAGGCGAAGGATCGTCTTCAATGTCGTCGTCTTGCCGGCGCCGTTCCGGCCCATGAGCGCGACGATCTCGCCAGCCGCAACGCTGAAGGTGATGCCCTTCAGAACTTGAACGGCGCCATAGGCGGCTTCGAGTTTTTCAACCTCCAGCATCACGCCCCCAGATACGCGCGCTGCACGGCGGGATGCCGCTCGATCTCGTCCGGGCTTCCCTCAGCGATGACGCGGCCCTGATCCATGACGGTGACGCGCCCGGAAAGCTCGAGCACGACTTTCAGATTGTGCTCGATGATGAGAACGGTGGCCGTTTTCGCGACGCTGCGAACAAGCGCCATGAAGTCGACGATCTCGGCCGGAGCGAGGCCCTGCGTCGGCTCGTCGAGAATGAGCAGCTCCGGCTCGAGGGCGAGGCCCATGGCGACCTCGAGCAGGCGCTGATGGCCGTAAGGGAGTTCCGCGGCGACGCGATCGGCATTGCCTGCGAGCCCGACGCGCGCAAGACATTCGGCAACGCGATCCCCGACCCTCGTCTCATCAGCGCGGAGCTTGCCGGCAAGGCCGTCCATGCGCTTGCGCTGCACGGCGAGCCGGACGTTCTCCGCGGCGGTCAGCGGCTTGAACAGGCTCGTCACCTGGAAGGTGTAAACGATGCCGGCCATGACGCGCTCCGGCGCCGTCATTGCCGTGACGTCCTGGCCCTTGAAGTGGATCGTTCCCGAGGTCGGGGATACCCGCCCGCTGATCATGCCGACGAGCGTCGTCTTGCCGGCCCCGTTCGGTCCGATGATGGCGCGGATCTCGCCATTCTCCAGAGCGAAATCGACGTCATCCACGGCAAGGAGACCGCTGTAGCGGCGCGTCAGGCCCTTGGCTTCGAGAAGCGTCACGGCAGCCATGGCACCCACCTCTGCCGAATCTTCCCCGCGATGCCCTTCGGCAGCCAGAGCGTCAGCGCGATGAGCGCGAGGCCGACCAGCAGCAGGTAGCTCGATGTGAAAGATGAAGCGATGTCGACGAGATAGAACATGAAGCCCGTGCCGATCAGCGGTCCGAGCGTCGTGCCGGGGCCGCCGAGCAACGTCCAGAGCAGCGGCAAGGTCGAGTTCTGCAAGGACGCCATCGACGTTCCGACGAACCCGAACAACAGCGCGTAGAGCGCACCCGACAGACCGGCGAGGCCGCCCGAAACGATGATCGCGAACACGCGGTAATGCACTGTCTCGTAGCCCAGCATGCTCGCACGCGGCTCGTTCTCGCGGATGGCGACGAGCACGCGGCCGAGCGGCGAGCGCACCAACAGCAGGCTCAGCAGCAGGGCAAAGCGAAGGCGAGCCACGCCAGGTTGTATTTGACCGATGGATCGGCGATCGACCAGTCGAAAGCGATCGGCGGCAGATTGGCGATGACGATGCCGTTGTCGCCGAGCGTCAGGTCCTTGAAGTATTGCGCCGTCAGCTGGAAGGCCTGCGCCAGCATCAGCGTGACGATGAGGAAGGCGACGCCGGTCGTACGCATCAGCACGGCGGCTGCGAGGGCGGCGACGGCAAGGCCGGCGGCAATTCCCGCCGCCAGCGCAGCGAGCGGCCCCCAGCCGAGCCAATGCACCGTCAGTCCGACACCGTAGGCGCCCGCGGCGAAAAACATGGCGTGTCCGAGGCTCAAGAGGCCCGTGTAGCCGAGCAGCACATTGTAGCCGATGGCGAGCACCGCATAGACCATGATGCGCGCGAACATTCGTGTGGTGATAGGCCGGCAGCACGAATTGCAGGAGGAGCAGCGTCGCCAGGACGGCCAGATGCAGCACGAGCGCGCGATCGGAGGTCAAGCGGCTCACCGCTCGCCCTCGCCTGCGAGGTCCACCCGGCCGGACGACAAGCACGAGCGCGACGAGCAGAGTCGCCACGATCTTCGACAGCGTCGGCGAGAACAGCACCGAGATCATGCCCTCGCCGATGCCGATGACGGCGGCCGCGATCATCGTGCCGCGCAGGTTTCCGAGGCCGCCGACGATGACGACGATGAAAGCGAGCAGCAGGAATTCGCCACCCATCAGATAATAGGCCTGCCGGATCGGCACAATGAGCACGCCAGCAATGGCCGCCAGCATGGCGCCAGCAGCGAAAACGATGGCATACACCCGGCGCACTGGCACGCCATAGGCTTGGGCAATCTCGCCATCCATTTGCGTCGCGCGCATATAGAGGCCGATGCGCGTCTTGGCCAGCGCCCACCACGTCAGGCCGAGCAGGATCAGCGAAGCCGCAATGACGATGAGCTTGTAGCCGGAGTAGCCGAACCAGGGGAATTGCACGCGGAAGTAAATCGGCGCCTCGACCGGCTTGGCGTCCGGCCCGAAGGTCATCAGCACCACCTGTTGCGCGACGAAGAGCAGCCCCATGGTGGCAACGATGGTGCGTTCGGGATCGTAGCCGACGCGGCGGAGTACCAGATAGTCGGCGGCGACCGCCATGCCGCCGACGAGGAGCGGCGCGACGACGAGCGCCGACCAGAAATCCAACGAGCGGCCCGCCGCCAACCATCTGCGACGTCGCCCAGGCGAGGATCGCGCCCAGCATCACCTGCTCGCCATGGGCGATGTTGATGACGCGCATGACGCCGAAGACGAGCGACAAGCCCAGCGCGGTCAGCGCCAGCACCGACGCGCCGACCGCGCCTTCGAGCAGTGCCAGGATGATCTGGGACAAGGTCATGCGGTGGTGATGCGATGCAACGTCTGCACGGAGTGATTCCTCTGCTCCCTGCAGAGTGCCGCGAGAGGGGGTGGATGACAAGCGGGGCGCGGAAGTTGCTGACGCGAGATACATGCGCGATCATAGAGGGATGGCTCGCTTGACGAAGATCATCGTGGCACCATGCTGACATTGGCACTTGATGGTGCTTGCCGGTCCGACGCCGCCCTAAATGCGGCCGATCTTGGCAGTGTTGACAGGCTCGCGGATCGCGTGCTCGGCGACGCGCCAGGCGCGCGGCTGACGGGTGATCCCGACTTGCTCGCACTCGCCGGACCCGGATCGATCCTCCAATCTCTGGCAGCGCAATCGCTGGGGCCCGGCGCCATGGCGGTGCGGGCCGTCCTCTTCGATAAGCGTCCCGATCAGAATTGGTCCGTCGGTTGGCATCAGGACCGGACGATTGTCGTTGGGGAGCGGCACAAGGTCGAGGGTTTCGGAAACTGGTCGGTGAAGGCCGGCCTCCTCCATGTCGAGCCGCCCGATCACATTCTTGGCGGCATGCTGACGCTGCGCGCGCATCTCGACGATTGCGATGTGGAGAACGCGCCGCTGCTGGTCTCGCCGGGAACGCACAGACTCGGCCGCGTGCCGGAGGCACAGATCAAGGCAACGATCGCGAAACATGGCATCGCGGCGTGCCTCGCCGGAGCTGGCGACGTCTGGGTCTACAGCACACCGATTCTGCACGCCTCGGAGCCGGCGGCCCATCCACGGCGACGGCGCGTGCTGCAAGTCGACTTCGCGGCGGGCGATTTGCCGGGAGGGTTGGAGTGGCGGGGGATCGTCTGAAAGCTCTCTTCGAAATGTCGAACAAGAGGGGCGACCGCCAGCCGCCCCTTCCACGAACGTCCATCGGAGCCGCGCCCTACAGCGCCTGCGCCGAATAATCCGCCTTCGTCTCGTACATAGACTCTTCCGGCTTCGTCGTGTGCACGACGGTGAGCTTGCCGCCTTCGACTTTCGAAATGAACTGGCGGCCGAAGGCCTGGTGGGCCTTGCCGACGAACATCTTCGTACCCTGCGGATAGGCGTTGCTTTCATCCAGCGAGGTCATGGCCTCGACCGCCTCGATGAACTTCGCCTTGTCGGCCGGGCCTTGGTAGCCCGAGGCCTCGACGCCCTGCTTGATGGTGTGGAGCGTCTCCCAGCAGCCGAACATGTGGGAAGAGGTGGCGATATCGCTCGCCTTCGCGACAGACGCACCGTTGTCGTCGATGCCGACGGCGGCGCGATAGGCCTTGTTGAAATCGGTGGCGATGCCGGCCGAGAAGCGCGGATAGGATTCCCAGATATGCGAGCCTTCGAGGAATTCGAGGCCGGGCGAGGCGAGATCGACGGCTTCCAACGAATCGATGAAGCCGAACAGCTTCGGCCCCTTGCCGCCGAAGAACTCGCCGAGCTCGCGCACGAAGGTGAGCACGCCGGGGCCGACCATGATGTGGTAGATGGCCTCGGTACCTTGAGGGATCTGCGAGAAGTATTTCGTGAAGGTCGTCTCGGTCGGCGGAATGGCGATGGCCGCATCGACGGTGGCGCCTAGCCCCTTCGCCAGCTCCGTGAAGGTGTCGCGATGCTCGTAGCCGAACACGTAGTCCGGCACGAACATGGTGATCTTCTTGCCGGCGTTGTTGACAATCCAGGGCGCCACGGCCTGGATCTGGCTGCGCACGTTCGTCAGGCCCGATTGGAAGATGTAGCGGTTGAAGGCACCGGCCGCGAGGTCGGAGGATTCGCTGACGATGAACAGCGGCAGCTTCAGCTCACCCGCGCGCGGAACCGTCGCGCCGACGACGTGGCTGAACAGCGGCCCGAAGGCGAAATCGACCTTGTGCTGATTGGCGAATTTCTCGACCACCTCGGAGCCGCGCTTGGGGTCCGTCGCATCGTCCTCGACGATGAGCTCGACCGGCCGGCCGGCAATACCGCCCGCATCGTTGATGGTCTTGACCGCCGCCTCGCTCACTTTCTGATACCAGTAGCCGTAAGAAGCGCCGATGCCGGTCAGATGCGCCTGGAGGCCGATTTTCAGGGGCTCGCCGGCGGCACGCGCCGGGAATGACAGGCCTTTGGTCAGCAGGCCTGCGCCGATCGCGCCGGCGCCCGCCAGCACGCCACGGCGGCTGACGGCGAGTTTCGTCTTGTTGCGGATTGTCATGCTTGCTCCTCCCGTTCCCGGGGCATTGCGCGCCCGAGTTGATGATGGGTGCATTGACGGGCCAAGATAGGCTCAAGTCAATAGACTCGCGGGCTCCGATGATCCTGGCATCCCTATCCACGCGCGGCCGGTTGCGAGCGATCCGATGGCTCGCCGGATCGGCATTCCAGATCGCGGCCTGTGCTTGCGCCAGCGGAGCCTTCGCGCATGCGAGCGAGCGCGGACATGTGCTGCTGCTACCGACCCATCTCTACATCGCGGGCGGCGCGCTAGCGGTCGCGGCGTCGTTCGTGGCGCTCTGGCTTGGCGGAGCCTTGGTGCGGATGTCGCCGCCGAGGCTCGAGCTGGCGGCGCTCGCCATGCCGCGTTGGCTGCCGGTTCTGACGAGCCTCGGCTCAGCTGCACTGCTGGGTGTACTCGCTATTGCGGCCTATTGGGGTGCGCCTGATCCAATCCGCAATCCGCTGCCGGGGTTCATCTGGGGCCTGTGGTGGATCGGGTTGACGTTTCTCACGGGGCTCATCGGCAATCTCTGGCCGGCGATCAATCCGTGGTCGGGGCCGGCTTCGGTTTTGCGGCGTGTGATCGCAGCCGCGAATGATCAGCCGCTTCTGGTTCTTCCCGAGCAACTCGGCCAATGGCCGGCCATCGGACTGTTTCTCGCCTTCGCCTGGCTCGAGCTCGTCGATCCGAAGGCCGAGGACCCGCAGCATCTGGCCAATGCCGTCATCGCTTACTCTGCGCTGACCATCGGCGGCATGACCGTGTTCGGTATCGAGGCCTGGTGCCGGCAAGTCGAATGCTTCTCGATCTTCTTCCGGATGATCGGCGCGCTGGCGCCGGTGCAGTGGCGCGAAATCGATCGCCGCCTCGCCTTGCGCCTCGGCGTGCCCGGCCATGCGCTCGCCGATCTCGACCTGTTCTCGCCGGGCGCTGTCGCCTTCGTCCTCGTCGCCCTTTCCACCGTCTCCTTCGACGGCGTCTTGCGCACATTCGCCTGGCTCGGTCTCAACGGGGTGAACCCGCTCGAGTTTCCGGGGCGCTCGGCGATGGTGGGGGTGAATACGCTCGGCCTCATCGGTGCCGCGGTACTCTTCGTAGCGGTCTATGCGCTGACGATCGCTACGGGGTACCGCCGGCTTGGGGTCAGACCCGCAGGGTCTGACCCTAGAGCGCTATTCGATCTGATAGAATCAGATCGGCGCTCTAGGTTATTGGTTTTGAGCACTTTCTTTCGACCAACCGGTTTCCACTTTGTCGGAAAGTGCTCTAGGCTTTCCGCCTTCGCCGCCTCCATCGTACCCATCGCCTTCGGCTATCACCTGGCGCACTACCTTCCCGCCCTTCCGCTCAAGGTGCTCAATGCCTTGAAAGCGCTCTCCGATCCATTCGCGACGGGCATGGATCTGCTCGGCCTCACGACAATCGATTCGCCGCAGAGCCTCACGGCAGGTCACGCCGCGGCAACCTTCGTCTACCGGCTCCAGACCGCCATCATCGTCGCGGCCCACGTGATGGCGGTAATCGTGGCGCACGGCATTGCAACGCGGCTTGCCGGTGACGAACGAGGCGCGCTCGGCCGCGAGCTGCCGCTGACGCTGCTCATGATCGGCTACACGGCGCTGGGTCTCTGGCTGCTGTCGACACCGGTCATCGGCTGAGCACACCGCGCCCGCGCATGGCGACGAAACCGTTGTCGTCCTCCGCCCACACCTCGACCGCGGGCTCACCCGGAACACGCGTGCCCGCGATCATCATGCGCCTTCCGCAGATGAGCGGCCTCGTCGCGCGATAGTCGAAGCGGGCGAGCCGCTCGCCCGGCAGTGCGCGACGGAGAGAATCGAGCAGCAGCGTGCAGGTGAGCGGCCCGTGCACGAGAAGCCCCGGATAGCCCTCGGCTTCCGTCGCATAGCGCCAATCGTAGTGGATGCGATGCGGGTTGTAGGTCAGCGCGGAATAGCAGAACAGCAGCACCTCGCCGGGGACGAGCTCGCGGCGCCATTGGGGCTCGAGCGTCGCGCGCTCGCCCACGGCGGCACCGGAATACGGCGCCGGCCGGCGTAGGACGATGTCCTGGCGCTCACGAACACAAAGACCACCGGCATCGCTCTGGTCGTGCTCTACACTCGTCAGCACCAGCGGGCCGGCGCGCCCCGCCTTCTCGGTGATCGACGTCACCGTCGAGCGCCGCGTGACGCTTTCCCCGATCCGGATCGGCCGCTCGAACACAAACGAGCCACCGGCCCACATGCGTGCGAGGCCCGGGAACGGTGGCAGCAAACCTTCCGACGATCCGCGCCCGTCGGCAGCGACGAGGGAGGCGCGGGGCGTCGTGTGGAAGTAGAGCCAGTGCCAGGCATGCGGCAGCACATCGCCCGGCGCGAAGGGCGGATCGGCGTAGTCGAGCGCAGCGGTCAGCCGGTCGGCGGGGCCGGTGTCGATCAGCGCGGTGGCGGACTGTGTGCGGCCAAGGTGAAGTGAGTGATCGGCGGTCATGGCGCTCAGCCCCGGCCGCGATAGGGCGCGACGCCTTGATCGGGTAGCCAGACGCCCTCGGGCGGCGCAGCCGTCTGCCAGAAAATGTCGATCGGAATGCCGCCGCGCGGGAACCAGTAGCCGCCGATCCTGAGCCAGCGTGGGCTGATCTCGCGGACGATCCGCCGGCCGATGCCGACGGTGCAATCCTCGTGGAAGATGCCCTCGTTGCGGAACGCGCCCATGAACAGCTTCAGACGACTTACTCTCGACGAGCCATTTATCCGGCACATAGTCGATGACGAAATGGGCGAAGTCGGGTTGCCCTGTCACTGGGCACACGGCCGTGAATTCGGGCACCGTGAAGCGAACGACGTAGGCGGTATCGGCTTGCGTGTTCTCGACCTTCTCGATGATAGCCGCGTCCGGCGAGGGCGGCAACGACGAGGCGTGGCCGAGTTGGGTCAGGTGGGATTTGTCGGAGGACATGAGCAGGCTCCGTTGCTGTCAGCAGGAGCATAGACGCAGACGGCCCCGAAGGTCATCATGCGGCAAGATTCGTCTCGGCCGCGAGAAACGCCCATGCAGACCGGCATCTTCACCTTCTACTTCCCGCACGCGGTCGACGAGGCGGCCGAGCGCATAGCTAAGCTCGGATTCGACTGCGTCCAACTCAATATGGCGGCGCCGGATTGGGAGCTTACGGCCACAACGACGGCGGCCGATTGCCGGCGTGTTCGTGAGGCCTTCACGAAGCGGGGCTTAAGTATCGCCGCGCTCGCAGGCTACCGGAACCCGATCGCCTTCGATCAGGCCAAGCAGAAATCAAACCTCGACTATCTGAAGCTGATGCTGGAACGCGCCCACGACCTCGGCTCGCCGCTCGTGTGCACCGAGGCCGGCAGCCGTCATCCAACGGACGACTGGGCGCCGGCGCCGGAGAACGAGACGCCCGGGGCCATGGCGTTGCTCATCGATCGTGCCGGTGAATTGGCCGAGGTCGCACGCCGCAACGGCGCTGTGATCGTCATCGAGCCCGCGGTCGGCACCGTGCTCGACACGCCGGCGAAAATGGAAACCTTGAGCAAAGCCGTATCCGGTTCAGGCCTCGGCTTCCTCGCCGATTGGGCGAACCTGCTCGATGCCTCGAACTTCGACCAGGCGAACGAGGTGCTCGCATCCATGACCGGCTCCTGGACGAAGCGCATCGCGCTCGCCCATTTGAAGGACGTCTGCCGTCTCGGGTCTGTCCCCCGCGAGCGCCACCATCACGTCGCCGACGCGGCGCTTTACGGCAACATGGAGTATCCGGCGCCCGGCCGTGGCGACCTCGAGCTTTCGCGCTATGTCCGGCATTTGAAGGATCTCGGCTATCGGGGCCCGATGATCATCGAGCACGTGGCCGAGGAGGATGTGCCGGCCGCGCTCGAAGCGACCAGACAGGCTATGTCCCGCGTCTGATCTGCCATTGGGCCCGGCACTCCGTCCCCCGCACGGGGGATTTGTTTACAATTCATTATCCAACATCTTCGGAACATCTACGGAAACCGCGCGAGTGCTGGCCGTTTACTGATCCGCGTTACTCCGGGAACTGCCAACTTCTCCGAACTGTCCCATTCTCCCTGTCATCGACGGCAACCAATGCCGCGCAGCAAAACAAGGGAGAACGATCATGGCTTACCTCAGCGATCTGCACGTGATTCTCGGTATTACATTCGACTTCAACGCGCCGGAACTCGTCACCGGCACGGCGACGGACGACACCATCAACATCTACGCCGGCGACAACACGGTCGTCGCCATGGGCGGCAACGATTACATCTTCGACGTTCGTGCCTACAACGGCGGTTACTCCGGCATGGACAGGGTGTACGGCGGCGAGGGCAACGATAACATCGTCACCAGCCTCGATGGCGCCGGCAACGAGTACTACGGCGAGGCCGGCATCGACACGCTCAACTGCATCCCGAACGGTAACGGCGTCTACGTCGACCTCGCGCTCGGCATTGCCCGCGATCGCGCGACGCCCGCGACCTCCTTCGTCAACGGCATCGAGAATGCCGTCGGCACGGGCATGTCCGACTATCTCTACGGCGATGCACTCGCCAACCGCCTCACTGGCTACAACGGCGACGATCTCCTGCGCGGCCAGGCCGGAAGTGACACGCTATATGGTGATCGCGGCCGCGACGTGCTGTTCGGCGGCACGCAAGGCGACATGCTCAATGGCGGCGAAGATGCCGACATCCTCTATGGCGAAGCTGGCCTCGACGTTCTAAATGGCGAGAAGGGCACCGATATCCTCGTCGGTGGCACCGGCAAGGACACGCTGATCGGTGGCCTCAACGCCGACAAGTTCGCCTACCGGGCGCTGAACGAGTCGGGCCTCACCGCCGCGACCCAGGACCTCATCGCCGATTTCGTCCACCTGCAGGACAAGATCGACGTCCGCGACATCGACGCCAAGGCGACGGTGGTCGGCAACCAAGCATTTACCTTCATCGGCTCGGCAGCCTTCTCGGCCGCCGGACAGGTGCGGTTCACGCTCGATGCGGCGACGCAGGACACTATTGTCCTCTTCAACACCGACAACGATGTGGCGGCCGAGATGTCGATCCGGATCGATCCGCTGTTCGCACCGACGGCGGCGGACTTCATCCTGTAAGCCTTGACCTGCCGCAACAAGCGAAAACGGCCGGCGCGCGAGCACCGGCCGTCTTGCATTGATAGGTCCGAGACCTGCCGCCTACTTCATCATCTCATCGACGATGTTGACCGGGATCATAACGATCCCTTCTACCGCTGCGGCCACGTCACCGATCGGATCGGGCTCAGCGGCGATTGCGGGACTGGCGACGGCCAGGAGTGCCACGGCAAGAACGAGCTTCTTCATGGGAGTCCCCCTCGTGAAGTTGAAGCACCGACGAATCTAGCACACTCCCTACTCGAGGCAGTGATGAGCCGGAGGCACACTGGAGCATTTTCCGACGAAGTGGCTTCCCGGTTCGTCGACGAAATTGCGACCAATCAGGAAGCTTGAGCCAAAACTTCTCTCTCGTATTCCCCTAGGGAGGTACCTTGCCGCGCCGGGTATCGCATGCCAGTCTTCCGGTGTTGCATATGCGTGATCGAAGAGGTGGCGGGCCGGCCGATGGAGACAGGGAGCCAATCCTGCGAGGCGGGCCGGGAGCCACTGGTGCTGGCCGCGGCAGCCACCGGAATTGTCCCGGCCATCGAGCGCGATGGCGGCGATGTCGACCGCATCTTCGGGCGCGCCGGACTTGCGCCCGCGATGGCCGGCTCGCCGACGCTGCGTTTGAGCCTCGCGAGTTATTGCCGGCTATTCGAGGAATCAGCCCGTGAAACCGGCAACGATAATTTCGGCCTCTGGTTCGGCCATCAGTTCAAACCGCAGGATCTGGGGCTTTGGGGCTATGCCGCCCTGTCTTCCGCGACCCTTGGCGATGCGCTTCACACGCTCGTCGAACTGTTTCCGCTGCATCAGGAGAAGAGCCGGATGCGGCTCGTCGATGACGACAGCGGGCTCGTGCGGCTCGAATATGGGATCAATGACGGCGGCATCGGCGCGTGCCGCCAGGACGCGGAGCTGTCGCTCGGCATGTTCCAGAACCTCATGCGCGAGGGGCTCGGCACCTGGACGGCCATCGAGGAGGTGCATTTCGAGCATGCCCGGCCCGAGGAGTGGCGCCCGCACCGGCAGGCCTTCGGTGCGCCGGTCTACTTTTCGCAGCCGGCCAATGCCCTGCTGTTCCGCCGTGACGGCCTCACAAAACCGATGCCGGGCCGCGATCCCAAGCTCCGCGAGGTGATGCGGACGTGCCTCGAGCGGCTGGCAGGCGGGGCCGCGCTGAAGGAAACTTTGCTCGATCGCATCCGGCTCGCAATCCGGTCGGCACTGGCGGATGGCACGCCGGTCCTGGAGGAGATCGCCGCCTCTCTCCGCGTCACTGCCGGCGCGGTGCAGCGGGAAGTCGCGACGTCCGGCCTCGTCTTCAAGGAGTTGGTCGAGGACACACGCCGCACGCTCACACTCGACTATCTGAAGCGCCGCGACCTGCCGCTGACGGAGGTTGCCCTGCTCGTCGGCTATTCCGAGCTGTCGGCGTTGAGCCGGGCCGTCAAACGCTGGACCGGCCATTCCCCCCGCGTCTATCGGCGGCGGATGCTCGGCTGATGACCACGCCGCGAACAATCTGGACGCCGCCCGGCGCGCATCGCGTCATGCCATGGAAGAACGGACTCGGCGAGACGCTGGAGGTGGCGCGCTCACCGGATGGCGAAACGCTCGAGTCCTTCGATTGGCGCGTCAGCGTCGCCCCGGTCGTGGCGGACGGGGCCTTTTCGGTCTTCCCCGGCATCGAGCGGACCATCGCCGTGATCGAGGGTGCGGGGATGGAGCTGACATTGGCGCGTGGGGCGCGGCATACCCTCAAACCCGGCATGCCCTTCACCTATGACGGCGGTCTTGCCATCGATGGCCGCCTTATCGATGGTCCTGTCCGGGACTTCAACGTCATGGCCCGGCGCGGCCGCTACACCGGGGAGCTCATCCTCGCGGGCGGACCTGTCGCCGTGGCGGGAGCCGGCGCAACCATCGTCGCCTATGCACTGGCGGGCGTCTGGCGAATGACGGCCGACATGGACGTCGGCCGTCTGGAGCATGGCGGCTCGGTGACAAGCGATGCGGCCATGCTCAGTGCCGACCCGCGCAGCCCGGGAGCACGGCTGGCCATCGCTTTGCTGAGGCCCGCGTAGAGACTATGCCGCCGACCGGCTGGCGGTCGCCCGGCCGCCTTCGACGATATGAAAGCGTTGCAGGCGTGGGCGCTCAGGCGGAGCCGTCATCGCTTCGGCCAGAAGCTTGCGGACCCTGAGGATGGCGGCAGCCTCCTCGAGGAACCGGTAGGCGCCGGGGTGGGCCTCGCCGCGGGCCATGGCATCGATCAGCCGCTTGGCGCCGGATTCCCCACCTTCGAGGGCAACGGCGATGCGGACCAGTTGCAGGTCCAAGTTGGCGGCGGCGGATTTGATCAGATCGAGCATGGCTTCTTCCCTAACGGAGGAGAAGCCTCGCTGATTCCCGGTTAACGAAAGGTTGTCACAACACGGATCGATACACTCACGGATACGAAAATCCAAAAACGAAGCGGACGAGCTTGTCCTGCTCAAAAGCGTATTCGGCGTAGTAGAGCGGCATGTTCTGGGCCTTGAGCAGATCCGAAGTGGCGATATCGGTGATCTCGTAGCGGATAACGTCGGCACCGGTTTCCGTGTTGCCGGTGGCGGCGCAGGGGCCAAATCGATCGACGACCTCCTTGCGGCTGAGCCCAAGCTTGATGCCCCGGCCGGTGCGGAAGTGGGGGGTGTCGAGGACGGTGGCGTCGACATCCGATTCGAGGTCCCCGGTTGCCAGCACCTCGACCTCCCGGAACGACCCGGACTTGTCGCCGTGGTGCTTGTAGAGCTTCAGCACCTCGGTCTCGGCGGCGTTCGTGAAGACGGCAAAGGGCAGGCCACCGTCGTCCTCGACGAGTTCATAGCTCGAGCCCAATTGCAGCGCCGCGCTCAATGGATCGCCGAGCTCGACGCCGTAGATGGCGATGTCGGGGTTGGTGGGGAGGCAAGCGGCGGAGGCGATCCCGGTTCCCGCAACCAGTACCAGAAGGGATGCCGCCAAGCGACCTAACCGCATCGCCCATTCGGCCATTCGGGCCACCTGCATCAACTCTGTCCGCTGAACGCACCGAAGCGTCCCGGCTGACTATGCCTCAACTGCGGCAATTGCGGGAGGCCGGGTGTGGAGAAAGGTCAGCCCTGGGGTCAGACCCGCAGGGTCTGACCCCAGGCACCGTTCCGAACCGGCTCAATGCGCCGCCTCCCAGTTATCCGCGGCCTTGGCATCGACCTTGAGGGGGACTGATAGCTTCAGCACCGGCTCGGGCGCCCTCTCCATCACCTTCGCGACGGCGGGGAGCGTCTTCTCGACCTCGGCCTCCGGCACCTCGAAGACCAGCTCGTCGTGCACCTGGAGGAGCATCTTGGCCGCGAGGCGCTTGGCCTCGAGCGCGCCCGGCATCCTCACCATCGCCCTGCGGATGATGTCGGCGGCCGAGCCCTGGATCGGCGCGTTGATCGAGGCGCGCTCGAGGAAACCACGCATCGACGGATTCTTCGTGTTGATCTCGGGAAAGTGGATTTTCCGGCCGAACAGCGTCGTGACGAAGCCCTGCTCGTGCGCGAGCTTCTTCGTCGCCTCCATATAGTCGCGGATGCCGGGAAAGCGCTTGAAGTAGGTGGTGATGTAGTCGCCGGCCTCCTGCTTGGAGATGCCGAGCTGGTTCGCCAGCCCGAAGGCGGAGATGCCGTAGATGATGCCGAAATTGATCGCCTTGGCGCGGCGGCGCACTTCCGGCGGCATGCCCGCGATCGGGACGCCGAACATCTCGGATGCCGTCATCGCGTGGATGTCGAGACCATCGTCGAAGGCTTTCCGCAATTGCGGGATGTCGGCCATGTGGGCAAGCACGCGCAGCTCGATCTGCGAGTAATCGGCCGAGACGAGCTTGTTTCCCTTCTCCGCGATGAAAGCGGTTCTGATCTCGCGGCCTTCTTTCGTACGGATGGGAATGTTCTGCAGGTTGGGATCGGTCGAGGCGAGGCGGCCGGTCGAGGTCGAGGCCATGGCGTAGGAGGTGTGGATGCGGCCCGTATCAGGGTGGATGTAAGTGGGCAGTGCATCCGTGTAGGTCGAGCGCAGCTTCGTCAGCTGCCGCCATTCAAGCATGGTGTTGACGAGGCGGCGCGCGTCGTCCGGCAGCTCCTCGTTGTTGGCGAGGTCGTCGAGGAGGCCGGCGCGCGTCTCCCACTGGCCGGTTTTCGTCCGCTTGCCGCCGGGAAGCTGCAGTTTGTCGAACAGCAGCTCGCCCAGCTGCTTCGGCGATCCGAGGTTGAAACCCTGCTCGCCGATCAGCTCCTTCACTTCGGCTTCGAGCGCGGCGCTCCTTTGCGCGAAGGAGCCCGAGAGGCGCGAGAGAATGTTCCGGTCGACCTTGATGCCGGCAGCTTCCATGTCGACCAGCA
The DNA here is from genome assembly GCA_963741525.1 of uncultured Alphaproteobacteria bacterium. GTDB lineage: Bacteria > Pseudomonadota > Alphaproteobacteria > Rhizobiales > Hyphomicrobiaceae > JANNSX01. The sequence continues at coordinate 66,981 of CAVUIW010000001.1, forward strand.
CCTGGACCAGCGGCCGCTCGAGCGTCTCGTAGACGGTCGTCATGCGCTCCGCGGCGAGGCGCGGTTTCAGGACTTGCCAGAGCCGGTAGGTGACGTCGGCGTCCTCGGCGGAATATTCCGTCGCCGCATCGAGCGGCACCTCGGCAAACGTCTTGTCCGACTTCTTGGCCCCGCCCGGCACCTTGGCAATCACCTCCTTGAAGGCGATCGGCACATGCTGGAGATGCCGCTCAGAGAGCTCGTCCATGCCGTTGCCGCCCTTGCCGGCGTCGAGCACGTAGGAGAGCAGCATGGTGTCGTCGATGGGCGAGATGCCGATGCCGTACCGGCGCATGACGAGGGCATCGTATTTGAGGTTCTGGCCGATTTTCAGCGTCGCCGGGTTTTCGAGCATGGGCTTCAACAGCGCGATCGCCTCCTCGAGCGGGATCTGCGTCAGCCCGGCGGCCGTTCCACCAAAATCGAAGCCGTCGCCCGCGCGATGGCCGAGCGGCACGTAACAGGCGCGGCCGGGTCCGAGCGCCAGCGCCACGCCGACGAGATTGGCCTGCATGGCGTCGAGGCTGTCCGTCTCGGTGTCGAAGGCGATGCGGCCTTGGCTCTCGGCCTCGGCGATCCATTCGGCGAGGCGGGTGGCGGTCGTGACCGTCTCGTATTTCGTACGATCGACCGGAACCGACTTCGCTTGCTTCAGGCCATAGGCGACGGCGGCCTCCGGCGAACCCGCGCCGCCGTTGAGGCTCCTCGCCGTCGCGGCCTTCGCCAGCACGCTATCGCCGACCGACTTTTCCAGCGGCGGTGGCACGTCGGCGCCGAGCGCCTCGGCGACGCGCCGCGTCAGAGTGTTGAACTCCATCTCCCGCATGAAGGCGACGAGAGGCTCGGGCTCCGGGTCTTTCACCGCGATTTCGCCCAAGCCCACCTCGACGGGCACGTCGTCCTTCAAACGCACGAGCTCGCGGCTCATGCGCGCCTGATCGGCGAACTCGATGAGCTTCTCGCGCCGCTTCGGCTGCTTGATCTCGCCAGCGCGCGCCAACAGCGTGTCGAGATCGCCATACTCCTTGATAAGCTCGGCCGCCGTCTTGACGCCGATGCCGGGAACCCCCGGCACATTGTCGGCTGAATCGCCCGCGAGCGATTGCACGTCGACCACCTTGTTGGGCTCGACGCCGAATTTCTCGACCACCTCATCCGTGCCGATGCGGCGGTTCTTCATGGTGTCGAACATGCCGATGCCGGGCTTCACGAGTTGCATCAGGTCCTTGTCGGAGGAAACGATGGTGACGTCGCCGCCGGCTTCGACCGCAAGCTTGGCGTAGGTCGCGATGAGATCGTCGGCCTCGAAGCCGTCCTGCTCGATGCAGGCGACGTTGAAAGCTTTGACCGCGTCGCGGATCAGCGGGAACTGCGGGATCAATTCTTCCGGCGCCGGCGGCCGATGCGCCTTGTAGTCCTTGAAGATCTCGTTGCGGAAGGTCTCGCGCGCGGCATCGAAGATGACGGCGATGTGCGTCGGCTTGTCGGCTTCGCGGCTATCCTTGAGCAGCTTCCAGAGCATCTGGCAGAAGCCGTGCACCGCCCCGACCGGCAGCCCGTCCGAAGGCCGCGACAGGGGGGGAAGTGCATGGAAAGCGCGGAAGATGTAGCCCGAGCCGTCGATGAGAAACACATGGCTCCCCTTGCCGACGGGGTCGTCGGTCGAGGAGCGATGATTGACGATGGGGCGCTTCTCGCGCTTGGCGGGGATTTTCTCGGTGTCGGTCATGGGCGAAGTATAGGCGGGAGTGCGGGAGCACGCCAATCCGTTGGCCAAGCCAGGTGTGTCTAAAATCGCATTTCGATTGTGAGGCCTCGAGCTGGCATAGATCGCGACGGCAATCACGCCCACACCTTGTCACCCCGGGCCTTGTGCCCGGGGCCCATTTCACCGCAAGTCCCCGATACGCCGAACTTGATCTCGCCATAGCCAAGCGCAGGAAGAAAGTTTGGTTTGGGCGGGTCAGCGCGCTCAGCTACAGTGCACGACAATTCCAACCATTGGCATTCGTGGCCCGATGGGTCCCGGGCACAAGGCCCGGGAGGACACTTGTGTGTGGGGTGACTGACCGTCCACCCCAACAAACCTACGCCGCTTTCTTCAGCAGGTTCCGGTTCGCCAGGCTCTCGGCGATCTGGATGGCGTTCAAGGCCGCGCCCTTGCGGAGATTGTCGGAGACGATCCACATGGCGAGGCCGTTCTCGACGGTCGCGTCCTCACGGATGCGGCTGACATAGGTCGCATAGTCGCCGACGCACTCGACCGGCGTGATGTAGCCGCCGGGCTCGCGCTTGTCGTAGATCATGATGCCCGGCGCCTCGCGAAGAATGTCGCGCGCCTCCTCGGGGCTGAGCGGATTCTCGAACTCGATGTTGACCGACTCCGAATGGCCGACGAACACCGGCACGCGCACGCAGGTCGCCGTCAACTTGATCTTGGGATCGAGGATCTTCTTCGTCTCGGCCATCATCTTCCATTCCTCTTTCGTGTAGCCGTCCTCCATGAAGACGTCGATGTGAGGAATGACGTTGAAGGCGATCTGCTTGGAGAACTTCCTCGGCGCGTAGTCCTGGCCCGGCACGAATTTCGATTTCGTCTGATCGAACAGCTCCGTCATCCCTTCCTTGCCGGCGCCCGAGACCGATTGATAGGTCGAGACGACGACGCGCTTGATGGTCGCGCGATCGTGCAGCGGCTTGAGGACCACCACCAGCTGCGCCGTCGAGCAGTTCGGATTGGCGATGATGTTCTTGCGGCTGTTCTTGCGCATATAGGGCTCGAGCACATGCGCGTTGACCTCCGGCACGACGAGCGGCACGTCCTGGTCGTAGCGCCAGCAGGAGGAGTTATCGATCACGAGGCATCCGGTTCGGCCGATCTTGGGGCTCCAGTCCTTGGAGATGGCGGAGCCCGCCGACATGACGGCAAAATCGCATTTCGAGAAATCGAACGTCTCGAGGTCCTTGCATTTGAGTATCTTGTCGCCGAAGGAGACCTCCGTGCCGACCGAGCGGCGAGAGGCGATTGCGAAGACCTCGTTCACGGGGAATTCCCGCTCGGCGAGGATGTTCAGCATTTCCCGGCCCACATTGCCTGTGGCCCCGATGACGGCGACGTTGTAACTCATGGCCCCTTTCTTTCTTCCGGAGATGACGGCTAGAGCGGGTTTAGCTTGAGCGAAACCAAGAACCCGCTCTCGATTCTTGATTTTGAGCACGATCGACGGCGAACCGGTGTCCACTTCGCCTGAACGTGCACCCGCCGCGCAGATTGCCTCGGCTGGGGTTGGATAAGCTGCTTCATCCAACCGATCAAGCAGTGATCGGGCGAAATCGTTCAGGATTCGCTAACTACGCGGCTCTCAGAGTGCGAGCATGGCACCGTTTCCCGTTCGACTGAGCCGTCTCACCATCGCCCTGCACTGGCTGATCGCCCTTGCGGTGCTCGGCATGCTGGCGTTCGGCCTCTATCTGGAGGATCAGCCGCGCGGCCTCGACTATGAGCGGCTTGTGGGCTGGCACGGGGCCATTGGCGTCGTCGTGTTGGTGGCGGGTGGGCTCAGGCTGGGCTGGCGGCTTATCGAGGGCATGCCGGCGCCGCTCGGCTCGCCTCTCCGATGGCAAACGCTCCTCGCCAAGGCCGTGCATTGGTTCCTCATCGCCGCGATCCTCCTGATGCCGGCGACCGGCCTCATGATGTCGCTCGGGCACGGGCGGATGATCAACGTGTTCAGTCTTTTCGTCATTGGACCCTACGCGCCCGATCACGATCTGGCGGATCTTGGCTCGAGCCTGCATGGCAAGCTCGGCAAGCTCGTCATCGCGGCGCTCATCTTCCATATCGGCGCGGCCGTGAAGCACCATTTCTGGAACCGCGATGGAACGCTGAAGCGGATGCTCGGGCGGACATGTTGACATATAATATCGACTCGATACTATCATTTCGGAAACGCCAACCGAGGGAACTTTTTATGCGCCATCTCTTCGTTACAGCCGCTGCGGCCACCGTCGTCGTCACCACAGCGGCGACCGTCCTCGCCGCCGGACCGGAAGTCAGCTATCCCGAAGGCTATCGGAGCTGGACGCATGTGAAGAGCATGGTGATCCAGGAGGGCCATCCGATGTTCGAGGCCTTCGGCGGCATCCACCACATCTATGCCAATCCGGCGGCGGTCGCGGGCTACAAGTCGGGCACCTTCGCGGACGGCGCCGTCATCATCCTCGACCTCCTCGAAGCCAAGGCGACAGACGATAAGGCGCTCGTCGAAGGCGGCCGCAAAGTCGTTGGCGTAATGGAGCGCAATGCCGAGAAGTTCGTGGCGACCGGCGGCTGGGGCTATGAGGGTTTCAAGGGCGACACCCAGGAGCGCGTCGTCGGCGGCAAGGCGGTCGAAGCCTGTTTCGGATGCCACGAGGGGCAGAAGGACAAGGGTTTCGTCTTCTCGGCCTACCGGCCGTAGTGCCTCCTGCCCGGCGCACGTTCTTACGGCGAACCGGCATCCACTTCGCCTAAACGTGCGCCCGCCCAGCGAAGCACATGCGGCGCAGACACTGTCGCCACCTCCGGGTCCTGCACCATGTAGAACTCGGCGCGCGGCGTCAGGTCCGTGATGTTGAATACGAGCTCGACCCGGTCGAGCCGGGTGACGCTGCCTGAATGAAAATTGATGCGGTCGCGCGGCTCCTGCTCGACGCCAATGCCGGCGAAGCGGTTGGAGGTCGCCAGCCGCTCGTTGAATTGGGCGATCTGATCGAAGGATAGGCCGTCGAAGTAGCCGCTCGGTTTCCCGGCCGTCTCCTGCAGCTCGACACTGAAGCCCGTCCAGCTCGCCGGCGTGTCGTTGATGACGATCTTGACCATGGCGAAGGCGTACATGCCGGCGAAGCGCAAGGCGCCGTCGTCGGCCGCCTCTGGATCGGCCCGGATGATGAGCGTCACGGGCTCGGTGCCGAAAATCCGCTCGGTCAAGATGACCGGGTCGGCCGTGGTGCCAGTGCCGGAAATCGACAGGATCTCGAATCCACCCTTCTCGTCGGAGAAGGTGAAGTAGCTGGCGCGGAACGTCTTGGCGCCGGCAGCCCCCGACGAGGCGGCCAAAAGCGCTCCCGCGAAGAAACCCGCGATCCAGGACATGGCCGGCCGATGGGCATCAGCACACATGCGGGGCCTCGCTCGCTAACAGCATGCCTCAGATTGCTGGGCCTTGCGACGGACATTCGCCGCTCACGGCTTCACGACATCGTGGTTTTGCGCCTTTCACGCATCCCATCTCCTGGTATAAGCGTCGCGGCTTCGGGATCGGCCAGCTTGGCGCGGTCCCGCCTGGACCCCATTCATGACCGACACGGCCCCGACAGCGCCGGACATCGTGACCTTCGGCTGCCGGCTCAATGCCTATGAGTCGGAGATCATGCGCGCGCATGCGGTGGAGGCCGGGTTGGGCGGCGCGCTGGTGTTCAATACCTGCGCCGTCACGAAGGAGGCGGTCCGCCAGGCCGAACAGGCAATCCGCAAGGCCCGCCGCGCGCATCCGGGACGGCGCATCATCGTCACGGGCTGCGCGGCCCAAACGGAGCCTGAGCGCTTCGCCGGCATGGCCGAGGTCGACCACGTCATCGGCAATGGCGAGAAGCTGAAGCTAGAGAGTCTCAAGGCGCTGGCCGTGGCCGGCGGTCCACGCGTCGCCGTCAACGACATCATGTCGGTCCGCGAGACCGCCAGCCACCTGATCGCCGGCTTCGGCGGCCGGGTGCGGGCCTATGTCGAGGTGCAGAACGGCTGCGACCATCGGTGCACCTTCTGCATCATCCCTTATGGCCGGGGACCTTCGCGCTCGGTGCCGGCGGGCGAGGTCGTGGCGCGCATTCGAGCCATGGTCGAGACGGGCAACAAGGAGATCGTTTTGACGGGCGTCGACATCACGGCCTATGGCGCCGGCCTTCCCGGCGACATGACGCTCGGAAAGCTCGTGCAGAAGGTTCTCAAGCTGGTGCCGGAGCTGCCGCGGCTCCGCCTCTCCTCGATCGATTCGATCGAGGCCGATCCGGCGCTGATGGAGGCGATCGCGAGCGAGCCCCGGCTGATGCCGCATGTCCATGTCTCGCTCCAGGCTGGCCACGACCTCACCTTGAAGCGCATGAAGCGACGCCACCGTCGCGCCGATGTCATCGCGTTCGCGGATCAGCTTAGAAAGGCTCGCCCCGACGTCGTGCTCGGCGCCGACCTCATCGCCGGCTTCCCGACCGAGACGGAGGAGATGTTCCAGGGCTCACTCGATATCGTTGAAGAATGCGAGCTCACCTACCTCCACGTCTTTCCCTATTCGGCCCGCACCGGCACGCCCGCCGCGCGCATGCCGCAGGTGCCTGGAAACGTCATCCACGAGCGCGCCAAACGGCTTCGCGCTGTTGGCGAGGCGGCGCTCGGGCGGTTCCATGCCGGTGAGATCGGGGCAAACCGCCGGGTCCTCGTCGAGAGCCAAGGGCTCGCCCGTACGCCGCAGTTCGCCGAGGTGACGGTCGATCCGTCGATGACGCTCGGCTCGTTCGCCGATGTCCGGATCGTCGGCCGGAGCGGCGCGCGCCTCACAGGGGTGGTCGCGGCGTGAGCACGGAACCCCCCAAGAAACGCGGCTTCCTCAGCCGCCTTTTCGGCGAGCGCGCGGCTGCGAAGCCGGAGGCCGTCGAGCCAACCATTTCGGCGGCAGCGACACCGGCTGTAGCGGCGGCAAATGCGCCTTCAACCGCGCCAGAGCCGGCGGCCGAGCCGCTCCCTGCGGTCGTCGCCGAAATGCCAGCCGAAAAACGCGGCTGGTTCCAGAAACTCCGCCAGGGACTGGGGAAGACCTCCTCCAAGCTCACCGACGGCATTGTCGGCGTCTTCACGAAGCGTAAGCTCGACGCGTCGACGCTCGAGGAGCTCGAGGACCTGCTGGTCCAGGCCGATCTCGGCCTGGAGACGGCGGGCCGCGTCGCCGCCCGACTGAAGTCCGAGCGCTACGCCAAGGACATTTCCGCCGATGAGGTGCGCCAAGTGCTGGCCGAGGAGGTGGCCGACATCCTCGAGCCCGTCGCAAAGCCCCTCCTTGCCGACCCGGGGCACAAACCCCATGTGATCCTGGTTGTCGGCGTCAACGGTACCGGCAAGACGACGACCATCGGCAAGCTCGCCAACAGGTTCCGGAACGAGGGGAAAAAGGTGATGCTGGCGGCGGGCGATACCTTCCGGGCAGCCGCCATCGATCAGCTCAAGATTTGGGGCGAGCGGACGGGCTCCAAGGTGATATCCGGCGCGGTGGGCGCGGACGCGGCGAGCCTTGCCTTCGATGCTCTGACGGCTGCCCGCGACGAAGCCGCCGACGTTCTGCTCGTCGATACCGCCGGGCGCCTCCAGAACAAGGCCAACCTTATGGCTGAATTGGAGAAAATCGTGCGTGTGCTACGCAAGGTGGATGCCACCGCGCCGCACGCCGTCGTGCTGGTTCTGGACGCAACCACGGGTCAGAATGCGCTGAGCCAAGTGGAGGTTTTCCGGAAAATCGCTGGCGTCACGGGCCTCATCATGACGAAGCTCGACGGCACGGCACGCGGCGGCATCCTGGTCGCCATCGCGGAGCGGCATAAGTTGCCTGTCCATGCCATCGGGGTCGGCGAAGGGGTCGACGACCTGCAGGCCTTCGACGCGGAGGAATTCGCGGCGGCAATCGCGGGGGCGTGAGGTTTGGTCTGAATACCGCCTCTTTACAAAGTGAGAATAAGCTGTCGGATTGATCCGAAGGTTCAAGAGGTTCGCGACCCGAGATGAAGCTCATCTGGAAGCTCATACTGGAATTCCTGCCGCTCGGGCTGTTTTTCGTGTTCACCGAGAGATACGACGTTTACGTCGGAACCGCGGTGATGATGGGTGCGACCGTCGTCTCCATGGCAGTCATCTGGGGCATTTGGCGCAAGATCGCGCTGATGGCGCTGATAACCGCGGCGACTGGCCTGCTGTTCGGCGCGCTGACGATCTACTGGACCGATCCGCTGTTCGTGAAGTTGAAGCCCACGGTGGTTGGCTTCACATTCGCCGCGATCCTGCTGACGGGCCTCATGATGAACAAGCCGCTGCTGAAGCCGCTGCTCGGTGAGGACCTCAATCTGACGGAGAAGGGCTGGCGGGCCATCACTTGGCGGTGGTTCTGGTACTTCGTGTTCATATCGTTTCTCAACGAGGCGATCTGGCGGGGCGCGAACGTTGTGTGGCCGACTGATCCGACGACCGCGACCGAGGTGTGGGCGGCTTTCAAACTGTTCGGTCTGCTACCGCTGACGATCATTTTCGGAGTTTGGCAGATTCCCTTTGTTCGTCGCTATCGCAAGCCAGGTGCGCCCGTCGATCACACTTTCGATGCCATTGCCGACTTCCTGGATGGCACCTACCGTCACTCGTCGCAGGCAGCCCGCCCGGCGGCGAGTCTCAGCCCATCCCGGCACGAGGGCGAGTGACATAAGACTAGCCGATCGCGGCTTGCTGGATCGCAATCGAATCGAGCCTATCGTTGCAGTCCGGCTTTTGCGCCCGGCGCGACGGGCCACTAGGGTGTTTCCGTTTTTCGTTGAATCACGCCAACACCCTCGCTCTTTGGTTTGTCGTGCTTCTTATCGGAAAACCGCTTCGGATCCCGGCCTTCGCCGGGACAGGCTTTTCCGGAAGCACTCTAGCAGACGAGACCAAATCCGATGACCGACGAAACCGCCAAGGCCGGATCGCCTCTCGCCCACCGGCAACCGGCGCCCTCGGGCCTGAAGCTCTTCCTCGAGCTTGGGCCGCTGCTCGTCTTCTTCGGCGTCTATTCCTATGCCGGACTTTACGCGGCGACCGCGGTCTTCATCCCTCTGACGGTCGTGGCCTTGGTCGCCAGTCGCTACCTCATTGGAAAGGTGGGCGTTTTGCCGCTGGTGACCGGCGCTTTCGTCATCGTGTTCGGTGGGCTGACGCTCTATCTCGCCGACGAGACCTTCATCAAAATGAAGCCGACTTTAGTCTATCTGCTGTTTTCGGCGGCCGCACTTGTTGGACTCGCGTTCAATTGGATCGTTTGGAAGCAACTTTTTGGCGAGGTCTTTCGCTTGACCGACGAAGGCTGGCGGAAGATACAGTTTCGTTGGGGCTGTTTCTTCTTGAGCATGGCCATTCTCAACGAGATCGTCTGGCGAACTCTGTCTACTGATTTCTGGGTGAGCTTCAAAGTCTTTGGGGTTTTACCTCTGACATTCATATTCATGCTGGCGCTGACGCCGCTCCTGAAGCGGTACGAGCTTGTTGAATCCGGTGCAAACAGCAACACTTCGACAACGAATGGCGTAGACGGGGCTTCCTGAACCGCTTCGTAAACGCTATACACTGTGTTCAAGCGAATTTGATGCGATCGGGAATCGAATTCGCGGAAAACTTGGCGCGGCCCCTATCCGTACGCTGCGGGTGGGATCATCAGGACACGCCTCTCGGCGTCTGATGATCCGAAGGCGGCGGATGTGTGTTCGCGCCCCAGGAAAGGTCCGCAAACGACAATGAAAACAAACACCACTCTCGATGCCTCGCCTGTCCACCTCCTCCACCGCGCAGGTCAGCGGGCAGCGGAAATCTTCGACAACGCTGTTGGCGGCAAGGGTCTGACACCCCGCCAATACGCAATCCTGCTTGCGCTCTCCGAGAACGAGGGCGTCAGCCAGACCGATCTCGTCGAACGAACGGGCATCGATCGCTCGACGCTCGCCGACGTCGTCCGCCGCATGATCAAGAAGGGCCTGGTGCTCCGGCGCAGGACGAAAGAGGATCAGCGGGCTTATGCCGTGCGCTTGAGCGAGAAGGGCCGCATCGCCCTCAACGAGACCATCGCAGCGGCCAACGCCGCGGATCAGCGTGTGCTCGCCTCGCTCTCCGCCGACAAGCGCAAGCAGTTCCTCGAGAACCTGGCAGCAGTGGCCAACTCCGAGGTTGTCCGCGGCGCTTGAGCAATTGGGCGTTCACCCTGCCTTGCGCGCCAACGCGATCGCCGGCAGCAGGCGGTCCCTGACGGTCTCCGCCGTCAGGGGTCCGACGTGCTTGAATGCAACGCGGCCCTTGCCGTCGATGACGAACGTCTCCGGCACGCCATAGACGCCGAAGTCGAGCGCGACCCGGCCATTGCCGTCGCTGCCGATCCGGCCATAGGGGTTGCCAAGCTTGCCGAGGAACCGTCGCGCGTCGGCGGCGCCATCCTTGTAATTGAGGCCGACGAGCTTCACCCCACCCGAACGCACAAGTTCCATCAGCACCGGATGCTCCTCGTGGCACGGGCCGCACCAGGAGGCGAAGACGTTGAGCACGGTGACCTCGCCCGAGCCGAGATCCTTGGAGGAGAGGCCCGGCACCGCGGCGCTCTCGCCCTGAAGCCCCTCGATGGGCGGCAAATCGAAAGCGGGAACCGGCTTTCCGATCAATGCCGAGGGCAACTTCGAGGGGTCGCCCGAGGTCAGCGCCAGAGCAAAGACCGCCGCGACCACCGCGAACAGGCCGAGCGGCGCGACAAACCGCAGCCGGCGGCTGGCAGCATTAGGCGGAGGTGATACCTCGCTCATGAGGCAGCCTCGCTGCCTGAGCGGCGGACACCATCCGCGTCGAGCCGCTCGAGCAGCGCCCGCTGGCGCCGCCCATCGGCGATGACCCACGCGATCAAAACCGCAAGAACGAGCGCAACCGCCGCGTAGGCGCTCCAGATGAAGGCGGCGTGGGGACCAAGATCTACCATCCTCGCCTCACGTCGCCACGGATGCCGCCGCGCGATCGACGCGGCGGAGCTGAAGGCCGATGGCTTTGCGTCGCAAAATCTCATTGCGCATGGCGGCCAGATGAAGCGTGAAAAACAGCAGTGTAAACCCCACCGCCATGACGCCGAGCGGCCACAGCAGATCAGGATGGATGGTCGGCCCATCGACGCGGAAGACACTCGCCGGTTGATGCAAGGTCTCCCACCAATCGACGGAAAACTTGATGATTGGGATATTGACGGCGCCAGCCAGAGCAAGAATGGCCGTCACCCGGCTTGCGCGCGAGGTATCGTCGATGGCTCCGCGCAGCGCCATCAGTCCGAAATAGAGAAAGAGCAGCACCAGCATGGAGGTCAGACGCGCATCCCACTGCCAATAGGTGCCCCACATGGGCTTGCCCCATAAGGAGCCGGTCAACAGCGCCAGGAAGGTGAAGGCCGCCCCGATCGGTGCCGCGGCCTTGGCCGCCACATCGGCGAGCGGATGCCGCCAGATGAGAACGCCTAGCGCGGAAATGGCGATCAGCATGTAGCCCATCATGGCGAGCCAGGCCGAGGGCACGTGGATGTACATGATCCTGACCGTCTCGCCCTGGCGGAAGTCCGGCGGCGAGGCGAAGGCCATATAGAGGCCAACGGCAATGACACCAGCCGCAACAACCGTGAGCCACGGCAGCACGCGCCCCGAAAGGCTCATGAAGCGCTGAGGATTGGCGAGGCTGTACATGGCGACCTTCCTATCCCTTGGGGCCGTTTCCGGCAATCAACCGAGATTGGCCCGGAGCGCCTGGGCCGCCGCCAACGGCGTCAGCACAACTGTAGCTAAGGTGAGTGCCGTCAGGATCAAGAGCGGTTGGGCCGAAGGCTCGAGCGCCGAGGTCATGCGATCGATACTGGAAACCCCGAAAATGAGAATGGGCACGTAAAGCGGCAAAATCAGGAGGGCAACGAGTAATCCTCCCCGGCGCAGACCCAGCGTCAGCGCTGCCCCGAGCGCGCCGAGGAAGCTTAACGCCGGCGAGCCGATCAGCATGGTGAGCGCCACGGCTGGATACGCCTTTGCCTCGAGGTTGAGCAGAAGGCCGAGGACAGGTGCGAGCAAGACGAGCGGCAGCGCGGTCGTCAGCCAATGGGCGATCGCCTTACCCGTGACGACGAGCTCCAAGGGCAGGGGGCCTAGCGCGATCACCTCGAGTGTCCCGTCCTCGTGGTCGTTGTGGAAAATCCGGTCGACCGAGAGCAGCGCCGACAACAACAGCGCCACCCAGAGCAGACCGGGCGCGATCCGGGAGAGCAGGTTCAGGTCCGGCCCGAGGCCGATCGGCACAATGGCGACGACGACGAGATAGAAGCCGAGCGCGATGCCGATGGCGCCGCCGTCGCGTAGCGCGACCCGGATGTCCCGGCCGACGAGGGCGAGAAAGGCGCTCATGCCGGCACCCGCCCGAGCTTTAGTTCCTTGGTCCCCTCGAGTCCCAGCGGGATATGCGTCGCCGCGATGGCGATGCCGCCCGAGTCGCGGTGCTCGGCGATAAGTCTGGCGAGTGTTTCCGTCGAAGCCTTGTCGAGCGAAACACTCGGCTCGTCGAGCAGCCAGATGGTGCGCCGCGCCACCAATAGCCGCGCGAGCGCCAGCCGCCGCCGCTGGCCGGCTGACAAGTAGCCTGCGCGGATGTCGGCCAGCTCGGTGAGCCCCAGCCGGCCGAGGGCCGCGTCAACTCCTTCGCCTTCGCCCAGGAAAGCCGCGTCGAAGGCGAGATTTTCCCGGACCGTCAGCCCCGCCTTGGTTTGCGGCAGATGGCCGATGAAATGGTACTGCTCGCCCAACTCCGCATCGGCCGGACCACCTTCGATCCGAATCTCGCCCGACGACGGCTTGAGGAAGCCTGCGAGCACCCGGAGCAAGGTCGTCTTTCCGGCCCCGTTGGGCCCCGTGAGCAGAAGCCCGTCGCCGCCCCCGAGTGCGAAGGAAATGCCGGAGAGCACGGTGCGCCCGGACCGCGTGGCAGAGACCTGATCGGCAATAAATCGCATGTCGGCGGGTGTCTCTGTGCCTTGGGAGCATTTGATATGTCCCAGCTACGTCTCTGGCCCGTGAATCCGCAGTGTTGCGCAGGGAATCTCCTCGTCGGACGTTTTGACAACTATCGTAATCCGCCCTGGCTCGCCAAATTCAAGTGGCCCAAAACGTATCTTCGAGATTACACCTGCGAGCGGGCTTTCTTTCTCAAGAGCCTCTTGCCTTGCTTTTTTGAAAAGGGCGGGATCGAGAGAGGACATCAAAAGGCGACCTTCAGTACCCCGGTCCATGAACACGTCGACACTATCGGGTTCCTGGTCCGTTGGTGAGAAATTGACCCGGAGATAGAGCGCGAGATTCGAGATGCCACTTGGGAAGCCAGGCACCTCGATGTTGTCAGGTAAGAGCCCAACAAGACTATGCGTGCCCTGCAGTTCCTCGCGAATGTCCTCACAGAAGAATGCCAGCGGGTATACTCGACTCATGATGCGACTTGAGTCCGAACAAGAGGCCTACTCGGAGATAGTGCGATACTCCTGCTGTACATGATCGAGCCAGTTGCGACATCGTCTTCGCTCTTTTCCCTGCGCATGTTCGATTTCGCGAACTCATCGTCCAACGCCGGAAGCGTAAAGGTTGGAGCACGACCCATCGCGTAGGCAAGCTCTGCAACCCGGCTGAGTGTGATGTCCTTTTGACCACGCAATTCTCTATTGATGACGGAGCGGTGAACGCCAATCACTCGGGCAATCTCGGATTGCGTCAGCCCACGCTCCTGCGACTCTTCTGAAAGAGCCTTGAGTAGAGCGCGTCGCACCGCTGTCACAAATCGAGCGGCGGCTCGCCGGCTAGGGCTCAGTGTAAGCTGAAACGACGTCATTCGGATCTTCTCCAGGCACAAACTTGGGTTCGTCTAGGTCGAGCTTGTCGCGAAATCTTGCAACCTCTCCGGCGTATCCGTGATACAGCTTATGGAGCTTGATGTGGTCGGTTTGGTCGGCGGCGTGGCCGATGAAACAGTCCTTGAGGGGGAACCAGCCAAACAGCCGTAGATCGGCTGTTTTGAATTCCCAGATCCCGCCGGAGACGTGATTGATGTGTTTGAAGGTTCGGCCGTATGCCAATGGCTCGCCACTGCCGTAGTCGGACAGCAATGCATCGAGCTGCTCGATCGGACTGAGCTCGATTGTCCAAGTGGACTCCAGGCTTGGCAGCACTTCGCTCAGCCATTTCACAAGCCTTGGTGAGGCGTAGATGACGCGGAACTCCTGCTGGCGACCACTCAAGGCAGGATCGATCTTGATGAGATCGCCGCGCTCGACCAACTCTAGCAATGTTGCCATTTAAGTCAACACAGACTGTCGCCAAATCGTTAACAAACTAGCGTGCTCGGTGCTGAAAGCGGGCCGGCTACGCGAATTTCGTGCCTCGTGCTAGGCCACTATCAGGGCGTGGGGTGGTCATATATAACGGGCGCCGCATCAGGAGCGCCATAGGCAAGTCCGCTGGCACGCGGCGGCATGCCGGACGCCGCGGCCCCCGCCGGGCATCGCCCGCGAGAGCCAAGCGCTCTACCATCGAACGAGGAGCCCTCAATGCCCGAGACCGCGCTCGACAGCTTCCGCTGCCGCAAAACGTTGACCGCCGGCGGCAAGAGCTACGAGATTTTCAGTCTGGCCGAGGCTGAAAAGAACGGTCTTCCGGGCATTTCGCGGTTGCCGGTTTCCCTCAAAGTGCTGCTTGAGAACCTGCTCCGGCACGAGGATGGCCGCACGGTCACGGCGGATGATCTCAAGGCCATGGTTGCCTGGCTGGCGGCGAAGACGTCAGAGCGCGAGATCGCCTATCGCCCGGCGCGCGTGCTGATGCAGGATTTCACCGGCGTGCCGGCCGTCGTCGATCTGGCCGCCATGCGGGATGCCATGCAGGCGCTCGGCGGCGATCCCAAGAAGATCAACCCGCTGGTGCCGGTCGATCTCGTCATCGACCATTCGGTGATGGTCGATCACTTCGGCAACGCCCAAGCCTTCGAGCAGAACGTCGAGCTCGAATACGAGCGCAACCTGGAGCGCTACGAGTTTCTGCGTTGGGGGGCCGGCGCCTTCGACAATTTCCGCGTCGTGCCGCCCGGCACCGGCATTTGCCATCAGGTCAACCTCGAATATCTCGCGCAGACCGTCTGGACGAAGCAGATCGACACGCGCAAAGGCGCGGTGACGCAGGCCTTCCCGGACACCTGCGTCGGCACCGATAGCCACACGACGATGGTGAACGGGCTAGCCGTGCTCGGCTGGGGCGTCGGCGGTATCGAGGCGGAGGCGGCCATGCTCGGCCAGCCGGTGTCGATGCTGATCCCGGAGGTCGTCGGCTTCGAGCTGAAGGGCCGGCTCGCCGAAGGCATCACCGCGACCGACCTGGTGCTGACGGTGACGCAGATGCTGCGCAAGAAGGGGGTGGTGGGCAAGTTCGTCGAATTCCACGGCGAGGGCCTCGACCACCTTTCGCTCGAGGATCGCGCGACGATTGCCAACATGGCGCCCGAATATGGTGCCACCTGCGGCTTCTTCCCGGTCGATGGCGACACGCTCAAGTACCTGAAGGCGACGGGACGGACCGCCGATCGGCTGGCCCTGGTGGAGGCCTATGCCAAGGAGCAGGGACTCTATCGCACCAATGCGGCGCTGACCTTCACGGACACCCTCAATCTCGATCTCCACTCGGTGGAGCCCTCGCTCGCCGGCCCGAAGCGGCCGCAGGATCGGGTGGCGCTGAAGAACGCCAAGGCCGGCTTCTTGAAGGCGCTCGAAGGTGAGTTCGGCAAGCCCGACGGCGCAAAGATCAAAGTGAAAGTCGACAGCTCGAACCATGAGCTCCGCCACGGCGATGTGGTGATCGCCGCCATCACCTCCTGCACCAATACCTCGAACCCCTCGGTGCTGATCGCGGCCGGGCTGCTCGCCCGCAACGCCCGCAAGCTCGGTCTCGAAACGAAACCTTGGGTGAAGACATCGCTGGCGCCTGGCAGCCAGGTCGTCACCGACTATCTGAATAAGGCCGGGCTACAGGACGATCTCGACGCCCTCGGATTCAACCTGACGGGCTATGGCTGCACCACCTGCATCGGTAACTCGGGACCGCTGCCCGACCACATCTCGAAGGCCGTGCGCGACAACGATCTCGTCGTTGCCGCCGTGCTGTCCGGCAATCGCAATTTCGAGGGCCGTGTGAACCCTGACGTCAAGGCGAACTACCTAGCCTCGCCGCCACTGGTGGTGGCTTACGCGCTCGCTGGCTCCATGGCGCGCGATCTCGCCACCGAGCCGCTCGGCCAGGGCGACAAAGGCCCTGTCTATCTCAAGGACATCTGGCCGGCTTCGGCCGAGATCACACAAGTGATCCGCAATTGCGTGACGCCCGAGATGTTCGCCAAGCGCTATGGCGACGTCTTCAAGGGTGATGAGCGCTGGCAGAAGATCGGCGGCAAGCCGGGGCTCACCTACGCCTGGAATTCCGGCTCAACTTATGTGCAGAACCCGCCCTATTTCGAGGGCATGACCATGACACCGGAGGCGCCCTCCGACATCGTCGATGCGCGCGTCCTCGGGCTGTTCGGCGACTCGATCACCACCGACCACATCTCGCCCGCTGGCAATATCGCCAAGTCCGGCCCGGCAGGGACGTACCTCATCGAGCATCAGGTGAGACCCGCGGACTTCAACTCCTATGGCGCCCGACGCGGCAATCACGAGGTGATGATGCGCGGCACCTTCGCCAATATCCGCATCAAGAACCAGGCCTTGCCGGGAACGGAGGGCGGGCTCGCGCTGCACGTGCCCTCCGGCGAGCAGGCGTCGATCTACGATGTCGCCATGCGCTACATCGCAGAGGGCACGCCGCTCGTGGTCTTCGCCGGCAAGGAATACGGCACGGGCTCGAGCCGCGATTGGGCGGCCAAGGGCACGCGGTTGCTCGGCATCCGCGCTGTCGTCGCCGAAAGCTTCGAGCGCATTCACCGCTCAAATCTCGTCGGCATGGGCGTCGTGCCGCTGACCTTCCAGGAGGGTACCAGCTGGAAGAGCCTCGCCCTCAAAGGCACGGAAACCGTGACCATCGAGGGCCTCGCCTCCGTGAAGCCCCGCCAGGAGCTCATCGCCCTGATCAAGGGATCAGACGGAAAGGTTACCAAGCTTCCCTTGCTCTGCCGGATCGACACGCTGGATGAGCTTGCGTACTTCAAGCACGGGGGCATCCTGCCCTACGTGCTGAGGAACCTCGCGGTAGCGTGACAGGAGCATTTTCCGACGAAGTGGCTTCCCGGTTCGTCGAAGAAAATGCGACAAACCAATGAGCCAAGGCGGTTTCCGCTTCGCGAGGAGCGCAAACCGCTTTGGCGTCACCCGAATGTGAGTGGCAGTTGAAGAGGCGGACACGCATATTGTGCGTCGACGCAAGGTGGAAAGTTGCTTGGAGGCTCGACGTGACGAGGCGATGCACAGGTCTGATCGCAGGGCTTGTGCTGATCGCATCGGGATCGACAGCTGGCCTCGCAGGCGATGCCGCTCACCCCGCGGTCGTCGAGCTGTTTACCAGCCAAGGTTGCTCGAGCTGTCCGCCGGCGGACGAGCTTTTGGGCGAGTTGGCAAAGCGCCAGGATGTCATCGCGCTCAGCATGCCGGTGGACTACTGGGACTATCTGGGCTGGCGCGACACGCTGGCGAGCCATGTCCATACCGAGCGCCAGCGGGCTTACGCAGCCGGACGCGGCGACGGGCAAGTCTACACGCCTCAGGTGGTCGTCAACGGCATGGCCCACGCGGTCGGCAGCCGGCTCGCCGATATCGAGGCGGCGGTCGCCTCGACCGGTGACCAGCTCGGCCCCTGGCGGAGCGGCGTCACACTTCGCATGGAGGGCGGCGACCTCGTCGTCGATCTTGGCCCCGCTCCCGCCGGGGTAACGATCTCGGACGGCCGCGTGCTGATTGCCATGACCACGCGCAGCATCGAAGTTCCCGTCACCAAGGGCGAAAATCGCGGACGGACGATCACTTACTACAATGTCGTCCGCAAGCTCGCCGAGATCGGCAAATGGGACGGGACCGCGGGGACTTTGCGGGTGCCGAAGAGCCAGGTCATGGCCGAAGGCAGCGACAGCTGCGCGGTGATCGTGCAGAACGGTGCGGCCGGACCCATCGTTGCCGCGGCGCGGCTCGAGGACCTCTGAGCCACTTCCTGATCGGACCAAAAAAAGAGGGCCGGCAAGCCGGCCCCAGAGGTCTCTATCGAACAGAATGGATCTGGCTCACGAGCCTCGCGGCCGGAACCTTGCGCGCCACCGGAGGGGCTGGGGGGCGTTATTCCGATACCGGCAAGAACGACCGCGAGACCATGCCGCGAGATATGCACGCCCATTCTGTCCGGGCGAAGGACGAATCGTGACGGAATGGCGGCTTCAAACCTTTGATCTATGTAGGAAAAAATGAACGGCAGACGCGGCACCGCGCCTGCCGTTCGTACCCTTTAGGGGTTCCTTTCCCGGCGATTAGAGGGAAAGGAGGCCCGGTTCGCTAAAGAGAAGACTCGGGGGGGACTGGGGGGCTGAGATTCCGAAGCCTTACAAGCGAACCGGGCCAGTGCCGACGATCCTGATCTACCCACTCAATGCGGCCGACACAGGATCGAAACTGGGCATCTCTGTGAATTATGTTTCTATTTATTACACCAGGAGGGAAATTGCAAGCCCTATTGTAATTTGCTTGCATTGTGGCAAATTTACCTTGTTGATTTGAACCTTGAGCACGGAGGGCGGGCTTGAGCGATTCCGATCCGATAGTGCTTAGGCCCCATCGCGGCGGGCCGGATCAAAGTGCCGCGGCATCCCAGGTGAGCAGCCCCGTCCCGGTGATCATCCGGTTCGACCGGCGCGAGCTCGATCAGATCCTCTGGCTCTACGGCAAAATGGTCGCCGCCGGAGAATGGCGCGACTACGCGATCGATTTCCTGAAGGATCGGGCGATTTTCTCGGTCTTTCGCCGGTCGAGCGAGGTGCCGATCTATACGATCGTCAAGGACCCGAAGCTCGCCAGGAAACAGGGCGCCTACAGCGTCGTGGCGGCTGGTGGATATGTGCTCCGTCGCGGCCACGATCTGGAGCGCGTGCTCCGGGTCCTCGATATGACTTTGAAGCCGGTTGAAGGATAGGGCGTCACACCCAGCCGAAGGCGATCTTGGGCACCAGAGTCGTGCCGAAGCGCTCGCTCGCCCGGGCCACCGCCTCGCCGCCTCGGCGCTCGTAGAAGTCGCAGGCGCCCGAGTTGTCCGACAGCGCCCAGACAACCAGGCTGTGCAGCTCCTTCTGCATGAGCCGCCCGCGGGCAGCCTCGAACAGCAGCTCGCCGAAGCCCAGCCCCTGATAGACCGGGGCCAGATACAGCTCGTAGATCTCGCCGTCGTATTTGAGGGGGCCGCGGGCCCGGCCGTAGCTCGCATAGCCGGCGATCTTGCCGCCGGCCTCGAGCACCAGCGGCTTGTCGGCCGCCTCCAGCACCGAGCGCCACCACTCCGAGCCGCGCCGGCCGATCATGGCCGTCAGATAGCCATAAGGGATGATGCCCTGATAGGCGACGAGCCAGGACTCGCGGAACACCTCCGCGAGTGCCTTTGCGTCGTCGGGGCCGCCGGGGCGGACCTGGGCGAAATCGGTCAGCATCGCCCGACTATAGGGCTTCGAAGGGTAAGGAACCACTGAACGAAGACGCAAAAGGCCCCGGGGATTGCCTCGGGGCCTTTCAGAGCGAAAGTGATGGCGCAGGTTGATCAGCCGGCCTTGCGCATGCCGTCGAGGCACTTCTCGGTCGCGGCCGACATCGTCTCGAAAGTGTCGCGGGCGATCTTGGCCGAAAGCTCGAAGAAGGCGCGGCTCTGCTCGCCGGACTTCATGAGCTGGCTCTGGGCGAACTCGACCTGCAGGCGCGCGGCCTCGGGGAAGGTCTGAGCGCGGGCGACGCGGTTGGCCGCCTCGAAGGCTGCCTCGACATTGGCGGAGACGTTCTTGGCGGCGATCCCGGCAAGCGACATGGCGCCCTTGCCGGCCGCCTCGGCGACCTCGCCGAAGGCCTTTCCGGCGACTTGGGTCGCAACTGTTGCGGTTGCATAAGCCTCGTGGCTCCGGGCAATGCCCTCCTGGGCGGCGGTCTGCAGACCCTCGGGGACGCGGCCGTCACGGGCGGCATCCATGAAGGCTTCAGTCTGGCGGGCGAAAGTCTCGTGGAGGTTGGTCATTGCATGGGTCCGTTTCATTGGTAGCTGGGGCGTTGAAACTCGATTTCGCGATTGTATAGCACGGTTCAATTGTGCAGTGCAACATGAATTGTGCACTGCGGTATGAGAATTTCGCCTGCCGTTGCAACCCGGGCCGCCGTCCGATACCTCCTGGCCGCCTGCCATACCCGAATCGGAGCCCCGTACGTGCCCAACGCCCTCGCCGAGCATCGCCACAAGCTTCTGGACGGCCGCCGGTTCGCCGCGGTCATGAAAACCGAGATCACCGGTACGGCCCGCCGTCTGGCCGGCCAGGGCTGGCCGCCGAAGCTCGTCTCGATCACGGTGGGCGAAGGCGCCGCCACCCAACTCTATGTCCGCAACCAGAAGCGCGTCGCGGGCGAAGTTGGGATTTTATTCGAGGAGCGGGTTTATCCCGCCTCGATCGGCGTCGAGGAATTGACCGGCATCATCCATGGCCTCAACGCCGACGCTCGGGTCACCGGCATCATCATTCAGCGTCCCGTGCCGGCCTCGATCCCGATCAAGGCGCTGCAGCGGGCGGTGGCGCCGCTCAAGGATGTCGAAGGCATGCATCCGGCCTCCATCGGCAACATCGTCTACAACGACCTCGTCATGGGCCCCTGCACGGCGGTCGCTGCCGTCGAGCTGCTGAAGTCGACCCGGCTCAAGCTCGAGGGTCTCGAGGTGGTCGTCATTGGCCACTCGGAGATTGTCGGCAAGCCGATCGCCTTCCTGCTGATGAGCGAGGGCGCGACCGTCACCGTCTGCCACCACATGACCAGGAGCGTGTCGTTGCACTCGCGGCGCGCCGACGCCGTGTTCGTCGCCGTCGGCAAGGCCGGCCTCATAACCGGCGACATGCTGAAGCCCGGCGCGGCGCTGATCGATATCGGCATCAACCAGGTGACGCTGAACGACGGCGGCACGGCCGTCGTCGGCGATGCCGATTTCCAGAGCTGCGTCGAGGTCGCCGGCTGGATCACGCCGGTGCCGGGGGGCGTCGGGCCTGTGACGGTTGCAACGCTGATGCGAAACGCCGTCACGGCCGCCCGCTTGCAGCACGACGCCTACCGGGTCATGGTCGAGGCGCGGCCTGGCTAAGAAGCGGCCGCCCGCAAGGAGGCGCATCATGACCGGCACGACCGCGAAAGTGATGGCGATCACCGGCGGTAGCCGGGGCATCGGCGCTGCAGTGGCGCGGCTCGCCGCGGCTCACGGCTACGACATCGCAATCTCTTACCGGAACGATGCGACGGCGGCCGAGGCCGTCCTCCGCGACATCAAGAAGGCCGGCCGTCGCGGCATGGCCGTGAAGGCCGACGTGGCGAGCGAAGCCGATATCGTCGCCTTCTTCACAACTGTCGATCGAGCCTTCGGACGGCTCGACGCGCTCATCAACAATGCCGGTATCGTGGCACCCCGGAGCCGCGTGGAAGACATGAGCGCCGAGCGGATCGCTCACATGATGGCGGTGAACGTGACGGGCAGCTTACTTGCCGCGCGCGAAGCGATCCGCCGCATGTCGACGAAACACGGCGGCAAGGGCGGCGTGATCGTCAATCTCTCCTCGGCTGCGGCCAAGCACGGTGGTTCGGGCGAATTCGTCGACTACGCGGCGTCCAAGGGCGCCATCGACACCTTCACTCAGGGCCTCGCCAAGGAGGTCGCGACCGAAGGCATTCGCGTCAACGCCGTGCGCCCAGGCCTCATCGACACCGAGATCCATGCCTCGGCCGGTGTGCCGGGCCGCGTGAAAGAGATGCAGGGTCTCGTGCCCATGCAGCGCGGCGGCACGGCGGAAGAAGTCGCCGAGGCGATCCTGTGGCTGGCATCGGATCAGGCGAGCTATGTGACAGCCGCGCTGCTCGATGTCGGCGGCGGGCGGTAGAACACGTTCAGGCGAAGTGGGAACCGGTTCGCCTGAACGTGTTCGCAATGGAGAGTGTCGAACGGTTCCAGCTTCCAGATGAAATAAACCCGCTCACCCCGCAATCCCGATGGCCTTGATCGCCCGTTCCGCCGCGCGGATGCCGGTCAGATGCGCACCGTGGGCGGTCGAGAAGAAGTCGTGCGAGGTCGCCTCGCCGGCAAGAAACAGCCGGTCCGAAAACGGCTCGGCGAGCCGCTTGCGCATGTCGGCCTTGCCGGGACGCGCGAAAGAGTAAGCGCCGCGGATGAAGGGGTCGGACACCCAGTGCGTCGCGGTCGCGCCGGTGATGCGCTTGCCCATGCCAGCCCCGAACGCGGCTACGAAGCGCTCCTTGGCGAAGGCGATCATGGCCGCCTCACCCGCCTTCTCGATCTCCCGGCCAAAATTGCCACCGAGCGAGGCATGGACGATCGGTTGCCCGAAGGGGTTGAGATAGAAGTTGAGCGGCGTGTCCCCGCTCAACGAGACCGTCATGAAGGCGTTGTCGGGGACATCCTCGATCGGCCGGTCGAGCGCCAGCGCGACCTTCTCGGCGCATCCGATCGGAACAGACTCGAGAGCGGATGAGAGTTCGCCCGGCAGCTCCGGATCGAACCGGATGCCACCGCCGGATAGCACTTTCGTCGAGGCGGTGACGATGACCGCTTTGGCGCGCAGATCGCCCTTGCTAGTCGCAAGCACGGCCTGCTTACCCGACCAATCGACCGATCGCACCGGCGTCGCAAGCTCCACCGGAACGCCAGCCGCCACCTTCTGCACAAGCGCCCCGTAGCCGTCCTCGACCGGCCAGTTCTCCTCGGTGTCGTTGTAGCGCGAGGCATCGACGGCCGAGACGTCCTCGATCTCGGCGCTGCTGACCAGCGTGTAGACGTGCCGGATCTCGTCCAGAAACGGTTGATCCGGCCGGATGGCCTCGGCAACTGCCACATCGCGGCCGGCATCGCCCATGGCATACATGGCCGCATAGGCCTCCTCGAAGGCTTTGCCGTAGGCGTCGCGCTCGCTTTCGCTGAGCCAATCGCCGTGGCGGAAGATGCGCCGCTCGCCCCAGCTGAACTGCTTGCGATAGCGCACGCCCAGCCGGTCCGCCTCCACCGTCAGCGGATTGATCGAGGCCGAGTGCAGCCAGTGGCAGCCGCGATCGAAGGCAATGCCGGGGAAGGTCTCGGTGTCCGTCCAGGACCTGCCGCCGCTCCGGGAACGGGCTTCCAGCACTCGGAACGAGACGCCGGCCCGCTGCAAAAGCTTGCCGGCAGCGAGACCAGCAGCGCCCGCGCCGACAATGGCAACGTCGACCTCGGTGGTCATGCTTGCTCCCTTGGATCGGCGCCCGGACCGTAGGCGAATGGTCCGGGGTCCTGACATCCTGGCTTCAGCGCGCCACTCTTCGTCCATTCATTCTGGGTATTGAATGGCAGCACCCGCCGGGTCTCGACTTCCTGCATCGCCACGGCAACCTTTTCGGCATGCTTGGCGAGCCGCTCCGTCTCGGCGGTACCGGTGTCGTCCGGGCTCCAACCGCCGACACCCAGGATGGCCAAAGGCTCGACCACTGAGTAGCCGAGATAATAGAGGCTGTACTGCACCGGCCAGAGCGATTGGTCGAGACCGCCGTTGCGTCCGCCGAGCACGAAGCCCTCGGCTTCTCCTGCGCCGACCGTCGAGACGATCGCCCGCTTGCCACGGAATTTGCCGGTGTCGAAGCGCTCGGTGCTCGTATACGCGCCGCCCCAGACGAAGACGCGATCGATCCAGCCTTTGAGAATCGCCGGCGGCCCGAACCACCAGAGTGGATACTGCAGGACCAAAAGATCGGCGGCTTCCATGCGTCTGAGCTCGTCGCCGATATGCGGCGCGAGCGAGCTGGCCTCGAAGGCATGCCGCTGCTCGCCGGCAGCCTCGAAGCGCTCGCGATGTTTGCGTTGCTTGAAGTGCAATGGCCCCTCGGAGGCGTCGAAGCCGATCGTGTAGAGGTCGGTCAGCGTGACCGTCCAGCCGGCGGCCTGCAGCGCCCCTTGCGCCGTCCGCGCCAGATGCGCGCTGTAGGACTGCGGCTCCGGATGGGCCAAAACGATGTGGGCGGCGGGCATGGATGGAATCCTGATGGAAGGAGCCGCATTCTAGGCGAACCACCTACGTACGCAAAATGCCGGCACTTTGCCATGCCAGCTGAATTCGCTGCCCGCTCCTTGGAATTGCCCTATTCTCTACCCACGTCTCACTGGTATGCGGGAGATCAGGACCATGCGCCTCGTCGACTTGCGGACGCTCGGGCTCGCGGCGGCATTGGCCGTCGGCGCGGGATGGCCGGTGTCGGCCCTTGCCCAGGATACGGAAGCCCCCGCCGAGGATCAGGGCGTCGCCGTCGTCGAAGAGCCGGCGGAGGATGCCCGCGCGGGCGATGAGGCCTACGAGCGCGCCAAGGCGCTACTTGCCGCCATTGACGACATCCTGGAGGACACCGCCGAGCAGCGCGCCGACCAGAGGAAGCTGCCGAGCAAGGACGAGTTCATCGTTCCCCCCGTCTTCACCGCGACGAAGGAGGATCGCGAGGACAAGATCCGCGCCCTCCTCGACAGCGCGCTCGCCGTCGTCACCGACGTGCCGATCGTCGAGCTGCAGAAGCAGCTCGAGGCCCGCCGCCGCTCGATCCGGGATCTCGAAGACCAGATCGCCGAGCTGAAGGCCCGCCAACTGACCGCCCCCGAGGATGCCCTCATGCCGGGCATCCTCAACGACACGGTCGAGAGCCTGGGCTCCGAAGTGAAGGAGCTGGAAAGCCGGATCGAGGGCAACCGCGCCGAGATCGAGACATCGAAATCGGAGATTGCAGGTGCGCTCGCCGCCTCCGGCGTCAAGATGGAGCCGGGCCAGCTCGACCTGCTGCTCGACAGCGTGCTCTCGGGCGATCTCGTCCGGCTCGTCGCCGCCTTCGAGGCCGCGCGCGCCATCGACGAGCAGCTCGCCAAGGCCGTGCAGGCGACGGGCGACAATCTCGGCACCGCGCGGAAATTCTTCGCCATGCACTCGGCGCTGTTTGCCATGCTCGTGCACGGCCAGGACGCCATGATCAAGAAGATCGACAATACCTATCTGCCCCGGCTCGAAGCCATCCTCGGCGATGTGGAGGCGGCGCGGAGCGAGACGAAGCGGCTCTTGAAGGAGAAGAACCGGCCCGACCAGAAGCGGGCGCTCGACGCCAATCTCAAGAGCCAGGACTTCGCCGAGAAGGTCGCCAACTACTATCGCGGCTATCTGCTGAAGCAGCGCGAACAGCTGGCGGCGGCGCGCTTGAAGGCCGTCAAGGACCTCCGCATCGCCGACAACACCTACGAGACGGTGGAAGCCTCCTTCCAGCTCCGCGCGCTCATCAAGGACGCGGCGGCCTCCTTCGAGGCGATCCAGCGCCTTGAAGCCCCCGGCTTCGAGCAGATCTTCGAGAACCAGGAGCTCCGCCGCGAGTTCGAGAATTTGACGCGGAAGTTGGATGTGCCGGGGTCGTGAGGCCGCTATGCCGGTTTGGGTCAGACCCTGCGGGTCTGACCACGGTACGTCCGACCTCCGCAAGTAGGCTCAGGCCCGCAGGGTCTGACCCTATGCCACCCGGCAATTGCCCGTTGCACCATCCGCCAATCGCCGTCATGATCCGTTCAGCTCGAAGCCGATAGCGTGGGGACGCTGCCCACTTCGAACCGCCAGGGGGCCGTCCGAATGACACACGCATGCACGCGCCGCGTTGCGCTCGCTCTCGTCACGACGGCACTTGCCATGCCCTCCGCCCTCGCGCAAACCGCGCTCGACGGCTACGGTCCCAAGGAAGCCTCGAGCCTCGCCGGCATCGCCGTGGTCGACAGCACGGGCAAGTACATCGGCGTCGTCAATTCCGTCGCCCACGACGGCCAGGGCGTGCCGATCGTCGTCAAGGTCGGCATGGGCGGCATCTTCGGCTTCTTCCAACGCATCGTGCCGGTGACGGTCGATCAGGTCGAGCTGAAGACGGACGCGCAAGGGGCGCGGTATCTGGTCGTCAGGAAGACAAAGGCGCAGATTTTGGGGAAGGCGATTTAGGTGTAG
Source organism: uncultured Alphaproteobacteria bacterium (assembly GCA_963741525.1). Classification (GTDB taxonomy): domain Bacteria; phylum Pseudomonadota; class Alphaproteobacteria; order Rhizobiales; family Hyphomicrobiaceae; genus JANNSX01. The sequence continues at coordinate 93,115 of CAVUIW010000001.1, forward strand.
CTTGCCGGAGCAACACCGTACTGGCCAACTGAAGTCGCGAAGCTAACGCGAGAGCATAAACTCTCCCCGTCATGGCCGCGAAGGCGGCCACCCAGACAAGCCTGATGAATTCTCAATCCGTCAACTCAGGCGGCAGATGCACTTAGCTACTGGCCGGAGCGAAGAGTTCGTGGTGACATGTCTGGGTGGCCGCCTTCGCGGCCATGACGGTGTTGGGGTGGTTTTCAAGACGGTTGACGCCGTCATACCCCGCGATCCGCGCAAACAACCCACCGTGGTCAAGGGCGAAGGGCTTTTCTCGAACGGCGGTTCCGTCTAAGCACCGGCGGAGACTGGCGCCGCGCCGTGCAGCGGCTCACTCACTTGCGAGAGCAACCATGGCCGCCCGCATCATCGCCGTCGAGCCTTTCGACATGGTCGTGTTCGGCGCGACGGGCGATCTTGCCGCACGGAAGCTGTTTCCCGCGCTCTATCATCGCGATCTCGTCGGCCAGCTACCAGAGGATGCGCGGATCATCGCGACCTCGCGGCGGGAGTTTTCCCCCAAGGACTTCCAGACGCTCGTCGAGACGTCCATCACCGAGCATGTGAGCGAGGACGATCGCGATCCCGCCGTATTGAAGCGCTTCCTCGGCCGGCTCGCTTATGTCGCCGTCGACGCCTCGGGCGAGGCCGGCTGGCCGGCGCTGGCGAAACTCCTCGGATCGCCCAATGGCCGCATCCGCGCCTTCTATCTCGCCGTCGGCCCCGACCTCTTCGCGCCGCTGACCGAGCGGCTTGGCCGCCATGGCTTGGCGTGCGAGGGCTGCCGCGTCGTCGTCGAAAAGCCGATCGGCAAGGACGGAGCCAGCGCGCGGGCCATCAACGATGCCATCGGCAAGGTGTTCGCCGAGAGCCAGATCTTCCGCATCGACCACTATCTCGGCAAGGAGACGGTGCAGAACCTGATGGCGCTGCGCTTTGCCAACGCTTTGTTCGAGCCGGTCTGGAACGCTGCCCATATCGATCATGTGCAGATCACGGTGGCGGAAACGCTCGGCCTCGAGGGGCGCGCCGGCTACTACGAGACCTCGGGCGCGCTCCGCGACATGGTGCAGAACCACCTGCTCCAACTCCTCTGCCTCGCCGCCATGGAGCCACCGACCTCGATCTCGGCCGAACTCGGTGCGCGACGAGAAGCTGAAGGTGTTGCGCTCTCTGAAGCCGATCACGGCGAACGAGGCCGCACAGGTGATCGTGCGCGGCCAGTACAAAGCCGGCGCTTCGGGCGATGGCCCGGTCAAGAGCTTCATCGAGGAGCTGGGCAAGCCAAAGAGCGCCACCGAGACCTTCGTTGCCATCAAGGCCGAGATCGAGAATTGGCGCTGGAAGGGCGTGCCGTTCTATTTGAGGACCGGAAAACGGCTGGCGGCCCGCGTGTCGGAAATCGTCGTCACCTTCCGTCAGGTTCCGCATTCGATTTTCGAAGCAGGCGCCGGACCGCTGACGCCCAACCGCCTCGTGCTCCGTCTGCAGCCCGACGAGGGTGTGAAGCTCTGGCTGATGATCAAGGACCCAGGCCCCGGCGGCATGCGGCTCCGGCGGGTACCGCTCGACATGAGCTTCGCCGAAAGCTTCGGCATGCGCTCGGTCGACGCCTACGAGCGGCTGCTGATGGACGTGGTGCGCGGCAACCAGACCCTCTTCATGCGCCGCGACGAGGTGGAGGCGGCCTGGGCCTGGATCGATCCGATCCTGGAGGCCTGGCGCGCTGGCGGCGAGGCGCCGAAGGCCTACACGTCGGGGACCTGGGGCCCGTCGGCGGCGGTGGCCCTCATCGAGCGTGACGGCCGCACCTGGCACGACAGCGACGAGTAGGCGATGCTCAAGCGCTTCGATTGGCCAGATACCGGCATGCTCGCAAAGGAGCTGGCCGCGCGTATTGCCGCAAAGCTCACCCAGCGCATTGCCGCGGAGGGCGAAGCATTCCTCGCCGTCTCGGGCGGGCAGACCCCTGTCCGGATGTTCGAGGCGCTGGCCGCCGCCGATCTCGATTGGTCGAAGGTCACCGTGACACTCGTCGACGAGCGGTGGGTGGACGAGACCTCGCCGCGCTCCAACGCGTCGCTGGTGAAGCGGCATCTGCTCACCGGCAAGGCCGCCGTGGCTCGCTTTCTTCCCCTCTATTCGACCGATCACTCGCCCGAGGCCGGCTGGCTCGCCGCCGAGCTGCGGCTCCGCACGGCACCGAAGCGGCTCACCGTCGCCATGCTCGGCATGGGCGAGGACGGCCACACGGCCTCGTTTTTCCCCGGTGGCGATCGGCTGAATGCCGCCCTCGATCCGGGCTCGAAGCGCCTGACCGAGATCATGCGCGCGCCCGGCGCCGGCGAGCCGCGCATCACCCTCACCTTTGCTACTTTGCTGACCGCCGGGTGCATCGCGCTCCACATCGAGGGCGAGGCCAAACGGCATGTCCTCGAGCGGGCGCTCGGCGAAGGGCCGGTCGCGGACATGCCGGTCCGAGCCGTGCTCCGGCAGGATCGGGTGCCTGTCGAGATTCACTGGGCGCGCTGACCTTGAAGCGATAGACTCGGCGCGGAAAAGGAAAACGCCCATGCCTTTCAATGCCCGCCTCGGCGAGGTGACCGAGCGTATCGTCAAGCGCAGCCGCGTCGGTCGCCGCCGCTATCTCGACCGCATCGAGAAGGCGCGCGAGAGCCAGCCGGCGCGCCGTCAACTTGGCTGCGCCAATCTCGCGCACGGCTTCGCGGCGTGCGGGCCCGGCGACAAGCTCGGCCTGCGCCAGGGCGATCAGCCCAATATCGGCATCGTCACCGCCTACAACGACATGCTCTCGGCCCATCAGCCTTATGAGCGATTTCCGGAGCTGATCCGGCAGGCGGCGCGCGAGGCGGGCGGCATCGCGCAGGTGGCTGGCGGGGTGCCGGCCATGTGCGACGGCGTCACGCAAGGCGAGGCGGGGATGGAGCTGTCGCTGTTCTCACGCGATGTCATCGCGCTGTCGACGGCGGTGGCACTCTCCCACCAGATGTTCGACGCCGCGCTCTATCTGGGAATCTGCGACAAGATCGTGCCGGGCCTTGTCATCGGCGCGCTGACCTTCGGGCATTTGCCGGGCATCTTCGTGCCATCGGGGCCGATGACGAGTGGCTTGCCGAACGACGAGAAGTCGAAGGTCCGTCAGCGCTATGCGGAAGGCAAGGCGACGCGCGCGGAGCTGCTCGAGGCCGAGGCGCAGTCCTATCACGGGCCTGGCACCTGCACCTTCTACGGAACCGCCAACTCCAATCAGATGCTGATGGAGCTGATGGGACTGCAATTGCCGGGCGCCTCCTTCGTCAACCCGAACACGCCGCTGCGCGATGCGCTGACGCGGGCGGCGGTGAAGCGCGCGCTCGCCATCACGGCGCAGGGGAACGACTACACACCGATTGGCCTGGTGCTGGACGAGCGCGCCTTCGTCAACGGCATCGTCGGCCTGCATGCGACTGGCGGCTCGACCAATCACACACTGCATCTGCCGGCGATGGCGGCCGCGGCCGGCATCCGTCTCTCCTGGGACGACTTCGCCGACCTCGCCGAGGTCGTGCCGCTGCTCTGCCGCATCTATCCGAACGGCAAGGCGGATGTAAATCACTTCACGGCGGCCGGCGGCATGGGATTCATGGTGCGGGAGCTTCTGGGAGCGGGGTTGCTGCACGAGGATGTCCGCACGGTGAACGGCACGGGCCTCGATGGCTATCTGTCGGAGCCAGCGCTCGATGACTCGGGCGAGCTGGTTTGGCGTGACGGTGCAGTTTCAACCGGCAACGACTCGGTGCTGCGAGGGACCCTCACCCCATTCTCACCAACGGGCGGGCTCAAAGTCCTCGATGGCCCGCTCGGCCGCGCGGTATTGAAAACCTCGGCCGTCGATTCGTCGCGCCATGTCGTCGAGGCACCGGCCCGCGTCTTCGACAGCCAGGATGCACTTCTGAAGGCCTTCAAGGCCGGCGACCTCACGGGCGATGTCATCACCGTCGTCCGCTTTCAGGGCCCGAAGGCCAACGGCATGCCCGAGTTGCACAAGCTGGTGCCGACACTGGCGGTGTTGCAGGACCGTGGCTTCAAAGTCGGGCTCGTCACCGATGGGCGCATGTCGGGAGCTTCGGGCAAGGTGCCTGCCGCGATCCACGTGACGCCCGAGGCAGTCGATGGCGGCGCCATCGCCAAGATCCGCGATGGCGATATGATACGGATCGATGGCGTGAATGGTCGGTTGGAGGTTCTGGTCGACGAGGCAGAGTGGGCCGCTCGTTCGGCCGCGACGGCCGACCTCTCCGCCAACACCCACGGCGTCGGCCGCGAGCTGTTCGGATTGTTTCGCCGTGCTGTGGGCTCGGCGGACACCGGCGCATCTCCGCTCTACGGAGATGCCGCATGAAGAACACCCAGCAAGGCCTCGCGGAAATTCTGAGCCGCGCGCCGGTTATCCCGGTGCTGGTGATCGACGACCTGGAAACCGCCGTGCCGCTCGGCCGCGCGCTGGTCGAGGGCGGGCTGCCGGTGCTCGAGATCACGCTGCGGACGCCGGTCGCGCTCGAGGCCATGCGGCGCATCGCCAGCGAAGTGGAGGGAGCGATTTGCGGCGCGGGAACCGTGCTCGACGTTTCGCAGCTCAAAGATTCCGAGCAGGCCGGAGCGAAGTTTGCCGTCTCGCCGGGGGCGACGCAGCACCTGATTACGGCAGCCCATCAAACGGCCATGCCGCTGCTGCCCGGCGCGGCAACGGCATCCGAGGTCATGGCGCTCGCCGAGCAAGGCTATTTCTTTCAGAAGTTCTTCCCGGCCGAGCCGATGGGTGGCGCGGCGACGCTCGGGGCGCTGGCCTCGCCAATACCGATGGTCCGCTTCTGCCCGACCGGCGGCATCGATCAGGCGAAGGCGGCGGCCTACCTGAAGCTCGCCAATGTGATCGCCGTCGGTGGCTCCTGGATGGCGCCCAAGGTTATGATCGCCAATCGCGATTGGGCTGAGATCACGCGGCTCGCCGCTCTGGCGGCGGGGCTGCGCAAGGGAACGTGACATGGCGATCGAGCGGGTCGAGGCGTGTTGGCGCGCACTCGAGCAGCATTGGCAGGTGCGGCGCGACGAGCGAATAGCGGCGTTGTTCGATGCCGATCCCAAGCGCTTCGAACGGTTCTCATTGCGGTCCGGCGATCTCCTGCTCGATGCCTCGAAGACGGCGCTGACGCGAGGAGACGCTGCGGCTGCTTGCGTCTCTTGCGCAGGCGGCCGGCGTCGAGGCGCTGCGCGAGGCCATGTTCCGAGGCGAGCGATCAACCTCACCGAAGGAGCGTGCGGTGCTGCACACGGCGCTGCGGCGACCTCTGTCTGCCGCCATTGCCGGTCGGCGGCAAGGACGTCATGCCGGATATCGAGGCGGAACTCGCCAAGCTCGCGCGCTTCGCAGAGGCCATTCGATCCCATCACATCCTCGGCGCGACCGGCGCGGCGATCGAGGACGTCGTCAACATCGGCATCGGCGGCTCGGACCTCGGGCCCGCCATGGCGACGGCGGCGCTGAAACCCTATCACGACGGGCCGCGGCTCCATTTCGTCTCCAATGTCGACGGCGCCCATCTCCACGACACGCTTGCTGGCCTCAAGCCCGATCGCACGCTGTTCATCGTCGCGTCCAAGACCTTCACCACCATCGAGACGATGACGAACGCCCAGTCGGCCCGGCGTTGGCTGACGGCGGCATTCGGCGAGGCGGCGGTCGCCTCGCACTTCGCGGCCGTCTCGACAGCGCTCGACAAGGTCGCCGCCTTCGGAATTCCCGAAACGCGGACCTTCGGCTTCTGGGATTGGGTCGGCGGACGCTACTCGATCTGGTCGGCGGTCGGCCTGCCGCTGATGATCGCCATCGGCTGGCGGAATTTCGAACAATTCCTCCACGGCGCAAATTTAATCGACGAGCATTTCCGCACCGCGCCGCTCGATCAAAATCTTCCGATGCTCCTCGGCCTCGCCGGCGCTTGGCATCGCGTCGTCTGCGGCTATTCGAGCCGCGCGATCCTCCCCTACGACCAACGCCTCGCGCTGCTCCCCGCCTATCTCCAACAGCTCGATATGGAGAGCAATGGCAAACACGTCGTGCGCGATGGCAAACCCGTCTCGCATGCGACCGGACCGGTGGTCTGGGGGGCGCCGGGCACGAATGGCCAGCACGCCTTCCACCAGCTGCTGCACCAGGGGACCGACATCGTCCCGACCGAATTCCTCATTGCAGCCGTTGGCCATGAGCCCGAGCTTACCCACCATCACACGCTGCTCGTCGCCAACTGTCTTGCCCAATCCGAGGCGCTGATGCGCGGCCGCTCGGAGGCAGAGGCGCGCGACCTCATGCTCAAGCAAGGGAAAAGCGCCGCCGAGGCCCAGCGCCTTAGCACCCACCGCGCCTTCCCCGGCAACCGGCCGTCGATCACCATCGCCTACACCAAGCTCGATCCCTTCACGCTCGGCCGGCTGATTGCCCTCTACGAGCACCGCGTCTTCGTCGAGGCAGCGCTTTACGGCATCAACGCCTTCGACCAATTCGGCGTTGAGCTCGGCAAGGAGCTGGCGACCGCCCTTCAACCCGTGGTGGAGGGCACCGGGCAGGACGCCGGAGCAAGTGCTTCGACCCTAGGGATCGCCTCACATTTGCGAGCAATTACAATTTCTTAACAGAACTTCCGCGCACGCGACCCGGCATCGATTGCTTGAATTCCGCCCAACTCTCCCCATATCATGCCCAATGCATCGCCCGGGTTGCCCAACGGGGACCCACATTGCCTGGGATCGTAACGCTCCAGGCTGGCGAGGCTCGAACGGTGGTCGCTTGTGAAGGGCTCATCGGAGATGACGCGCATGTCGCTGTTGAATTCGCCTCTGCTCCTCGGCTTCGATGATATCGAGCGCGTGCTCGATCGTGTCACCAAGTCGCCGGGTGATGGCTATCCGCCCTATAACATCGAGAAGGTCTCGCGCCCCAATGGCGGCGGTGAGATCATCCGCATAACGCTCGCCGTTGCCGGCTTCTCGCGCGACCAGCTCGACGTCGCCGTCGAGGACAACCAGCTCACCATCCGCGGCAAGCAGGACGAGGACAAGTCGCGCACCTATTTGCATCGCGGCATTGCCGCGCGGCAGTTCCAGCGCACCTTCGTGCTCGCCGACGGCATCGAGGTCCGCAACGCCGGCCTCGACAACGGGTTGCTCTCCATAGATCTCGTGCGGCCGGAGCCCGAGCGCCTCGTCCGCAAGATCGAGATCAAAAATGGCAGCTAAGATCCGCGCCCGTTCATCCCCGCGTAAGGGAGGAAAGCGCAACCTAGATACCGTGCCGGATAGACGACGGCGCGCCGTCGCCGCGAGCGGCGAGGAACGTCAGGAGTGTCAGATGAACAAGGCAACCAAAGACCGCACGATGCCCGACCAGATCATGAGCGTGCTCGAGTTCAAGAGCCTGGGCGGGGGCGAGGTCGCCTACATCAAGCAGATGACCGCCGACGAAGCCGAGCGCATGTTCCCGGCGATCGAGAACCTGCCGCGCGGCATCTCGCTGTTCGCCCTGACGGCCGCCGATGGCTCGCCGATCATGGTCACCGACAGCTTCAACGCCGCGGCAGCGCAGGCGCGGAGCGATGAGCTGGTGATTCAGCGGGTGCATTAAGGTGTGGTGTGGTGCTTCCCTGACTTGCCCCAGAAGATCTTGGATTTTCTGGTGCTAAGTTCGCACAGGCCACTACGAAATCTAATCCTGGATTGAAACTACCAACGGAACTCGACGCAGTTTCGGCCCGGAGTTCATTCAAGTCGGCCGAGAGCTGATTCAAGAAGCTTTCAGGCAGCAGCGAACCGAATTGCTTGTGTATCAACTCAAGTTCCAAAATTCGCGAGCGCGCCATGAGATTGATCATCCTTTCTGCATGATTTGACGCCCCCTCCAGATTGCGCGTTGCTGTCGAAAGCAGTCGGTAAGACCTCAGATCTGAAAATCCGAGTTCAAGAATGCCCTTATTGATTGTCGCGCAAGCCAGATTGGTTGCCGCAACCCAATTTGAATCGGCTCTCGTCGACTCGAACCGAAGGAGGCTGACACCGGCAAGATCAGTCGGAATCCTCATATTCGGTGCATCACTACAAACAGCAAAAGTGCGGTTTCGGCCAAGTCGGCCCATGAAGAGACCGAGTTCAAACATGATGTTGTCTCGCGGTACCAGCGAGACGTCCTCTCGCGACTTTACAACATCGTCAGGCGATAGGATGAGTACGGCAAAATCGAATCTATCAAGGGCGCTCACCAGAGATTCTTAGATAACCAAGATTGGGACCGAACACTCCATGAGACCAGATCGTGACTTCAGCTTCGCCTTGAAGATGAAACTGTATGCCGGCTGCAACATGTTTTGCTTCATCTGAGGAACCGACAAAAACAGCGGGGCGAGCGTTCATCTTCGCAGCCATAGCCGTCCTATCCGAACACAACATCCTTGCTTTGGGTCATTATCGCGCAGTTCACACCGACTCGCACCAAAAAACAAACGCCGAAGCTTTCGCCCCGGCGTTTGCATTTAAACGAGCCCGATCCGACTGGCCTCCCTTCATGGGACGCCCCACCAAATCCGTCATGCTGGCGAAGGCCAGCATCCATCCAAACCTCAATCGAAACCAGCCTCGCCGCTCGGCGAGACACCCATCGGCATCAACATTGCATGGATTCCGGCCTTCGCCGGAATGACGAAAGGAGACGTCAAACCGACTCCTTCAGCTCCTTGGCCACCCGGAAGGCGACCTTCTTCGACGCCTTGATCTTGATGGCCTCGCCGGTCGCGGGGTTGCGGCCCATGCGCGCCGGGCGATTGCGGACCTGCATGATGCCGAGGCCCGGCATGCGGATGCGCATGCCCTTCTTCAGATGCTTGCCGATCATGGCGATCAAGTCGTTCAGAATCTCAACAGACTGCTTCTTCGGAATTTCGTGGGCTTCGGCCAGCGCCGCCGCCAGATGCTTCAGCGTCACGGTCTCGACCTTGCCGGACTTCGCCGATTTGCTCGCTGCCTTCGCCGCCACGACTTTCTTTGTCTTCTTCATTGGATTCCCGTTCTTTGTTGGGTGAATAAGCTCTTCGGACCGTCCCCCGATCCGTTCGTCGCCAATAGGTGATTTGGCATGGGGTTTAAACGGGCAATCGTCAGAAAAGCCCGAAAACAGGGGATAAGTGGCGTGTTCGCCACGAAATGCGTCCGAAAAACCGCTGTTTTCGGCCGAAAACGCGACATTACAACTCAGGAAGGCCTATTCGGCGGGGGTTTCTGAGAGGTGGATGAGGACCAAAAACCGTCAGCCTGCGCCCTTGATTACTGCTTCGATCAAACGCTTCGCATCCTCTGAGCCCCACTCGGCCGGACCGACGAGGCGGCCGACCTCGCGGCCTTCGCGATCCAACAGCAGCGTCGTCGGCATGCCGATGACTTTCAGTGCGGAAGCGCTCTTAGAGGTCGGATCGACGAGCGGTTCCAAGCTCGTCACCTTGATCTCGTCGAGGAAGGCCTTGGCCTTGGCGATGCCATCGCGATCGGTCGACAGCGCTACGACGTCGAAGTCCTTGCCGCCGAGCGCGCGCTTTAGAGCATCGAGCGCCGGCATCTCCTTGCGGCAGGGCGCGCACCAGGTCGCCCAGACGTTGAGGAGCACGACCTTGCCTTTCCACTCGGCGAGGCTGCGCGACTTGCCGGACGCATCCTGAAACGCGAATTCCGCAATCGCCTCGGGCGCCGACTTGGCGACGAAGGTCACCATCTCGCCCCTGGCATAGGCCTTGAGCGGGCTTCCGGCGGCCGGGGCGGCCGTTTCCGTGGCCGGCACCGTGGTAACCTCGCTCACCGACTGTTCGTGGACAGGCGGGGCGAGGCCGACGTATACCGCGCCGAACCCGGCAATGGCTGCCAAGAGCGCCGCGATAAGGTAAATGGCCGTCCGGGACGTGCCGGCTGCAGATGGATCGGTGGTCATGGCCTCCAATACTCCGAAAGACACGAGCATGTCGAAGCCCGCAACCTCGAACTCCATGTGGGGCGGCCGCTTCGCCTCGGGCCCGGCCGCCATCATGGCCGAGATCAATGCCTCCGTCGGCTTCGACAAGCGCCTTGCGCCGCAGGACATCCGGGGCTCGAAGGCACATGCCCGTATGCTCGCCAAGCAAGGCATTATCTCGAAGGACGATGCCGAAAAGATCATCGCCGGTCTAGACACGATCCTGTCAGAGATCGCGGCCGGTGCCTTCCAATGGTCGGCTGAGCTGGAAGACGTGCATATGAACGTCGAGGCGCGGCTCAAGACCCTCATCGGCGAGCCTGCCGGGCGATTGCACACGGCCCGCTCGCGCAACGATCAGGTGGCAACCGATTTCCGTCTCTACATCCGCGACTACCTCGATGCGATCGATGCCGGGCTCGCGCATCTGCAGAGGGTGATGGCCACGAAAGCGCTCGCCCATGCGGCGACGTTGATGCCCGGCTACACGCATCTGCAAACCGCGCAGCCGATCACTTTCGGCCATCACTTGCTCGCCTATGTCGAGATGCTCGGCCGCGATCGTGGCCGGTTCGCCGATGCGCGTCGCCGCCTCAACGAGAACCCGCTGGGGGCGGGCGCGCTCGCCGGCAGCTCCTACAAGCTCGATCGCGACATGACGTCGAAGGAGCTGGGCTTCGACCGGCCGACGGCGAACTCGCTCGACGCCGTCGCTGATCGCGATTTCGCGCTCGAGACGCTGGCCGCCGCCGCCATCTCGGCGATGCACCTCTCGCGGCTCGCCGAAGAAATCGTGCTCTGGGTCTCGGCGGAATTCCGCTTTGCCAAGCTTTCCGACCGCTTCACGACCGGCTCCTCGATCATGCCGCAGAAGCGCAATCCGGATGCGGCCGAGCTGGCGCGCGCCAAAGTCGGCCGCATCTCAGGCGCCTTCCAGAGCCTGATGATGGTCATGAAGGGACTGCCGCTCACCTATTCGAAGGACATGCAGGAGGACAAGGAGGTCACCTTCGACGCGCTCGACGCCTTCGCGCTCGTCGTGGCCGCGATGGCCGGCATGGTCGAGGATCTGGAGCCGGACGTGGCGGTCATGCGCGCTGCCGCCGGGCGCGGCTATTCCACCGCGACCGACCTCGCCGACTGGCTGGTGCAGGCCTTGGGGATGCCGTTCCGCGACGCTCATCATGTGACGGGACGCGTCGTTGCCCGGGCGGAAGCGCTCGGCGTCGGCCTCGACGCCCTGCCGCTCGCCGAGTTCCAGGCCATCGAGCCACGGATCACGGCCGAAGCTCAAAAGCGCCTCACCGTCGAGGCTTCGGTCGCCAGCCGGACCGTCTATGGGGGAACCGCGCCACAGAACGTCGAAAAAGCGGCCCGGACCTGGCTCGACCGGTTGGCAGCGAGCACCGGAGCTGGCTAAGAAGGCTCAAGCGGCCATTCTGCCGCCCCGTTTGCCCTGCCAGATGGCATGGCTGCGCATGCGACTTGGAGCACGTCCCACATGGCTTTGGCCCGGCCCATCGGTATCCTGATGCTGCTCGCCGCCGTGGCGTTGGCGCTCACGGCCTGCGGCGTCCGAGGCCCTCTTGAGCCGCCACCAGGCGCTGCCGAGGAGTTTGGGGCCGTCGAGCCCGGCCAGTCGAAGCCGCACAAGGATTTCGTGCTGGACGGGATTCTTTGATCCTAACGGCCGATTAGCCTGATCCTTCCTTCCCCATTGCCAGCCTGCGCCCGTCCTGTCACATGACGGTTCTCGATCAAGCGCGAGCCGCCACCCATGCACCACTTCACCTATCGCAAGGGCCTCCTCCACGCCGAGGATGTCGACCTGACGCGGCTCGCGGCTGAGATCGGCACGCCGTTTTATTGCTACGCGACGGCGACGCTCGTCAGGCATTACCAGGTGCTGGCGCAGTCCTTTCGTGGGCTCGATCATCTCGTCTGCTATGCCATCAAGGCGAACTCCAATCAGGCCGTGATCAAGACGCTGGCCGACCAGGGCGCTGGCATGGATGTCGTCTCGGAGGGCGAGGTGCGCCGGGCGCTGGCGGCGGGTGTCTCGCCGGAGAAGATCGTCTTCGCCGGCGTCGGCAAGACACGCGAAGAGATGGCGTTCGCTTTGAAGGAAGGCGTCCGGTTGTTCAATGTCGAGTCCGAGCCGGAGCTGGTGCTGCTGAGCGAGGTCGCGACAAGCCTCGGCGTAACGGCCAGGATCGCGCTGCGCGTCAATCCGGATGTCGATCCGAAGACCCATAAGAAGATCTCGACCGGCAAATCCGAGACGAAGTTCGGCGTGCCGTTCGCCGACGCGCCACGCCTCTATGCCAAGGCCGCCAAACTGCCCGGACTCGATGCCTCCGGCGTCCACATGCACATCGGCAGCCAGATCACCGATCTCGATCCTTTCCGCCGAGCGTTTGCACTCATGCGCGAGCTGGTCGGCACCCTGCGCGCCGCCGGCCACACTATCGATCACGTCGACTTGGGCGGCGGTCTCGGCGTGCCTTATCGCGGCGGCAACGACGTGCCCCCGCATCCCGATGAATATGCGAGCGTCGTCCGCCAAGCGGTTGGCGATCTCGGCGTAAGACTCTTCTTCGAACCCGGACGCATGATCGTCGGCAATGCCGGTATTCTGGTTGCCCAGGTCATCTACGTGAAGAAGGGTGCGGAACGTACCTTCGCCATCGTCGACGCGGCCATGAACGATCTCATCCGGCCGACGCTCTACGATGCCCATCACGACATCTGGCCGGTGAAGAAGCCGCGCGGCAGCGCCGAGCAGGTGACGGACGTGGTCGGCCCGGTCTGCGAGACCGGAGATTATCTCGCCCTGCAGCGGCCGATGCCCAAGCTCGCGGCGGGCGACCTCGTCGCATTCATGACGGCGGGGGCCTATGGCGCCGTGCAGGCCGGAACCTACAACACCCGCCGCCTAGTTCCAGAGGTTCTCGTATCGGAAGATCGCTACGCGATTGTGCGTCCGCGACAGACCTATGAGGACCTCATCGGCCTCGACCGGCTGGCTGATTGGCAGGACGTGGCAGGGCCACGCCAGACGCGCAAGGCGCCAGAGAAACCCCGAGAAACCGGCGAGAAAACCGCTAAGCGACGTGCCCTGGCCCTCGCCGGTCGCCGGAAATGAGCGGCGGCCCATCCGAGGCCACGATTACCGCGTAGATCTTTCGATCACAAATTCACGAGCCGGCGGTGCTTGGACCGGCCAATCGTGATAGGAATGCACCATGAGATCGAAACCCGACCCCTGGGCCAGGCGTCAGCCAGCCTCCGCCGTCGACCCCGTGCAGGCGCGGCTGTCCCAGCGCCGCTTCGAGCGCAAGGTTCGCAATAGCCGTCTGGCACTCGGCATGGAGCGGCTGTGGCCCCGGCTTTGGCTGCTACTGGCGCTCTGCGGAATTTTCCTCCTCATCACCGTGCTCGGGCTCTGGCAGTTGTTGCCGTCGCTCTATCACAACGCGATCCTCTTGTGCTTTGCGCTCGCCGGGCTCGCGGCCCTGATATTCGCCGCGCGCATCAAATGGCCGACGCGGAACGAGGCCATTGGCCGGTTGGAGACGACCTCGGGCGTCCCGCACCGGCCGGCCACCGCCTACGAGGATACGCTCAGCGGCAACGAGCAAGGCAGCCTCGCCCAGCGCCTGTTCGAGGCGCATCGCCGGCGCATGGGGCAGCTCCTCGACAAGCTCCGCGTGAAGTGGCCCTCGCCGCGCGTCGAGCGGTTCGATCCCTGGGCACTGCGGTCACTGCTGATCCTTCTCATCGGGGTCGGCGCGATCATGGCGGGCGACAACCTCTCCGACCGGTTCCGGCAGGCACTCCGGCTTGGACCTTCCAATTCCGGCCAGCCGGTCCGTATCGATGCCTGGCTGTCACCACCGGCCTATTCGGGCCGCCAGCCCATCCTGCTCGCCGACGGCTCGAAGCTCGTCACCGAGGACGCGCATAAGGCCCGCGCCTTCGAGGCACCGGAGGGTAGCGCGCTCGTCATCCGCGCCGCCGGCCAGGGCCATGACCGCATCAAGGTGGTCGCCGGCGACACGCCCGAGACGAGCGTCGAGATGCCGGCGTCGACCGCCACCTCCGCCTCCGCCAAGCTCGCCGAGTTCCGCGATGTGCTGAAGGCGAGCCGCACGATCCGCGTGCTCGACGGGGGCGAGGAGATATTCAGCTGGCAGATCACCGTGCTCGACGACAAGCCGCCGGAGATCGCGCTGACCGAGAAGGTCGGCACCTCGTTCCGCGGCGCCATGCAGCTCGCCTACAAAGTGACGGACGACTACGGCGTCGTCTCCGCCGAGGCGGCCGTAAAGTTGTCCGGCAAATCCAAGTCGAAGCCTCTGCAGTTGCCTGACGGCACGGTCATCGGCAGCTTTGGTGAGCCGCCGGTCGTAGCTTTGAAGCTGCCGCGTCCGGCCAAGGGGAGCCGTACGTCTGTGACGGGGAAGACCCAGGCCGAGCTTGCCGCCCATCCCTGGGCAGGCCTCAAGATCGAGCTGACCCTCTCGGCGAAGGACCAAGCCGGACAGGTGGGCACAGCCAAGCCGCAAATCATCACCATGCCGGCGCGCAAGTTCCGCGACCCGCTCGCGGCCGCACTGGTCGAACAACGACGAAAGCTTGCCCTCTCGCCCGGCAACTATCGCGATGTCGCCAAGGCGCTCGACGCCCTGACGATCGCGCCGGAGCTCTTCGTACCGGACACGACAGCGTATCTCAGCATCCGCACGGCCTATCGCCGGCTCGACAATCCGCCCTCCGTCGAGAGCTTCCAGAGTGTCATCGACCAACTTTGGGAGACGGCGCTGCGCATCGAGGACGGCGATATGTCGGAGGCGGAGCGCGCGCTCAAGGACGCGCAGGATCGTCTGTCGAAGGCGCTCGAGGAAGGCGCGACCGACGAGGAGATCGCCAAGCTCATGCAAGAGCTGCGCGAGGCCATGAACAAGTATCTGCAAGAGCTCGTCCAACAGGCCCAACGCCAGCCGCCGCAGGAGGGCGAGCAGCAGCAGGGCCAGATGATGTCCCAGAAGGACCTCGAGGAGATGCTGAAGCAGATCGAGGAGATGGCGAAGTCAGGCGCCAAGGATGCTGCCCAGCAGATGCTCTCCGAGCTGCGCGACATGCTCGATCGATTGCAGTCCGGCCGCATGGCGCAGGGCCAGGGCGGCAACGGCCAGCAGATGATGCAAATGATGGAGCAGTTCGGCGGCCTCATCACCAAGCAGCGCAAGTTGATGGACGACACCTTCGGCCAGCAGCGCGGCAATCAACAGGACAACCAGAACGGCGAAGGCGAGGGCGGGCAGCAGGGGCAAGGTGGCCAAAGTGGCCAGGGCCTCGAGGATCGCCAGTCGCAGCTGCGCCAGGAGCTCGGCCGGCTGATGGATCAGCTCCGCGGCATGGGCGATCAAGGCAATCAGTCGCTGGGCGACGCGCGGGAATCAATGGAAGGCGCGGAAGAAGCCTTGCGCGGCGGCGATCTCGATGGCGCGACGCGCCAGCAAGCGGAAGCGCTCGAGAACCTGCGCAAGGGCGCCCAAGCGATGACCGAGCAGATGTTGTCCGGCCAGAACGGGCAGTCCTTCTCAAGTCGCTCCGGCGGTGACGAGGAGCGTGATCCCTTGAACCGGCCGCTAAGCGACGAGGTTGGTGACGGTCGCAGCGTCAAGGTTCCGCGCGACATCGACATGCAGAAAGCGCGCGAGCTGTTGCAGGAGTTGCGCAAGCGCCTGGGCGAAGCCAGCCGCCCCGACAAGGAACTCGACTACATCGAGCGCCTGCTCAAGCAGAATTGAGCGTGACTGTCGCGGTCGTCGCTTTTGCCATCAATTCCTGAAAGAGCCCGGACGAGCGTCCACCCGCATGCTGCGAACGCCCGCCCGGGCCTCCGGGGGGAGGAGCTGCAATTACGCCGCCCGAGAGCCGTGTGGCGAAACTGTCGGATTAAGTTCGAGGTTCAGAGCGGATCGCCAAACGAGCCTGGGCGATAGCTCGGCCTCAGATTGCGGCTTGTCGTTGGTCGAGGATCGGACACTTGGTGCCGCTCCTCGACTATTTTCAGATCGGGCTTGGCTTTCTTCGCCTGCGGCTTGGGGGATCTCGGCCTTCTGGCGGTTTTCCCGGCGGCGGGAATTGAGACCATCTGAGTCATGTCGACCTCCTGTGGGAGTCTCTCGGGACGGCTCCAGAATACCGCTATGCCAGCGTCACCGCTGTGGGGATTCCCACAATCCCAGAAAGATTACTGTACGCCGCTGTCGAGTTCACTCGCCCGTCGCCTCGGCGACCATGCGGGCGAGGCGCGCCATGTCCCTGATGACAAGCGCGTCGCCCTGCCGCTCGATGAGCCCGAACTCCCGCAGCCGGCTGAACTCGCGGGCGACCGCCTCGCGATGGGTGCTGATCCGCTCGGCGATATCGGCGTGCTTGGGATGCGGCGTAACGGCCGCGCTGCCGTCGGCAAGCACGCCGCCGCGCGACAGTCTCAGCAGCTCGGCTTGGATGCGATTGGCAACGGCGAAGGTGGAGAATTCATAGACACGATCGGAGAGGCTACGGATGTTCGCGACGAGTTGGCGGAACAGGCGGCGGCGCATCTCTGGTTCAGTATCGAGCACACCCCAGAAATCAGCGGCGGCCAGCGACGCGAGCGTACAGTCCTCGATTGCCTCGATGGAGGCCGAGCGCGGCGCACCGTCGAGAGCCGCGAGTTCTCCGAAGGTATCGCCGGCGGCGATGTCGCGAAAAGCGACCGCCTTGCCGTTTGAAGAGTAGATGACCGCTTTCGCGCGACCTGCCGTCAGGAAGTAAACATCGTTGGACTGGTCGGCCTGTTGGATGAGAGTTCCCCCGGCCTCGTGCTCGGACCAAAGGCAGCGCGCCGCGATGCGCTCCAGCGCAGCTGGCGGCAAGCCATCGAGCAGTTTGATCCCCTTCAATATGGGCATGCGAACCCGCCCCCCGTCGCAGACCTCAATCCCGAGAACCGACCCTAGTGTGGCGTCGCGCCTTAGTTGACCAGTACTGCGGCGAGGTCCGTGTCAACAAAGGCGCGTTGAACGCCACACTAAGCCAATGATATCGCTAGTGGCCCTTATGTCGCGCCTAAATCGAAAGCGCTCGCGGCCATGATGCGATTTAGGCGCGACGGGCCACTAGGGTGTTTCCGTTTTTCGTTGAATCACTTCAACACCCTAACTCCTGGGTTGTCGTGCTACTTCTCGGAAAACCGCTTCGCATCCCGGCCTTCGCCGGGACAGGCTTTTTCCGGAAGCACTCTAATGCGGCAGCCCGGCTTCGACGAGCCCTTCCGCCAGATGCTCGACCTCGGCCGGGTCACTGTCTGGTTGATTGGCGCACCAGGCCGAGACGCGGAAGCCGGGATTACGCTCCAAGACGCGCCTCGCATGAACGCGTGCCTCGCTGTGCTCTCCGAGCTGCGCATGGCTTGCGGCGACCAGCCGGTCGAGCTCTGAAGAGTCGGTCATGCGCTCGGCCGTTTCGATGACGCCGCGATAGTCGTGCAGGCTGTAGCGCGCGCCGGCGCCGAGCCAGGCGAACTGATCGTAGCCGTAGGGGTTCAGCGCGAAGGCGGTATCGAGAACGCTCAGCGCCTCGGTTGGCATGCTCGCATAGACGAGCGTGTCGGCGAGATCGGCGAGGATGTCGGGATCGGCCGGGTTGACGATGCGGGCATGCTCGAGTTGTGCCTTGGCGCCCGAGACGTCGCGGGACCAAAGGCGGGCGAAGCCGAGTGCCGAATGGTTGCGGGCATCGTCGGGATCGAAGCGAACGGCGGCACTTGCCGAGGCGATGGCGTTTTGCGTCGCCCAATTGGGATCGGCTGCCCAAGCGAATTGCACTTGGTCGAGATACTGCCGGCTCAATGTAGCGTGAGCGATTGCGCTGGTAGGGTCGATTTCGATTGCCATCTGGAGATCGCGAACAGCCTGCTCGTTGGCATCCCGTGTGCGCTCCCGTGCGATCTCGCCGGCACGCATGACGCGGCCCGCGACATCGAGATTGTCGAGGTCGGCCATGAGGAGCTCGGCCGACCAGAGATGCGCGAGCCGATTGGCGATGGCCGCCGCGGCGGGCATGGCTACCACACGCGTCAAGTCATCGAAGCTGGCCGATGGGCTCCTGAACTGATGTCCCCAGACGAGACGCCCGAGTTGGGTGTCGACGATCTTGGCGGTGACGCCAACGCCAGCGTGCTCCCGGTGTACGGAGCCCGTGACGATGTAGCGGACTCCCAGATCACGCGCGAGCCCGGCGAGGATACGGGCAGATCCAGCAGCTACATGCGAGGGATCGAAGGGAACGACGGAGAGCGTACGGAAACGGCAGGAGTGACAGGTGATGCCCTCGCCAACGAGCTGGCCGACGATCTCGCTCTCGCTCGTCCGGTCGAGGCCGCGGAATGGCAGTACGGCAACCGTCGCACCATGCAACATGACAGGCCCGGCCGAGCGACCGAGCTTGGCGCTGGACCGCGACCTGAACGAGGACGCCGGCAAGCTGAGCGCGGCGACCGGATCACGAATGTTCTTGAGGGGAATGGCGCCGAGCGCCTTGAGCTTGCCCTGCAGCTCTGGCCGTGCCTGCTCGTAGACCGCCTGCGACATCAGAATGCCACCGGGCTCGGCGAGCGCCTCGAGACGAGCGGCGATGTTGACGGCCGTGCCCGCAACCGCCGGCCGGTCGATCAAGATTTGTCCGACGTTGAGGCCAATCCTCAGCTCGTACATATCTCCTGGAGCCCGGTTGCCATTTCGCTCGGCCATTCGCGTCTGGATGGCAAGGGCGGCACGCAACGCCGCGGCTGCGTTGTCGAACAGCGCCAGCGCACTATCGCCAAGGCTCTGGAGAAGCTCGCCCTTCTCTTGCGCGATGCAGGGGCCAAGCACCTCGTTGAGCGCGCGCCCGGTTCGCGCAAAAGTTCCGGCCTCGTCCCGTTCGATCAGCCGCGCATAGCCAGCGACATCGGCAATCAGGATCGCCGCATGCCGGCGCCCAAATGCGCGCGTCTGGCTTGCACGCGATCCGATCATCGTGGACTCCTCAATGTGCAATCATACCACAAATGATAACCGCAGATATCGCCGCTCCAGTCATGGCCGACGGGACAACTTCAGCACGAGCGCTCACACGACGACCTCGCTTTCCAGATCTGAAATCACCGTCACCGTCCCAAACGTACCTCCGAGGGCGTGACACCAAATCGGCGCCGGAACAGACGGTTGAAATGGGAAACGTCCGAGAAGCCGGAGGCCAGCGCGATCTCTGTAATCGTGCGCCCGGCCGATGACGAACCGGCGAGCGCACAATGCGCCGCGTCGAGTCTCAGCGTGTTCACCAGCTCGGTGAACTTGGTTCCGGAAGCCTCGCAAATGCGCTGCAAATGCCGCGTCGTGATGCCCTGGTGCCTGGCGATGTCCGCCTCGGTCAGGCTCGGATCACGGAAGCATTTGGCAATCCGGTCCCGCGCGATGCGGGCGCGCGCCTCACCGATCGTCGACGCGGCCAACAGGTCCGCCGGCTCTAACTGGTTTCGCTCGAGGGCCGCCATGCGAACCAAGTCGAGGATGTGACGGCTGGCCAGCTCGGCGAGCTCGGATTCTGGTGCAATCGCTGCCCCGTAGAGCGTATCAATATAGGAGCGAAGCAGCGACAGCGCCGGCAAATGGCGTGGCAAGACGGTCGTCGCCAGATCTTCGAGCGGGACTTCCCCCGGCGCGGTACCGGGCTGAAGAATAATCGTGGTTAAACTCCAAGCGTTCGGTGCGCCGACATGGCCGGCCACATCGGAGGACATGATCGTCGCATCGCCGGCGCGAAGCGTCCCTTCCCGCCGCTGGGAGAAATGCAATTTGCCGCGCCGTGGGTAGACGATCGAGATCGCGCCATTCCCATCTCTGACGAGCTCATTGTCGCGGAGCGCATATCCCGGTCCGTGCGTCGTCGCGACGACCTTGAGCCCTTTGCCGACGAGAATGGGTTTCACCGAATAGCGAAACGGTGAATCACCCACAGGCCGAAAGTCGAGCCTGAGGAGATTGCGTCCAACTTCTTCCCGCCAGCGATTCAAGTCACGAGGCACGCTCATGTGGCAGCCCGTCGTGTTGTAGCGTTCACATCGTGTCGAAACTTGGCATACGGCCTATCTCAGGTCTATGTATTTTGCGACACCTTTCGGGTTTCGGCCTGTCGCAATTGTCCGGGCTGATCTTTCCGATTCGCAAGGATCGGAAACCGGACTAGTCTCGGCCCAGTTGCATGGGGAGCGCACCATGATCGTCGTGCAGGATACATTCGTGCCGGGGAGCGAGGGTTTGCTACCCGTGCTCGAAGCGCTGCGTGGGGTCCGCGCGCTCTGGGCGGGGCTGCACGGCGAGGCCACGGCCGGCCGGCTGCTGACCGCCTATAGCGGCCTGCCGCGCCAGGCGATCTGGCAATTCGAGTGCGAGAGCTTCGGGCTCTACGAGGAGCGGCGCCTGGCCGTCGAGCGGCAGGCGGCGACTGAGGCGCTTTTCGCGACACTCGATCGCCTCTCGGCCGAAGTGACGAACAATTTCTACTCCTTCGTTGGCGACGACGACACCGGCGCGGAGGTTCGCAAGGAAGGCGTCGTCGTGCAGGCGCGCTACGTCCCCCGCCACGGCCAGCGCGACCGGACGCTCGACCTCTTGCGTGTCTGGCAGCGCGATTGGGCCGCCAAGCTCGAGCCGGGGATGAAAGGCCGCGTGCTGGGCTTCACCTCGACCGGCGTTACCCACGACATCCTCTGGCAGGCCGAGTACCCGTCGGCGGGGGCATATGAGGGGGCGTATGGCCGGTGGAAGGGTAGCGATGCGTTCGAGGCCTGGGCGCGGGATTTCAGGGAGTCGTATGTGACGAACACGCATGCGGTGTTGCGGATTGTGGAGGCCTGAAGGTCCAGGCGATGCCAAAAACACTCTACTGCTGGCGCTGCCGCATGGAGGTGCCGATGCTCACGGACGAGGAGTGGGCGCGGGTGGAACCGCATTTCGACAATCCGATGGGCCAGATCAAGGCTTACCGTGCCGCAAATCCGGGAAGCAGCATTATGGATGCACGGCGCTTCGGACTCGGCCAAGAAGCATTGTGCGTCTATCGCGAGATCACCGGCTATGCCGAGACATTTCCCGAGTCGCTTTTGCATCAGTGGATCGGGCTTGATATGCTTGCGATGAGCGACACACTCACAATTCGGCGCGCTCGGGCGCCCCGCCTCCTACCACCCAAAGACCTTATCGATCCCCGCCAACTTCACCCCCGTGAACGCAGAAGCCTCGAACGACAACGCGCGCAGATCCTCCATCTCGAGATTGTGCACGGAGGATTTACCGCAGGCCTTTGCCAGCATGGTGATCTCCATGGTCATGGCGGTGAGGTAGCGGGCGACGCGCTCGGCACCAGCGGGCACCGACATGCGCTTCTCGAGCTCGGGGTCTTGGGTCGCGACGCCGACCGGGCAGAGGCCAGTGTGGCAGTGGTGGCAGGCGCCGGGCTCGGTGCCGAGCTTCTGGTAGTCTTCGAGATACCGGGGCGCGTTGCAGCCCAAGGCCATCATCGCGCCCGTACCGATCATCACCGCGTCGGCACCGAGCGCCAGGCATTTCGCCACGTCGACGCCGGTGCGGATGCCGCCGGCGATGACGAGGCTGACCTTTTCCGACATGCCGGCTTCGTCCAGCAACTCACGCGCGGCGCGGATGGCCGACATGGTCGGGATGCCCGTGTGATTGAGCAACAGCTCGGGCGAGGCACCCGTGCCGCCCTCGGCGCCGTCGACGACAACGACATCGGCGCCGGCCTTGGCCGCGATCGCCACGTCGAAGCGCGGCCGCGTCGCGCCCATCTTCACGAAAATCGGCACTTGGTAGTTCGTCGCAATGCGAAGCTCCTCGATCTTCACCGACAGATCATCGGCGCCGAGGAAATCGGGATGCCGGGCGGTCGAGCGCTGATCGACGCCCTCGGGAAGCGTACGCATCTTGGAGACGCGCGGGGAAATCTTCATGCCGAGCAGCAGTCCGCCGGTGCCGGGTTTGGCGCCCTGGCCCATAATGATCTCGAGCGCATCGGAGCGCCGCAAATGATCGAGATCGAGACCGTAGCGCGCGGGCGAAATCTGATAGAGGAGCCGCTGCGAGGCCGCGCGCTCCTCTTCCAGCATCCCTCCTTCGCCCGTGCAGGTCATGGTGCCGACCTTGGAGGCGCCGTGGCCGATGGCGGTCTTGGCCGAAGCCGAGAGGGCGCCGAACGACATCGAGGCGATGTAAATCGGAATTTTCAACTCGAGCGGGCGTTCGACGAGGCCGCGCCCCGCCCCCAGAACCGTCGTCGTATCGCAACTCTCGCGATAGCCTTCGAGCGGCAGGCGCGTCATCGAGGCTGGAACGAAAGTCAGGTCGTCGAAGGTTGGGAGCCGCTTGTTGAAGGTGTTGAAGCCACGGATCTGGTAGCGGCCGAGCTGCGCCAGCGCATGCACCTCGGAAATGGCTTCCGGCGTCCAGCGTGTCGAGCCGCCTTCCGCGTATGACCCAGGCGCCCCGGCGCGGCGGCCGGGAATGGCGCCCTCGCCATAAGCGATCTCGGCTTCGGAGGGCATCGGGAAGGGATATTCGTAGGATTTCGTCAGATCATGAGCCATGCGTTGGCATCCCTCGACTGGAAGTACCAGAGACGTTCGGCGGAGATGAGCTTCTTCCAGTCGCGCCGGCTGTCGGCGAGGCCGCGCGTCGCCAGGATGCCCTCGACCTCGGCGACCTCCTCCGCCGCCGGCTCGACAATCTTGGCGTCAACGCCGAGGCTCTCGATCGGACCCGCGACCCAGACCTGGCCGCGCCAGAGCGCATCGGCGCAGGATTGTTTGGCGCCACCCAGCGCGATGATCTTGCCCGCATGCGCCATGAAGCCCGACTGATAGCCGAGCTTGCCCTCGACGATGATCGTGCCGCCCTTCATGGCAACGCCACAGCGCGGCCCGCAATCGCCTTTGACATGGATCGTGCCGCCGAGCATGGCCGCACCCACCGACATGCCGGCATAGCCGCCGACGGTGATGTCGCCCTTGGCCTGCGCCTCACCGGTGCCCCAGCCGGCATTGCCGTCGATGGTGATGGTGGCGCCGGTGTTGAGGCCGCCACAATAGTAGCCGACACTACCCTCGAAGCGGATGTTCACGCCGGGCGGCAGGCCGACGCCCAGATTGTGCCGGGCGAGCGTGTTGCGGACGAGGATGGGCTGGCCTTTTGCGCAAGCCGCCTGGATCTCGCGATGCACCTCGCGGATCGGCCGCTGCCCGACCTCGACGACGATCTCGCTCACGCCGCGATCCTCCGATTGCCGACGCCCCAGAGCGCGGTGATCGAGGGTCCGTCGTAGTTGATGACGGCGGCGTTCTCGTCTGGGCTGACGCGGCGCACAGCCTGCTCTTCAGTGGCGCCGATGAACTCGCCGTGCTGCTCGATGGTGACGAGCGGCTTCATGGCGAAGCGATCCTTGGCGAAGCCGATGCCGTCAACATCGGCGATCATGAACGTGAAGACGCCGTCGATCGAGGTGATCGACTTAGTCAGCGCCTGCTGCAAGGTCAGGCCTTGCTTCATTTGGTCGGAGACCCACACCGCGATCAGCTCGCTGTCGTTCTGCGTCAGGAAGCGGTAGCCCCGGCGCTCGAGCTTGGCGCGCCAGGTGTAGTAGTCGGTGATCTGGCCGTTATGGACGATGGCGACATCTGGGAAGGGCCGCGCCCAGAAGGGGTGGCTCGCATTCGGCAGCACCGAGCTTTCGGTGGCGAGCCGCGCGTGGCCGAGGCCGTGTGTTCCCAACATGGCGCGGACATTGTGCTTGGCATCGACATCCCGCGCGCCGCCGATGTCTTTCACGATCTCGAGCGAGCGGCCGCAACTCTGCACCTCGATGCGCTTGGAGATGGTGTCGGCATCGAGGATCCAGCGGCCGAGATCCTTGGGCTCGGTGATGATCATGCGCACCGTGTAGTGCGCGGCTTCATCGGTGCGGACGGCCGGCTCCTCGAGGAAATCGGCACTGTGGGCCTTGAGGATGGCGCGGAACTCGTCGAGGTCCGAGCCGAGCTTCGCGCGGTCGAAGCCCATGAGGCGGAGGATGAAGCCGGTGTCGCGGGCCGGGCCGTAAACGGCGAAGCCCGTGCTATCGGCGCCACGGTGCGCCTGCGCGTCCATCAGCTCCACAAGGTCTTGACCGACCTTGCCAGGTGAATTCAGGATACGGCCGGCAATACCGCACATGGGGTTTCTCCCTGGGCTGGCTCTGAATTTGACGCACTATCTAGTGGCGATCGAGTCTCGACCGCGAGGGATTAGTGCGCTGGACATATGGATACTGAATACAGTATTCAGAGAAGTGTTGCAACACGTCCAACCCGATCGAGGAAGCCCGGTTGTTCACCGAGATCAGCCGCAAACGAACGAGGCTCGCCGACGAGGTCTATGCGCAAGTGCTCGACGCCGTGCATCGTGGCGCTATCGCGCCCGACCAGCGCATCGTCCAGGAGCGGCTGGCGGAGGACCTCAACATCTCGCGCACGCCCGTGCGCGAGGCGCTGTTGCGGCTCGAGCAAGACGGCATCCTGGTTGCAGCCGGCACCGGCGGCTTCGTCATCCGCACGATCACCGAGGACGAGGTCAAGGAGATCTACGAGGCCCGTACCGCCGTCGAGGTCCAGGCGGCGCGGCTGCTGGCGTCGGCCCGCGACGGGACGCGCAACGCCGTTATCCGCGACACCATAAAGAAGAGGGAGAAGCTCAAATCGGCGAGCACCCGCGATTACTTCGAGGCGAACCGCAGCATCCACCGCTGCATCGTCGAGCAGACGCGGAACCGCTACCTCGTCGAAATGTTCGACACGATCTGGAACCGTGGCTTCTCGTTTCACCTGTTCGCGGCGATCGGCAGCCGCAACCTCGCCAAGTCGCTCGGCGACCACGTGAGCCTGATCGAGGCCATCGAGACGGGCGACATCGAGAGGACGGCCGTCGTCTTCCAGGATCACATCATCGACGGTCTCGATTTGCAGATCGCAGCGCTGAAGGCCGCGCGTGAGTCGTAGGGGCGGCCGCCGGCCGGTCCTACAATCCGCCCTCAGTTCGACAGCGCGACGCGCCCATCCGGCGTATCGATACTGACCTTGACCGAGGTGATCGTGGCGGCGCCGACCGGTGTTGGCAGCGTCACGTAATAGGGCACGAAGATCTTCGCCTCGGGAACCGGGATCAGCCAGATCTCGATGCCGTCGGTGGAGGCCATGAATTTGGTCTCCTTGTTCATCTTGTGGCCCGAGATCGGCACGTACTTGACCTTGCATACGAAGGCGTCGGCGCCTTCGAGCTTCTCGTTACGCGCATGCGTGAAGATGAGGTCGAAGCGCTGCTTGCCGTCGAAGATCGGGATCTTTCGCTTGCAGGGATTTACGCCGGCGACCTTGCCGCCGACAGGCGCCGTGACCGCCATGACCGCGCTCAAGGGATCAAGCACGCCCTTCAGCTGCGCATCCGTCACCGGCACGCGTCCGGGTGAGAGCTGGATCGGCGGAACCGAGGTCACCTTCGTGACGGCGCTCTTGCGGAAGCGCATGTCGATGCGGCCCGATTTGCTCGAGCCCTCGAAGGAGAAGGCGTAGGCAGCCGGTTGCGGCTTGCCGCTCGTAACCTTGCCAAGGCTCTGCGTGAACCCCGACCAAGAGAAGGCACCCATCACGGCGCTGAGCTTGGTGTTGCCCCTGAGCGTGTATTCGCCGTTCGTCACGGAGGAAGAGAAGACGAAGTTGCCGAGCTCCATGCCGTTCCAGGCGATGCTGTAGACGGCATCGACCTTGGCCGGGAAGCCGTCCTTCTCGTCGGCCGCCACAGATCCAGCGGAACTCATGGAGAAGGCGAGAAGAAGCGCTGCGGCGGTTCTTGCCACAGGCGCACAAACGCGGGTCCAGCCCCTAAGACTCGACATGTCCCTCAAACCCCGAACACAACAGCCACTGACGCAACTAAGGTCGCTTTCCGACATTTCTGTGAAGCCTACTCTGATGGGAATTGGTAAACAAATCCATTACCGGCGTGCCACGCTGAATTTTCTTCCACTGTATTCGCGAGGCGATGTTCCGTTTGACTTTGGTTGGGCCGCGACTATAGTCCGCGCCCGCAAGGCCGGAGTTTGCTTCGGCCGAATGCGCTATCCGAGGCTCCGGGCGACCAGCCCCTTAGCAAGTCCACGGCTCAGGCCGTGGCGCCAAAGGATGCGGGACAAGAAAAGGACGAACCGCATGTACGCTGTCATCAAGACAGGCGGCAAGCAATATCGCGTTGCCCCCGACGACATCCTCGATATCGAAAAGCTCGACGCCAAGGTCGGCGAGATCATTCAGCTCTCCGAAGTGCTGATGCTCGGCGGCAATGGCTCAACCGAGATCGGCAAGCCGATGATCTCGGGCGCCTCCGTCGCCGCCGAGGTGATCGAGCAGGGCCGCTCGGCCAAGGTCATCATCTTCAAGAAGCGCCGTCGCAAGAATTCGCGCCGCAAGAACGGCCATCGCCAGCATCAAACGACGGTCCGGATCACCGAAATCCTGACCGGCGGCAGTGCGCCCGATAAGAGCAAGGCCAAGGGGCCGGTGCGCCCGGCTCGCAGCACGGGCGGTGGGACCAGCAGCAGCGGCGGCAAGGCCTTCGCTCTTCTTACCGCACCCGAAGGCAATGCCGACGATCTGACGCTCATTGGCGGCGTCGGCGAGAAGATCGGCGAGAAGCTCAACGCCATGGGTATCTATCACTTCTGGCAGGTGGCCGCGATGTCAGCCGCCGATATCGAGAAGGTCGAGAGCGACCTGGGCTTCAAGGGCCGGGTCGAGCGCGAGGACTGGATCGAGCAGGCCAAGGAACTGATGGCCGGCAAGGCGCCGCGCGCCAAGGCAGACCGCGATCGCACTTAAGATTGGCTATGCTCGAAATTTGCGAGGACTGAACGATGGCACATAAGAAAGCAGGCGGCTCGTCACGCAACGGCCGCGATACGGCGGGCCGGCGGCTCGGCGTCAAGAAGTTCGGCGGCGAGGATGTGATCTCCGGTAACATCATCGTCCGCCAGCGCGGCACGAAATGGCATCCCGGCAACGGCGTCGGCATGGGCACCGATCACACGATCTTCGCGCGCCGCGACGGCACGGTCGAATTCAAGACCTCAAGCCAGGGCCGGATCTACATTTCGGTGGTCGAAGGCGCGGCGAAGTAAAATCTTCGCTCGATCGTCGAAAATCTTGGCTGCGGGGCCGGATGCCGTGCGCTATCGCGGCACCCGCCCCCGCAGCCTTGCCGTTTCCAAGACGCAATACTCACACGGAAACCGCGGCTCTACTCTGCGATGGTAGCTGCCTGCGTGGCAAGCTCTGGTTGCGAGCCGTGTGCTGTTTCCTCCCGCGCGTGGTGTGGAAGGCGCGCCGGCGCGGTGGAATGCAGCCACCGCCCGACGAACCGGTCGAGCCAGCTCATGACGCCCCCGCCATGCAGCATGTGGCCCGCGAGCTGCGCCTCGCGCGACTGCGCGCCCTTCAGTCCAAGACGCCAGGACGCGTCATAGGTCCAACGTGCAACAAGGGCGTAGGTGATCTCGGGGTGAAACTGCACGCCGAGCGCCGCCTTGCCGTAGGCCATCGCCTGGTTGGCGAAAGTCGGGCCTTGGGCAAGCGCCACGCCCCCTGAGGGAATCTCGAAACCCTCGCGGTGCCAGTGGTAGACCTTGTCAGGCCAGGGGCCATACAATCTGCCGGCGTCGGTCGGCGTCACGGGACAATAGCCGATCTCGACCCATTCCTCCGGATGACAGCCGACACACGCGCCCAGGTGCTTGGCGAGCATCTGCGCACCCAGACACACGCCGAGGAACGGCCGCTCCTCCTTCAACGCGACGCCGATCCAGTCGATTTCCGTCTTGATGTAATCGTCCGGATCGTTGGCGCTCATCGGCCCGCCGAAGATGACGGCACCTGCATGGTGCTTCAGGGTTGCCGGCAGCTTATCGCCGAAGCGCGGCTTGCGGACGTCGAGTACATGACCCCGTGCGCGCAGCACCTGCCCGATGCGTCCGGGCGACGAGTCGGTGCCGTGCAGGACGATGAGCACGGGAAGTGGCTCGGCGACCGCGTTCGACTTGCCTGCCATGCCCCCTGTCATTCGTTGCCCCGCCTTCGCCGCAACAGCCAGCTCACGATCGGCACCAGGATGACATGAGGTGTCAACCGCATGGCGAGCGCCAACACCCTGTCGATCAGCCGGGGATAAACGACCGTCATACCCAATCGATGCCCCCGATAGCCCGCGCGCGCGACTCGCTCGGGATCGACTATACCGAGGACCTTCAGATAGTAGGAGTGATCGGACCGCATGGCGGCGTGAAAACCTGTCCGGACAGGCCCGGGAGCCACAACCGACACCTTGACGCCCCGGCCTCGGATTTCCCAAGCGAGCGCCTCGGTGAGCGAGATGACATAGGCCTTGCTCGCGTAGTAGGCCGCCTGATGGGGTCCCGGCGCATAGCCGCCCAGCGACGCTACGTTGATGATCCCCCCCTCTCCGCGCTCGAGCATTCCGGGAAGGATGGCATGGGTGAGCGTCGTCGGAGCACGCACGTTGAGGTCGACTAGCCGGGCCAGCTCGACAACATCTTGCGTCGAGAACTCGCCGGCAAGCCCGATGCCGGCATTGCTGACGAGAAGGCTTGCAACCGCGCCATTGGCCGCGAGCCAAGCCAGAACCCGAGCCGGTGCATCGGAAGTCGTCAAATCGAGTGCCATGCTGTCGACCCGACGCCTGGAAGCCGAGCTGATTTCGCGCGAGGCCTCGTCGAGTGGCACCTGTTGACGCGCGATCAGCAGGACATCGTGCCCGTTTCGCGCAAGCTCGTGGGCGAAAGCCTTACCGATACCGCTGCTGCCGCCCGTGACAATGGCGACAGACCGCAACCTAGGCTGACCGGACGCTGGGGATCGCCGGCTGCCAGCGCCGGTGCCGCCAAGCTTCGAGCATTCGAGACATCAATCCCCTCACGACCGGTCATGATCTCGGTCCATGCCCGTATCGGCCCCCTGCATCAAACTGTTCCTTCTGCCGATAGGCACCACGCGAAAGACGACGATTATCTCTTGCATAGATCCTGTTTTGTTCTATTTTGTTCTTGTTCGTTCTTTCGATTCGCAAGCCCTGGAGCCCCCCATGACCGTCATCGTCCAACGCCCCGGCGAAATGCCCGAGACTTATGAGCGCTTTTCCCTCGCCGGCCAGGCCCGCGCCTGCCGGGACATGCTGATCCGCAGCGAGCCATTCTGGCAGGTTTGGCTCGACAGCCGGGTTTGACAGACAGCACACCCACCGCGCTTGTGGCAATGGTGGGTGGCGGTCCGGCTGTTAACGGATTGGTAGCCGTCAACGTAAAATTTGAGAGAGTTTCTTCCCTCCCACTTAGGTCTGGGTTCAGCCCCGTCTGCTAGCCTGATGGCAAGATCGGCCACCAGGAACAGGCCGACGGAGCAAACATGGGTGAGTCGTCGAACGTCATCGTGCTCAATGCACGCGAGCCGCAGCAGGCTTCCCCCTCCGGGGAGGTATCGGTTGCCGGTCAGCCCGCGCCATTGGGCAAGCGCAAGCTGGCCCTGCTTGGCAGCTGGCAGACGGACATCGCCAAGAATCGCCTCGTTCAGTGCTCGAGCGGCTACTGCGAGTTGCACGGCGCCTCCCACGAGGAGGTGCTCGTTTCCGTCGAGCAATGGGTCGACCGGTTCGTGCATCCGGACAGCCAAGCCGCCATGCGCGAATGCTATCGCGAAGCCGTGGCGAACGGTTCGAGCTACGATTTCGAGTATCGCATCGTCCGCCCCGACGGCAGCTGCGTTGACGTCGTCGAGAAGGGCGTGCCGGAGTTCGACAGCCTCGGCACGATCGTGAAGTTCGCTGGAACACTGCAAGACATCACCGACGTCAAGGCGACGGAGGCGGCGCTGCGCCAGAGCTACGAGCTGCTCGAGCATCGCGTCGACGAGCGGACCGCCAAGCTCAAGTCGGAAATTCTGCAGCGCCGCCAGACCGAACGCGCGCTCATGGAGGCGAAGGTCGCAGCCGAGCTCGCCGAGCGCGTGGCCCGGCAGGCCGCCGCTGACGCCGAGCGGGCGCTGCGGAGCAAGACCGATTTCCTGACAAACATGAGCCATGAGCTCCGCACGCCGATGAACAGCATCATCGGCCTGGCCGGCATTCTCACGGAGACGAAGCTCGACCCCGAGCAGCGCCTGTTCGTCGATACCATCCACCAGTCCGGCCGGACGTTGCTGGCCATGATCAACGATGTTCTCGATGCCGCGAAGTTCGAGGCCGGCCACCTGGACCTCGACCCGACACCGGGGAACATCGAAGCCGTGCTCGGCGGCGTCGTCGCCCTGCTCACGCCGGTCGCACGCCGCAAATCGATCGAGCTCAAGCTCATCGCCGATCCGAAACTGCCGGCCACCATTATGTTCGACCAGCTTCGCGTGCGCCAAGTGCTGATCAATCTTATCGGCAATGCCGTGAAGTTCACTGACGAGGGCAGTGTCATCGTCGAGGCTCATCGCATTGGCGTTTCGGCGGGCTATGTCGAGGTGACCTTTGCCGTCACCGACACAGGCATCGGCATTTCGATGGATGCCCAGAAGCGGCTGTTCCAGAAATTCGTGCAAGCCGATGCGTCGATGACGCGGCGCTATGGCGGCACCGGTCTCGGGCTCGCCATTGCACAGGACATCGTCCGCAAGATGGGCGGCGAGATCAGGATCATGAGCGAGCTCGGTAGCGGCACGACCTGCTCGTTCACGCTCAATCTGCCGGTGCACGACACCGGCCGCTACGGCGGCTCAGCCGATGCGGCAGGCGGAAAAGACAGACGTATGGAGGTGTTGAAGTGACCGCGCTCAAATCAATGAGCATTTTGCTCGTCGAGGACAACATCGCCAACCAGCTCGTCGCCAAGGCCTACCTGACGAGGGCCGGCCACCGCGTCGATGTGGCTTCGGCGGCGATCGAGGCCATGAACATGCTGGTCGACGGCCGCCACGATCTCGTGCTGATGGATCTGCAGATGCCCGGCATCGACGGCCTGGAATGCACACGCCTGATACGGACCGGCCGGCACAATGCCGCAGTTCCAATCTTTGCCATGACCGCCAATGTGCTGAAGCGCGACGAGCGGCGTTGCCTGGAGGCCGGAATGAACGGTTTCTTCGCCAAACCGATCCAATGGGACGAGTTGCTCACCCAGGTCGGCCGCGTGGCTGAAGCAGCCTGAGGCACGCCATCCAGCTTCCATCGCGCCCAACCTTGCAATCGGGTGTTTCCGTTTTTCGTTGAATCACTTCAGCACCCTAATTCCTTAGTTTGTCGTGCTTCTTTTCGGAAAACCGCTTCGCACTTTTCCGGAAGCACTCTAGCCTCCCGATGCGCGCGACATACGGGAGGGCAACCTGTCCACTCTGCTCATCAAGAATGCGGTGACGCTCGTCACCATGGACGGCATGCACCGGGAGATCGCCGGAGGATGGCTGCTCGCGCGCGATGGAGTCATCGAGCGTGTCGGAGCCGCCGTCGACTTGCCGGCTTCGGCCGATGAGGTGATCGACGCCTCCGGTGCCGTGGTATTGCCCGGCCTCGTCAATACGCACCACCACATGTACCAAAGCCTCACCCGCGTGGTGCCGGCGGGCCAGGATGAGCGCCTGTTCGGCTGGCTGAAGTCCCTCTATCCGATCTGGGCCCGCATGGGCCCCGAGCACATCAGAGTCTCGACGCTGACGGCGCTCGCCGAGCTCGCGCTCTCGGGCTGCACGACAGCAGCCGACCATCTCTATCTCTTCCCGAACGGCGCCCGCCTCGACGACGAGATCGAGGCCGCACGCGAGATCGGCCTGCGCTTCCATGCCTGCCGCGGCTCCATGAGCAAGGGCGAGAGCCTGGGCGGCCTGCCACCCGACAGCTTAGTGGAGAAAGAGCCGGCGATTCTCGCCGACAGCCGGCGCGTCATCGAGACCTATCATGATCCCTCGCCCCGCTCGATGCTGCGCGTTGCGTTGGCACCCTGCACGCCCTTCACCGTCAGCGACTCCCTGATGCGCGAATCGGCTGCCATGGCGCGCAGCTACGGCGTGATGCTGCACACGCACACGGCCGAGAACACCGAGGATGTCGTCTATTGCCGTGAGGCGCTCGGCTGCACGCCGGTCGAGCATGTGGAGCGCTTGGGCTGGCTCGGGCGCGACACCTGGCACGCGCACTGCGTCGAGTTGGGCGAGGCCGGGATCACCGCTTTCGCCCGCACACATTCCGGCGTCGCGCATTGTCCGTCTTCGAATATGCGGCTCGCCTCGGGCATCCCACCTATTCGCAAGCTTCTCGACAAGGGCGTCGCCGTGGGGCTCGGCGTCGATGGCTCGGCTTCGAACGACAGCGGCGATCTTCTCGCCGAGGCACGGCTCGCGGTGTTGCTGCAGCGCGTGGGCGGCGATCCCAAAGCCCTCGGAGCCCGCGAGGCGCTCGAGCTTGCCACGCGTGGCGGCGCCAAGGTGCTCGGCCGCGAGGATGCGATCGGCCAACTTGCACCCGGTTACGCCGCCGACATCGCCATTTTTCCCGTCGATGGCCTCGCGCATGCCGGTGCGGGCTGGGATCCGGTTGCGTCCCTTGCCTTCTGCGCCCCGGTCAAGGCGAGCCATACGATCGTCAACGGACGCATTATCGTTCGCGACGGGCATCTGACAACTATTGATCTCAGTCGCGTCGTCACAAGACACAATGAGCTGGCGCGAGGCCTCGCGAACGGCTGAGCGAAAAGCGAAAGGGCGGCCAAAAGACCGCCCTTTCCTCAGATCAAACGTCCGAAGCGCTTACTTAGGCAGCTCGCCCTCGACGCCCTCGACGTAGAAGTTCATGCCGAGGAGATCGCCGTCCGGCGCCGTGGCGCCGTCGGCCAGCCAGTCTGAGCCGTCCTGCTTCTTGATCGGGCCGGTGAAGGGATGGAGCGTGCCGGCCTTGATGTCGGCAAGCGCCTTCTCGGCCATCGCGCGGACATCCGCCGGAACCTTCTCGTTGATCGCCGGAACGCCGACGAGACCTTCCTTCAGACCATTCCAGGTATCCGTCGATGTCCAGGTGCCATCGAGCACGGCCTTGGTGCGGGCGACGTAGTACGGCGCCCAGTTGTCGACGATCGAGGTCAGCACCACATCGGGGCCGAAATGGGCCATGTCGGAAGCCTGGCCCACGGCCCACACACCACGCTCCTGGGCGACCTTGATCGCCGCCGGGCTATCGGTGTGCTGCATGATGACGTCGGCGCCCTGATCGATGAGGGCCTTGGCGGCGTCAGCCTCCTTACCCGGATCGAACCAGGTCGAGACCCACACGACCTTGATCTTGATGTCGGGGTTGACCTTCTTCGCCGCGAGATAAGTGGCGTTGATCCCCATCACCACCTCGGGAATCGGGAAGGAGGCGATGTAGCCGATGATGTTCGACTTCGTCATCTTGCCCGCGATCAGGCCGACCACATGGCGGCCCTCGTAGAAGCGCGCATTGTAGATGGCGAGGTTATCGGCCTTCTTGAAACCCGTCGCATGCTCGAACTTCACGTCCGGAAAGCGCTCGGCGACCTTGAGCGTCGCGTTCATGAAGCCGAACGAGGTCGTGAAGATGAGGCCATGGCCGCTCTCGGCGAGCTGGGCGATGACGCGCTCGGCATCGGGACCTTCGGCGACGTTCTCGACGAAAGTCGTCTCGACCTTGTCGCCGAGTTCATTCTTGATTGCCTCGAGCCCCTGATGATGCTGATAGGACCAGCCATGATCGCCGATCGGCCCGACATAAACGAAGCCGACCTTGAGCTTGTCGGCCGACGCCGCGCCCGTAGCGATTAGTAGACCGGCGCCGGCAGCCAGCGCGCCCAATCCTCGTCTTGTCACTTGCACCACGTGCACCTCCCTTGCGTTGCTTTTATCGGACATGGAAGACGCGCCCCCAGAGGGCGCACACCTGTCTCTAACGGCAAGAATACCCGCCTCCGAGGCAGCATGCGAGCCCCCAAGATCGGGTTGTGGACGCGTGCAGCACAAAGCCGCCGGAACGCCGGCAACTCCCAATGATTTCCCGATGATCCCCGTTTCAACCGCCCGCGGATGAGATCGCCGGTGGTCGTCAGAGCCGGGGCACCCTGCAGCTCGTAGCTGACCGAGACCAGATGTCAGCCGGTGGGTCCAGCCGGCCACGACGGTGTAGATGCCGCTCCTGCATCCGCGCTGCATGAAGGGCTCGATCCTCGGCCCGATCTTCGTCGTGACCGCGTAGACCGAGGTGCAGGCGCAGACGAACAGCGTCCGCCAGCCGGCGCCGCCCCAGTGCAAATTGGCGGCCGGCTCGGGGATCGAGACCTTGCCGATCAAGTGGCCAAGCGGGTTGTAAACCCAGAGTCCACCCGGCGCCGTCAGCCAGACATTACCTTGGCTATCGCATTTCATACCGTCGGGCACGCCGGGCTCGACAGAGTCCTTGATGCCTGAAGCAAACACGCGGCCATAGCCGAGCGCGCCATCCGGCTTCACGTCGAACACGCGGATGTTCGCCTGCTCGGTGTCGTTGACGTAGAGCTCTTTCTCATCTGGAGAGAAGCACAGGCCGTTTGGCTGGGTGAACACATGGCGGTCGACGACGAGCTGCGGCTCTCCATCGGCATTCCCCGGCATGATACGGAACACGCCCTGCCAGCCGAGCTGACGCGGCCGCTCGACACCGTAGTACGGCATGCGGCCGTACCAGGGATCGGTGAAGTAAATCGAGCCATCCGACTTGACCACGATGTCGTTCGGGCTGTTGAGCTCCTTGCCCTCGAAATGCGAGGCGAGCACCGTCCGCCTGCCGCTCTTGTCGAAGCGAGCGACCGAGGAGGTCGCGTGCTCACAGACGAGGAGGTTGAGCTCAGCGTCGTAGGTCATGCCGTTGGCATTGTGGGTCGGCTTCATGACCTCTCGCACGCCGGTGCTGTCCCATCGCCGCCGCGTGTCGGCGGGGATATCAGAGAAAAGAAGATGCTGCTCTGCCGGGTGCCAGATCGGGCCTTCCGTGAACATGAAGCCCGAGCAGACCTGGCGAACCGGCGCGTGCTCGTCGATCAAGTCGCGGAACGTCGGGGAAGAGGGCTTCATGGGCCATGGGCGCAATTCTCTGGATGGTACGAGCGCATGGCGGTATCAGTCGCGCAAAACGACTCGGGGGTCAAGTTGGAGGGAAGGGGAGCGGTGTCTTCCCGGACGACACACCAAAAGTTCGCGTATGCTGCGAGAACGATCTCACCTCAGTGAGGGACCACGGGTCATTCGCTCCAACGAGTGGTTTCAGGCGCTTTCGGAAGTCTGAGTGGGCGCCATGCCAATTGAGAATTTGACCGCTACGGAACGGCTGCTCGTCGGGCGCTGCTTGTTCGAAGCCGTCGACGGCCCCTATTTTCCCGATTGGGAATTCGCAACGCTTGTCGGCGCGCACAAGTCGGAGATCAGAGTGATCGCGTCGGATTGGAGTTCTGGACAACCAATCTCTGGCGAAGCCCTACAATTGATAGGTTCGGTCCTGAACAATCTTATCGGCTATCCGCATGACCACACGGCTGATCTGGAGCGTGCGACAGGCGCAACGGTCGGCAACGTGGAGGATGTTTTCTGCAAGCTTAGAGCGTAAGGATCGGGCGAGCACCCGCGTTTCGGATTGAGGCCACCATGTACTCCGGACCCATCATCGACCCGCACCATCACCTCTGGGACCTGTCGATGGACCGGCACGCCTGGCTCAAGCCAAGCGATCCGACGGCGAAGGCGCTGGCCGGACTGGAGAGCATCGCGCACGACTACCTTCCCGCCGACTACAGCCGCGACTCTGCCCGTCACGCAATCGTCGCCACCGTCCACATCGAGGGCGTGTGGTCGGGCGATCCGGTGGAGGAGACGCGCTGGCTCGAGACGCTGGACAAGAGCCAGGGCATCGCCAGCCGCTATGTCGGCGCGGCGAAGCTCGGGAGCCCGGAAGCGGCCGGGCTGATCGCTCAACAAGCCGCGTTCCCGCGCATGACCGGCATCCGCTCGATACTCAGCTGGCACGCCGATCCGGAGTTCGGTCGCACGCCCGAGTGGCGGCGCGACGCGGCGATCGTCGCCCGGCACGGCCTCAACCTCGAGCTGATGGTCTATCCGCAACAATTCGACATCGTCTGCGAAGCCGCGGCGGCGATGCCGGACCTGCAAATCATCATCAATCACTGCGGCAGCCCGATCGACCGGGACGCGGCCGGCATGCGGCGCTGGCGGGAGAGCATCGAGAAAATCTCGGGCTATCCGAACGTCGCGATCAAGGTTTCGAACCCCGGCGCCTACGATCACAACTGGACGCTCGAGAGCGTGCGCGAGGTCGCGATGCACGTGCATCGATTGCTTCGGCGCCGACCGCACGATGTTCGGGACCGACTATCCCGTCGCCGGCATCCAGATGAGTACGACCAGATCTACGACACCTTCAAGACGATCGCGTCCGTGCTCCCCGCCGCCGACCAGGCGAAACTGTTCCATGACACGGCGAAGCGGTTGTATCGGTTGTGAGGTGACAGCGGGCAGGCTCGTAGCGAGGAATTACGTGGCAGCCCCCTGCTCCACCGCCGCCACGATCTCGCGCATGATGCGGTTGAGATCGAAGTCCTTCGGCGTGAACACCTTCGCGACGCCCAGGGCCTTCAGCTTGGCCGCATCCGCCGGCGGGATGATGCCGCCGACGACCATGATCACATCGGCGAGGCCGGCCTCGCGCAGGCCGCTGCATGACCTCGGTGACCAGTGCCAGATGGCTCCCCGACAGCACCGACAAGCCCACGACATGCACGCCCTCTTCGAGCGCCGCGTTGACGATCTCGGCGGGCGTCAGGCGGATGCCTTCGTAGACGACCTCCATGCCGGCGTCGCGCGCGCGCACCGCGATCTGCTCGGCGCCGTTGGAGTGGCCGTCGAGGCCGGGCTTGCCGATGAGGATCTTGATGCGCCGGCCGAGCTTGGCCGAGACGCGCTCGACTTCCTGGCGGACCGCCACCAGCCCGCCGGTCTCGATGCGGGCCGCGCGGCCGACGCCAGTTGGCGCTCGATACTCGCCGAACACCTGCCGGAGCGTGGTGCCCCATTCGCCCGTCGTGACGCCCGCTTTGGCGGCGGCGATCGAAGGTTCCATGATATTGCGGCCCTCGCGGGCGGCCGCCTCGAGATCGCGGAGCGCGGCGGCGACCGCATTCCGATCGCGGCCCGCCCGCCAGGCG
Organism: uncultured Alphaproteobacteria bacterium; assembly: GCA_963741525.1. Taxonomy (GTDB): domain Bacteria; phylum Pseudomonadota; class Alphaproteobacteria; order Rhizobiales; family Hyphomicrobiaceae; genus JANNSX01. The sequence goes on from CAVUIW010000001.1 coordinate 130,613, forward strand.
TTCAAGCGCCCAACCTGCTCGACCTCGACCTCGGGGCCGACGGTGAGGATCATGCCTTCGCCGGTGGTCAAAGGCGATTGTTCCGATTCCGTATAGCGATTGACGCCGACGACCGTCGCCTCCCCCTTCTCGATGGCCGCCAGCCGCCGGGCATTCGACTCGACGAGCTGGCGTTTCATGTCGTCGATGGCGGCGACCGCCCCGCCCATGGCCTCGATCCGCGCGAGCTCGGCCTTCGCCAAGGCCTTCAGTTCCGCCACCTTCCCCTCAATGACCGCCGAGCCGTCGAACAAGTCCTCGTGCTCCAGGAGATCCGTCTCATAGGCCAAAATCTGCTGCATCCTGAGCGACCATTGCTGGTCCCAGGGCCTGGGCAGCCCCAGCGCCTCGTTCCAGGCCGGCAGCTGCACGGCCCGCGCGCGCGCCTTCTTCGACAGCGTTACGGCAAGCATCTCGATCAGGATGCGAGTGACGTTGTTCTCCGGCTGCTGCTCGGTGAGGCCGAGCGAGTTCACCTGCACGCCGTAGCGGAACAGGCGATGTTTCGGGTCATCAACGCCATAGCGATAGTGGACGATCTCGTCCCAGAGATCGACGAAGGCGCGCATCTTCGAGAGTTCGGTGACGAGCTTCAGCCCGGCATTGACGAAGAACGAAATGCGGCCGACGACGGCAGGGAAATCCTTCTCCGGCACCTCGCCCGAGGCCTTGACGGCATCGAGCACGGTGATGGCGGTGGCCAGCGCAAAGGCCAGCTCTTGCACCGGCGTCGCGCCGGCCTCCTGCAGGTGATAGGAGCAGACATTCGTCGGGTTCCAGCGAGGCATTTCGCGGGCCGAGAAGACGATCGTGTCCTTGATGAGCCGGATCGAGGGTGCCGGCGCGAAAATAAAGGTGCCGCGCGAGAGATACTCCTTCATGATGTCGTTCTGGGTCGTGCCATTGAGCTTGGCGCGCGATACGCCCTGCTCATCGGCCAGCGCGACGTAGAGTGCCATCAGCCAAGCGGCCGTGGCGTTAATCGTCATGGAGGTGTTCATCTCGGCGAGTGGGATGCCCTCGAGCAGCGTCCGCATGTCACCCAGATGCGAGACGGGCACGCCGACTTTGCCTACCTCGCCACTGGCCAGCGTATGGTCGCTGTCGTAGCCGGTCTGGGTCGGCAGATCGAAGGCGATCGAGAGGCCGGTCTGGCCCTTGCCGAGGTTTTTCCGGAACAACGCGTTCGAGGCCGTTGCCGTCGAATGACCGGCGTAGGTGCGGAACAGCCAGGGCTTGTCCGCGGTCGCGCGGCTGGCGGTTTGCTCTTTGATCATGCGTCAAAACCCCGGATTCGAAGACCTCCCGAGGTTTAGACGCATCTGTTGCGTCGCACAATGAGCGGTATTGCGACCGGGCTCAGGTCGCCGTGCTGGTGGCCCGCGAGTAGAGCGCGAACAGACCCAAACCGATGCACATGCCAATCGTGGTGCTGAAGACGATGAACTCGCCTTCCTCCATGCCCCAATAGATGCCGAGAGGAATGGCGGCGCTGCGCACGGCAAGCGCGCACAGCAAGAGCACGGGATAGAACAACAGCGAGGCGGCGGTTTTCTCGGTCGTCTGTGCCATGAGGAAGACACCGGCCGAGCACAACACGGCAATGACCTGGAAACCGGTCCGGTCAACCTCGAACAGATTGAGCAAAAAGCTGTCCACGACACGTCCTCCAACCAAAGCGAGCAATTGTCCACTGCTCGCATCTTCCGTGCCAGTTCCGGCGGACCTTTCCCGCACGATTGATGGCAAAGTTTAGCAGCCGAGGCCTAACGGTCCGTGTGCGGAGACGGTAAAATTCGAGATAACTCTCGATACTCTGGTGAAATACGACTTTTGCAGTGCAAAAAACGGCTTGCCAAAGGACCGTTTCTGGCGTTGCATGATGTTGCACCGCAGCATAGCTTTGGGGCGCGAAATGCTACGCTGCGTCGGGTGATTCGGGGGATGAAGGGGCGACCATGACGAAGCTTGCAGCCGTCAGCACGGCCGGCAGCCGCGATCGCGGCAAGGACCTGTACGAAATCGGCGAAATTCCTCCACTCGGCCATGTGCCGAAGAAGATGTACGCCTGGGCCATCCGGGCCGAGCGGCACGGCAATCCAGACACCGCCATGCAGGTCGAGGTGGTGCCGACCTGGGAGCTCGACAGCCACGACGTGCTGATCCTCGTGATGGCGGCCGGCGTCAACTACAACGGCGTCTGGGCGGCGCTCGGCACGCCCATCTCCCCCATCAAGGATGTCCACAAGAACCCATTCCACGTCGCGGGCTCGGACGCCGCCGGCATCGTCTATGCGGTCGGCTCCAAGGTGAAGCGCTGGAAAGTCGGCGATGAGGTCGTCATCCACTGCAACCAGGACGACGGGGACGATGAAGAGTGCAACGGCGGCGACCCGATGTTCTCGCCCTCGCAGCGCATTTGGGGATACGAAACTCCGGACGGCTCATTCGCCCAGTTCGCCCGCGTGCAGGACCGCCAGCTCATGGAGCGGCCGAAGCATCTGACCTGGGAAGAGAGCGCTTGCTACACGCTGACGCTCGCCACCGCCTACCGCATGCTGTTCGGCCATCGCCCTCACATTCTGCGGCCCGGCCATAACGTGCTGGTCTGGGGCGCGTCGGGCGGCCTCGGCTCCTTCGCCGTGCAGCTCTGCGCGACGGCGGGCGCAAACGCCATCGGCGTCGTCGGCGAGGACGACAAGCGCGATTTCGTCATGCAGCTCGGCGCCAAGGGCGTCATCAACCGCAAGAAATTCAACTGCTGGGGCCAGATGCCGAAGGTCGGCACGCCCGAGTACGACGCCTGGGCGAAAGAGGTCCGTGGCTTCGGCAAGGCGATCTGGGAAATCACCGGCAAGGGCAACAATGTCGACTTCGTCTTCGAGCATCCGGGCGAGGCGACGATCCCGGTATCGCTGTTCGTCGTGAAGCGCGGCGGCATGGTCGTCATTTGCGCCGGCACGACGGGCTACAATCTGACGCTCGACGCCCGCTATCTGTGGATGCACCAGAAGCGCGTGCAGGGCTCGCACTTCGCAAACCTCCTGCAGGCAGCTCAAGCCAACAAACTCGTCGTCGACCGCCGCATCGACCCTTGCATGTCCGAGGTCTTCCCCTGGGAGCAGATCCCCAAGGCGCATATGCGGATGCTCAAGAACGAGCACAAGCCGGGCAACATGGCCGTGCTCGTCTCGACACCGCACACGGGGATCAGAACCTTCGAGGACGCGATAGAGGCCAGCAGGCAGCGATTCGGTTGAGGCAGCGGCGCTTAGGGTGTTTCCGTTTTTCGTTAATTCACTCCAACACCCTAACTCCTTGGTTTGCCGTGCTTCTTATCGGAAAACCGCTTCGCACTTTTCCGGAAGCACTCTAGATCGCGCCGAGCGCCCGCTCCATGTCTTCCGCCAGATCCTCGCTCGCCTCCAAGCCGACGGACAAGCGCACCAGACTCTCGCCGATGCCGAGCTCGGCGCGTACCTCTGGCGTCAGGCGCTGGTGCGTGGTGGTTGCCGGATGGGTGACGAGGCTCTTGGCGTCGCCGAGATTGTTGGAAATCTTGATGACCTTTAGTGCATTCAAAAAGCGGAAGGTCGCCTTCTTGTCGCCGTCGACCTCGAAGGCGACAAGCGTGCTGCCGCCCGCCATCTGCCGCTTCACCAAAGCGTGCTGAGGATGATCGGGGCGGCCGGGATAGAGCACGCGGCGGATGCGTGGGTGTTTCGCGAGACCGTCGGCGAGTGCCGCTGCCGAAGCTGTTGAGGCCGCGACACGGATCGGCAGCGTCTCCAGGCCCTTCAGCATCACCCAGGCATTGAACGGCGATAGCGACGGGCCTGTCTGGCGGATGAACACCTGCAGGTGCTTGTCGACGAACTCTTGCGAAGACAGCACGACGCCACCAAGGCACCGGCCTTGGCCATCGATATGCTTGGTGGCCGAATAGACGACAATGTCGGCACCGAGCTGTAGCGGTTTCTGCTGCATCGGAGTCGCAAAGACATTGTCGACCACGACGAGGGCGCCGTGTTTGTGGGCGATTTCGGATACGGCTGCGATGTCCACGAGCTCGAGAGTTGGATTGGTCGGCGTCTCGAAAAACACCATACGCGTGTTGGGCCGGATGGCGGCGGCGAAGGCCTCTGGGCTGCGGCCATCGACGAGTGTCGAGGCGATACCGAAGCGCGGACACAGATCCTCGACGATGTAGCGGCAGGAGCCGAACAGCGCGCGCGCCGCGACCACATGGTCGCCGGCCTTGAGATACGACAGCAGCGCGGCATTGACGGCCGCCATGCCGGTCGCCGTTGCCCGGGCGGCTTCGGCGCCCTCGAGCAGGCGAACGCGCTCCTCGAACATGGTGACGGTCGGGTTGCCGAAGCGGGAGTATTGGTAGCCGGGGTCTTCGTTCTTGAAGCGCGCTTCCGCCTGTTCAGCCGAGTTGTAGACGAACCCCTGCGTCAGATAGAGCGCTTCCGAGGTCTCGCCGAAGGGCGAGCGGAGCGCACCGCCGTGGACCAGCAGCGTTTCTGGGCGAAGCCCCTTCTGGAAAGTGTCGTCGGACCGGCTCATGGCCACCCTCCTTGTTGGCGCAACAGCGCCAAAAGAAAACCCCGGCCGGGCGAAGGCGGTCGCGCCGAAACCGAGGCGGGTGCGACGGCCCTTTAGCAATTTGTTTTACGTGGCTGCAAGCCGGCCGGCCCAAATCACCACGGCGTCATTGGCTTGGCGCACGTTCTACGGCGAACCGGTATCCACTTCGCCTGAACGTGCGCTGACCGCATGGGGATTAAGCGGAAGGGACGCATTGGCGTCAAGGGGGGATTGGGTTAGGCGTGTCGGCAGCATGAAGAAAGCAAAAGACACGGCTATGTCGACGCCCCAGGGCATCCTGCCGGCCAAGCAGATCCGCGCGCTCATCGACAAGGGCGAGATCACGCTCGCGCTGCCCCCCGCCGAAGGTCAGATCCAGCCGGCAAGTCTCGACCTGCGCCTCGGCCGCGAGGCGATTCGCATCCGCGCGAGCTTCCTTCCAGGCCCCGGAAACAAAGTGGAGGCCAAGCTCGCGGATCTGGCACTGCACCGGATCGATCTTACAAGCGGCGCGGTGCTCGAAACGGGCTGCGTTTATCTCGTGCCGCTCTTGGAAAGCCTCGCGCTCGGCAAGGACCTTTCGGCGGCAACAAACCCGAAGAGCTCGACCGGCCGGCTCGACGTATTCACCCGCGTCATCGCCGATGGTGCCGGAGCCTTTGACCAGGTTCCCGCGGGTTACCGTGGCCCGCTCTACGCCGAGGTCTGCCCGCAGACCTTCCCGATCGTCGTGCGCACCGGCTCCCGGCTCTCGCAAATCCGCTTTCGCCTGGGCGACGCACCCACCAGCGATGCCGAGGTGCTCGAGCTGCACAAGACGATCGGCCTCGTTTCGGGGGGCGAAGCCGATATCGACGGCGGCGTCGGCCTGACCGTCGATCTTTCGGGCGGCGCCGATGGCCTCGTAGGCTATCGCGCCAAACGCCACACCGGCCTTGTCGATGTCGACAAGCCGGGCGCCTGCCGCGTCGACGACTACTGGGAGCGCATCACCAGGATCGAAAATGGCCGGCTGATACTCGACCCGGACCAGTTTTACATCCTGGCCTCCAAGGAGGCCGTGACCGTGCCGCCGACGCATGCCGCCGAGATGGTGCCGTTCAATCCGCTGGTCGGAGAGTTCCGCGTCCACTATGCGGGCTTCTTCGATCCGGGTTTTGGTTATGCCGGGGCGGGCGGCAAGGGTTCGCGGGCCGTGCTGGAGGTGCGCTCGCACAAGGTGCCCTTCATCCTGGAACACGGGCAGATGATCGGCCGCCTCGTCTACGAGCGCCTGACGGAAACCCCCGACCAACTCTACGGTCAGGGCATCAAGTCGAACTACCAAGGCCAGGGATTGAAGCTCTCGAAGCATTTCCGGGCGGATTGATCCGAGAGGGGACCTTGCTAGTACCCCATCGCAGAATTGAGTGCCACACGTGGTGGCACGAAAATGCCGCGTGAATCGGGTACTTCAGCCAAAAAGCTAGTACCAGCCATTTCTGATGGCGGGTACTAGGCTTCATCGGCCGCGGTCGTAGTTCAATGGCAGAACGGCAGCTTCCAAGGCTGCCACTTCTGAGGGCGGTGGCGGTTGAAGCCACGACCTGTGATGCGTGACATCGACGTTGCCGCGGGACGTGACCTTGACGGCGTTCGAGATCAGGGACTTGAGGCTTTGCTGCTGTTGCTTGGGGTCGCTCTCCATGGAGTGCGGCAGCCCGTCGCCAAACTGCGCATGGAAAGGTGGCGATGTGGCTTCAGCAACATGCCGGAAACTGCGATCAGTGGCATCGCGGATGGTCACGAAGGGCATGTCCGCCATCTCTACCATAACCTTGACATCCTCGATCTTCGAGAGGTCGAGGATGTCATTGATGAGGTTGAGGAGGCCGCTGCCGGAAGAGTTAATGCCACGTGAGAACTCGACCTGCCTATCGGAGGGTGTATTGGGCTCGGCCAAATGCTGGCTGGGAACGAGCATTGAATTCATGGCTTTCCGATTTCTTGATGCTCGGAGCCAGGATGTTTCTCACTCTCCACGAACTCAATACCAACGCCCCAAAAGTCTGGCGCACTCACGAAACCGCACCAAGGGCCCTAGCAGGGCAGTCGAGATTGAAATACGCTGGTCAGCGGCCGTCCCGAATGCAATTCGCCGTGGGCATACCTCTCTTGAGCCACGGCGTGGCTGACGGATCCGCCGAGAATGCAATTATCGCCATTAAGGCGAGGCGGCGAGACTTGGGCTCGCCGCGGAGGAAGGAGCCAAGGATGTTTCGGATCTCGAAATGGACGGCGGCGGCGCTATTCGGCGCGGCGAGCGTGTTCGCTCTGCCGATGCCTCAATCGCTCGCCGACACGAGCACGATCACCGTCGTCGACGGTATCGACGTGAAGGACTGGGACACGAGCCTGACCTACGGGCACGAGTCCTACGTCATGAACAACATTTACGACCCGTTGCTTCGTTACAATACGGCAACGGGCAAGCTTGAGCCGGCGTTGGCGACCGAGTGGAAGGTCAGCGACGACGGCCTGAAGTGGACCTACAAGATACGCGAAGGCGTCAAGTATCACAGCGGCGAGGCGGTCAACGCGAAGTCGATTGCAGCCGCGCTGCAATACTACATCGCCGGCGGCAAGGGCCCGCACTATCTCTGGGAAGGCGCGACGGTAGAGGCGCCCGAAGAGTATACGCTGACGATCACGACGAAACGTCCGCTGCCGATCGATCTCATCTCCTCGGGCTCTTATGCGTGCATGATTGCCTCTCCCTCGATGATCGCAAAAGGCTCTGAAGAAATTCAAAAGGGTCTGGCCGACGGCACGGGTCCCTATAGGCTCGTGCAGTGGGTTCCCAACCAGCAGATCGTGCTCGAGAGGAACAAGGACTATTGGGGCGGCTGGAGCGGCGGCGAGGCCGACCGGATCATCGTCCGGATTGTCAGCGAGATCTCGACGCAACTGCAGATGCTGCGCTCCGGCGAGGCCGACATGACCTTCGCCACGATCCCCTTCGACATGCTCGACACGCTGAAGCAGGATCCGAATCTCAAGGTTGCTGTGATCGATTCCTGGCAGTATCTGGCGGGCCCGATCAACACCAAGAAGGCACCGACGGACAATCTCAAGATCCGCCAGGCCATCCTTCGACTGATCGATTACGAGACCATCGCGACGCAGATCTATGCAGGTCTTGCCTCGGTTCCGAAGGCTGGAACGCCGATGGCAATGCCCGGAATCCGGGAGATGAACATTCCGAAGTTCAACATCGAGGAAGCCAAGAAGCTCATCGAGGAGTTGGGTGTGCCGGCTGATCAGCGGAAGATCACCTGGGTTGCCTATGGTGGTGTCGACGTGCTGAAGAACGTCGCGCTACTCTTCCAGTCCAACGCCAAGAAGGCCGGTCTCGAGGTCGAGATCGTCCAGGGCGACTGGGGCGTGATGTGGGACAAGCAGAAGAAGCTCGAGACTTCTGCGAACGTCTATCCCTACCGCAACTGGCCCGACTACGCGACGATCCAGCCCTCAGCCATGCTGAAGACACAGAAGGATGGCGAGGTCAGCTTCAACTTCGCCTACTACTCCGATCCCGCGGTCGATGCATTGATCGACGAGGGCACGGCGATGGAGGCCGTCGACAAGACCAAGAGCGCCGAGGCCTGGAGCAAGGCCTATCAGAAGGCCATCGACGACGGCGCCCAAGTGAACATCGCCGACACCAAGCGCGTCATCGCTCATCGGTCTGTTCTCGAGAACATCGTCACCGACGCGGCCTATGAGACGGTCTTCTTCCGCTTCCTGAAGAAGACGCAGTAGCAGGCTCGCCGGAGGGGGTGGCCGCACGGCCGCCCCTTCCGGTATCGAGGTGACAGTATGACACGTTACATCCTTCAACGGGTCATCCTGCTGATCGGCACGCTGATCGGCGTGCTGACGGTCACGTTCTTTCTGACGCGCATCTTGCCTGGCTCTCCCGAGGCGATGATCCTCGGGCGGCGGCCAACGGCCGAGCAGATCGAGGCCGTCAGGCGCGATCTCGGTCTCGACCAGCCGCTCATCATTCAATTCGCGCGCTTCGCCGGCGAGATGGCGCAAGGTAAGTTCGGCAAGAGCTTTCTGACGAACCAGCCGGTGCTCCGGGATATCGGCGACCGCCTGATGGCCACCGTCGAGCTGACGACACTCGCCATGCTCGCGATCATATTACTGGGAATCCCGATCGGCGTGCTCTCCGCCGTGAAGGCGAACAAGCCCATCGATCACGTCGTTCGATCGCTCTCCGTCATGGGCGTGGCGCTGCCCTCCTTCATGCTCGGCATGATGCTGCAGATGTTGTTCTACGGCTATCTCGGCTGGCTGCCGCTGCAGGGGCGCATGACCTCGACCGTGCTACTCGATCACCCGTTCCCGCATGTGACCGGCCTTTATCTCGTCGACACCCTGATCGCCGGCGATAGGGTGGCATTCTGGGACTCGGCGGCCCACCTCGTCTTGCCGATGCTGACGCTGACGCTCGCATTGTTGCCCATCGTCGCGCGTACGACGCGCAATCTGATGGTCGAGGTGCTGAGCGAGGAGTACATCCGCACCAACTTCGCGTATGGCCTGCCGCGCCGGCAAATCTATTTCCGCTATGCGCTCAAGGCGACGCTGATCCCGCTCCTGACGGTGATCGGATTAACCTATGGCTACATGCTGGGTGGCGCCATCGTCGCCGAGTATGTTTTCGACTGGCCGGGCATCGGCAGCTATGTCGTCCGCGCCATCATCCAATCCGACTATCCGGCGGCCATCGGCGTCACGCTGTTCATCGCCGCGGCCTATCTCGTCATCAATCTCATTGTCGATCTTCTCTACTTCGTCGTCGATCCGAGGCTCAGGACGTCATGACCGTCGAAGCTCTGCAGACGCCCGTGCAAGCGGAACGCCGTGTCACGTTCGGGATGCGGGTTGCGCATTTCGCGCGCAACAATGTGCTTTTCGTCATCGGCAGCGTAATGTTCATTACCATCGTGCTGCTGGCGATCCTGGCACCCTGGATCGCACCCTACGATCCGACCGAGATCATGTTCCTCGACAAGCTCAAGGTCCCGAGCGCCGATCACCTGATGGGCACGAACGAGCTCGGCCAGGACATCTTCAGCCAGGTGCTCTACGGCGCCCGGGTCTCGCTCATGGTCGGCGTCGTCGTTACGACGTTGTCGATCGTCATCGGCGTCCCGATCGGACTCGTCGCCGGCTACTACGGCGGCAAGGTCGATACGATCTTCATGCGGTTGTCGGATGTTTTTCTCGCCTTCCCGCCACTGCTGCTGCCGATCGCCATCACGGCGGCGCTCGGCGTCGGCATCTACAATGCCATGATCGCGCTCGCCATCTCCTACTTCCCCTGGTACTCGCGTATCGTCCGGGGCGCGGTCATCCGGGTGAAGAACGAACTCTACATCTCGGCCGCGCGCTCGATGGGGGTATCGAGTGGCCGCATCATGCTCCGCCACGCTCTGCCCAACTCGACGACGCCCATCATTGTTCAGGGCTCGATGGATTTCGGCTATGCGATACTCGCCTGTGCATCGCTCAGCTTCATCGGCATCGGGGCGCAACCGCCGACGCCGGAGTGGGGTCTGATGGCCGCGGAGTCGCGCGAGCGCTTCATCGATGCCTGGTGGACGGCCATGTTCCCGGGCCTTGCGATCTTCGTCACCGTGCTCGCCGTCAATCTCATCGGCGACGGCATCCGCGATATTCTCGACCCTAAACAGACATCGAGCCACTGATGCGGGGGGCTGGACGGATGCGCGAGAACTGTGGGGGCGACCGGCGGTCGCCGCTCTCGAGGCTTGGGAAAAAAATTAAGAGGGACGATCGCCGGTCGCTCCTACAAGTGGTCCATGTCGTCGTAGGCGCCGTATGACGGCACCACTCCTCGAGATCAAAAATCTCTCGATCGACTTTCCGGGTCTCGAGCGCACCGTGCAGGCGGTGCGTGGCGTAAATCTCGCGGTTGAGCGCGGCGAGGTCATGGGCCTCGTCGGCGAATCAGGTTCCGGCAAGTCGATGACGGCGCTGGCCGTGCTCGATCTCGTGCCGCCGCCAGGCCGCGTCAAGGGGAGCATCCTGCTCGGTGGCGAGGAGATCGTCGGCGCGCCGGAGGCGGTGAACCAGCGCCGGCGCGGTAGGAAGGCCGCCATGATCTTCCAGAACCCCGGCAAGGCCCTGAACCCGTTCTTCACCATCGGCCGCCAGCTCGTCGATGCCATAGCCAATGTCCGCCAGATTGATCGCGGCGTAGCCGAGCGCGCCGCACTCGACGCACTCAACGCCGTCCGCATCGCCGATCCGAAAGTGGCGTTGCAGAAATATCCGCATCAGGTTTCTGGCGGCCAGCTCCAGCGCGCCATGATCGCGATGGCGCTCGCTTGCGAGCCGGAGCTGCTCATTGCGGATGAACCGACCACCGCGCTCGACGTCACGATCCAGGCGCAGGTGATCGTGCTGCTCCGCGATCTGGCGCGCGAGCGTGGCTTGACGGTCCTCTTCATCACGCACGACCTCGGCGTCGTCGGCAGCCTCTGCGACCGGCTTTCGGTCATGTATGCCGGCCGCATCGTCGAGCAGGGGACGACCGATCAGCTCTTCGGCACCCCAGCCCATCCCTACACGGCGAACCTCTTGAAAGCCGTACCTATGCTCGGCCGCGGCCGCGTCGCGCTGACGCAAATTCCGGGCACTGTGCCCAACATGTCCAATCCGCCGCCCGGCTGCGCGTTTCATCCGCGCTGTCCTTCGGTGACATCGATCTGCTCCCAAAGCACCCCTGCCTCCGCGGTAGCCGCGAACGGCCGGGCGGTCGCATGCCACCACCCGATCGGTGTTTCCGCCGCCCAGGCGGCAGGAGCGCGCGCATGACGGCACTTCTGACCGTCGATGGATTGTCGAAGCGCTTCAAGACGCGCCATGGCATCGTCAAGGCGGTCGATGGCGTGAGCTTCGAGGTGGCGCGCGGCGAGACCGTCGCCCTCGTCGGCGAATCCGGATGCGGCAAGACGACGGTCGCGCTCTCCCTCTTGCGATTGATCGATCCCGATGGCGGGCGCGTGCTCTTTGAAGGCGCCGATCTGGCGGCGGGCGGTGATAAAGCCTGGCGGCAGCGACTCTCGATCGTCTTCCAGAATCCCTATTCCTCGCTCGATCCCAGGATGCACATCCGCGAGATCGTGGGCGAGCCGCTCATAACGGCCTACGGCCTCTCGGGCAAAGCGCTGACCGAGCGCGTCGTCCGGCATATGAGCGAGGTCGGACTTGGGCCCGAGCACCTGAAGCGCTATCCCCACGAGTTCTCCGGCGGCCAGCGCCAGCGCATCGCCATTGCGCGCGCCATCGCGCTGGAGCCCAAGCTACTCATCCTCGACGAGCCGACTGCCGCCCTCGATGTCTCCGTGCAGGCGCAGGTGCTGAACCTGCTGCAGGATCTGCAGAAGCGGCTGGGCCTCAGCTACCTCTTCATCTCGCACAACCTCGCCACGGTCGAGAGCGTCGCCGACAAGGTGCTGATCATGTATCTCGGCCGCGTCGTCGAGACCGGGCCGGTCGCCGAGGTTTTTGCGCGGCCGAAGCATCCCTACACGCAGGCCTTGCTCGATTCCGTGCCCTCGATCGATCCGAGCCATCGCGGGCGTTTGAAAGCGGTGACGGGTGAGTTGCCGAGCACGCTCAACCCGCCGCCCGGTTGCGCCTTCGCGCCGCGCTGCGCGAAGGCCAGTCCCGAATGCCGCGCGAGCCCGCCGCCTTTGGTCGACATCGGCGACGGCCGGGCGCACGCTTGTCTGCATCCGTTGGGGTAGATCATGAAGTTCGCCGAGTATGCTGCCTTCGACGGACTGGGTCTCGCGGACCTCGTCGCCAGCAAGCAAGTGTCGCCGCGGGAGCTTTCGCAATCCGCCCGTCAGGCCATCGATGCGATCAATCCCGAGATCAACGCCGTCATCGAGATCTACGAGGATCGCGTTGGCGTGGATGGCAGCGATCTCGGCACCGGCCCCTTCCGCGGCGTACCCTTCCTCATCAAGGATGTCGGCCCGCACTTGAAGGGCCGCAAGACCGAGTTCTGCAGCCGCCTCTGCCGAGGGATGACGGGCGAGGTCGACAGCAATTTTGCGACGCTGCTGAAGGCGGCGGGCGTCAACATTCTCGGCCGGACGAACACGCCGGAGTTCTCGATGGCGAGCTCGTCGGAGAACCTGCTCTACGGCAACACGTCCACGCCCTGGAAGAAGGGCTATTCGGCGAACGGCTCGACAGGTGGGGGTGCGGCCGCCGTTGCCGCCGGCATCGTGCCGCTGGCGCACGGCTCCGACATCGGCGGCTCGATCCGGGGTCCCGCCGCCTGGTGCGGTGGCATCGGCTTGAAGCCGTCGCGCGGGCGCATTTCGTCGGGCCCGCTCTATGACGAGTGGGGCTATGGCCTCGCCATGAATTTCGTGCAGACGAAGACGATGCGCGACACTGCTGCGATGCTCGATTGCCTCGCCGTTCCGCAGCCGGGCGATCCTTATGTGCTGGCGAAGCCGGTGAAAAGCTATGCAGCGCTCATCCACGCGCCAATTAAGCCGATTCGCATCGCCTGGTCGGCGAAGCCCTTGCTTTCATCGCCCGTCGATCCCGAGATCGCCGCGGCGGTCGAGGCGACGGCGAAGGCGCTGGCTGACCTCGGCCACCACGTCGAGGAAGCCGCACCGCCGATTGATTTACCGACGCTCGACAAGCACCTGATGGCCTCCTGGTTCTACGCCTTCGACCGGCGGCTCGATGGCTACGCGAAAAAGCTCGGCCGCACCGTCGGACCCGATACGGTCGAGGCCGCGACGCTGAAATTCTACGAGTATGCGCGCGAAGTCCCCGACACCGCCTATCTCGACGCCGTCGCTTACTTCAACACCTTCCGCCGGACGATCGGGCCGTTCTTCCGGGAGTACGATGCCTGGGTGACGCCGACCTGCGTGCTGCCGCCGCCCAAACTCGGCCTCTATCACATGAACGTCGACTTGGCCCCGCGCGACTTCATCACGCGGGAGGAGCAGCTCGGCCAATACATGTCGGTCTACAACGTGACGGGACAGCCGGCGATCTCGCTGCCGCTCGGCATGCACCGGAACGGCCTCCCGATCGGCGTGCAGATCGCCGCTCGTCCTGCCGAAGACCACGTGCTGATCGGGCTCGGCGCCGAACTCGAAGTGGCGATGCCCTGGAAGGATCGCCGGCCGCCGCTGCATGTGGCGGCCAGTTGAGTCGGTCAAAGTGCAACGCGCGCTGCTTAGGGGCGATGGGCAGGTCGCGCTGGTGGAGGCGCCAGAGCGCTATTCGATCTGATTGAATCAGATCGGCGCTCTAGCAGGCTGTTGAAATGCAAATTTCGAGGGAATTTGATGCTCTCCTATGTCGAGCAGAATCTCGACCGACGTGTTCGGGTACGCTCAGCTCGATCACAGACGGCGTTTTCGTTCTCACCTGGAGCGGAGTCGTCGAGAATTTCAACAGCCTGCTAGGTTGTTGGTTTTGAGCACTTTCTTTCGACCAACCGGTTTCCACTTGGTCGGAAAGTGCTCTAGTACCCGGAATCTACAAGTCCCTAAGACGGCGACCTCTGACACGGCGTTGGTGAACTTTCGACTTCGTCCAGACGAACGGCTCGGCGTCGTCGTTGTAGGTTTGGATGAAGGCATTGATGTGCTCCTTGAGCTGCTCGATGGAGGTGAACGAGGCATCGGCCAGCGACTGGCCTTGCAGGATCGAGAACCATCCCTCGACTTGGTTGAGCCAGGATGCGTGCGTCGGCGTGTGGTGGAAGGTTACGAGCGGATGTTGCGCGAGCCATCCCTCGTTCTTCTTGTGGGTGTTCAAATTGTCGAGGATCACCTCGAGGCGTTTCTTCGGATAGGCTGCGACGATCTCGTCCATGAAGGCCAAGAACTCCTTTCGGCGCCTGCGCTTCTCGTGCTTGGCCTTGACCTTGCCGGTGGCCACTTCGAAGGCCGCGAACAACGTTGTTGTACCATGCCGCTTGTAGTCGTGGCTGTGGCCCGTCAACGTACGGCCGTTGGGCAGCTTCAAGTAGCCTTGCGCCCGTTCCAGCGCCTGGATCGACGGCTTTTCATCGACGCAGAGAACAACCGCGTTCTTGGGAGGCGCCAGATAGAGCCCAACCACGTCGGCGGCCTTGGCGGCAAAGTCCGGATCGTTGCTCTCGCACCAGCTCTTGCGCCCCGCCAGATCGATCTTCTGCTTGCGCAGCGATCGCCACACGTATTGCACATCAACATTGCCCAGCGCGTCCGCGATCAACGGTCCGCTCCAGCGCGCGAAACCCTTCGGTGGCGGAGCATCGAGGACCTTGCGAATGGCCGCATCGGTCGCCTCGCCGTAAAGCGCCGGCGGTCCGCCGCGGTCGCGATCTTCCAGCGCCCATCAAGACCTTCCTGCGCGTAGCGGATGCGCCAAAGGCTCGACCGTGGTCGGCGTCGTATCGAGATCGCGGCCAATCTGCCGCGTCGTGTGCCCGGCAGCCGCCGCCAACACAATGCGCGCCCGCAAAACATGCCGCTGCTCGGTCGTCGACGCCCGAACCCGCGCCTCCAGGATCGCGCGATCGCCACGCCGCAACCGGACTTTCTGTGCCGCTGAAATCATGCCATGTTAAATCACGGCGCGCGGCATCGCGATAGTGCAAACGTGACTCAGTCAAGTGAGATAGCGGGTACTAGTTCCCGAGCTTGATCCGCTCACCTGGTTTCACTATGACTATGAAGGTCTTTCGCAGTCCTTCCGGCGCGGACACCAAACGCGGGCAGTCCCTCGTCCCAATCTGCGATCCGGGACGTTGACTGAAAATGAGCGTGCCCGAAGTGGTGTGAAGTGTTTAAGATATACCAGTGGAACTGAGGAAAATCAAAAGGTTGCAGTCGACGTGACCTGACATGCGGGCGTAGTTCAATGGCAGAACGGCAGCTTCCCAAGCTGCATACGAGGGTTCGATTCCCTTCGCCCGCTCCATCCCCCTTCGCCATGCGCCTGCGGCGATGGCATCGGCGAGACGGGTCGGAAGGCGACGGCGGACCAGCCCGCGTTACAATCCACGATACAATACCAGCCAGCTGGTTAGCCGCTTGCACCCCGTCAGAAAACCGGTTTAGTGGACGCATTGCGTCGCGCCGGACTTTGGGCATCCTCACGGAGACTTGACGCAGGTGCGGTTGGAATCCGGGCGAGAGACGCCATCTAAGGCAAGGGCCCAAGCGAGCGAGGTCGCAACAGCCGCCGCGACGTCCCCTCACAATCCGCGCAAGAGACGAGACCCCGCATGACCAACGGCAGCCACGTACCTCTTTTGGACCGCGCCAAGCGCGAGTTCGCTAAGCTGCTGCCGCTTTCCTATTTCGCGAAGATGCCGACCATCATCGTCATCGACGTGACGAATGTCTGCAATCTCCGCTGCCCGGTTTGCCCCGTCACCATCGCCATGACGCGCCGTCGCGGCCTCATGAAGATGGACGTCTTCAAGCTCATCATCGACGACTTCAAGGACGACGCCGAGAAACCCGCGATTTACTTCAACTTCTCGGGCGAGCCGACCATGAACCCGGTGCTGCCGGAGATGGTCGCCTACTCGACACGGCATGGCCACGAGACCTTCATCTCGACGAACGCCACCAAGCTCGACGACGACATGTGCGAGAAGCTCATCACCGCGGGGCTGTCGCGCATCAATTTGTGCATGGATGGTTTCTCGAAGGAGGCGCAGGAGGCCTACCGCGTCAACTCGGATTTCGACGAGGTGAAGGAGAACATCGAGCGCTTCCTGAAAGTGAAGATGCGGCTCGGCGCCAAGAATCCGATCACCGTTCTCCAGACTCTCCTCACCGCCTATTCCGAGAGTCAGGTCGACGAGATGACCCAATGGGCGCGCGAGGCCGGCTTCGATCGCATCCGCTACAAAACCTTCTCCATCGGCTCCTACACGACGGAAGAAGAGAAGGAAGTGGCGACCAGATTCCTTCCGACCCGCGACGAGTTCAAGCGGCATCCGACCGATCTCGGCCGGGCCACCTGTACGACGCCGCTCTATCAAACGGTGGTGTTCTGGAATGGCGATCTTGGTCTTTGCTGTATAGATTACGACCAGATGGTGCAACTGCCCAACATTGCCGAGGTTGGCTTCAAGAAGGCCTATCTCGCCAAGCCGGCACTCGAGGCGCGACGGAAGGGGTTCCTCAAAAGCTTCGATATCTGCAAGGGCTGCTCCTACTCGAACGCCGAGAATTTGGGGTTGAAAGTCGACTTCAAGAAGAACAAGGGCCTGGACCAGAACGGAAAATTGGTTTTGAACTAGTCTCGTGTCCCGTCTGCGAATTGCCGACACCATTGCCGCGACCGCCGATCGGCAATGCGGAGACTAAGGGACACGAGACGACTCAAAGGCTTGGAGTGGTGTTCATCTCGCAATTGCCGACGCAGAGCCTAGCCGCGACAATGGTCGGCAATTGCGAGACACCACACTAGGGGTAGCCGCCGGGGGGCGGCTGGGGCTTGGCATGGCAGAGATTCCGAAGAGGGCGCCATGATTGCATCCGGTGAGGGAAGCCTCAGGCTGCTCATCTACAGCCATGATTCCTTTGGCCTCGGGCATCTGAGCCGGTGCCGGGCGATCGCGCATTCGATCGTCGACCATCGCAGTGACATTTCGGTCCTCATTCTATCTGGACTGCCGCTGATCGGCTCTTACGCATTCAGCCCGCGCGTCGACTTCATCCGCTTTCCCGGCGTCGTGAAGCTCAAGAACGGCAGCTATACCGCGCGCGGTCTCGACGTCTCCATCGAAGACGCCATCGCCATGCGCGAGAGCCTTATCCGTTGCGCCGCCGAGACCTTTCGCCCGCACATGTTCCTGGTCGACAAGGAGCCGCTGGGGCTCAGAGGCGAGGTCGAGAACACGCTGCGCGTGCTTAAATCGAAGGGCACGCGGCTGGTGCTCGGCCTGCGCGATGTCATGGACGACCCGGACTACCTCAAATTCGAGTGGGACCGGAAGGAGGTCATCCCGGCCTTGACCGATCTCTACGACGACATCTGGATCTACGGTCGCCAGCAGATCTACGATCCGCTCGCCGGCATCGAGGTGGTCAACGCGGTACGCGACAAGATCACCTATACAGGCTATCTGCGCCGCGGTTCGGCGAAGCCCGGCGAGGATACGACGCCAACGCCCCTCCCCGGCGAGGAGCCGTTCATTCTCGTCACGACGGGTGGCGGGGGAGATGGCGCGGAGTTGATCGATTGGGTTCTGAGCGCCTACGAGCATGATCGCTCGCTGCCGCATCGGGCCTATGTGGTGCTAGGACCCTTCATGCCCGCGGATTTGCAGGCCCGCTTCAAGACCCGCGCCGAGCGCTTGCCGAAGGTGCAGGTCACCACCTTCGTCGCCAACCTCGACAAGCATATGCGCCGCTCGCTCGGCGTCGTCGCCATGGGCGGCTACAATACGTTTTGCGAGATCCTCTCCTACGACAAGCCGGCCGTCATCGTGCCGCGGACAAGGCCGCGGCTCGAACAGAAGATCAGGGCTGAGCGGATGCAGGAGCTGGGCCTCGTTCGCATGCTCGAGGACGACGGCAACCGCCATCCGGCGCGCATGGCACAAGTGATCCGGGCGCTGCCCGGTCAGCCGCGGCCGTCGGCGGTTCGGATGCCGGGCCTGCTCGGCGGCTTCGAGACCATCAACGGCATGGTCGATTCCCTGCTCGGGAAAGAGCAGCCGCGCCCCGCCAAGCGAGCGCTGGCGCTGAATGACGTCTGAGGGAGCGCCGCGGCTCGCAGTCGTCGTGAAGGGCTACCCGCGCCTGTCGGAAACCTTCATCGCGCAAGAGCTGCTCAGCCTGCAGAAGCGCGGCCTCGATTTTGCGATCTGGTCGCTTCGACATCCGACCGACACGAAGCGGCATGCGGTTCACGACGAGATCACGGCGCCTGTGCACTATCTGCCGGAGTATCTGAAGGATGGTCCGCGGCGCGTACTGAGAAGCTGGTGGGTGGCCCGTCGACTGCCCGGCTATGCGCGTGCTTATGCGGCTTTCCAACGGGACTTCGCTCGCGACCGGACCGCAAATCGCATGCGCCGCTTCGGCCAAGCCCTCGTGCTCGCCGCCGAACTGCCGGAGACGACACGCCATATCTACGTGCATTTCCTGCACACACCCGGCTCGGTCACGCGCTACGCCGCGATGATGCGCGGCTTGAGCTGGAGTGCTTCCGCGCATGCCAAGGACATTTACACGACGCCTGAATGGGAGCTTTCCGAGAAGCTCGCCAGCCTCGATTGGATGGTGACCTGCACGGCGGCGAATGTTGAACATCTCGCCGGCATAGCGCCGGCCGCGCGGAACAAGATCGCGTTGCTCTATCACGGGCTGGACTTGACGCGATTTGCCGAGCCTGCGCCACGGCCGCAGACGCCAAGCCATGCGCCCGTTCAAGTGCTTTCAGTCGGACGCGCCGTTCCGAAGAAGGGCTTCGATACGCTGCTGCGGGCTCTGGCGATGCTTTCACCGGGGCTTGCCTGGCGCTTCACGCATGTGGGTGGTGGCGTGGAGCGCGATCGGCTGCAAGCTTTGGCGGCCGAGTTCGGAATCTCTGATCGCATCGCTTGGCTCGGCGCCCGATCGCAAGATGAGGTGCTGGCGCTCTGCCGGCAGGCCGATATCTTCGCGCTGGCGAGCCGCGTCGCTGGGGATGGCGATCGCGACGGCTTGCCGAACGTGCTGATGGAAGCGCAAAGCCAGGAAGTGGCCTGCGTCGCGACGCGCGTCTCGGCCATTCCGGAACTGATCATAGATGGCGAGACCGGAGTGTTGGTGGAACCGGACGATCCGAACGCGCTGGCAGCCGCAATCGAGAAACTGATCCGCGATCCGGCGCTGCGTCGTAGACTGGCGGGCGCCGGCGCGAGCCGGATCCGCGCTGTTTTCGACCATGAGCGGGCGATTGGGAAACTGGCGCAGAAGCTCATGCAGTCGATTGAATAGGACTTCGGACCCGATGCGCATCGCCATTTACGCACCGCTCAATCCGCCTGACAGCCCGACGCCGTCGGGCGACCGGCTGATCGGGCGGATGCTGATGCGGGCACTCGAGATGGCCGGTCATGAGGTGACGCTCGCCAGCCGGTTCCGGTCGTTCGATCGTGAGGGGAGCGCAGAGCGGCAGGCTCGCCTCGCCGATCTCAGCGGTCGCCTCGCGGCGCGCTTCATCAAAAGACACGCAAGAACCCCCCCAGACCTCTGGCTCACCTATCACCTCTATCACAAGGCGCCTGATCATCTGGGGCCGCTCGTCACGCGCGAGTTCGACATTCCCTTCGTCGTGGTGGAAGCTTCGGTCACACCCAGTGGAGAGGGAGGCGCGTGGGCGTCGGGCCACATGGGCGTGCTCCACGCGCTGGCCCGTGCCGATCTCGTCGTCGGCATCAATCCGAGGGATCGCGCCGGTGTGCTGCCGCAACTGACGTCCGGGGCACACTACCGGGAAACGCCGGTTTTTATTGATGGATCGGCCTATCGCGCTGCCGCCGCCGAGCACGACGCGCATCGCCGTGCATTGCTTGCTGCCACCAAATCATCGCCGGACTCACTGCTCCTCCTCGCCGTCGGCATGGTGCGGTCGAAGGACAAGCTCGATTCCTATCGCCTGCTGGCGGACGCCTTGAAGCGTGTTGATAGCAGCGATTGGCACCTCGCCATCGCGGGCGATGGCGCGCTGATCGGCGAGGCGCAAGTAGCCTTCGCGCCGTTCCAGGACCGCGTGACCTTCCTCGGCCGCGTGCCTTATGAGAGATTGCCGGCCCTCTATGCCGGCGCCGATCTACTGGTGTGGCCGGCGATCAAAGAGGCGCTCGGCATGTGTTTTCTCGAGGCGCAGGCCGCCGGTACGCCGGTCATCGGCGCGAATCGCGAGGGCGTAGCCAGCCTGATCCGAGACGGTGAGACGGGGCTGCTCCCGGCATATGGTCATGCCGCTTCTTTCGCGCGCGCCATCGACACGCTTCTGGGCGATCGTGGGCGTCTTCAATCGATGCGTATTGCGGCCGCCCGCAATGCCGCCGAGAACCACGACCTCACCACGGCAGGCCCGCGCTTTGCCGCACTCGTCGCCTCAGCCGCGCGGAGGACAAGATGAGCCGTGTGCTCTTTCATGTGCAGCATCTGCTCGGCGTCGGTCATGTGGCACGCGCCGCCTCCCTGACCCGCGGCATGACGGCCGCAGGTCTCGATGCCACCGTCGTCATGGGCGGAGAACCAGTGCCGAATGCGAATTTCGGCGGCGCGGAGGTGGTGCAGCTGCCCTGGGTCCGCGCCGCCGATACGAGCTTCAAAACATTGCTCGACAGCACCGGTCGCCCTGTCGATGCGGGCTTCTTCGAGCGGCGTCGTGATCTCCTCCTCGATCTCTTTGCCGTCCGCAAGCCCGATGCACTCCTCATCGAACACTATCCCTTCGGCCGCCAGAAATTCGGCGTCGAACTCGAGCCGCTGATTGCAGCGGCCAAGGCCGATAACGCGCGTGTTCTCTGTTCGCTGCGCGATGTGCTCGTCGAGAAGGGTGAAGGGAAAAAGAGCGCGAAAGCGACCGCGATCGTCCTGAAGTCGTTCGACAAGGTTTTCGTTCATGGCGATCCCACGGTGCTGGGATTGGAGCTGACCTTTCCGCGCGCCATCGAGATCGCGGATCGGATCGCCTACACGGGTTATGTCGTCGACCGGCGACCGCGTACATCATCATCGGGCGATACCGCTGGCGGCCATAATGAGATCGTCGTCTCGATTGGCGGCGGCGCCGTCGGTCTGGAGTTGCTCCGCGCGGCCATCGGGGCAAAGCGCCTCAGCTCGGGCGGCGGGCGGCTCTGGCGACTGCTCGCGGGTGCCAATCTCGCCGAGGCCGATTTCCAGGCGCTGCGCGCTGAGGCACCGAACGGCCTCATTGTCGAGCGAGCCCGGCCGGACTTTCCGGAGCTGCTGAGACGCGCCGCTCTCTCCGTCTCGCAAGCCGGCTACAATACGCTGATGGACATCCTCGAAGCCCGCTGCCGCAACATCCTCGTCCCCTTCGCCGCCGGCAGTGAAAGCGAACAGATGTTCCGTGCCCGTGTCTTCGAGGAGCGCCGTCTTGTCCGCGTCCTCGACGAACGCGCACTGTCGCCTGAGACCTTGGCTCGGGCCGTCGACGCTGCCCTTGCCGCTCCACCACCGGCCGAATCCGGCGGTATCGATCTTTCAGGTGTCGAAACGACTGCGCGCCTGATCCTCGCTATGATCGCCCGGAGACGAGGATGACGATGGATGCCTGGCACGATCTCGATCACGAACTCGACCTTTGGGCCAAGGCTGGCCTGACCGCCACCTTCTGGTGGCGCGACGACGATGCGGTTGCCCCGACGCCGGCGCTGGAGCGCATGATCGGCATTGCCGAGCGGTTTGCTGCTCCCCTCATGCTCGCCGTCATTCCCGAGCCGTCGACCGAGGCCTTGCGCCGCCGGGTCGAGGGATCACCCCTCGTCTTCGTCGCCCAGCACGGGCTCCGGCACAAGAACAATGCCAAGCCGGGCGACCGGGCTTGCGAGTTCCCGCACGGCCGCACCCTCTCCGAGAATGTCGTCGACATGCGCGATGGCCTCCAGCTCCTCGCCGGCTTCCCGCATCTCGTGCCGGTGTTCGTGCCGCCCTGGAACCGGATCGACGCGCGGATGTTCCCGGGCATCGCCTCACTCGGTCACCGGGGTGTTTCGACCTTCGGCCCGCGGGCCCTTGCCCAACCCCTTCCGGGCTTCACACAGACGAATTGCCATGCTGATATCATAGCCTGGAAGACGACCAGGGGCTTTACTGGCGTGGGGCGCGTCTTGGATGACATCATCGGCCATCTGAGGGCCCGGCGAACGGGAGCGGCCGACGCGGCCGAGCCGACCGGGTTCTTGACGCACCATCTCGTTCACGATGCCGCGTCGTGGAGCTTCCTCGATACGTTTTTTGCTCATATGAGCCAATCGTCCGTCGCGCGCTGGCTCGACCCTCACGTGGCCTTTGGCCTGCCGGCCGCCCGGACGACCAGGTAGCGGCATGGCCAATATCCTCGACGTCAACAACCTGTCGATCGAATTCGCGACACCGGCGGGACCGATCCACGCCCTACGCGACCTTTCGTTTCGTGTCCGGCCGAAATCTTCTGTGGCACTCGTCGGCGAGTCTGGCTCGGGCAAGTCGGTCTCCGCCCAGGCCATCATGGGGATCTTGCCGCGCTCCGCGTCCATCACGAGTGGCTCGATCCTGTTTCGCGACCCGCGAAACGGTGGCAGCGAGACCAACCTCGCAAAGCTCGATATCCGTGGTCGTGAGTTTCGCGCCATTCGCGGCGGCCGCATCTCCATGATCTTCCAGGAACCGATGACCTCGATGTCGCCGCTGCACACCATTGGCGACCAGGTCGGCGAAGCCGTGCGAATCCACGAGAACTTGACGGCGGCGCAGACCGAAAGCCGCACGCTCGAGATGCTGAAGCTCGTACGCTTCCCCAATCCCGAGCGCGCGCTCAAGAGTTATCCCTTTGAGTTATCCGGCGGCCTTCGTCAGCGCGCCATGATCGCCATGGCCCTCGTCTGCCGGCCGGCGCTACTCATTGCCGACGAGCCGACGACGGCGCTCGACGTGACGGTGCAGGCGCAGATCCTCGCGCTCATTCGCGATATCCAGCACGAGATGGACATGTCGGTGCTGATGATCACTCATGACATGGGCGTCGTCGCCAATGTCGCCGAGGAGGTGGTCGTCATGTATCGCGGGGAGGTCATGGAGAGCGGCACGGCGAAAGACCTCTTCACCGACCCGCGCCATCCCTACCTCAAGGCGCTGATGCGCGCCGTCCCGCGCATTGATGGCGACCCGTCCGAGCGCCTGAAGCCGCTCGTCGAGCAAAACGCTATCACGGATCAGCCGCTTGCCCGCCTCGAACGGCGCGAGCGGCCGAAGGAAACCGGGCCGCTGCTTCAGGTCGATCGGGTCGTCAAACGCTACACGATCCGCAATGACGAATTCAGCTTTTCGAGCAAGACGGCGGTGCAGGTGACGGCGGTCGATCGCGTAAGTTTCGACGTCCATCGCGGCGAGTGCCTGGCGCTGGTTGGCGAATCCGGCTGCGGCAAGACCACGCTCGCCAAGATGATCATGTCAGCGATCTCGGCCGATGAGGGCCGCATTCTCTTCGACGAGGGTGGCAATACCGTCGATCTGACCAAGCTCGACGAAAGCGATCTCAAGCCCTTTCGCCGACGCATCCAATACATCTTCCAGGACCCGTTCGGCTCGCTCAATCCGCGCATGACGGTCGGCGATCTCTTGACCGAGCCGCTCGCCGTGCACGGCATCGGCGACAAGGCTTCGCGCCGCGAGCGGGCAGCCGATCTCATGCGCCGCGTCGGCATCGATCCGCGCTTCCTCAACCGTTATCCGCACTCTTTCTCCGGTGGCCAACGCCAGCGCATTGGCATCGGCCGCGCCCTCATGCTCGAGCCGGAGTTGGTGCTCTGCGACGAGCCAGTCTCGGCGCTCGATGTCTCGACGCGCGCGCAAGTCCTCAATTTGCTGAAGGACTTGCAGCAGGAGCTCGGCCTGACGCTCCTGTTCATCTCGCACGATCTGGCGGTGGTGAACTACATCGCCGACCGCGTCGCCGTCATGTGCCGCGGCAAGCTCGTCGAGGTGGCGAAGCGCGAGCAGCTGTTCCGCGCGCCGCGACATCCCTACACGCGCGCACTGCTCGCCTCCGTACCGCATCCCGACCTCGACCATCCCCTTGACTTCGCCGCTATCGGCCAGGGCCTCATGACCGAGCCGAAGCATTGGCCGGCCCCCTTCGGCGCCGACGGCGGTGCTGAACCTCAACTCATCGATCTCGGAGCGGGCCATCTCGTCCGCGCCATGGAACGTCCAACCCCAGCGCAGGTTGCCTAACATGACAAAAGAGCTGTTCCGTCGCTGCCACTTGATCGCCGCCGCCATCGGGGCCGTTGCACTACTCGCACCCATGCCGGCCACTGCCGCGATGGTCGAGACTCCCTCGCTCGCCGAGGAGGTGAAAGCCGGCAAGCTGCCGCCGGTCGAGAGCCGCGTGCCGGAAACGCCGCTCACCGTGCCACTCGAGGGCGAAGGTCTGAGCCCTGGCCAATCCGGCGGATCAATCGACATGCTTCTTGGCCGCGCCAAGGACATCCGCATGCTCGTCGTCTATGGCTATGCGCGCCTCGTCGGCTACGACAAGAACTTCAACATCGTGCCAGATATCGCTGAGACCTTCGGCGTCAAGGAGGGGCGCGAGTTCACCTTCAAGCTCCGCAAGGGCCACAAATGGTCCGACGGCCAACCCTTCACGGCTGCCGACTTCCTCTACTTCTGGGAGGACATGGTCCTCGATCCCGTCATTTCGGAGGACGGGCCGCCGGACGAGCTGCTCGTCAACGGCAAGCTGCCGAAGTTCGAGGCGGTGGACGAGCTGACCATCCGCTACACCTGGGAGGAACCCAATCCCAACTTCCTCGTCCAGCTCGCCGGCGCCCAGCCGCTCTACCTCTACCGGCCGGCCCACTACATGAAGCAGTTCCACGCCAAATACACCGACGAGAAGAAACTCGAGGAATTGGCGGCGAAGATCGAGGCGCGGAACTGGCGCGCGCTCCACTTCAAGATGGACAAGCAATATGCCAACGACCTGCCGGCCATGCCGACGCTTGATCCCTGGGTGAACACGACGGAAAGCCCCTCCGAGCGCTACGTGTTCAAGCGCAATCCGTTCTTCCATCGCGTCGATGCAGCAGGCAATCAACTCCCCTATGCCGACCAGATCGTCGCCAACGTCGCCAATGCCGATCTCATCCCGGCCAAGGTTGGCGCCGGAGAGTCGATGCTGCAAGCTCGCAACCTCGAGCTGAAGAACTACCCGGTCCTCAAGGCCGCCGAAGAGCGGAACGGCTACACGGTCAATCTCTGGAAATCGGGCCGCGGCTCGCAGCTGGTGCTCTTCCCCAATCTCAACGTTAAGGATCCGGTCTGGCGGGCAGCCGTTCGCGACGTTCGCTTCCGCCGCGCACTCTCCCTCGGCATCGACCGCGGCGAGATCAACCAGGTCGTGTTCTTCGGCTTGGGCGTGCCTGCGAACAATACCGTGCTCCCGGATAGTCCGCTCTTCAAGCCCGAGTACCAGACACTCTGGGCCGATTTCAACATCGACCAAGCCAATGCCCTCCTCGACGAAATGGGGCTCACCGAGCGAGACGGCGAGGGCATTCGCAAGCTCTCCGATGGGCGCCTCGCCGAGATCGTCGTCGAGACGGCGGGCGAGGACACGAACGAGACGGATGTGCTCGTCCTCATCCGCGACAGCTGGCAGAAGATCGGCATCAAGCTGCTGACGAACGTCTCGACGCGCGAGGTGCTGCGCAGTCGCGCGACGTCCGGCGAGCTGCTGATGTCGACATGGACAGGCCTCGAGAACGGCGTGCCGACGCCCGACTTCCCGCCCTTCGAGCTGGCACCGACCCGCGACGACCAGCAAAACTGGCCGCTCTGGGGACTTCACACCATGACCAACGGCAAGGGAGGCGAAGCCATCGACGATCCGGTCGCGAAAGGGCTCGTCGACGACTATCAGGCCTGGCTAAAGACCTCCGATACGGCTGCCCGCGAGGCGATCTGGCACAAGATGCTGCAGACCCAGGCAGACAATGTCTTGTCGATCGGCGTCGTCGCGGCCGTGCCTCAGCCGGTAGTCGTTTCCAATAAGTTGAAGAACGTTCCCAAGGAAGGCCTCTATAACTGGGACCCTGGCGCCTTCTTCGGCATCTACCGGCCCGACACGTTCTGGATCGCGAAGTAGGTCGCAACAGGAGCTCGCGAACCCACCTATGCTCGCCTTCCTCACCAAACGTCTGGCGACCATGGTGGTGACGCTGCTCGTGATCAGCGCGCTCGTCTTCGCCATCATCCAGCTGCCGGAAGGCGACTACCTCACGACCTATATCGCCGACTTGCAGGCCCAAGGCGAGAACGTCGATCCGAAGAAGATCGAATACCTCCGTAAGCAGTACGGCCTCGATAAGCCGGTGGTGTTGCAATACGTCTATTGGGTCGCTGGCCTCGTCCAGGGTGACCTCGGCTACTCCTTCGAGTTCGACAAGCCGGTTGCGACCGTCGTCGGTGACCGGATGTGGCTGACGATGATCCTCAATTTCGCGACCGTACTCTTTATATATATAGTGGCGTTCCCGATCGGCGTGTATTCGGCGACCCACAAATACAGTGTCAGCGACTACGGCATCACCTTCCTCGGCTTCCTCGGCATCGCCACGCCGAACTTCCTGCTGGCGCTGATCCTGCTCTACCTCGCCAATGTCTGGTTCGGCACCTCGATCGGCGGCCTGATGGCGCCCGAGTATGTCGACCAGCCCTGGAGCATGGGCAAGATGCTCTCGATCCTCGAGCATCTCTGGGTGCCGGTGCTCGTGATCGGTCTCTCGGGCACGGCCGGCATGATCCGGCGGCTTCGCGCCAACCTGCTCGATGAGTTGCAGAAGCAGTATGTGACGACCGGCCGGGCGAAGGGGCTGAGCGAGGGGAGGCTGCTCATCAAGTATCCGCTCCGCATGTCGTTGAACCCTTTCATCTCGGACATCGGCAGCCTGCTGCCGCAGATTGTCTCGGGTTCCGTCATCGTCTCGGCCGTGATGAGCCTGCCGACCACGGGGCCGATGTTGCTTGAACTCGTTGCGCAGCCAGGACATGTATCTCGCCGGCTCCTTCCTGATGTTCCTCGCGGTCCTGACCGTCGTCGGCATGTTCGTCTCCGATGTGGCGCTGGCCTTGCTCGATCCCCGCATCCGGCTCGAGGGCGGCATCAAGCGATGAGTGAGCCGCTAGCGCATTTCGTCTCGCAGAAACCGTTCAATCCGGCAGAGATCCAGACCTTCACCGATGCGCAGGAGCGCTACTACCTCGCCTCGCAGTGGCAGCTCATGTGGTGGAAGTTCCGCCGTCACAAGCTGGCGGTGGTGTCGGCCGTCATTCTGCTGCTGAGCTACTTTTCGGTGTTCTTCGTCGAGGCATTGGCGCCCTACGAGCTTTCGACGCGGCACCGGGACTTCCTCTATGCGCCCTCGCAGTCCGTCCATCTGTTTCACGAAGGCGTACTTGTTGGGCCCTTTGTCTACCCCTACGCCTCCAAGCTCAACATGACGACATTGCAGCGGGAGTACGCTCCCGACACGTCGAAGCCGCAGCGGTTGCGCTTTCTCTGCCTCGGCGAGAGTTACGAATTCTGGGGCTTGGTCGAGGGCCGGTTCCACTTCGTTTGCCCACCCGAGGGCTCCACCTTCTTCCTCTTCGGCACCGACCGGCTCGGGCGCGATCTTCTCTCGCGCCTCGTCTACGGCGCACGCATCTCCTTGACCGTCGGCCTCATCGGCATCGCCATCAGTTTTCTCCTCGGCATCACGATTGGCGGCTTCGCCGGTTACTACGGCGGCTGGTTCGACAATTTGACCCAGCGCACCATCGAGATCCTGAAATCGCTGCCGGAGCTGCCGCTCTGGATGGCGCTATCGGCGGCGCTGCCGGTCAATTGGAGTCCGGTGGTCGTCTACTTCGGCATTACGATCATTCTGGGCCTCCTCGATTGGCCGGGTCTCGCGCGCGCCGTTCGCTCGAAACTGCTGGCGCTGCGCGAGGAGGACTATGCGCTCGCCGCCCGGCTGATGGGCGCGTCTCCCGCGCATACCATTCGACGGCATTTGCTCCCGAACTTCATGAGTCACCTCATCGCCTCCGCGACCTTGTCGATCCCGGGCATGATCCTCGGCGAGACGGCGCTCTCGTTCCTGGGGCTCGGCCTCAGGCCGCCGATCACCAGTTGGGGCGTGATGCTGGCGGAAGCCCAGAACATCGAGGCCGTGGTGCTTTATCCCTGGCTGCTCTGGCCGATGGTGCCAGTCATCATCATCGTGCTCGCCTTCAACTTCTTCGGCGATGGGCTGCGTGACGCAGCGGACCCCTACAATTAAGCGCTCAGGGCCCTACATAGGATTTGCATGTCCCGACTCGATTCCATGATCCGCCGCCTGACGGCGCAGCGCCAATGCCTGGACCTCGCCTGCGAGGCGATTGGGCAAGTCGACGGCGTCGTCTTCGAGGTCGGCCTCGGCAATGGCCGCACCTTCGATCACTTGCGCGAGAAGCTCCCCGGCCGCGACATCTACATCTTCGACCGCGAGGTCAAATCGCATCCGGACAGCCGGCCGAAGGAGGGGCACGCCTTCCTCGGCGCCATCGAGGAGACGCTACCGAAGGCGGCGCTGCACTTCGCAGGCCGCGTTGCGCTCCTCCATAGCGACATCGGCAACGGCGTGCCCGAGTACGGGCGGCAGATGGCGGCGGCGATCGGGTCGACTTTGATGCTGGCACTCGCGCCCGGCGCCATGGTGCTGAGCGACGAGGAACTCGATGTTCGGGGCCTTGAGGTCGTGAAGCCGCCGCTCAGCGATCTCCGGCGATACTATATGTACCGAAAGTCTCTTTGATCAGTGACCGTTGAACTTCGGCGACTGGCGTCGCTGCGAAAGTCCGTGCTCCGTCTTCTCCCACTTATGAGGGTCGGTCAGGAGCTGGAGCAGCGCCCGGTAGGCCGCAACCGAAATCAGCAGCCAATAAAGCGGCACGAAAATGATTGACGGAATGAGCCGCCAGGCCCGCCGCCTTATCGCCGAGACGAGCACGAGCAACATCGCGCTCGCATAGCCCAACACGAGATTGGCAGCGGAAACGGCAACGAGCGCGTCGCCCGCGGCGTCCCCCGGCCACTGCATGAGGCCACCCTGCCAGACCTGCCAAGCGACGATCCCGAGCGTCACCGGATGCACGAGCGCCGATAGAAGCGTGCCGCCGAGCAGCACCACAAAGGTCGCCGCGCTCACGATACCCATCTCGCGAACCAGCCTGACCGGCTGGCGAGTGTGCACCAGTAGCGTCTGCATCCAACCCTTGAGCCAGCGTGTGCGTTGCCTCACCCAGGCGCCGAATCGGAATGGAGCCTCCTCGTAGGTCCGCGATGGTATCACCCGGCAGCGGTAGCCGAGCCGCGCCAGCCGCATGCCGAGATCAGCATCCTCGGTGACGTTGTGCGGGTCCCAGCCGCCGGCGCGGCGCACCACGTCGGTGATGAAATGCGTCGAGGTGCCGCCGAGCGGGATCGGCAGCTCGAGTCGGTCGAGCGCCGGCAAGAGCCCGTCGAACAGTGCCATGTATTCGAGCGTGAACTGGCGCGCGAAGAAGCCATCGCCGGCATTGTCGATGGCGAGCCGTGCCTGCACGGCCCCAATTTTCTCATCGCCGCTTCGAAAGACAGCGAGCGCCCGTAGGATCTGATCGGGCTCCGGAATGTCTTCGGCATCGTAGATGACGAGGTAGTCGCCGCGGACGAAGCTCATGGCGTAATTCAGCGCCTTGGGTTTGGTGCGTGGCTGCCAGTCAGGGACGACAATAACTTCGAACTCGGGACCAAGCCGGAGCTTGCCGACGGCCTCTTGTGTCTCCTTGTCGGCTGCCTCGAGGATGAGCTTCACATCGAGCCGCGCCTTGGGATAGTTGAGCCGCTTCAGCGCCCGAACGAGGTCCGGCACGATGCGCGCCTCCCGGAACAGGGGCACGAGCACGCTGTAGACCGGCAGGCTCGAAACCGGCAGCCGGATCGGCTGATGATCAGCCAAGGGAACCGCCATCGACGCGGCCAGGGCCAGAAGCCGCAACACAACCACGGCTGCGAAGACAGCAGCGAGCACGCCTGTTCCAGCGATGATCACCGACTGCGGAGACATCAACAGGGCGCCCGCTATCAACCCGGCTACGACGGCAAGGCCGATTGCCTGCCATGTCCACATGCGCCGGGCTGCCGAGAAAGCCGGGTCGAACTTGAGCACGCGATCGACGGCTTCCGTGGCGATGATCGGGCTGAGGCGGGACAGGATGGCCCGCCGGATCGCCGCCGGTGAGGCGAGCGCGATCTCGATCTCCGGCCGCCCGGCCAAGTCTTCGGCCTGTCGCCGAATGTCGTGAGGACGCCGCGCGAGCGCATCAAGGACATAGAGTGTCCCTCGCGGTCCGACTGAGGTTGCCAGGCGTGGCGTACCGGGTTTTTCACCAGCACCCAGCTCCAGCGGCGGCATCCTCTCCGGCTCGATGACGGAGATCCGCAACCAGCGCCCAAGCGCCCGCACATAGGCCATGTCATCGATGCGGCCGTCGTGTCGAAGCGCGTCGTGGAGAGCCAACCCCTGCCGGGTCGCCTTGTCGCCCCACTCGGCAATTGCAACGTCGTCCAGGCCGAGCTCGTAGAGAAAGCCGTACTCGCGAAATCGATCCTGGCCCCGGTCGCTCACGCCATCGCCCCGTTGATCGGCGCGGCCGGACACACTCTTGCCCCGATGGCGGCCATCTATCCGATGGCCAATGATGGACCGAGCGAGTAAGCATCGTCTAGTGGGATCTCATGGCAGCGAGGGGCTCAATGGCGATCAGGCGCACGGATGGATCTGGCGCGATAGCGTTTCTGCGCGCTGCCGTGGTCCTGGTCTTGCTCGCCCTGGCGTCCGGGTCTCCCGCCATTGCCCAAACCACCCCGGAGGAAGGCGAGGCCAGCGCGTTGCCTGCCGAGGCGCCGGCCGTCCGCACCGTGATCCGCTACCTGACGGATAGCGACTACCCGCCTTTCAACTATCTCGACGAGGAAGGCACGCTAACCGGCTTCAATGTCGATGTCGCCCGCAGCATCTGCCTCGAGCTCGAGGTGTCCTGCGATGTCCAAGTCGGCGAGTGGAACAACCTGCTGCCGCAGCTCGGGCGCGGCGAGACGGACGCCGTGATCGCATCGATCGCGGCAACACCCGCGGCGCTTGCCGAGGCAGACTTCACCGAAAGCTACTATGCGACGCCGGCGCGGTTTGCCGTTCGCAAGGACTGGCCCGAGTCCGACGTCACGCCCGAGACGCTCGAATCTCAGCGGATCGCCGTCGCTGCCGGAACCGCGCACGAGGCTTATCTCGGCCTCTTCTTCCGCGACAGCGTTGTCGTGCCCTTCGAAACGCCGGAGCTGGCGCGGGAGGCCCTCGCCAAAGGTGAAGTCGAGGCACTTTTCGGCGATGCCTTCAGCCTGATGTTCTGGCTCTCGGGCACCTCCTCCAACGCCTGTTGCGAATTTCGCGGCGGTCCCTTCGCCGATGATCGCTACTTCGGAGGCGGTGTCGGCATTGCGGTTCGCAAGGGTGATCTCGCCCTGCGCCAGCAGCTCGAGAAGGCCATTGGTAAGCTCCGCAGGAGCGGACGGCTGGAGGAACTTTATCTCAGATACTTCCCGCTCCGGGCCTACTGACCTCGCCGCTTCCGGTCATTACCGCCTGAGCGGAACGGAAGCAGAAGCGACCAGTCGAGGCGCCCGGGCTGCTCGCTCTGATATTCGGTCAGGCCGATCGTCATGCCCTCATGCCCGCCTTGGGGCTGATCGGTGTATGTGCCGAACAGCCGGTCCCAGAGACTCAAGGAGAAGCCGTAGTTGGTGTCGTGCTCGCGCCTGAGAACCGAGTGATGGACCCGATGCATGTCGGGCGTCACGAGAACCAGCCGCACGAGGCGATCGAGCCAGCCGGGCAGGCGGACATTGGCATGGTTGAACATGGCCGTGCCGTTGAGGATCACCTCGAAGAGCAGGACCGCAAGCGGCGAGATGCCAAAGATCACAACGAGCACCGACTTGTAGAGCATCGACAGGCCGATCTCGACCGGATGAAAGCGGACGCCGGTGGTGGTGTCGAAGTCGCGGTCGGCATGGTGCACTCGGTGCAGCCGCCAGAGCACCGAAACTTTGTGCGACGCCACATGCTGCAGGTAGATGAAGCCGTCGAGCGCGACAATCGAGACCAGCAACTCGAGCCACTGGGGCGCATCCAAAAGGTTAAGAGCTCCTAACCTTTGCTCCTCGGCATAGATCGCCGCCCCCGTCGCGGCGAGCGGCGCGGCGATGATCGAGAACAACCGGACGAGCGCCATGCCGAGACTGGTCATGACGAGGTTGGTCGGCCACCTCCTGCTCCTCGTCAGTAGCCGCGGCCGCATCGGCCACGCGACTTCGAGCACCGCCATGACGACGAGAACGATCGCGAACGACGCGAAGCGGACGACGCTCTCCGAGCTCAGCGAGGTGAGATCCATGTGTTCGAACGACTCCGATTTTGCATCTCAGCATCGCGAATCACCCCGCGTGATTCGTCTCGATCGACTCTCGTAAGCACTTCGCGCAACGTCTCGAATACCGTTTCAAGAGTTGTCGAGTGACTCTCAGCGCCAGAATTTGGTCGAAACTGTTGACGCGATGCAACGGATCATGGGGTGGAAACGAAAAATCGCTTGCAATCGACAAACTTCCAGTCGAAATGATCGCACCTTGCGTTTAGTCTCATCTTGTTTCGACTGATTCGGGCACTACGGAGAAAAGAACTATGGCAAAGGCAGTGAAGAAGACGAAAGCTAAGGCCGTCAAGAAGGCCACCGCTACGAAGAAGAAGGTCGTGAAGCGTCGCGCCGCGGCTGCAAAGGCAGCGTCGGCCGCGAAGAAGAGCGCGCCCAAGAAGAAGAAGGCCACCGCTGTAAAGAAGAAGGCCAAGAAGAAGTAGGGCGGTTTTACCGCCTCCCCACTCGAGATCGGTGAGGCGATCTCGAGTGGTGAGTTCAAAGGGCACACGCAGCCGGAAACGGCTCTCACGTGTGCCCTTTTCCTTTTGTATCAGCCGCCACTTATGTCCGCCCGCTGATAGATTGCATCAGCATCGCTTTCGCCACCAGCATATGTTGCGCCGCACGAAATGCGCGTGCAAACCGGGGCGGCCCGGCCCCTTCGCATTCGCACATCCGCGATCGCTCTCACACGCTTCGACGGTCTCCCGCGAGGCACTCCGCGCGCGCTGCGAAAGTCATCGGCTGATCGTTGCGCAACCCAGGGCGACGCATGCCCATGCGTGCATCAGCGCTCGCGCGCGACCGTCTGTTTCTTCAGCTCGGCGATCGCCTTCGCGGGATTCAAACCCTTCGGGCACGTCTTCGTGCAGTTGAGGATCGTGTGGCAGCGATAAAGCTTGAAAGGATCGTCGAGAGCTTCGAGGCGCTCCTGCGTCGCCTCGTCGCGGCTATCACTGACCCAGCGATAGGCCTGCAGGAGACTTGCGGGGCCGAGATAACGATCACCGTTCCACCAATAGCTCGGACAGGCCGTCGAGCAGCAGGCGCACATGATGCATTCATAGAGGCCGTCAAGCTTCTCGCGATCGGGCTTCGATTGGCGCCACTCACTCGTAGGCTCAGCTGACTTGGTTTTTAGCCACGGCTCGATCGCCTTGTGCTGGGCGTAGAAGCCCGTGAGATCGGGAACGAGATCCTTCACGACCGGCAAGTGAGGGAGCGGAAAGATTTTCACCTCCCCCTCGACCTCCTCGATCGCCTTCAGACAGGCCAGCGTATTCTTCCCGTCGATGTTCATGGAACAGGAGCCGCAGATGCCCTCGCGGCAGGAGCGGCGAAACGTCAGCGTCGAATCGGTCTCGTTCTTGATCTTGATAAGGGCATCGAGAACCATCGGTCCGCAATCGTCGAGATCGACCTCGTAAGTGTCGATACTCGGGTTGGCACTGTCGTCGGGATTCCAACGGTAGATGCGGAATTCCTTGAAGCGGCCGTTGGACTTTCGTTCTGGGAGCGTCCAGGTTTTGCCGGGTCCGTAGGTCGAGTTCTTCGGCAGATTCAGTTGCACCATCTGCGTCCGGTCCAATCATGACATGGCGCGTATCGACCGCGCCGCTCTTCACCTGTTCCTAGGGTGTTTCCGCTTTTTTGTTGAATCACTCCAAAACCCTAGGACCTTGTTTTGCCGTGCTTCTTATCGGAAAACCGCCTCGCACTTTTCCGGAAGCACTTTCATAGAACGTCGAAACCGGATCGCCTAGATGACCGGAGGCCTGAGGTCATGAGGCCGCAGTCCGAAATCAGTCCCGGGAAAAGGCCTTCAACGCCGCGACCTGCCGGGTCAGCTGATCGGCAACGGCAACGCCGCCGTCGATCACCGCCGAGAGCCCGCGCCGCTCTGCGAGCAGCAGATTGAGACGCTCCTGGCATTCGCCGAAGCCGTAAAAGGCCTCGTCAGGCGCCTCGATCGCGCCTTGCCGCGCAGCAGTGAGTACTTCAATGACGTTTGCGTGCGCAGAGACACCGATCCGACTGACGTCGGCCATCAGCGCTCGGTAGAGCGTCATGCTCTCCTTCTGCGACGGCGAGCCGAGCAAGCCGAACTTGAAGGGGGTCGCCGCAAGCGTCTTGGACCCGCCGCTCTCGCGAATCGCCCGGTTGAGTTTGCGGAGAGCTTCCAGGATGGCGAGGCAATCGGATTCCAGATCGCGCAGCACGAGGGCCGCCTTACGCCCGCACCGGCTCGCACCCGCGTCGTCCTCACTGGAAGACCAGGCGAGCGAAGCCAGCGATGCAATAGTTCCAAGCGCGCCGAGCGCCGGCAGTGCTACAGCCAAAGGATCGGCGCCGACATGCTGGTGGGCCGCGGCCTTGGCCTCCGGAACCTGCACGCGCTTGCGGGCGAAAAATGTCATCGATCAGTCCTGACCGCTGGGATTTTTGCGGGCTGATAGTGCGATTCGAAGAGTGCGACCATGATCGTATCGCCGCCCTCCGGCAATGCCGCACGTGTCGCGCCAAAGCCACGTAAACTTATCCACAGCAGCGTGTTCCGAGTTGCGTTCGCAAGCGACAAACGGAAAACTGACGCAAGTGATTCTTCCCGTATCGTATGCGTCGAGGTGTATCGCGCCGGGCCGTCCCGGCGAGGTGGGGGTGGTTATGTCTCGTGATTATCGAATGGGATCCTTGCCGGTCGCGCCGGCAGCACGCGAGGGGGCGTCTATGGACAGAACAGAGGCACTGAGCACGCTGAGGCGTGAATATCAGTCCGACTATCAAAAAGAGATCAGGGCGGCGCGCGATATGATCGCGGCCGGCGTTCGCATGCTTCAGGGAAGCGAGGGGGGCGTCAACTTTTCAGACAAGGTGACATTCGTCAGCCTCGGCCAGGCCCGCAAGCGCTTTGTCGATTCACTCGGGCCGGCGATCAAGCCGGTGCTCGAGACCTATGCCCGCGAGCTCGAGCGCGAGGCGGCGAGCCTTGGCCTCGACGGTCAAATCACCGGCGACGCGCCGCTGATGGAGAGTCTCCACGATGTGCTGCGCCATCTGCAGCGCGCCGAAGCTCCGCAGCCCGCCCCACGTATCGCTAATGGCCAGTACGGCCGCGAGCACGGCTAAGCTCGACTTGGGTTGCGGACGGTAAGTGCGGTTCGGCGGCCTGCGGTGTAAGGATCCCCCGCGTGACGGCGCATCCCTGGTTGGGTGCGCCGTAATTTTTTTGCTGGTCGAAGACGCCTCCCTCTCCTCAAATGTTGCCGAGGAGCTGGCGATAGTTGACGTCCGGAAAGGGCGTGAAGGGAGGATAGAAGCGGCCGTGGCGGGAATAGAGGCCGTAGATGTAGGTGTGGTCTTCAACGAAGATCCGGTTGATCGGCGACTTGCTGTCGGCGGCCCATCCGCCAGCGCGATCCACCCGGCTCCGCAGCCCTGCAACTGACACAGGTTGGCGATCGGCGCTGAGACCGATCCATCTGGCGTTCGAGTCGATCAGCAACCATCCCCTGTCGGTCAGTGCCTCGGAAACAGCGTGAGAAGAATTCTCAGGCGTAACGATCGCCGCTAGCGTCGAGCGCTCGGTCGTCGCATAGATAGCGACGTGGCGAACCTCCAGCCCGAGAAATGTGAGTAGCTTCTCGATGGCCCGGCTTCGGTCGAAGCACAGACCGCCTCGTGCCTCGAACACATCTTTCGGTTCCCGCTCCTGACCGAGAGCGAGGCCTTCGTTGCCCGGCGCAACGGTGAGCACCGCATCCTGAACCGCAACGATGGCGCGTATCTGACTTCTCGAAGTCATCGATATCGCCCAGGTTCTTTCGCGGTTCGCCATAGCCAGCTGCTGTCAGGATGCGCTCCGCGTATACACGGTCCTCGTCGGTGAGGTCCGTCGACACATTCTGTGAGGCCGCGAAGCCCAATGTACCCGCGAGAAGGGCGAGCGAAACCGCCCATCGAAGCTTACGCCCCTTTCTCCTCGGTTCGTCAGTAGACCCTGGCTTTCGGCGCAATGTAGCTCACCTCGTTTGTCAGCGTGCGGGTGACGACTGGGCGACTGCCGAGGCGGACCTGCGACGATGCACCATCCGCCCACGCCAGTGTGTGGATCATCCAGTTCTTGTCGTCACGGTCGGGATAGTCCTCCCGGGCGTGCGCCCCGCGGCTCTCCTTGCGATCGAGCGCGCCGGCAACGGTGACCGCAGCCTGGCCGATCAGGTTATCGTATTCGAGCGTCTCGATAAGATCGGAGTTCCAGATCAGCGAGCGATCCGACACGGCGATGTCGGCACCGCCCTTCCAGACGTCGCGGATCCGCTGATCGCCCTCGGCCAGCACAGGGCCATCGCGGAACACGGCGCAGTTCGTCTGCATTGTCTTCTGCATCTTGAGCCGCAGCTCGGCCGTACGCGTGCCGCCTTTCGCATGACGGAAGTGGTCGAGCCGCGCGAGTGCCGCATCGGCGGCGCTATCAGGCAGGTCCGGCATGGCCTTCGCCTTGTCCACCGTCTCGGCGGCCCGCTGCGCGGCAGCCCGGCCGAACACGACCAGGTCGATGAGCGAATTCGAGCCCAGGCGATTGGCGCCGTGGACCGACACGCAGGCGGCCTCACCGACCGCCATCAGGCCCGGCACGATCCGCTCCGGATCACCCGCATCGCCACGGATCACCTCGCCCCAATAGTTCGTGGGGATGCCGCCCATGTTGTAGTGGACGGTCGGCAACACCGGGATCGGCTGACGGCGCAGATCGACACCGGCGAAAATCTTCGCGGACTCCGTAATGCCCGGCAGCCGCTCGGCCAGCACCTTGGGATCGAGATGATCGAGGTGCAGGAAGATGTGGTCCTTCTCCTTGCCGACGCCGCGTCCCTCTCTGATCTCGATGGTCATCGAGCGGGAGACGACATCGCGGGATGCGAGGTCCTTGGCGTGCGGGGCATAGCGCTCCATGAAGCGCTCACCCTCGGCGTTCGTCAGATAGCCGCCCTCGCCGCGCGCGCCCTCGGTGATGAGCACGCCCGCCCCGTAGACCCCCGTCGGATGAAACTGCACGAACTCCATATCCTGGAGCGGCAGGCCGGCGCGCAGCACCATGGCGTTGCCGTCGCCGGTGCAGGTGTGGGCGGAGGTGCAAGTGAAATAGGCGCGGCCATAGCCGCCGGTGGCGAGGATCGTGGTCTTGGCTTGGAACAGGTGCAGCGACCCGTCCTCCTGGCACAGCGCGACGACGCCCCGGCAGGCGCCCTCGCGATCCATGATGAGGTCGAGCGCGAAATACTCGATGAAGAATCGCGTGTCGTAGCGC
Organism: uncultured Alphaproteobacteria bacterium; assembly: GCA_963741525.1. Lineage (GTDB taxonomy): Bacteria > Pseudomonadota > Alphaproteobacteria > Rhizobiales > Hyphomicrobiaceae > JANNSX01. Next base: position 168,899 of record CAVUIW010000001.1, read on the forward strand.
AACGACTGGCCATAGAGCGTGTGGAGCATCGCATGACCGGTCCGGTCAGCGGCGGCGCAGGTGCGCTGTGCCGGCGGTCCCTCGCCGAATTTCGTCGTCATGCCGCCGAAGGGCCGCTGGTAGATCTTGCCATCCTCGGTGCGGCTGAAGGGCAGACCGAAATGCTCGAGCTCGTAGACGGCGGCCGGCGCGTTGCGGCAGAGGTACTCGATGGCGTCCTGGTCGCCGAGCCAGTCCGAGCCCTTCACCGTGTCGTACATGTGCCAGCGCCAGTCGTCCGGGCCCATGTTGCCGAGCGCCGCGGCGATGCCGCCTTGCGCCGCCACCGTGTGCGAGCGCGTCGGAAAGACCTTCGTGATGCAGGCCGTTTTGAGTCCGGCCTGGCTTGCGCCGAGCGTCGCACGCAATCCAGCGCCACCCGCGCCTACGACGACGACATCGTAACTGTGGCGGACGATCGGATAGGCGCGGCCGTTCACGGCGGGCGCCGCGCTCTTGGAATTGGCAGCCATCTGTTCAGGCTCCGAAGCTCAATTGATAGATCGCATAGACGGCGGAAAGGGCCATAGCCGCGCAGAACACTGTCGACAGGAGGAGCGCCACGGATCTCGCACCCTCCTTCAGGTAGTCGTCGATGATCACCTGCATGCCGAGCCACATGTGCCAGACGCCTACGAGCATGAGCGCCAGCAGAGGCAACCAGACGACCGGCATCGTGAGCCGCTCCCGCGCCGTCTGATAATCGGCACCGACGAGTGAGACCAAGAGCAGAACAAGAAACAACGTGAGGGGTAAGAGCAATACAGCCGTCAGCCGCTGCCACATAAAATGACGTGAACCCGAATGCGCCGCCATCTCAGAGCGCTCCCTTCATCCAATAGCCCGCGACCCAAACCACCATCGTCAGCGCCGCCGAACCGAGCACCGTCATCCAGCTCAATCGATCGACCGATTCGATATCGAGCGAGCGGCCGGTATCCCAGATCAGATGCCGGACGCCGCCGAGCGCATGGTGAATAAGCGCCCAGGTGTAACCGAGCAGCACGGCCCGGCCGAGGAAGCTCGACCACAAGCCATTCACATCATCGAAATAGGCCGGCCCGGAGGCCGCAGCCCAGAGCCACCAGACCAGCAGCACCGTACCGAGATAAAGCGCCCCCCCCGTTATGCGATGCACGATCGACATCACCATGTTGATCTCGGGCCGGTAGATCTGCAGATGCGGCGAGAGCGGCCGTGGCCGGGACTGGCGCGATCCGCTCATTTAAAGCTCCGTCGTTGTTCTGCCCTACGCCGGACAAGTGGAATGGGTTTGCTTCTTGATCCGCGACACCTTTACCCCGGCCCGGCCGGGCGCAGCAACCAACCCTGGCGCGGAACGCAAACTGGCACATGGGGGTATTCGGGGTGTAAGCTTGCTCAATGCAGTTCTCGAAAGCGGAAATCGACCGGTATAAGCGCCATTTGGTCCTCCATGACGTCGGCGGCCAGGGTCAGCAGAAGCTCAAAGCGGCGAGGGTCTTGATCATCGGAGCTGGCGGGCTCGGCTCGCCGCTTGCCCTTTATCTTGCGGCGGCCGGCGTCGGCACAATCGGCCTGATCGACGACGACACCGTCTCGCTCGACAACCTACAGCGTCAGGTCATCCACAGTACGCTGGACGTTGGGCGCCTCAAGGTGGAGAGCGCGCGCGAAGCGATCGGCCGGCTCAATCCGCATGTCGAGGTTGTCGCCTACCCAGAACGTCTGACCGCGGCTAACGCCATGGAGATCATCGGCCAACACGACTTGGTTGCGGACGGCTCGGACAATTTCGCGACTCGCTATCTCGTCAACGACGCCTGCTACTTCGCGAAAAAGCCACTCGTCTTCGGCGCGCTTGGCCCCTTCGATGGCCATCTGACGACGTTCCGGGCTTTCGAGACCGACGAGACCGGAACGCCGAGACCGAACTATCGGTGCCTATTCCCCGAGCCGCCGCCGCCCGGTCTCGTTCCCAATTGCTCGGAGGTCGGGATCCTAGGTGCGGTTGCCGGCGTCGTCGGCACACTGATGGCTCAGGAAATTCTCAAAGAAATCATGGGCATCGGCCGCTCAATGACCGGCCGGCTCCTCCTCTATGACGCCCGCGACACCCGGTTCGATCAACTGGAGGTTCGTTGGGACCCTGATAACCCCTTGAATGGCCGCAACCCAACAATACTTGACCTTGCAGTGCACAATAGAAGTTAGGGAGTTTTTCTCCAATTGGAACAACAGAACTCTTGTCAGTGCACGTTAACTGCGACATAGTTCCACATACGGGCGGCCGATCGGACCCGGCGGAGACCTGAATTCCGCAATGGACAGGCATAGCAGACGGCATAGAGCTTTGACGGCACATCCGCTCTCGCGAATTGCGCACCGCTCTCCAGACCATCACCTGTCGGCGGTGCAGTCTATTTCCCCGACCTCTGACATGACTGCCTACATCCGCCCTGGTGTGGTCGCACACCGGGGTTGTCTTGCAATTGGCTAGGGGAAGGAGCTCATCCTCATGCGCCAGAACGGAACCGTGAAGTTCTTCAACACGACCAAAGGCTACGGCTTCATCAGCCCGGACGGAGGTGGCAAGGATGTGTTCGTGCACATCACCGCTGTTGAGCGTTCGGGACTGAAGAGCCTTAATGAGGGTCAGCGCATCAGCTTCGAGACCCAACCCGATCCGCGCGGCAAGGGCGACAAGGCCGTCGATCTGCAGCCCGCCTGACGATCAGCCGGAACGCCACACCCCAACGCGGCGTCGCTGCATTGTCGAGATTTGAAGCCCGGCGCCCCCGCCGGGCTTTTTTCTCGCCCATGTGTCAGAACATCGCCGGGTGCACGCGATCGGGGGGCGCATGGCCGTCCATGAAGGTCTTGATGTTGACGATGACCTTGTCACCCATATCTACCCGGCCTTCCACCGTCGCCGATCCCATATGCGGCAGCACGACAACATTATGGCTGGCGAGCAGCTTCGGATTGACGGCGGGCTCATGCTCGAACACGTCGAGGCCGGCGCCGGCGATCTCGCCCGCCTCGATCATGCGGGCCAGCGCATTCTCGTCGATCACTTCGCCGCGCGCCGTATTCACCACATAAGCGGACGGCTTCAATAGCTTCAGACGGCGCGCTGAGAGAAGATGAAACGTCGCGGGCGTATGCGGGCAATTGACCGAGACGATGTCCATGCGCGCCAGCATCTGGTCGAGGCTGTCCCAATATGTCGCCTCGAGTTCGCGCTCGATGTCTTCGGCGACCCGGCGGCGGTTGTGATAGTGGATCTGCAAGCCGAAGGCCTTGGCCCGGCGAGCAACCGCCCCGCCGATCCGGCCCATGCCGATGATGCCGAGGCGTTTGCCCCAAATACGATGACCGAGCATCCAAGTCGGCGACCAGCCTTGCCATTGGGCTTTGGGGCTCTTGAGAAAAGCCGCCCCCTCGGCCAGACGTCGCGGCACGGCCAGGATCAGCGCCATGGTCATGTCGGCCGTGTCCTCGGTGAGAACGCCAGGTGTGTTCGTGACGATGATGCCGCGGTTGCGGGCCGTATCGAGGTCGATGTTGTCGACGCCGGTGCCGAAGTTGGCGACAAGCTTAAGTTGGGGCCCCGATTGGGAAAGAATACCGCGGTCGATCCGGTCGGTCACCGTCGGCACAAGCACATCCGCCTGTTTCACCGCCTCGACGAGTTGCGCCTGCGACATCGGCCGGTCGTCGATGTTGAGGCGCGTGTCGAACAGCTCGCGCATGCGGGTTTCGACCGCATCCGGCAGCTTGCGCGTGACAATGACGATTGGCTTCTTGGCGGTCATGAAGATGTACCCCGGAGCATAGTTCTACAGACCTGCCGCCTCGTCCGACCCCACACTAGAGCCGAACCCCTCGCGGGCGGACAACGGCTGACGGACCCTACCTAACAAAGTTGTGCGCCCCTGACAAAGCCAGGCTGTTGGCGAGAGCCAAAACAGGAGCCTTTGGGACGCCATCATGCTCAGCCCTTGATCGGCCCGGCAAATCGTGATGTTGGACGGACATGGCCGGAAAGATCCGCATGCCGAGATGGGGTTTCGCAGTCGCCGTCTGCGCTCTGCTCGGCGCGGGCAGCGTACCCGATCGCAGCCATGCCGACGAACCGGCAGGCGGAAGTGGACTGCCGGTTCCCCGATTCGTCAGCCTCAAATCCGACAAGGTCAATGTCCGGAAAGGGCCCGGAACGAACTATCCGATCGCCTGGGTGTTCGAGAAGGCCGGGTTGCCGGTCGAGATCGTGCGCGAGTACGGCATCTGGCGGCAGGTGCGTGACAGCGACGGCACGCAGGGCTGGGTATTGCAAAACCTCTTATCCGGGCGACGGACCGCCGTCGTGGCGCCTTGGGAGCGGAAGGGCAAGGGTTCGGTCACCAAATCCAAGCCGACATCGGTTCACACAGATGCTTCGACATTGAGCAGCATAGTTGCCTATGCCGAAGCCGGCTCGCTCGCCGGACTGATTTCCTGCGACAAAAGCTGGTGCCAGATTTCGATCGCGGAACATCGCGGCTTCATTGAGCAGAAGCGGCTGTGGGGGGTCTACGAGGACGAGTCAATCGACTAGGCCTGAGGCGTTGGCGTGTATCCAGAATAGTGGGCAATGGTTTTCCGGCGCGATGCACCGCAAACGCTTGAGCAAAGACGCTTGGCGACCAAGTGGATACTCGTTGGTCGATTTGAAGTACGACAAGCCAAAATCAAGGTCGTGTCCCCGCCCGTGGTGTAAGAGCGGCTATCATGGCCTGAGCATGAGGTTGGCTCGGGCCGTTGCTCAGACCGCCCCGATGCGGTGCGGCTTCGCCTGTGGATCATCGCCGATCTGAGCGAGCTTTTCCAGGCTCATGTAGCGGCTGCGCGCGGCTGCCCATTCGTCGTTCTGCTCGAGCAGCATGGCGCCGACGAGACGGACGATCGCCGCCTCGTTGGGGAAGATCGCCACGACGTCGGTACGCCGCTTGATCTCGCCGTTGAGCCGTTCGAGCGGATTGGTCGAGTGCAGCTGCGGCCAATGCTCTTTTGGGAAGGCGAGATGCGCGAGCACGTCGTCCTCCGCCTCGTCCATCAACGCACCAAGCTTCGGAAAGCGCTCGCGCAGCCGATCGGCCACCGCGCGCCATTCTTTGCGTGCCGCCTCCTGTGTCTCCTGCGTGAAGGCGGTGCGGATCGCGGCCGCCACCATCGCGCGCTGCTTCTTGCCGGCATGCGCCAGCGCGTTCCGCATGAAGTGAACGCGGCAGCGCTGCCAGGTTGATTGAAGTACCTTCGCCGCCGCTTTCTTCAAGCCCTCATGCGCATCCGAGATCACGAGCTTGACGCCCCGAAGCCCGCGCTGTGTCAGCGAGCGCAGAAAGTCCGTCCAGAACGGCTCGGCTTCCGACGGGCCGATCTGCATGCCGAGCATCTCGCGTCGCCCGTCCATGTTGACGCCGACAGCGATTATCACGGCAACCGAGATGATCCTCCCGGCCTGCCTGACTTTCACATAGGTCGCATCGATCCACAGATACGGCCAGACGCCTTCGATCGGCCGTGACAGGAACGCGTGCACGCGCTCGTCGATCTCCTCACACAGCCGGGAGACCTGGCTCTTCGAGATGCCGGTCATCCCCATGGCTTTGACGAGATCATCGACCGATCGCGTCGAGACGCCGTGCACGTAGGCTTCCTGGATCACGGCGGTGAGCGCCTTTTCGGAAGCCCGGCGCGGCTCCAGGAAGGCTGGGAAGTAGCTGCCTTTGCGAAGCTTGGGGATCTCCAGCTCGACCGTCCCGGCGCGCGTCTCCCAGCTCCGCTCGCGATAGCCGTTGCGATGGTTGGTGCGAGACGCCGAGCGCTCACCGTGCGCGGCGCCCGTCAGGCCCACGACCTCCATGTCCATCATGCGGTTGGCGACGTAGGCCATCATCTCCCTGAGGAGATCATCGTCCGAGCCCTTCTCAATGAGGGTCTTCAGGTTCATTCTGTCGATCGTCATGGTTCGCTCTCCTGGTTGCGTTTTGGACTTCGCAACCCGAGCCAACCTCGATTCGGACCATGACAGCTTCCCCACCCGGCGCCGCTGTGGACGCCTTGGGGAAAAGGCTCACGCAGGGTTCCTCTCCGCTCGGCCTACGGCCTCACGCCGACAAACCCCGCTGTCTCCGCTGCTACACCACGTCCGGGGACGCCACCAAAATCAAAGAGCGCTGATCTCATTCCATCAGATCGGATTGCGCTCTGGGCCACTCAACACATCAAGAAATCACCTTAGCGGCGAGGCGAACGACCACGTCCACGCGGACGACCTCGGTGCCGGCCGGCGGGTTTGGTACGCCGCCGATGACCAGATCGCCTCCAGGCATATCGAGGATCTGCCCGTTCCATTCGCAGTAGAAATGATGATGATCAGACGCGTTGGTATCGAAATAGGTCTTCTGGCCGTCTACGGCAAATGACCTAAGCAGACCAGCTTCGGTGAACTGATGGAGCGTGTTGTAGACGGTCGCCAAGGAGACGAGAATTCCCGCTGCCGACGCCTCCTCGTGAAGCCGTTCGGCTGTCACATGCCGGTCACCGGCCTGAAACAGCAGCTTCGCCAGGGAAATCCGTTGGCGGGTAGGCCGCAATCCAATCCCGGTCAGGCGATCTTTGATGTCGTGTGCCGTCAGGTTCACGTCGCTCTCACTGGTCTGTCGTGGCAGTACCCTGAATACTAGGGTTCACACACAATTCCCGCAAGTCGCCACCACTGCGTCAACGTTGCCTGCTCGTGCGATGGTTCGCAAATGCCGTCTGAGCCCGCCGCATTCCCTTCCGGCATTTGCGAACTTGAATCGCACGAGAAGGCCCATGGTTACTCGTGTCCCTCATGTCCCGCAAATGCCGAAAATGCCTGCTGCGATCTGGTCGGCATTTGCGGGACGGGACACGACCGGAGCATGAGTGAGCCCAAATAGGGCGATCGAGCGGTCCGGCGGCCTTTTTGCGGTTGGCTGAGTGTGTTAGGAAGCCCCTGGTTAACGGCGGACCGACGGATAATCGCCGAATTGGGGACTGAGCGTCTAATCATGGCGGAACGCCGATCAAGCTACGACTACGAGGATTTGCTCAGCTGCGGGCGCGGCGAGCTGTTCGGGCCAGGCAATGCCCAGCTGCCACTGCCGCCGATGCTGATGTTCGATCGCATCTCATCGATCGGCGACAGCGATGGCGCGCATGGCAAGGGCCAGATCGTTGCCGAGATGGCCATCCGGCCGGATCTCTGGTTCTTCGATTGTCACTTCAAAGGCGATCCGGTCATGCCCGGTTGCCTCGGACTCGACGCGCTTTGGCAGCTGACGGGGTTCTACCTCGGGTGGCTCGGCGCGACAGGACGCGGCCGCGCGCTCGGCGTGGGCGAGGTGAAGTTCTCGGGTATGGTCGTGCCGACCGTCAAACGGATCGAGTACGTCATCGACATGAAGCGGGTGATCTTGCGCAGGCTCAAGCTCGGCATCGGCGACGGAGTCATGAAGGCCGACGGCCAAGTGATCTACGAGGCCAAGGATCTGAAAGTGGGCCTGTTCGAGAGCGGCACGGTTGCGGGGGCTGCGGAAGGGGCCTAGCCAGCGCCATTGAGCGCAGGTAGCCCGGCAACGCAGCGGTGAGAAAGGTTCGCGAAAGATGAGACGCGTCGTCGTCACGGGAATGGGCATCATTTCCTCGATCGGCAACAACACGCAGGAGGTGACGGCGTCCCTCCGCGAAGCCAAATCCGGCCTGCGCAAAGCCGACAAGTACGCGGAGCTCGGCTTTCGCTGTCAGGTTCACGGCGCCCCCCAGATCGACTGGGAGGGCATGATCGACCGCAAGATCCGCCGCTTCATGGCGCCAGGCTCGGCCTGGAACTATCTCGCCATGCAGCAGGCGATTCGCGACTCCGGGCTCGAGGAGAAGGACATCTCCAACGAGCGCACCGGCATCGTCATGGGTTCGGGTGGTCCGTCCACTTCGGCCATCGTCGCCGCCGCCGACACGACGCGGACCCGTGGACCCAAGAAGGTCGGGCCCTTCGAGGTGCCGAAAGCGATGTCCTCGACGGCTTCCGCGACACTGGCGACACCGTTTCACATCCACGGCGTCAACTATTCGATCTCTTCCGCCTGCGCGACATCCAACCACTGCATCGGCAATTCCGCCGAACTCATCCAATGGGGCAAGCAGGACGTGATGTTTTGCGGAGGCTCGGAGGATCTCGATTGGACAATGTCGGTCCTGTTCAATTCCATGCAGGCCATGTCGTCCGGTTTCAACGACCGGCCGGAGGTCGCAAGCCGCGCCTATGACAAGGATCGGGACGGCTTCGTCATCGCTGGCGGGGCGGGCGTTCTGGTGCTCGAGGCGCTCGAGCACGCCAAGGCCCGGGGGGCCAGAATCCATGCCGAGGTGACCGGTTACGGCGCCACCTCCGACGGCCACGACATGGTCGCCCCGTCCGGCGAGGGCGCCGCACGCTGCATGAAGCAGGCAATGGAAGGTCTTGCCGGCAAGGGAATCCCCGGCAAGATCGACTACATTAACCCTCACGCTACCTCGACGCCGGTTGGCGATTTGAAGGAAATCGAGGCCATTCGCAGCGTTTTCGGCAAGGATTGCCCCCCCATTTCGGCCACCAAGTCGCTGACCGGTCACTCCCTTGGTGCGGCCGGCGTCCAGGAGGCCATTTACTCTCTCCTCATGATGCACAACGGTTTCATCGCAAAATCGGCCAATATCGACGAACTCGATCCGGCGTTCGCCGACATGCCAATAGCCCGGGAGCGCCAAGACAATGTTTCCCTCGGCTCGGTCATGTCGAACAGCTTCGGGTTTGGCGGGACCAATGCGACGCTGGTGCTGTCCCGCTATGATGGCTGAGATGAGGTACGAGCGTGGTAGCGTTGAAGAACGAAGCGGCCCAGCGGAGGCGCACACGGCAGGGCTGGGTGCGGCGTCCGGACGAGAAGGTGATTTACATGAGTGAACGTGACATCGCGGTGCCTGGACCAATGATGGCCGGCAAGCGCGGCCTCGTCATGGGGGTTGCAAACGACCGGTCGATTGCCTGGGGCATTGCCCGGGTGTTGGCGGGCCAGGGCGCCAAGCTCGCCTTTACCTATCAGGGCGAAGCCTTCGGCCGCAGGGCCATCCCGCTCGCCCAGTCGGTCAACTCCGAGATCATCGTCCCTTGCGATGTCATGGATCTCAACTCGGTCGACAATGTCTTCGAGGAAATCCGGAAGACCTGGGGCTCGATCGACTTCATCGTCCATGCATTGGCCTTCTCCGATCGCAACGAGCTCAGAGGGCGCTACGCCGATACCTCGCGGGCGAACTTCCAGCAGACGATGGTCATCTCCTGCTTCTCCTTCACCGAGATTGCCCGCCGCGCCGCGGACCTGATGCCGAATGGCGGTTCTTTGCTGACGCTGACCTACGGCGGCTCGATGCGCGTGGTGCCGAGCTACAATGTCATGGGTGTCGCCAAGGCGGCGCTCGAGAGCAGCGTCAGGTATCTCGCCTCCGATTTCGGCCCGCAAGGCGTGCGCGTCAACGCCCTCTCGGCCGGGCCGATGCGCACCCTCGCCGGCGCCGGCATCTCGGATGCCCGGACGATCTTCAACCACCAGAAGGATCATGCGCCGCTGAAGCGCACGCCGACGCTCGACGAAGTCGGCGGCGCCGCCCTCTACCTGCTCTCGGACCTCTCGGGGGCGGTAACTGGCGAAATCCACTATGTGGACTGCGGCTACTCGATCACGGCCATGCCGACGCTCGATTCGCTCAAGGAAGCCGAGGCGGACGCCGAGGCCATGGGCCGCGCGCGGGCCGACGCCGCGGAATAGCGGTTGCCTTGATAAGCCCACACGACTCGGCGAGTGTTGTGCTCGCACATCGTGCTGCGCGGTCCAGCGCCTGATTGAGCTGAGCCGGTCGCGGAGGGCGGACATGATCGGCCTATTTGATTCGGGCCATGGCGGGTTGACAGTGCTGAAGGCGCTGGCCGGGCGCTTCGGCCCCGGCAAATTCATCTATCTTGGCGACCACGGACGCGCGCCATACGGCAACCGCCCGTCCGAGGAAGTTGTCGAGCTGACGCGGCAGGGCGTCGAGACGCTATTCGGCCTCGGCTGCCCACTGGTGCTGCTGGCCTGCAATACGGCCACAGCCGTCGCCGCCCGCCGCCTGCAGCGGGAGTGGCTGCCGGGCTCCCGGTGGGCCGGCACCCACAATGTCATCGGCATCATCGCCCCGACGGTCGAGGCCGCCACCCAGACGCCCTGGGCCGTGACGGCGCCGCAGTATCCCCAGAAGTACAACACCGACACCATTGCCGTGTTGGCGACGCGCCGCACGGTCGCTTCGGACGTTTATCCCGAAGAGATCCGCAAGCGCTGCCCCAAGGTTAACGTCGTCCAGCAGGCTTGTCCGGATCTTGCCGGCATGATCGAGGCCGGGGCAGCGGAAGCCGTGCTCGACGGCGCCATCGCGGGCTACGTCGCTGACCTCATGACGGCCTGCGGCAATGTCCCTCCGCACCGGGCGATCCTAGGATGCACCCACTACGTGCTCGTCGAGCACCTGTTTCGCAGGCACCTACCGCCGTTCACACGTCTGCTGTCGCAGCCCGAAATCGTCGCCGACAGTCTCGAAGACTACTTCGTGCGCCATCCGAGCTATCTCGAGGGGCCGGCTAGCGGCACCGAGCCGCAATTGCTCACGACCGGCGAGGCGGCCGAGATTAGTGCCGCGCTGGCCACCTTCTGGCCCGAGCACCGCGCCTTCGAGCGGCTCGACATCCGGCGGACGGCCACCGGCTGATCCAGGGTGTTTTCGTTTCTGGTTGAAGCACTCCAACACCCTGGTTCATTGGTTTGTCGTGCTTCTTGCCGGAAAACCGCTTCGCACTTTTCCGGAAGCACTCCAACGTATGTTACGGTAGCGGAACACGATTTGACCTTCCCTTCATCCCCGGTTCATCTCAAATCTCCGAGCATGAGCCTGGCTTCGTGAAGCCGTACCAAATCGGCGCCCGTTCGGGAGCGGCGCCCTTCGCGAGGCAGGATCGGCCGCCCGCCGGATAGTGGCGAGACCCGCGACGGCAGGCGGCACAGAGCTCACGAAGGAGAGACGACATGCGAAACTTTCTAATGGCGTCGCTTTTGCTCGGCGCCATGTTCCTGGGACTGGCACCGGTAACCGCCTCGGCGGCTCCGGTAAGTTCCCTTGTGCCGACGATCAGCGATCAGCTGACGGTCAACCAGAGCCTCGTCGATGAGGTGAGCCACCGCAAACGCTACTGCCACTGGCATCAGAAGTGCGGATGGAAGCAGGTCTGCCGCTGGAGACATGGCCACTATCGCTGTGGTCTCAAGTGGCGCTGCTGGAGCTGGTGCCACAAGCACTACAAGAAGCGCCGGCTCAACTACTACAACTACTGAGACCCAGTAAAATGAACGCGAGAGAGCCTGGACGCGCGAACGTCCGGGCTCTTTCTGCGTTTCAGGGGAAGGCTGAGTTGGCTACTCGGCCTTGGCCATCCGGCGGCAAGACCTGAACGTGTCGTGCGACTTCCACACCTGCGCAATCGGGTAACCTTCAATCCGATCGAGCAATGCGCGTGTCTTGGCGGCATCGCCGGCAAGACACGACACCAGCGCGAAGTTGTTGATGTTCCACTGATCGGGATAGCGCGCCAGCACGTCGTCGATGCCTTTGCTCATCTTCGTCCAGTCGACCATCGAGCGGCGAAACATGTCCTCGCCGAAGAAGGCGGACATCGCGTACCAGTAGACGCGCGCGTAGAGGCCCAATCCCTCCTCGACCTTTGTCCGCTCCACCGCCATGTTGGCGAAGGCCTCGACCGCCTTGGCGTCGCCGCGCAGTTTCGGCGCGTGGAAATCCATGGCGGCGAAGTAGAGCTGGTAATAGTCGGGGTGGGCCTGCATCCCCTCGTCGACCGTGTCGAAGAACTCGGCCGCACTGGTGCCGAGCGCAAAGGCGAGGTTCGACCAGATGACGTAGTAGTGGGGATCGCGTGCTGCGACAATCTTGTGCTTTTCGAGATAGGCCTTGTTTGCCATCAGCGCCGAGACAAAGGCCGCGTCCTCGATCTCGGAGGTCGAGGCACGCTGTAGGAACACAACCGGCTTCAATGCTTTGGCGTAGCGCTTCATCACTACGGCACTGGCGATCACCGGCGTGGGGCTTTCCGGGTAGGCCTGTTGCCAGGCGCGCAGCTGATCGGAGAGCACCTTCCAGCGCGGGTCTTCCTTGCCATTGAGGCGCGCCTTGGCATGGAAGCCGCTGTAGAACACCGTGAGCTTCCAGACCCCGCTTCTGGTTCTCGCTTCGTTGCTCCGATAGTCCGCGGCCATCGCCTCGAGACCGGCGAAATTCTTCGCGTCGAGCAGCCGGGCGACCTCGCTCCGGATGACGTCCCGCTCCTTCAACTCGGCGGCGGTTCCGCTGGCCGGAATCAGCACGACGTGCAGATAACCAGCCACCAGCGCCGCCATCGCCGCAAAGCCCATCACCGACCGGCGCGGCTTGTTGCGATGCCACCAGCGCCGGAGCTTGGCCTTCGCGCTGATGTCGAGGCACTCGATGTCATTTGCTGCGAGATCGGTCATGAACGCACCCGGACTGGTCACGGCTCACTCTTGAAATTGGTTATTCAAGTATTGAGCCGGTCCGGGGTCTGCGCGCCACGGTAAGAAATTCTTAGGGTAAATGAATGGTTAGCGTCCGTCCCGATGCGGTACGGATCAGTTCAAACTGAAAGGCCGCCCCGGTTTGCCGGAACGGCCTCGTTTTCTTGAGATTGCTCGCCGAGGGATCAGTCGCGAGGCCGGCGCTCGCGACGGCCACCGCCGCCCTCCCGGCGAGGGCCACCACTGCCACCGCCCGTATCCATCTCGCTCGGATCGAGCTGGACTTCCTGGCCGGTCGCCTGATCGACCGCCTTCATCGAGAGGCGGACCTTGCCGCGATCATCGAAACCAAGCAGTTTCACCCAGACTTCCTGTCCCTCGCTCACGACCTCGCTGACGGTCGCGGGACGTCCCCTAACAAGCTGAGAGATGTGCACGAGGCCGTCCTTGGCGCCGAAGAAGTTCACGAAGGCGCCGAACTCGACCACCTTCACGATCTTGCCGCGATAGATGACGCCGACCTCGGGCTCGGAAGCGATCTCCTTGATCCGCTTCAGCGCCGCCTCGATGGAGGAGAGCTTGGCGGCGGCGACCTTCACCGTGCCGTCGTCCTCGATGTCGATCTTGGCGCCCGTCTCCTCGACGAGGGCGCGGATGACCGAACCGCCCGAGCCGATGACCTCGCGGATCTTATCGGTCGGGATTTTGATCGTCTCGATGCGCGGGGCATGCTCACCGAGCTCGGAGCGGGCCGAGCCGATGGCCTTCGCCATCTCGCCCAGGATGTGGATGCGCCCATCCTTGGCCTGATCCAACGCCACCCGCATGATCTCCTCGGTGATGCCGGTGATCTTGATGTCCATCTGCAGGGAGGTGACACCTTCGTTCGTGCCGGAGACCTTGAAGTCCATATCGCCCAGATGATCTTCATCGCCCAGGATGTCGGAGAGCACGGCGAATTCGCTACCCTCCTTGATGAGACCCATGGCGATGCCGGCGACCGGCGCCTTCAGCGGCACGCCGGCATCCATCAGCGCCAGCGAAGTGCCGCAGACGGTTGCCATCGAGGACGAGCCGTTGCTCTCGGTGATCTCCGAAACGACGCGGATCGTGTAGGGGAACTCCTCCGCCTTCGGCAACATCGGCCGGATGGCGCGCCAGGCGAGCTTGCCGTGACCGATCTCGCGGCGGCCAGGCGAACCCATGCGGCCCACTTCGCCGACCGAGTAGGGCGGGAAGTTGTAGTGGAGCAGGAAGGTCTCCTTGTAGGTGCCTTCCAGCGCGTCGATGTATTGCTCGTCTTCGCCGGTGCCGAGCGTCGCGACGACGATCGCCTGCGTCTCGCCGCGCGTGAACACGGCCGAGCCGTGGGCCCGCGGCAAAACGTGGACCTCCGAGAGGATTGGACGAACCGTCTTCAGATCGCGGCCGTCGATGCGACGGCCGGTCTTGAGAATCGAACCGCGAACGATGTCTTTCTCGAGGTCCTTGAAGGTATCGGCGATCTTGACCTTCTGCGTGCCGTCATCCACCGCCGGCATCAGCTCGGCCATGACTTGGGCCTTGGCCTCGGCGACCTTGTTCTGGCGAACCTGCTTTTCGCGGATCGTGTAGGCCTCGCGCAGCGTCGCGCCGGCGATGGTTTCGACCCTCGAACTCGTAGGCCGAGTTGTCGACGGCCTTGATGTCCCACGGTTCCTTGGCGGCAAGCTCGGCGAGCTTGATGATCGCATCGATCACCGGCTGGAAGCCGCGATGGCCGAGCATGACAGCGGCGAGCATTTGCTCCTCGGAGAGCTCCTTGGCCTCCGACTCCACCATCAGAACGGCATCCGCCGTGCCGGCGACGACGAGGTCGAGACGGCTCTCCTTCATCTCGTCGATCATCGGATTGAGCACCGGCTCGCCGTTGATGAAGCCGACGCGGGCACCGCCGATCGGACCCAGGAAAGGCAGGCCCGAGAGCGTCAGGGCGGCCGAGACCGCGACCAAGGCCACGATGTCGGGATCGTTCTCGAGGTCATGCGACATGACAGTCGCGACAACCTGGGTTTCGTTCTTGAAGCCGTGCGCGAACAGCGGCCGGATCGGGCGATCGATGAGACGGCAGGTGAGCGTCTCCTTCTCGGTCGGACGGCCCTCGCGCTTGAAGTAGCCGCCCGGGATCTTGCCGGCGGCGTAGGTGCGCTCTTGGTAATTGACAGTGAGCGGGAAGAAATCGATGCCGGGCTTCACGCTGCGCGCGGCGACGACGGTCGCCAGCACCGTGGTCTCGCCGTACTGCGCCATGACGGCGGCGTCGGCCTGGCGGGCAATACGCCCAGTTTCGAGCCTCAGCGGCCTACCGGCCCACTCGATCTCGATGACATGTTTATCGAACATTGGTTTTCCTAGTCTTCGGAACGCCCAGGAGCGGATTCTCCTTCAGGGCACGTAACGCGGACCCGACCTCGGGCACGCGGGGACCGCGCTTAGGTTTGTCATGCTTCTCACCGGAAAACCGCTTCGCACTTTTCCGGAAGCATTCCAGGCGCGGCCATAGGCAAACGGCCCCGCATCGGGGGCCGTCGGTAGTGTCTGTGGCTTTAACGGCGGATGCCGAGGCGCTCGATGATGGACTGATAGCGGGCCTCGTCGCGCGACTTCACATAGTCGAGCAGACGGCGCCGCTGGCTCACCATCTTGAGCAGGCCGCGACGGGAGTGGTTGTCTTTGACGTGCGACTTGAAGTGCTCGGTCAGATTGGTGATCCGCTCGGTGATAACGGCGATCTGAACCTCGGGAGAGCCGGTGTCGCCCTCTTTGGTCGCATAGGTCTTGATGATCTCGGATTTGCGTTCGGCCGTGACCGACATCGGGTGGTCCTTCCTGGTTTATCGGATTGAAAACGAGCCTAACCCTGGGGCGACGCTCGTGAGGCTTCGAGCGGCCGGGATGTCGTCCAGCGGGCCGAAGCGCGGCGCACCATACACGAAAGTCCGGGGATTGCGAGGGGAATGTCCTGATAGGATGTCAGCCGAGCATAAACACCCGTTTCGGCACGAGTTGCCCCTGTTCTGCGGACACCAAAGCGACAGGATCGCCCATGCAGGTGACAAAGGCCAAGCCCTCGAAGATCGGGGCGTCGCGGCCCCGCAGCAACACACTGTTGCCACGACGCAACCGCATGGCGTCGTCCCGGGAGACGGGGAGGCCGAGCATGTCGGTCAGCGCGGACTCGATCGGCGCGAGCAGCTCTCTGAGCTGGGAGTCGCGATCGGACGACTCGGCGGCCGCCGCGATCTCATCCAGCGTTACCGAATTTTCCTCCGCGAAGGGGCCAACACGAATGCGGCGAAGCTGGGTGACGTGACCGTAAGTGCCGAGCAGCCGCCCGATGTCGCGCGCGAGTGAACGGACATAGGTGCCTTTGCCGCAATCGGCCTCCAGCTGGGTTTCCTCGCCTCGCGTCGCGGCAATCTCAAGCCGGTCGATGACGACGGGCCGTGCCTCGAGCTCGACTTCGACACCCTCGCGGGCGAGGTCATAAGCGCGTTCGCCGTCGATCTTGATGGCCGAGTAACGCGGCGGGGTCTGCATGATCTCGCCGGTAAAGCGCGGCAGAACCTCGACGAGCTCTTCGGGCGAGGGAATGCGCCCGCCGCTCGACGTCGCCTGACCCTCGCTGTCGTCGGTGTCCGTCTCGATGCCCCAGCGTACCGTGAAGCGATAGCTCTTCGCGCCATCGACGATGTAGGGCACGGTCTTCGTCGCCTCGCCGAGCGCGATCGGCAGAATGCCGGTGGCCAGCGGATCGAGCGTGCCGGCGTGGCCGGCCTTCTGCGCATTGTAGAGCCGCTTGATGGCGCCGACGGCCGCTGTCGAGGTCATGCCTTGAGGCTTGTCGAGCACCACCCAGCCATGCACCGGATTGCCGCGCTTCTTGCGGGACATGACTATTGGGCTCCCAGCGCGATGTCAGAGCGCCCGTTTAACCCGGCACATGCTTCGCCGTATCCGGCCCTCCCCCGTGGGGGGAGTGTGCCGGGTCGTGCCGAAGGCGCGCAAACAAACAAACGCGGGAGAGGGGTTGAGCAGGACTCAGAACCCTCTTCATGTTCGGTTCTGGCAACGATTTGGTTGAGGGATTGCGGTCGACTCGACCCCTCATCCGGCGCCGTCATGGCGAAGCCATGCTCCGCATGGACCGCGCCACCTTCTCCCCAAGGCAGAAGGCCGGCTGAAGCAACAGCTTCTCGTGTGTAGACGGTGCCAAGCGTCGGTGCAGGTCGAGTTATCGCGGTCAATGACATTGTTTCTCTGTACGAATTCGAGAGTGCAGCGCCACTACTTCCGCCCGAGGTCGCGCTTGACCTCTGGCGAAGCGAGCAGCTTGTCGATGCGCGTCGCCTCGTCGTAGGTCTCGTCGATCGAGAAGCGAATGTCGGGCGCGAATTTGAGGTTGATCTTGTGTGCGATCTCGCCGCGGATGAAGCGCCGGTGGCGATTGAAGGCTTCCAGCACCGGCTGCCGGTCCTCGCCACCGAGCGGCATCAAGTAGACGGTCGCGAGCTTCAAGTCCGGGCTCAGACGCACTTCCGGAATGGTGATGACATGCGCATCGATGACATCGTCATGGATCTCAC
This sequence comes from uncultured Alphaproteobacteria bacterium, assembly GCA_963741525.1. Lineage (GTDB taxonomy): Bacteria > Pseudomonadota > Alphaproteobacteria > Rhizobiales > Hyphomicrobiaceae > JANNSX01. The sequence continues at coordinate 186,228 of CAVUIW010000001.1, forward strand.
CGCGCGAGAGCATCTCGGCGAGCGAATGCCGGATCAGCTCGCCGACGCGGAGCTGGCGTTGGGAGGGGGCGGAGGGCCCCTTGCGTTTTCGATTTTCTCGCCAAAAGACGTGCGCCGGGGATTCGGACCCTCGGCGTCCCATGGATTGCCTGAATAAACCGAGTTCGTCGCCTACAGCGTCCTCACGACCTTCTCCACCCGGAAGCACTCGATCGTGTCGCCTTGGCGGATATCCTGGTGGTTCTCGAAGGCCATGCCGCACTCCTGGCCCGACGGCACCTCGCGGACCTCGTCCTTGAAGCGCTTCAAGGTCGACAGCTTGCCGCGATGGATGACGACGTTGTCGCGGATGAGGCGAACCTCGGCGCCGCGCTCGACCTTGCCATCGGTGATCCGGCAGCCGGCGACCTTGCCGACCTTGGTGATGTTGAACACCTCGAGGATCTCCGCATTGCCGAGGAACACCTCGCGCACGGTGGGCGCCAGGAGGCCCGACATCGCCTTCTTCACCTCATCCACGAGATCGTAGATGATGGCGTAGTAGCGGATCTCGACGCCCTCGCGCTCGGCCGCCTGACGCGCCTGCCCATTCGCGCGCACGTTGAAGCCGACGATCACGGCACCGGATGCCGCCGCCAGCGACACATCGCTTTCGGTGATGCCGCCGACACCGGCATGCACCACGCGGGCCGCAACCTCGTCCGTGCCGAGCTTCTCGAGGGACGCCGTAATGGCCTCGACCGAGCCCTGCACGTCGCCCTTGACCAGCAGAATGAACTCGCGCGTACCCTCGCCCTTGAGGTTCGCCATCATCTGCTCGAGCGTGCGCGACGAACCGGTGCCGACCGATGAGCGCTCGCGCCGCTTGCGAATACGATAATCGGTGATCTCTCGCGCGCGCGCCTCGTTCTCGACGACGGCGAGCTGGTCGCCCGCTTCCGGCGCCGAGGAGAAGCCCAGCACCTCGACCGGCACCGATGGACCTGCCTCCTTCACCTGCTGGGAGTGATCGTCGAGCAGCGCGCGGACCCGGCCCCAGGCCGCGCCCGCGACGATGATGTCGCCGACACGCAGCGTGCCGCGCTGGATGAGCACGGTGCCGACCGGACCGCGGCCGGCTTCGAGCTTCGCCTCGACGACCACGCCTTCGGCCGAACGGTTCGGATTGGCGCGCAACTCCAGAAGCTCCGCCTGTAGCGCGATCGCATCGAGCAGCTTGTCGAGATTGGTGCCCTTCAAGGCCGACACCTCGATCTCGAGCACCTCGCCCGACATGCTTTCCACCACCACTTCATAGCGGAGCAGCTCGTTGCGGACCCGGTTAGGGTCCGCCGCGGGCTTGTCGATCTTGTTGATGGCGACAATGATCGGAACGCCTGCGGCCTTCGCGTGATTGATGGCTTCGATCGTCTGCGGCATGACGCCGTCGTCGGCCGCCACCACCAGCACGACGATGTCCGTCGCCTTGGCGCCGCGGGCGCGCATGGCCGTGAAGGCCTCGTGGCCGGGTGTGTCGATAAAGGTGATCTTGTGGCCCTTATCGGTCACGACCTGATAGGCGCCGATGTGCTGCGTGATGCCGCCCGCCTCGCCGGCGACGACATTCGTCTTTCTCAGCGCATCGAGCAGCGAGGTCTTGCCGTGATCGACATGCCCCATGATGGTGACGATGGGCGCGCGAAATTCCTTGTCGTCGTCGGCATCGGAGGCGCCGATCAGGCCTTCCTCGACGTCGGACTCGGCAACGCGCTTGGGCGTATGGCCGAACTCACGGACGATGAGCTCGGCGGTATCGGCATCGATCACGTCGTTGATCTGATGCATCGCGTCTTCTTTCATCAGATATTTGATGATGTCGACGGCGCGCTCCGCCATGCGGTTCGAGAGCTCCTGGATGGTGATCGCTTCCGGGATCACGACATCGCGCTGGATCTTCTCGCGGTTCTGCGAGGAACCCAACAACTTGATCTTCTCGCGCTCGCGCTTGCGGCGGAGAGAGGCGAGCGAGCGCTCGCGCTGCTCGTCGTCGAAGGCATTGGTGATGGTCAAACGGCCGCGCCGCTGATCCTCTGTGCGCTTGACGGGTGCGCGCTCGGGTTTGACGCCTTTCTTTGCGCCGAGGCCACCGCGTTTGCTGGCTGCCTCCTCGCTCTCATCCACCTCGACGCGCTCGGCGACCCGTTTGACCGGGCTGCGCCTGAGCTCGTCGCCCGTGCGCGGCTCGACCGGAACCTCGGCGACCGCAGGGCGGCCGGCGGCCGGCGGCCGGCCGGCGCCGGAACTCGGCGGGCGAGCGGTCCTGGTCGGTGTCGTCGGTTCGGGGCGGGGTGCGACAGGGGGTGCGGTACCCTCTTCGGTCGCCTTCCGACGGGCCTCGATCTCGGCAACCCGCCGGTTTTCCTCGTCGACCCGCTTTTGCTCGGCATCGCGCTCGGCGCGGAGCTTTGTCTCCTCCTCGGCCCGGCGGCGCTCGATCTGCTCGCGTTCACGCGCGGCGTTGAGCGCGCGGATGCGCGCCTCGCGCTCGTCGTCGGAGAGCTTGAGACCCTGCGCATCGCGCGGCTGCGGAGCGCGCCGGGTGGTGTTGGGCTGCGCCGATGGCGTCGCGGCCGGCTTCTTCTCCACCGGGGCCTTCGGCGGCGGTGCCTCGACCACCGGCTCGGCCGCCACCGGCGCCGCTGTCTTTCCAGGCATCGATAGCTTGCGCGGGGTCTTTTTCTCGACCACCACGGACTTGACGCGGCCGTGGCTGAAGCTCTGTTTCACGAGCCCAGCCTGCTCGGTCTTTTGCATGCGCAAGGTGGTGCCGGGCTTGCCAACACGGCCGGCCGCTCCGGTCTTGTCCGCTGGCTCTTTCGTTTCGGTCATTCGTTTTCCGTGCCGTGGTTAACGTTTGAATGCGCAGCAGCGACCACTTCGAGCCCCTTGTAGAGCCCCAAGCGCCGCACCTCGCGCACCAGCTTGCGGCTCGCGCCGCCGCCCTTCAGGCCAGCATGTACCACATTCGGCCTGCCCAATGCCAAACTCAATTCCTCGATCGAGAAGAGCCCAATCGGCGCAGGGGCCTCTGGCTTGGCGGCCCTGAATTTCCGATCGAGCTTGTCACGGCCGTCATTTGCCGCTTCCTGGGCGTGCAAAAGGGCCACGATCTGCCCTTTGTCGAGAGCGGCCTCGAGCTTGAAGAAGCCCGTTACGACCTCGCCCGCCTTGTTGGCGATCGAAAGGGCTTCGAGCGCACGCCTGCCCAGCAGGACATCAACCTGTTCCGCGAGTGTCTCGGAAGGGCGGACCTGCTGTTTCAAGCCCCGTGAGAAGGCGCCCTTCTGGACCGCCTCTTCGACGCAAGCCCGGCTGCAGGTCACCCAGACGCCCCGGCCCGGCAAACGCAAGGCGAGATCGGCGGCGACCGAGCCGTCAGGCGCGGCGACGAAGCGGATGAGCTCCGCCTCCTCGCGCACCGTGCGGGTGACCACACAGCTGCGCTCGCGCTCTCCCAATTCGACCTCGGCCGTTGCCGTCACATTCACCTCGATTGAAGCCGTAAAGGTTCGCGTCCAGTGTTGCCAGAAGCGGCATCACGGCGCGTTCCCGTCCCGGCTCGCGAACAATGCCTCGGCCTCGCTCTGTGGCGAGGCCGCCTCCTCGCCCGCGGCCTCGGCGGCGGCGGGACGAACGATATCCTCGACGGCGACCCAGCCGGCGACGACACGTGCCGACATGATGAGATCCTCGATCTCCTGCCGCGACAGCTCGAACTTCTCGAGCACGCCAGCGTGATGCTTCGTCTCGGTGCCGGTCTTCTCGTACCAGCCCTCGAGATCGTCGCGCGCGCAATCGGCCAGATCCTCGACCGTCTTGATATTGTTCTCGCCGAAAGCCACCATGATCGCGGTCGTCACGCCCGGCACGCTCAACAGCTCGTCCTCGACGCCGAGTTCCTTCCGGCGCTCGTCGAGCTCGGCTTCCTTGCGCTCCAGATACTCCTTGGCGCGCGTCTGAATCTCGCTCGCCATGTTCTCGTCGAAGCCCTCGATCGAGGCGACCTCGCCCTCCTCGACGTAGGCGATTTCCTCGACGGTCGCGAAGCCCTCGGTGACGAGCAGCTGGGCGATGAAGTCGTCGATATCGAGCGCTTCCATGAACAGCTGTGTGCGCTCGGCGGATTCCTTCTGCCGGCGCTCCTGCTCGGTCTGCTCGGTCAGGATATCGATATCCCAGCCCGAGAGCTGAGAGGCGAGCCGCACGTTCTGGCCGCGGCGGCCGATGGCGAGCGAGAGCTGCTCGTCGGGAACGACCACCTCGATGCGCCGGTTCTCGTCGTCGAGCACGACCTTCGTGACCTCGGCGGGCGCGAGCGCATTGACGATGAAGGTCGGGGCGTCGTTCGACCATTGGATGATGTCGATCTTCTCGCCTTGCAGCTCGCCGACGACCGCCTGCACGCGCTGGCCGCGCATGCCGACGCAGGCGCCGACCGGATCAATCGAGGAATCCTTGGAGACAACCGCGATTTTGGCGCGGCTGCCCGGATCGCGCGCCACCGACTTGATCTCGACGATGCCGTCGTAGATTTCCGGCACCTCTTGGGCGAAGAGCTTCGCCATGAATTCGGAGCGGGTCCGCGACAGGAAGATCTGCGGCCCGCGCACCTCGCGCCGGACGTCGTAGATGTAGCCGCGGATGCGATCGCCGTATTTGAATGCCTCGCGCGGCAGCTTCTCCTCGCGCCGGACAATGCCTTCGGCGCGGCCCAAGTCGACGATGACATGGCCGTGCTCTTCGCGCTTGACGACACCGTTGATGATCGTGCCAACGCGATCCTTGAACTCGCCATGCTGGCGCTCGCGCTCGGCGTCGCGCACCTTCTGGACGATGACTTGCTTGGCATTCTGGGCCGCGACACGGCCGAACTCGATGGGCGGCAGGCCTTCGGAGATGAAGTCACCGACCTTGGCATCCGGATTGCGGCGCTGCGCGTCGTCGAGCCCAATCTGGGTGGCGTCGTTCTCGATCACCTCGACGACTTGGAGAAGCCGCGCGAGACGCATCTCGCCGGTCTTCGGATCGATCTGGGCCCTGATCTCGTTCTCGGCGCCGTAGCGGGACTTAGCCGCCTTTTGGATTGCGTCCTCCATGGCGGCGATGACGATCTGCCGATCGATCGACTTCTCGCGCGCCACCGCGTCCGCGATCTGGAGCAGCTCCAGCCGGTTTGCGCTCACGCCTGCCTGCGCCATCTTCGTTCTCCAGCTCCAAATCCATTTCCTGGCCCTCGCCGGCGGCGGAGCCTTGCATCCCAGACCACCGCTCGGCGGCGGCACGCATCAACTCGTCGGTCATCACGAGCTTCGCCGAAGCGATGAGCTCCGGCTTGATCCCGATCACGCGCGGCCCATCGAGGTCCGGCAGATCGATGACGAGGCGGACCTCGCCCTCGCTGTAGCTTTCGAGCGTTCCGCGCAAACGCTTGCGGCCATCGATCGCCTCTGCGAGCTCGATCTTGGCCTCTTGTCCAGTCCAGCGCTCAATATCGACGGGCCTGACGAGGGGGCGATCGATACCGGGCGAGGAAATCTCGAGCCGGTAATTGCCCTCAACGAGGTCGTAGGCGTCGAACACCGGAGACAACTCGCGCGAGATAGTCGCGCACTCGTCGACGTTGAGATAGCCGTCCTCGCGCTCGGCCATGATCTGGACGGTGTGACCGTCACGGCCGGAGACCGCGACACGCACGAGCCTGAAGCCCAACTCGCCGAGTACCGGCTCGGCAAGATCGGCAATGCGTCCGGCAAGGCCCGTCTCGCGGCTGAATCGCCCCTCGGGCGCAGACGCGATACTTTCGACTGCCGAGCTATCTACTTCCCGCATGGGAACACCGCCGGCCACCGGAACCCGATGGCCCAAAAACAAAAAGAGCGGACCCGAAGGCTCGCTCTCGAAGTTGAGATGATCATGAGCGAGCGGAATATAGGCGGCAGAAACGCCACGTTCAAGTAGAAAATGCGAATGCCACAGTATTGCCCGTTTTCAGGCCGGGGAACGGCGCCGGAACACGAGGTAAACAGGGCGCCGGCCGGCCGCCATTGCCTTCGCTTCGTAGCGGGTGCCCGGCCAGTCCGGAAATGGCCGCCGCCAATCTTCCGGGCCGTCGGCAATCCACTCGAAATCATCCGACGAAAGGATGGCCGCGAGGCTCGACACCGCGTAGCCGGCAATGTCGGTCGCCAGCCATAGCTCGGCGCCGGGCCGCATGAGTTTCGCGAGCTTTACCAGCGTCTTGGCCGATATCAGCCGGCGCTTCTGGTGCCGCCGCTTCGGCCAAGGATCCGGATAGAGGACGATCACGCGCGCAAGCGAGCTCGCCGGCAGCCACTCGAGCAGGGGCGCCACCTCGAAATCGAGCACGCGGACGTTCTTCACGTCCTGCTCCTCGATCTTCTCCACCAGCCCAGCTTGCCCGTTAACGAAGGGCTCGACACCAATGAAGCCGACGCGTGGATTGCGGATCGCCCGGTGGATGAGGTGTTCGCCGCCACCGAAGCCGATTTCGAGCCAGATCTGGTCAACCGGCGTGGCGAAAAGTTCGGCCATCCGTCCGGGCGGGGGACGCTTCAGGTCGATCCGGAGCAATGGCAGCAGGCGCTCGAGTCGCTCGGCCTGATGCGGCCGGAGCGGCCGCCCTTTCAGGCGGCCCCAGAATCTTCGGTCAGGCCAGCCACTGGCAGGAGCAATGCCAGTTCCGCGAACTCTATCCGCAGGCACGTTTGATCGCGTCTGCGAGGTCGGTCCGCTCCCAGGAGAAGCCACCGTCGCTGTCCGGCTTGCGGCCGAAGTGGCCATAAGCCGATGTCCGCGCATAGATCGGCTTGTTGAGATCGAGATGCTTGCGGATGCCGCGGGGCGTCAGGTCCATGACCTCCGACAGAGCCCGCTCGAGCGCGCCCTCGTCCACTTCACCCGTGCCGTGCAGATCGACATAGAGCGACAGCGGACGAGCAACGCCGATGGCATATGAGATCTGGATCGTGCAGCGCTCGGCCAAGCCCGAGGCAACCACATTCTTGGCGAGGTAGCGGCAGGCATAGGCCGCCGAGCGGTCGACCTTCGTCGGGTCCTTGCCCGAGAAAGCGCCGCCGCCGTGAGGCGCCGCACCGCCATAGGTATCGACGATGATCTTGCGGCCGGTCAGGCCACAATCGCCGTCGGGGCCGCCGATGTAGAACTTGCCTGTGGGGTTGATGTGCCAGACCGTGTCCTTGCCGATCCAGCCGTCCGGAATGGCCTTCCGGACAAACGGCTCGACGATCTCACGGACCTGGCGCGAGGTCAGATCTTCGACGATATGCTGATGGGATACGACGATGGCTGCGACGCTCACCGGCTTGCCGTTCTCGTAGCGAATGGTGACTTGGCTCTTGGAATCGGGCCCGAGCATGGCGGCGTCGCCCTGCTTCGCTTTCCGCGCCCTGGCCAGATCCTCGAGAATGCGGTGGCTGTAGTGGATCGGAGCCGGCATCAGCTCGGGTGTCTCGCGGCACGCATAGCCGAACATGATGCCTTGGTCGCCAGCGCCTTCCTCGGCGTTCGTCGGCTGCTTGGCATCGACACCCTGGGCGATATCGGCTGACTGCGCGTGCAGCAGGACCTCGATGTTGGTATTGGCCCAATGGAAGCCCTCCTGCGCGTAGCCGATGTCGCGGATGGCCTGGCGCGTGAGGTCTTGAATCATCGCGGTGGTGACGCCCCTCGGGCCCCGATACTCACCAGCGATAATGACGCGATTGGTGGTGGCGAGTGTCTCGCACGCAGCCCTCAGACTCCAGGGATCGAGGCCTTCCTTGGCGCCCTCGCGATAGAAGGCGTCGACCACCTCATCGGAAATGCGGTCGCAAACCTTGTCGGGATGCCCTTCGGAGACCGACTCACTCGTGAACAGATAAGACCGGCGAGCCACGCCCCCCTCCCTCGGTTAACCTTGAAAAACCGGGCAAGTCCTTGCAGGGATTTGGGAAGGGGTCAAGGCGCGGCGATAGCGCAATCTCAGCCGGTTTGACACGTTACGGGTGAGGGGTGCGATTTTTTGGTCTTCGGCTTTGCGATCCCGGTCACGAGGTCGATGGCGAGACGCCGCAGCTCAGGCGAATCGATTCGTGCAAATGCCGCGACCAGCCTCTCGGTGTCCTCACAGTGCATTGGTTCAAGCACGCTTTGCTCCGACTCGCTCAATCCATGCGGCGCCGCATTGCCTAGGAAGTAGCCATAGCCCTTGCCGAGAAAAAGCGCAGCGTCGAACAATCTCGACGCCGGAATGCGATCGACGCCGTGCTCGTACTTTCCGAGCTGGGTACCGCTGATGCCGAGCTCCCGCCCCAAGCTGGCTAGACTTCTATCCTTCTCTTCCCGCAGCGCTCGCAGCCTATGCCCGATCAGTTTGTCGAGCCCGGTTGCGGCTTTCGGATTGGGCCGCTTGGCCTCGCCCGGTTGGCAACTCTGAAGCCTGGTCGCACGATCAGCATCCTCAGATGTGTTGGGATCGGCCATGTGACGCCTCCTGATCCACTGCATTTCGATAATACAATCTAAAGTATATTAATGATTTCCCATCGTCAACCTGTAATTGAATTTCAATTCTCGTGCATTTTCTGAATTGGTCACTGAACGTTTCTGCGAAACTCTACTGCCGATTCCGCGTGCAATGCGCAGGAACGGTCATTCCTCGATCATGTCCTGGATCAGACTGAGGATCGCTTTCCGCCGGCGCGCGGAGGACACGTTTCGGAATGACTTGAGCAACGACTTCTCGTCCTCGCTCAACTGGGGAGACAAGGACGGCGTCTCGTTCTCCGCCATGCCATCGACCCCGGCGAAGGGCTTACCTAGAAAATAGTCGAACCCGACATTGAGTGCGCTGCAGATGTCGTTCAGGCGGGCAACGGTGACGCGGTTGGTGCCCTTCTCGTACTTCTGGACTTGCTGAAAGGTCACCCCGATGAGCTCGCCCAACGAACGCTGGCTGAGGTCACGCGAGACTTCTCAAGTCGCGCATCCGGTCCCCGACAACGAAGTCGATCTTGGAAGTCTCTTTTGGCTTGGAGCGCTTGGCGCTGACCTGCCTCGACAGTTTCGGCATTGCTGTATCCCGCGCCTTCAAACGATACACAGCGGCAATACTCAATGAATCATATGGTTGCAACCGAAAATTGATTCCTCTTCGCATTGCATATAAGCGGCTACATGTCGCCCCAACGACGATTTGGTTTCGCATTTTATGCGAAATGGCTCGAATGCTTTCGGAGTCGGACTTCTCGGGCGCGATCCGGGTTTTCTGCGTTGCTAACGCATCGCGTTGGCGCGTCATTTGGTCCGCAAGCGGAGCACCTGTGCCGCACTCGCTAAAATGAGAGCCAGGAAAAGAGACGCCGCCTCTCCCAGCCGCCGGTAAAGTGTTTGCTGCAAAGCGCCCGGCACTTCGGTCTCGATGATCCCCTGGGTTTCCAGGGCCAAGCTCGCGATCAGTTCGCCCCGCGCGCCAATGACTGCGCTTACACCAGTGTTTGCGACCCTTATGACAGGCAGCCCAAATTCGACCGCCCTGAGCCGGGCTTGCAGCAGATGCTGATAAGGCCCGCTGCTCGATCCGAACCAGGCATCGTTCGTGAGATTGAGGAGCCAGGTCTGCTCGCTAGTCGGATCGATCTCTTCGGGGAAAACAATCTCGTAGCAGACGAGCGGCACAGGTGATGGGAGGCCTGGGATGTCGAGGGCCCGCGGACCGGTGCCGGTCGCGAATCCACCCTTCAGCTGGGTGAGCTGCTCCAGACCCATCGCTTCCAACGCTGCCTGTGCGGGCAGATACTCACCGAACGGTACGAGATGCATCTTGTCGTAGCGTGAGACGAGCTCACCGTGCTGATCGAGCACGGCGATGTCGTTGTAGATCGTGAGCTGACCGTCGGTCTTTACGAGCGAGCCGTCCGCGTTCGTCTCCGCCCGAAGACTTCCGGTCACGAGCGTTACACCATCAGGCAGCAGATCGCCGATGGCCTTGAGCGCTTCCGGCGACTGCAGCATGAGAAACGGCAGCGAGGATTCGGGCCAGATGACGTGGGAAACACCGTCGAATCCGACCGCTGCGCCCACCGCATTTCGCCGGCTGAGCTCGAGGAAGATCTGGAAGATGCGTTGCCGGTTCGCTCCTTCCCATTTCTCGGCCTGCGGGATGTTCGGCTGAACGAGGCGGAGCTTTGTTGCCGATTGCACCGGCGGCACGGGACCCGAAAGTTGCCACGCGCCAAAAGCCAGCATGGCGATGAGGAGGCTCGCGGCGACGGCGATCGGCGCCAAACGTCGCTGCCAAGTTACGCGAGCGTCGCTTTCCACACTCGCGGCAGGCAGCGCGAAGATCAGGACCGCGATAAAGCTCAACCCTGTCATGCCGACAAGGCTCGCGGATTGCATCAGATAGTCATTGCCGGCGAGGGAAGTGCCCAGCGCATTCCAGGGCAAGCCTGTCAGCACATTGCCCCGCAACCATTCGGTTGCGCCGAGAGCCGCGGCGAGCGCCAGAACGCGCCCAACACCCGGCGACCAAAGCAGCATGGCGAGGGCGGTGCCGAACGCGAAGAACAGCGCCAGTCCCGCCGGCAGCGCGGTAACTGCCAGCGGCAACAACCAGGCGAACTTGTCAGCCTCGACGAGGAACGCGAAACCAATCCAATAGAGGCCGGCGAGAAAATAGCCGAAGCCGAACCACCATCCGCAGGCCGTCGCTGCCCTGAAGCGGCTCCATCGACCGTGCGGACGAAGCCGAGCCGCCGCATCGAGGACGAGCACCAGACCGGACAGCGACACGAAGAACACGGGCCAGATCGACAGCGGCGGCAGCCCCGCCACCGATAGCAAACCGAACGCAAACGAAACCGCCCAACGCAACAATGCGGCACGGCGGCCATCCTCAGCCATCACATCGAATAGTCGCAGGACGCTAGCCATGCTCCGCGCTGCTGCCCGACGGCGTATCGGCGGCCTTACGCCGGTCGATCACCTTGACCTTGCGCACACGGCGGGGATCGGCTTCCAGCACCTGGAACTCGAGGCCCGCCGGATGGGGAATGAGCTCGCCCCGCACCGGCACCCGACCGGCCAATGAGGCAATGAGGCCACCCAACGTATCGATCTCGTCGATCATGTCTTCCTCGACGAGCGTGGCATTCAACCTGGATTCGAGATCGGAGATCGGCGCGCGCGCCGAAACGATCAATCCCGCCACTGGATCGTCGACGATCAGCCCTTCGTCTTCATCGTCGTGCTCGTCCTCGATATCGCCGACGATCTGCTCAACCAGATCCTCGATCGAGACGAGACCGTCGGTGCCGCCATATTCGTCGACCACCAAGGCGAGATGCACCCGCGTCGATTGCATTCTGATGAGCAGATTGATCGCCGGCATCGATGGCGGGACGAACAGCGCCGTGCGGCGGAATTTCACGGATTTGACGGGCAGCGACAGATCGACCTTGGCCAGCTGTTCGCTCGTCAGGCTCGCGAGAACCGTATTGGCACCGCTCGAGGCCGGTGTATCGCCGATTGGCCGGCCCTGCGCGGTATCGACGATCCATGCGACGAGATCCTTGACGTGGACCATGCCGCGCAGATCGTCGAGAGTGTCATGATAGACGGGAAGACGCGAATGCTCGGCCCGGCGGAACTCCGCCAGCAGCTCGCCCAATGTCGCGTCCTCGTCGATCGCGATGATGTCGGCGCGCGGCACCATGACGTCGTCGACGCGCAGCTCGCCGAAACGCATCGTCCTGAGCAGCATGTCGCGCTGTGGCGGCGCCAGCGTCAGCCCGCCATGACTTGCCTCGTCGAGCGCCTTTTCGAGCACGCCGCGCATGGTCGGCGCTTCCTGGAACCCCAGGCGCGTCATCAACCGGTTGAGCCAGGCGATGGGAGAAACGCCCGGTTGAGCGACATCGGCGGCGGTTTGGACTTCGGGTCTCGATGTATCCTCAGCCATGGAGGGGCTCATCCGCCTGGGCATCGAGGCGAAGATAGGGATCGGCAATGCCGAAGGCCGCGAGAATCCGCCGCTCCTCCTCCTGCATGGCTTCGGCCTCGGAATCGCTGCCATGATCGTGGCCGAGCAAATGCAGCACCCCGTGCACGACGAGATGAGCCGCGTGATCGGCGAGCGCAATGCCAAGCTCGAGCGCCTCTCGCCCGGCGGTCTCGTAGGCAATGATGATGTCACCGAGCGGGTGCGCGAGCGCAGTCGACCCACGGCGCGCGGCCGGAAACGACAACACGTTCGTCGGCTTGTCGAGGCCGCGATACTGCTTGTTGAGGTCCCTCACTTCGGTATCGCCCGACAGCGAGATCGTGATTTCGCCTTTCGCGCCACCTGCCGCAGCCAGGGCCAATTCGGAAAGCCGCCCGGGATCGATTGCCGCCAGCCAACGATCATCGGCCACATCGATATCGACGGCCGCATTCGGCGTCTGCCTCGCCGCCTGTCGCTTTGCCGGACTTCGCGTCTCCATGGGATTACCGCGACGCTTTCTCGTAGGCCGCGACGATCTTGGCCACCAGCTCGCGTCGCACGACGTCCTGCTGCGTGAAGCGGATCGTGGCGATATCCTCGATGCCGTCGAGGATCTGAATGGCTTCGGACAGTCCCGATGTCAGCCCCTTCGGTAGATCGATCTGCGTCGGATCGCCCGTCACCACCATGTGGGATCCCTCGCCGATCCGGGTCAGGAACATCTTCATCTGCATGGACGTCGTGTTCTGCGCTTCGTCCAGGATGACGAAGGCGTGCGACAGCGTCCGTCCGCGCATGAAGGCGAGCGGCGCGATCTCGATTTCGCCTGTCTCCAGGCCGCGCTCGACTTTTTCCGGCGGCAGCACGTCGTCGAGGGCGTCGTAGAGTGGGCGCAAGTACGGATCGACCTTCTCGCGCATATCACCGGGAAGGAAGCCCAACCGCTCGCCGGCCTCGACCGCCGGTCGCGAAAGAATGATCCGCTCGATGGCACCACGCTCGAGCAGCGCCGCCGCATAGGCGACCGCGAGATAGGTCTTACCGGTGCCTGCTGGCCCCGTCGCGATGACCAGATCCTTCTGCTCGAGCGCCTGGATGTAGGCGGTCTGCATCCGGGTCCGGGCCGTGATCTGGCGCTTGCGCGTCCGGATCTGGGCCTTGCCCGCGCCGTTGCTCGGGTCCGGCGCGGCAGGCGCGCTCGCCTTCGATGGCCTTGTTTCGGTGACGGCGTGGCGAAGCGCACCGTCGACGTCGGCAGGCCGGATGGCCTCGCCCTTCCGGGCACGGGCGTAGAGCTCCTCGAGCACTTCCCGGGCGATTTCTATGCTGGTCGATGAGCCGTTGAGCGTCACGACATTGCCGTGCGCCACCGCGCTGATGCCCAGCCGGTCCTCGAGCACCGCGAGATTGGCGTCGTATTCGCCGAACAGGGACGCGACCACGCGGTTGTCCTCGAAGGGAATGGTCAACCGGCGGTCTGTTTTCTGCGCCTTGCTGCCCTTGGCGGGGCTGGTCTCGGCTGGATCGCGAAATCCTGCCAACAGGCTCTCCTTCTCTGCGTCGCCCGAGGGCGACTCTGCGGGCACACTAGCCCTGAACTATGACGCCGCCGAGACTGCCCGGCCCAACGGATGTTATCTCAATGTCGAGAATCTTGCCAATCATCCCGGCCTCGCCCGGCACATGCACGGGTTGCAGATACGGCGATCGCCCGGTGATCTGCCCGGTCTTGCGGCCAGCTTTCTCGATGAGAACCGGCAATACTCTCCCCTTGCAGCCCCGATTGAAGGCCACAAGGCCCGCGTCGATGACGGCCTGGAGGCGGCTGAGCCGCTCGGTCTTCAGGGCCTCCTCGACCTGGCTCTCGAGCTCGGCGGCCGGCGTTCCCGGCCGCGGGCTGTATTTGAAGGTGAAGGCTTGAACGAAGCCGACCTCGGCGACGAGGTCGAGAGTCGCGCGGAATTCGGCCTCGGTCTCGCTTGGGAAACCGACAATGCAATCGGTCGAGAGCGCGAGATCGGGACGTGCCTGGTGCAGCCGATCCACAAGCCGCCGATAGTCATCCACGGTGTGCTTGCGATTCATGGCGGCGAGGATGCGATCGGAGCCCGACTGGATTGGCAGATGCAGATAAGGCATCAGCTTGCCGATCTCCGCATGTGCCCGAATGAGGTCTTCGCCCATGTCGCGCGGATGGCTGGTGACATACCGCAGCCGCTCGATGCCAGGCACCTCGGCAAGAGCCCGCAGCAGCTTTGCGAGGCTCCAGACCTCTGCGTCCATTCCCGCGCCGTGATAGGCGTTGACATTCTGCCCGAGTAGCGTCAGCTCGCGGACGCCGCCATCGGCCAAACGCCGCGCTTCGTCGAGCACCGCGCTGACCGGTCGCGACACCTCAGCACCCCGCGTGTAGGGCACGACGCAGAAAGTGCAGAACTTATCGCAACCTTCCTGCACCGTCAGAAACGCCGATGGCGCGCGGGGTTTGGCGCGCGGCGGCAGATGACGGAACTTGTCCTCCTCCGGAAACTCGGTATCGAGCTGGGGATGACCCGAGCGCCGCAGCGCCGCCAACATGTCCGGCAGCCGGTGATAGCTCTGCGGGCCGACGACGATATCGACCCCCGGCGCCCGTGCCATGATCTCCGCGCCCTCTGCCTGCGCGACGCAACCGGCCACGGCAATCTCGAGCGTGTTGCCGTCGCGAAGGCGCGCGCGCTTCAATTTGTTGAGCCGGCCGATCTCGGAATAAACCTTCCCGGCCGCCTTCTCGCGGATGTGGCACGTGTTGAGCACGACGACATCGGCGGCCTCCGCATTAGTGACCGCGACATAGCCATGCGGCGCCAGCGCCTCGGCGATCCGGTCGCTGTCGTAGACATTCATCTGGCAGCCGTAGGTCTTGACGTAGAGCTTGCGGGGCGCCTCAACCAGCATTCCCGGCTGCTCCGACACCTCGGCCCCGACAGTGATGTCCTGCTCAACGCTCATGGCCGTCCCTTAACCGCTCGTCCCCGTGACGTCCAGCGCGGGCCGTGACGGTTCGGCCCGCCGGGCAGGCCGGAGCGCACGCCGCATGGCCGCGCGGACCTCGACCTCGGCATGGCGCGCCACCGCTTTCCGATTGCCGATCCGCTCATAATCGAGGGGCGGGCCGATGGTGACCACTGCATCGACCACACCGGCCTTCAACAGGCCCCAGGCATGGCCCGGTACATCCATATCGCCATACCAGGCAACGAGCGGCATGTTCTCGCGGCCCATCGGCAAGCCGGCGAGGCGTGGATAGGCGATGGAGAGTGTCTGCACGGCGATGTCCGGCCGATGCGGTCTCAAGCGTGTGGGCAGGGCCGCGCCGAGGAGCGAGCTCTTGAAAGGAAGTACGCGGAAGCCGTCGCCCGTCGTCCCCTCGGCGAACAGCACCATGGTTTCCCCAGCCTCGAGCCGCTCGGCAATCTCGGTGGCCTGGTTGGCGACGGCCGCCCGCCGGTCGCGATCGACGAATACGGAGCGTTGCAGCTTCGCGAGCCAGCCGACGAAGGGCCATTTGGCCACCTCCTGCTTGGCGATGAAAGAGAGCGGCGCAACGGCACTCAGCACCGGAATATCGAGCCAGGAGACATGATTGGCGACGAGCAACACCGGCCGGCCCGGCGCGAGGACGCCCTCGAGCCGGATGCGGATGCCGAGCAAACGGCAGACCTGTTTGTGGAACCAATGTGGGAAAGTCCTCGCCCAGCGCGATCCGCTCGCGATCAGCAGCAGCTGCACCGGCATCAGTGGAAACGTCAGCAGAAAGAACAGCCCGAGCACCACGCCCGCCCGCAACCCGATCATCCAGCACCCCTGCGACTCTGCACTTTCCGCACCATCACGCCCAATACCATCTCCACCCGTCAAGTCGTCGGCCGCGAGATTTCCTTGATGAGTTTTCGCAGGATCGCCTCGCCGTAGTCGGCATAGGTGTTCGCTTTCTCGACGAAATGATCTGGGCCGCCCACGATGTGGTTCTTGAAGTAGATGTCGAGAAAGTACATCTCGGAGAGGATCACGAGGCCGTTGACGGTGATGC
Organism: uncultured Alphaproteobacteria bacterium; assembly: GCA_963741525.1. GTDB lineage: Bacteria > Pseudomonadota > Alphaproteobacteria > Rhizobiales > Hyphomicrobiaceae > JANNSX01. The sequence continues at coordinate 202,343 of CAVUIW010000001.1, forward strand.
CGGCGAGCACCGCACGATCCCGCAGCGGATCGGCCGGCGGGCCATTGTTGTTCGTGCCGTCCGAGGAGATATCGATCACCGCGCGGTCGCCGCGATAGGGCGAGGTCAGCGTCAGCCGCGTCGCATGGTCGAGCGCCGACCCCAATGCTGTCGAACCCGGCCCGATGAGGCGCGGCGTGCCATGAATGGCGAGCGCGAACTGCTCGGCCGACCCGTCGCCGGCGATCACCGTCCACGGCACCGCGATCTGCTGCTCGCCAAAGCCTGCCCATTGCACCAGCGTCACCGCGATGCGGCCCCTCGGGCCGCTGGCAATGGCGGCCGCCACCTCGGGACTGACGAAGGCCCGGGCGAGGCCCTGCATCTGCAGGTCGAACTCGCTGTCGTCGACGCTGTAGGAGCAGTCGACGGCGAGCACGAGAGTCATGTCGACATCGGCGCCGGATTGGCCGGTCGCGGCCGTCGAGAGGCCGAGCGCGGCAATGGCGAGGCCCCAGGTCGCGAGGCTGGCACGCAGTCGTTTCAGCATGCGCATGATCCGCCTCGCGGAGCTGGCTGATCTACGACAGTACCAGTCTTGCGCGGCGCAGCTCAATCATTTCCCAATGATTTCACCATCACGATCGCGTCCGCCGGACCGCCCTGGCGAACATAGTAGTTGCTGCGCCGGGTGGCCTCGGCAAATCCGGCGCTGCGATAGAGCGCCAGCGCGGCGGCGTTGTCCTCGGCGACATCGAGATAGAGTGATCGTGCGCCCCGCCGCGCCAATTCGGCTTCGAGCGCGCCGAGCAGCGCCCGGCCGATGCCACGCCGATGCCAAGCGGGATCGACGCCGAAGGTGAGGATCTCCGCCTGATCGGCTGCGGCCTGCGCCAGGATGAAACCCGTCGCGGCGCTGCTCTCGAAGGCAGCGACGGCCGCGACAGCCGGCATCGCGAGCCAGCTCGCCATCTCCGCTGCCTTCCACGGCTCCGCGAAACTAGCGGCATGGATGTTGGCGAGAGCCTCCGCATCATCGGTCCGCGCAGGCCGGATGACACGATTGTCCGGCATCACGCTCTCAGCCCCGGTGGCGATTGAACGACCGCGTCGGCCGGCCGGAAATAGAGGGGGTGGACCGGCCCGGTCGCAATGGGCAAGCAGCCCGCGGCCACGGCGAAGTCCGCTGCCCTGGGCTCGAATGCGCCCGCAACGACACGCTCCGGTGCACTGCCGGCGATCTGCAGCGCCCCCGATCCGGCGAGCAAAACCTCTTTGCCGGCGACCAGCGCAATCGCCGCGCCAATGTCGATCAGCACAGGACCGTCCATCGGCTCGCCGCTCCGATCCATCAACTCGAGATAGACCTGACCCCGGCCCGCATCGACGGCAATGGCAAGCGGCTGGTGAAATGGACCGTGCGCCGCCAGCACGCGCTGTCCGATCGCCCAAAAACTCGACACCGGAATGAGCGCCGCGCCGGTTGCAAGCTTAAGGCCCCCGGCCGCCGCAAGACCGATGCGCATACCGGCGAAGGTACCGGGACCAATCGTCACCGCGATCCGCTCGAGCGATTCTGGCGGCATGCCCGCTTCGGCCAACACGCGTTCGAGCATCGGCACGATGGCCTCGGCATGGCCGGTGCGGCGCTCCTCGTAGGCTTGCGCGCGAACGGACCCCTCGACGGCGGCCGCCGCCGAGCAAGCGCCAAGACAGGTATCGATGGCGAGGAGACGCAACGGCACACCCGGCTGCGTCAAACCGGCCGGACTTCTTGCACCTCGGGCACGAAATGCTTGAGGAGATTCTCGATGCCGTGGCGCAGCGTCGCCGTTGAGCTCGGGCAGCCGGCACAGGCGCCGCGCATGTGCAGGCTCACTATGCCCTCGCGGAAGCCGTGGAACACGATGTCGCCGCCGTCCTGGGCGACGGCCGGACGCACGCGCGTCTCGATCAGCTCCTTGATGGTGTCGACGATCTCCTGGTCCTCGGGCGCGAAATCCTCGGCCTGATCACCATCCGCGTCCGACTGCGCGCCGTCGCCGATAACAGGGGCGCCCGACAGATAGTGCTCCATGATGACGCCGAGCACGGCCGGCTTGATGTGCTGCCACTCGGCCGTGTCCTTCGTCACCGAGATGAAATCGGGGCCGAGGAACACGCCGGCAACGCCATCGATGCCGAACAGCCTCTGGGCCAGCGGCGACTGCCGCGCCTCCTCGGCCGAGCGGAAGTCGAGCGTACCCGTGGCGAGCACGGTCTTGCCGGGGATGAACTTGAGCGTCGCCGGATTGGGTGTCGCCTCGGTCTGAATGAACATGGGGGCCTCCTGCTGCCGTGGCCGCTGTTTAGAACGGTTCTATACTCCGGTTGGAGGGTGGGGTCAAAGGCGGGCATCGGTGATCGGGGCAGTGAGGGAGTAGGCTTTGGGCTTTCGGAAACGATAATTGCAGCGAACATTTCGGCATTGTCGGCATCTTTTTCCCATTGCCCAAAGCCAAAAGCCCACAGCCTCTCTTCCAGCCAGCGCTCCGCCCCCACCGCGGTCCGTCACCGGACCCGAGAGCATGATGAAATCCAGAGGGACGGAGTGGCCGGCCCGTGACTAATTTCATCGGATGTGGCCGTCACCACTCCGTCGTCGTCGAGGGTTTGCCGCCGCCGTGGGTCTCCTTGACCGAGGTCGCATGTGGAAACCCCTCGCCTACATCCGGGGCGAGAGTAGCTTGGGGTGGGTTCTCCCCTATCCCAAGCGGCAGGGAGGCGCCGGATAGCTTATGTCCGGCCCCTTCGACGCTCCCCGCTACCGGCTCACCAGCGCGCGTTCCAGTCCTCTGGCGACGGGGTTGGGACGGAGTATGGGGGTGTGCGCGATGGGCGGGGATAAGTTCTTTGGCGGTATGGTGAATGAAAACGAAATGCTTGTGGGGAGGAGATACGCGGGCGACCGGAGGTCGCCCCTACGGTGGTGACGCTCTGCCCCGTGAACGTGAGGGACGCACGATGTTGATGTCGTAGGGGCGACCGGCAGGTCGCCCACATTGGCGCATGCGTCGTGACGGGCGCGGCTGGCATTGCGTTCCGCCGCCGCCCCTCACCCTGCCCTCTCCCCGCACGCTGCGCTAAGGGGAGAGGAAGGTGAAGACCGTGACCGCCTCACATGTCAGGGGCGCACTGCGTCTCTTCCTCTCCCCGCTTGCGGGGAGAGGGGAGGGTCAGGGGCGGCCACAAGGGAGATCGTTGCCAAACGCCTCACTGAAGGGCGACCTACTGGTTGCCCTACACCCGCCACGCGAGAAAATTCTCGAGCAGCCGTAATCCGAGCTGCTGGCTCTTCTCCGGATGGAACTGCGTGCCCGCGATGTTGTCCTTCGCCACCATCGCGGTGACGGGGCCGCCGTAGCCGGTGCGGGCGACGATGCGGCTCTCGTCCAGGCCAGTCAGGTGATAGCTGTGCACGAAATAGGCGTGCCAACCGTCCGAACCGGTCGGAATGCCCTCCAGCAGCGCATGTGGCTTCACCTCATCCAGCGTGTTCCAGCCCATATGCGGCACCTTGAGCGACGGATCCGCGGGCTCGATACGACGGACCTCGCCGCCGATCCAACCGAGACCCTCCGTCACCTTGTGCTCGAGACCGCGCGCCGCCAACAGCTGCATGCCGACGCAAATCCCAAGGAACGGCCGGCCTTTGTGCAGCACGGCCTCTTCCAGCGCCTCGATCATGCCGTCCACGGCCGCCAGCCCCGCCTTGCAATCGGCGAAGGCACCCACGCCCGGCAGGATGATGCGGTCCGCCTTTGCGACCACACGCGCGTCCGACGTGACCGTCACCGTCGCGGACGCGCGACCTTCGCGCGCCGCCCGCTCGACGGCCTTGGCCGCCGAATGCAGATTGCCCGAGCCGTAGTCGACAATGACAACCTCAGGCATCGGCCGAGCCACTGTCCTGGCGCTCGCGCTGGATGATCGACGCCAGCCGGGCAACAGCCGCCATCTCACCATCGGCGCGCGAACCAGCGGCGACGCATCCGATCTCTTGCGCCTCCCCGGCCTCGAGCCGATCACGCTCGAGGCCGCCCGCCTCGAAGCCGACGACAAGCGCCGCAGCCAGCCAGAGCCAGGCAAAGCTTAGAGAGCCGAGGCCGAGCAAAGCGAGGACCCCACCGGTCACGACGAGCACGCCAGCCCACATCAGGAAGGCCCGTCCGTGCCCCTTCCACAGCAGCCAGAGCCCCGAGAGCAGAAACGCTCCCCAGTGAAACCCGTCCGTAACGAGTCTGAGCGCTTCGACGCGCTCCGCCGACGGCAGGTGGCGGGCGTTCTTCGTCTCATAGATCGCGAAGGTCTTCATGGGCCGATCCTATAGCCATTCTCGACCGGGCGGAATGGCAAGCCGATATCGCACGCGCCGAGACTCTGGCATTGCCTCTACCGCAGCTCTGGCAGCGCCGGAACGCCAGCCAATGTCGACAGGGCCACCTCGGGGCGGGCGCCCAGATGCTGGATCACCTCGGCGGCCGCGATGCTGCCGAGCCGGCCCGAGAGGTTCAGGCTCAGGCCGCGGGCCTGTCCGAGCAGGAAACCTGCCGCATAGAGATCGCCGGCCCCGGTCGTGTCGACGAGCTTGCCAATCGGCTCGGCCGGCACCTCGACCCGCTCCGAACCCTTGAGGATCAACGAGCCCTCTTCGCTTCGCGTTACCGCCGCCAGCGGCGCCTCGGCGGCGATCCGGCGGCACGCGTCTTCGAAAGAGGTCTGATAGAGCGCCTCGAGCTCCTGGGTGTTGGCGAGGACGATGTCGATCTTGCCCCGGATCAACTCGAGGAAGTCGGCCCGGTGCCGCTCGACGCAGAACCCGTCGGAGAGCGTCAGAGCAACACGCCGGCCGGCTTTGCGGGCTATGCCGGCGGCCTTGTGGAAGGCGGCTTTGGCCTCGGGCCGATCGAACAGATAGCCTTCGAGATAGGTGATGGCCGCTGCCTCGATGGGCTCGGCAATGATCTCGGCCGGCCCGAGCTCGGCCGCCGCGCCGAGGAAGGTGTTCATGGTGCGCTGGCCGTCCGGCGTGACGAGGATCAGCGAGCGGGCGGTCGGCGAGCCCGTACCGGCTGGTTCCGACTCGAAACTCACGCCGATCGAGCGGATATCGTGGCGGAACACCTTGCCGAAGTCATCGTCGGCGACGCGGCCGATGAAGGCGCCCTTGCCGCCGAACGATGCCACGCCGGCGATGGTATTTGCCGCCGAGCCGCCGGAGATTTCCACCGCCGGTCCCATGGCCTCGTAGAGCCGCGTCACCTCGGCCGCATCGATCAAGCGCATGTGCCCCTTGTCGAGCTTCAGCCGCTGGATGAGCACATCGTCGGCATGAGCGAGAATGTCGACAATGGCATTGCCGATGCCGAGAACGTCGAAGCGAGGCGAGATCATTGAGGCTTCCTATGGATTTCGGGTAACTGGGTGCGCTCAAGCGGGCGTCTTGTCCGGGAACGCGCAGAGATCGCGGATGACGCAGGTCGGACATTTGGGCTTGCGGGCGATGCAGGCGTAGCGCCCGTGCAGGATGAGCCAGTGGTGGGCGTTGCGAAGATAGGGCTTCGGCACGACCTCGAGGAGACCGAGCTCAACAGCCTGCGGGTCCTTGCCATAGGCGAGGCCGGTGCGATTGGCGACGCGGAAGACATGCGTGTCGACAGCGAGCGTTTCCTCGCCGAAGGCGACGTTGAGTACGACATTGGCCGTCTTGCGTCCGACTCCGGGGAGCTTTTCGAGGGCCGTGCGATCGCGCGGCACCTCGCCGCCATGCTCCTCGACGAGGAGACGCGAGAGGGCGATGACGTTCTTGGCTTTCCCGCGGAACAAGCCGATCGTCTTGATATGCTCGCGCACCTCGTCCTCACCGAGCTTCAGCATCTTCCCGGGCGTATCGGCCCTGGCGAACAGTGCGCGCGTCGCCTTGTTGACGCCGGCATCGGTTGCCTGCGCCGAGAGAACGACGGCGACGAGGAGGGTATAGGGATTGGAATGCTCGAGCTCGCTTCGGGGGTCTGGGCGCTCATTGACGAGGCGCGCGAAAATCTCCTGCACGGCCTCCGGAGCCAACCGTTTCGGCGCCTTCGGCTTCTTCATCTTGGCGGCCGGCTTTGTTTGCGACGTCATCGTGCCCCTTGTCATTACGCCTCGCCCCCGCGTGATACGCCTGCTAACCTTGCCTCATGCTTGACCATTCGCCCGGCGCCGCGCAACCCCCTGAGTTCTCGGCCGTCTTGCGGCCGCACCGGTCGCTTTCGCCGGCGGGATTTCTCCTGTTCATGGCGGCGATCAGCTTCGTCAGCTTCACGGCCGGCGCCTATTTCTGGCTGCAGGGCGCCTGGCCGGTATTCGGTTTCTTTGGGCTGGACGTGGTTCTGATTTACGTCGCCTTCAAGCTCAACTACCGGGCGGCCCGGCTGTACGAAACGGTCACCATCGCCGATCAGCGCCTCGACGTGACGCGCGTCGAGGCGTCCGGCCAGGCCTGGGCCTGGTCGTTCAATCCGGCCTGGGTGCGGATCGATCTGGTGGAGCATCCAAGCGGCACGGCGGAGTTGTGGCTCAAGTCGAGGTCTGAGGCCGTGAGCATCGGCCAGTTCCTAAGCGATCCGGAGCGGCGGGATTTCGCGGCGGCGCTGCGGCAGGCGATCGGTGCTCAAAGATCAAGTAGGTGATAGCAAGTTCCGGGTCGCATCTCATCGAGGGCTCGCCTATGTCTCGAGCAACATCGAAACCGAACGGACACCCGGACATGCTCATGCAAACGCCGACGCCCGACCGCGCCCAGGCCAATAGCGAGCTCACCTCGCCGGCCGATGATTACGGCCACATCCGCCGCGCCATTGCCTTTCTGACGGACACCGCGGAAGAGCAGCCCAACCTCGACCGGCTCGCGAACCATCTGGGTCTCAGCCCCGCCTATTGCCAGCGCCTGTTCAAGCGCTGGTGTGGGTTGTCGCCGAAGGCGTTCGTGCAGGCCGTCACTTTCGATCGGGCGCGCAACCTGCTCGATCGCGAGGAAAGTGTGTTGGGCGCGGCGCTCGGCGCCGGTCTGTCGGGGCCGGGGCGGCTGCACGATCTGTTCGTCGATCACGAATCCATGACGCCCGGCGACTACAAGCGCCGCGGTTCGGGGCTCGAAATCACCTATGGCTTCCACGTCTCCCCGTTCGGACTGGCACTTCTAATGGCGACCGAGCGCGGACTCTGCGGCCTCGCCTTCGCCGATGGCGAGGAGGACCGGGAGACGACGCTCGCCGACATGACGCGGCGCTGGCCCGCGGCACAATTCTCCGAGGTTCCCGGGAAGTCGGCCAAGTATGCCCGGCAGATTTTCGAGCCCGAGCGCTGGTCGAAAGCGCAGCCTGTGCGCCTCGTCATGATCGGCTCGGATTTCGAGGTGCGGGTCTGGGAAAGCCTGCTCGACATCCCGATGGGCGGCAGCGCCAGCTATGCGGACGTCGCCGCCAAGGTCGGCCAGCCGAAGGCGGCGCGTGCGGTTGGTGCCGCGGTCGGTCGCAATCCGATCTCGTTCGTCGTTCCCTGCCACCGCGTGCTCGGCAAGAGCGGCAGCCTCACTGGCTACCACTGGGGCATCACCAGGAAACGCGCGATCATCGGTTGGGAGAAGGGGCAGATTACGACGGCGGGGTAGTCAGAGCTTCCGATAGAAAAACGTCGTGTCGTCCATCGCGCCATAGGGCGCGAGGGCAAAGCCCGGGACGCGCCCGACCTCGACCCAGCCGAGCGCGCGATAGAGTTTTTCGGCCGCCCCACCGGAAACGGTATCCAGTACCAGCAGCGTGCGCTTGCGAGCGCGGGCCTCCGCCTCGAGTCTCTGCATGAGCTGCCGTGCGAGCCCCCGCCGCCGCGCGCGCCGATGCACCAGCAGCTTTCCCACCTCTCCGCGATGGGGCTGGTTCGGCTGCCACATGAGTTGCAGGATCACGGTGCCCGCCGGGCGTCCATCGTGATCGGCGACGACGAGCACTTTCGTGCCGGCCTCGACATCCTCGGCGACCGACGACCAGAACGCTCTCGCCTCCGCCGGATCGAGCGGCGCCATGAAGCTGACGCCGCCACCGCCATCAACGACGTCGACGAGAATGTCCACCAGCTCCGGCAGCATGGCGCGGATCTGGGCCGCATCCGGCGTCCTGATGGACGCCACGCTCACGCGGCCAGATCCTGTATTTCTGCGATCGAGCCATCCGCGTTGAGCCGGTAGATGACGGGCGCACCGGTGCCGAGCTCGCGCTTCAGAATCTGATCGCGCGAGAGCCCCTCGAGCTTCATGATGAGCGCGCGCAGAGAATTGCCGTGCGCCGCGATCAGCACACGGTCGCCCTTGAGCACGCGCGGCTCGATCTCCTTGGCGAAATATGGCAGCACCCGCTCGGCTGTCATCTTGAGGCTCTCGCCGCCGGGTGGCGGCACATCGAACGAGCGGCGCCAGATGTGTACCTGCGCCTCGCCGAAGCGCTTTCGCGCCTCATCCTTGTCGAGGCCCGTCAGCTCGCCGTAGTCGCGCTCGTTGAGCGCCTGGTCCTGGATGGTTTTCAGGTCCGGCTGGCCGATCTCCTCAAGGATCAGGCGAAGCGTGTGCTGCGCTCGCGTCAGCACCGAGGTGAAGGCGATATCGTAGCGATGGCCGAGCGCCTTGAGCTTTCGCCCCGCCTCGCGCGCCTCGGCAATCCCCTTCTCCGTGAGGTCGGGGTCTTTCCAGCCGGTGAAGAGATTCTTGAGGTTCCACTCACTCTGGCCATGCCGAACGAGAACGAGAAGCCTTTCCATGCGTTCCTCAAGTGTCTTGGTAGAATCCAGAGATAACCCAGCCGAACGCGCGGGAAATGAACAGCCCACCGATGCCGGCGACCGCAGCCAGCAGCGCCAGGAACCGCGCCTCGCCCGCGAGGTCGCCCTGATAGGCGCCAACGATAAGCATCAGTAGCGCCACCAACAGCAGAATTCCGAGCACGACCCATCCGAGCCGATTGAACCCTCGCCGTATACGATCAACACGCGTCACTACCTCAGCCATGTCCCACTCCTAAATTTCTTCCGGAAAAGCCTGTCCCGGCGAAGGCCGGGATCCGAAGCGGTTTTCCGACAAGAAGCACGACAAACTACAAGCCCAGCACATCTGTCATCGCATAGAGGCCCGGCGGCTTGCCCACGCCCCACTGCGCCGCCTTGATGGCGCCGCGCGCGAACAGTGCCCGGTCGGTCGCCTTGTGCGTGATCTCGATGCGCTCGTGCTCACCTGCGAAAATCACCGTGTGCTCGCCGACGACATTGCCGCCGCGCAACGCCACGAAACCGATGTCTCCCCGCTTGCGCTGCCCGGTTTGCCCGTCGCGACCACGGTCGGAATGCGTTGCAAGGTCGACGCCGCGCCCCTCGGCGGCGGCTTGCCCCAACATCAGCGCGGTGCCGGACGGCGCATCGACTTTCATCTTGTGATGCATCTCGACGACCTCGATATCGAAATCATCGTCGAGCGCGGCGGAAACCTTGCGCGTGAGCGCCAAAAGCAGGTTGACGCCGAGGCTCATATTGCCGGCCTTGATGATCGTCGCGCTCTTTGCTGCCGTGGCAATCGCTCTGTCGTGCTCGGCCGCGCACCCGGTGGTGCCGATGACATGCACCTTGCCGTACCTGGCCGCGATGTTTGCGAACGCAACGGTCGCGGCAGGCGCCGTGAAGTCCAACAGCGCATCGCAGCCGGCGATGGCCGCGTCGAGATCATCCGTGATCTTGACGTTGCGTTTGCCGACGCCAGCAAGTTGGCCGACGTCCTCGCCGATTGCGATCGAGCCCGCCTGCTCGGTCGCTCCCGCGATCACCAGGCCGGGCGTGGCCGCGACGGCCCGTATGAGTGTCTGCCCCATACGGCCGGCGGCTCCCATGACGGCAATCCGGATTTCAGGCATCGAAATGCGCCTTTCCACTGGTTTCGGCCGGTATAACAGGCCATTGGGACGCCGCCTAGGCGAAGGGTCCGTTGAGATTGTTTGGATCAGTCGCTTGTTGAGTGCAAACACCACGCCCATATTCGCCCGTGGCTATTTCCTGGAGTGCCCCGATCATGCGCCGCATCACGACTGTAACACTCTGTCTCGCCGTCTTGACGTGGCTCGTCCAGCCTTCCGCCGCCGGGCCAGTCCGCAGCGAGTACACGACCATCGAGTTCAAGCAGTGCAAGGCCTTTCCAAAGCCGGCCGAGGAGGTCGAAGGCGACGAGGGCGGCGCCTGGTGGTGCCCGGGCCTCAAAGGCTACAAGCTCTACTTCGCCGAGGGCGATCTGCGCACCATGATTGCCTATGGCAAGAAGGCCCAGGAGCAGCGCGCGGCGACGCAAACGCTCGGCCGTTTCAACTCGATCTTCGTCGACGACAAGACCGAGCGCGCCACGATGGAGTGGCGCATGCGTTATCAGAAGGGCAAGTGGGTACCGTTCGCGACGATCCTGCGCTACCACACCTATGATGGCGACCAGGACCCGCCCGTGCGGGGCCAGGTGCTCGTCGTCGCCAAGGTCGGCCCGCGCGCCGGCACGGACGCCTGCCACGTCGCCTACATCGACGCGCTGGCCAATCCGGATGCCAACGCACTCGCGCAGCGGGCGGCCGACGAGAAAGCCGAAGGCTTCGATTGCACGAAGGAGCCTGAGGTGGTCGGGCTGACGGGTAAGAGCCCGATGTAGGACGCCTTGATCACGACTCCTTCCAAGACCACTCGCTGATCAGCTACTCTCCCGCGACCCATGAACGCCGTCGCAGGAGTACCCACATGCTCGATCAAGCCCGCCAACGCACCGCTGAGCTCCAGTGCCGCCTGAAGGACGCCGGCATTGATGTCGCCGTCATCACCGATGAGAGTTCGATCGCCTATCTGGCGGGTTTCTGGGGCTATCTGTCGGTGGAGTTCGGTCGCCCGACCTTTTTCGTCCTAAAGCGAGACGCGGCGCCTGTCGTCGTCACCCCGCTCATGGAGAGCGAGATGGTCGGCAAGATGACCTGGGTCGAGACCGTTTTGCCCTGGACGGATGCCGGCGAGATGAGGTGGGAGAATGTGCTCGGCAAGGCCATCGGTGGCCAGCCCAAGCAGATCGGTGTCGAGGCGGGCGTGCTGCCGGCGATCGTCCGCAACTGGCTGGACGAGCGGATGGCGGGCACGAAGCTCGTCGATGTCTCCAAAGTCCTCGGCGACATGCGCATGATCAAATCGCCCGAGGAGATCGTCGTCATGAAGCAAGCCGGCAAGATCGCCGGAGCCATGATGAAGGCGGCCGAGGGCGCGCTCGCCGAGGGCGCGCCCGAGTACGAGGCGGCGCTCGCCGTGATCAATACGGGAACACGCGCCGCCGCCGGTTTCCTGACGGCCAAAGGCTGGGAGGCCTTCGTCTCGCCGATGATCCACAATCTGCAGATCCTGCAGTCGGGCCGCGACACCTCGATGGTGCATCGCCGCGCCAGCGTAAAGCCGTTCGAGAAGGGCGACCCGGTCTATTTCTGTTTCTGCAATATGGCGCAGTTCAAGCAGTACAAACTCGGCTTCGACCGCATGTTCAACATCAAGGAGATTCCCGACGAGAACCGGCGCGTGCAGCAGGCGGCGATCGATGCCCAGCAGGCCGCCGTCAAGGCGATCAAGCCGGGCGTCACGGCCGAAAGCGTGGCTGAAGCCGCCAACGAGGTTTACCGCGCGAGAGGTTACGAAACCGGCTATCGGACGGGTCGGGCTATTGGCATGGCGTATCTCGAAAGCCCGGAACTGAAAGCCGGCGACAAGACGATCCTCAAACCCGGCATGACCTTCGCCGTCGACGGTGGCATCTCGATCGGTGGCAAGCTCGGCGGGCGGATCGGCGATTCCATCGTCGTCACCGAGAGCGGCTGCGATTATCTCACCGAGTATCCGCGCAAGATCCTGGTCGTGGACCGGTGATCTGATGCGCGCGGCGATCTATCAATCGGCACTGGCGGGACTGACGCCGCCGGAGCGGATCGAGCGGCTGGCGCAAGTCGTTGCCGGAACCGATGCTGACCTCGTGCTGTGCCCCGAGCTGTTTCTCTCGGGCTATGCTGTCGGCGAGGCGCTGCGCGCCGAAGCGGAGGCCGTCGATGGCCACTCAGTCCGCCGGATTGCCGAAATCGCAAGACGACACCGGAAGGCGATCGTCTATGGGTTTCCCGAGTTGTCGGGCAATTCGCTCTTCAATTCCGCGCTCGCCATCGGCCCCGGCGGCGCACTCCTCGCCCATCACCGCAAGCTCGCGATCCCGCCGGGCTTTGAGCTCGACTATTTCACGCCCGGATCGGGCCTGACGCTCTTCGAGCTCGGCGGGATGAAGCTCGGCCTGCTCATCTGCTACGATTCCGAGTTCCCAGAAGCCGTGCGCGCCACCGCCGAAGCCGGCGCCCAAGCGATCCTCGTGCCGACGGCGCTCGGCGCGCAATGGGCGGTGGTCGCGGAGAAGGTCATTCCGGCGCGTGCCTTCGAGAACGGCGTCTACATGCTCTATGCCAATCACGGCGGCACGGAAGGCGCGGTGAGGTTCCTCGGCGCAAGTTGCATCGTGGGGCCGGACGGACGCGACCTCGCGCGGGCCAGGTCAGATGAGACCGTCATTGCTGCCGATCTCGACACGCAGGCGGTTGCGAAGGCACAAGCGCGGCTGCCGTACCATGTCGATCTCCGACAGCTTCGGCCGCGGCTTGGGACGATCTGAAAACGTACCTGCCCGAGCAGCACTCCGTCCTGGGGGGACGAGGAGAGTGAGCGCCGCTCGGGCAGTTCCCGCTGGCGGTTGGAGATCCCGCACACGGATTACAAACAGACTGATCAGCATTCCGCATGGGTCATATGCCCTATCGCCAAAAGAATGTTTCCTCGACGCGCTCAAACTTAACGATCTCAGCCCCGCGACGGGCAAAGCGCGAGTGTGCAGATGACCAGCGCCAGCAACTCGCTCTGCCGGGTCGTGCCGGTTTTGTTGAACACCGTCGTTAGCTGATGGCGGACCGTTCTGATGCTCAGTCCCGCAGTCTCGGCATAAGCTTTCGGCGTTTGTCCGGACACCAAGGCGCTGACAATCCGGGCCTCCGCAGGCGTCAGATCGAACGCGGAGGAGATAATCTCTTCGGGAATCCGCTGAGCGATGTCGATCGGAGCAACGATGAGCAGTGTCGCGGCCTCCGGCCAGACAACGCGAATGGCCTGGCGACTGGAGCTGCCCCGCGATTGAAAACGCTGAATCGGGATCTTCCAAGCGACGTAGCTGGCATCCGAGCCGAGCGACCGGAGCCTGATTGGACGGTCACACGCACCTGCGTCCGCGTTGAGGAATAGTGCCAGCCGGCTGTCCTCGTCCGGACGCCAGCATCTGAGCGACCCGCCCGAGGCACGCAGCATGAGCTTGCTCTCTCGCAAGAGAGCCTCGGCCTTTCGGTTGGCGTGCAGAACGCAGTGTTCCTGGTCGATCACGAAAGCGGCGGCGGCGACCGCCTCAACAGTGTCCTCGACCGTTCGGGCCGCCAGCGAAGCTCGCTCGGTCAGCCGGTTGACCTCAATGGCCTGCTTCACGTGCCGGCCGAGGCACAACAGTTCCCTGGCGATCCGGAGCGCATCGTTCTCGATCCGGCTTTGCGGTGGATTGATCGCGATGCTGGCGTGGCGCCGTTCATCCTCGATGAGCTTCACTCCGGGAAAGCCCCTGGAGAGGCCTGCCTTGCACATGAAGTCATTGTAAAATTCGCTCATGCGGAGTTCGTCCCACGCCACCAGATCCTCCCCCCAGAGAACTTGCCCGCACGGCGCATCGCCATACGGCTTGATGTAGGGGTTCAGTGACAGGTAGTGGCGGTAGTAGTCATCCAGGAATGCCGGATCGAAACCTTGAAGCTCGACGAAGTCGGCGCGGTTGCGCTCCATGTCGAAAATGAGGAGGTCGGCACCACCGTCGATGGCCGAGCCGATCGCTTTGATAGCCGTTGACCAGCGCGATGCATCCAACGCCGCATCGTAAATGCGCTCGATGGCTTGCTCCATCGGGCTTTCGGTGTACGCACTCATGACGCCCCCAGCACACGTGTTGTCACTCCGCTATGGAGCCGTTGATAGGCTCATCGCTTGCGGCCAGCAATCTCAATGTTCGAGTCGATAGCATCGTTCTAAAGTGAAGCCAGACGAACGTTTTCGAGTGTTCTCGAACTTTCTTGCCTCGCGGAAACCTCGACGCCACGAACCCTGCGGGGCGTCGAAACCGAAGTTGGCCTAGCCCGCACCATCATGGGTATCGACACGCAGCTCATCGACGACGGCACCTATTCGTTGTCGATGCCGAAGGCAAGCTCGTCATGCGGCTCCGCGAGGAGGCTGCACGCGCGGAGGAATTCCGTCGCGCCGAGCATGTGGCGACGCTGTCCGGCGAGCCGCGGTACCGGGCCTGCGGCTACGCGGCGATCGAGCACTTTTCGGACGCGAGCGGCGCCGAGGTGCCACTGCTGCGGATGGGCAAGACGCTTTATGCGCCCCTGCTCCGTGAAATCGATAGACCGATTGCGGCGCTTCTGGGAACCCGTCGCGGTGAAGCGTTTTTCTTTCTTGGCGGCGTGGCAACGGATGGTGCGCCCGGCAGGCGTTCTGGGATTGGACACGCGCGACCGGAACGACGGCCACCAATGAGGAGACTTTCATGAGAACCGCACTGATCGGCCTTGCTGCACTGGCGCTGACGGCCACCGCATCGGCTGCTGCGCCGAACAAACACGGACGCCATGATGGCTATCGCGCCAAGCATGGCTCGGGCTACGAGCACGTGCTCGTCAAACGCAGCAAAATGCATCTCGCTTGGGTCAAGCACGAGGCCTGGGCAGATGGACGGCTCACGTTCCGTGAGCGTTTGACCATCAGGCGCGCTGAGCGGCAGGTGGCACGAGCTATCTGGCGAGCCCGCCATTACTGATCGCAAATGCGGGCGGATCAGTGAATCCGCCCGCATTCTTCCGCGAGCCTTGCGACCGGCGGCGTCGCCGTGCACCGTGCAAGCCTGTCGGGCGGTCATTTGCACGGAGCAGCCACTATGCCATTTACCCTCTACTACACCCCCCACACCTGCGCGCTCGCGACCCATATCGCGCTCGAGGAAGCGGGCGCCGAGTACAAACTCATCCAGATCGACTTCAAGAAGGCCGAGCAGCGGAGCCCCGCGTTTCTCGCCATCAATCCCAAGGGCCGCGTGCCAGCCCTCGTGACCGAGCAGGGCGTGCTGACCGAAACGCCGGCGCTGCTCGCCTTCGTGGCTCAGAGCTATCCCAAGGCCAAGCTCGCACCGCTCGACGATCCCTTCGCCTTTGCAGGCATTCAGGCCTTCAACAGCTACATGTGCTCGACCGTCCATGTCGCTCACGCCCATGGCATGCGCGGCACCCGTTGGGCCGACGATCCGGCGGCCATCGCCGAGATGAAGCGCAAGGTGCCGGACAGTCTTGGCGGTTGCTACGAGCCAATCGAAAAGGATTTCCTCAATGGCCCCTGGGTGATGGGCGAAACCTACACCATCGCCGATCCCTACCTGTTTACAGTGGCGCAATGGCTCGAGGACGACGGCGTCGATCCGAAGCGCTTTCCGCGCATCCTGGAGCACCGTGGGCGCGTCGCCGAGCGGCCGGCGGTTAGGCGGGCTCTCGCCCAGGAAAACGCTGGATGACCATAAGCTTTCGAGGGACGGCAGCTCTCGTCGCACTACTGAACCTCGGTTATTTCGGCGTCGAGTTCGCGGTCGCCCTGGCGATCGGCTCGGTCTCTTTGTTCGCCGACAGCGTCGACTTTCTCGAGGATGCCTCGATCAACGTGCTGATCGTCGCGGCCATCGGCTGGAGTGCGCGGAACCGAGCCAAGGTCGGGATGGCCCTTGCCGGTATCCTACTCTTTCCCGGGCTAGCGACGCTCTGGACGGCCTGGGAGAAATTCAATGCACCGTTGGCACCGGACGCTCTGGCATTGTCCGTCACCGGCCTTGGTGCGATGGCCGTAAACCTCGCATGCGCCCTGCTGCTTGCGCGTCACCGGCAGGCTGGCGGCAGCCTTGCACGCGCCGCCTATCTGTCGGCACGCAACGATGTGCTCGCAAACATCGCCATTGTCGCGGCCGGACTGATCACGGCATTCGCCTGGACGTCTGCCTGGCCCGACATCGTTGTCGGCCTCGGCATCGCAACTCTGAATGCGGATGCGGCACGCGAGGTCTGGGCGGCGGCGCGCGACGAACACGAGGACGCAAGAGCGTGATCCGACACCACGCGGCTAAGCCAAGCCCTCGATCTCTTCCGGCGTCAGGTTGCCGGGCACGATGGTGATCGGGATCAGAAAGTTGCCGGCGAGCTTGCCGGTCGCCAGCGAGGCGACGAGTGGGCCCGGTCCCGCTGGATCGGTCGAAGCGCCGAGCACCAAGATCGCAATGTCCTGATCTTCCTCGATCTGCTTGAGAATCTGCTCGCTTTTATTGCCCTCGCGGATCACATCCTCGATGGCTGCCTCGTCGACGCCGTAGGTCTTCAACTTGCGCGCGGCCAGACGGAACACGGCTTTCGCCTTGTTCTGCTGCTCCTCGAGATAAACCTCCTGGACGCCGAGCCACTCGCCGGTCAGCTCGCTCGGCGCAATGACATAGAGGAGCTTCACCGAGCCGCCCGTGCGCTTGGCGCGATTGGCGGCATAGGCGAGCGCGCTCTCTACCTCTGGCGTCTCGTCGACGACCACGAGGAATTTGCGGCGATGTCCGGCTTCGAAGACGGATCGGCGGCGGCGCTCGTCCATCGGGACCATCCAAGTCAAATCAGTAGGCGCTATCTTGCACCGGGAATGTGGCCGTGCCCAGGGGAGTTGCTGCGGCCATCGGGCGCTTTGGGGCTTTGAGCAAATTCTACGGCAAACCAGGGACCATCCCAGCCTTCGCTGGGACAAGCTTCTGCCTGAACGTGCGCTATCTCAAGAACCCGACGATATCCTTCACCTCATCCATGATCGGCGCGGCGATGGCGCGCGCCCGCGCGGCGCCGTCGGCGAGCACGGCATCGATGCTCCCGGGATCGGCCTGCAACCGGCGCATTTCCTCGCTGACCGGTGCCAACCGGGCAACCGCCACCTCGGTCAGCGCCTTCTTGAAACCGGAAAACTGCGCACCGCCGAACTCCGAAAGCACCTTCTCGCGCGTCGTGCCGGCGAGAGCTGCATAGATGCCGACGAGATTGTCGGCCTCCGGACGGTTGGCGAGGCCAGCGATCTCGGAAGGGATCGCTTCGGGATCGGTCTTCGCCTTCTGGAACTTCTTAGCGATGGTGTCGGCATCGTCCGTGAGATTGATGCGCGACATCTCGGAGGGGTCCGACTTCGACATCTTCTTGGTGCCGTCGCGCAGCGACATGACGCGCGTGGCCGGCCCCTCGATCACCGGCTCCGGCAGCGGGAAAAACGCATCACCATGGCCGCGCTCGCGGATCGAGTCCGCATAGTCGTTATTGAACTTCTGAGCGATGTCGCGGCAAAGCTCGAGATGCTGCTTCTGGTCCTCGCCGACCGGTACGTGCGTGCCGTGATAGACGAGAATGTCGGCTGCCATCAGGTTCGGATAGGCGTAGAGGCCGACGGAGGCCTTCTCGGAATCCTTGCCCGTCTTCTCCTTGAACTGGGTCATGCGGTTGAGCCAGCCGAGCCGCGCGATGCAGTTGAACACCCAGGCGAGTTCCGCATGGGCCGCGACCTGGCTCTGGTTGAAGATGATCGAGCGCTTCGGATCCAACCCGGAGGCAATGTAGGCGGCCGCCACCGAGCGGATGGCGTGCTTCAGCTCCTTCGGTTCCTGCCAGACCGTGATGGCATGCATATCGACGACGCAGTAGATGCACTCATGGCTCTTCTGCATCTCGATCCACTTCACCGTGGCGCCGAGATAATTTCCGAGATGGAGCGAGCCGGTCGGCTGCATGCCGGAGAAGACGCGGGGCTTGAAGGTCATGGAGGCCTCATTGAGCATGCTGCGATGAAGTGGAAACCGGTTCATCGCTAAAGCATGCGACCAGCCAATAAACCAATTTGGCCGGGTTATGCCGCCCGCGGTGCCGTTAAGCAAGCCGATGGCCCGATCAGGTTGAACGCCTGCGAAGACCGCCCAGTATTTGCCCGAGGCTGGCGACACCCGTTAGCTGCACCAGCGCGGCATAGACCGCGAAGCCGGCGCTCACCAGGACCGCTAGAGCCGAGAACCTCAGCCAGATCGGCTGGCCCTCGACAAAGAATGGATCGAGCAGCCAGACCCCAATCCAAATCACGACCCCCATGATGGCGCTTGCGAGCAATATGCGGGGCAGCGCCCGTCTGACCCGGGCGTCCGCCGTGTAGTGCCCGCGCATCACGAGCGTGCGCCAAAGCAGGATCGCATTGCACCAGCCCGCCATGGCCGTTGCGATGGCGATCCCATAGTGGGGCCGCATCCCTAAGCTCTTGAAGAAGAAGAAGAGTGCCAGGGACGCGACGACATTGACGATCATATCGACCAACGCGTAGCGCATCGGCGTCTTGGTATCCTCGCGCGCGAAATAGGCCGGCGAAAAGACTTTGATGAGCACGAAAGCTGGCAGCCCGATGGCGAAAATGGCGAGTGCGCCTGCCGTCGCCGTCGTATCGTCGGCCGTGAAGGCGCCACGCTCAAAGAGGACGCGCACAATCGGCCAGGCGGCAACCGAGATGGCGACGGCGGCAGGCAGTGTCAGCAAGGCCGCAAATTCGAGCGAGCGGTTCTGGCTGTCCTCGACGGCCGCGTGATTGCCGGCCCTCAGATGCCGTGCCACGTCGGGCAGGAGCACGACGCCGATAGCGACGCCGACGACACCGAGCGGCAGCTGATAAATCCGGTCGGCATAGTAGAGGAATGACACCGCGCCATCCTGCATGGAGGCAATGTTGGTGCCGACGACCAGATTGAACTGGATGATGCCGCTCGCGATGATGCCCGGAATGCCGAGCTTCACCAATCGCCTCAGGTCATCGTTGTAAACCGGCTTCGAGATGCTGAGCGGCACACCATCGAGCCGCGCCGCGTGCCACAGCAGGCCGAGCTGGATCAACCCGGCGACGAACACACCCCAGGCGAGCACATGCCCCGCCACCGGCGAGTTACCGATGCCCAAGAGCATCGCACCCGACATGACGATGATCAGTACCACATTCAGCATGATCGGCGCAGCCGACGCGATCCAATATCGGTGCAGCGCATTGAGCACGCCTGAGAGCAGCGCCACCAGCGACATGCAAAGGAGGTAGGGAAACATGATTCGCGACAGCACCACCGAGAGATCAAACTTTTCGGGTGTGTCGGAGTAGCCGAGCGCGAACCCGTACATGACGAACGGCATGGCGAGCTCGGCAAGGGCGGTGAAGATCAGCAGAACGAATACGAGGCCCGACATCGCATCTTGCGCAAAGCCGGCAGCCGACGCTTTCCCCTCGCCCTCGAGCCGCTTGGCGAATATTGGCACGAAGGCGGCGTTGAAGGCCCCTTCGCCGAACAAGCGGCGGAACAAGTTTGGAAGCCTGAAAGCCACGAAAAAGGCATCGGCGACCGGTCCCGTGCCGAGCACGGCCGCGATCATGATGTCGCGGACGAAGCCCAGCACCCGGCTGATCATCGTCATGCCGCCGACGGTGGCGAAGGCGCGGTAGAGGTTCATGGATGAAGCGGATAGACGAGCTCGGGAGAGGCGGCAAGTGGCGAGTTGACGTCACCAAGCACAAAGCGTGATCCGTCAGTACTTGCCACCCGCACCGGCGAGGACCGCGAGCAGCCGTTCCCTGATTGCCTGGCTCCAGGCGTCGTCGCTCACCTTCCGGCCCTCGACATCGGTTACGTAGAAAACGTCGACCACCCGCTCGCCGTAGGTGGCGATATGAGCCGAGTTGATGTCGAGCTCCAGCTCGGCCAGCGCGCTGGTCAGGGCATAGAGCAAGCCCGGCCGGTCGAGGCCTGCCACCTCGATCACCGTCAGATGCTCGGAAATCTTGTTCGAGATGTTGACCTCTGAGGCAATCGTGAAGGCATCAAGCCGTTTTCCCAGTTTCTGATGCCGGCCGCGCAGCAGGTGATCCATTCGGAGCTTGCCGGCTATGAGCTTTTCGATCGTCTCACCGATGCGTTGCGCGCGCCGCTGCTCGTCCCCTTCACCATGCTCGCGCTGCAACAGGAAGGTGTCGAGGGCGAGCCCGTCCCGAGTCGTCGTGATGTGGGCGCCCATGATGTTGGCGCCGGAGGCCGCGCAAGCGCCGGCAAGCAGCGAGAGCAGACCCTTGTCGTTGGGCGCGAGCACGGTCAGCTCGGTCACGGCGGTGAAGGCATCGGTGCGGACGTCAAAGGCCACGCGCTTACGCTCTGCTTCCGCACGTTGGATAAGGCGCGCATGATCCACTTGGCGGGCCGTCTCTGTCCTTAGCCAATAGGAGGAATGCAGACGCGCCGCGAAACGATCGACCTCGTCCTCGCTCCAATCGGGCAGCGCCTCGCGCAGGCTCTGTTCCGCTGCCGCAAGACGCCGCTGATTGGCGAGCTTGGAGTGC
Source organism: uncultured Alphaproteobacteria bacterium (assembly GCA_963741525.1). GTDB lineage: Bacteria > Pseudomonadota > Alphaproteobacteria > Rhizobiales > Hyphomicrobiaceae > JANNSX01. The sequence goes on from CAVUIW010000001.1 coordinate 222,968, forward strand.
CCACCAGCGAGAACCGGCTCAGTCTCGTAGTAGAGCGAACGGAGCAGCTGTCCCTTCCAACCGTTCCAGACGCCCGGACCAACCGCGCGAATGTCGGCGACGGTCAGGATCAGCAGCAACCGCAGCCGCTCCGGGCTCTGCACGATGTCGGCGAAGTCGCGAATCGTCTTGGGATCGTTGATGTCGCGAGACTGGGCGAACGTGCTCATGTCGAGATGGTGCTCGATGAGCCAGGCGGCCGTCTCGGTCTCAGATGGCCCGAGGCCGAGACGGGGCCCCGCCTCGCGCGCCATCCGCGCGCCAACGATCGAGTGATCCTCCTTGAAGCCCTTACCGGCATCGTGAAGCAGCTGCGCTACGTAGAGCGCCCGCCGGTTCTGGATGTCGGGAATGATCTGGGAGGCGAGCGGATGATCCTCGACGAGCTTGCCGCTCTCGATGTCGGAGAGGATGCCAACCGAGCGGATCAGATGCTCGTCGACCGTGAAGTGATGGTACATGTTGAACTGCATCATCGCGACGACGCGCCCGAACTCGGGAAGAAACCGGCCGAGCACGCCCGCCTCGTTCATCGCCCGGAGCGCCTGCTCGACACCGGATCGCGCCGACAGCAGATCGAGGAAGACGCGGTTCGCCTCGACATCCTGCCGGAGCCGGTCATCGATCAGGCGGAGCGACTGGCGCACCAGGCGCATCGTCTCGGGATGATGCTCCGCGCTGTGCTCCTGGGCGAGCTGGAACAAGCGAATGAGATTGATAGGGTTGTGCTTGAAGACATCGCGGTGGGCGACGCTGATGCGGCCGCTATCGATGCGAAAGTCCGTGCGGCGCCTGAGCATCGCGCGGTCCCGCCAGGTTTGCGGCTGCTGCTCGCTTTCGGCAACGGGCTGGGCCTTGAACTGCTTCAACTCGAGTGCCGCCGACATCACCATCGTCAGCTCGCCGACCTCCCGGGCCGTCAGAAAGTAGTGCTTCATGAAGCGCTCGACTGGCCGGATGCCGCCCCGCGCCTTGTAACCGAGCCGCTCGGCCATCACCGGCTGAAGGTCGAAGGAGAGCCGCTCCTCGGCCCGATTGGCCAAGAAGTGCAAATGGCACCTGACCGACCAGAGAAAGCTCTCGCAGATCTTGTAGGTTTGCAGCTCTGCCTTGGAAAACAATCCCTGCCCGACCGCATCCTCGCCCGGCACGGCATCGTGCAAGTAACGGGTCAGCCAGTGCAGCGTGTGAAGGTCCCGCAAGCCCCCTTTGCCATCCTTGACGTTGGGTTCGACGCGGTAGCGGCTTTCGCCTGCTCGACGGTGCCTTTCGTCGCGCTCGGCGAATTTCGCATCGACGAAAGGCGGTACGGGCCAGTCCGCGATCGCGGCGCGGAATCGCTGCTCGAGATCGCCGAAGAGAGCACTGTTGCCGAGCACGAGCCGCGCATCGAGCAGCGAGGTCCGGATGGTCATGTCGCTCTCGGCGAGCTTCAGGCACTGCTCGATCGAGCGTGTCGCGTGCCCGACCTTGAGGCCGAGATCCCAAAGCACATAGAGCATGGCTTCCACCACGCTCTCGCCCCAGGGCGTCTGCTTGTAGGGGAGCAGGAAGAGGAGATCGATATCCGAGCGTGGCGCCATCAGCCCGCGGCCGTAGCCGCCGGTGGCGACAATTGCCATGCGCTCGCCCTCTGAAGGGTTGCCGCTCTCGATCACATTGGCGACGATATCCTCGTAGACGAGCAAGATGAGCGCGTCCGTGAACACCGAGATGCCGTGCGCGCAATCCCGCCCTTCCGCGCCGGCGAGAAGGCTGGCCTCGGCAGCGGCCCGGGCCTCCTTGATGACGGTCTTCAGCCGGGCGACGATCGCGGGCCGCGGATCGCCCTTTGCCTCGCGGTGAATATCAGTCAGCTCGACCTGAAGAGTGACGGCATCCAGATAAGGCGGTGGGATCGGCTGGTGGCGGCCATGAGCGGCGCGTGAGGGCGACCTAGCTGCCGTCATCGCCGCCACCCGATAGTGTCTTCAGCTTGTAGAGTGCGTCGAGTGCGTCGCGCGGGCTCATGGTATCTGGATTTAGCTTGGCGACGGCCTCGTCGATTGCCGAGGATTTAGCTGACGCCACATGGCTCTTCGGCCGGGCGGCTGCGAACAGCGGCAGCTCCTCGATGAGTTTCTCCGGCGTCTTCCGGCTATCGGATGCCTCGAGGAGTTTCAGCACCTCGGAAGCGCGGGCGATGACCGGGGCCGGCAGCCCCGCGAGCTTCGCCACCTGGATACCGTAGGACCGGTCGGCGGCGCCGGGTACCACCTTGTGTAGAAAGATGATGTCGTCTTTCCACTCCTTGACCTGCATGGTCCGGTTCGCAACGCCGGGCAGGCGCTGTGTCAACGCTGTCAGCTCGTGATAGTGCGTCGCGAACAGCGCCCGGCACTTCGAAACATCGTGCAAGAATTCGACGGTTGCCCAGGCGATGGAAAGCCCGTCGAACGTCGCCGTACCGCGGCCGATCTCATCCAGAATGACGAGCGAGCGCTCGCCCGCCTGATTGAGAATTCCGGCCGTTTCCACCATCTCGACCATGAAGGTCGAACGGCCACGGGCGAGATCGTCCGCCGCGCCGACGCGGCTGAACAGGCGATCCACTACCCCGATGTGCGCCATGCGCGCCGGCACGAAGGAGCCGATCTGCGCCATGATGGCGATCATGGCGTTCTGCCGGAGATAGGTCGACTTGCCCGCCATGTTCGGGCCGGTGACGAGCCAGATGCGAGCATCACTCGCCTCGTCGAAGCCGCCGGCGGTGTCCTGGCTCTGGCGGTACTCGATCTTGCTGGCATTGATCGGGGTTGCAGCGGGCCGGCTCACACCCAGCACGCAGTCGTTCTCGATGAAGGGCTTCTGCTTGTCGCGCTTCAACGCCTGCTCGACGACCGGATGCCGGCCACCCGAAATCTCGAAGGCGAGGCTCGTGTCGAGCTTGGGCCGGACATAGCGCTCAGCGACCGCCAGCTCGGCGAGACCTTGCGTATGATCGAGCTCGGCGAGCGCCGCCGCGACGGCCGAGACGCCAGCATCTTCGCGAAGTACCGCCGAAGCCAGTTCGGCAAACACCTCATCCTCGATGGCGAGCGCACGCGCCGCCGCCGCACTGATCTTGCCCTCGGCCTCCGACAGCTCCGCGGTCGTGAAGCGCATGGCGCTCGCCATGGTCTGGCGATGCTGGAACCGATCCGCGAGCGGCGGCATCTGCAGCGCTTTCGCGTTCGCCGCCGACACTTCGATGAAGTAGCCGAGGATGTTGTTGTGGCGGACTTTCAGCGACTTGATGCCAGTCTCGTCCTGGTAGCGGGTCTGCAGCTCGGCGATCACCCGGCGGCTCTGGTCGCGAAGGCGGCGATTGTCGTCCAACTCCGCGCGGAAGCCCTCGCAGACGAAACCACCGTCGCGACGCAGCACAGGCGGCTCCTCGATGATCGCGGAGCGGAGCGTTTCTATCAACGCCAGGACCCTGTCGTTGAGGCGAGCAACGATGTCCTTCAATTCGTCAGGCAGACCGAGCCCGCCGCTCGCTCTGTCGAGCAACTCGCGACAGGCCCTCGCCGAGGCGAGGCCTTCCCTCAGCGCCGCCAGATCGCGAGGTCCACCGCGCCCGAACGCAACCCGCGCCAGCGCCCGGGCGATATCCGGCGCATGACGAAGCTCGCGCCTGAGGTCGGCGCGCAGCAACTCGTTCTCGGCCAGTGCCGCCACGGCGTCGAGCCGCGCCGCGATGCGGTGCATATCCTTCAGCGGGCTCCCCAATCGCGACGCTAGCTCGCGCGCGCCTGCCCCCGTCACTGTCCGGTCCATCGCTGCGAGCAGGCTCCCCGCCCGCTCGCCCGAGGTCGAACGCAGTAATTCGAGATTGGTCCGCGTCGCCTGATCGATGACCATGACCGACCGGGGGCCGCTGCGTACTGGGCGCCTTAGCAGCGGTTGCCGGCCGATCTGGGTCAGCTCGATGTATTTGAGCACCGCGCCAATGGCGGCCAGCTCGAGCCGCGAGAAGTCGCCGAAGCCGGACAAGTCCTCGACCCCGAGCCGTGCCTTCAGATCCCGCTCGCCGGCCCGGCTGTCGAAGGTCGCTTTGGCAACTGGCATGATCGCCGTGCCCGTAAGCGCCGCGACCTCCTTGATCCGCTTGTCGCCGCCGATGCCCTCGACGACCAACAGCTCGCTCGGTGCCAATCGGGCCAGCTCGGCCGTCAGATCGGTGCGGGCCAGCTCCGAGACCAGGAACTCGCCGGTCGAGATATCGACCGAGGCAATGGCGACTTCCGCGCCGTCCACCGCCCGCCCGTCCGGCGCCTCGATCAGCGCCGAGAGATAATTATTGCGCTTGGCATCGAGCAGCGTGTCCTCGGTCAGCGTGCCCGGCGTGACGAGGCGGATGACATCGCGCTTGACGACCGCCTTCGAGCCGCGCTTCCTCGCCTCCGCAGGGTCCTCCATCTGCTCGCAGACAGCAACGCGGAAGCCGCGCTTGATGAGTTTTTGGAGATAATCATCCGAGGCGTGAACCGGTACGCCGCACATCGGGATGTCCTCGCCCCGGTGCTTGCCGCGCTTCGTTAACGCTATGCTCAACGCCTCGGAGGCAACGACCGCATCCTCGAAGAACAGCTCGTAGAAGTCGCCCATGCGGTAAAAGAGCAGACTATCCGGGTTGGCCGCCTTGATCTCCGTGTACTGGAGCATCATCGGCGTATCAGCGATGGCCTGCGGCTCCGGCGCGGCCGGGACCTCGGAGGCGACATCCTCCTCGATCTCGTCGGCTGCCGCTTCCGCGGCTTGCGCTTTCGACTTGGCCATCAGGAACAAGGCTCATTGGCCCTGGCGATCGGATTGTTCCGGGCGGTGGGGCCGTCTATGGTTGCGATCGAGACATACCCCAAGGTCACCCGGCCTGCCATCCCTCAGAGAAGTCCCGCATGCCCCGCAAGTTCGAACGCGCCACGTTTACCAAGCAGGAAGCCCTGCAATTCCATTCCCAGGGCAAGCCCGGCAAGCTCGAGGTCAATCCGACCAAGCCGATGGCAACCCAGCGGGATCTCTCGCTCGCCTATTCGCCGGGCGTCGCCATCCCCGTGCAGGCCATCGCGGATGATCCTCGCACCGTCTACGACTACACCGCCAAGGGCAACATGGTGGCAGTTATCTCCAATGGCACGGCGATCCTGGGCATGGGTGCCTTGGGGGCGCTCGCCTCCAAGCCGGTGATGGAGGGCAAGTCGGTCCTCTTCAAGCGCTTCGCCGACGTCGATTCGATTGATCTGGAGGTCGACACCACCGACATCGACGCCTTCGTCAATTGCGTGCGCTACCTTGCGCCCGCCTTCGGCGGCATCAACCTGGAAGACATCAGGGCGCCAGACTGCTTCATCATCGAGCAACGCCTGCGCGAGCTGATGGACATTCCGGTTTTCCACGACGACCAGCATGGCACCGCCATCATCGCCACAGCCGGCCTCATCAACGCGCTGCATCTGACGGAACGAACGCTCAAGACGACTAAGATGGTGGTCAATGGCGCTGGCGCCGCCGGCATCGCCTGTCTCGAGTTGGTCAAGAGCATGGGGCTCCCCACCGCCAATGCCATCCTCTGCGATACCAAGGGTGTCGTCTACAAAGGCCGCAAAGAGGGCATGAACCAATGGAAGTCGGCGCACGCGGTCGAAACCAAGGCGCGGACGCTGGAAGAGGCCATGGACGGCGCCGACGTGTTCTTCGGTCTCTCCGTCGCCGGCGCCTTGACCAAGAGCATGGTCAAAAGCATGGCGAAGAACCCGATCATCTTCGCCATGGCCAATCCTGACCCTGAGATCACGCCGGAGGACGTCGCATCCATCCGCGATGACGCCATCACGGCGACCGGCCGCTCGGACTATCCCAACCAGGTCAACAACGTCTTGGGTTTTCCCTATATCTTCCGCGGCGCCCTCGACGTTCAGGCTTCGACGATTAACGACCAGATGAAGATCGCGGCGGCCGAGGCGCTGGCGACGCTTGCCCGCAGCGAAGTGCCGGACGAGGTCGCCGCCGCCTATGGCGGCCACCGGCCACGCTATGGCCGCGACTACATCATCCCGGCACCCTTCGATCCGCGGCTTATCTCCGCCATTCCCACGGCGGTCGCCAAGGCGGCGATGGATACAGGTGTCGCGCGGCGAACGATCGTCGATATGGAGGCCTATGCTGCCCGGCTGTCGGCCCGGCTCAACCCCACTGCTGGCTGGCTCCAGGGCATTTTCGAGAAGGTGCGCCGGTCGCCCAAACGCGTCGTCTTCGCCGAGGGCGAGGAGGAACAGGTCGTCCGCGCGGCGAACTCCTTCCTCGGCATTGGTCTCGGCGAGCCGATCCTCATCGGCCGCGAGGAGCGGATCAAACAGGCCTTCGCCGATGCCGGCGTCGAGCAGCGCAAGGAATTCAAACTCATCAACGCGGCTGTGTCCGACCGCGCCGAGGAGTACGCGGACTTCCTCTATCGCCGACTGCAACGTAAGGGCTATCTGCTGCGCGACTGCCGCCGCATGGTCAACACCGACCGCAACATCTTCGGCGCCTGCATGGTGGCGCTCGGACATGCCGATGCCATGGTGACGGGCGTCACGCGCAACTGGTCGACGGCGTACGAGGACGTGCGCCGGGTGCTCGACGAGAAGGAGGGGCATACCGTCATCGGTGTGTCTCTGGTTTTGACGGCCGGCCGCACCGTGCTCGTCGCCGACACCAGCGTGCACGATATGCCGACGACCGAGGAGCTGGCCGATATCGCCGTGGAAGCCGCCAAGGTCTGGCGGCGGCTGGGTAACGAGCCCCGCGTCGCCATGCTCGCCTACTCGACTTTCGGGCATCCAAGAGGCGAGCGCTCGGAGCGCGTGCGCGAAGCCGTGGCGTTGCTCGATCAGCGCGGCGTCGACTTCGAGTACGACGGCGAGATGGCGGCCGACGTCGCGCTCAACAAGGCGGCGATGCGGCTCTATCCGTTCTGCCGCCTGAAGGACACGGCCAACGTGCTGGTCATGCCAGCGTTCCACTCGGCCTCGATCTCGACGAAGATGCTGCAGGAGATCGGCGGCGCCACCGTCATCGGCCCGCTGCTGGTCGGTCTCTCGCACCCCGTCCAGATCGTCGGTCTCGGCGCCAAGGACACTGACATCGTCAACATGGCGGCGCTGGCGGCCTATGACATCACGGGGTGATGAGTGACGGGCTCCGTCCGGTACGCCGTTTTCGATGTCGGCAATGTGCTAATCGAGTGGAACCTGCGGTTCCTCTACCAGAAGGTCATCCCTGATCCCGAGCGGCTCGCGTGGTTCATGACCCATGTCTGGGATGGCGCCCTCAATCTCGAGCTCGATCGCGGGCTGCCGTTCGCGGATGGCATTGCCCGGCTCGTCGCCCGGCATCCGGACTGGGAGACGGAGATCCGCGCCTTCGACGAGCGCTGGGACGAGACGGCGCCGCGCACGATCGCAGCCAATGTCAAGGTTCTCGCGGAGCTGAGAGCGACGGGCGTGCCGCGCTATTCGATCACCAATTTCTCAGCCGAGAAGTTCGCCCAAACCCGCAAGCGCTTTCCGTTTCTAGACACCTTCGACGGACTCATCGTCTCGGCCGACGTGCGGCTCGTGAAACCCGATGCCGCGATTTACCAGCTCCTGCTGGATCGCCACGGGCTTGTGGCAAACGAAGGCGTCTTCATCGACGACAGCGAGCCGAATATCCGTGCCGCCACGTTGCTAGGCTTCCATACCGTGCATGTAAGGCCCGGCACCGATCTCAGGGCCGCGCTCCAGACGCTTGGTCTCTTGCGCTAACTCCGAGTTGCACGCACCACCGCGATAAGCTCAACGCTTTACCTTTCTTTAGCCTTGCCGTTCAGGGCTTTCGTTACTCCGTCATAAGATAATCCTCCGCAAACCACGATCGCCTGGCACCCCCCGGTGCAGAGCGGCACTGAGGGCCTGCGAGGCCTTAGAGGGAGGAGTTCATGCGTTTCTCAACCGGTCTTGCCGGTCTCACCGGCCTCTTGCTCGCCGCCACGATCGGTACCAGCACGGCTTCAGCTTTCGGCGATCTTCATCGCCCGCATGGCCGCACGCTCGGCTGCTACAAAAAGCAGGTCGAACGCGCCGAGTACGGCTATGTCACCCGCGAGGTGATGGTCCGCCCGGCCTGGGTCGAGGTTCGCTCGACGCGGCCCGTCTACGAAGAGCGCACCGAGAAGGTTCTCGTCGCGCCCGCGCATACCGTGTGGGTGCGGACGAGTCCCACCTATGAGACCGTGATGAAGGAGGTCGTTGTGCGCCCGGCCGGGATTCGCTGGGTCCGCAGGCGCCGCGGCCTGTTTGATCGCGACGAGGTGATGTGCAAGGTCGAGGTTCCCGCCGTTGTCCGCTCAGTGCCCGTGCGCGTCCAAGCCGATGCGGGCAAGCGCGTGAAGCAACACATTCCGGCGACCTATGCCGTGAAGCACCGGCGTGTGCTGGTCAGCACGGACCAAACGACGAAGGTCAAGCATCCGGCAGTCTATCGCACGGTGCGCGAGCGTGTCCTCGTCAGCCCCGGCAGCGTCCGCTGGGTCAAGCTGCGCGGTTGTAACGGCTAGACCAACCTCGCCATGAACTCCGCGTGGCCGGGCATACCGGCCACGCTCTCGATGACGAGATCGGCCTCGCCCTCAAGATCGGCGAGGCGGCTCGTTCCCGTCAGCACGCCGATCTTGAGGCCGGCCCCGGCGGAATGACCCATGCGCAAATCGTGCGTGTTGTCGCCGACGACGGCCACCTCGCACGGATCGAGCCGCACCGCCCGGCAGAAGGCCAGCACCATGCCGGGGCCGGGCTTCAGGCCGTGGCCGGAATCGTAGCCGGCGAGGAAGTCGAACAGGTCGAGCACGTCGTGAGCCCCAAGCGAGCCCTGGATGCCGGCGACCGAATCGCTCGTCGCAATGCCGAGGAATTCCGCCTCCCGCCGCAAAAGCAGAAGCGCATCGCGAATACCTGGCAGGAGTGCCGAGTTGGTGGAGCCTGCGTCGAACATGTCGTGGATGTCCTGGGCAAGCCGAGGCGGCGCGCGATCGCCGAGGATTTCAATCCAAATCGCGGCGATCTCGGGCGGCGTGCCGGCGGCGAGTGGCGTACCGGCCCGGAACTTCTGCGTCGCCGTATCGAAGCCGCCGTGCTCGAGAAGCTCACTGGCGAGCATCTCGTCACCTCCGGCTGCATGCCGGGCGATCGCTAGCGTGATCGGCACCCACGTCGCCTCGTGGTCGAGCAGCGTGCCGTCCTTGTCGAAGAGGATGCCGCGAATGCGTACCATCGTTGTCCCGCCCATGTTCCGGCCGTGTGCCGCTCCCATGCCGGACAAGCCCTGTCAAGCAGGTGTGCAGATGGCTTTGCGCACTGCCGCCATCGGCGCCGAGCTATCGAATCTCAGCGAACGGCCCTCGACCATGACGCCCATATCTTTCCAGAGCACGTCAAGGTCAGGATTCTCCGGCTTGTCCTTCAACCGGGCGTAGAGGTCCGCAAGTACGCTACCACCAACCGCCGCATCGCCGGTCTCGAGCGCTTTCTCGATCGGCCACATTGTATTGAAATCGACCGCGGCATTCACGGCGCGTAGTGCATGCTGCAAGCCCCTCGCATTGGCCGATTGCTTCCTGATCTCGACGTCAGCCAAAAGGCAGAAAATCGCTCCGCCCCAATAGGTGCGGCCCCAGGTGTGGGTGTTGTCGAGGCCCTGTTCGCCCGCCTTGGGAAGGCCCCTCGGCATCCGCTCTACGAACTCGCGCCAGACGAATTCCTCCGTCAGGTCGCCCGAGTGAATGCGGGCGATGCTTTCGACATAGACGGCGAGACCCTCCGCCAACCAGTTGTGCCGCATCTTGAGGCGCGGAAAGGCCAGATGCACCATCTCGTGCACCATCACCCAGTCGGCGACGAGCGCTGCCTCGTCCGCCTCGGCTCCGACGCGAATGCGGATGGCGGCCGGATCACCCCAAGTTTGCCCATACGGTACGCCGCGACCTTCGGTCGGCAGCACGAGAAGCTTCAGCTTCGTCACTGGGAACCGGCCGTAATATCCTGACACCGCCTTGGCCGAGCGCTCGATCCAGGGGAGCATCTCGAGCTGGGTCAACTTGACTTCGCCCGGCCCGAACCCGACCGCGATTTCGCCGCCGCCCACCTGAAGCGGTTTGTGTGACAGCCGATCGAAGGCGGTATAGGGCATGACCTCGCCGTCGAATGAGTCCTGAGCGCACGCCGCCTTGGACCCGAGCGCGGCGCCACCGGCTACGGCGGACAGCGCGGTCAACATCGTGCGGCGCGAGAGTGTGGACGGCATATCGGTGGCTCCTGATGCTTGCGGAGCGAGACTATCAGGGGCAGGAGTTCGGGTGGACTGATTAGGCAACCGGTCACAGAGTTGTGTTGGGTTGATGCCGCCTGATGGAAACCGAGGCTCCCGTGGCCGATCTCATCCTGACGCTGAATGCCGGATCGTCCTCGATCAAGTTCGCGCTGTTTGCGATAGCGGGCGATCAGGAGGCGGTCGCTGGCGGCCAAGTGGATGGCATTGGTGTTGGGCCGCGGCTGATCCTCGATGGCGCGAGCCGCGAGCTGCCGGAGGTGAAGGACCACGCCTCGGCATTGAAGGCGATCGTGGCGGCGCTCGCTCCGGCACTGGGCACGGCACGCATCGTCGCCGTCGGCCATCGTGTCGTGCATGGCGGGGGCAGTTTTGCCGCGCCGGTGGTTCTCGACGACGAGATCGTTGCCCAGCTAACGGCGTTGTCACCGCTCGCACCACTGCACCAGCCGCACAACCTGTCGGGGATTGCCGTGGCGCGGCGATTGTTTCCCGATGCCGTCCAGATCGCCTGTTTCGACACGGCTTTCCATCGCGCGCAGCCCTGGGTCAACGACACGTTCGCTCTGCCGCGCCACTTCTACGAGGAGGGCGTGCGCCGCTATGGTTTCCATGGGCTCTCTTACGAGTATGTCGCGTCGGAGCTTGCGCGCATCGCGCCGCATCATGCGGCTGGACGGCTGGTCATCGCGCATTTGGGCAACGGCGCCTCCATGTGCGCGCTGCGCGGCGGACAAAGCGTCGCCTCCACCATGGGCTTCTCGGCACTGGACGGTCTGCCGATGGGAACGCGCTCGGGCCAGCTCGATCCGGGCGTGCTGCTCTATCTGATGCGCGAACGCGGCATGAGTGCGGGTGAGATCGAAGACCTGCTCTATCGGAAATCGGGACTACTCGGGCTGTCCGGTCTTTCCCCGGACATGCGCGCACTCGAGGCCGCCGGTACGCCGGAAGCGCAGCAAGCGATCGACTATTTCGTCTTCCGCGTCCGGCGCGAGCTCGGCGCCATGACGGCGATCCTCTCCGGCCTCGATGCACTCGCCTTCGCAGGCGGCATTGGCGAGAACGCGGTGCGTGTCCGTGAGCGCATTTGTCAGGGATTCGAATGGCTCGGCATCGAGTTGGACGAAACGCGAAATCGGCTGGGTGCCGGCATCATCTCCTCCGACCGCTCGCGCGTCCGCGTCTTCATCGTCAAGACGAGCGAGGAGACGATGATCGCGCGGCATGTCAGACGGTTGCTGAGCAGTACTTAGGCCGGCGGAAACCCATAAACCTCGGCCGGATTGTCGACGAGGATGCGCTTACGCACGGCGTCGCTGCCGCACCATTCGGTGAACAGATCTGCGAGGTGGGAATCGTCCGGCGAATGTCGTTGGGCTTGGAAGGGTGCGGCCAGTTCGTCGCCCAGAGGCAGCGATCGGGATAGGCGCGGACGAGCAAACGCCCGAGACTCGCCACATCGCTCGTAGGTGCGGTGGACCTTCTTCGGACGTCTCGTAGACACCGGACGTCTTCACATAGGTCCGCCCGCTATCGAGAAGCCGCCGCATTGCCTCGACGCCCGGATGCTCGAGCGCTACCGGCTCCAGGAACTTGCCATTGTGATCGATGACGAGCCGGCCCGGCAGACCGGCCAACACGTCCTCCTTCTCGTGCAGAAATCGACCGTCCATCTGCATCTGGATGTGCCAGCCGTGCTCGGCGACGCGGGCGGCGAGCCTCGGCAGGCTTTCCCAGGACAGCACGCCGCCGGAAAGCATGAAATAGCGAAGCCCGCGAATGCCGAGCTTCGTCAGGCGCTCGATCTCGGCATCGGTCACCTGCTCATCAACGACGGCAACGCCGCGCGCATTTTTGCCGATCCGCGCCATCGCATCGAGCGTGCAGCGATTGTCGGTGCCATAGGCGGAGGGCTGCACGACAACGGCACGTTGGAGGCCGAGCACGCCCATGAGCATCAAGTAGTTGTCGATCGTGCCGCCCGCGACCGGCTTGAAGGGGCTGGCCGCGTTGACTGGATAGCGGGCAATGTCGCCATAGATATGCATATGGCAATCGGTGGCGCCGGGCGGCAACGACGTATTGGGTGGTCCAGTGGGCAGTAGCGGCATGATCATCCGCTCGCGTTGACGAGGCGGCGGCGCGTCCAGGCCTCGGGATTGATCGACAATGCCGGCGCCTTGCCGGAAAGGATCTCCTTCACCTGCCGCACCGTCTCGAACGCCTGATGATCGGAGGCTTCACGCGTGAGGCCCGCCACATGCGGCACCGCGTAGACATTCGCCAGCTCGGCGATCCGCAAGCTCGGCTGCTCGTCGAGGCCCTGGCCGACATCGAGGCCGGCACCCGCAATCACATTCGTCGTCAACGCCTCATACAGCGCGTCCTCATCCACCACGATGCCACGCGCGACATTCACGAAATAGGCGTCCCGCCGCATCTTCGCGAAGGCGGCCCGGTTCATCATGCCCTTCGTTTCAGGCGTCGCATAGGCCGCGAATACCACGAACATGGGATGCGACAGCACCCGGTCGAGTTCGACTTGACGTAAATTGCCATTGGCGATGCGCACATAGGGGTCGTAGACCGAAACCTCCATGCCGAAAGCGATACACAGATCGGCGATCCGCCGCCCGATCGCCCCGTAGCCGATGATGCCGGCGGGCGCACCGCTAAGCTGGCGCGTCATCACCATCGGATGACAGTCCTGGCCGTCCTTGTAGAGCCGATCGCCGACATGCATTCGGCGCGCCAGCACCAGCATCATGCCGATGGCGACCTCTGCCACGGCCTCCGCATAGCCCTGGCTACAACGCACGGCGAGAATGCCATGCCGGGATGCGGCCGCCGAATCGATGCTCCGCGCATCGACCGCGCATCGCAAGTAGGCAACAAGCTTCGGAAGTGCCGCAAACACCTCCTCGGTCCCCGGCGCCAGGCGATCCGAGACGATGATGTCGCAATCCTTTGCCGCCTCGATGAGTCGCGCGCCTTGCAGCGGCTCATCTGTGCCGTTGAGCTTAACGTCGGCGATTTGCCGGAGCTGCTTGACGGCGTCGGGATTGTAGAAGTTGACGAGAAGATCATTGTTGTGAGTGACGAGAACGCGGGGCATGGGGGCTCGGCGGTTATGGCGGATCGTCCCACCCTAGCGCCCAATCCGCGGCTTCGGTACAGCCGCTCGCGCCGATCAGCTCAGCCGAAATCGCTTTCGGGAAGCGTGTCGCCGGGCTTCGCGTCCCACAGACTGCGCGCCACAGGGGAGGAAAGCGCCCCATAGATCGAGCGGAACACGAAAGGCTTCGCCGCATTCCGCCCGAGCGTCATGAGCGTGTGCACACCTTCCATGGCGGTCGCGCGCACGGCCTCGAAGCTCTTCCGCTGCTTACCCTGGAAGCGAAGCTCGAACTCCCACTCGTGCACGATGAGCGGCGGCAAGAAATCCTGGCTGGATAGTCCGAGCTTGGTCCAGAGCTTGCGCGGCAGGATGCTGCCCGAGGTGTAGATATGGCCCGGCGAGATCATCTCGCCGCCCGAGCGCGTGAACGTGAAGCGCTTCTCGGGCTCGGGATGTGGCAGGTATTCGAGCCAATTCTCGTTCACCCACCTCAGGAACACATGCTCGAGGTTGTAGAACTTGCCGGCCGGGAACGCGTCAATGCTGCCTTCCGCGGGATCGCCTTTCCAGGCGAGCTGATGCTCCGGCAGCCGGCCCGCATCATCGGAGGCCGCCAGGAGCATGCGGGTTTTCGTGGCAAGCGACATCGGCAGCCTGAGCTAGAGCGCGGAGCGATTCGTGACCTACGCCAAACTAGCCACAGACCTGTGAGGAAATCAGGGCGTGATGCCACAGTCCTCGGTGTGAAGACTGTTTCCAATTCGAAAGAACGGATCTCCGGCCTATTTCATTCCGAAATCACCCTGGCCGCTTACTCAGCCGGTTGTTGACCAGATCCGCGACCACACCGGGATCGGCCAAGGTCGAGATATCGCCCAGGTTGCTCGGATCGTCCTCGGCGATTTTGCGCAGGATTCGCCGCATGATCTTGCCTGAACGGGTTTTCGGCAGGCCCGGCGCGAACTGAATGACATCGGGCGCGGCGAACGGCCCGATATCTTTCCGCACCCAGCCGGACAGCTCCTTCTTAAGCTCGTCCGACCCCTGCTCGCCAGCCATCAGCGTGACATAGCAGTAGATGCCCTGGCCCTTGATGTCGTGCGGATAGCCGACGACGGCGGCTTCGGAAACTTTCGGATGCGCAACCAGCGCACTTTCGACCTCGGCCGTACCGATGCGATGGCCCGAGACGTTGATGACATCGTCGACCCGGCCGGTGATCCAGTAATAGCCGTCGGCATCCCGCCTGCAGCCGTCACCGGTGAAGTACATGTTCCGGTAGGTCGAGAAGTAGGTTTGCACGAAGCGATCATGGTCGCCGTAGACGGTGCGCATCTGGCCGGGCCAGCTGTCGGTGATGACGAGATTGCCGGCGGCCGCGCCCTCGAGCACGGTCCCCTTGTCGTCGACGAGGGCCGGCTTGATGCCGAAGAACGGCCGCGTCGCCGAGCCGGGCTTCAAGCGCGTCGCACCCGGCAACGGCGTGATGAGAATGCCGCCGGTTTCTGTCTGCCACCAGGTATCGACGATCGGGCATCGCCGGTCGCCAACGACACGATGATACCACTCCCAGGCTTCCGGATTGATCGGCTCGCCGACCGAGCCCATGAGCCGGAGCGAGGAGCGGTCGGTGCGCTTCACGAAATCCTCGCCCGCGCCCATGAGCGCGCGGATCGCGGTCGGCGCCGTGTAGAAGATGTTGACCTTCCACTTGTCGATGACGTGCCAGAAGCGCGAGGGCGTCGGATAGTTCGGCACGCCCTCGAACATCAGCGTGGTCGCACCGTTGGCGAGCGGCCCGTAGACGATGTAGCTGTGGCCCGTCACCCAGCCGACATCGGCCGTGCACCAGTAGATATCGCCGTCGTGATAATCAAAGACGTATTGGTGGGTCATCGAGGCAAAGGCGAGATAGCCGCCGGAGGTATGCAGCACGCCCTTGGGCTTTCCCGTCGAGCCCGAGGTGTAGAGGATGAAGAGCGGGTCCTCCGCGTTCATCTCCACCGGCGGGCAATCGGCGGATACCTTCGTCAGCTCCTCGTGGAGCCAGAGATCGCGTCCAGGCGTCCAGGTGATTTTTCCGCCGGTGCGGCGCACCACCAGCACCTTCTCGCCGCCGGGGCATTTTTTCAGCGCCTCGTCGGTATTGGCCTTGAGCGGGATCGGCTTGCCGCCACGCACGCCCTCGTCCGAGGTGATGATGAACTTCGAGCCGCAATCGATGATGCGGCCGGCGAGGCTTTCGGGAGAGAACCCGCCGAACACGACGGAGTGCACCGCACCGATGCGCGCGCAGGCGAGCATGGCGTAAGTCGCCTCGGGGATCATCGGCAGGTAGATGGTGACGCGGTCGCCCTTCTTGACACCGTTGGCCTTCAGAACGTTGGCGAGCTTGCAGACGCGCTCGTGCAGCTGGCGATAGGTGATCTTCTCGTCGTGGGTCGGATCATCGCCCTCCCAGATGATGGCGATCTGATCGCCGCGGCTGTCGAGATGGCGGTCGATGCAGTTGGCCGAGACGTTGAGCGTGCCGTCCTCGTACCAGCGGATCGCCACGTTGTCGGACGCGTAGGAGGTGTTTTTCACCTTCGTGTAGGGCCGGATCCAGTCGATGCGCTTGCCGTGCTCGCCCCAGAACCCCTCTGGATCCTCGACGCTGCGCTTGTACATGGCGAGGTAGGTGGCGTTGTCGACCCAGGCGCGGTTGGCCCAGCTCTGTTCGACCTCGTAGACCTTTGCCTCGGACATGGCTCAATTCCTCCGGTACGCATGCGGGTTGTTGGGGCGATACTATGAGGGCGGCGGGCGCGCCCGCAACCCACGGGTTTGTCGCCGGTGACAATGAGGCCCTGGTCGCCACCTGCCGGGTCAGATAACGATCCCTCGGCCGGGCCGTATTGCGCCGGTTTCGCTGTCTCAGGCCGGCAATGCCCCCGCGCACTCTCCCACCTCTGGCTCAGGTCCTGGCGATCGTCGGTCTCGGCGCCTTCTGGGGTATCTCGCCGACCTTCTACAAGCTGATGGCCAATGAGGGCATCCCGGTCACCCACATCGTCGTGCTGTCGGGGCTGGGCGTTGGAACGGGCCTGGCGCTGCTGCGTTGGCTGACGACCGGCCGCATCGGCTTCACGCGGGCCGAGATGCTCTATGGCCTCGGCTGCGGGCTGCTGCTCAACGGCCCCTTCGCCATGGGCCTATGGCTGGCGAAGTATCTGCCGGTCACGGTTTTCGCGGTCATCTCGTCGATGGCGCCGTTTTGCAGCTATGGGCTGGCCCTGATCTTCCGCCGCGAGGGCGCGAGCACGCTCCGCATCCTGGCCTTGGCGGTCGGCTTCCTGTCGAGCGCGACCATCATTCTGACGCGCCCGGACGCGACCGGCCTTTCGATGTCCAGTTGGACGCTGCTCGCCCTCGTGCCGACGGTACTCTACGCCTTCTACGGCCTGTTCGCTTCGATGGCCTGGCCCAAGGGCATGGATTCGCTGACGGCCGGCTCGGTCGAGTCCTGGGCCTCGGCGCTGCTGGCACTGCCGTTCATGCTCCTACTGGAGCCACCAGCCATCGATCAGTTTCACTTTGGCTATTGGACCGTTGGCGTCATCACGCTCATCTGGGTGATCGAGCGCATCGCCTATTTCACGATGATCCAGCGTTCCGGACCGGTGACGACAGCGCAAGCCGTTTACGTCGCCGCACCCGCCGGCGTCATCTTCGGTGCCTGGCTGTTCGGCGAACCGATCGATGCCTGGCTGATCGCCTGCCTCGGCCTGCTGCTGGTCGCGCTCTACCTCAACAACCGGGCGCTGGTGGCGGCGAAGCGGGTGGGCAGCGCGGTTACGAGCGAACTGCCCTAACAAACAAAGTCATTTACAATCTATTCCTCATTGAGGTATAGTTCCGCCAAGAGGTAGAGATGCGGGTGTTCAAGCGAAAACCGTTCGTGCGGTTCCAGCGACGCGAACGCATCGATGACGCGGCCTTGGCCCACGCAATTCATAAGATCACCGAGGGTCTGATCGATGCCGATCTGGGCGGCGGTCTGGTCAAGCAACGCGTGGCGCGCAAGGGCAAAGAGAAGAGCAGTGGTTTTCGCGTCATCATCGCGTTCCGGCAGGGTTTGAGAGCGGTGTTCCTCTACGGTTTCGCAAAGAATGATCGCGGTAACATCGACAACGACGAGCTCGAAGAGCTGCGCAAGCAAGGCCAAGCTTGACTGGGTCTGAGCGAGACCAAGATCGAAGCGGCGATAGGCGAGATGGAATTGCAGGAGGTGCCCTATGGCGAGGAAGGCAGCCGTTAGTAAAAGGTCGAAAGGCAAGGAGCGGCTCAGGGCCGAAATTGTCGAAGGTGCACAAGCCTTGCATCGCTTGGGCGCCTACAATGCGGACGACTTGAAAAAGACGACGATCCGAATGCTCGGCCGCGATGCCTTACCGAAGCTGCTTCCTCTAACGCCGAAGGAAATCGTCGCCATGCGCGAGCGCACGGGCGTCAGTCAGGCCGTGCTAGCCGGACTCCTCAACGTGGCCACCAAGACGCTCGGGCAGTGGGAGCGTGGCGAACGGCGGCCGACCGGCGCCGCGCTAAAGCTGCTGCACGTCGTCAAGACCAAAGGATTGAACGCCGTGCAGTGACGTTGCGACTGGATAAGCGCGAAGCGGCGATCCCTAAGTCGACCTCACGTCTGTCGCAACTCGCCCCCTACCGCACTCGCCGCGGATTGAGATACATATCCGTCTCTTGCGTCTCGAGCTTCGGGATCAGCTTGCCCTTGTGCAGTTCGCCCATGAGATCCTGGATGTGCAGCTGGCATTCGTCGTTGAATTTCAGCATGGCGCAGAACAGCTGAATCACCATGTCGAGCCGGGCATCAGACTCCTCGGCCGCGATCTGCACTTTCCACTTGCCGCCGAGATTGAGCACGCGGCCGTTGAGCTTGCCGATTTGCTCGTCATGCTCGTTGTAGAGAATGTAATCGTCGCCGACCGAGATCCAATTGCGGCGGAGGCGATAGAAGCTCGGACGGTTGTCCTTCAGGTTCTTCATGACCATGAAGGAGAAGTTTTCCGGCACCCCCGGCCACTTCATCGCCGAGCGCTCGAGCTGGATGATCTGGTCGTGCTCGGTCAGGTTCACGGAAAAGGCGGTGACCGGCACGCCCTTGGCCCCGTGGGTGAGCTGCAATGACCGGCCGACCATCAAGTCCATGGTCGCCTTCCAGTTCATAGTCGGCGTGAACAGCTTGATGACGAGCCGCTTGTCCATGCCCTCCTTGGTCTCCCAGAGGTCGGCACGGTAGCCCAGAAGCCCGACGCGCTCGCCGCCTTCCTTGATCTCGGCGAATATATCCATGTCGCTGGTGAACTGGCGCGACTTGGCACGATTGCGGCTGCGCTTGAAGAAGCCGACCTCGGTGGTGTTGAGGTCGGTGATCCATAGATCGACCTCGAAAGTGCGCCATGCCGGATTTCTTCGGCTTGCTTTTGGCCTTCTCGTCTACCTTCGGCTTGGCGGTCTTCGCCTCCGTCGCTGCCATGATGTCGTGCCCCCTGTCCCCGATCCGCCTCGATGGGCGAATCACTTTGGGGGGAGATTAACAGGCGGCATGGCGAAACGAGGCAAGTGCAAGCTTACGACTGTGGCTCCTTCGCCACTCTGACAAAGGGCATCAGGATGAGGCCGTGGTAGAGGAAGGCGAGGACGACGACGACGCCCATGCGCGTGTCGCCGGTGGCCGCCGTCAGCAGCACGATCATGATCGGCGCCAGGAACGAGGTCGCCTTTCCCGAGAAGGCATAGAAGCCAAAGAACTGAGCGAGCTTGTCCGGTGGCGAGAGCTGAGCCATGAGGCTGCGGCTCGACGAGTTGAGCGGCCCGGCGACGATGCCGACGAGGATAGCGCTCACCAGGAACATCCATTCGCCCGACGAGGACAGGAAGCCCGACCCGGCGACTTTCGCGGCAACCGGAATAGCGAACAGCACATGGGCCGGCCCGATCGAGACGACGCCGATGGCGCCGACGATCGCAACGAGCAGGCAGATCATGATGAGCGCCTTCGCGCCGATCCGGCTCTCGATGATGCTTGCCAGCGCCGCGCCGACCATGGCGCAGAGAATGAGGATGATGCCGAACAGGCCCAACTCGACCGTCCGCCACCCGAAGAGCTGAATGCCGTAGATGCCGGCGAGCACGAACATACCGCCGAGGCCGTCCTGATAAAGCATGCGAGCGATGAGGAAGGTCCCGACCGAGCCGTATTGCCGGATATCCCTGGCTGTTTGACCCAGCGCCCTGAAACCATCCCGGACGGGGGACGACGAAGCGGTAGGCGTCTTTGGATCGGGCGTGAAGATGAAGAACGGCAAGGCAAAGACAATGAACCAGAGTGCCATCAGCGGCCCGGCGATGCGGTCGCTCTCGAAGCGGGCGATATCAAGTTTCAGTAGCGGGTCGAAGCCGAGCAGCGTTTTGCCGGACGTCGCGTCGACGGCAATGAAGGCGGTCATCAAAATCAACGCAATCAGGCCGCCGAGGTAGGCGACCGATGCCGAGATGCCCGATAGCCGGCCAAAGTACGCCGGTTGCACCAGCTTCGGCATGATGGCGTTGACGAACGCGCCGTTGAGCTCGGCGGCGATGCCGGCGATCACATAGGCGATGGCGACGAGCCAGAAGTATTCCATGCGGCCCGGCTCGGCGAGCCACAGCACCGACATGCCGGCGGCGAGCAGCAGCGAGGCAACGAACACCCAGGGCTTCCGCCGGCCGCTCGCATCGGCCATGGCGCCAAACACAGGGCTGACGACGGCAACGCACAAACCCATGATCGCTGCCATGATGAGCCAGGTGTTCTGGCCCCTGACCGGATCGCCGACAAAGTAGTTGGCGAAAAACGGTCCGAACAGAAATGTCGTGATCACTGAATAGAACGGCTGCTGGGCCATCTCGAACAGGACCCAGCTGATGATTCCGGCCTTGCCGACTTTGGCGGGCGCAGCGCTCGCAGGCGCGGTGGCCTCGGCTTGTTCAGCCGTCACATCGGTCATGGCACTCCCCCCAAACTCAACTATGCGCCAGATCGCGGAGCTGGCTGGCCGCCACCGTCAACCGGGCGAGCGTCGGCGCGCCGCCGTCGATGATCTCGTCCAAGCTCGCCTTGGCACGCTCGGCCGCCTGACCGTGGCGATCGAGCCAATGGGCGAAACTCGGCTCCGGGCCATTGGGCGCCCGGACAATGTCCTCGAGCACGGCGCGTTGCGCGTCCGACAGGATAGACACAGTCGAGTTGACGGCCAAGCGATCATAATAGTCGGTGAGCTGCAGACCCTCGGCCGATTGGCGCAGCGTCTCGAGCCGGAAGTACGCGCCGATCTCGGCGTGGAGCTTCGCCAGCTCTCCGACCGGCCGCTTCGTCAGATTGGCGACGGCCGTGACATCGGCGCCACTGCCGAGCCGGTCGAGCGCGGCGACGTTTCTGGCCAGCTCCGCGGGAACGCCTGCCGCGAGATAGCGGGCGAGCTTGCTACCCTCGGGCGGCTGGTCCGCACCTTCCGTCACCAGCGGGCGGTAGGCCTCGATGCCCTTGCGGTAAGTCTCGACGATGCCGCCGAGGCCATCGGAGAGGCGGGTCTTACGGAGGAACCACGCCGTTTGGCGGCGGAGTGCATCCTGGGTTTCCCGATAGAGTTCAAGCTGGAGCGCGGCCGGCACCTTGTTGTCGAGCGCATCGATCCCCGCAAAGACCTCCTCGAGGCTCAGAACCCGGACGGCGGCAGCGAACGCCGTGACGACGGTGGCTGGCGCATGCCCCGTCTCCTCCTCCAGCCGGACGACGAAGCTCGCGCCACCCCGGTTGACGACATCGTTTGTCAAGCCCGTAGCGATGATCTCGCGCCGCAGCCGGTGCGCCTCGATCTCGGGGCGGAAACTCTTCTGCATCGTCGTCGGGAAATAGGCAGCGAGCAGATCGCCGAGATGCGGATCGTCGGGCAGGTTGCTCGTAAGCAGATGGCGCGACAGCGAGATCTTGGCATAGCTCAACAGCACGGCGAGCTCTGGCCGGGTCAGCGGCTCGCCCGCCTTGATGCGCTCGTCGAGTTGAAGATCGCTCGGCAGCGCCTCGAGCGCACGGTCGAGAGTGCCTTCCTGCTCCAAGTCGCGCATCAGCCGCTGCTGGAAGCCGGCATCTGCCAGGCCCCGGCTCTCGGCGAGGCTGAGGGCAAGGCTTTGCTGATGGTTGTTGACGAGACAGGCCTCGGCGACCTCGTTCGTCATGCCGACGAGGATCTCGTTGCGCTTGGCAATGTCGAGCTTGCCCGCGCGGATCGCCGACCCGAAAGCGATCTTGATGTTCACCTCCTGGTCGGAGGAGTTCACGCCGGCGGAGTTGTCGATGAAGTCGGTGTTGAGCTTGCCGCCCTTTTTCGCGAATTCGATACGGCCACGTTGCGTGAGACCGAGATTGGCGCCCTCGCCCACGACCTTGACGCGCAAGTTCGCGCCCGTGATTCGAAGGGCGTCGGTGGCGCGATCGCCCACCTGCTCGTCGGTCTCCGAGGATGCCCGCACATAGGTGCCGATGCCGCCGAGCCAGAGGAGGTCGGCTTCCAGCTTGAGAATGGCGCTCATCAGCTCGTTCGGCGTGAGGCCTGGAACCGTCGTGCCGAGGAGCTTTTGAATCTCGGGCGAAAGCGGAACCGACTTCGCCGCGCGCGAGAACACGCCGCCGCCCTGGGAGATGAGCCCCTTGCCGTAGTCTTGCCAGCTCGAGCGCGGTAGGTTGAAGAGCCTGTGCCGCTCGGCGAAACCCGCTGCCGCGTCGGGCTCTGGATCGATGAAAATGTCGCGATGATCGAAGGCTGCGACGAGCCGGATCGCCTTCGACAGCAGCATGCCGTTGCCGAACACATCGCCCGACATGTCACCGACGCCGATGACGCGGAAAGGCGTCGTCTGGATATCGGTCCCGAGCTCTCGGAAATGCCGCTTCACGCACTCCCAGCCGCCCCGCGCGGTGATCGCCATCTTCTTGTGATCGTAGCCGGCCGAGCCGCCGGAGGCGAAGGCATCTCCCAGCCAGAAGCCACGCTTGGCCGAGAGGCCGTTGGCGAAATCCGAGAAGGTCGCCGTCCCCTTGTCCGCGGCAACGACGAGATAGGGATCGTCGCTGTCGTGCCGGACAACATCTTTCGGCGGCACGATTTTGTTGTCGACGATGTTGTCGGTCAGGTCGAGCAGGCTCGAGACGAAAATCTCATAGGCGGCGACGCCTTCGTTCGCGACGCCTTCGCGATCGGTCTTCGGCGGCAGGCGCTTGGGCAGGAACCCGCCCTTGGCGCCCTGGGGCACGATGACGGTGTTCTTGACCTGTTGCGCCTTGACGAGGCCGAGCACCTCTGTCCGGAAATCCTGCGCGCGATCCGACCAGCGCAAGCCGCCGCGGGCGATCGGCGCAAACCGCAGATGCACGCCTTCGACGCGCGGCGCATAAACCCAGATCTCGGCATAGGGCTTGGGCTCGGGCAGCCCATCGATGTCGGTGCTGCGAAGCTTGAAGGCCAAAGCAGGGAGTCGTTGGCCCGCCACAGTGCGCGCGTAGAAGTTCGTCCGCAGCGTCGACTGAATGAGATTGAGGACGTGGCGCAAGATGCGGTCCTCGTCGAGGCTCGGGATCGAGGCAAGTTGTTCCTCGATTCCGATTTTGATTTTAGCCAACTCGGCAATTCGCGATTCGGCGGTCAACGTCGAGCCCGTATCGAACCTGCACTCGAACAGATCGATCAGCGACTTCGTCACGCCAGCATGGGTCGTCAGCGTCTGGGCGATGTAGGCCGGGCCGAAGGGCGAGCGGATCTGGCGCATGTAGGAACCATAGGCCCGGAACACCTCGGCCCGCTCCCAGTCGAGTCCGGAGGCGAGGATAAGGCGGTTGTATCCGTCATTGTCGGCACGTCCGTCCCAGACGGCGAGAAATGCCGCTTCGAGCCGCCGATCGTCCTCGCCGAGCGCGATCGGCTTGCCGTCGCGGGTCTCCAGCACCATGTCGTGCAGGCGCACGTCGCGCGTCGCGCCATCGAACATCGGCTTCATGCGATAGGAACGCTCGTCGATGACACGAAACCCGAGGTTCTCCAGCACCGGCACCCGATCGCTCAGCGGGATCGGCTCGCCCAGCCGGTAGAGCGACACGCGCAGACGGCCCGGCTGGCCGCTGTCGTCGGCGTAAAAATCGATGGCAACCGGCGCAGCATCCCTCAGCGCCTCGATGCGCGCGATGTCCTGCAGCGCCCGCTCCGGACCGAACGTTTCCCGATAGCCCGCCGAGAAAGCACCGCCGTACTTCGCCACCAGCGATGCCGCATTCGCCGCGCCGCCCGCGCGGATGACCTGTGTCAGCCGATCCTGCCAGCTCTGGACGATTGCGCGAACGCCCTCCTCGAGCGATGCCCGATCGGGCTTGGGCGCCGGCCCCTCCTCACGCGCAACCACGATCTGGATTCGCACCAGCGGGCCCTCGAGGAAGTAGGGCGTGAATGACGCGAGCCGGCCGCCATAGGCCTCGGCCAGGAGTTGAGCGATGCGCTGGCGAACCTCCGTCGAGAAGCGATCACGCGGCACGAAGACGAGGGCGGTGACGAAACGGTCGAACTCGTCGATGCGCGGGAACACGCGCACGCGCGGCCTGAGGTCGAGATCCAAAATCTCCACCGCCCATTTTTCCAGCTGCTCGACCGGAATCTGGAACAGCTCGTCGCGCGGATAGGTCTCGATGATGTTGAGGAGCGACTTGCCGTTGTGGCTGTCCGGCGGGAAGCCCGAAGCCGCGACGACCCGGTCGGCCTTGCGCCTGAGGAACGGAATGGCGCGCACCGATCGTGTATAAGCCGCGGAGGTGAACAGGCCGGCAAGCCGAATCTCGCCTGAGACCTTGCCGTCGGCGTCGAAGGTCTTGGCGCCGATGTAGTCGAGATTGGCGCGCCGGTGCACCTTGGCGAGCGCATTTGCCTTCGAGACGATGAGCACGCTCGGTTGGGCGTAGAAGCGGCGCACCTCGGGTGTCAGATGCTCGCTGGTTTCGCTGCGCCGTAACACGCGCACCTTTGGATCACGCAGGATGCCAAGACCCTTCTCGGGCAGAACGTCCAGCCGGCCGCTGGCGAGATCGCCGGTCAAGCGGAACTCGCGCACACCGAGGAAAGTAAAGTTGCCGGCCTCCAGCCATTCGAGAAAGGCGATGCTCTCCTGGCGCTCGGGCTCGCTCACGGGGAGCGGCGCGCTGCGATAAGTCTCGATCAGCTCGCGTAGCCTCGACAGCATGGCCCGCCAGTCGACGACCGCGAGGCGCACTTGCACCAGGATGCGATCGAGCTCGGCAACGAGATCAGCAGCCAAAGTCTCGTCGATCGGCTCCAGATAGACCTGGATGAAACTCTCTTGTGCTTGCGGCCGCTGCTTATCGCCTTGACCGTTGACCGAAGCGAGCCGGCCATCCTGGTCCCGCTCGACTTTCAAGATCGGATGCAGCACGAGCTGCACGGTGACGTCGCGCGCCAGCACCTCGCCCATGACGGAATCGACGAGGAACGGCATGTCGTCGTTGAGAATTTCGATGACCGTCGAGACGGGCGCCTTACCGCCGATCTGACGGAAGCGGCTATGGTGGGTCCCCACCGGCTTCACGCCGATGAAATCGAAAGCGCCGCTGGCAACCTCGTCCAGCGCCGCGGACCCAAGCCGCTCCATCACCTGCGGATCGGCTTCCTGAAACAGCAGCTTGATGAAGATGTCGTAGCCGTTGCCCTTGGCAGGGCTGCGTGCGAGCTTGGCGAGGATGGCATCCAACATGCGAGGTTCCTGGGCGAGCCGGACGCCAGCGGGGATGGCGGGCGTGAACCGGCAGCGTGTCATGGGCCCACTATAGCAAGATGACGGGCGAGATCACCCATCGTGAGGCCTTGGCGGCTTTGAGCGAAGCCGAACTGTTGTCGCTGAAGGCGCTGTCGGATGGGCCGGGTCTTTGGCACCTGCTTGCGCATGCAGCGTGCTTGTGTCTGACCGGCTGGGCCATCGTTGAGACCAGCAATCCCTTCCTGCTCGCGCCGCTCCTGGTGTTCCACGGCATCCTGCTGGTGTTCGTGTTCACGCCGCTGCACGAGACGATCCACGGCACAGCCTTCCGCTCTCCCTGGCTCAACGAGGCGGTGGCGCATCTGTTCGGCTTCATCATGCTCTTGCCGCCGCGTTGGTTCCGCTATTTCCATCTGGCCCACCATCGGCACACTCAGGACCCAGACAACGATCCGGAGCTTGCGTCGCCGAAGCCCAGGACCACGGCTCAGTACCTCTGGATGCTCACAGGGGTCAGCTATTGGGCGGCGGCGGCCAAACTCATTATCCGGGCTTCCTTCGGCCGGATGGAGGACACCTACGTTCCCGAGCGGGGCCGGACGAAGGTCATCGCCGAATGCCGCACCTTCCTGGCCGGATATGCATTGCTGGCAGGTCTATCGCTCTGGTTCGGTACGTCTGCGCTGTTGTGGTTTTGGGTGTTGCCCGCAATCCTCGGTCAGCCAGTCCTGCGGGCCTATCTGATGGCCGAGCACACAGGTCTTCCAATGGTTTCCAACATGCTTGCCAACAGCCGGACGATCTTTGCCTCCCCGCCTGTGAAATGGCTCGCTTGGAACATGCCTCATCATGCCGCCCACCATGCCCTGCCGGTGGTTCCCTTCCACAGGCTTCCACGATTGACCAGCATCATCCGCCAGCATCTTACCAGCACGGCCGATGGATATCCGGACGCCCATCGCCAGATCCGGGCCACTCTCGCCCCAGGCTCCCGGGTTAGGCCGCAGGCGTGAAATCATGGCCAAGACGCGGCAACCGAATGATTTATCCCCAATTTCGCCCCGATCTCGACCGAACTCAGGGCGTATCGCCTGTGGCATCGCCCCGAACCGTGGTGCACACTGGGCGCGAGAGCGGGTAAGTGGGCATGTCCATCGAGCAGTCACTGGTCGAGCTTTTTGGCACGGGCGCGTTGTCGTTGACGGCGTCGCTTGGTGGCCGTGGCCGGACCGGCATCAAGCCGGAGGACGGCGAAGCTTTCGTTCGCTTTCTTGTCGCCGGCGGCGCCAATGCCAATCCGGGCTCAGCACTGGCTCACTTCGCCCGCGAGGTGAAGAGCGAGGTCGCCCTCCGCAACATCGCCGTCGACGACATCGACAGCCTGTCACGCCGCCTGGCAATCCTCATCGGTGAGTTTCCGATCTCGCCCGTGCTCGCGCGCGAGTTCACTGCAGCACCAGCGCCTGCATGGCGGCCGTCGCAACGGCGCCGAGCCGCCGGCGTCGCGGCTCGCCGACAGTATCGTCACGCGCGCGGAGGCCGAGGGCGCGCTCGACCGGCTTGGCCTTGATGCCTTTCCGGCCAGCGGCATCCTCGAGGGCTTGTTCCGCGCGCTGCTCTCGGCCGACAACCTGCTCGAAGCGGCGGTTGCCATCAGCGCGCCGTACCGCGAGCGCGCGGATGCACCACCACAGGCCGACGAAGAGATCTTCGAGGAATTCGAGGAAGATGCGCCGATCGGAGCTGCCGAGTCGAGCGAGCCTAACAGCTTGCCCGACGAGCTCCAGAACATCATCGAGCGAATTTCCGGACAGAACCACGTTCCACCCGCCTTCCTCGCTGGCCTGATCGAGCACTTCGCCAACCGCGACTTCCCGCGCGAGCGGCTCGATTGGGCCCTCGCGCAGAAGGCGCAGGCCTATCGCGACCTCAAGGCCGAGGCCGAGCGTCCCATCGAGGCCGATGTGACCGTGCAGCGGCTGAGGGCCGAATCGTTGGCCTGCTTGGCCGAAGGCCGCCTCGACCAGGCCGAATTCACACTTTCAGGCGCGCTCGGCAAGGCCATCACCGACGGTTTCGGGCGCTCTAACGGCACGGCGGCGCAGATCCTGACGCTGCAGGGCCGCATCGCCGAGCTGCGTCTCGGCTATCGCGAGGCCGCCGACCGTTATGAGACGGCCGCCAACGATCCCGTCGTCCAAGGCGATCAGACCTGGCGCTGGTCACTGCTACTTCGGCAAGCAGACGCCTTGCAGCACGAGGCCGATGAGCTCGGAGACCACAAGGCTCTGGAGCAGGCCGTAATCGTGCTTGCCAAGGCCCTGGAAGCGGCGCCGCAGAGCACCTCGCCGCGCAACTGGGCGACGACACAGAAGGTGCTGGGCGATGCGCTGCTCGCTCTCGGCACGGCCGAGAAGAACTTGCAGCAGCTCGGTGCGGCCGCCGATTGCTACACCAATGCGCGCAACCTCGTCTCAAAAACCGATGCGCCTCTCGATTGGGCCCGGCTCGAGGCGGGCGTTGGTCTCGTGCATTTGCGCAAAGGCGACATCGAGGCCTCGCGGGCCAACGCGGAGAACGCGATCGCCGCCCTCAAGAGCGCGCTGACGGTGCTCCGCCGCGACACGGCGCCGGGCGATTGGGCAATGACGGAGGTCAATCTCGCAACCGCTTACAGCCGCTTGAGTGCGCATGAGGACTCGACCCGCGCGCTATCCGACGCGGTCGATGCCTATCGCCGCGTGCTCATCGACTATCCGAGAGGCGAGCAGCCGGCCGAGTATGCGCGGCTGCAAAGCAATCTCGGCAATGTGCTGGCCGAGCTCGGCGAGCGCACGCACGATGCGCGCTGGCTCGATCTCGCTGTCACTTCCTATCGCGAGGCCTTGGCCGTGTGGACCCGCGAGCACGACCGCCTCAAATGGGCGCTCGGCAATGCCAATCTCGGCAATGCTCTCTGGGCCATGGGAGAACTCGGCGGCGATCCGTCCCTCATGCAGGAGGCAGCCACCAGCATTGTGCATTCACTCGATGTCTTCCGCGAGATGGGCGAGCGGGCCTACGAGCAGACCGCGCTCGACAACCTGCGCGCCCTGCACGAGGACCTGAAGCGCATGGCCGGCAAAGCCGTGCAGTACGGGTGAGCCCGTAGCAAGGCCGCGGGCCTCAAGGTCTAATCCAGTACGATCAAATGATTCGGCAGCTCGTCGGGATCGGCGGAGCCCGGCGGGAAATGGGCTGACAGGAGCTCGCCCGCCTCGATCACAGCCTCGATAAATCCATCGGCAGGACGCTCCTCGCGCATCGCGGCGATGAGCCGGTCGACGATGCCCTGCCAGCGCTCCTTGGCGACCTTCTCGTAGATCTCGATATCGGCGATCACCTCGGCATAGCGCTCCGCCGCCGAGACGAAGATCAGCACGCCGGTGCGGCCCGATGTCGTGTGGAGGTTCTGCGCCAGGAACTGCTCGACGGCGCGGCGATGGGCACGGGCGTGCTTCACCGACTTGGGCACCAGCGCATAACGAAGCGGCCGCGTCCAGGTTGCGAGCGCCACGGCCAGGAACACCGCGAGCTGGATTGCAAACACGAGCTGCATCGGCAGCCAGGTCAGGAAGATCAACGGCCAGGGTACGATCATGGCGATCACGCCCGCCCAGAGCAGGGGCACGTAGGCATAGGTGTCGCTCTCCAGCGCGACCACGGCGACGATCTCGCCGCTGGTCTTGCGCTCGGCCTCGGCGATGGCCTTGGCGACGCGATCCTGTTCCTCGAGCGAAAGCATCGAGCCTCTCCCTAAGAGTGCTTCCGGAAGAGCCTGTCCCGGCGAAGGCCGGGATCCGAAGCGGTTTTCCGACAAGAAGCACGACAAACCAAAGCGCTACCAGCCGCCCGAGGCGCCGCCGCCTCCGAACCCGCCGCCACCACCACCCGACCAGCCGCCTCCGGAGCCGCCGCCTCCGGAGCCGCCGCCCCAATGCCCCGATCCGCCGGAGCCGCCCGGCACGATCACCCAGTCCCAATTGCGCTGACGCCGCCGGCGGAGGTTGGCCCCCGGCCCGGTGCGCGGTGCCTCTATCGCTGCCCTGTGCGCGCGCCAGATGATGTAAGCGAAGATGGCGAGCCACAGCAGAATGAAGATGACGGCGACCCAGTCGATGCCATCCTCGCGCAGGCCACCGACGGCCCGCCGCTCGACTTCGGCCGCATCGCCGAGCAGCGCGTCCGTGATGTCCTTGGCGCCAGCCAAAATGCCGTTACCGAACTCGCCCCGCCGGAAGCGCGGCAGGATGGTGTTTTCGATGATGAGCTTGGAGAGACCATCGGTCAGGATCGGTTCGAGCCGCTTGCCGACCTCGATCCGGACCTTGCGCTCGCTGGGCACCACAATCAGGAGAACGCCGTTGTCCTTGCCCTTTTGACCGATTCCCCAGTGGCGTCCGAGTTGATAGCCGAACTCCTCGATCTCGTAGCCCTGTAGCGATGGCAGCGTTACGACAACGAGCTGGTCGGTCGACTTGCCCTCGAGCGCCTCGAGCTTTTGCGTCAGCTCCCATTCCTCGGTCGCCGTCATCAGATTGGCGTTGTCGACGACGCGCCCGGTCAACGCCGGAAACGCCGGCGCGGCCACCGCGACCACTGCCAAAACCGCGAGGGCGAGGAGCGCCAAGCCTGCAAAGGCGAGACGGTGCCTCGTCGCCGGCCCCGTAAGTCGGGCTCTGGTCACCCCGAGGGCTCCAACGCTGATGTTACGGGGCCGTTGTCGTCGTGCCGCTGCCGGTCGTCGTCCCCGTGGTGCCGCCCGTGCCGAAATCTACCTTCGGCGCCTGCTGATCGGCCTCCGGAATGTCGAACGAGGCCATCTCCTTGGCTTCCGGATACATGAATGAGCGCCACCAGCGACCGGGAATCGTCTTGATCTCGGTGTTGAAGACGCGGACGCTCTCGATGTAGTCGCGCCTGGCGATGGCGACCCGGTTCTCGACACCTTCGAGCTGGCTCTGCAGCTGCAAGAAGTTCTGATTCGACTTCAGCTCCGGATAGTTCTCGGTGATGACGAGCAGCCGCGAGAGCGCGCTGCCGAGCTGGCCCTGGTTGTCGAGGAACTGCTTCATCGCTTCCGGATTATTGACGATGTCGGCCGGGAGCTGGGTCTGCGTCGCCTTGGCGCGCGCCTCGACGACCTCCTTCAGCACCTTCTCCTCTTGCTGGGCATAGCCTTTGACGGTCTCGACCAGGTTGGGCACCAGGTCGGCGCGGCGCTTGTACTGGTTCATCACCTCGGCCCAGGCGGCCTTCGCCTGTTCCTCGAAGGTCGGGATGTTGTTGATGCCGCAGCCGGCGAGGCTCAAAACGACGAGAGACAGCGCGGCCATGCGAGAGCACTTTGCGACCAAGTGGCTGCTGGTTGGTCGCAAGAAAGTGCGCAAAGCCGAAAACACGGCGCGCAGGGGGCGGGACAGATAGGCAAGCATGCGGGATCTCCTCGGCAGGCGGGGAATGCTCTGCCGAGGGATGTATTGCGCCTGACCGACAGACGCAAGCATGCAACACTCCGCCGCGAACCGCACGGGGAGGCAATTGCTGACGGGGCCGTAAGAAATTAATGTCGATTTGGAGCTACACTCTAGCTTGCCGGAATTGGCAAGGAGGTCCGTCGATGCGCGCGTTCTGGGGTGCCCTGGCTGTCGCGGCCGTTTTGGGTCTCGCTCCGGCGACGGCCCCCGCTGGCTTTCTTGAACTCGCCAACGACGAAGTCTCGCGCGACCGGCACTGCGACCATAATCCCTGTCGCCGCAATGGCTTGGTCTACAAGCACCGCTACGTGAAGGGACGGTATCTGCGCTACGAGATCGAGACCGAGGGAGCCCAATACGGATACCACCCGAAGACGATCATCGTGACGCCACCCGAGATCATCGTGAAGCGCCGGCCGGGCGAGTACGACTATCACAACGGCAAGTATCTGGTGGTCGCCACCGACAAGCCGACGACCCAGTTCGAAGGGCCGGTCACCGAGGACGTGGAAATCCGCGTGCTTGAGGCGCCAGCCAAGCATCGTGTTACCCGCGCGCGCCCCTATACCGCCTACTACAAAGACAAAGCGGTCATTGTGCGGAAATGCAGCGTGCGCGATCTCTTCGGGTTCTGCCTGGACTGAGTCCGCACGGCGGCTCAATCCTCCCCCGCATCATACTTCGCCCAGATCGGCTCTTTGAGCTTGGCCACGAACTCGGCGTGAGCGGCGCGCTCCTCGGCGGTCAGCCTTGATTTCAGCGGCACCGGGCGCGGCGAAACCTTGACGCGCTTGGGGCCATTGAGGGTCGTGGCGCGCGCCTGAGCGCTCAGATCGAGCTTGGCCTG
The DNA here is from genome assembly GCA_963741525.1 of uncultured Alphaproteobacteria bacterium. Lineage (GTDB taxonomy): Bacteria > Pseudomonadota > Alphaproteobacteria > Rhizobiales > Hyphomicrobiaceae > JANNSX01. The sequence goes on from CAVUIW010000001.1 coordinate 254,706, forward strand.
ATGGCCGCCGATGAGCTCCAGATAGATTTCCGCGAGCAGCTCGGAGTCGAGCAACGCGCCATGCTTCTTCCGGCTCGAATTGTCGATCTGGTAGCGCTTGCAGAGCGCGTCGAGGCTGTTCTGGGCGCCTGGATGCTTGCGGCGCGCCAGCGCGAGCGTGTCGACGACCCGGTCGAAGGTGATGGGAAGCTTGCCGACCTTCGCCAGCTCGGCGTTGAGAAAGCCGACATCGAAGCTCGCATTGTGAATGATGAGCGTCGAATCGCCGATAAAGGCGATGAAGTCGTCGGCGATGGCCTTGAAGAGCGGCTTGCCTTTGAGCATCGCTGTCGAAATGCCGTGCACGCGTTCGGCGTCCGCTGGGACGTCACGCTCGGGATCGAGATAGTGGTGGAACGTCTGGCCGCTCGGGAACCGATTGATCAGCTCGACACAGCCGAGCTCGATCAGCCGGTGGCCTGAGTTGGGGTCGAGACCAGTGGTCTCGGTATCGAGCACGATTTCGCGCAGCATGGTTCCCCCCGAGTGCTGCCGCAAAAGCCGGGATCCCAAGCGGTTTTCCGGTAAGCAGCACGGCAAGCCAAAATCTCAGAGCCAAATGAGCCTGTAGGCTTCGCCCTGTCGCCCCCTAAGCGCCGAGACAATAGATGTGATTTGCCGCTCCGTTTCATCCAGCGTTCCACCGGTATCCACGACGAAATCGGCGCGTCGGCGCTTTTCCGTATCGGGCACCTGGCGAGCGAGGATGGCGTCGAGCTTCTCGGACGTCATGCCAGGCCGGGCCAGCACGCGCTGACGTTGGATTTCTGCCGGAGCGCTGACCACCACGGTGACGTCGACAAGTTTCTCTCCGCCTGTCTCGAAGAGGAGGGGGATCTCGAGAACGGCGAGTGCCTCGCCGCGACCCGCCGCGAGTTCGATGAACCGCCGCTGTCCGGCGCGAACCAGCGGATGGACGATGGCTTCGAGCCGCTTGAAGCCCGACGGGTCAGCCATGAGAGATTTTGAGAGAAGCGCACGATCGACGGCGCCATCGTGCGTAGAGCCGGGAAACGCCGCCTCGACGAGCGGCACGGCCTCCGCGGCATAGAGGCGGTGCACTTCTGCATCGGAGTCGAAGACGGGGACACCGTGTTCGCGAAAAAAACCTGCCGCCGCGCTCTTGCCCATGCCGATGGAGCCGGTGAGGCCGATGATGAGCATCAGGCCCCCTCGATGTCGCGGACAATGAGAGCGCGGAGCGCGGGCGTCACCTCGGGGCGCACGCCGAACCAGCGTTCGAAGCCCGGGACCGCCTGGTGGAGCAGCATGCCGAGGCCGTCGACTGTCGTGTGGCCGAGACGGCGGGCTGCGGCGAGGAGGGGAGTCTCGAGTGGTACATAGACAATATCGGCGACCGTCGAACCCGCGCGCAACCTCGCGAGATCAATCTCCAGCGGCGGTTGGCCCTTCATGCCGAGCGAGGTCGTATTGACCAGCACACTGGAGTCACCCAGAGCCAACTCCCGCTCGGACCAATCCCTGACCGCAACTCGCTTGCCGAAGTGAGCGGCGAGCGCCGCGGCCCGATCGCGTGAGCGATTGATGAGGACCACGCGCTCGACGCCCGCCTGGAGAAATCCATACACGATCGCGCGCGCGGCCCCGCCAGCGCCCAAAAGCACGACCGTGCCATCTTGCTTCGTCCAGTCCGGCGCAGAGACACCCAGATGCGTCATGAACCCATAGGCATCGGTATTGTCGGCGTGGAGCCGGCCGCCTTCAAGCCAGAGCGTGTTCACGGCACCGATCGTCCGGGCGGTCTCCGTTGCATTGGCAGCAAGTGCCAGCACCCGCTCCTTGTGTGGAACTGTGACGTTCCCACCCGTAAATCCACACTCAGGCAAGCCCGCCAGAAACGCCGGCAAATCCTCCGGCATGACCGCGATCTTCTCGTAGCTACCTGCAATCCCATAGGTCTTCAGCCAATGCCCATGGATCAGCGGCGAGCGCGAATGGCTGATCGGCCAGCCGATCACGAAGGCTTTGGGAACAACATTCATGCCATCAGCATCCCGATCGTACGCAGCCGGTTGAGCAGTGCGAGCATCGGTAGGCCGAGCACGGCGAAATAGTCGCCCGCCGTTTCGTCGAACAGCTGGACGCCGATTTCCTCGAGCCGATAGGCGCCGACGGATTGCGTCAAGGCATCGCCAGCCGTGCGGAGATAATGTTCCAGCCACTCGTCTGAGAAATCGCGCACATGCAGCTCGGCGTATTCGACATGTTTCCAGGTGATCTCGCCGTTGCGAGCAATTGCCAAGGCCGAGATCAACGTATGCCAGCCACCGCGAAGTGCCACGAGCTTGGCGCGAGCATCATGGGCGTCTGCCGCTTTGGTGAGAATGGCATCGCCCAGGGCCAATACTTGATCGGCCCCGATCACATGTGCGCCGGGCGAGTGGGCGCTGACTTCCCTGGCCTTTGCCTCGGCCAGCGCCAGTGCGATGTCGGCTGGCTCTGAAATTCCGGCGGCTTCGAGTTCGGCCCTGAGGGCCGCCTCGTCGACATCGGGTGCGGCGACGCCAAAGCTTAAACCAGCGTCGCTGAGAAGCTTGCGGCGTATGCCACTGGTCGAAGCGAGGATAAGCGGCGTGATAATCGGGTCAGCCATTCTGATCCTCCACGACGGCGGCCGAATCGCCTTCCAGATGGTGGTCGTAGAGTTGAATGATGGCGGCTGCCGTCTCCTCGATGGAGCGCCGGGTGACATCGATCATCGGCCAGCCATGGTCGGCGCAGAGCTTCTTGGAATGGCTGAGTTCCTCGGCGATGCGATCGCGATCGACATAGTCGCCGAGCTCGCTGCCCCCCATGCTCAAGATGCGGTTCCGCCTGATCTGCGCGATGCGCTCAGGGTTCGCCGAAAGGCCGACGATGAAGGCCTTGGTCGGCCGGTCGAATTGGGTGGGAAGCGCGATGCCTGGCACCAGCGGCAGGTTCGTTGTCTTGTAGCCACGGTTGGCGAGATAGATGCTGGTCGGCGTTTTCGAGGTTCGCGAGATGCCGAGCAGGATGATGTCGGCATCGTCCAGATTGGCCGGGAGTTGGCCGTCATCGTGGACCAGGGTGAAATTGAGCGCGTCGATCCGCTTGAAGTAGGCGGCATCGAGCACGTGCTGGCCGCCGACCGTCGGGGTCTGCGGCGCGCCCAGGTAGTTCTCGAACACCTTCATGATGGGATCGAGCACCGGCACGCAGGGCACCGTCAGGGCCTGGCAGCGCTGCTCGAGCAGCCTTCCGAGTTCACGGTTGACGAGGGTGTAGAGCACGATCCCCGGCATCGCCTCGATTTCGGCAACGACGCGGGAGAGCTGACGCTCGTTGCGGACGAGGGGATGCACATGCTCGGTGGCGCGAACCTGGGCGTATTGGACGATCACCGCCTTGGAAATGGCCCGCAGCGTCTCGCCGGTTGAGTCCGACACGAGATGCATATGAAACAAGCCGGGCGATGCTTTCGTCATCTGTGGATCACTGTTGATAACTTGGCCTCTTCGACGGCGAGCAGGTTTGGCTCGGCCCCGCTCGCCAGATTATCCCGAAACCCGTCCACAGCCAGACCGGCTGGGGAAATCGAAACAGGCTGACGCGCTTCCCCGTGGGATTCCGGCTTAGCGGTGCCAGCCCCGATGCTCATCCACAATCAATCGACAACCGCGCGGGGCATAGCGGGACTATCTATCACACGGAGGCAAAAAGGGAATTGGCCGATTCCTCCCAACGCAAATGGAGTCTCAGCCCGGAACGGCCTTGCCCGGCGCGTTGCCACGAAAGCTGTGGGGCGGCTGGTGATAACTAGCAATACTCGTTATCCAGTCCGGTAATAGAAACATCTTCAAGAATCCTTTCGAAGAAAGGAATCTTACCGGAGCACTGGAGAAACGCGTGAGTGGGACGAGCAAGCCAGCAGCGGCGTCGAAACCGGCACTGCTGAAGGTGTTTTCAGGGGAGCCCCTGGCGACGCCTCCCTTATGGCTGATGCGTCAGGCTGGGCGATACCTTCCCGAGTACAGGGAGGTGCGGGCCAAGGCGGGTGCCTTCCTCGATCTCTGCTTCAATCCGGAACTTGCGACCGAGGTCACCCTCCAGCCCATTCGCCGCTATGGCTTCGATGCGGCCATCATCTTCTCGGATATCCTCGTCGTGCCTTGGGCGCTCGGCCAGCCGGTTCGCTTTGTCGAGGGGGAGGGGCCACGGCTCGATCCTGTCACGACGGCCGAAGCGGTGGCCGGGCTGCGGCTGGATGGGCTCACAGAGCGGCTGGCGCCCGTCTACGAGGCCGTGGCGCGTACCCGGGCGGCCCTGCCAAGGGAAACAGCCCTCATCGGCTTCTGCGGCGCGCCCTGGACAGTGGCGACCTATATGGTTGCCGGGCAGGGGACGACGGATCAGGCGGTGGCGCGGCTCTGGGCCTATCGGGATCGGGCAGGGTTCCAGAAACTCATTGATCTCCTGGTCGAGGCGTCCGTCGAGCATCTGTCGGCGCAGATCGAGGCCGGGGCCGATGTCGTGCAGATTTTCGACACCTGGGCGGGATCGCTGCCGGATAGCGAGTTCGAAACCTGGTCCGTTGTGCCAACCAGGCGAATCGTCGAAGGCTTGCGTGCCATGGGGGTCGACACTCCGATCATCGGTTTTCCGCGCGGTGCCGGCAATCGCGGCGGCGATTACGTCAGGACAACAGGCGTCGACGCCATCGGCTGCGATACAGCCATGTCACTCTCGACCATGCAGGAGCTGGCGACGATTGCGGCCGTGCAAGGCAAGCTCGATCCATTGCTGCTGGTTGCCGGGGGACCGGCCCTCGACCGCGAGATCGATCTGACGATCGAGGCCATGACAAATCACCGCTTCATCTTCAACCTCGGCCACGGCATCGTTCCGCAGACGCCGCCGGAGCACGTGGAGCAACTGGTCGACCGCGTTCGTCGCGGAGGCGGCCGGCATGTCTGAAACCCAGCCCTCGGGTCCCGAGGCGCCCGCCGTCCGCGCCGCCATTGCGCTCACGATCACGGCTGTCCTTGTCGTCGCCGCCATCTGGCTGCTCGGCGACCAGGCCTATCTCTGGGTCAAGGCCGTCCACGTCATGGCGATCATCGCCTGGATGGCCGGCATGCTCTATCTGCCGCGCCTGTTCGTCTATCACGCGGAGGCGCCCGTGGGCTCAGTTCAGTCGGAAACCTTCAAAATCATGGAGCGGCGCCTGCTTCGCATCATCATCAACCCTGCCATGGTGATCGCCTGGGTGCTCGGCCTCTGGCTCGCCTGGCAGGCGGACTTCTTCGGCTCCGCATGGTTCCACGCGAAGCTCGCGCTGGTGATCGCGCTGTCGGCGCTGCACGGCTACATAGCGGCCGCCGTCCGCAAGTTCGCCGAGGATCGCAACGACCGTACACCCCGGCACTGGCGCATGATGAACGAGGTTCCGGCGCTGCTGATGGTGGGCATCGTGATCCTTGTCATCGTGAAGCCTTTTTGATGCGTCATTAACACCCTCGACTGATGCCCTTCCGGTACGGCGAGGCTTCTGCTATAAGATCGTGATCTCGTTCCTTCACAGGACGGTACCGGTAAGGCTCCCTTGCCGTTAGAGCCGTGGAGCGCTGCACATTCAAGCAGCGCCGGATCTGTTCCCCCTGAACCTACCCCTCCCTCCCCTTATCGGCCGCCCCATTTCACCCGCGCGGCCCACCCCTCCCCGGAGACTATTTGATGCAAGAAATGAAACTCGAAGACCTGAAGCAGAAGAACCCCGTGGAGCTGTTGAGCTTCGCCGAGGAGGTTCAGGTCGAGAACGCGAGCTTGCTCAGGAAGCAAGAGCTGATGTTCGCGATCCTGAAGCAGCTGGCCGCCAAGGACATCAACATCATCGGCACTGGCGTCGTCGAGGTGTTGATGGACGGCTTCGGCTTCCTGCGCTCGCCGGACGCCAACTATCTGCCCGGCCCCGATGATATCTATGTGAGCCCAAGCCAGATCCGCCGTTTTGGCCTCAGAACCGGCGACACTGTCGACGGCGAGATCCGGGGACCCAAGGAAGGCGAGCGCTACTTCGCGCTGCTCAAGGTCAACCAAATCAACTTCGAGGATCCCGAGGCGGTCCGCCACAAGATCCATTTCGACAATCTGACGCCGCTCTATCCGACGCAGCGGCTGAAGATGGAAGTCGAGAACTCGACCAATAAGGACCTGACGCCGCGCGTCATCGACATCGTGGCGCCGATCGGCAAGGGACAGCGCGGGCTCATCGTCGCCCAGCCGCGGACCGGCAAGACGGTGATCCTTCAGAATATCGCCCACTCGATCACGGCCAATCACCCGGAGTGCTATCTGATCGTGCTGCTCATCGACGAGCGGCCGGAGGAGGTCACGGACATGCAGCGGTCGGTGAAGGGCGAGGTCGTCTCCTCGACCTTCGACGAGCCGGCGGCGCGCCACGTCGCGGTCGCCGAGATGGTGATCGAGAAGGCCAAGCGCCTCGTCGAGCACAAGCGGGATGTTGTCATCCTGCTCGATAGTATCACCCGCCTCGGCCGGGCCTACAACACCGTCGTTCCCTCATCCGGCAAGGTGCTGACGGGTGGCGTCGACTCCAACGCCCTGCAGCGGCCGAAGCGTTTCTTCGGCGCGGCGCGCAACATCGAGGAGGGCGGCTCGCTCACCATCATCGCAACCGCCTTGATCGACACCGGTAGCCGCATGGACGAGGTGATCTTCGAGGAGTTCAAGGGCACCGGTAACTCCGAGCTCGTGCTCGACCGCAAGGTTGCCGACAAGCGCGTGTTCCCGGCCATCGACATCGCCAAATCCGGCACCCGCAAGGAAGACCTGCTGACGACGCCCGAGCAGCTCAAAAAGGTGTTCGTGCTGCGCCGCATCCTCAATCCCATGGGCTCCATGGAGAGCATCGACTTCCTGCTCGACAAGCTCCGCGCGACCAAGTCGAACAACGACTTCTTCACCAGCATGAATGCGTGAGGAACCAGCGGTTTCGCCATACTCTGCGTTGTAGCCTGCGAGAGCCCCTCCCCACCGTCACGGCCGCGCAGGCGGCCGCCTAGCCATGTCAGGCTTGGCGTGGAGGTGTGGGATTGCGGCGAACGGCTGCCACAACGTTCAGTTGCCCGAGTTTAGGAGACTACGTACCGACCGTGGCATGTCTGGGTTCCCGCCTTCGCGGGAATGACGAAAATCCAGGCTCCGTGCGAGCCCCACTTAGCTGGTCTTCGGTTTCCTGGCCAAAATCACATAATCCGTCCCCGCACTTCGCGCATCGACAGTCTCCAGCCCCGCAAACGCCACGCACTGGCGGAGCAGGCTGAGATCGAACACGTGATGGTGCATGTAGCGATGTGCGATATTGTTTTGGATCGTCTCCAGGAAGGCGTCCCGGCTCGGAAAGAAATGGGCGAGCGAAATGTCGAAGTTCTTGGCGAACTCATCTTTATGGGTCAGATCGTCCTCGCCGACATCCTTGGCGAAATCCTCGAGCAGATGACCGAACTCCGTCACCGTGCGGCGATGATCGAAATTCGTTTCCTTGCGCGGCAACACGGCGATGAGCGCACCACCCGGCGCCAGGATCGCGGCCATGGCGCGGAAGGCTTTCAGCGGATTGGTGATGTGCTCGATGCAGTTCGAAGAAACGATGAAGTCGTAGGGCGGATTGGGCGCGGCTTTGTCGACGAGTGTCGCCTCGGCGGCGAACTGGCGGCCGAGGGTACGGCCCTCGACGGCGAACTCGGTTGTCGTAATCTCGCCTTCCCAAAACGTCGTCGAGGCGTAGTTGCAGTTGTCCATGGTGCCGGCGCGGCCGTAGACGGGAAGCTGTCCATCGAACTGGAAGAAGTAGCTGGGGCCACCGATCTCCAGGCCGTGCTTGCCGCGGATCGCCGTGTCGTAGGGCGTCATATCCGGCAACGGCGTGTTTGTGCGCCGGTGATAGGGGCGGACGACGTAGCGGAGCTTGGCATAGCGGGCGAAGGGCACGACGCCGAAGCGGGAGAGATGCCGTTGGGCGTTCTGAAGCTTGTGGCGCATGTGTCTCCCCGAGAGCGCGATCGAAAGCGCGCCAATAGAAATTCTCAGGGAGGGAACATGCGGGAGCCAAATTGAGACTTCGTTAAGCCTTCGAATGACGCGCCGAGCGGAGGTGGGTTCGCAGGTCCTCCGGTGTCCCGAGCGGTAGCGAGCAGACCGGTCCGAGACACACAAAGGCCCGGACCGAGCCATCCTCGGCCGCCGTCTTGCCGTACAGCGGCGAAGTGATTGGAGTAAGCGAGGGATCGGTGATGTGTTGCACAACCGCACCGGGAAGCGAAGTCTCGCGGATGACATCGATGAGCGCTGGCGCCCCGGCTGTGCCGATGACGGCAATGTGCTGCGGCAGGATAGCGTCCATGGACCCCGCGAGCAGGCCCGTGTGGCCCTGGGGCACGGAGACGATCTCCGTCAGGAAGGCGACGACGATGGCATCGGCGCGGGCGCGATAGGCCTCCTCGCCGGTGAGCAAAAAGAGCTGCATGAGGTTGGCAATCATGGTGCCATTGGCATTGGGCGTTGCGTCGTCATGGCCGGCGCGGGTGCGGACGATGAGGTCGTCCGTGTCGTCGGCGGTGAAAGCATAGCCGCCGGCTTCGGCCCAGTAGTGGCGATCGAGAATGGCGGTCCAAGTGCGGGCGTCGTCGAGGTAGCCTGCCTCGCCGGTCACCTGGTGGAGCGCGAGCGCGGCCGAGATCATGTTCGCATAGTCGGCCGAGGTCGCCGGGGCCTTCGCGACACCGGCGCGATAGGCATGCCAAAGCCGGCCATCGCCGCGGCCGAGCAGGCGTTTTACGGCGTCGTAGAACGGCCGGACCTCGCCGATCATTTTTTGATCGTTGAACGCGAATCCGGTTTGGGCAATCGCCGCGATCATCAGCCCGTTCCAGTCGGCGAGCACCTTGTCGTCGAAGCCTGGTTTCACGCGTTTCTCGCGGTGGGCAAAGAGCTTCGCGCGCAACTCAGCGAGCCGCTTCTCGGTCTCGAAGTCCTCGAGCGCGAGCTTGGCCAGGCGGTTGGGGTTGTTGTGCCCCTCGAAGTTTCCGTCGGCTGTGATGTCGTAAATCCGGCAGAAGAAGGCGGCGTCCTCTGCGACCAAGCACGGCTTCGATCTCACTCGGGCGTCCAGACGTAGAACTTGCCTTCCTCGCCTTCGGAATCGGCGTCCCACGAAGCGGCGAAACCGCCATCGGGAGCGCGCATCTCACGGAGCGCGAATGCGATCGTCTCCTCGATCCGTCTGACGGAACAGCTCCGATTTCGTTTCCTTCCAAACCTCCGTCAGAAGTTGCAGGAGCAGCGCGTTGTCGTAGAGCATCTTCTCGAAGTGCGGGACCAGCCAGCGCTCGTCGACCGAGTAGCGTGCGAAACCGCCGCCGATGTGGTCGTAGATGCCGCCCTGGCAGATATTGATCAGTGTGCGTATCACTGCTTCCTTGGCGGGCTCGATGCCGAAGCGGATGCCTGCTCGCCACAGGAACCAGAAGAAGGAGAACTGCGGAAACTTGGGCGCCCCCTGCATGCCGCCATGCACCGGATCGACCGCCTGCACCATCCGCTCGGCCAAATCCATGAGGCCGGCTTCGCTGACGCGACCTTGGTGCTCGCGCGGCCGCTCGGCGTTGAGGCGGGCCATCAACGCGCCGGCGTTCTTCTCGACCTTCTCGCGCTCATCCGCATGGATGCGCGCGATCTCGATCAGCACGCGCTTGAAGGATGGCCGGCCGTAGCGATCCTCCGGCGGGAAGTAGGTGCCACCGAAGAAGGGGCGGGCGTCCGGCGTCAGGAACATCGTCAGCGGCCAGCCACCTTGCTCGCCGATCGCGTGCAGCGCCGTCATGTAGATGGTGTCGATGTCGGGCCGCTCCTCGCGATCGACCTTGATGCAGACATAGAGCTGGTTCATCAGCTCGGCCGTCGGCTCGTCCTCGAAGCTCTCGTGCGCCATGACATGGCACCAGTGGCAGGCCGCATAACCGACCGAGAGCAGGATCGGCTTGCCCGAAGCCTTGGCCTCGGCCAGTGCCTCTGGACCCCAGCCCCACCAGTGGACGGGATTATCCTTGTGCTGGAGGAGGTAGGGGCTCGTTTCCTTCGTGAGCCGGTTGTGCGACATGAGACCTCCAAGAGCACGTTCAGGCGAAGTGGGAACTGGTTCGCCGTAGAATGTGCTCGAAACCAAGACTCTCAAACACGTTCAGGCGAAGTGGGAACCGGTTCGCCGTAGAACGTGCTCGAAACCAAGACTTTCAAGCACGTTCAGGCGAAGTGGATGCCAATTCGCAGCCAGAACGTGCTCAAGCCAATAAGTGCAGAGTTCCATGGCGAGTGCGAGCACCATTTACGCCCATTCGAGCGGCCAGGGCCCTTCTGGTATCGCCGTCATTCGGGTGTCCGGGCCGAGCGCGTCTAGGGCTCTGATCGGTCTGGCTGGACTGGTACCCGAGCCGCGAAAGGCGGTGCTCCGCAAACTAATGCGCCCAAGCGACGGCGCGATCCTCGACGAGGCGCTGGTGCTGTTTTTCCCGGCGCCTCGCTCGGAAACTGGCGAGGATGTTGTCGAGTTGCACACGCACGGCGGGCGAGCGGTCGTGGCAGTGGTGCTGGCGGAGTTGGGAAAGATCGAAGGGCTACGGATGGCCGAGCCCGGCGAATTCGCCCGCCGAGCGTTCGAGAACGGCAAGCTCGACCTCGTCGGCATCGAGGGCTTGGCCGATCTTATAAATGCCGAGACGGAAGCGCAGCGTGCGCAGGCCGTCCGGCAAGCTGCCGGTGATCAGAGTCGGACTCTACGAGGGCTGGCGGCAGGATCTGCTGCGGGCCCTGGCACTAGCGGAAGCCAGTCTCGACTTTTCAGACGAGGCGGATGTAGCAGCAGACGCCTATGCGAAGGCCGTTGCTGCGATGGCCAGTCTCAAGACCCAGGTCGACGCCCATCTTGCCGATGGCCACCGCGGGGAAATCCTGCGCGAGGGCTTCCGGGTGGTGCTGGCCGGACCGCCCAATGCCGGCAAGTCGAGCCTGCTCAATGCGCTCGCCCGCCGGGATGTGGCGATCGTTTCGCCGGAAGCCGGCACCACGCGGGATGCGCTGGAAGTGCGGCTCGACCTTGGCGGTTACCCCGTCATTGTTACAGACACGGCAGGTCTCCGGCCCCCTGAGGGGGCCATCGAGGCGGAAGGCATCCGGCGAAGCCTGGGGCATATCAAGCGCGCCCAGCTGGTGCTCTGGCTGGTCGAGTGCACAGGCGGTCGTGCCGATCCGCCCGAGGAAGTCCGGGCGCTCGGCGCACCTATCCAGCCGATCATTTCCAAGGGCGATCTCATCTGCCGGCCCGTGCCGGAACTCGACCCTACGACACTTCGGGTCTCGGCCCGAACCGGGGGAGGTCTGCCGGAGCTAATCCGCACAATCGGTGAAGCAGCGACCCAAGCCTTGGCAGCTAGCCCAACCACGGTCATCACCCGCGAGCGGCATCGCTTGGCTTTGGAGGACGTTTCCGCCGGTCTGGCGGCCTTCGCGGCTTCTGACCCATTTCGCCCCGAACTCGGCGCCGAAGAGCTTCGCCAAGCCGCCAGTGCCCTTGGCCGCCTCACCGGCCGCATCGGAGTCGAAGAGGTGCTGGGCGCCATCTTCGGGAGCTTCTGCATCGGTAAGTGACCCGGCCGATGTTTCACGTGAAACATTTTCGGCTGATGAGTATAGGCAGTCCTTGCCGGTCCGGCGCCAGGCGGACGCTTGAATGTTTCACGTGAAACATTGTCCAGGCCCGGCCCTTCCTCCCAATCGGGTCCGGAAACCGCACCGTCCCCCGCCGCGGACGATTTTTCCTCCCCATCCCCCATCGGGGAGGGTTGTTTCGAGCTTCGGGGATGGTTGTCCGGGCCGGATCCGTGTCCGGGGACGGTTCGACGATCGTCTCCGAAGGCCCGTTTGACCCCGATTGGGCGTTCGACTACGGTCCGGACCGTCCCAAGACCTCAGAGAGCCCATGAGCGATTTCGACGTCATCGTCGTTGGCGGCGGCCACGCCGGATGCGAGGCCGCGGCAGCCGCGGCCAGGACCGGTGCACGGACGGCGCTGATCACGCACCGTTCCGCCACGATCGGAGAGATGTCCTGCAATCCGGCCTTCGGCGGGCTCGGCAAGGGGCACCTGGTCCGCGAGATCGACGCGTTCGACGGCCTCATGGGCCGGGCGGCGGATGCGGCCGGGATCCACTACCGGCTGCTCAACCGCTCAAAGGGGCCGGCGGTGCACGGGCCGCGCTGCCAGGCGGACCGGGCGCTCTACCGGCGGGCCATGCAGCGATTGGTGCGGGATACGGCCGGGTTGGAGGTGGTTGAAGGTGGGGTCGAGCGGGTATTGCGAGCGGGTCGAAGCGTGGTCGGAGTGGCATTGGCGGATGGCCGCGAGCTGACGGCCGGAGCTGTCGTCCTCACGACTGGCACCTTCCTTAACGGTCTCATCCATATCGGCCCCGAGAAGACCCCGGCCGGCCGCGCCGGCGAGGCGCCCGCCCTCCGCCTGTCCGAATGTCTCCTGGCAGCCGGCGCCCGGCTCGGCCGCCTCAAGACCGGCACGCCGCCGCGCCTTGATGGTACAACCATTGACTGGTCGCGGTTGCAGCCCCAGCCCGGCGACGACGATCCAGTGCCGCTGTCGCTGATGACGGGCCGGATCGAGAACCGCCAGGTCAATTGCCATATCACCGAGACGACGGCCGAGACGCATCGCATCATCCGGGAGAACCTGGGTCTCTCGGCGATGTACTCCGGCGAAATCACGGGTGTCGGCCCGCGCTATTGCCCCTCGGTGGAAGACAAGATCGTCCGCTTCGCCGATCGTGAGCGTCACCAGATCTTTCTCGAGCCGGAGGGCCTCGACGATACGACGATCTATCCCAATGGTCTGTCGACCTCGCTGCCGGACGCCATACAGCGCGCTTTCATCGCCAGCATTCCCGGTTTGGAGAATGCCCGTATCGTCCGCCCAGGCTACGCGATCGAGTATGACTATCTCGACCCGCGCGACCTGCTGCCGACATTGGAAACCCATTATCTACCGGGGCTGTTCCTGGCCGGCCAGATCAACGGCACCACCGGCTATGAGGAGGCGGGCGCCCAAGGTCTTCTGGCCGGCCTCAACGCCGCGCGGCGCGCCGGCAGCGGCAAGGCCGACATTACCATCGGCCGGGCCGACGCTTATCTCGGCGTGATGATCGATGATCTGGTGACGCGCGGGGTTACCGAGCCCTATCGGATGTTCACCTCGCGCGCCGAATACCGGCTGCATCTGCGCGCCGACAACGCCGACCGGCGCCTCACGCCGCTCGGGATTTCACTTGGCTGCGTGGGGACAGAGCGGGCGGGACGGTTCGAGCGGAAACTCAAGGCGCTGGAGACGGCGCGGCACAGTCTCGAGCAACTATACCTGACGCCCGACGGAGCCGGAAAGCATGGCCTCGACATCCGCCGGGACGGCAAACGGCGCAGCGCCTACGATCTGCTGGCGCTCTCCGGTATCACGCTCGATCGTCTGACGGCCATCTGGCCGGAGCTCAGCACGATCCCTGCCGCAATCGGCGCCGAAGTGGAAACGGATGCCCGCTACGCCGTCTATCTCGTTCGCCAGAGCGAGGAGATCGCACAGTTGAAGCGGGACGACGCGGTGGAAGTGCCCGCCGATCTCGACATCGACGCCATCCCCGGTTTCTCAAACGAGATCCGCCAGAAGCTGCTCGGCCATCGCCCGGCCTCCATCGGCCAGGCGTCCCGGATCGACGGCATGACGCCGTCGGCGCTGCTGCTCCTGCTGGCGCACGCCAAGAAGCATGCGCGCCGAAAGAGCGCCTGAGCGATGGCGAAGACGCCTACGATGAGAGGGCCAGACGCCTTCGCCGCGGCCTTCAATGTTTCACGTGAAACATTGAAGCGCCTCGAGACCTACGCGGGGCTGCTACAACGCTGGTCGCATGTGAAGGACTTGGTCGCGCCGGGCAGTCTTGAACAGGTTTGGCACAGGCATTTTGCCGACAGCGCACAACTTTTGCACCATGGTGCAGAGGCCAGAAACTGGCTTGATCTCGGCAGCGGCGCCGGCTTTCCGGGATTGGTGATTGCCATTTTTCAGCGCGATGTCAGCGGCTTCCGTGCTCACCTTGTAGAGAGCAATGCGCGCAAATGCGCCTTCCTCAAAGACGTCGCGCGCCAGACCGGGGCCCCTGTGGATATCTATGCCACGCGTATCCAGGACTTCGCGACTCAGAATAGAGTGGAAAACATCGATGTGGTGACGGCGCGTGCCCTGGCCCCGCTCGGGGACCTCCTGGAGCTTGCCGCCCCCTTCTTCCGGTCAGAGACATTGGGTTTGTTTCTCAAGGGCCGGACCGCCGCGGACGAGCTCCGTGATGCCGGCGCGCGCTGGCATTTCGAGGCCGAGCTGCACGAAAGTGTCACGGATTCCGAGGCCCGGATCGTCGCGATCCGCCACCTCTCGCCTCGGGGAAGGAGCTGACGAGGTGAGCGCTATCCCGGACGGTATTCGCGTCATTGCCATCGCCAATCAGAAGGGCGGTGTCGGCAAGACCACGACGGCGATCAATCTGGGAACCGCGCTCGCGGCCGTCGGCGAGAAGACTCTCGTGGTCGACATGGACCCGCAGGGCAATGCGTCCACTGGCCTCGGCATCGATCCCGCGCAGCGCCACATCACGACCTACGATATCCTCGCCAGCCGGGCGAGCCTCGCGCAGGCGGCCATGCCGACGCTGGTGCCCAAGCTTTTCATCGTGCCGGCGAACAACGATCTCGTCGGGCTCGAGGCCGAGCTGTTCGGCGAGCAGAATCGCAACTACCGGTTGCGGGATGCGGTCGCGGCGCTCCACGCCAATCAGACCAACCGCAGTGATGACGACCCCTTCCGCTACATTCTCATCGATTGTCCGCCGTCGCTGAGCCTGCTCACCCTCAACGCCATGGTGGCGGCAAGCTCGGTGCTGGTGCCGGTGCAGTGCGAGTTCTTCGCGTTGGAAGGCATCGCCCAGTTGCGCGAGACCATCGAGGGGATCAGGGCGACGCTCAATCCCAAGCTCGAGATCCACGGCGTGGTTCTCACCATGCACGATCCGCGCGCAAACCTGTCGGAGAGTGTCGCCAACGAGGTGCGCTTGCATTTCGGCGAGAAGGTCTACGGCACCGTGATCCCGCGCAACGTCCGCATCGCCGAGGCGCCCTCGCACGGCAAGCCGATCCTGCTCTACGACTACAAGTGCTCGGGCAGCCAGGCCTACATCAAGCTCGCTACCGAAATCATCGAGCGCGAGCGCCGTTACAAGGCCGCGTGAGCCGACCCAAAAAAGATCGAATGAAGGGGAAGTAGAAATGTCGATGTCAGGGCCAGCGCAGCGTGGACGGTTGGGCCGGGGGCTCGCCTCGTTGATCGGCGATTCTTCGGGACACCCGGAACGGTTGCCGGCCGAAGGCGAGCAGCGGCTCATCGCCATCGAGCAGATCAAGTCCTCGACGCTCAATCCGCGGCAGACCTTCGACGAGGCTGAGATCGATGAGCTGGCGGCGTCGATCCGCGAGCGCGGGCTGGTACAGCCAATCATCGTACGCCCGGTCGCCGGTGGTACTTACGAGATCGTCGCCGGCGAGCGCCGGTGGCGGGCCTCGCAGCGGGCGGGGCTTTCATCAGTGCCTGCAATCGTCCGTGAGCTGAACGATAAGGAAGTGCTCGAGCTTGCGATCATCGAGAACGTGCAGCGCGCCGATCTGAACGCCATCGACGAGGCGCGCGGCTATCGCGAGCTGATCGATCGTTTCGGATACAACCAGGACGAGCTGGCGCAGATCATCGGCAAGAGCCGGAGTCATCTGGCGAACACGGTCCGGTTGTTGAAGTTGCCCGAACGCGTTCAGCAGCTGATGCAGGAGGGCAAGCTCTCGGCCGGTCACGGCCGCGCGCTCGTCGGCCGCGAGGACGCCGAGAAGCTCGCCGAGACAGTTGTGGCCAAGGGCTTGAGCGTGCGCGATGTCGAAGCGCTCGTGCAGGTTCCGCTGGTCCCCGAGGCGCCACGTCAGAAGCGCGAAAAGGACCCGGACACCCAAGCCTTCGAGCGCGAGCTGACGGAGGCTTTGGGGCTCAAGGTCGAGGTCAAGCGCGGCTCCAACGAGAGCGGCGTGCTCACCATCCGATTCCGCAACTATGATCAGCTCGATTATGTGAAGCTGAGGTTGCTGGGCGAGGTTGGGTGAGGGCGGCCCGCCACGCCCATTGCCGCTCGCAATTCGCGAAACCTCACCCCTCCGTCATGCCAGCGAAGGCTGGCATCCACCCAAGCCTCGATGTTTTGAGGTCTCGCCGAGCGGTGAGTTTTCGAACTATGTGACGCCTGAGTGGATTCCGGCCTTCGCCGGAATGACGAAGTGGGGGTGAGTCTCGTTCGGCGTCAGACATTCATCCGTGCCTGCGTCGTCGCACGTGAACCCACAAGACCCCATCCTCCGTCATGCCAACGCAGGTTGGCATCCATCCATGCCGCGATAACGAGAGGTCTCGCCGAGCGGTGGGACCGTGCCTCCCCGGGTGGCCGGATGGATTCCGGCCTGCGCTGAAATCACGGAAGGGGGGAAAGGCGGCGCAGCCCTCACGCGTCCTTCGGCGTTATCGTCCAAGTCAGGCCGCGCGTCGATAGTAAGTCCAGAACCTCGGCGTCGACGGGCCCTGATGACCGCTAGCATCTCGTCGACCGTCCATGACGTCGCGAATCACGGCCGTGAACCTCCGCCAGCGTTAGATTTGATCTGACGTAGATCATCGACAGATAGCGTGTGCACGTAGGTTCCTAGAGATTTAATTCGTGTGGTGAGCGCCTCGTAGTTTGGCCGGGAAGGCTAAGTCGCCCCGTCGGGAGCTGGCTCGCTGGCCAGTCGCTCGGCATCTGCCGGACCATCAAGCACCCCACCCGAACTGGCTTCATACAAATCGGCCCAAGCAGGATTTATGGATTCGATAAGCCTGATCTTCCACGCGCGCTTCCACGACTTGAGTTGGGTCTCGCGACGGATCGCGGTCTCCATGTCGTCGTGCATTTCGTAATAGACGAGCTACTTGACGCCGTACCGTTTCGTGAATCCTGGCGAGAGGCCTTCGACGTGCTGGCTCATGCGAAACGGCAGGTCGCTGGTGACGCCAATGTAGATCGTGCCGTAGGGTTTGCTGGCGAGGATGTAGACACAGGGGACTTTGTCGAAACGCATCGTTCGATCTCCTACCTTGCAAACTCTATTCTCTTTCGTCATGCCAGCGAAGGCTGGCATCCCTCCAAGCCGCAATGTTGCGAGATTTCGCCGGGCGGCGGGACTGCGCCTCGCCGGATGGCCGGATGGATTCCGGCCTGCGACGGAATGACGGAAAGGAGGTGGAGCCGAATTGATTCGGAGAGCGCGAGATCTTGTGACTGACAGTTCGCCAATTCATCACCCCTTCCACTTCCTATCCGGCACCACCACGAGCTTGCCGATATAGCCCTTCGCCATGAACGCGGTCTGGGCTTCGCGGATCTTGGAGAGCGGATACGTCTTCCAGAGTAGCGGCTTCACACGTCCATCTTCGATATAGCCAACGAGGCGCTGGAAGGCGGCGCGGGTGCCTTGCGAGGAGCCGTGCAGCGTCAGGTGCTTCAAGTAGATGGTCCGCAGATCGAGTGTCACGAGCGGCCCGCCGATGGCGCCGGCGGTGGCGTAGCGGCCTTCGGGACGGATCAGGTTGATGAGGTCTGCGAACATCGGTCCGGCAACAAGATCGGCGACGACGTCGATGGGCTTGCCGCCAGTCGCGCGATGGACGGCCTCGCCCAAGTCGCCCTCGCCCCGCGTGATCACTGCCTCGGCGCCGATCGCTTTCACCTGCGATTCCTTGCCCTTGCCCACGACCGCATAGGGAATGGCGCCGCGCGCCCGGCAAAGCTGGATCAGTCCTGAACCGACACCACCAGACCCACCAGTGATCAGCACGCGCTCTTGCGCCTTGACGTGTGCGCGGTCGAGCATGTGCTCGCCCGTCAGATAGGCGCAGCAGAAAGTGGCCAACTCGGCATCTGAGATCGGCCGCTTCACCTCGTAAGCGTTCCCGGCCGGCGCCACCATGTACTCGGCATAGCCGCCGTCGCGGCCGTGGCCGATGTAGTCGATGTCGACGAGGGATACGCCGTCGCCGTTGTAGAGCGAGAAGTCGACGATGACGCGCTCGCCGATGCGGTTTCGGTCTACGCCGGAGCCGGCGGCAGCGATGCGCCCGGCCGTGTCGGCGCCCTGGATACGTGGGAATTTCAACGTGTCCTCGAGTGCGCCGCGCCGCCAGCTCGCCACCGCATTCGGGTCGTCGTCCGTGCCATAGGCGCCTTGGCGCACCCAGATGTCGGTGTTGTTGAGGCCACAGCCCGACACCTCGACCAGCACTTCGCCGGGTCCGGGCGATGGCACCGGCACATCGGTGCGGACCTCGAGCTTGTCGAGGCCGCCGTGCCCGGTCGTCAATACGGCCTGCATGGTTTTCGGGATCGTCATTTGGCTTCCTCTGCAAGTGGCGCAAACGCCGCGCGGATCAACGCCTGCGTATAGGCCTCGCGGGGTCGCTCGAAAATCTCGTCCGGCGAGCCCTCCTCGACGAGCTTGCCGTTCTTCATGACGAGGATGTGGTCGGCCATGGCGCGCACGACCGCGAGATCGTGGCTGATGAAAAGATAGGAGAGGCCATGTTTCGTCTGCAAATCGCGCATTAGCTCGACGATCTGCTTCTGTACCTGGCGATCGAGCGCCGAGGTCGGCTCGTCGAGCACGACGACCTTGGGCTTCAAGATGATCGCGCGCGCGATGGCGATGCGTTGTCGCTGGCCACCGGAGAATTCGTGCGGGTAGCGATTGCGCATCTGGGGTTCTAGGCCGACTTCGGCCAGCGCCTCGCCGGCGCGCTTGTCGCGATCCTTGCGCGAGAGCCCCGGCTCGTGCACCAGCAACCCTTCGGTGACGATTTCGCCAACCGTCATGCGCGGCGAAAGCGAGCCGAACGGGTCCTGCAGCACGATCTGGAGATCGCTGCGCAGCGGCCGCATCGCTTGCCGGTCGAGGCCAGTAATGTCGCGATCGAGGAAGCGGATCTGGCCCTCGCTATGGAGAAGCCGGAGGAGGGCACGCGCCAGTGTCGACTTGCCGGAGCCCGACTCGCCGACGATGCCGATGGTCTGGCCTGCCTGGAGGCGGATGGAGACGTGATCGACGGCGGTCAGCATGCGCGTGTTGCCACCGAACCTGCCGCCGCGGAGCTTGAAGTCGACAACGACGTCGCGGCCTTCGAGAACCGTTTCGGCGCTCTTGGGAACAGGAGCCTTCCGGCCGGTGGGCTCGGCGGCGAGCAGCGCCTTCGTGTAGGCGTGCCGCGGGCTCTTGAACACCGCCGGCGTCGGCCCGGTCTCGACGATCTCGCCCTTGCGCATGACGGCGACCCGATCGGCGATGCGGCGGACGATGCCGAGATCATGCGTGATGAAGATCAGCGCCATGCCGAGGCGGTGCTTCAGGTCGGCGAGGAGCGCGAGGATCTCCGCCTGGATCGTCACGTCGAGCGCGGTCGTCGGTTCATCCGCGATCAGCACCTCCGGGTTGTTGGCAATGGCCATGGCAATCATGACGCGCTGGCGCTGGCCACCGGAGAGCTCGTGCGGGTAGGAGCGCATGCGGGTCTGCGCGTCTGGGATTTTCACGAGGCCGAGCAACTCGATGGCGCGGACCTCGGCGGCGTTGGCGGAGAGGCGCTGATGCTGCCGGATCGGCTCGATGAGCTGGTTGCCGATGGAGTAGAGCGGGTCGAGCGAGGTCATCGGCTCCTGGAAGATCATGGTGATCTTGGCGCCGCGAAAACGGTTGAGCGCGCGCGTGGTAAGGCCGAGAATCTCCTCGCCCTCGAATCTGACGGAGCCTTCGACCTCGCCGTTCTTGGCGAGGAGGCCCATCGAGGCCATGACGAGCTGGCTCTTGCCGGAGCCGCTCTCGCCGACGATGGCGAGCGTCTCGCCTTTCGCGACGGCGAGGCTCGCGCCCTTCACCGCCTCGACCATGCCATCGGGCGTCCGGAAGCGGACACGCAGGTTTTCAATGGCGAGGATGGGGGAGGTCATCCCTCACCGGTCCTTCGGGTCGAGGGCGTCGCGCAGGCCGTCGCCGATGAAGTTGAGCGCGAACAGCGTCGAGGTGAGAAAGAGCGAAGGAAACAGCAGCAGCCAGGTCGCGCCTTCGATGTTGCGGGCGCCCTGGCTGATCTGCACGCCCCAGCTCGACATCGGCTCCTGCACGCCGAGGCCGAGGAACGAGAGGAAGCTTTCCAGGATGATCACCTGCGGCACCAGCAGCGTCACATAGATGATGATGGGCCCGAGCGCGTTCGGAATGATATGCCGCCAGAGGATACCCCGGCTGCCGACGCCGAGAGCCTCCGCCGCCTGGACATATTCCTGCCGCCGGATCGAGAGCGTCTGGCCACGCACGATCCGCGCCATGTCGAGCCACAGCACAGCGCCGACGGCGATGAACATCAGCACGAAGTTCCGCCCGAAGAAGACGACGAGCATGATGACGAAGAAGGTGAAGGGGAGCGCATACAAGATGTCGACGATGCGCATCATGATCTCGTCCGTCTTGCCGCCGATGAGACCGGCGGTGGCGCCGTAGACGACGCCGATGACGAGAGCGACAAGGCCCGCAAGCAAACCGATGGCGAGCGAGACGCGGCCGGCGACGAGCGTGCGGGTGAGCAGATCGCGGCCGCTCGGATCGGTGCCGAAGTAGAAGTGCTTCTTGTCGACCGCCGTGCTCATGGTGAGGGAGAGGCCGTCGGTCGACTTGACCTCGACCTTGGTGCCGTCGAAGGCATCGGAGCGATCGAGATAGCGGATGACCCGCTCGTCGACCGGCTTGTCGTCCGTCACGGTGACGAGGACGCGGCCGTCCTTCTCCTCCCAGGAATCGACCACAACGCCGGCGCGTTTCAGCGCCTCCTTGATGCCGGCTTCGATGGTCGCCCCTTGCGGATAGGCCTCGAGCGAGGGCGGCACGCGGACGTAGCTCTGGTAGATGGTCCGGAAGTCGTGGCCGGTGAAGAAGGGGCCGGCGAGGCAAGCCAGCACGACGAAGGCGAGATAGAGCGCGCTCGCCACCGCCGCCTTGTTCGCCTTGAGGCGCAGCCACGCATCGCCCCACAGCGAGCGGCTCGTGATGGCAGGGCTTGCGAGCGCCGCCTCAATCATAGCGCACCCTCGGATCGACGACGGCGTAGAGGATGTCGACGATCAGATTAAAGACAATCGTGAACACCGCGATCATCACGACCGTGCCCATGACGAGCGTGTAGTCGCGGTTGATGGCGGCATCGATGAAATAGCGGCCGACGCCGGGGATCTGGAAAATCGTCTCGACGATGATGGAGCCGGTGAGGAGGCCGGCGGCGGCGGGGCCCGCATAGGAGATGATCGGCAGCAGCGCGCCGCGCATGGCGTGTTTCACGACGACAGACCATTGCGAGAGACCCATGGCGCGCGCCGTGCGGATGTGGTTGGAGCGCAGAGCCTCGATCATCGAACCGCGCATCAGCCGCGCGATGACAGCGAGTTGCGGTAGCGCGAGCGTGAGGATCGGACCGATCTTGTTGAGCAGCGCCCCGTCGTTCCACCCGCCGACGGGCAACCATTTGAGCGTCAGTCCGAAGAAAAGTTGAATGAGCGGCGCGATGACGAACGTTGGAATGGTCGAGCCCGCGGTCGCGGTCGCGATCACGGCATAATCGGCCGCGCGGTTCTGGTAGAGCGCGGCGATGACCCCGAGCAGACCACCCAAGACCAGCGAGAGGATCAGTGCCGAGGCGCCGAGCTGGATCGACACCGGCAGACCGGCACGAAACAGATCGGCGACCGTGAACTGGGACATGACATAGCTCGGCCCGAGATCGCCCTGCAGCAGATTGCCCAGATATTGCAGATACTGTTCGACGAGGGGTTTATCGAGCCCGAAGGTCTTCTCGATGTTTGCCTTGATCTCCGGCGAGAGACCTTTCTCCTGATTGAACGGCCCGCCCGGCGCCAGGCGGCAGAGGAAGAATGAAATCGTGACGATGAGGAATAGCGTCGGAATGGCGATCAGGAGCCGTCGGAGGACGTAGCTCAACATGGGATGGCCTGCTCCACATGTGCCACGCCGGTACGCACAGCAAGACAACACCCCCACCTTGGCGCGCCTAAGGACTTAGCTGCTGCGCAACTAAGTCCAAGGCGCGCGGTCCTCCCCCGTCGTGCCGAAGGCGCGCCTTCGGCACGACGGGGGGAGGAAAACAAGTGGCAATCTCCATTGTTACGACAAAAGCAGAGCCTGCAGCGCTCACTTGTTGAAATAGACTCGACGCACCTTTTCCTCCCCCTTTTGATGGGGGAGGACGGGTCGCCTTGGGTTTAGCGCAAGCTAAACCCTTAGGCGAACAAAGGTGGGGGTGATGGTTGAGGCGAAGAACAGACAACTTCGCGAAACCTTCAACAACAACTGAGGCACTGCGCGGGCCGGCGACTCCATCGAACGATCAGCATCGCCGATCAATGAAGCCGCCAGTTCCGAGCGTATTCTACTCCTTCGACACGAACCGGGAAGGATGCACGTCCATGACGTTGTCGTTGAAGCCCTTGAGCTTGGGCGAGACGATGTTGTGGTTGGCGTAGAAGAGCAGCGGCATGATGCCGAGATCCTGCATCAGGATGCCCTCGGCTTCCGACAAAAGTCCCATGCGCTTTGCCGGATCGGCCTCGATCGACGCCTTGGCGAGGAGATCGTCGTAGGCCGGGTTCGTGTACTCGCCGTAGTTGTTGCCAGCGGTCGACTTGCCCAGATCGAGGAAGGTGCCGGGGTCCTTGTAGTCGGCGACCCAGCCGGCGCGCGCCACGTCGAAGTCGCCCTTCTGCTCCAGAAACTCGTAGTGGGTCTTGCCGTCGGTGTTGGTGAGGGTCACCTCGATGTTGAAGCCCTTCAGCATATCCTGGACAGCGACGGCCGTGTTCTTGTGGTTCTCGGAGGTGTTGTAGCGAAGCTCCAATTTCAGCGGCTTCTCGGCCGTGATGCCGAGCTCGGCAAAGACCTTCTTCGCCTCGTCCTCGCGATCGAGCTGGGACATACCGGCATAGCTCGCCGTCTTCGGCGTGTAGCCGGCGACACCGGCCGGCACCATGCCGTAGGCCGGAATCATCGCGTTCTGCCAAACCTTCTCGGCGAGATAGTCGCGGTCGATGACCATCGAGATGGCGTGACGCAACTTCGAATTCGTCCACGGGTCCTTTTTCGTCTTGAAGACGTAGTAGTAGGTGGCGAGTTGCGGGCCGGTCTGGAGTTGACCGCCGAACTTGGTCTTGAGGTCGCCGAGCTGCTCGGTCGGGAAGTCGTTGTTGCTATCGATCTCGCCTGCCTCGAAGCGCTTCATGGCGGCGGCGCGATCTTCCGCCGGGATGTAGTTGACGACGTCGAGCTTGACGTTGGCGGCGTCGAAGAACTTCGGGTTCTTGACGAGCTTGATGTGATCGTTCGGCACGAATTCGGCGAGCGTGAAGGCGCCGTTCGAGACGAGATTGCCGGGCTTGACGAAGTCGGCGCCGAACTTCTCGACATTGGCTTTGCTCACGCCGTAAGTCGCCTGATGCGTCAGCATCTCGAGGAAGTAGGGTGTCGGGCCCTTGAGCGTGATTTCGAGCGTCTTGGCATCGATCGCCTTGACACCGAGCTCCTCGGGTTTGGCCTTGCCGCCGGTGATGTCCTCGGCCTTGACGATGGGCGCCAGCATGTAGGCGTATTCCGACGCAGTCGCCGGATCGACGACGCGACGCAGCGAGAACAGAAAGTCGTCGGCGGTGACGGGGGTGCCGTCGGACCAGGTGTGGTCACGGAGCTTGAAGGTGTAGACGAGGCCGTTGTCGGAGACGGTCCAGCTTTCGGCGGCGCCGGGGATGAGGTTCGCGCCGGCATCCTGCGCGACGAGACCAGAGAACATGTCGCGGAGGATGTTGGCCTCCTCGACTGTCGAGGTCTTGTGCGGATCGAGTGAAGCTGGGTCGCCGTTGGCGCCGCGATTGTAGACGGACTCTGCATTGGCCGCGGCGGCCGAGATCGAAACGGCGAGCGATGCCGCAAGAATCGGTTTCATCCAATTCAGCATGTGTTTCCTCCTTCGCGTTGAGCCTCGTTCGACTGCGAACCGCGGGCCCATTGGTCTGACGCGAAGCTTCGTCCTGGCTAGGGCGCAGGTCAAGCGAGTGAACCCAATCGCAGCGCCCGCAATTGAATCCTTACTGAGGGGGTACGGAGTTACTGCCGGGCACAGTGCCCATAGCGCCTAACGATGTCATCCCGGGCCTTGTGCCCGGGACCCATGGACCCAAACGCTTCGTCCACTAGCGAAGTGCGGCACCCTGGCCGAGTGCGCCAAATCGAGTGCAAAATCGCTACCGGGAACGGCGGCGCTTGGCTTGAAATGGGTCCCGGGCACAAGGTCCGGGATGACAAATGAGTATGTTGAGGCTTGATTTCAAACGTCGCCTTCCTTACTCCAGCGCCCAAGCCGTTCCCCCGCTGGCCTCGATCGCTTTGAGGCCGCGCTGCTCCGGCAGCATGCCCTTGAGCACCGAGACCATGTCGTCGAGCACGCGCTGCTTGGTGGCATAGTAGGAATGGGTTTCCGGCAGGCTCCATGGCGTCACCTCGAGGCCGGTGGCATCGATGATCTCGTAGCCTTCCGCGTAGGTGACGGGCTTGCCGAGGCGCGGCGCGGCGTTGATCTGCTCGGAGGCGGTCAAAGCCAGATCCTTGTCGGACGTGTAGACCACCCATTGCTGGGCGAGCGGGCGTACCTCGGCCGCGATCTGATCGCGGAACAGCTCGGAATCGAAATCCGGCGCGCACAGGATGACGCTCTGGAACAACGGTTGAGAGGCGTCGCGATAGGCCATCAGGCGCAACGCCCCGAGCAGACCGCGGCTACCCATGCTGTGCGCCACCAGATGCAGCTTGCGATCCGGGAACTCGGCTTTCAGCTTGGTCAGCAGCCCCTCGATATGCTTGGCGCTCCAGGCAACGTCCTCGCAATCGGTGTTGTAGGACGTGATACCGCCGTCGGAGGGCCAGGAATAGACAATCGGCGCACCTTGAAAGCCGAAGTCGAACGCCACCTGTGCGGCCCGGACGATGGCGTCGGAAAACGGCACATTGAAACCGTGGACATAGACGAGGAGGTCGGACTCGCCGCCGCCCACCGAGCGGAGCTCATCCATGAGGCCCGCCTCGTCGAAACCGGTGAGCTGCAGGATGTAGATGTGCTTGCCGGCGTCGCGCAGGCTTTGCAGCCCCATCCAGGGCGTTTCGATCTTGCCGCGCTTGTGCGAGACGGGAATGTTCACCTCGGCCCTGCCGTAGGTCATCGCTCCGTTGGGCGACCGGGTGCCGTCGAAGGCGAGCTCGGGCTCTTCCGCGCCGGTCGCGTTGCGGTCGGTCGCGTAGTAGACCGTCTGCACATAGGTCTCGACGTCGCCGGCCTTTTTCTTGGTGGCGAAAGTACGGGTGGTAGCGGCGGCGAGGGAGGCGATCTGGCCGACGCGGGTAATCTCCTTGCGCGGCGGCAAGGCCACACCGTAGCCCTCGAGGATCTCGACGACGGCGTAGTAGACATCGGTCGGATCGAGGCCGAGGTCGAGGACGAGGTCGGTGTACTCCTCGAATTTTTCCGCCGGCAAGCCGAAGCGAGCGGCGAGCTTCTTGGCCACCTCGTCGATGACTTTCTGAGGGGCTTTCAGCGTGACCTGGGCGTGAGCGGTGGGTGATTGCCAGATCGGCGCTGGGAATGCCGCCAAGCCCAAGGCCAGGACAAGTCCAGCAATGCGCCGCATAGCATACCTCGATCTTGGGTCAGGCCGACGATCCTACCGCCGAAGCGGCGGCCGAACAAAGGCAGGCGGTTTGGCCTGGTCCTTACTCGAACCGTATTCGCCCTTCGAGCTTTGGGGAAACCGAGCCAGCTGCCTTCACGGCGTCGATCACAATGGTTGCCACCAGCGGCCCCTCATTGGCATCGAGCAGTACCCGGCCCTTGAGGAAGGCCGCGTAGCCGTCCTTGCCGGACGCGAGGAAGTCGTTGACGGCGACTTTGTAGAGCTTGGCCGGATCGAGTGGCGCCCCGCCGATCTCGATCGACGTCAACCGGCTTCCCGGAACGGCGTCGCGGCGGGCGACGAGCTTGACGCCCGAGAGCTGCGCGAACCGTCCCTCCGCCTTCTCGCCGAACCAGACGCCGTTCTCGAGCACGGCCGCGAGATCGGCGCCGGTGAGTTCGATCACCATGAGCTTGTTGCCGAAGGGCAGCTCCGTCAGTACGTCGCGCTTCGTAAGCGTGTGACCGGGCTCGTACTGCTTGTCGCCACGGATGCCGCCGCCGTTCATGATGGCGAGATCGGCGCTCGAGAACTGGCGCATGGCGTCGGCGATGAGATTGCCGATGGCGGATTCCCCGCCGCGGACCGTGGGCTTGCGGCTGTCGAGGGCGGTCTCGCTCTTTCCGATCTGCTGGTCGAGGTCAGCGCCGAGCTCGCTCTCATAGGTCGTGACCTTGGCGGCGACCTCTGGGTCGGGCGTCACGTCGGCCGTGTCGATGATGCGGAAGCGCGGGCGCCAGGACACTTTGCGCGTCTCGCCCTCGCTCACCTTGATGTCGAGATCGACGGCGACGAGCGTCTCTCCCTCCTCTTTCGCTTCCGCAAGCACGCTGCGGCCGTCGTAGACCAGCATGAGATCGTGGTCGTGGCCGGAGAGGATCGACATCATAGAGACCGGAGTTGAGCAGCCGGATGTCGTCCTGCACCGGGGCATGGATGACGAGGACGATCAAGTCTGCTCCGGCGGCGCGCAGGTCCTTGGCCTTGTTCTCGGCCATGGGGATCGAGGGTGCGAACCGCAACGTTCCCGGGCTTGAGCGCATGGCGGAGTTGTCGTCCGTCAGGCCGATGACACCGATCTTCACGCCCTCGAACTCGAAGACTTTCGTATCGCCAGTTCCAGGGAGCGGCTGTCCCTCGGCATCGCTCAGATTCGCGGCGAGCACCGGCACCCGCAAGCTCGGCGAGCCGCTCACGGAACACCGCCTCGCCGAAGTCGAACTCGTGATTTCCGGGCACGAAGATGTCGACGCCCGCCATGTTCGTCAGCTCGACGATGGCCTTGCCCTTGTCGAAGCCGGAGCGGAGCGAGGGCGAGAAGGTATCGCCCGCATGCGCGACGATGGTGTTCGGATTGCGGGCCCGCTCGGCCTTGATCGCGGCCGTTACGCGCGCAAAACCGCCGCGCCCGCCCTGTTCCCCGATTTCATAGATGTCGCTGAAGAGGGCGAGCGTCACAGCAACAGTGCGGTCGGCGGCGCGGGCGGGCGAGACAAGGACCGCTAGGGCGAAGAGACTGCAGACGATCAGATGGCGCATCGGCAACCCCACTCAACTCGACCCTTGGGCTAATGCTAGCCTAAGGCGATAGGCGGAGCCAACATGGGGTTTGCAACGCGCCGATGACGAACGCTAGTGTGGCGTCGCGCCATAGTTGACCAGTCGCGCTGCACGGTCCGTGTCAACTATGGCGCGATGAACGCCACACGAAGCTTATGATATTGCGAGTGGCCCTCATGTCGCGCCAAAATCGGACGGACGCCCGGCGAGCATGCGATTTTGGCGCGACGGGCCACTAGGGCGTCGGGATCGCTTCGAGGCGCAATGTCGAGGAGGGTGCCGCGCTGCGATCGGCGCCAAGCCTGCCTGTGCCATCGGGCGCGGGCCTATCCCTGAGCCTGCGTGGGCTCGGGAGCATTCACTTGAGTAATGCGTACAGGCCGCCGCGAGCCCGGCACCTGCCGGGTCGCGTCGCGTTGTGTTTCTGGGTGGGCAATTCTTCAGCGATCTGCTCCGCCTCCGCCGTCAACGCCTGCCGCGCCGGCCCCACGATCCGGCGATCCGATATCGTTGCTCCACTTGATGACCGATGCAGTGGTGGTCCATGCGGTTTTGGTGGGTGCCGTGGGCGCGGTCGCATCGTCTGCCGTGGTGATGATCTTGGACTTCCAAGGTTTCGTCTCGCCCGAGGTTGCGACGGCAGAGCTCGTCGCCGGGGCGCTTGTCGCCGCCGTGGGCGCAAAGTACTGGTCAGACGGCGCGGTGGAGGGTTGCGACCAGCGCTGCGCGTTCTGGCAACCGGCCAGCGCGACGATGAAAACGGCGAGAGTGGCGTTCGCGAGCCACGCCGTGCGGCGGCGGATGTTTGTATTTCGGCCGTGAGACTGTTGAAGAGTTGTCATGCTAGACCCCCTGTTTTGATCGTGCTCAAGCACATGCATTTCCCCCGGCAGCTGGACTGCGGGCGGACGTTCCTTCCGGTTCTCCCGGATGGTGATTGTTTCGAATGAGACAGCTGCGTCGCGTCTACCCATCTGGGGAAGGCGCCCGGCGACGGCGATCAACTCGGTACGAGAAAACGCATAGGCATGACGCACCCCCAAGAACCCCTGGCAGCCATGCCCCGGGTCGAGCCCGAAATCGATTGCCGTCCGCGGCTCAGCTCCGCGAAAGGCGTCGAGGCCCGAAACCTTCGATCGATGCGCGGCGATTGATCCCGATTGCTCGGGCCTCTACCCGCATCCCCACTGTCCAACAGAGCCAGTTGAATGCGGAGAGAATGTGGCGTCTATCTGAAAACACCAACGATATCAGGTCTTTATGTAGAAGTGACTATAACGGGTTGTGGCGCGGCGATCAGATCGCCTCGCCCCGCAGGAGGCGTGGGACATTGCCCGTCTGGCCTGCCGCTTCGGAGACGAAGAAGCGTTTCAGCGGGACTGAGCGATTGACGAGACCGAGCCCCAAATCGCGGAGTGCTCGCAGTCCGGCATTGTCGTTGGAGAAGAGACGATTTATGCCGTCCATGCCGAGCGCCGATGCAACCGAGTCGAAGCGCCGCCAGCGCTGATAGCGTTCCAGCGGCTCGGCGCTGCCGATGTCCATGCCGAGCCGCGCCGTCTCGGCAACGATCTCCGCGAGGGCCGCGACGTCGCGCAGGCCGATGTTGAAGCCCTGGCCCGCGAGCGGATGCACACCGCGCGCGCTGTCGCCAACCAGCACGATGCGGCCGCTGTAGAAGCTCCGCGCCAGATGCAGCTCGAGCGGGAAGGACTGCCGCGGG
Organism: uncultured Alphaproteobacteria bacterium; assembly: GCA_963741525.1. GTDB lineage: Bacteria > Pseudomonadota > Alphaproteobacteria > Rhizobiales > Hyphomicrobiaceae > JANNSX01. The sequence continues at coordinate 284,076 of CAVUIW010000001.1, forward strand.
CCTTCGAGCGTCAGCTCGCCGAGCCGTCCGGAAAAGCGCAGGCGAAGCTCTTCGAGGAAAGCCGCGTCGTCGAGCGCAACGAGGCATTGAGCGCGGCTTGCTTCCTCGGTCCACACCAGCGAGGAGCGGTTTCCACCTTCGAGCGGCAGGATCGCGAATGGACCAGCGGGCAGGAAGTGCTGGATGGCTCGTCCCTTGTGGGGAAGTTCGTGGCCGACCGTCGTGACGATGCCGCGCTGATCGTAGCGCCAGCCGGTCGTCTTGATGCCGGCGAGTTCCCGGAGGGCGGATTGGCGTCCGTCGGCGGCAACAGCGAGGTGTGCGGTGACGCGCTCGGCATTCGATAGAACAAGGCCTACGCTGGCCGGATACGGCTCGATCGTTCCGATCCAGGTACCATGGAAGCGTGCGATGCCAGTCAAGCGCGCCACGGCTGCCGCGAGCGCCGATTTCAGGATTTCGTTGGGCACGATGTAGGTCGCGACCTCGCCATCGCTCACATTGTCGTAGTGCAGCAGCGTCGGCCGGATGGGTGAGTATGGTGTCGCGTCGGTGATGTCGATGTCCGTCACCGGCTGCACGTGCGGCTCAACCTCCGGCCAGACGCCGACAGCCTCTAGAAAGCGTCGTGTCGCAAGCGAGAGGGCCGAGGCCCTGTGGTCCATGGGCTCGGACGATCCGGACTGTCTTCTTTCGAACAGAGCAATCCGGAACGCATCGGGCAGCGCCGATCGAAGCGCAAGAACGAGCGACAGCCCCGTTAGGCTCGCGCCGGCAATGGCGATGTCGAAGGGTCTTTCCGGTTCATTCATCTTCATGGTCACTTGCGCCGTTTGATACGTTCACCAAGCTGGCGGAGAGTGTTTTCGCCAGCGAGTTCGCGCTCGATGCGAGTTCGCTCCTTGAAAGCCTTGATCTCGGTCGAGGCCGTTTTCTTTGCTTCCGCCATCGAAACTTCACCACGGTGACCCGCTCGGATCAGTGGTCTTCCATCGAGCTTGAGCAGCTCACGCATTCTCGCGAGAAACTGAGCAATGGTCGTGGGGCGCTTCTGTTCCGCTTGGCTCTCGAAGAATTCGAGTGTCATGCTCGTGACCAGGTTCAACGCCTCGATCTCGGGGGGACCGTAGAGGTTCTTCGCCACCTGGGCTTCCGCGACCGTCGGCATGTCGCCCTTGAAGGACATCACGCCAGCATTCTCTCGTTCGGCGTCAACGCGCCGGTAGATCACTTCGGCAGCTGTCTGCTGCGTCACCGACCAATGCATGGCGTTCTGGATCGTCGCGAAGAAATCTTCGCGATCCTCGTCCGACATGAGGCCGTAGTCGCTACAGAAGGATGCCAGCTCCAGGACGCGTGTCCACATCCGCTTCTCGGAGGAGCGGATGTGCCGGACCTTTTCCAGCAACTCGGCAAAATGGTCGGGACGACCGTCAGGGTTCTCGAGGCGATCGACGTCGACGACGAAACCGCTGACAAGGTACTGACGCAGAATGCTGTTCGCCCATCGGCGGAATACAACGGCCTGCTTTGAAGACTTTACGCGATAGCCAACGGAAAGCACCACATCTAGGCTGTAAATCTCGACAGGTTTGTCGGAGCGAGCAATGTGCGTTTTCCGCACATTGCTTTCCCGGTCCAGTTCACCATCGTCAAACACGGTCTTGATATGTCGTGTGACCCGCGAAATGTCGCGTCCAAACAGATCTGCCATCTGTTTTCGAGTGGCCCACGGCTCTGTGCCCTCGAATGCCAACTGAAACTCAACGCCATTGTCAGTCGTGTAGAGCACAAAGCGGTCGCCGGTTTCCGCGTCTTCCATGAGTGACAGGGGTTCTGCTTTCCAGCGCGCCTCCGCAGCCTGCTTGGCGATCTCACGGCGCCGATCGGGTCGCAGCTTCTCGGCTCGGGCATGGCCGCCCTTGGCCTTCCCGGTAGGCTTCTGGTCTTCGCCGGACAATGCAGATTCCTCTGTCTATGCATGCATCGTGAGATAGAGACGTCTGTTATGCAAGCAGTTGCCTCGATTATGCTTGCATTGATTGACATGGCCTGGCCTGCCTTCAGTGCGACCTGGCCGTGGTCTCTGAGCTGGAGGCTTGCTTGACAGGGACGTCTCTGGCCGTCAGTTCTGCCCCCTCGTGCCATCCCCGGCAAGTCCAGGAGCCCCATGACTTCGTCCAGCCCCAATGCGCTCGCGCCTTTGCTTGCGGTCCTCGATCTCGAGGCGTTGGGCGGCGACCGGTTCCGCGGCGACAGTGTCAACAAGCACTGGCGCCGGGTCTATGGCGGGCAGGTCGTGGCGCAGGCGATGGTTGCGGCTTTCCGCACGGTCGAGGACCGCAAGGCGCACTCGCTGCACGCCTATTTCGTGAGGATGGGCGATCCCAAGACCCCAATCGATTACGAGGTCACGCGCATCCGCGACGGGCGGGCCTTCTCGACGCGAAATGTCGTCGCCTCGCAGAAGGGCGAGGCGATCTTCACCATGTCGGCGTCTTTCCACAACGGCGAGGCCGGGCTCGAGCACCAGATGCCGATGCCCGATGTGCCGGCGCCCGAGCAACTGCTCGATGAGGATGCGCTCGAACAGCTTCTCAAGGAGAAGCACTCCGAGGAAGCCGCCAAGCTCGTCAGCCGACTGCCGCCGATCGAGTTCCGCCCCATCGATGTCGAGCGCTTCCTCGATCCGTCGCCCCGGCCGTCGATGCAGGATGTCTGGATGCGGATTTCGGAACCGGTGCCGGACGATCCTGTGCTGCACCAGGTCCTGCTCGCCTATATGTCGGACTATTCGCTGATCGACACGGCGCTCGCCGGACATGGGCGCACCATCATGGACCCGTCATTGCAGGTGGCGAGCATCGATCACGCACTCTGGTTCCACCGGCCAGGCCGCGCCGACGGCTGGTTGCTCTACAGCCAGGACAGCCCGTCGATGTCGGGCGCGCGCGGTTTTTGCCGGGGGCTCATTTTCTCGAGGGACGGCACGCTCGTCGCCTCGGCCGTGCAGGAAGGTCTCTTCCGCGAGCGCCCGCCGAAAACGCCGGCGAAGGCCGGGTGACCAGGGCCAAGTACCCACAATCACCAGCGGCAGAAGTGCGTGCTACTCAGATCACTTCTAGCTCGGCGGCAGCCTCTACCGGCCGGACGATCGTCATACGGAGGGATCGCACCGGCACAAAATCGACATCAGTACGTCGCGCGAGATGACGTTCAGTGGCTGCGAAAAGCGCTGCTTGATGATTGTCTGACGTTCTGGCTCGTGCGCAGATGTTTATTCACAGGCGTAGTATATTACGACCATGGCCGTCGCGAAATGCGAGATAGCTCCAATGCCGCCGTCTGACACCCCCCAAAACCTCCTCGCCCGTGCCGTCCAGTCGCCGTTTCCGCGGCTGCGGACGATGCTCGACGGCATTCAGCCTGGCGCGCCGGCGATCGACATGACGATCGGCGAGCCGCGGCATACGCCGCCGGATTTTGTCGTGCGCATTCTCGACGAGAAGAAGGAGGGCTTCGCCAAGTATCCACCGATCAACGGCATTCCGGAAATGCGGCAGGCAATCGCGCAATGGCTCGATCGGCGTTACCGGCTGGACGGCAAGGTCGATGCGGAGAGAAACGTTCACATCCTCTGCGGTTCGCGCGAGGGGTTGTTTTCCGCTGTCGCCCCGGCGCTCGACCGGCGCCCGGCTCATTCCCGGCCTGCCGTGCTGATCCCCAACCCGTTCTACCAAGTCTACATCGCCGCCACGCTGACCAACGGGGCAGAGCCGGTTTTCCTTCCTGCCACGGTCGAGACCGGCTTCCTCCCCGATCTCGACCGGATCGAGAGCGACAAGGCGCTGCTCGAGCGCACGCGCGCCTTCTATCTCTGCTCGCCCTCTAACCCTCAAGGGGCGGTCGCGAGTCGCGATTATCTCGCGCGCGCCATCAAGCTCGCTCGCCAATTCGATATCATGCTCTTCGCCGACGAGTGTTACTCGGAGGTTTATGCGGAGCGTCCACCGCCGGGCATTCTGGAGGTCGCGGCCGAAACCGGCGGCTTCGCCAATGTCGTCGCCTTCAACTCTCTGTCGAAGCGCTCGAACCTGCCGGGGCTGCGCTCCGGCTTCGTCGCGGGCGATGCGGATTTTCTCTCCCGGCTGAGCCAGTACCGCAACGTCATGGCCCCGCAGATGCCGCTCCCCATCCAATGGGCGAGCACGGCCGTCTGGGCCGATGAGGCGCATGTGATGCCCAGCCGGCAGCTTTATCAGGAGAAATTCCGCCTCGCGGTGGACGTCCTCGGCAATCGCTTTGGCAATCCGGTCCCCGGCGGCGGGTTTTTCCTTTGGCTCGATACGAGCCATCTGGGCGGCGGTGAAGCGGCGTCGGTAAGACTCTGGAAACGATGCGGTGTCAAAGTGTTACCGGGCGCTTATCTGTCGCAGCAGGACGTGAACGGCGGTGACCCCGGTGCCGCTTATGTGAGGGTCGCGCTGGTGCATGACCTTCCAACGACACGAGACGCGCTCGGCAGGTTGCGGACCGCCTTGTCAGAGGTCTGAGTAGGACGCTCGTGTCCCGGACCGCAATGACCGACATCGTTGCTGCGACCGCTCTCGGTCATTGCGGTCCAAAGGGACACGAGAAGAGTTAGAGGGTTCGTGTGGTGCTCATCCCGCAATTGCCGACATTGAGCCCAGCCGCGACATCGGTCGGCAAGTGCGGGGCACCACACTGATGTCGTTGCATGTAGAGCAAGCCCTGGAGCCGCGTGGCCTCCTGCCGGCGGCCGTCGAGCACGGTCTGCGGTCGGGAAGCCGGCGTTTGCTCGGGTTTTCCATCATCGTGCTCACCTCGCTCGGCTGGCTAGCGCTCTTGACTTGGGCCGGCAGCGACGGCGCCACGGCCATCGGACCTTCCTTCCTGCCGCAGAATGTTCTGGGATCGCCCGGCGCCTTTCTCGCCGATATGGCTCTGCAGGCGATCGGCCTCGGCGCCGCGCTGCTGCTCTTCGCGCCCACCTTCTGGGGCATCGACATACTGGCCGGGCGGGCCCTGCCCTCGCTCCGCAAACGCGTGCTGATGTGGCCTCTGGCGACGGCGCTTCTCGCGGGCGCGCTCGCCGCGCTGCCGCGTCCGGGCTTCTGGCCGCTGGAGCACGGGTTTGGAGGACTGGGCGGCGATCTCGTGTTCGAGATGCTGCGCGTGCCGTTCTTCTCCTTTGGCAGCACACTCGCGACGCTGGCGGCCTTTGTCGCGCTCGCCGGAACGGGTGCCTTGGCGCTCGCCTACACGCTGGGTCTCACCAAGCCGCGCGAGCGCTACGTGCCGCCCCGGCGCGTCGAGCCGCCGGCTTTCGAGCCCGAGACTGAAATCGAAGAAGAGCCCAAGCGCCGATCCTGGGGTATAGGCGGATGGCTGAAGGCACAGGCCTCCGCCCTGCTTGCCTCCGATCCGCCGGAGCTCGCCCGCCAGGCGCCGCCCGACCTGCCACTCGGCTGGGACCGATTGGATGCGCGTGGGCTAGCGACTGAGCCGGTCGAGGCACGCGTTCCCTCACGCGGATTCGGCGCGGCGAAGTTTTCCCCCTACGCCGCGATCGATGAGGACGAGGACGAAGGCGACGCCGATCCGAGTCTGCTCGGTGGGGTCGCCGGCGAGACGCTCGCGCCGATCGGGATCGACCCCAACGAGGACGCCATGAGCGCGGCCATCGCCCGCCGCTTTGCACCCGCTGGTGCGAAGGGAGACCTGCCCCCTCTGGCTCTGGCCCGCAAATCCGAGCCCGTCGATGCGCCACTGCCGCCGCCCAAGGCGCGCGCCCGCGGCTTCGGTCCGGCCGATCCCGCGGATCGCGCGCGGCGCGGCTTCAAGCTGCCCTCGGTTCGCCTGCTGAAAAAGCCGGCCGCCGTGAAACCCAATCCCGAGCTGACGCAATCCGTCATGCGCGGCAATGCGCGTCTCCTCGAGGACGTGCTCAACGATTTCGGCATCAAGGGCCAGATCGTCGATATCCGGCCCGGCCCGGTCATCACCGTCTATGAGCTCGAGCCCGCGCGCGGCATCAAGGCTTCGCGCGTCATTGCACTGGCGGACGATATCGCCCGCTCCATGAGCGCGGCCTCGGCCCGCATCGCGGTCATCCCCGGCCGCAACGCCATCGGCATCGAGCTGCCCAATCCGCGCCGCGAGCCGGTGGGTTTGCGCGATCTCCTCGAGAGCGAAGTTTACCGCGCGACCGGCGCGCAGCTACCGCTCGCGCTCGGCAAGGCGACCGACGGCACATGCGTCGTCGTCGATCTCGCGCGTATGCCGCATCTGCTCGTCGCGGGCACCACCGGCTCGGGCAAGTCGGTCGGCATCAACGCGATGATCCTGTCGCTGCTGTTCCACCTGACGCCCGATCAGGTGAAGCTTATCCTCATCGATCCGAAGATGCTGGAGTTGTCGGTCTACAACGGCATTCCGCATTTGCTCGCCCCGGTCGTCACCGATCCGCGCAAGGCCGTCGTCGCGCTCAACTGGGTCGTGCGCGAGATGGAGGAGCGTTACAAGCGCATGTCGCTTTTCAACGTGCGCAACATCGAGACCTACAACAACGCGCTCGCCAATGCGGAGCGCCAGGGCCGAGCCCCCATCCGCCGGGTCCAGACGGGCTTCGACCGCCGCACCGGCCAGCCGATCTATGTCGAGGAGACGCTGGACCTCACGCCGATGCCATTCATCGTGGTCGTCATCGACGAGATGGCGGACCTGATGATGACCGCCGGCAAGGACATCGAGGCGGCGGTGCAGCGGCTGGCGCAGATGGCCCGTGCCGCTGGCATTCACCTCATCACCGCGACGCAGCGGCCAAGCGTCGACGTCATCACCGGCACCATCAAGGCGAACCTGCCGTCGCGCATCTCTTTCAAGGTCGCCTCCAAGATCGACAGCCGGACGATTCTGGGCGACGGCGGGGCGGAGCAGCTGTTGGGTGCCGGCGACATGCTGTATTCGCTGGGCGGCACTCAGGTCTCCCGCGTGCACGGCGCCTTCGTCGCCGACGAGGAGGTCGAGCAAGTCGTTGTCGATCTCCGCGCCCAGGGCCGGCCCGCCTACATTGACGCCATCACAGCCGATCCCGAGGAAGCATCGGGCGAAGACGGCGAGACAAGCGAGGGTGGCTCGGGCGACGACCTCTACGACCGCGCCGTCTCGATCGTGCTGAAGGACCGGAAGGTCTCGACGAGCTACATCCAGCGCCGGCTCCAGATCGGCTACAACCGCGCGGCCGATCTGATCGAGCGCATGGAGCAGGACGGCATCATCAGCCCGCCCAACGGCGCGGGGAAGCGTCACATTCTGGCGGGTGACGCCCAGAGCGCCTAAATTGCCTCATATTCCCGTGGGAAAGGCCGGTTCCGACCTATCGGAGGCTGCGTTGCGGCTTTATCCGTTTGTCGTCGTTTTGCGTATCGGGCGATGACGCATCGCCTTGGGGGTCTTGAGCACGTTCTTACGGCGAACCGGCACCCACTTCGCCTGAACGTGCTTTAGGGGGTTCGGAGCTGAAACGATGATGTCTATCAGTCGCTTGGTCCTCGTGGTCACCGCCGCCGCGCTGCTGTCAGCGATGCCGTCGCTGGCCGAGGAGACCGAGGAGGCCCCGCCCGACACTGCCGTAGGCGGTACCACCACCTGGTCGGCCGAGGTCGATTCGACCGTCAGCGGCATCACGCTCGACGACACCCAACTCGCCGTGGTCGCTGAGGTGAACGCCTACTTCAACGACATCACCGATCTCAAGGGCATCTTCCTGCAGACGGATGCGGAGAAAGGGCAGAGCAAGGGCAAATTCTATATCCAGAAGCCCGGCCGGTTCCGCTTCGACTACGCATCGCCCTCGACGCTCGTGGTGCTGTCGGATGGCGAGTATCTCTCCTTCGAGGAGGAGGGCAATCCGCCCGATCGCTATCCGCTCGAATCCACGCCCTTCGGAGTGCTGTTCGAGGAGAAGGTCGATCTTGCCAAGTCGGCCAAGATCGTGGAACTCTACTCGGGCGCCGATCTGGCGACGATCGCGCTGGAGGACCGAAGCGATGACTCGAACGGGCGGATCAAGCTGTTCTTCGCTCGCGTCGAGGGGAAGCTCGAACTCGCCGAATGGCTGGTGACCGGCCCCGAAGGCGGTGACACGCGGGTCGAACTCGCGGACCTCGTCCGGGGTGAGAAGGCCGCTGCCAAGCTCTTCGAGCTGCGTAAGATATCGGGAGAGGAAAAGAAGAGCGGGCAGAAATGACGTTCTCTTTTCGTTCGGATCGAGAGCAAAAGTAACTTTTTCGTTAATTCCTCTCCATCAATATTGAAATCCTCCCTCGCCCCCCTATCTTACTCGTACAGCGAGCGCATCACCCATTCGGTAGTGCCCCCCCGTCTTACCGAGGATGTGCTCGCCGGCGCCGGCTTCCCTCCCGGCGTCATGCGCGCAATGCGCTGTGGCGCCCAGTCGAAAGACTGGGCGCCCTTTTGCTTTTGGGCGCGCCGTCTCCATGATTCTCTGGAGCAGACATGCCCCTGCGCGCCGTGACCTGGAACATCAACTCGATCCGCATCCGCCTGCACCTCATCGAGGCAATGGTCGCGCGCCTGTCGCCCGATATCATCTGCCTGCAGGAGATCAAGTGCCTGGAGGACCAGTTTCCGCGGGCGGCGCTCGAGGCCCTGGGCTACTCCCACCAGATCATCGCCGGCCAGAAGGGCTATCATGGCGTGGCGACGCTCTCGCGCCACCCGATCGAGCGGCTGGGCGCGGAAGACCTCAACAGCACGGGTGAGGCGCGCCATCTCGCCGTGACGCTCCCAATCGGTACGAAGCGGGAGAAACTCGAGATTCACAATTTCTATGTCCCGGCTGGCGGCGATATCCCCGATCCGGACGAGAACCGCCGCTTCCGAGAAAAGCTCGCCTATCTCGATGGTCTCGAAGCCTGGGGCGGGCGGCTCAAGGGCAAGCGCCGGCGCATTGCCACCGGCGATCTCAACGTCGCCCCGCTCGAGCACGATGTCTGGTCGCATAAGCAGATGCTGGGCGTTGTCTCGCACACGCCCGTCGAGGTCGAGCGTTTCGAGCAGGCCCGCGCTGCCGCCAAATGGAGCGATCTCATGCGCCGCTTCGTTCCCGAGGCCGAGAAGCTCTATTCCTGGTGGAGCTATCGGGCCGCCGATTGGCAGGCCACCAATCGTGGCCGCCGCCTGGATCATGTTTGGGCGTCACCGGCGCTTGCGGGCGATGCGGCGGGGATGACGGTCCTGGACACGGCGCGCGGCTGGGAGCGGCCATCCGATCATGTTCCGGTCGCGGTTGATTTCGATGTCGAGGTGAGCAGATAGCAACGCCGAAAACGAAAGGGCCGGCGCAACGTGCCGGCCCTTTGCCAGTTCTTTATGGATCGGCGCCTACTTCGCGATCCTCAAGCTCTGTAGCCGCTTGGCGATGTCCTGGAAGGCCGCGCGGAGTTCCGTGCCGTTGTCGGCGCTGAAGTAGTGCGACGGGCTGGTCGCGCATGCTTGCAGCGTCGCCTCGGCTTCCGGTGGCGAGAGGAACGCCACGGAGTAAATGACGACGTTGCCGCCCGTGAACGCCGGGCCCTTGATGTTGTCGCAGAGGTCGATCGCCTGCTGAGCCGAAGTCTCGTTCTGTGCGCCATTGTGATAGCTGGTGTTGAACTCGCCATCAGTCATCAGGATGATGGCCTTGACCGTGTTGGGATCGTTGTAGGGTTTGGGGTCCGCGGCAGCCGGCCAGACCGGTGCCCAGTTCGGCGAGATCAGGTACCAGCCCCAACCCAGGCCGAGATGGCCGGCGGTCCAGCCTCCGACGCCCAAGTCGTTGATGGTCGTCTTGATTGTGACCGCATCGGAACTCAAGGGCATGATCTCGGCGGCTGGGCAAGCGTACTTCGGATTGTCCGGCGGACTTTTCTCGGCCTCGGAATAGCGGCCTCCGGACGGCGCATCGTCGTCAAAGGCATGTCCACCATTGCGCTCGACGACGCAGCCGTCGAGGCTTTCGCCGTCACTCGCGAGCGCCGCATATGGGCCGGCGTTGACGGAGGCCGAATAGGGCGCCAGCGCGATCCTGTTGAGAGCAGGCTTGCCGGCCGGCAACATGATATCGACGATGTCCTTCGCCGCCATCTTCAGGTCGACGATTTTCTGGCCGCCCATCGAGCCCGTGACATCGAGCACCATGGCGAGCTCAACGTTGCGCATCTTGAACATCGAGGTCGAGGACTTCGTGAAGTTCACCTTCTTGATGTCGAGGATGCGCGCAAAGCTCGTCGGCACCGAGATGTCGGCCTTGATGGTGACAGTTCCGGTCGCCGGATCGATGTCGGCGATGAAGTTGCTCCAGTCGAATGCGCCCCCTTCGAGCCCGGCGACCTGCGCCTTGAAGTAGTTGAGGGCGAGGGCCTGGGCCTCTGCCGGCGTCAGATTATTCTCCGACATAGCCCTGGCCGCCGCCAGCGAGGCGGCATCGAGCGCATTGGCGACTTTGCTCGAGGTTCGAACGGCCTGGGCCGTATCGAGCGAGAAGCCGATGGCGAAGGCCAGCAAGAGGATCGACAAGCCGAAGATGATAGCGATCGAGCCACGCTCATCGCGACGGAAACGGTCGAAACGGTCAGATTTGAGCAGCATACGACGACCCCAATTCGAAGCATTGGAGTGCGACACTAAACGCGGGGAGGCAAATTCCGAGTAAAAATAGCAGTACGCTGATAACCCTAACCGGGTTTTGTCAGTCTCAGGGTTAACGGCTCATTGCGGTGCACGCCGGCCTGAGACGGCAATCGAGCACTTACCAGCAGATGCGGGCCGGACCCCGGTCCAGGTGGAAATGGTTGGCGTGCTCCTTATTGAACTCGGGGCCCAAGGTCACGCGGAAGTAGCTGCAAGCGCCGTTGTGGACGCGACGGAGGAAATCGCCCTTGGCACCCTTGTCGCGCCAATCGTCGAGCACTGAAACCGTCTCTCCGTTGGCGAGCTTGAAGGCGCCGATGTCAACGGCATTGGCGGTAGCGTGTTGGCTGCGGGCAAGCGATGGATCGATCTGGCGAAGCAGGTTGTTCCACCATCGCCGGGAGCTGCCACCGATCTTGTCCCGGCACGCGTAGGTTCCCAAGTCCCCGATTGAGACGACGCGGCTGCCGAGAAGGCGCTCGGCCTCCGGTTGGACGACGTGCTCGACCCAGAGCGAAAGTGCCGCCGTCGCCGGGCAGGTCAGCGGCGAGAGGCTGACCGAGGCGCCACCCACCTCTTTAACGCTGAAGGCATTCACATAGCCGCAGTCGTCGGCGCCGATGGGCCGGTCGGGCACGGGCGAGGCGATCGCGTGCGGACCCTTGAACATCTCCTGGCAGAGGTCGCGGCTGTGGGCGAGCTGGGCGAGCCGCCAGTCGATGAACCAGCCTGAGCCCGAGGATAAGTCGATCGCCGGCAGCGGTGACAGGCCGGCCGAGAGATGCCCCATGCGCAGGCCGTAGATATAGATGCCACCCAGCACGACGAGCAGCATGATGATGGTGTTCGGTATGAAGGGTACGCGCAACGTGGCTCCCCCTGTCGCGCTGACGGAGCATTTTCAGACGAAGTGGCTTCCCGGTTCGCCGTAGAAAATGCGACAAAGCAAAAAAGGCTCGGGCGGACGCCACCCCCCGGTGACGCCCGCCCGACCTGCCTAGCTGCGAAGGGATTACTTGTCCAGACGCAGGTTGGTGAGGCGGATGGCGATGTCCTTGAAGGCGGCGGTCAATTCCGAGCCGTTGTCGGCATCCCAATAGAGGAGATCACCGGAATTGCTGTCGGTCGAGGCGCAGTTCTGCAGGGTCGGATGGTTCGCGCTCTTGAACGACACGGCGTAGACGATGACGTCCTTGTCCTTCATGGCGTCGCAGAGCGACATGGCCTGGTTCGCCGAGTTGGTCGTTCCGACAGGCGGTGTTGAAGACGCCGTCGGTCATGAGCACGATAGCCTTGATCAGGTTCTTCGCGCCGTAGGGCTTGGGCGAGCTCTCGCCGGGCAGCAGCGCGCCCCAGCTGTCGGAGATCATGTACCAGCCCCATGCGGTGCCGAGATGGCCGGCCGTCCAGCCGCCGGTGCTGAAACCGTCGACCGCGATCCTTGAGCATGTCTTTGTCGGTCGAGAGCGGCACGAGCTCGGCGTTTGGGCACGAGTAGGAATTGCGCTGCCCGCGAAGCGATCGATGTCGGACTGACGCGTGGGGTCGTTGGCGACGAAGTTGAGCGATGTAGCCGGAGACGATGTCGGCGTCGGTTACGTCCGCATAGTCGGCGGGCGGCGCAACGTCGTCATAGGCGAAGGTGCCGTCGCGCTCGACCAGGCAGCCATCGGTGCTGCGGCCGGCGGTCGCGATTTCGGTGAGCGGGCCGGCATTGACTGAGGCCGAGTAGGGCGCGAGTGCGATTTTGACCTCGCTGGCGCCGCCATTTTCCGGCATCAGCGCGTCGATCAACTCCTTCGAGGCATCCTTCAGCGCGTCGATCTTCGAGCAGGGCTGGCACATCGAGCCCGTCAGATCGAGCACGAGGCTCAGCTCGATGTCCTGGATGTTGAAGGTGGCGCTCGAGGCGACCGTGTAGCTGATCTTATTGACGCCGAAGATGGCGCCGAAGGTGGTCGGCACGTGCACGGTGGTTCTGGCCTTGACCGTCTTCGTCTCGGTGTCGACGTCGGCGGTGAAATCGGAGTAGTCGGCGCCGATGTCGCCGACGCTCGAAAGGTTTCCCTCGAAGAAGTTGGCCGCCAGCGTCTCGATCTCGCCGACCGACTTGTCGCCGCTGAAGACGGCGCGGGTGGCGGCCAGCACGGCCGAGTCGAGGGCAGAGGCGGCCTTGGAATGCGCGTCCATCGACCGGCCGACATCGATCGACAGGCCGACGACGCCGACCATGGCGATGATGGCGGCACCGAACATGATGGAGATGGAGCCGCGCTCGTTGCTGAGGAAGGTGGAGCTGCGGAGGGTCGAGAGGGTCATGTGCGTCTCCCAGAGGGGGCGGGCGGTGGAATTGCCCGGGGAGATGCAAGCGGGGTGCTAGGCGCGAGGAAGATGCGGCCGAAGGGCCTAGGCGTCGAAGTTCAAGGTGAAAGAGTGGTAAATCGGCTCGTCGTGCGGGTTAACGCTGGGCAAACCAGGTATCGATTGGGCTCACTTGTATAGATGACAGCCTAAAAGCCGGGCGAATTGCCCGGGCCGCTTCGTTCAGTCCTGGCAGTTTGGCCGTTGCGCTTGTCACAGTTCGAGACGGTGGGCCGCTGAGAGTTGGGACTGGGCCGGCTCGCCGCCGGACACTGCTCAGAAATCGGACGTAATCCCGTTTCGCTCCCAGTCGCCGTAGCGCGTGGGCTCGGGACCCTTGGGACCATTGACCTCCGCGGCAGCCGCTTGACCGGCCTCGGCCTCACGCCTGAGACGCGCTTCCTCGAGTGCGCGACGGGCGGCTGGTGACATGGGGCGGTCCTCTGCTGAAGGGGCAAGCATTTCTTCCGTCATGGGCGTTCCCCTGCTGACCTTTACCGTTGGGTCACCTATATCATCGGTGCTGCCGGAGCCCCAACCCCCGGCGGGACCTCAGAGGGTCGATGATGCACTTCATCAGAACGGGCTTCCTGCTGCTGGCACTGACGCTGCTCTTCGTCATGGTCGGCTACTTCGTCGGTGGCCAGACGGGCATGATCATCGCCTTCCTTCTCGCGGCGGCGATGAACCTGTTCGCCTATTACAACTCGGACAAGATGGTGCTCCGCATGCACCGGGCGGTCGAGACCGATCGCCAATCGGCGCCGGAACTTTTCAGCATCGTCGAGCAGCTTTCCGCCAATGCTGGGCTGCCGATGCCGAAGGTCTATGTCATCGAGAGCCCGCAGCCGAATGCCTTTGCCACCGGCCGCAACCCCGGCAACTCGGCCGTGGCCACCACGACCGGCCTGCTGGACATGCTGACCAAGGAGGAGGTGGCCGGCGTCATCGCGCACGAGCTGGCGCATGTGAAGAACCGCGACACGCTGACGATGGCCATGACGGCGACGCTCGCGGGCGCCATCTCGATGCTCGCCCAGTTCGGCTTGTTCTTCGGGCGCAATCAGCAGCGTGGCGGCGTGCTGGGTCCGATCGGCGGGTTCATTGCCATTCTCGCCGCCCCACTCGCCGCGACCCTCGTGCAGATGGCGATCAGCCGCAGCCGGGAGTTCGCTGCCGACGAGCTCGGCTCCCACATCAGCCAGCGGCCGCTCTGGCTCGCCTCGGCGCTGCAGAAGCTGGCGCAGGCCAAGGGACGCTTCCGCCTCGCCTCGGCCGAGGCCAACCCCGCATCCGCACATCTCTTCATCGTCAATCCGCTGGTGGGGGGGCTCTCTGGCCTGTTCATGACGCATCCGCGCACCGAGGACCGGGTCGCGCGACTGCAGGAAATCGCCGCCGAAATGGGCCAGGTGCAACTCGGCGGCCCGCAGCCCGAGCTGGAGCGGCGGCCTGTCGCCGCCGGCACCGTGCCGCCGCCGTTCAAGGGCGAGAAGGGTCCGTGGAGTTGACCACGCCCGGTCTCGAGGCGCGGGAAAAGGCCATCCGCACGCTGTCCGACGTTCTCGATCGGAAGAGGCCGCTCGACGAGGCCTTCGAGCGGTCGGTTGCACGCTCGACGTTGGAGCCGCGGGATCGGGCCTTTACGCGCTTGATCGCCACCACGGCGCTGCGCCGGCTGGGCGAGATCGATGCGGCCCTCGCCGAACGGATCGAACGGCCGCTGCCGAAGGATGCGGGCCGGGTCCGCCAGATTTTGCGGATCACTGCGGCGCAGCTTCTCTATCTCGAAACGCCACCGCACGCCGCCGTCGACAATGCCGTCGCCCTGACGCGCGCCGAAGAGCGGCATACGCGCTTGGCTGGCTTGGTCAATGCCGTGTCGCGCCGGCTGGCGCGAGACGCACAGCAGCTCAGGGAGCGGACTGGAACCGCCGCGATCAACACACCGGACTGGCTGTGGCGGCGATGGTCGGCGCGGTACGGCGAGGAGATCGCTGGGCGGATCGCGGCGGCCCATCTCGTCGAGCCCGCGCTCGATATTTCCGTAAAGTCTGATTCGACCGGTTGGGCCGGGCGTCTCGGCGGTGAGGTGCTCGCCACGGGTGGCGTCCGAGTGACAAGTGGCGGCCGGATCGAGACGTTGCCCGGCTTCGAGGAGGGCGCCTGGTGGGTCCAGGACGCGGCGGCGACCTTGCCCGTCAAGCTGTTGGGCGACGTCTCCGATATCGAGGTCGCGGATTTGTGCGCTGCTCCCGGCGGTAAGACGGCAGAGCTTGCGGCGTCAGGCGCGAAAGTCGTGGCGGTTGAAAGCTCCAAGCGGCGTATCGGAATTCTCAAGCGCAACCTTGATCGGCTCAAGCTCGAGGCCGAGCTCGTCGAGGCCGACGTCTGCAGCTGGATTCCGGGGCGATCATTCCCGAAAGTCCTCCTCGACGCGCCCTGCCTTGCGACCGGCACCATCCGCCGCCATCCCGACTTGCCTTATCTCAAATCCGAAACCGAGCTCGTTCCGCTCGCCGCGCGGCAGCGGCTATTGCTCGAAGCAGCGATAGCGCTCCTTAGCCCCGGCGGCACGCTCGTTTACACCACCTGCTCGCTCGAGCCCGAGGAGGGCGAGCAACAGCTTGCCGCAGCCTTGGCCGCGCATCCTGGGCTGGCGGTCGCCCCCGTTCGCCCCGGCGAGGCCGGTCTCTTGCCAGACTGGATCACGCCAGAGGGATATCTGAGGACACTCCCCTTCCATTCTCCGGGGGGAGGCCCCAATGTTGCCGGTATGGACGGGTTCTTTGCGGCCCGGCTCGTCAAATCAGTGGGCGGCTAGAGCCCGTTCAGGCGAAGTGGAAGCCGGTTCGCCGTAAGAACGTGCTCAAACCAAGAGAGCGGCATGCGGTCTCTCGCCAAAACGGAATACCACTTGCGATCGAATGCCGAGCGCATCCGGCAGGCGGCGAGCGAGGCCGTCACGCGGCTGCCCTGGATGAAGCCGCCTGTCGAGGTCGAGCAGGGCCACCTGCTGATCGTGCCCCAGGATCTGCGCACGCCTGATCCGAGTTTCGCCACCGAGATGGCCTCTGGAAAGATGGGGCTCGCCGGCGCTGTCGCCGATATCGACAGCCTGTCGCCCTTCGACGCCCGGCCGCCGAGCGAGGCCTGGGCCGAGGCACTCGTCGCCTTCGAGTGGCTTCGCGACCTGCGTGCGGCCAACACGGCGGAGGCGCGGGAAGCCGGCGTCCGCCTCGTGCTCGATTGGATCGACCGGGAGCGCGACGGGCGCGGCCGTAGTCTCGTCCATCACCCGCGGATCGCAGGGCTCCGCATCATCTCCTGGCTGCTCAATGCCGGCTTTCTCCTCGAGGGCGCCCCGCCCCAGGTCTATGACAAGATCGTCGACAGCCTGCTCCGCCAGGTGCGCGCGCTCGTCGCCGAGGCACCCGGTCTCGTCGACGGCCGCACGCGCTTGACGGTCGAGACGGCGCTCACCTATGCGAGCCTCTGCGTCTCCGAGCAGGAGGCGCTGGTCGAGAGCCAGACGGCGCGGCTGTCGGATATTCTATTGCACCACATCCTGAAGGATGGCGGGCACGCCTCGCGAAACACCTCGCTGCTCATCGACGTGATGCTCGATCTCCTGCCACTGAAGCAGTGCTACGTCTCGCGCAATCACGAGCCGCCGCCGATCGTGCTGGAGGCCAGCCGCCGCATCACCGACATGCTCCGGCATATGCGCTTGGGCGACGGCTCGCTGGCGCGCTTCAACGGCACGGGTGCGACGCGGACCGATCTGCTGGCCGCGGTGCTCGCCTACGACGAGAACGTCCAGCGCCCAGGCGAGGCGTTGACGGTCTCGCGCTATGCCCGCATGCAGCGGCGCCAGTCGATCCTGATTGCCGATGTCGGCCCGCCGCCGCTACCGGAGCTCTCGAACGAGGCGCATGCCGGCTGCCTGTCCTTCGAGCTGAGCTCGGGGACGCACCTCGTGATCGTCAATTGCGGCGCGCCCGGTCCGGCCGATCGCGACTGGCGCCTCAACGCGCGCTCGACCATGTCGCATTCGACGGTGGCGGTGAACAATGCGTCCTCCTCGCGGCTGATGCAGAAGGCAGAGTTGGAAAAGAAGCTCGGCGCGCCGCCCTTGGCCGAGCCCTCGCAGGTCGAGGCGCGCATGTCGCCCAACGACGACGGGTCGCTCGAGCTGGCGGCCAGCCACAACGGCTATATGGAACGCTTCGGGATTTGGCATGCGCGGCGGCTGCGCCTGTCGGCCCAGGGCGACCGGATCGACGGTTCCGATCGGCTGTTCGATCCCGCTCGCACGCAGGCCTGGAAGGGCAAGCGCGGGCTGACCTTTTCGGTGCATTTCCACGCCCACCCGACGAGCCGCGTCGTGCGCGGGCCGGAACCCGGGCAAGCCTTGATCGAGTTGCCCAATGGCGAGGTTTGGGGGTTGGCCGGGCAGGGGGCCGAATTGGGCTTCGAGGAGAGCCTCTATCTGGCAAGCCTGTCGGGCCCGCGCCGCGGTGTCCAGATCGTCTACCGCGGCCGTGCCAGCGATGACGCCGATATCCGCTGGCGGCTGGTGCGGTTGCGGACGGCACCGGCGAAGGCGCGGTGATTGGTGTCACGACAGATCCACCCCCACCCTGTCCCTCCCCACGCCGTGCCGGAGGCGCGCCTTCGGCACGACGGGGAGGGGGTCCAAGCGTAGTGCGTCCTTTACACAAACTGACATCGTGATCTCACGACGCCTGCAGACTACCGAGGTGGCTGCGAGGCGTGTTGCAAAGGATTCCCTGCCGTCGCTGCGGACATCGGCGCCCGCTCAAGCGGATTGGTCATTGCCATGAACAGGACCTACCCCCAACGTCCCCTCCCCCTCGTGGGGAGGGACAGGGTGGGGGTGGATGCGACCACTTGGTGTAACGGCGGCAAACGGGAATCCTTGCTCCTTGCCTGCTCGTCTGACAGACCCATCGGGCACGACAATCTCCAACTCTCCGAAAAAAGATCTGACGAGCCATGACCCACATCCCCATCCGCCGCGCGCTCATTTCCGTTTCCGACAAGACGGGCATAGGTGATCTTGCTCGCGCACTCGGCGAACGCGGCGTGACGCTCGTTTCGACAGGGGGCACGCGCAAGCACCTCGCCGATAAGGGCCTCGCCGTCCTCGATATCGCCGAGGTGACGGGCTTCCCGGAGATGATGGACGGGCGCCTCAAGACGCTGCATCCGAAGGTGCATGGCGGATTGCTCGCCGTGCGCGGCAACGCTGAGCATGTAGAGGCCATGCAGGCGCACGGCATCGCCGCGATCGATCTGCTGATCGTCAATCTCTATCCCTTCGAGGCAACGGTTGCGGCAGGCAAGCCCGAGGCCGACTGCATCGAGAACATCGATATCGGCGGGCCGGCGATGCTGCGTGCGGCGGCCAAGAACCACGAGAGCGTCACCGTCGTCACCGATCCGGCGGATTATGCAGAGCTGCTGTCGGAGCTCGATGCCAATGACGGCGCGACGACGCTGGCCTTCCGCAAGCGCCTCGCCGCCAAGACCTACGCCACGACCGCGCGCTATGATGCGATGATCTCGTCCTGGATGTTCGACAAGCAGGGCGAGGCGATGCCGCCGATTGCAAGCATCGCCGGCACGCGGGTGATGACGATGCGCTATGGCGAGAACCCGCATCAGCAGGCCGCGCTCTACCGTACGCCGTGGGGCGGACCGAGCTTGGCGGCGGCGCGGCAGGTGCAGGGCAAGGAGCTCTCCTACAACAACATCGCCGATGCGGATGCGGCCTTCGAGCTCGATCTCCGACCTCGACCGCGAAAAGCCGGCGCTCGCCATCATCAAGCACGCCAATCCGTGCGGGGTGGCGACGGGCGACGACGCTTGCTCGAAGCTTATCGGCGCGCCTTGAAGACCGATCCGGTCAGCGCCTTCGGCGGCATCATCGCCGTCAACGCCAAGCTCGATGCCGAGACGGCAGTCGAGATTTCGCGCGTCTTCACCGAGGTGATCGTGGCACCCGAGGCGGACGAGGCGGCGTTGAAGGTGCTAGCGGCTAAGCCCAACGTGCGGCTGCTGTTGACCGGCGGGCTGCTCGATCCGAAGGCTGTGCGATCGATCGTCAAGCCAGTGTCGGGCGGGTTCCTGCTGCAGTCGCGCGACGTGGGGTTGGTTGGCCGCGACGACTTGAAGGTGGTGACGAAGCGCGCGCCTTCGGATCGCGAGTTCGCCGACTTGTTGTTCGCCTTCCGCGTCGCCAAGCACGTCAAGTCGAACGCCATCGTCTATGTGAAGGATGGCGCGACGGTTGGCATCGGCGCCGGCCAGATGAGCCGCGTCGATTCCGCTCGGATCGCCGCCTGGAAGGCCCATGCGGCGGCCGAGGCGGCAGGCGAGGCAGGAGCCGCTGACGAAGGATTCCGTCGTCGCGTCGGACGCGTTCTTCCCCTTCGCCGATGGCCTCATCACGGCCGCCGAGGCCGGCGTCACGGCTGTCATCCAGCCGGGCGGCTCGATGCGCGACGATGAGGTGATCAAGGCCGCCGACGAGCGCGGGCTGGCGATGGTGTTCACTGGCGTGAGGCATTTCAGGCATTGAGGGGCTGGGTGTCACACGGCACGGCCTATCCGCCTCTCCCCATGGGCACGAAGTGCGCATGGGGAGAGGGAAGGGAGGGGCGGCCACAAAGAGGGTCGTTGCCGCAATGTCGTCGTCGGAGCTTCGCACGAACTCTCCTCCCGTCATTCCCGCGAAGGCGGGAACCCAGTCAAGCGTCTGGCGCACACGGCGTTCAAAGCTCGGGCAGTTTCGGCAGCATTTGGATGGCCGATAGATGGCGCCAAGTCGAATATGGCTAGGCGGCCGCCTTCGCGGCCGTGACGGTGGGGTGGTTTTGTGCTGAAACAACAAGCACAGTGTGAGCGCCGCAACACGAACTTATGCGAACGCTACCCCCGTATCCCAAAAATCGCGCTTCCCACCCTGACATGGGTCGCCCCGAGCAGGATCGCCGTCGGATAGTCGCCGCTCATGCCCATGCTGAGTTGCGTCAGGCCGATGTCCTTGGCGAGCTTCCGCAGCAGTGCGAAATGCAGCGCCGCCTCGTCGTCGACGGGGGGGATGCACATGAGGCCTGCGATATCGAGGCCGTCCGCCCGGCAGGTCGCGACGAAGGCCGCCGTCTCCTTCGGCAGCACGCCCGCTTTCTGCGGCTCGAGCGCCGGTGTTGACCTGGACGTAGCAGGGAAGCCGCCGGCCGGTCTTGCGCATTTCCTCGGCCAAGCGCCGACGCGAGCTTCGGCCGGTCAACGGCCTCGATGACGTCGAACAGCGCCACCGCCTCCTTGACCTTGTTGGTCTGCAAGGGGCCGATCAGATGCAGCTCGATGTCCGGGAAGCGCTCTTTCAGCGCCGGCCATTTTCCCTTGGCCTCCTGCACGCGGTTCTCGCCGAACACGCGTTGGCCGGCCGCGATGACGGGAAGGATGTCCTCGGCCTCGAAGGTCTTGGAGACGGCGACGAGCGTCACGGACGAGGGCTCGCGCTCGGCGTCGTGCGCCGCCATGGCGATCTTCGCTTTCACTTCCGCCAGGCGCTGTTGAACAGTCACGGCTTCTACTCGCGGTTCGCACGTCCCTCCATTCGTCATTCCGGCGTCCATGCGGAGCATGGCTCCGCCATGACGTGCCGGACTCCACCCAAGCGGATGAGGGCCGCCGGCTAACCGCTCGGCGAGGTCATCGCTCTTCCGGGAGCCGGATGGATGCCTGCCTGCGCAGGCATGACGGTGTGGGAGAGTACGCGCCAGGTTGTCGGGCGCTGCGTCTCACTTGACGATTGGTACTAACGTCCCAGCTTCCATCCTGGCAATAGAGGATGTTGGCAAAGAAGAAGCGGGCCGGGCAGTCGCTCGACCCGCTTTGCAGCGTTCATCAATGACTGGAGGAAAGAGAAGTGCCGCTCGCCTCAGCCCGAGCTGTCCGTCGCGGGCGCCTCGGGCGTGGCCGGAGCCTGCTCGACCTTGGTCTTCTTCTTTTTTTTCTTCGTCGTCTCGGCCGGCTTCTCGGCCTGCCATCGCCGCGCAGCGCGTTTTCATGTTCTGGTTGACCTGGACGTAGCGCTGGAAGCGCGGCAGCTCTTCGGCGGTCGGCGTGTATTTCGATTGCGCGAACTGCTCGAGCTTCTGCGGGATCTTGGCTTCCTGGAAGCCCGTCAGCTCGACCTTCAGCTCCTCGCAGCTCTTCTTGTCGACCTGCGGGAGAACGGCTGCCGACGACGCATCGGCCGTCGTCGTGCCAGTCGAGGCGGGCGCCGTTTGGCCTGGCGCGACGGCTCCGGTCGTGCCCGTCGTTTGCGTGCTTTGCGAGCAGCCGGCCAGCAGGAGGCCGAGCCCTAAAATCGTGATGCCGATGGTACGCTGCATAGTAGGCCTCCCCCAGAGGTGCCGGCAGGTGCGAATCACTTCGCGCTACAACCAGCATAAACGACGGCAAGGCCTCCCTATTGGCCTTGCGGCGGATATCCCCCGCTCAGTCGATCCGCGCCCTCTGCGACAGCTGCCTTACCGGCTTGACCGGTTAGGGCTTTTCAGGCTCTTAACCCTTCGATTAATGCCGATTTTTTCGCCGCGAGCCAAGCCCATGTCCGTTGAAAGATATAATGCGCCCGATCGCGAGGCCCACTGGCAACAGGTCTGGGATCAAAGAGGTACGTTCACGACCCGTGAGGACGGCGATCGGCCGAAATACTACGTGCTGGAGATGTTTCCCTACCCCTCCGGCCGCATCCATATGGGGCATGTGCGCAACTACACCATGGGCGATGTGGTGGCGCGCTACCGGCGGGCAAAGGGCTACAACGTCCTCCACCCGATGGGCTGGGACGCCTTCGGCATGCCGGCCGAGAACGCGGCGATGCAGAACAAGTCGCATCCGGCCGCATGGACCTACGCCAACATTGACGCCATGCGCCGCCAGCTCAAGACGATGGGCCTGTCGATCGACTGGTCGCGCGAGTTCGCGACCTGCGACGTCGGCTACTACAAGCACCAGCAGAAACTCTTCAACGACATGCTGGCGAAGGGGCTTGCCTACCGGAAGGTCTCGAAGGTCAACTGGGATCCGGTCGACAACACCGTGCTCGCCAACGAGCAGGTGATCGACGGCAAGGGCTGGCGGTCGGGTGCGCCCGTCGAGCAGAAGGAGCTGACGCAGTGGTTCTTCAAGATCACCGAATACTCGGATGATCTGATCGAGGCGTTGGGAACGCTCGACAAATGGCCGGAGAAGGTTCGTCTCATGCAGACGAACTGGATCGGCCGCTCGGAGGGCATGCAGGTCCGCTGGGCGCTGAAGGATGCGCCGAAGGGCCATTCCGAGCTCGAGATTTTCACGACGCGCCCCGACACGCTGTTCGGCGCCTCCTTCATGGCGATCGCGCCCGATCATCCGCTGGCGAAGGCGGCGGCTCAGACCAATCCGAAGCTCGCGGCCTTCTGCGAGGAGTGCCGGCGCATGGGCACCTCCGTCGCCGATCTGGAAACAGCGGAGAAACAGGGCTTCGACACCGGCATCAAGGCCGTGCACCCCTTCGATCCCAATTGGACAGTGCCGGTCTATGTCGCGAACTTCGTGCTGATGGAGTACGGCACGGGCGCCATCTTCGGCTGCCCCTCCGGCGATCAGCGCGATCTCGAGTTCGCGCACAAATACAGCCTGCCGGTGGTCCCCGTCGTCATGCCGAAGGGCGAGAACGCCAAGACCTTCGCGATCGGCGACAAGGCCTATGTCGACGACGGCGTGATGATCAATTCGTGCTTCCTGGATGGCATGGATACGACGGCCGCCTTCAAGGAGGTGCGGAAGCGGCTGGAGAAGGCGACAGTCGGCAACGGCCGGCCGGCGCGCTGAAAGTCCAGTATCGCCTGCGCGACTGGGGCATCTCGCGCCAGCGCTATTGGGGCTGCCCGATCCCCGTCATCCACTGCAAGGCGTGCGGCGTCGTGCCGGTGCCGGACAAGGATCTGCCGGTGATGCTGCCGGAGGATGCGACCTTCGACGTGCCCGGCAATCCGCTGGCGCGGCATCCGACGTGGAAGCACGTCGACTGTCCCAAGTGCGGCGCCAAGGCCGAGCGCGAGACGGACACGATGGATACGTTCGTCGATAGCTCCTGGTACTTCGTTCGCTTCACGGCGCCCCACGCGACGACGCCGGTCGATGCGAAGGCAGCGAGCCACTGGCTGCCCGTCGACCAGTACATCGGCGGCATCGAGCACGCGATCCTGCATCTGCTCTATTCGCGCTTCTTCTGCCGGGCGATGAGCGCCACCGGGCATCTCGATCTGAAGGAGCCGTTCGGCGCGTTGTTCACGCAAGGCATGGTCATCCACGAGACCTATCGCGCGAAGAACGGCCAGTGGGTGACGCCGGCCGAGGTCAGGATCGAGAGCGGCGCGAACGGGCGGCGCGCGACGCTCATCGCGACCGGCGAGGACGTCGAGATCGGCTCGGTCGAGAAGATGTCGAAGTCGAAGCGCAACACCGTCGATCCCGACGACATCATCGGCCAGTACGGCGCCGACTGCGCGCGCTGGTTCATGCTGTCCGACAGCCCGCCCGAGCGGGACGTCGAGTGGACGGAATCGGGCGTCGAGGGCGCGCGGCGGTTCATCCAGCGCGTCTGGCGGGCGATCGACGAGGTGGTGGCCAATGGCACGCCGAAGGGCGCGCCCCGGCCAGCGAGCTTCGGACCCGAGGGCGATGCGCTCCGCCGCGCCGCGCACAAGACGGTCGACGGCTTCTCGCGCAACGTCGAGGGCTTGCGGTTCAACGTGGCGGTGGCCCAGCTCTACGAGCTGACCTCGGCGTTGACGGGCGCGCTGGCGAAGTCCGAGGAGCGGCCTGCCCTGGGCCATCCGCGAGGCCGCCGAAATGCTCATCCAGATGCTCGGTCCGATGATGCCGCATCTGGCCGAGGAGTGCTGGGCGAGGCTCGGATACAACACATTGCTGGCAGATCAGCCCTGGCCGGCGGCCGAAGCGGCCTTGCTCGTTGACGATACGATCACCATTGCCGTACAGGTCAATGGTAAGCGCCGGGGGGAGCTGACGATTTCCCGCGACGCGCCCGCTTCGGAGATCGAGGCCGCCGTCATGCAGCTCGAAGCTGTGGTCCGCGCCCTCGAGGGCAAATCGCCGAAGAAGATCATTGTCGTGCCGCAAAGGATCGTCAATGTCGTCGGCTAGTGTCCCGTCTCCGAATTGCCGATCCCGTTGCTGCGGGCGCGCGCCGGCAATTCGAAGACCAAGGGACACTAGCAAGGCTATAGGTTTCGTGTGGCGCTCATCTCGCAATTGCCGACTGAGAGATTTCAGCGGCGCTGGTCGGCAATTGCGAGGCGCCACACGATGACAAGGTTAGGGAGCAAGGCATGATCTCCCGCCGTTCGGCGATGGCAGCATTTTCGCTCGTTCTGCTCGGACCGGTGCTTTCCGCCTGCGGAATGCAGCCGCTATACGGCTCGGCGGCCGTGACCGGTGGCACCGGTGTCGGCGATAAGTTGGCGGCGATCGACATCAAGGAAATCCCAGGCCGTGTCGGACAGGTCGTTCGCAACGAGCTAGTCTTCAAGACGACCGGCGGCGGCGAGGCGGCTGCTCCCATCTACCGGCTGGAGATCGCACTTCGCGAGTCCGCACAATCGACCCTCGTTGAGATCGACGGCAACGCCAAGGGCCTCGTTTTTGCCCTCAACGCCGACTTCAAATTGATCCGCGCCGAGGATAACACGGTGCTCATGACAGGTAAGGCGCAAGGGCGCGCGGCCTACCAGAAGGTCGAGAGCATCTTCGCCAACATCCGCGCCCGCAAGGACGCCGAGGACCGCGCCGCCAGGACGATCGCCGACAGCATCCGCACGCGGATCGCGGCGCATCTCTCGCAGGCGGCTTGACGCGCGAGCCGTACGCCGATGCCATCGCCACTGGCAGCGGCCGCACAACTGGCGGCATCCAGCGGCCCGCGATACACTCCCGCTCATGCCCAATCGCCCCCTGACGCATCGCCCCCACCCCTGGCACGGCCTCGATCCGGGGGCGCGATTCCCTGAGCTTGTCCGGGCCTATATCGAGATCGTTCCGACGGACGGAGTAAAGTACGAGGTCGACAAGCACTCGGGCTATCTGATGGTCGATCGGCCGCAACAATTCTCGAACTTCTGTCCGACGCTCTATGGGTTCGTCCCGCGCACCTATTGCGGCACGCGTGTCGCGGCCTTTTCCATCCCAGGCGGCCCGCCCGTCACCAAGGGTGACGGCGACCCGCTCGACATCTGCGTGCTGACGGACCGGCCGATCTCGCGGGGCGATATCCTGCTGGACGCGCGGCCGATCGGGGGTCTGCGCATGGTCGAGAAGGGCGAAGCCGACGACAAGATCCTTGCCGTGCTCATCGGCGATCCGACCTATGGCGAGTTCGCCGAAGTCTCCGAGCTGCCGCGTCCCATCATCGATCGCCTCAGGCACTACTTCCTCACCTACAAATCGCTGCCCGGCGAGACATCCGCTGCCATCACGGTCGATCCCGTTTACGATGCGAAGGCCGCGCGCGGCATTCTGACGGCGGCGCGCGCCGACTACGCCGAGCGGTTTCCGGGCTAGCGTCGTTTTGACATGCGGGGGCATGCGATGAGTTACGAGAGTTTCTGGCTGATCGCGTTAGCATTGCTGTGCGGAGTTGTTTTAGGATTGCGGCTCAGCCCAAGTCGCGCAAAGCTTAAACGCACACAAGAACGATTTAAGAAACTTGGAGAGTCCAGTGCTCAAGCCCAACGCTCGCTCGAATTTCAGTTGAATGAATTGCGGCGTCAGGCTGTAGAGAGGGATAGCGGTCACCTGCATGCAATGGAGGTAGAGAAAGAGAAGGTCAATAACCTAGTGAATGAACTGCGGCACCAGGCTGTTGAGAAGGATAGCAGCCACGTGCATGAAATGGCAGTAGAGAAGGAGAAGATCAACAAACTAGAAAAAAGTAATTCAGATCTTAGAACTATATTGCAAGAAACCAGTGAATTCTATCCTACCTTGGCAGAGATAATTGCCGACTTCGCAGTACTCGAAGAAGAGCGAGTTGCTCAGCATCTCGAAACGAAGCCGCACCCAGCCATAGCGAGCGCCGAGAAGGTGCGCGCCGCAGCACGCGCCAGACGACAGGCTGAGCAACGGTTCAGGGTTCTCAAATATCAACTCAGCTACTACGAGAGCGTGTTCCCATGGATCGTTGAGCTGACAGGTAGGAGTACCAAGGAGTTACTGGAAGACTTGGAGCTGCAACTCAAGTCGGAGGAACCAAGTGAAAATGTAGCAGATGGTGACCCGATCAGACGATGGCTTGCTGAGAGTGAGTTTGCGAGGTTGTCGAGCGCGGAACGAAGTGATCTAGCCCTAAGTCGGTGGCGAGAGTTCGCGTTTGTCGAAATGGCACATTGGTCGCGAGTATGAGCGTGCGGTTGGATATCAATATGAGCAAGACGGGTATTCTGTCGAGTATGTTGGAGCAATCAAAGGCTACGAAGACATGGGGCGCGATTTGGTCGCCAAAAAAGACAATAAAACACATCTTGTTCAGTGCAAGTATTGGTCAAATGAAAAAACAATACACGAGAAACACGTATTTCAACTCATTGGGACCGCCCTGGAGTACGCATGCAACGCGGCCGCTAAGAAGGTGTCAAACCTTGATCTTGTCAACATGGGTATCGTCCCTATACTTGTGACATCAACAAGCCTCTCAGAAATAGCGAGACGTTGTGCCGATTTGACGGGTGTTGAAGTGAGGGAAGGCTATCCACTCAAACCATATCCTCAAATCAAATGCAATATCAGCGGAAGGACGCGAGAGAAGATCTATCACCTTCCTTTTGATCAGCAATACGATACGACGCGGATCGATCGAGAGAACGGAGAATTCTACGCCCAGACCGCTGCGGAGGCAGAACGGCACGGCTTCCGTCGAGCGCAGCGATACTACTCAGGCACTCCTGGATGATGAAGCGTAAGCCCCTGCAAAGGCCTCCTCTTGCTTGTTGGACGCCTCGGTCCAGGCATCCAGCGCTAGATCGGCCTGTTCGTAGAGGTCGGAATACTCATCGGAGCCTGGTTCGGCCGCTCGTACCTGTGCACATTTTGCTAGAAAAACCTGGCGCGTATGTTCTCGATCATTCAAGAGCTTCCGAAGGTAGGTCTTGCTCATCGTGTCCATCTCCTGGCGAATCGGGGCGTGGACATTTTAGCACGTCGACCCAATAGATAATTCACATGGACATCAAAGCCCGCCAGGCCAACGCTTTCACCCGCGCTATTCCGGCGAACGTGACGGCCGCGCTGTTCTACGGTCCCGATGCCGGGCTCGTCTCCGAGCGCGGAGAGGCGGCAGCAAAAGCCTGGGCCGCCGATCCGAAAATGCCCGGCGAGATCCTCCGGCTGACGGATACCGATCTGCAGGAATCCCCCGACCGGCTCGCCGTCGAGCTGCGCAATCTCTCGATGTTCGGCGACCGCAAAATCATCCGCCTCTTGCTGCAGTCCGCCGCGAGGCCTGAGTTCGTCACCGAGCTGATCGAAGGACCGCCGCTCGCGGGCCTCCTCGTCGTCGAGGCCGGCAACCTCAAGCCGGACAACAAGCTGCGGAAAATCTTCGCGGCCGCCCCCCACGCCGCCGCCGTTGCCTGCTTTCCCGACGATGAAGCCGCCATCGATCAGCTCATCCGCGAGGTTTTGCGAAAGCACAAGCTCGAGATCGGCAAGGAGGCCCGCAGCTATCTCGTGAGCCACCTCGGCGCCGATCGCGCACTTTCTCGCGCGGAAGTCGAGAAGCTCGCGCTCTATTGCCTCGGCAGGCCCGAGGTGACCATCGCCGACATCGATGCCATCTCGGGCGATGCGAGCGAGCTGGCCGTCGATCGCGTCATCGCGGCGGCCTTCGCTGGCAAGGCGGGGCCGGCGTTGCGCGAGTTGGAGCGGGCGGTCCTGAGCGGGGAAAGCCCGCAGACAGTGCTGATCTTCATGGAGCGGCACGTCCTCCGTCTTATGCAGTTGAGGTCGGCCATCGATGCCGGCCGGTCGCCGGACGAGGCGGTGAGGGGGCTTCGGCCGCCGCCGCATTTTTCTCTGCAGGCGTCATTGGCCCAGCAGGGCCGCGCCTGGACGGCGGAAAAGCTCGAGGGCGCACTCCGCCAGACCACCGAGGCCATCAAGACCACGCGCCTGCGCCCCCGCCTCGAAACCGAGCTCGCCGACCAGCTCGTCGCCCGGATCGCGCGGAGTGTGTGAGACCGGTCCAAAGCAGAGATTTCGAGTCCGGCGACCATTGGAGTTGCGAAAGCTCACCGCACTGTTTCCTCCCCCTCTTTATGGGGGAGGACCGCGCGCCTTGGACTTGAGCGCGCAGCCGCTCAAGTCCTTAGGCGCGCCAAGGTGGGGGTGCTGGTTCGGCGGCGCGAGACGTGGAGAGTCGACACGGACTTGCCAGAAGCATCTGCGATATCGTCTACGACGACCCGCAAGTTATCTGTTGCGGCGAAAAGTGTGAGTTCGGGTGTCGAGACTCGGATCGCCATTAGCACCGAGATCACGGAACGAGCACCCCCACCTATGTTCGCCTAAGGGCTTATACCCTCCGCAATTATTTGTGACTCTGGGGATTCTCAAGCACTGCGGCGCGTGATTCATAGATGGCCAGCCGATCATTGATTCGGAGGTCGTCATGGCGATGGGCAAGAAGGCTGAGATCAGGACGGACTTGTTCACGGCCCGGCAATTGCGGGCAGCCGCCAAGGGCGATCTTCCCGCCTCGACCATCAAACGGATGCTGGCGATCGCCAACGCGCTCGACGGCATGAGCTTCACCGATGCGGCGCGCGCCGCCGGGATCGAGCGCCAATCGCTGGGCGACGCCGTCAAACGCTTCAACGCCGAAGGGCTCGACGGCCTCTGCGATCGGCGACGCTCCGGCCGCCCGTGCCGCCTGAGCCTCGTCCAGCAGAGCGAGCTGGTGGAGGTCATCGTGAAAGGGCCCGATCCCGAGGCCGACGGCATCTCCGCCTACACGCTCGAGGACTTGTGCCTGATCTCCAAGGCGCGGTTCGCTGCGCCCTTCGGCCCGCGCGGCATGAGCGCGATGATCAAGCGGCTCGGCTTCTCGCGCCAGAAAGCTCGACCACACCATCCCGAGAAGGACGAAGCGGCGCAGGCCGCTTTTAAGGGGGCTCGCTGAACGACTGAAGGCGGTTGGTGATACACAGGCCGGCAAGAGAATACGCCTGTTCTTCCAGGACGAAGCCCGTGTCGGCCAGAAGGGCCGCGTCTGTCACCGCTGGTTCACGCGCGGAGAGCGCCCACCGGGCAGATGCGATCAACGCTACACGTTCGCTTACATGTTCGGCGCCGTCGAGCCCGGCTCCGGCTGCTCGTTCGGGCTGGTGATGCCGGAAGTGTCGACGCAGGCAATGCAGATCTATCTCGACGAGTTCGCCGAGACGATTGCCGTCGACGAGCACGTCGTCATGGTGCTCGATCGAGCCGGATGGCACGGTGCCAAGGCTCTCGTCGTGCCGTCATGCATCACGCTTCTGCCACTGCCGCCGCGATCTCCCGAGCTCAACCCGGTCGAGCGCCTCTGGCTTTATCTCAAGCAGAAGTTCCTCTCCCACCGCCTGCTCGACGACTACCAGGCCATCGAGGACGCCGTGTGCGCCGCATGGCAGCGTATCCTCGCCGACCCAGGCCGTATCGCCTCTCTCACGTCCTATCCTTGGATCGTCAAATGCGTCGGGACTTAGTGCGTTGGGTATTAGCTGACGCTAAACCCAAGGCGAACCGTCCTCCCCCATAAGAAGGGGGAGGAAAGTGCGCGGCGACACCTTGCTTACCGTACTCCGAAGGCTCGGTTCGCCCCTGCGGCTTGGGCTTGACCTTGGCGCTTCCCAGCCCCATTCGTCGCCCTAGACAGTTTTTCCGATCCTTGCGGATCGGACAGCCGGTCTAAGTTTTTGGCTTGGAGCACTTTCTGCCGACCAACCGGTAACCACTTGGTCGGACAGTGCTCTAGCAGAGCGGACGACGGACAAACGCACATGACCGGCACTTCAGGCTTCGGCTGGCCCATCTGGTTCGCGGTGTTCAATGCCGTGCTGTTCACGGCGGCGGGCACCTTCATCTTCTTCTACCACTACAAGATGGCGGAGGATCTCGAGCAGCGGGTCGACTACTCCTTCTCGGGCTCGGTGCTCGCCACCATCCTCATCTACTACCGCTCGCTCGCCATACCGATGATCGTTTTCTTCTTCCTGTTCACAGCCAGCCTCTGGTTCATCCAGCGCAACATCGAGGCTCAGTTGTTCGCCGAAGGCCGCGCCACGCTGCCCTCGATCCTCACCTTCTCCTTCGACCTCGTGATGCGCGGCGCCTTCTTCGACTTCATGGAGCATTTCGACGTCTGGCTGACGCCGCACCGGATGAACCACGACCTGTTCTGGTTTGTGGTCTACGCGTTTACCTTCCGCATGTTCTACGCGCTGACGCTGCTCCGCCTGATCCTGTCCTTCGCCTGGATCTGGGGCAAGATCCGGCTGACCCGCGACCAGATCCTGGACCGGGACGGCAAGGCCGGATAGACAGGCCCCATGATCGTCGAGCCCACATCCCTTACGACAGCCAAGCCAACTCTCGCCGGGTTGACACGCGCCCGCATGCGCGACGCGCTGATCGCCGCCGGTGTGCCGGAAAAACAGGCGAAGATGCGCGTGCAGCAGCTCTGGGGCTGGATCTACGTCCAGGGCGTCACTGATTTCGCCGCCATGACGGACGTCTCGAAGACGCTCCGGGCAGAGCTCGAGCAGAGATTTTCGCTCACCCGCCCCGAGATCGTGACCGAACAGGTCTCGAGCGACGGCACACGGAAATGGCTGCTGCGGCTGCCGGTCATCGGCCGCGAGGCGCGCGCGCCCGAGGTCGAGTGCGTCTATATCCCCGAGTCCGATCGCGGCACGCTGTGCATCTCGAGCCAGGTCGGCTGCACGCTGAATTGCACCTTCTGCCATACCGGCACGCAGAAGCTCGTCCGCAACCTGACCCCGCAAGAGATCGCTGGCCAGGTGATGTTGGCGCGCGATCGCCTCGGCGATTGGCCGGGCCGGGCGAAGCCGGCCGATGGCCTCATCCCCGAAGGCGAGCGGGCCATCACCAATGTCGTGCTCATGGGCATGGGCGAGCCGCTCTACAATTTCGACAACGTTCGCGATGCCATCGAGATCATCGCCGATGGCGACGGGCTGTCGCTGTCGAAGCGGCGGATCACGCTGTCGACCTCGGGCGTCGTGCCGGAGATCCCGCGTTGGGGTGCCGAGGCCGGCACCATGCTGGCGATCTCGCTGCACGCCGTGCGCGACGAGCTGCGCGACACGCTTGTCCCGCTCAACAAGAAGTACCCGATCGCCGAGCTGCTCCAGGCCTGCCGCGACTATCCCGGCCTCTCGAACGCCCGCCGCATCACTTTCGAGTATGTGATGCTCGATGGCGTGAACGATTCTCTCGCCGATGCCCGCGCGCTGGTGAAGCTGCTCGCCGGCATCCCGGCCAAGATCAATCTGATCCCGTTCAATCCCTGGCCCGGAACGCCCTACACATGCTCCGACTGGACGCAGATCGAGCGCTTCGCCGAGGTGGTGAACAAGGCAGGGTATGCGAGCCCGGTCCGCACCCCGCGCGGCCGGGACATCATGGCGGCCTGCGGCCAACTCAAGAGCGCGAGCGAGCGGTTGAGGGCGAGCGCGGTTGCGCCAGCAGCACCGTAGGTTTGTGCTGCGGGTTGAATGGGCTATAGGTGCGACCTGCGGTCGCCCTCTTCGATCATCTTGCTGTGGTGCAAGCGGGCGACTGCAAGTCGCCTCTTCGAAGCCTACGGACTCCGCGATTGACATTCCTCACGGCGAGTGGCCCCTCGGAAAGTTAAACAGAGCACGGACGAGATCATGACCTCGACTGCCGGATCCACTCCCCTCCACCGCACCGCCACCGCCGTCATCCTCGCCGGTTGCCTGATCGCGCTCATCGGCTTGGGCGCGCGATCTGTCTCGGGCCTCTTCCTCGACCCGATGACGGTCGCCAATGGCTGGAGTCGCGAGACCTTCGGCCTCGCCATGGCCATCCAGAACCTGATCTGGGGACTGGCCGCGCCGTTCGCTGGCGCGCTCGCCGACAAGTTCGGGCCGGCTCGCGTGCTGGCTGTGGGTGCTGTCCTGTACGCGGCTGGCTTGTACGGCATGGCGGTTTCCGAAAGCAGCGTCGCCTTGCACCTGACCGGAGGCGTTGTGCTCGGCATGGGTGTCGCCATGACGGCGTTCTCGATCGCGCTCACCTCGATCGCAAAGGTCGTCGGGCCCGAGCGGCGGTCGATGGCACTCGGTCTGGGCATGGCGGCAGGTTCCATGGGGCAGGTCGTCTACTCGCCCTTCGCGCAGGCGATGATTTCGAGCTACGGTTGGTACGATGCTCTGATCGTCATCGCGATCTCCTCCCTGCTCATCCTCCCGCTCGCCTTCCTCCTGCCGCGCGATCCGGGCGGGGAAGGGCGCGCGGCCGCCGAGCAGACCATGGGCGCGGCGCTCAAGGAGGCGTTGGGTCACGGGAGCTACCTGATGCTCACCGCCGGCTTCTTCGTGTGCGGCTTCCACGTCTCCTTCATCGGCGTGCACTTCCCGGCCTATGTGAAAGATCTGGGGTTTTCGCCGGCGATCGGCGCGGCGTCGATCATGCTCATCGGCTTGTTCAACATCGCAGGCTCGTTCGGGGCCGGCTGGATCGGCCAGAACTGGCGCAAAGCCTATGGTTTGAGCGCGATCTACTTTCTGCGCGCGGTGATCATCGTCATTCTCGTGCTCGCCCCCAAGAGCGAGGCGCTGATCCTCGTCTTCTCAGCGGCGATGGGTCTGCTTTGGCTATCTACGATCCCCCTCACCTCGGGCCTCGTCGCCCAGATGTTCGGCGTCCGCTACATGGCGACGCTATTCGGCATCGTCTTCCTGTCGCACCAGCTCGGCAGCTTCCTCGGCGTCTGGCTCGGCGGCCTCCTCTACGACCGCACAGGGAGCTACGATTGGGTCTGGTGGATCGGCGTGGCGCTCGCCGTGTTCGCGGCCATCGTCCACCTGCCGATCAGCGAGCGGCCGGTGGCGCGGCTCGCGGTGGGGGCGGTATAATACCAAATCGCGGAATGCTCGACCGGTCCGTTGGCCCCGAAGGGGGCCATGGGATGTAGCCACGGGTGAAGCGGGAGGCTGGGCCAATGCCCAGCCGCGCCGCGAAACCCGTGGAGAGAAGGTTGCGCGATGCTGCCCCGTGAGGGGCAGAGGATCGCTCCGCATGCACGGCGCGATCCACTCGTCCTCCGCCCCTTCCGGGGCGGGCCCGCAAGAGCGACGTTTCCACGGGTTCCGCTGCGCTCACCCGTGGCTACAGTCCACAGCCCCTGCGGGGCTGTTTCGGCCTCCACCCGAGGAGCGAACGGGCTTCCAATGCGAGTCATTCAAATTGCGGCTTGGTATAAGGTCTACCCCTCCAGCCGTCGCGCCTCATCCGGCAGCATGACCGGAATGCCGTCGCGGATGGGATAGGCGAGGCCGGCGGCGCGGCTGACGAGTTCTTGGGCGGCCGCGTCGTAATCAAGGCGGGTTTTCGTCAGCGGGCAGACGAGAATCTCCAGAAGTCTTGGATCGATCTGGCGCTGCGGCGTTTGTGTCTCGTCAGGCATCGGGTCTCCTGGAGTGCTTCCGGAAAAGTGCGAAGCGGTTTTCCGATGAGAAGCACGAGAAACTAAGACTACTGCAAAGCCGAGCCCGAGCCGTCGTCGCGGGCGGCGAGCTGCATCTCGGCGAGCGCCACCAGCACCTCGGCGCGATCCTTGAGCGAGCCCGCCTCGAGCAGCGCTTGCTTCTCTTCCGGTCCATAGGGGCTGATCATCGACAGCGTGTTGACCAGGAATTCGTTGGACGAGCGGTGGATCGCCTGCCAATCGGCCTTCAATTCGTTGGCGTCGAGATAGGTCTTGAGCACCTTCAGCAGATGCGAGCGGTCGACATCGTCCTCGCCGGTGCCGGTGCTGAGATCGGAAACGAAGCCGCCGAACTCGACGGCACAGCGCCGGTAGGCCCGGTCCGTTTCCAGCTCGTGCACGACGGCGAAGCGGCAGATGCCGGTCAGCGTGATGAGATAGCGCCCATCATCCGTCTCGGAGTAGCTGGTGACGCGCCCGGCGGCGCCGGTCCGGCGCAAGGGCGCGCTTTTTCCCGCCGGGCTTTCGGTGTCGTCGACCGCCTGCAGCGGCTGGATCATGCCGATGAGCCGGTCGCCCCGCATGACGTCGTCGATCATTTCCAGATACCGCGGCTCGAAGATGTTGAGCGGCAACGTAATGCGCGGCAGCAGGATCGCGCCGCGCAATGGAAACACCGCGATGTCGGGCGGCAGATCGGAGAGCTGCCGGTATCGGTCGGTGATGACGATGGCACGCTCCTCGCTATTGATCCGCGCACGGCCTCCGAGCAAGCCGACGCCCATTCTGACTGAACGCGCGCTAAGAGAACAAGAGAATGGACAGCTGCTTGCGGCCCGCCAACGTCATCTCGTCCTTGGGCCCCCAGGCCTCGAAGAGCTGCACGAGTTGTTTCCTCGCCCCGTCCTCATTCCAGGTCCGGCTGCGCCGCATGAGCGTCAGCAGCTGCTCGACCGCCTCCTCCTTGCGCCCCTGAGCGTTGAAGGCGAGCGCTAAGTCGAAACGCGCCTGATGGTCGTTCGGATCTGCGGCAATTGCGGCTTCGAGCTTGGCTGTCTCGCCGGTGGCCGGCGCCTTGCG
Organism: uncultured Alphaproteobacteria bacterium; assembly: GCA_963741525.1. Lineage (GTDB taxonomy): Bacteria > Pseudomonadota > Alphaproteobacteria > Rhizobiales > Hyphomicrobiaceae > JANNSX01. The sequence continues at coordinate 319,069 of CAVUIW010000001.1, forward strand.
GGCGAGATCGAGTGTTGCCCGGACGCCCGCGATCGCCGCATGGTTCTGCTTGGCCGGCGGCGCCATGGCGAGTGTGTTTTCGGCCCGTTCGAGATCGCCAGCCTTGAGGTAGCACTTGGCGAGACCCGCGATGGCGTCCGGGTTCTCCTTGTCCTCAGCCAGGATCGCCGCATAGATCTCGGCGGCGGTCTGCGTATCGTTCTGCTCGAGCGCCTCGGCTGCGACCTTCAGCATCCCGGCCAAATCGGCGCCGGGACCTTCGCCGCCCAATAGCCGATCGATGAAGGCCTTCACCTGGCCTTCGGGCAGCGCGCCCATGAAGCCGTCGACCGGTCGGCCGTTCTTGAAGGCAAAAACCGCCGGGATCGATTGCACGCCGAGTTGCCCCGCCACCGACGGATGCTCGTCGATGTTCATCTTGACGAGCCGGATCTTGCCCTTGGCCGAGCGGACGACCTTCTCGATGACAGGCGTCAGCTGCTTGCACGGCCCGCACCAGGGCGCCCAGAAGTCGACCAGCACGGGCACGTCCCGGGAGGCTTCGAGCACATCCTTGGCGAACAGCGCGGTCGTCGTGTCCTTGATGAGATCGGCCGGCGCGGCGGGCGCTTGCGGTGTGTTGGTGATGTCCATGCTCATGGGGGCAAGTCCTGATGTTGGGGGCGCCCTAGTGTCCCATCTCCGAAATGCCTCAACGCTTGCCGCTTGCTCGGCAAGGCATTTCGGAGATGAAAGGACACTAGAAAGCATAAGTTTCTAGTGTGGTTTTGTCCCGCAAATACCTTAAAGCGGGCGCGGCGACCTGAGAAGGTATTTGCGGGACACCACACTAGCCGGCGGCCTGATCGGCGGGTTGGGCGGCTTCCAGGCCGCTGACACGGAGGATCTGGGGTTTGTGGCCCGTCGCCTCGATGAATTTGAGGAGATCGTCGCGGCGGATGGCGGTCGTCGCGGTGTTCTCGAGGGGGTGATAGTTGAGCAGCGCTTCCGCCATCATGGGCTCGTCGAGAATGACCGTGACCTTCGCCGCGGTATCGTTGATGAGGGAAAAGGGCGTCACCGAGCCGGGCCTCACCCCCAGAAGCTCGTCCAGCAGCTCGGGCTTGCCGAAGCTCAGCCGGTCGGACCCGATCACCTTATGCAGGGATTTGAGATCGATCCGGGCGTCGTTCAAGGCCACGACCAAAAAGACGCGGTCCTTCTTGTCCTTGAGGAACAGGTTTTTGGTATGCCCGCCGGGCATGGCCTTCTCGATCTCGAGGCTTTCCGCGACGGTGAAGACGGCCTGATGCTCGTGCGTCCGCGTTTCGATACCGAGCCGGTCGAGGAGGGAGAACAAATCTTGCCGGGTTGCCGCCATGCTACGCTGCTACGCCAGATTGGGGTGGGACCGCTGTTTGTCTATCGCCATCAGGCCGCCAGGGCAATGTGGACGCGGCCACTTGCGGCTCTCTGACCGAGCCCAGGGTGTTGCAATGTCCGCCACTTTAAGCAATAAGGAGCGCGCGCCGCCGCGCTTCGGCGGACCTGGAATGCGGGTGTAGCTCAGGGGTAGAGCATCACGTTGCCAACGTGAGGGTCGAGGGTTCAAATCCCTTCGCCCGCTCCAGTTTCTCCTCTGGTCACCAGAGCTTGATCGGCCAGAGCGGCATTGGCCCTTGAAACGCCATCAACACTTCGCAATCTACCTAGAGTCCGGTTTGCGTCCGAGCGCTGGCCGGGGCAAGCTGCGGTTGAGTTGAGCCGGGGTCGCGCGAGGGGGACCATCGCCCGGCGCCAGATGGGGGCACTCTCGCGCGTGCTGGCTGATGCCGGCATCGACCGGGAGCCACAGTACGGGACGACATGAGCTTGATCGTTTCACGTTGGCGCCGGCGCGCCAGTATAACCGTCGTGATGCTCGCTGCGGCCCTGGGCGGGCTCGCCGCGACGGCGGCCCACGCCGATCGGGCCGAAAACTGGTTCGATGACATCTTCGGCTTGGACGAGCAGCCGCAAGCCAAAGAGAAGCTGTCGAAAGAACAGACCGCCCGGGAAGAGGCCAAGCTCCTTGATGACCTGATGGCCCGCGTCGTCTATGCGAGCTACGACACCGAACGCAGCCTCGCCTCCGCGCTCGATCGCTATCAGCAGCTGGCCCAGCGTGGCGATTGGACGAAGGTGCCGACCGGCAAGACGATGCGTGCCGGCGAGCAGGACGAGGCCGTCGCTTTTGTGCGCGCCCGCCTGGAAGTCACCGATGGACTGAAGCCGACCAATGGCAATCCTTGGACCTTCGACGAGTATGTCGAGGCGGCCGTGAAACGCTTCCAGCGCCGGCATGGCATCCCGCCCAACGGCGTCGTCGATCGGCGGACGGTCGTGCAGATGAACGTCCCCATCCGCGCCCGGCTCGAGCAATTGCGCGTCAATCTCGTGCGCATCCGCGAGCTGCTGGCGGGTGGGCTCCCGGCGCGCTACGTGCTCGTCAACGTTCCCGCCATGGAGCTTCAGGCGGTTCAGGATGGCCGGGTTCAACTTGCGAGCCGCGTCATCGTCGGCCGCGAGGAGCGCCCGACGCCCCACCGTGCACGCCAAGATCAAGGAGCTTAACTTCTTCCCCTATTGGAACGTGCCGGAAAGCGTTGCTTTCGGCGATCTCATCCCAAAGCTGCTGAAGGATCCGGGCTACCTGCAGCGCGAGCGCATCCGCGTGCAGACCGACTACGGCGAGGCCGGCCAGATCGTCGATCCCTCCTTCATCAATTGGAGCTCGCCGGAGGCGCAGAGCTTCAAGTTCCGCCAGGAGCCCGGACCGCAGAACGCGCTGGGCCTCGTTCGCGTCAACATGCCGAACGAGCACAATGTCTACATGCACGACACGCCGATGAAGAACCTGTTCGGCCGCTCGGCGCGCGCCTACAGCGCCGGCTGCGTGCGCGTGCAGCGCATCTTCGATTTCGTCGCTTGGCTGGCCGCGCCCAATGGCGACTGGGACCGCGCGCGCGTCGACAGCGTCTTGATGGGTGGCCAACAGATGGACGTGCCGCTCGTCGCCGAGGTCGATGTCTATTTCACCTATCTCACCGCCTGGGCGACGCCGGATGGCGAGGTGAGCTTCCGGCAGGATCTCTACGGCTGGGACGGATCGGCGGATGTGCTGGCGCAGGACAAGGAAGCGCCGACGGCCGATGCGTTGCAACTGGCGCCGTAAGTCAAGCCTCAATGCATCGCCTGACGCTCGGGCGCGGCTGCTTCGAGCGCGTCGCCCGTATCCAGCATCTCGTCGATCTCGCGCAGCGCTTCCGCCATGCGCTCGAGCCGCGAGCGCAGCTTCGCCGTGAAATGCTCGGCCATGCCGGGATAGCGCTGCATCAGCTCGTGCATCATCTGGCGTGAAAACTTCAGCGCATTGACGGTGCCCGAGGCCTTGACCGTCGAGCCGTGCTCGGTCTCGATCAGCATGGCGAGTTCACCGACGAGGGTTCCGGCCGGCAGCATTGCCCGCTCGTCCGCCTCGCCATCCTCCATGCCGACGGCGACCTCGCCGCTGACGATGAGATAGGCGGCATCGCCTTCCTCGCCCGCGCGGATCAGCGCTTCGCCGTCGCGGAAACTGATGCGCTCGGAGGTGAGCGCAAGCACTTTCAATTGCAGCGGAGCGAGGCCGCTGAACAGCGGCGCACCCAAAAGGGAAAGCATCAATAGATCCGGCGACATGAGACCCCTCGCGACTGGACGTATCCGATCCTCGCAAACGGAAACACAGCACTAGAGATGGCCGAAGGACACTTCGGCCAACCGGTTTCCACTTGTCGGAAAGTGCTGCTAGCGATCCGGCAAAGAGATTGGACGCAGGCACATGAGGAGGCCGAGAAACGCCGGCCCGTGACAAATGCGAATGCTATGGGATTCGCAGGCGCCGGCAAAGGACTCCGGCGATGGTGTGGATCGAGCTGCTTGAGGGTCATGTCCAGCCCGATCAGGGCATCAGCTTGTAGCCGCCGGTCTCGGTGATCAGCAGCTCGGCATTGGAGGGGTCTTTCTCGATCTTTTGTCTCAGACGGTAGATATGGGTCTCGAGCGTGTGGGTCGTCACCCCGGCATTGTAGCCCCAGACCTCGTGCAGCAGCACATCGCGGCCGACGACCTTGGTGCCGGCCCGGTAGAGATATTTGAGGATCGAGGTCTCTTTCTCGGTGAGCCGAACCTTCGATCCCTTCTCGTCGACCAGTAACTTCGACGCCGGCTTGAAGGTGTAATGCCCGATCGTGAAAACCGCGTCCTCGCTCTGCTCGTGCTGGCGGAGTTGCGCCCGGATGCGGGCGAGCAGCACCGCGAACCGGAAGGGCTTGGCCACATAATCATTGGCGCCGGAGTTGAGGCCGAGGATGGTATCGGCATCGGAAGCCTGGCCCGTCAGCATGACGACCGGGCCCTTGTAGCCGTTCTTGCGCATGATCTTGCAGGCATCGCGGCCGTCCATGTCGGGGAGGCCGACATCGAGGATGACGAGGTCGATATGCTCGCCCTTGGCCTTGGCCATGCCTTCGGCCGCCGTGCCGGCGATGATGGTGGTGAAGTCGTCGTGGAGCGCCAGTTGCTCGGTCAGGGAATCGCGGAGGTCGATGTCGTCGTCGACGATCAAAATCTTGCGTGCAGCGCTCATCGAATGCTCCGGTGGAACGGCCCCTGGTGTGGCGGTTCAGAAGTTCGCCCAGTCGTCTCGGCGACCTCCGCAGGCGAACTTCTGAACATAACGCCACACCAAGAGCTATTGAGTTGTCTCGTGTCCTTATCGATCCCGAAGTTCGCTCGATGCTGCGGCTGGATATGAAGAACTTCGGGATCGGGAAACGAGACGGGATGTCGGGAGAGGCCGCGGGACGATACAAACCGCACAGTACAGCCGCGTCACCCTACCATTGCCCTAACGAACAGGATACCTCGTGTCAAAACGCCGTGACGGCCGCGTGATCCGCGTGACGAGCCTGCGCCCGTCTGGTCACTTGGGCCAGCTTAGGCTCGGTTCGCTGACATTTCGCTGTGCGATGGGGCGGACGGGAATCAAGGCACGAAATGCGAGGGCGACGGGGGAAGTCCGCGCGGACGGTTTCGACTTTTGCAAGTGCTCTACCGGCCGGATCGGGTTCCAAGACCCAGGACTGGCCTGCCGGTCAAGCCCATCCGGCGGCACGACGGCTGGTGCGATGCCACCTCCGATCGCAACTACAATCGCCCCGTGCCGATGCCCTATCCGGCGAGCGCCGAGGAGCTGTGGCGCGCCGACCACCTCTACGACATCGTCGTCGTCGTCGATTGGAATGTGCGCCGGCGTGGCCGGGGCTTCGGCAGCGCGATCTTCATGCACGTGGCCGAGAAGGACTACGGCCCGACGGCCGGATGCGTGGCGCTGCGGCTGCCGGAGCTGCAGCGGGTGCTGGCGCGAGTGGGGCGCGGGGCGAGATTGGCGTTCGGGCGGTGAGGCGAGATTAATCGATACCGGACCATGTCCACCCGCTGGTTTATCCTCCGGTAACCATCGAAACAAACTGTATTGCTAAAACTGACGAGAACGCGAGGAAATCCGCCAGCACTCAGTTTGTATTTACTCAACCTAGGTAGTCCTGCGTCAAATCACGGAGCTTTTGCCCATGTTTGGCGTTGGTTTGAAGTTTCGCACGTGTGAATCCGGGACGATGGCCGTGATGTTCGCGGCGTGCGCTGCGGTACTCCTCGCGTTCGTCGGCCTAACCATCACGTTCCTGGACGGACATCGCAATCGCTCCACCGCGCAGATGTCAATTGATTCGGGCGTCCTTGGCGCGGCGGCCCTGGCGGACGATGTCACGGACGAGGCACGCGTCGCGGCGGCATCGAGGATGTTCGAGGGCAATTTCAAAGCCGCTACGCGAAGCTCTCTCGACATGCATGACGTCGACATCGAGATCTGGCGGACCAACGAGAATTTTCCGGACGGCTCCACCATCGTAACGCGAGGCCGCGTGACGATGAAGGTCGACAACTACTTTGCGGGTTTCGCCGGGGACCCGCAGATCAAGGTCACGGCGGAGTCAGCGGCTCGCCGGCTTTGGTCGTCGCCGGTTTGCGTGCTCGCCTTGCACGAAAGCGCGCCGAACGGGTTCGAGGTCTACGGCAATGCTCAATTCAGCGCGCCGACCTGCGCGGCCCAGGCGAACTCGGCGAACAACTCGGGTATGCGGACCTACGGCACGGCCACGGCCGTGGCCTCGGATTTCGGCGTGCAGGGCAAGTTTTCAGGCGACGGCTTCGCACCAAGGCCGATCGAAGGCGCCAATCCGACGCCCGATCCCTACGCCTCGGTTGCCTTCCCGCCAATCGAGGATTGCATCGATGCAGCGAGCCGTCTCATCCACAAAACGGCAACGCTGTTGCCGGGAACCTATTGCGGTGGTCTCGATCTCAAGGCGCACAGCGACGTGACGCTCGAGCCCGGTGTCTACATCATGAAGGATGGGCCGCTCGATGTGAACTCCAACACGCGGCTCTTTGGCCGGGACGTGTTGATTGCTTTCACCGGTGAGGACAGCACGCTCTATCTCGGCTCCGGCGCGATCGTCGACCTCACCTCGCCATCGTCCGGCCTTTGGATGAACATGCAGTTCTACCAGGATCGCGACAACACCAACGAGGATTGGGTGACCATCCTCGGAAATGTACAGTTGACCTTCGATGGCGCGGCATACTTCCCGAACAAGGAAGTGTGGGTCGGCGGCGGCTCGGTGATCAACGCCAACTCGCCGAGTTATTCGCTCGTGGCCGATCGCTTCTGGTTCCAGGACAACACCATTATCAATGTCACGCAGGAGAACCGGCGCGATCTGGACATCGAGCCTGCCAAGCGGATGGACAGGGGCGTCGTGCTCATCAATTGAACGCCGGCGGCGGGTGGTCCCCTCAATTCATCTGCGCGTTGATCTTCGCCTGGTTCTGCTGATAGAGGCCCGCGAAATCGATCGGGTCGAGGAGGAGGGGCGGATAGCCGCCCTCGCGCGTCACGTCGGCGATGAGGCGGCGGACGAAGGGATAGATGAGGATCGGCGCATTGATGAAGAGCGCCGGCTTGATGCTGGTTTCCGGAAACCCCTCCAGGCGGATGATGGCGGCATAGCTCGCCTCGACGTGATAGAGCACGCCCTTGGAGGTTTTCGCCGCGGCATTGATGTCGAGCACGCTCTCGAAGGCGGTCTCGGCCAGCTTCTTCACCTCGACATTGACGTCGACCTTGATGTCGGCGCGCTCGTTCTGCGCGAGCAGCGCCTGGCTGATGCCCGGGTTCTCGAAGGAGAAATCTTTGAGAAACTGCGCGATGACCCGAAAGGTCGCTTGCGCGGGCCCCGCTCCGGCCGCGCCGCCATCCGTCTCCGCCATGTCGCGTCTCCTGTCCGGCAATCCGTGCGTGAGGTCGCTAGCACGGGCTCGATGTCCCGGCAAACGCGCCAGCAATGCCTTACTTGTCGTCGACGCGCGTGAACTCGCCGTCGATCACCGGCCCGCGACCGCCTTTCGTCCCCGCGCCGGGTTCTCGCCGTCTTTTCGTGCGAGAGGTTCGGACATAGGCCGAGGCCCCCGACCGTCAGCCGGGAAAGGAACCAGCCGGCGGCCTTGCGCCGTATCTGGGGCACGAGAAGGGCTAGGCCCAGGATGTCGGTGAGGAACCCCGGGGTCATCATGAGTGCGCCGGCCATCAGCAGGCCGACACCATCCAACGCCGAATCGAGCGGAACCTGGCCGGTGGCCATGGCTTGCTCCGTCCGCCTCAGGATGCCGAGGCCCTGCCGGCGGATGAGGACGGTGCCGAGGATGCCGACGCCGATCAGCAAGCCGATGGTCGGCAGGATGCCGATATTGCCGCCGACCTTGATGATGACCGCAAGCTCGGCCAGCGGCACGAAAATGAGCAAACCGAGGATGACGAAGGGGAAGCGCATACCACTCTTTCAGCTGACGTTGAGGCTGTTCGGTCTTTGCCGGTTGGCTTCGGCGGGGGGATGCCCTAAAGTTCTCTGCGAAGACGATGACGCGACAGGCTTTTTCGTGCCGCCAAGAGCACTTTCCGGCCAAGTGGATACCGGTTGGTCGAAAGTGAGGGTGCTCAAAACTAAATTTCTTGACCGGCGCCGGGCCCAAAAGGATCTGGACATAAGGTAATGAGCGGAACCTTCGATATCTATACCCTTCTGTTGCTCGTGCTGGCGGTGGTCATTCTGCTGCGGCTCCGCAGCATGCTCGGCCGCAAGACCGGTCACGAGCGGCGCTACGACCCTTACGCCAATCGCGAGCAGGGCGGGGCGCCGGCGACCCAGGACAAGGTGGTGCCGCTGCCGACGCGCGCCGATGCCCCCGTCCGTCAGGCGGAGCCCGCGTCCGAGAAGGAGGCCGAGGATCGCATCGGCGAGTTCATGCCGGCGACCAATCCGGCCCATGCGGGCCTCGTCGAGATCGCCCGGCAGGATCCGAGCTTCGAGCCGCAGCACTTTATCCGCGGCGCCAAGTCGGCCTACGAGATGATCGTCACCGCCTTCGCCGAGGGCAATAAGAAGCTGTTGAAGCAGTTTCTCAACCGCGAGGTCTACGACGGCTTCGCCGGCGCCATCACCGAGCGCGAGGGCAAGGGCGAGAGCGCCGATACGAGCTTCGTCGGTATCAACAAGGCCGACATCATCGACGCCGAGGTCAAGAACAAGACGGCGCGCGTCACGATCAAGTTCGTCAGCCAACTCATCACCGCCATCAAGAATCGCAACGGCGAGGTGATCGACGGCGATCCCAAGCAGATCCGCGAGGTGACGGACATCTGGACGTTTGCCCGCGAGCTGACCTCGCGCGATCCCAACTGGAAGCTGGTCGCGACGCAGGCGGCTAATTGAGGAGGCGAGTGCTCGGTCGCGCATGGGTTTTTCGGGACGTCTCATAGCGATCATCGCGACACTGGTCCTCCTAGCTTCGGGAATCCGAGCCGACGCCATGCTCGACAACCGCGCCGTGCCAACGCCCAATCTCGACGTGCGCTACGAGAAGGTCGCTTACTCCGATTTGCCGGGATGGGCGGAGGACGATCAGTCGGGTGCGCTTGCCGCCTTTCTCGCCTCCTGCGGCGTGCTCAAGGATAAGGGCCGCACCGGCCGCAAGGGCCGCATTCGCGACCACTTGGCGCGGCTCTGTCCGCTGGCGCGGAAGGCCAAAGTCGATGCCGATCGCCGCGCGCCGCTTCTTCGAGGCGCATTTCACGCCCCACCGCATGATCTCGGAGGCCTCGGGCTTCCTCACCGGCTACTACGAGCCCGAACTCGAGGGCGCGCTCGAGAAGGGCACGGGCTACGAGGTGCCGTTGTTGCGCCGCCCCGATGATCTCGTCGACACGGTCGAGCGCGCGCTGCATGCCTCCGCCAATGAGCAATTCGCCGCCGGCCGGCGCGAGGGCGACGAGATCATCCCCTACTTCACCCGCGCGGAAATCGAGAACGGCGCGCTCGACGGACGCGGGCTCGAGATCGCCTATCTCAAGAGCCCGATCGACGCCTTTCTCCTTCACGTGCAGGGCTCGGGCCGGATCCGGCTGCCGGACGGACGGATCGTCCGCGTCGGCTATGCCGGCAAGAACGGCTATCCCTATACGTCGATCGGCGGCGTGCTGGTCGGCCGGGGTGTCGCGCCGCCCGAGGAGATGACGCTCGACCGCTTGCGGGCTTGGCTCGCCGAGGATGCTGCTCGGGGCCGCGCGCTGATGCAGGAGAACCGGTCTTACATCTTCTTCCGCAAACTCCCCGAGGGCGACGATGCGGCAGGTCCGATCGGCGCCCAGGGCGTGGCGCTGACCCAAGGGCGGAGCCTTGCCGTCGATGCGAGCTATCACCCGATGGGGTTGCCGATCTTCGTTGCGAGCGACGCCATCAAGCATCATGGCGGCGATGGGTTCCGCAGGTTGATGGTGGCGCAGGACGTGGGCTCGGCGATCCGGGGGCCCGAGCGCGGCGACATCTTCTGGGGCACGGGCAAGGATGCCGAGCGCAATGCCGGCCTGACGCGGCATGCGGGGCGCTTCTTCGTCCTGCTGCCCAAAGGCACCGAGCCGTGAAGAGCAAGCGGCCGAAGTCGGAACCGCCCGCGGAGAGTGGCGAGAAGCGTCCGCGGCGAAAGATATGTCTGCCGAGGACGAGGCGCTTTGGCGCGCTGTCACGGCCACGATCAAACCGCTCGAACGCGCGGTCGCACCCAAACCCAGGGCCTCGGAGCCAATTGAGAAGGCGCCCGAGTCAAGTTCGGCCCCGCCAAGCCCGCCGCGCCTCCACCTGAAGCGCGCAAGCCCGAGCCGGTGCGGCCCAAGCCCCCGCCCAAAACACCGCCGCCCGCACCCTTCGAGGTGAAGCGGGCGAAGCGCCTCCGTCGCGGCGCGCTCGAGATCGAGGATCGGATCGATCTGCACGGTATGCGGCAGGCCGAGGCGCATCGCGCACTTAGGTCGTTTCTGCTTTCCGCCCACGCGCGCGGGCTCCGTCACGTCAAGGTCATCACGGGCAAGGGCCGAAGCAATGAGCCGGACGACCGGCCATTCGATCTCCACGGGACAGATCGTCCCGGAGTTCTGAAGCGTCTTGTGCCCGGCTGGCTTGCCGAGCCCGATCTCACCGCCGTGGTCGTCAGTTTCACGGGTGCCGGCAAGCAGCACGGCGGCGAGGGTGCGCTTTACGTGCACCTTCGCCGCAAGCGATCCGCCATGGATTGACGGCTATTGCATCATCATGCCGCCGCCCATGCCTCGGCCGCCCATCATGCCCATGCCCATCATCGGCAGCGCGATTTTGTCGGCCTCCTTCTTCTGATCGTCGTAAGCGTGGCATAGAGTTCATCGACGGCAGTATGGATGCCTTTCACCTGCTCGAGCCGCGCCGACATCATCGTCTCCATGAAGGTCAGGCGATCTGGCAGCGGCTTCTTGAAGAAGCTGCCGTCGTGCATCTCCTGCATGTGCGACTTCATCATCGCGCCATGCGTCTCGGCGGTGGTGCGCAGAGCCGTTGCGAGCTTGTCCCAGGCGGAGTCTGCGCCTCGGTGATCTTGAGCTCGGTCTTCAGGAAAGCGAGCCGGCCCTCGATGCGCTCGGACATGTCGTCCATGTCCATGCCCATCATGTGGCGCATCATCGTTCCGATGCCCCAGCCACGGCCCTCATCGTCATCATCGTCGGCCATGGCGGCGAGTAAAGCTCGCAAGCGCCATCAGGCTTGCGAGGGCGACGGTGCGAACGGTCTTGAGCAACATGTCCCATCTCCTTCTGCGGCGCTGATCGCGCGGGCGTATGGAGGACAGATGGGGATGCGGATGGCGTTTCGCCTTTGATGGAGATCAACGCGCCGCCGGCGAGCGATCACAGGTCAGAGAATGAACCGCGACAAATCCGTGTTCTTCGCGAGATCGCCGACATACTTGCGGACGTAATCGCCATCGACGGTGACGGTCGTGCCGGGGCTGTCGGTGGCATCGAACGAAATCTTGTCGAGCACGCGCTCGATCACGGTCGATAGTCGCCGCGCACCGATATTCTCGACCGTGGCATTCACTTCCACCGCGATATCGGCGATCGCATCGATTCCGTCGTCCGCGAATACGAGCGTCACGTCCTCGGTGCCGAGCAGCGCCACATACTGCTTGATGAGGCTCGCCTCGGGCTCGGTCAGAATCCGACGCATATCCTCGCGAGTCAGGGCGCTGAGCTCGACGCGGATCGGCAGCCGGCCTTGCAACTCAGGCAGCAAATCCGACGGCTTCGCCACATGGAACGCGCCAGACGCAATAAAGAGAATGTGATCCGTCTTCACCGGCCCGTACTTCGTCGAGACCGTGGTGCCCTCGATGATCGGCAGCAGATCGCGCTGCACGCCCTCGCGGCTGACATCGGCGCCCTGGCGCTCCGAGCGCGCGCAGATCTTGTCGATCTCATCGATGAAGACAATGCCGTCATTCTCAACGCTCTTGATGGCTTCCTGGACGATGCTCTCCTGCTCGATGAGCTTGTCGCTCTCCTCCTGGATGAGCAGCTCGTAGCTGTCCTTGACCTTCATGCGGCGCGACTTGGTGCGCTGGCCGAAGGCCTTGCCCAAGCATGTCGTTCAGATTGATCATGCCGACCTGGCTGCCGGGCATGCCGGGAATATCGAAGCTCGGCATCTGCGGCGTATCCGCGACCTGGACCTCGATCTCCTTGTCGTCGAGTTCATTTGCGCGGAGCTTCTTGCGGAAGGCCTCTTTCGTCTGCTCCGACGAGCGATCGCCGACCAGGGCATTGAGGACGCGCTCCTCGGCGGCGAGATGCGCGCGCGCCTTCACCTCTTTGCGCTTCTGCTCCTTGACGAGAGCGATGCCGACCTCGGTCAGGTCGCGGATGATCTGGTCGACGTCGCGGCCGACATAGCCGACCTCGGTGAACTTCGTCGCCTCGACCTTCAGGAACGGCGCATTGGCGAGGCGGGCGAGGCGGCGCGAAATCTCCGTCTTGCCGACGCCGGTTGGGCCGATCATCAGGATGTTCTTCGGCAGTACCTCTTCCTTGAGTGCCGGTTCGAGCTGCTGCCGCCGCCAGCGGTTCCTCAGAGCGATGGCTACCGCGCGCTTGGCATCCTGCTGGCCGACGATGAAGCGGTCGAGCTCGGAGACGATCTCGCGGGGAGAGAAGGCGGTCATGGGGCACTCCGGCGGCGGCGCGTGGGGCGCTCGGTCGGGCGCTCCACGGGAATGGAAACGAGATCGCGCGACATCAGCAGGCGCCGCGCGGAGGTAGGGCCGATCAGGCTCACCGGCGCGAAGCCGGCGCGGCCGAGACAGCCGACGGAGGAGATGTTGCGCCCGTCCGGATCGGAGACGAGGCGGACGACGCCCTGGGCGAGACAGCTGCCCGGCAAGGTCGTTCAGCATGCCAGGGCCATGGCCTTTCCCGAGCGCTGCCGTCTCGCCGATGAAGAAGTCGACGCCGAGCGTGCCGGCCGGCTGCGGGGGAATGTCGGCGTCGGCCTCGGCGCGGATAGGTTTGCAGGTAGCCGATGGCAACGCCGTCGTGGCTGACGATGTAGGGCTCGGCATCGCCATCGCGGATGTGGCTCGCGATCTCGGCCAGCTCCTTGGGCGCCTTGCCCCACCATTTGGCGACATGCCGCTCGGCAAGCCAGCGCTCGATCAGCGGCAGATCGGCCTCGGTCGCGCGGCGAAGCTCGTAGGCTTGATCCGGCATCGCGCTCAAGCTCTCCGACGCCAGGCTTTCGACGACGAGATTGCGGTTCGTGTAGACGCAAATCTCGGCGGCGATGTCCATGGCCTTGCGGGCGATCTCCTCGGCGGAGAGCGGCTGATCGATGAGGGCGCGTGCGGCGGCCAGCGCATAGTTGCCGCCCGAGCCGATGCCCATGACGTGGCCGTCTGGCTCGAGCACGTCGCCCGTGCCGGTCAGCACCAGCGTGTGGCGCTTGTCGGCGACGATCATCATGGCTTCAAGGCGGCGCAGGAACCGGTCTGTGCGCCAGTCCTTGGCGAGGTCGACGGCGGCGCGCTGCAGTTGCTCGGGATATTGCTCGAGCTTGGCTTCGAGCCGCTCGAACAGGGTAAACGCATCGGCGGTCGCGCCGGCAAAGCCGCCGATCACATTGCCGCGGCCGAGCGAGCGGACTTTCCGCGCATTGGCCTTGATGACGGTTTGGCCGAGGCTCACCTGTCCGTCGCCGGCGATGACGACCTTGCCGCCCTTCCTCACGGTGAGGATGGTCGTGCCGTGCCAGATCTGATCGGAGCTGATGGGGTGAGGGGACATGTTTACTCTTACCGCCCTATATCGGGCGACCGGGATTGACCTTTCAAGGCAGGCTGGCCCGGATTGTCAATGTGCTGATAGACCCAATCCGCCAATAGAGACAAGGTGAGCGACATGGCCAGGCGCGCCACAATCGAGCGCAAGACCGCCGAAACGGACGTGAAGGTGACCGTCGATCTCGACGGCACCGGCATCTTCGAGGTGTCGACCGGGGTCGGCTTCTTCGACCACATGCAGGAGCAGCTCGCCCGCCACAGCCTGATCGACCTCAAGCTGGTGACGAACGGCGATCTGCACATCGACCAGCACCACACGGTCGAGGATTCCGGCATCGCCCTCGGCCAGGCGGTGGCCAAGGCGCTCGGCGACCGCAAGGGCATCAACCGCTTCGCGCAGTGCTTCCTGCCCATGGACGAGACGCTGACGCGCGTCGCCATCGACGTCTCGGGCCGGCCTTATCTCATCTGGAAGGTTGGGTTCTCGCGCCCGAAGATCGGCGAGATGGATACCGAGCTGATCCGCGAGTGGTTCCAGGCCTTCGCGCAGAACGCCGGCATTACGCTCCACGTCGAGAACCTGTACGGCGAGAATAACCACCACATCGCCGAGAGCTGCTTCAAGGGCCTGGCGCGCGCGCTCAAAGACGCCATCGCTCTCGATCCCCGGCAGCGAGACCGCGTACCGTCGACGAAGGGCACGCTGATCGCGTAGTGGCCCGTCGCGCCAAAATCGCATGCTCGCCGGGCGTCCGTCCGATTTTGGCGCGACATGAGGGCCACTAGCAATATCATGAGCTTCGTGTGGCGTTCATCGCGCTATAGTTGACTACGACCGTGCGGCGCGACTGGTCAACTATGGCGCGACGCCACACTAGCGAGAGCCGAGCGGCGCTTTTGTTCCTCTCCGCGTCGCTGGACGGCGGAAGGCCCCACCACCCCCACGCGTTCTGAACGAGCACGCCTCTTCTCCAGGGAGCCGCGGCATTTGCGGCGGGCCGGTCAGGGGGCACTTTGCGCAATGGCCAACAAGTGTCGTTGGGATTGGCACGGAGTGCAGCGTAATTTCATACGGATCTCCGCCTATGCTCATGTTGAATATTCGAGTCATATCTCAACCCTATGCAACACATGGTGTTTTGGACACACCTTGGAGAAAAACAGAATTGATTTCCGCGAATACGCTAGAACATGCCAATAAACTCCCGGAATCTAAGGAAGTTATTTGATTATCTTCTAGATGTCCAAGTTGATTGGTAGCATTATCTCCATGGGTCGAATCACCCTGATTGGAGATCAGAATGACAAGCGTGAAGAGGCAGAGAGGCCGGCCGAAGGGGACCGGCATCAACGATCGCGAGACACTCGTTCGGGTTGCCGAGATCATCGCCGCCAATCCCTCCCTGAAGCCGACCACCGCCATCAAGCAGGCCGGCGTCACCAACCCTTCGACGATCCGCCGCCTCCGCGACAAGTTCTCGGAGATGGGCGATCAGCTCCTGGCCGATGTCCGCAGCCGTCAGAACAACGGCAGCGCCTCGGTCACCCAGCTCGCCGGCCGGCCGCGGATCAACGCCACGGCGCACCCGGCGACCAAGGTCAGCCAGCGCATCTCGTCGCTGGCAAGCAGCCTGTCGGGCCCGGCCCTGCAGCCGCGCACCGCTCAGACGGCCAGCCAGCGCACGCAGACGACCGCCGCCGACGCCGCGCGCCGACCGGCCGCCGCCGGGCATAACCGCCCGCCGACCGCGACCGGTCTGCCGAGCAACATCGAAGCTTTGGTCCTGGGCATGATCGGCGACGCGCTGGGCATCAAAGGTGCTGCCCTGACCGCCTCCCCGATCATCTCGCTCATCCGTGAGCAGGCCAAGATGATCGACGCCATTCTCCCGATCCTGAAGACACAGCTTCAGTCGGCCGAGCGGCACATGAAGAAGGCCACTGTCGCCTGATCAGCGACGGTTGGGTTTGGAAAGAGGCCGCACCGGGCAGGGTGCGGCCTCTTTCTGTTCAGAGCGCACCCCGTCGGAAGCCCAGCTCGTCGACGCCAGTCAAAGCGTCAGTAAGCGTCGTTGCTGCAGAACTCGCAGGTGACGTCGATGGTGCCGGTGTCCGTCGCCATGCCGTCGAGCTCCGTGGCATCGAACTGCGACATGATGCTTCCGAGCCGCTCGCGCGAGCAGCCGCAGTGGGCCTCTACGGCCTTGGCGCCATAGGCCCTGACGCCTTCCTCCTGGAACAGCCTGTAGAGCAGCCGCTCCGCCGAAAGAGCGCGGATCGATCAGCTCGTGATCCTCGACGGTGGCGGCGAGGATGCGCGTGCGCTCCCAATTGTCGTCGGGCTCGTAGCCGGTGCCGTCGCCTTTGAGGCGGTCCTGCAGGCGCGGCGCCGT
The DNA here is from genome assembly GCA_963741525.1 of uncultured Alphaproteobacteria bacterium. Classification (GTDB taxonomy): domain Bacteria; phylum Pseudomonadota; class Alphaproteobacteria; order Rhizobiales; family Hyphomicrobiaceae; genus JANNSX01. The sequence goes on from CAVUIW010000001.1 coordinate 335,277, forward strand.
GCCGCCTTCCGGCGAGAGATGCTGGAGCATCAGACCACCGGCGCGCCAGAGCCAGCCCCGCTCGCCGTCTGGCGACGTGGCGAAGTGCTTGCCGACGGCCAGACGCAGGAAAGTCGGCAGCTGCTCGGACTGCCGGAAATAGTCGAGCGCGGCCATCGACGAGCGTATGGCCATCGAGCGCGACGATGCCCTGGTAGCGGTCCCGGTCGCCGCCGGGATCGATGGTCATGGCGAGGTGGCCCTTGCCGAGCAGCGTCTCCTCGTCCTTCCCTGGCGCGAGTCCTGTCCGCATCGAAGCTCGCATAGCCGCGCAGGCGGCCCGGCCCATCGTTTTGCACCACGAGCGTACTGACAGGGCCGTCGGTTTTCGTCTGCAGGATGAGCTTGCTGCCGGACTTGAGGGCGGCGCCGAGCAGAGCTCGTCAGGCAGAGTGCCTCGCCGAGCACGACCGAGACCGGCTCCGGGTAGTCATGGCCTTTGATGACCTGATCTGCGGCTGGGCCAAGGCGGACCAGCCGCCCCATCACGCCCGACGTCTCGGCGCGGAAGGGCAGCACGAGGTCGTCGGTGAGGCGCTCCTCGCCGGCGCGCTCCGGCAAGGTCTCGCTCACCCTCGGCTCCAAGGCACCAGGCGAGCACGGCCTTCTGGGCGTGGAGGCGGTTCTCGGCCTCGTCGAACACCACCGATTGCGGGCCGTCGATCACCTCGGCCGTCACCTCCGAGCCGCGATAGGCCGGGCAGGCAATGCATGAAGATCGCGTTCTTGGCGGCCTTCTTCATAAGCGCCGGCATCGACGCGATAGGGCTCGAGCAGGCGCACGCGGCGTTCGCGATCGCTGTCGCCGATCGAGACCCAGGTGTCGGCGACGATGCAGTCGGCGCCGCGCGCGGCCTCGGCCGGATCGTGCATGACCTCGACCTTGCCCTTTTCTTTCTTGACCCACGACATCAGGGCTGGGGCCGGCGCCAGCTCCATGGGGCAGCCGATGCGGAGCTCGAAGCCGAAGCGGACGGCCGCATGCACCCAGGAGTTGGCGACATTGTTGGCGTCGCCGATCCAGGCGACCTTGCGCTTCTCGATCGGTCCCACATGCTCTTCGACCGTCATGAGGTCGGCCATGATCTGGCAGGGATGGCTCTGATTGGTGAGGCCGTTGATGACCGGCACCGTCGCGTGCTCGGCGAGCTCGGTCGAGCGTCTTGTGCGCGACGGTTCTGCAGCAGGATCGCATCGGCATAGCGCGAGAGCACGCGGGCGGTGTCGGCGACCGTCTCGCGGCGGCCGACCTGGATCTCCTCGCTCGACAGGAACAGCGCCTCGCCGCCGAGCTCGCGAATGGCGAGGTCGAAGGAGACGCGCGTGCGCATCGACGGCTTCTCGAAGATGAGCGCCAGCACCGCCCCGTAGAGCGCCTTCGGGCGGTAGGAGCCCGGCGGCCGGCGGCCAGCCTTCTTGATCCGGTGCGCATTGTCGAGGATCGCGCGCAGCTCGGCACGCGACAGCTTGTCGATGTCGAGAAAATGCTTGGGCCCGGCGGCGGTCTTGCGCTTCGACATGACGCTCAGCTCGCCTTGGCGGCCGGCGAGGCCTTGGCGCGACAGCGGCCGCCGCCGCCCGGCCGATCCCTGCGACCGCCTCGCGGATCTCGTCCGTCGTGGCGATGAGGGGCGGCAGCAGGCGGACGACATTGTCGCCGCCGGGCACGGCCAGGATGTGCTCGCCGACCATGGCCGAGATCAGCTCGGTATTGGGCACCCGGCACTTGAGGCCGAGCATCAGCCCGTCGCCCCTCACCTCCTCGATGATGTCGGGATAGCTGTCGCGAAGCTGGGCCAGCTGCTGCTTGGCATAGAGGCCCTTCTCGGCCACCTCCTCGAGGAACCCTTTCTCCAGCACGATGTCGAGCACGGCATTGCCGACCGCCATGGCGAGCGGATTGCCGCCGAAGGTCGAGCCGTGCGAGCCGGCGGTCATGGCCTTGGAGGCGGCCTCGGTTGCGAGGCACGCGCCGACCGGAAAGCCGCCGCCGATGCCCTTGGCGATACCCATGATGTCGGGCGTGATGCCCGCCCATTCGTGGGCGAAGAGCTTGCCGGTGCGCCCGACACCGCACTGGATCTCATCGAGTATCAGCAGCAACCCGTTCTCGTCGGCAATCTGGCGCAGGCCCTGCAGGAAGCTCCGCCCGACGACGCGGATGCCGCCCTCGCCCTGGATCGGCTCGATCAGGATGGCGGCCGTCTCGGGCGTGATGGCCTGGCGGACGAGATCGAGGTCGAGGTCGGGCAAAGTATCGAAGCCCTCGACGCGGGGGCCGAAGCCCTCCAGATGCTTCTTCTGGTTGGCGGCGGCGATGGTCGCCAGCGTCCGGCCATGGAAGGAGCCGTCGAAGGTGATGATCCGATAGCGCTCGGGATGGCCGGTCGCCGTGCTGGTAGCGGCGCGCCATTTTGATCGAGCACTCCATCGCCTCGGCGCCGGAATTCGTGAAAAACACCTTATCGGCGAAGGTGTTGGCGCAGAGCCGCTCGGCCAGCCGCTCCTGGCCGCTGACGTTATAGAGGTTCGAGGTGTGCCAGACCTTCTGGGCCTGCGCTGTGAGCGCGGCGACCAAGATGGGGGTGGGCGTGGCCGAGCGCGTTGACCGCGATGCCGGCGCCGAAGTCGAGGTATCGCTCGCCGGTCTCGGTGATGAGATAGACGCCCTCGCCCCGGTCGAAGGTGAGGTTCTGCCGGGCATAGGTTCCGAGCACAGCCGACATGGGCTTCCAGCGCTCCTCATACGAAAGAGAAAAAGCCGCCGAATGGCTGCGGCGGCTTCGTCTCACGCTGATAGGTCCGGGAGGCCCCGCCTGTCAACGGCGGCCGCCGCTGTCAAGTGGCTTGCGCGTCACGCCCCGGGACCAGGCGAAAGGTTGCCGGGGACGACCTGTTTGTGGTTGCCGGACGACGGGGCCACAAGCCCATGTGCCATAACGCGAATCAGCGGCCGTTTCCGGCCGAGTTAACGGGTGTGGTCAGCCTGTGAGTTGCAGCCAAATCCGTTGCTCATCTGCCACGGCGGGGTGCAGTTGGCCGAATCGGACGAGGTCTTGCTTGATGCGTCGGCCGCCCTTGGAGTATTGTCCGGGCTGTCGAGACCGATCGGGCGCGTCATCTGCGTATTGCCCTAAGTATTATTACGGTCCGTCGAGTTCCCCATAGTTCACCGTTGAGTATTGCGGCCGTACTGCAGCTGCAGGGCTAACAACACGCCTTGCGCGTCTGCACAACGTACGGGATTGCCCGCGGGCAATTCTGTGCGCGGCCTGGTCTGTTGCGGATTCCATTCTAGGAGGGTGTATTCGATGACCTGGACCGACGAGAGGGTCGAAGCGCTGAAGAAGCTCTGGTCCGAGGGTCTGAGCGCAAGCCAGATCGCCAGCCGGCTCGGAGAGGTGACGCGCAACGCGGTCATCGGCAAGGTTCACCGTCTCGGGCCTGTCGGGCCGGACGACGACATCGCGGATCAAATCGGTCCGCCCGCGCCGCTCGGTGGCGCGCACCAACAAACGCCAGCGCCTCCTGCGGTTCCAGCCGCAGTCGCCCGGGCGCGATCTCTTCCCAGCGGAGATGGATGCGGCCGATGCGGCCGTGTTCCGGGAAGTCGAGGAGCTCGTGATCCCGATGGCGGAGCGCAAATCCATTCAATCGCTGGTCGAGGCGAGCTGCCGCTGGCCGATCGGCGATCCCCAGCACGAGGATTTCCATTTCTGCGGCCATGATCGCATGACGGGGCTTGCCCTATTGCGAGTTCCACGCCCGCCGCGCCTTCCAGCCGGCTCAGCCGCGGCGCCGCGAGCAGCGTCCGCTGCCGATGATCAAGACGGCAACGGGCTGATGAGTTTCGAGGGGTAGACAGAGATCAAAGGGGGCTTTGATCGCTGTGGGGGGAAGTGCCGGGAGCCGGGCGGGGCGGGTCCCGGCACTTTCATTTTGGATTGTCCGCCTCGTCCTCGACGATAGGCACCTTGGCCGTCATTTGCCGCCGCGCTCAGCCGCGCTTGGGCTCGATGACCGTCGAGCTGGTGTTGTCGCCTTTCGGCCGGTCATCGGTCAGCGGCGTGCCCTTGACGAGATAGTAGACCGTCTCGGCCATGTTGGTCGTGTGATCGCCGATGCGCTCGATGTTCTTGGCGCCGAACAGCAGATGCGTGCACAGGCCAATGTTGCGAGGGTCCTCCATCATGTAGGTCAGGAGCTCGCGGAAGACGGAATTATAGAGCGCGTCGATCTCGGCATCGTTGCTCCAGACGGCGAGCGCCTTCTCGGCATCGCGCTCGGCATAGGCGTCGAGCACGTCCTTCAACTGGCGGAGCGCGCGCTCGACCATCTGGCCGCCAGCCCGACCATAAGCGACTTCGGATGCTGCTCGGAGACGAGGGCGAGCGCGCGCTTGGCGATGTTCTTCGCGAGGTCGCCGACGCGCTCCAGATCGTTTGCGACCTTCATCGCCGCCATGATCTGCCGCAGATCGACTGCCATCGGCTGGCGACGGGCGATGATGAGGATGGCCTTCTCCTCGATCTCCCGATTGTAGGTGTCGATGGTCTGGTCGGTCGCGATGATGCGCGTCGCCAGGCCCGGATCGCGCTTGACCAGTGCATCGAAGCCGCTGGCGAGTTGCTGTTCAGTCAGGCCGCCCATATGGGCGATCTTGCTGTCCAGCTCGGCAAGCTCGGCCTCGTAGGCGGAGACGATGTGGGATTGCGATGCCATTTCTGGGTCTCCTTAAAGAAGGTGCACTCGAGGCTTTGGCTCTGATCTCCGGCGAACCGGTGACTTCGCCTAACGTCTCTGTTGAACTCTCACGCCGGTGATGTAATCCTGCGTGCGTTTGTCGTGCGGGTTGGTGAAGATTTCGGACGTCTCGCCTTCCTCGACGAGATGGCCCAGATGAAAGAACGCCGTACGCTGGGAAACGCGGGCCGCCTGCTGCATCGAATGCGTGACGATGATGATCGTGTAGTTGGCGCGGAGCTCGTCGATCAGCTCCTCGATGCGGGCGGTGGCGATCGGATCGAGCGCCGAGCAGGGCTCGTCCATCAGAATCACCTCGGGTCCGACGGCGATCGCGCGCGCGATGCAAAGCCGCTGCTGCTGGCCACCGGAAAGCTGGTGCCAGAGTCTCCCAGCCGGTCCTTCACCTCGTCCAAGCAGCCCAGCCTTCTTGAGACTGGCCTCGACGATTGGAATCGAGTTCCGCTTTGTCCGGCGGCGAGCCCATGGATGCGCGGGCCGTAGGCGACATTCTCGTAGATCGACTTCGGGAACGGGTTCGGCTTTTGAAACACCATGCCGACGCGGGCGCGAAGCTGCACGACGTCGAGCTTGGAATCGTAGATGTCGGCGCCGTCGATGGTGATCTTGCCGGTTACACGAGCGATCGGGATGGTGTCGTTCATCCGGTTGATGCATCTGAGAAACGTCGACTTGCCGCAGCCGGACGGGCCGATGAAGGCCATGACGCTTCGCTGGGGCACGTCGACGCTGACGTCTTTCAGCGCATGCTTGTCGCCATAGTGAACGTTGACGTTGCGTGCGACGACCTTTGGGGCCAGCGCCGTGTCCGTCACTTGGCTGGAGGGTTTCGTCGCGACTTTGACTTCGATGGTCAAGGGTCTCTCCAGGCTCTCATTGCCGCCCGTGGTTGCAGCGCAAGCTAGCAGATCTGCCTGCCGGGAGCATTTGCGGATGATGATGGCTCATGCGGCGGGTAGTACAGCCGAAAAAACCGAACCCTTGCCAGGCTCCGAGGTGATGACGAGCTCACCCCGGTGGCGGTTGATGATGTGTTTGACAATTGCGAGGCCGAGGCCCGTTCCACCGCGGCTTCGGCTCGCCGGCGCATCGACGCGGTAGAATCGCTCGGTCAATCGCGGCAGATGCTCGGCGGCGATGCCGGGTCCGTCGTCGGCAACGCGGATGGTGATCCGACCGCCGCGCCGCTCGATGTCGATCCGGACGTATCCGCCTTGGCGTCCGTATTTGATCGCGTTCTGGACGAGGTTTTGCACGACCTGTTCGAGCTCCTCGGCGTCGCCGCGAACCATCACGGGCGCCGATCCATTTTCGATCTCAATGCGCACGCCGGCCTCCTTCGCGAGCGTCTCGAGCTGCTCCGCCGTGCTTCGCACGATCATGTTGGCATCGACGGCGCCGTCGGGCGCCAAATGCTCCCGCATCTCGATCTTGGAGAGTGACATGAGATCATCGATGAGCCGCGTCATGCGGGAGGCCTGGCTCGCCATGACGTTCAAGAAAGCGCTCGCGGGCGGCTGGATCCTCGCGTGCCGGGCCCTGGAGCGTCTCGATCGAGCCTTTGAGGGCCGCGAGCGGGGTTCTGAGCTCGTGGCTCGCGTTGGCGACGAAGTCGGCCCGCATTTGTTCGGTGCGGGCGACCTCGGTCAAATCGCTCAACGCGATGATGAGATGGGCGGGAGTCGTGTCGCCGACCGGCGCTACCACGGCTTCAATACGCCGCTCGATTGGGACTCGCTCCTCGTACTGGAGGTGCTGTGCTGCGCCCGATGCGCGGACGTGCCGGATGGCCCCTAGCAGATCGGGATGCCGCGTGGCGACTGTGAGCGGAAGGTCTTTTTGCAATCCACCGATCAGCTTTCTAGCCGCGCTGTTGAAGGCGAGGATCGTGTCGTCGGGTGAAACCAGAATGGAGGGACCGGGGAGTGCGGCCATCAGCGTCTCGGCGCTTGGCGACTGGTCGGATCGGCTCTGAGCGGGAAGGCGGTCCGACGAAACAGCTTCGCTCGAGGTCAGCAGCCATGTCACGATGACGGCCGATCCAGTCCACAGCAGTAGAGCCGTCAGCGGCGCCAGATCGCCACTGCGGACAAGCGCGCAAGCGGCGATGGCCAGACCCGCTATCGAGACGAAGCTGGCAAGGCGTCGATATGTTGGCATTGAGGCCAGGCTGCTCCGGTGATCGTGGCCGCACGGCGCGACCCGTGACGCCCTACACCGGGAATGGGTGCCGCCGTCGAGCCGCTTGCCGTCTGCCCGGTCGTATGGAACCCTTGCAGCCACAAACCATCCGAGACCGGAGCAAGGGACTGTGGCTGGCCTTCGGGTAGGAACAAGAGGATCGATCGCCGTGAAGAAATCCAAATCCGAGACCGCCACCAAGGCTCCGGAATCCAGCAAGCGGGCGCCGCTCGCCAAGTTCGACATCGAGGACCCGGAGCTTCCCGATTGGGTCGACGATGGCGCGCTTAGCCTCCGGCGGCTTTCCCTACGACAAGCGGCTCAAAGAGAAGACCTTCCTCAAGGAGATCGCGCCGCTGCAGATCGAGCTGATGAAGCTGCAGCGCTCGATGCAGAAGAACGGCGATCGCGTCGTCATTGTCGTCGAGGGGCGGGACGCGGCCGGCAAGGGCGGCGTCATCGGCCTCTTCATGCAGCACCTCAATCCGCGCCATGCGCGCGCCGTCGCGCTGTCGAAGCCGACGGAGGCCGAGCGCGGGCAATGGTACTTCCAGCGCTACGTGCCCCACATGCCGACGGCCGGCGATCTCGTGATGTTCGACCGCTCCTGGTACAACCGCGCCGGCGTCGAGCCGGTGATGGGCTTCTGCACACCCGAGCAGACACGCGGCCTTCCTCAAGGAGGCGCCCGCCTTCGAGGGCATGCTCGTCCGCGACGGCGTCAAGCTCTTCAAGCTGTTCCTGACCATCGGCCGCGAGATGCAGCTGAAGCGCTTCCACTCGCGCCGCCACGATCCCCTGAAGCAGTGGAAGCTCACCGACATCGATCTGAAGGGCATGGAGCTCTGGAACGAGTATTCCGAGGCGCAGGAGCGCATGTTCGCCTCGACCCACACCGAGAAGGCACCCTGGACGGTCATCCGCGCCAACGACAAGCTGCGCGCGCGACTGGCGGTGCACCAGCTCATCCTCTCGAAGCTCGACTACGAGGGGAAGGAGGCGAAGGTGGTGGGCAGGCCCGATCCGAAGATCGCCGGTTCGGGGCCGGAGTTTTTCGATATGCCGTGAAGGGGCGGGCTGCTCCGGTGTTCCATGTGAGCAGGAGGATTGCGTGCAGAGAATTTACAAAGTGATCTACGCGACCTGCTTCGGATTGATCGCCGCTGTTATGCTCTTCACATGTGTCAAGCCTGCCCACGCGCAACTTGGTAGGCCAGTCGCCGCGACGTGCCCCGAGACGCAGGATGCTCACTACTTTCCGGTGGGGACATTCGCTGCAGCGCGATATGAGGGCGCCGATCTGGATTTCAGACAGTGGTACTCGAACCAACTCGCAGCAATGGCGGAGCCGTCACTCTCGTGTGGTGAGCTCGACGGCGATGAGGTCTATCGGTTCTTGGCGCTCGCTCATTTCTGGTCGATTTCCGTGCGCATCAGCCGGCACGGCGACGTTTACAGTCTCAAGTCCGTGATGATGAATCCGGACGATGCGTCGCGAGGCCAGCCAGGACCAGCCGCTGATCGCATTACCAAGGTCCTGACACCGGCCCAGAACAAAGCCGTGCTCGATCGGCTGGAGAGCATCAAGTTTTGGCAACTCGAGACGTTGTGGGTCAGCGCAGGATATTTGGGTGTTAGGGACGGATCTGAATGGATTCTCGAGGCGCGTCGCGGCGGACGTTACCACGTCGTCAACCGAGGGACGGGCGACACTGTTCTCCCGACGGTGGGGCAGTTGTTCTTCGACCTCGCAGGCATCGACACAGAGCCTGATGAGTTCGACGGGGACAGCACGGGCGGCATTGGCGGCATGGTGCTCCCCTTTTGAGCTGTCGGCGATGTCAAGCTGGTCTACTGACCGCCTCAAAGTCGATATGCCCACCAGCACAATCTAAACCCAGTGCGAAGTCCTCACGATCGTCCGCCCTCCCCTTTGGGGGGAGGGTGCCGGCAGGCGGGAGAGGGGTTGAGCGTTGCGCCGCACCCTCGGTGCACTGGGAGTATGTAATAATGTGCTTGAGGGATTGTGCTCTACTCAACCCCTCTCCCGGCGCATTCGCGCCACCCTCCTCCCAAAGGGGAGGGCCGGCTTACAGCGGGCATATCGCCTGCGGCAAGACGGGAGTGCGGCTTGCCCAGCATTTCGCCGAGACGCGCCAGGCTCGCCCCTGCGAATGGGGCCGATACTCGGATAATGTGCGCAGAGTTCGCGAGGCCTATGACCGCCTGCCTCAATACCCCGCCGCGCCGAACGCGCTCGGCGCCGGGTCGACCACGCCGATCCCGCCCTGATTGATGCCGAGCATGGCGTAGCTGCGCTCGGAAGTGCCGTCGGGCCGCAGGCGGAACAGGCCGTCGACGCCGGCAAAGCCGCTCGGACGTGTCAGCAACCCTTGCGAAAAGCGCTGGTCGCGGGTGCCGGCGGCGGTGGCTATGGCGAGGCTCACCGCATCGTAGGCCAAGCTCGCGATGCGGGACGGCGAGGCATTGAAGGTTTTCGCGTAGCGTTGCGTGAAACCCGCCCACCCCGTCGGATCGGGCGCCGCGAACCAGGCGCCCTGGAGAGCCGCTTCCTGGGTGACCGTCGGATAGTCCCAACCGCTGGTGCCCAGAAGCTGCACGCCGCTCATGGCGCCGATCTGGTGATAGGCGAGCATCGGCGCCAAGGTCGGCAGAACCTCCTGGCCGCCCGGCACCAGCAAGGCGCGGATCGCCTTCTTGGAGCGGGCGACGCTCGCGATCTCGGCACTGAGCCGCTGCACCGGGCCGACCATCGCGCCCTGATCGAGCGGATAGCGCTCGACCACGGCGACCTTGAAGCCGAGTTGGTTGGCCGTGTCGCGAAACATCGTCTCGATGACGTCGCCGAAGGGCGTCGCCGGGATGAGGCCCGCCATCGGTGCCAGGCCGGCACCGGCCGCATGCGTGACCGCGCGGCGCGCGTCGTCGCCGGGCAGGAAGCTCAGGAGATAGGTGCCGTTGCCGGCCATCTTGCGATCGCTCGAGAAGGCGATGACGGGAACGCGCGCCCCGCTTGCGACCTGCGAGACGGCCTGCACCTCGGCCGCGAACAGAGGACCGATGATGAGCTCGGCGCCTTCCGCCAATGCGGCCGTCGCCGCTGCGCGGGCGCCGTCGGGAGTCCCGAGCGTATCCTTGGCGAGAAGCTGGATGTCCGGGCGGTTCATCTCGAACAGCGCCAGCTCGCCCGCCTGCTTCAGATCCAGCGCAAGCTTGCCGGCATTGCCTCCGCCGGAAAGCGGAAGCAGCATGGCGACCTTGATCACCTCGCCGGGCGGTGTCGTGGTGGCGGTCGTCAGCGGCTGCGCGGATTGGGTGAACGAGGCGAGCGGATTGCTGCGCCCCTCCGCCGCTGCAGCCGGCCAGCAGCATCGAGCTGCTCCCGAGGAGGAGACCGCGCCTGCTCATTTTCCCCGCGCCAATCGATCGGTCACTCTCGGGCGGCGAGGCGGTCACTTCGTCCGCCATCGGAAAATCTCTCGCCATACACCCGCATAGAGGCGGATTCGCAACAATTGTGCAAGCGTGTAACATCCCCCATCCACGGCGCCGATGTAGCAGGGAAACCACGTACGTATGGCGGATAGCGAGCAGCCATCGGGGCATGCGGCGATCCTGCGTGCAGCCGGGCAACAGATCGAGCGCCTGCTTGCCGCGCCCGTGCCGGCCGGATTGCATCTCGTCGCGACGCCGATCGGCAATCTGGGCGACATCACCTTCCGGGCGGTGGCGATGCTGGCCAACGCGGACCTCGTCTATTGCGAGGACACGCGGCAGAGCCAGAAGCTGCTCGACCGCTACGGCATCCGGCGCGCCCTTCGCTCCTATCACGAGCACAACGCGGAGGCCGAGCGGCCGCGCATTCTCGACGCTTTGGCCCGGGGCAAGAGCGTGGCGCTGATCTCGGATGCCGGCACGCCGCTCGTCTCCGATCCCGGCTACAAGCTCGTGCGGGACGCCATCGAGGCGGGACACGCGGTGACGGCGCTGCCGGGGCCTTCGGCCGTGCTCGCGGCTCTAACGGTCGCCGGGCTGCCGACCGACAGCTTCCATTTCGCGCGGTTTCCTGCCCGCCCGGCAGGGCCAGCGCCGCGAGCGCATCGAGGCGCTCCGATCCATTCCGGCGACGCTCGTGTTGTTCGAGGCGCCGCAGCGGCTGGGCGAGGCGCTGCGACGATCTCTTGGCCTTGCTCGGCGACCGGCCTGCGGTCGTCGCGCGCGAGCTGACGAAGCTGCACGAGGAGGCCGTGCGCGGCCGGCTCGGCGAGTTGGCGCTGCGCTACCGCGAGGCGGAGCCCAAGGGCGAGTGCGTCATCGTCATCGGTGCGGGTGAGGCTGTGGCGGCGACCGATGAGCAGATTTCCGCGACTATTGGTCGACGCGCTCAAGACCATGCGCACCAAGGACGCGGTCGATGCCGTGGCCGAGCAACTCGGCGTGCCCAAGAAGCGGGTCTATGCGCTGGCCATCGCGCGGCGCACCGAGGGCGAGACGTGACGGCGGATGCGAAATCGCGCGACGAGCGCCGCCGCCGCTTCCGTATCGGCCTGCGCGCCGAGACCATCGCGGCGCTGCTGCTCCGCGCCAAGGGCTATCGCATCCTCTCGCGCCGCTACAAGACGCCGGTCGGCGAGCTCGACATCGTGGCCCGTCGCGGCAACCGCCTCGCCTTCGTCGAGGTGAAGCGCCGCGCGACGCTCGACGAGGCGGCCTTCTCGGTCACGCCCAGGGCGCAACGCCGGATCATCCGCGCCGCGCAATTCTGGCTCGGCCACCGCCCGAAATACGCCCGCTACGACCCTTGCTTCGATGTTGTCATGCTGGCGCCGGGCCGCTGGCCCCAGCATCTGCAGGATGCGTTCGGCGTGCCGGATGATATGTGGGTGGGGTAAGCGCTTAGTCGGCCGTGGCAACGACCGCCCTTGTGGCCGCCCCTCACCCTTCCCTCTCCCCGCAAGCGGGGAGAGGCGGACGCATCGTCCGTCCCTGACATGTGAGGCGGGCGCAGCGCCAGCCTGCCTCTCCCCGTAGCGCAGCGTACGGGGAGAGGGAAGGGTGAGGGGCAGCCGCGAGTCGTCAAGCGTGATGCGGCGTGGATCATCAGGTGCTATCGGTAAAGCGGATTGGCGGCATTCTTGGTGCGCGGCGTCGCATGCACCATTTCATTGATCCCATCCAGCGCCGCCTGCATCCGCGCTTTCAACCGATCGACGAGTTCGTCGGCTTGGGCCTCGCTCAATTCGCCTGCCGCACCCAACTTCGCCCCCACATCCACGGCCTCTGGCACACGGATGTGGGCGATGCGCGGCGCGGCCGGACGCGGCACCATTTTGTCGAAGCGGTCGGCGAACGACGTGCTGCAATAGTCGCCGCGCAGCCGCTTGATGTTCTCGGCCAGATGCTCCTGCGTCAGCTCCGCTCCCGGGATAAAGGCACGGCCGGAAGCGCAGGGTCTTGCGGATATCTTCGGTGAGGCCTTTGACCTCGGCGCGCTTGTCCTCGGCGACACCGTCCGGCTGCCGCATGCGCGCGCTCGGCGGCACGCATCAGCGGCCGCATGCGCGGCTCGGGATCGGTATCGCCCGCGAGGTCCGTCGCGACGTCGATGGCGAGCGCCGCGCGCAGCCGGTCTGCGAGACCGTTGAGGACATGGCGCTGCTGCCGGTCGAAGGCCTCATCTTTCAGTGGCGCGACACCCCACTTCTCGCCGGCCCGCTCGAGAAGACCGCGATAGGCGCCGAGAATGCGTTCAGCCAGCGGCGCGGATCGCATCGGAAGATCGAGCTTCTGCTCGACATGCCGAAGCTCGCGATCGAGCCCGTCCGTGGCATCACTCAGGAATACGAGCTTCCAGACGATGGGTTGAACGAGTGCGCGGCCCTGCCCACCGCTTCCTCGGATCGTAGCATATGCCGCGGCTGCCATCTCGATGGCGCCCGGATAGAGCCGCCCGATCGTATCGCCATGCCAGCCGACGGTGCCTTCGGGATGCAGCAGCACGCCGTGGCCCTTGGCGGCCCAGGCAACGAGTGCAGCCTTGGCCGGTCCGCCGCCAGCGCCGGGGATCTGCGCAATGAGATTGTTCTTGAGCCAGAACTTCTGCGCGAGCGCGCCCATGCCGTTGACGATTCCGTTCGTTGCCCAGCAGGCGGCGAGCGGCCCGGTGCGCGCGAGCAACTTCCTTGTCGAGCATCCAGTCGGTGAAGAACTCGGGATGGTTCGGCGTCACGAAGGTTGCATTTCGCGGGCTGAGTGACGCACGAAGCCGCGCCTCGTCCTCTTCCGGAAAATCAATCGAACGAATGTCCGCCAAGCCCCGGATGCCCGGCAGCCGGCCGATGACGGCGTAGAGCGCAGCCCCGGCACACCGCCGAGGCAGAGCACCCGATTGACCGGCACCAGCGCCTTGATGAGCCAGGGCGAGGGATTGGGCGGCACGAAGATGTCGATCGTGCGCGGAGGCCTCAGCGCATGGGTTTGCGGGTCTGTCGTCATCGGCCGATCTCTCGCATCGTTCGCCGGCATTTGACAGTCCTAATCCGGCGGGGTCTGGATAGCGGTCAAAGCAACGGATGGAACCCAAATGAGCCTCAAAGTCGCCTTCCAGATGGAGCCCATCGAGCGCGTCGATATCAAGGGCAATTCGTCCTTCGCGCTTCTGCTCGAGGCCCAACGCCGGGGTCACGAGCTGTTCTACTATGTGCCGGAGAACCTGACGCTCGACCGCAGCCGATTGCAGGCGCGTGGCGCGCCGATCCGCGTCGAGGAGAAATTCGGCGCGCACTACACGCTTGGCGAGACGCAAGTCGTCGATCTTGCGACCTATGACGTGGTGTGGCTCCGCCAGGACCCGCCCTTCGATATGGGCTACATCACGACGACTCACTTGCTGGAGCACATCCATCCGAAAACCCTCGTGGTCAACGATCCAGCGAGCGTCCGCAACGCGCCGGAGAAAGTCTTCGTGCTCGAGTTCCAGGACTTGATGCCGCCGACCATGGTCACCCGCGCGCGCGAAGACGTGGAAGCCTTCCGCCGCGAGTTCGGCGATATCATCGTCAAGCCGCTTTATGGCAATGGCGGCGCGGGTGTGTTCCGCATCAAGGCCGATGACACCAATCTCGGCTCGCTCGTCGAGCTGTTCCAGACCGTGTTCCGCGAGCCCTTCATGGTGCAGCAATACCGGCCGGAGGTGCGGCAGGGCGACAAGCGCATCATCCTCGTCGACGGGGAGGTCGCCGGCGCCATCAACCGCGTGCCGGCCGAGCACGAGACGCGCTCCAACATGCATGTCGGCGGCAAGCCGGTGCCGACCGAGCTCACCAATCGCGAGCACGAGATTTGCGCGCAGCTCGGGCCGGAGCTGAAGAAGCGCGGCCTCATCTTCGTCGGCATCGATGTCATTGGTGGCTATCTCACCGAGATCAACGTGACGTCGCCCACCGGCATTCGCGAGGTGAAGCGATTCGGCGGCAAAGACATCGGATCGCTGATCTGGGATGCGATCGAGGCGAGGCGGTAGCGCACGTTCAGGCGAAGTGGGTGCCGGTTCGCCGCAGAACGTGCGCTAAGCCAAGAAACACGTTCAGGCGAAGTGGGTGCCGGTTCGCCGTCAGAACGTGCGCCAAGCCAAGAAACACGTTCAGGCGAAGTGGGTGCCGGTTCGCCGCAGAACGTGCGCCAAGCCAAGAAACACGTTCAGGCGAAGTGGGTACCGGTTCGCTATGGAAACCTTCAACGTCCTGATGCTTTTGGTATCGGCGGTGTTCACCGTCATCGAACTCGTCGTTACCATTCGCTACCTGATGCGGCACCCGAAGGGCGGAGCTGGATTTCTCCTGCGCTCCGGCCTCGCGATGCTGGTCTATGCCGTCACCGCGATGCTGCCGGTGGTGATCGTGATCATGACTTTGCCGCCGGGCGGGCGCAGCGAAACCGAGGCGCTGTTGATCACGCTCGGAATCCTCGCCTGGATCATGCTCGTGGCCCTCTGGCTCGCACGGATGGCGCCGCTTCTGGGCGACGTGGCGATCCCCGGCTGGATTGCCCGAAGCTGGTCATGGCCGGACGCGATCTTGATCGGCGTACTGCTGTTGGCGGTCGTGGGGCTGATCTATCAAACGTGATGTTCACGTAATTGTTCTTGACATTGATCCGCATCCGGCCATAGGGTCTGTGAGCGTACCGCCAGGGGCTAGGCATGTTCGGTCAGATCAGCACAGTTGCCTTTGTCGGCGTCGAGGCGCGGCCGGTCAGCGTCCAGGCCAAGATCTCCTCGGGCATGAAGGGCTTTCGCCATCGTCGGCCTGCCGGACAAGGCGGTGGCCGAGAGCCGCGAGCGGGTCTACTCGGCGCTTCATGCCATGGGGCTCGGACTGCCGGGTGGCAAGCACATCACCATCAATCTGGCGCCGGCCGATCTGCCCAAGGAAGGTAGCCACTATGACGTGCCGATCGCACTGGCGCTGATGGTATCGTTGCGGGTGCTGACGCAGGTGCAGGTCGACGGCTACTGCGCTGTCGGTGAGGTCGCGCTCGACGGCAGCATCGCGCCGATCGTCGGCGCCTTGCCGGCGGCCATCGGCGCCAATGCCATGGGAAAGGGCCTCATCTGTCCCGAGGGCGTCGGCGCAGAGGCGGCCTGGGCCTCGCCGGACATGGAGATACTGGCGGCGCCGCATCTGCTCTCGCTCATCAATCACTTCAAGGGGCTGCAATCGCTCCGGCGACCGGAGGCGGCGTTCTCGGAGGATACCGAACCGCTACCCGATCTGAAGGACGTCAAAGGCCAGGAATCGGCCAAGCGCGCGCTCGAAATCGCGGCGGCCGGTGGTCACAACATGCTGATGATCGGCCCCCCCGGCGCAGGCAAGACCATGCTCGCGGCACGGCTGCCCTCGATCCTGCCGCCGATGACGCCTTCCGAGATGCTGGAGGTCAGCCAGATTCAATCACTTGCCGGCGAGCTGATGGGCGGCAAGCTTTCGCGGCGGCGGCCGTTCCGCGCACCCCATCATTCCGCGAGCATGGCGGCCTTGGTCGGCGGCGGCTCGCGTCCACGGCCGGGTGAGGTTTCGCTCGCGCATCGAGGCGTGCTGTTTCTCGACGAGCTGCCGGAGTTCACGCCACAGGTGCTGGATTCCCTGCGTCAGCCGCTCGAGGCGGGTGAGACCGTCATCGCGCGTGCCAATCACCGGATCACGTACCCGTCGCGCATCCAGCTCGTCGCGGCGATGAACCCATGTCGCTGCGGAAAAGCCCTTGATCCGGGCTTCACCTGCGCGCGCGGCAAGGCCTGCGCCGAGCAGTATCAGTCGCGGCTTTCTGGGCCATTCCTCGACCGTATCGACATCCAGATCGAGGTTCCGGCGGTGACGGCGGCCGATTTGGCGCTGCCCGCGCCTGCGGAAGACAGCGCCATCGTTCGCGCGCGTGTTGTCGCCGCCCGGGACCGCCAGCGGGAGCGGTTCGCAAGGCTGGGCGTCAAGCACCTGCGTTCGAATGCGGAATGCGGTGGCGCGCTGCTCGAGGAGATCGCCAAGCCCGACGCAGCGGGCAAGGCGCTCCTCAGCGAGGCGGCCGCCCAGATCGGGCTGACCGCGCGCGGCTACCACCGCACGCTCCGCGTCGCCCGGACGCTTGCCGATCTCGACGGCGCCGAAGGCGTCTCGCGCGCCCACATCGCCGAGGCACTGAGCTATCGCGGCGAGACGCTCCGTCAGAAGCAGGCAGCGTGAGGGTAAGGCCGCCGCTCGCTTGATCGCGATTGCGGTCAGCCGTTCCGGACGAGCCAATCCATGAGCGACGGCGGCAGAAACCGTTTGCCGAGCGCCGCCAGATGCGTCGGCGTCGTCACGCGATAGCGCACCTTCGGTCGCGGGCTCTCGACGGCGTGGACCAATTTCCACGCCACCGACTCCGGCGGAAGCTTGCCGGACTTTTTGCCGCCCGCCTCCATGGCGGCGAGGCGACGGCGATACTCTGTCTGGTGCACTGACCCCTCGAAGCCGACATTGCGCTTGAACATCTCGATCGCATTGGCGACGAAGCGCGTCTCGATCGGGCCCGGCTCTATGATCGAGACGGTGATGCCAGAGCCTTCCAGCTCGAAGCGCATCGAATCCGATAGCGCCTCCAACGCGTGTTTGGAGGCATTGTAGGCGCCTCGCCAGGGCGGCGAGATGAAGCCGAGCACGCTCGAACATTGCACGATACGCCCGCTCCCGTTGGCCCGCATCGCTGGAATGATCCGTCGCGTCAGATCGTGCCAGGCGAACAGGTTGACCTCGAACTGCGCCTTCAGAACGTCGACCGTCAGATCCTCGACGGCGCCCGGCTGGCCGTAGGCTGCGTTGTTGAACAGCGCGAACAGTCTGCCATCCGTCAATTTCAGCGCCGCCTCCGCACAGGCTGCGATCGACGCCGGGTCTGCCAATTCCAACGGCAGCGCCTCACAACCGAGCGCCTTCAGTCGCTCGAGGTCAGTCGGCTTGCGCGCGGTCGCCAGCACCCGCCACCCGCGCGATTTCAACAGGGTCGCCGAAGCAAGCCCGATGCCGGAGGAAGCGCCGGTGATGAGGATGGTGCGATCGATTCTTGTTCATCGCTCGCCTCCAGCCCGCGAGCCGCCCTTCGGGAAGGCGACAAAGCCGCATGCCTGTTCGCCGTCCGGCGCCGAGACATCGGCAACTGCCTATGCCATGGAAACAGCATGAGCACCATTTCGGCGGCGCCACGCGAAGAAGATTCTTCTGCTCATAGCCGGCCAATCCCCTTGGATCGGCCGTGGCGCAATGCTGCTGACCGTCATCCTCTGGAGCGCCTGGACCGTCGTCACCAGCCATGCCCTCAAGACGTCGATGACGGCTTTCGACCTGGCGCTGTTCCGCTACGGCGTGCCGGCGATCGTGCTGCTGCCCGTGCTCCTGAAACACGGCCTCAAGGCCGGCGCCATGGGCTGGACAGGCACGCTGCTCATGGCCTTCGGCGCGGGCCTCCCCTTCCAGATCCTCATCGGCATCGGCATGAAGTGGTCGCCGGCCGCCAATGCGGGCGCCATGCTTTCGGGCACCATGCCGATGTTCGCGGCGATCCTCTCCGGCTACGTGCTGGGCGAAGCCTTCTCGCGCGCGCGCATCGCCGGTTTCGCGCTGATCGTCTCGGGAGTCGGGCTGCTCGGCCTGTTCAGTGCGCTGGCCGGCGCACACGAGCAATGGCACGGCTATCTCGTGCTGATGGCAGCGGCTTTCATCTGGGCGATCTACACCATCACCATGAAGCGGGCGGGCGTCTCGCCGCTGCATGCAACCGCCATCGTCTCGACCGTCGCGTTCGCGCTCGATCTCGCCGCACTCGGGCTCGGCGCGCCCTCGCGCATCCTCGAGGCGTCGCTCGGTGAGGTTCTGCTGCAGGCGCTCGTGCAGGGCGTGGTCGCCGGTCTCATCGCCATGACGTTGTTCGGCTATGGTGTCGGGCAGCTCGGCGCCTCGCGCGCGGCCGCCTTCGTCTCGCTTATTCCGGGAATCGTGGCGCTGATGGCCGTGCCGATGCTGGGCGAGACGATCGGCTGGGGTACCATTGCCGGCATCGCCATCGTCAGCGGCGGCGTGGCGCTCGCGAGCGGGGCTTTCGAGCGCAGTGTGGCGTCGCGCCTTAGTTGACCAGTGCTTCGGCTAGGCTCGTGTCAACTAAGGCGCGATGAACGCCACACTAAGCCTATGGACTTGCTAGAGTACGTTCAGGCGAAGTGGAGACCGGTTCGCCGTAAGAACGTGCTCAAAATCAAGAATCTAGAGCGGGTTCTTGATTCCGGTCGGTCTGAACCCGCTCTAGTGGCCCTTATGTCGCGCCTAAATCGAACGCGCTCGCGGCCATGATGCGATTTAGGCGCGACGGGCCACTAGGTGATCCGGCGCCGCGGGGCAGCCGTAGTCGTTTGGCATAAACTCATCCGAAGCCGTTTGGATCGCCGGGAGAGACGCCCATGCCCTTGAGCCAGGATATCATCAATCTCTACGACGCCTTCACGCATGGCCAGTTGTCCCGGCGCGCCTTCATGGAGCGGCTGGCGCTGCTCGCCGGGGGTGCTGCGGCGGCATCGACGATGCTCGGTGTGCTCGCCAACGACTATGCGCAAGCCGCGCTCGTCGCCGACGACGATCCCCGGCTTGCCACTGCCTCGCAGGCCTATCCGAGCCCGGCAGGTGACGTGCGCGCCTATCTCGTGTGGTCGAAGGAAGGCGCGAAGCGACCGGCGGTCATCGTCGTGCACGAGAACCGGGGCCTCAACCCGCATATCAAGGACGTGGCGCGCCGCATCGCGCTCGAGGGCTTCATCGCCATCGCGCCGGATGTGCTGACACCGGAAGGCGGCACGCCGGAGGATGAGGACAAGGCGCGCGATCTCATCGGCAAGCTCGACCAGAAGGCGGCGATTGCCCGGCTGGTGGCCGGTGTCGATTTCGCCCGCTCGATCCCCGAGAGCACGGGCAAGACCGGCGCCGTCGGCTTCTGCTGGGGCGGTGGCATGGTCAATCAGATGGCGGCCCACGCCGACAAGCTCGACGCCGGCGTTGCCTATTACGGCCGCCAGCCGACCGCCGATCGCGTGCCCGGCATCGGCGCCGCGTTGATGCTCCACTACGCCGGCAAGGACGACCGCATCAACGCGGGCATCGCGGATTTCGAGACGGCGCTGAAGGCCGCCGGAAAATCCTACGAACTGCACATGTACCCGGGCGCCCAGCACGCCTTCAACAACGACACCAACGCCGCGCGCTATGACAAGGCAGCTGCGGAGCTGGCGTGGGGACGGACGATGGAGTTTTTGAGGAAGCGGTTGGAGGGTGGGTGAGGGTGTACTTTCATCGGTTTATCAGTTTGGAACTGCAGCTTAGTGAATTGAGCTGACGTCGGCGCACCGCCCCTCGTTGACTTGGGCCAGGCTGCCCCGATTGCAACTTGACCTAATCTTCTCAAGATGTCCGCTCGTGATTTGGAATTGCCGTGCTTCAATCGTTCGATTTGTCTGTATCCAAGCAAATAAATGATTCATAAAAGAATTAAATGGCACATATGCTACTCTACAAGTTCGTTCCAAATCACGAAATCGCCCAAGAAGTATCACTAGGTGTCTTTCGGTTCTACGAATTGACTAAGTACACAAAGTTGGAAGCTGATGCGACAGGCCGTGTCGATGCAGGCGAGGGTTCCGTTAGTTTCCCTGACGAAGGTACCCCGTCGTATTGTTGCGAAGCTTCCAACTGCAAGTTTCAACGGTATCGAGTTTCAGTGTCAGAGCATTCAGCCGTCCGAAGACTATCTACAGCAGTATTTCGTCTTTTGCGTGAGTACGGTGAAGTCGCAGCGTGCCATTGGTGACGCCAGATTCGCGGTCGAGCTCGACACCGACTGTTTCGTGATGTTCGACCGGTTCCTGCACGAATTCTACGGCTTCAATCCCGAGAAAGGCGAACGCATCTTCAGTCACGGTGCTGTCGAATACTATGACATCGACAATCATCCGCGACCATTTGGGGACGAACGCTGGCGTGAGGTTTACATTAAACACGCGCAATTCTCAAATCAGCAAGAGTATCGTGCGGCACTGTTTGTTTCAGACGTCTTTTTTGACCGCACAAGCAAGACGCCCATGGTCGTCAGACGCAAAATCTTCGACGAGAGTGGTGCCCCGAAGCCATACGAGCTCATGTTCTCCCTGCGCTCTGGTGTGGATCCGATGGGGTGGCGATACGTAGAGATCGACGTTGCAGAGTTTCAAGCAAACCTTGTTGGAAAACCAGGTACAATTCACTCAACTTAGCAGTATCATGGGCGCTGGTTGTAGCAATGGGTCCGTTATCGGACCATCCTCTCCATAGTTTGCGCCGGTGCAGTCAAGTTCGCATTTGAGCTGCAGTGGACAGATCGGCTTCGATTTGGCCCCGGCGTCGCGCCCTCGACAACCGCCCCGCCTTCCGCTACAACCCTCTCAATCCCCATTATGGGTTGCATGAGCGCCGTTCCGGCGCGGGCCTTGGGTCTGGCGGACATCCCGCTCGACCCTGCCGCGCTGGCACCAGAAGCCTTCACGGGCGCGCTGCTCCTCTGCGCTGGCAAACAAGGTCTCTCGACAATGAACATCCTCCAGCAATTCGAAAAAGAGCAGGTTGATCAACTGGTTGCGAAGCGCCCAGTGCCGCAGTTCGAGCCCGGCGACACCGTCAAGGTCGGCGTCAAGATCGTCGATGGCGACAATTCCCGCGTGCAGATGTACGAGGGCCTGTGCATCGGCCGGGCCGGCCAGGGCATCAACGCCAATTTCACGGTCCGCAAGATCTCCTACGGCGAGGGCGTCGAGCGCGTCTTCCCGCTCTATGCACCGATGGTCGACTCAATCGAGGTCGTGCGCCGCGGCAAGGTCCGTCGCGCCAAGCTCTACTACCTGCGCGGCCTCAAGGGTAAGGCCGCCCGCATCTTCGAGCGCACCGACGCGCGCGGCAAGAAGCTCCAGGCCATCGACAACTGGAAGGGCTTCAAGAAGCCGAAGGGTGAGGCGGATGACCTGAAGAGGATCACCGGCATCTCGGAGGACATCGAGAAGCGCCTGCTCAAGATCGGCGTCACCAAATACGAGCAGATCGCCAATTTCTCGGATGAAGATCTGGCGCGCGTCGACAACGCCATGAGCCTCGACGGACGCATGGAGCGCGAGGACTGGATGGGCCAGGCTCGCGTGCTCGTCACCGAGGCGACCGCGCACGAGGTCAACCTCGGCGAGGAGAAGCCGGCGGAAGAGCAGAAGTAAGCGGCTGCTCTGACGCGACGGAATTCAGCAAGGGCAGCCGAAGGGCTGCCCTTTGTGTTTTCGGAGGTCAGTATGACCACATACATCCGCTCTGCCCGGCACGAGGACCTCCCCGCCATCAGTGCGCTTCTCGGCGTGACTTGGCATGCCACCTATGACGCCATCTATGGCGTCGACCGCGTCACTGACATCACAAGCCGCTGGCATTCGATCGAGAGCCTCGCGAAGGGGCTCGATCGCCCCGGCAACCCGTTCCTCGTCGCCGTCGACGGCGAATGGATCGTCGGCACGCTGTCGCTTGGGACGGCCTGCGGCGGCGGTCTCAAGCTCGATCGGCTCTATGTTCTGCCAGAGGTTCAACGACAGGGCATCGGACGGCGCCTGCTCGAGGCAGGGCTTGCTACTTCCTCCGCGTTGGAAACCGTGAGCCTCGAGGTCGAGCCGGCCAACACCGAGGCTATCCGTTTCTACGAGCGCCAGGGCTTTGCCGTGACGGGCAAGACGGGCGATTGCAGCGGTTCGGGTGACGGCATTCCGGCGCTCGTCATGACGCGGCACCTTGCTCCCATTCCCAGCGACGCCCGGCCCCTTGCGGCCGGCGCCAATCCGGGCGATTGATGGCGCCGGATTTGATGGTTGCGGCGACAGCCGCCCCGCACGGAACCCGACCCATGGCCAAGAAAACGCTCTACGACAAGATTTGGGATGACCACCTGGTCGAGGAGGCCGCCGACGGCACCTGCCTCATCTATATCGACCGCCATCTCGTCCACGAGGTGACGAGCCCGCAGGCCTTCGAGGGCTTGCGGATGTCCGGCCGCAAGGTCCGCGCGCCTGAGAAAACGCTCGCCGTCGTCGATCACAACGTGCCGACGACCGACCGTTCCAAGGGGATCGATGATCCGGAATCGGCCCTGCAGGTGAAGACGCTCGCCGATAACTGCGCCGAGTTCGGCGTCGAGTACTTCAACGAGGTCGACAAGCGGCAGGGCATCGTCCACGTCGTTGGACCCGAGCAGGGCTTCACGCTGCCGGGCACCACCATCGTTTGCGGCGACAGCCATACCTCGACGCATGGCGCTTTCGGCGCGCTGGCCCACGGCATCGGCACCTCCGAGGTCGAGCACGTGCTGGCGACGCAGACTTTGAGCCAGAAGAAATCGAAGAACTTCCGCGTCACCGTCGACGGCAAACGGCCGCAAGGTGTGACGCCCAAGGACATCGTGCTCGCCATCATCGGCGAAATCGGCACCGCGGGCGGCACGGGCTACGTCATCGAGTATGCGGGCGAGGCGATCCGCGATCTCTCGATCGAGGGCCGCATGACGATCTGCAACATGTCGATCGAGGGCGGCGCGCGTGCCGGGCTGATGGCGCCCGACGCCAAGACCTTCGACTACTTCAAGGACCGTCCGCGCTCGCCCAAGGGCAAGCACTGGGGCGAGGCGCTGATCTATTGGGAGACACTCTACTCCGAAGACGGTGCGCATTGGGATCGAGAGCTCCGGCTCGATGCGGCGAAGCTGCCACCGATCATCACTTGGGGCACCTCGCCGGAGGATGTTGTTTCGGTCGCCGGCATCGTGCCGAACCCGGACGACCTCGCCGATCCGAAGCGCCGCGAGAGCAAGTGGAACGCGTTGAAGTACATGGGGCTGACGCCGGGCACGAAGGTGACCGACATCGCGCTCGACCGCATCTTCATCGGCTCGTGCACGAATGGCCGCATCGAGGACCTGCGCGAGGTCGCCAAGGTGGTCGCCGGCAAGCAGATCGCGTCGACGCTCCGCGCCATGATCGTGCCGGGCTCCGGCCTCGTGAAGGCGCAGGCCGAGGCGGAAGGGCTCGACAAGATCTTCAAGGCCGCCGGCTTCGAATGGCGCGAGCCCGGCTGCTCCATGTGCCTCGGCATGAACCCCGACCAGCTGAAGCCCGAGGAGCGTTGCGCCTCGACGTCCAACCGCAATTTCGAGGGCCGCCAGGGCTACAAGGGCCGTACGCACCTCGTGTCGCCGGTGATGGCTGCGGCCGCGGCGATCGCGGGACGGTTCGTGGACGTCCGGCAGATGATCTGACGGGCGTCGCACGATATACGGCTATAGAACCGGTCGGGCCCGGACCCTCTTGACCGGGCTCGTTAGCGCAGCTCAGCCGCTGATCAAATGATGAAGTCGGCGTTGTTGATCGCTCCAATTCCTGAAATGAACACCTCGTTCAGCGGGCCGGCACCGTTGTTAGCGGTGAATTGCAGGAGCTTGCCACCAACTACGTCGATCGTCTGAAACAGGACGTTGGGAACGCCGGATAGATCGATCTTGTCGGTGCCGCCCTGGAACACGCCACGAAACCCGTTGATTGTATCGACCTGGCCGAGAGTATTTCGAAGTGCATCCGTCGCGCCGAACGCGAAGCGGTCTCGTCCGTCTTGACCGTTCATGACGTCGACACCAGTGCCGCCGACGATAAGGTCGTTTCCAGAGCCACCCAAAATTTGATCGTTCCCGGACTCGCCGAGAAGGGTGTCTTGCGAGTCGCCGCCGTTGATCTTGTCGTTACCAGAGCCACCGCGGACACTGTCGGCACCGCTATCACCGGAGAGGGTGTCGTTGGCGGCACCACCCAGGATCGTATCGTTGCCAGTCCCACCCTTAACGGTGTCGTTGCCGGCATCGCCGTAAAGAATGTCGCGCCCATCGCCACCGAAAATCTGGTCGTTGCCCAACCCGCCCTTGATGGTTTCGTTGCCGCCGTTTCCGTAGAGGAAATCAGCGCCGCCGAGACCATTGATGATGTCGGAAGCCGGACCTCCACGAAGAATGTTGGACCCGCTCGTACCGTTGATGACCGCCATTGCCTGCTCCCTGATTCACGTTCCCGCATATGGGATGCAGAAAACTAGCAAAACACATGCCAACAGGAGCGACAAAACCGGGCATAGAGTAAACGGCCTCGAGACGCGGCGTGGCGCCGACGTACGCAGCCGAGAGTCATCCCAGTGAATTCGGTTCAGGAGATAAGCGCGGCCTCGAGACGGCTGCACGCCGCAAGGTCACATCCCTCGGATCACATTCCCGAGCAGCAGGATCACATAGGCGACCAGCAGCGAGACGAAGGTGTTGCCGCCGATGACAGGAATGGCGATGCCGCCGAAATGGGCGATGAGCGCCAGCACGGCGAGCAAGAGCGACAGGAAGAAGACGATCGCGGTTGGTGCGGTGAGCCTCATGATGATCCCTCTGGTCCGTTTCTCCTGCAGGCGTTTACCGCCTCGGGCCGCCAAGCGACAGTCCTAGGCGCGCTTGTCCACATAGCGGAACGGCGTGCCATAGACCACCACCGAAACGCCACCATCGGCAATTTTTGGATGATCGATGCGCACACCGACGACACCATCCCAGCCGCCGTCGCGGGCCTTGGCCTCCAGATCGGCAAGAGCACGCGCCAAAGTTCCCTCGGCCAACTCCTCATAGCGGCTCATCCGGCCGCCTAACGTATTGGTGATGTGCTCGCGGATGTCCTTCAGGATGTTCGCCGCGGCGACGGCCACGGCGAACAGCATTGGCCCTTCCTCGATGGCCCGGCCGCTCAACTGTTCGACGGTGAAAAGTGGCATCAGTGCTGGGGCTCGGCTGGGGCAGCCCGGCGGGGAACGGCGAGCAGGCGGCGAAGCACCAGGAGGATAAGCACCAGCGCAAAAGCCCCAATGACGGCGGCGATCCGGTGCGTCTCCCAGAGCAAAAGCGGATGCACGTCGCCAGCGATCACCTGACTGACATCGCGCTTGATGACCGGCCAGTCGAGCACCGCGGCCGAGCCGAGTGTCATGTCGATGGCCTGCAGCTGGTCGCGACTGCCGAGCACCGCCCGGAGACATGCGCCTTCGAGAACGTCTGCATGCGACCGGGATCGACGGAGACGGCTTCGAGGAACCGCGTGCGAGCCGCCGGGCCGAGCCGCTGCAGGTAATCGGCGAGCGTACTCATCTCGTTCGCGCCGAGATTGACAGTGAGAGTCTTCAAGCGATCTGCCGGCAAAGCTGCGAGCTGATCGCGCACCAGATCGGGAGGCCGGCAACGCGGCGGATCGTCACCGGATCGCCGAGCGCGAGCAGCCCCGAAAGTCCGGCGCGCGTGAGCTTGCCGGGATCGGCGACGCGATGCAACTCGAGCGAAACGACCTGCTCGAGATCGTCGCCTGCAAGCGCCTTCCAATCGAAGGCGGCCTGCAAAGATTGCAAATCGCTGGCAAGCACCAGCGCCGTCTCCGGCAGCCGCTTCACCGCCTCATCGAGCGTACCGTCATCGACACGGCGGATGACGCCCGCCTCCTTCTCCTTGGCGAGGATCAGGCCGACGATGCGATCGACGCGCGGCAGGCTCTCGCGGCCGACGCTGTCGAGATAGGCCTTGAAATTCGGGAAGCGCTCGGCGAGCTCGACCACTTTAGTGTGCGCCTGACGGAACTCGTGCCAGAGCCCGACGATGCGATCGGCGGTAGCGGCGCTGACCTCGGACAGATGCTGGCCGAGTTGTTCGGAGATGGCGGAGGCGAGCTCGGCCTTCACATTGGTCTTGGTGTCCTCGGACTTCATCTCGGCTTCGATGATGGGCATGACGCCGTGGCGCATATCCCAGATGTCCTTGGCGATGAGGACGAGCCCGACGCCGCCGGCCACCACCGAGACGAGGCGCCCGAGCACGGCGCCGACTACGCGCTGGCCGACGCGGCGCGCCATGTTGGCGAGCGTGCGGCGCACGATGATGACGACGGTGCCGGCGATGAGCCCTTTGGACGAGAGCGCGACATCGGCGTTGCCGACTTCCGCTGCACCGGTCTCGGGTGAAATGTCGAATGCGGTGCCGGTATCCTCGGACACCATGAGCGAGATCGAGGAGCCGTAGCGAGGCCCGAGGAAATCACGGACGCAGGCGACGGCCGGAAGCTTGGCATCGAGCGCGCCGAGCTCGATCCGTGTTGCCAGCGTCTTGCCGACTTCGGTGACGAGCCGCTCGATGGCGGCTTTCATCTCCTCGGAGCGGTACACGCGCTCGGCGACGGTGGTCGTCAGCTTTTGTGTGGCCTCCTTGGAAGTCAGCGTCTTTAGAAGATCGAGGAAGCCAGAACTCCTCCTTGATCTCATCGACGGCGGCAGAGACCCGGCGGTCAAGGAATTCGTCCATGTAGAGTTTGCGCCACTCGTCGGTGACGACGGCGGAATAGTCGACTTCGGCGAGGCTCTTGCGAAGCGTTTCGGCCGTGATCTTGTCGATCTCGGCGCGGAATGCTGCCTCGTCGTCGACTTGGCAAGTGGTCCGGCCGTGCTCGCCTGTGCCGTCGGCGCGAGCGCCGGAAGCGGCAGCGTGGCCGCCAACATGGCAAAGGCGGTGAGCAGCGAGAGCGCTGGTCGCGTTCCTGTCCGCATGCTCGGGTCGGCTCCTCGTGTGGACCAAGGTCAAGCCATGGCTCAAACTGATCATAGCCCCGGTTTTCGGCCGAAAGCGAGGCAGCCGGCAGGCGTTTAGAGTGCTTCTGGAAAAGCTTGTCCCGACGAAGGCTGGGATCCGAAGCGATTTTCCGACGAACGGCAAGCCAGTAACAAGGCGTATGGAGAAACGCCCACGCGGGTACGCGAATACAACTGGATGCATCGGTGCGCCACACCGCTTAAATGGGTATCCATGGTGTCCGATCGATCGGTATTTGCACTAAGTAGCCCGCCGCATCGGGTCGCGGATCTCGCTTGGGACGAGGTCGGGCGGCGGTTCCGCTGGCGCCGTTGCGGTTTTGCCGATCGGGGCGGGGGCCAAGGAGCATGGGCTCCATCTGCCGATGGGAACCGATGCGCTACAGGCCGAGGTGCTTTGTCGGTTGCTGTCGGAGCGGATGCGCGCGAAGTCGATCGATCTGCTCGTCCGGCCAACGCTAACCTACGGATACTACCCGGCTTTCACCGCCTATGCCGGCAGTGTCACGCTGTCGAGACCGGCCTTCGTTGCGGTCGTACGAGAGATCGCAGCGGGACTGATCGGCTTTAGGGCGCGGGCGGTTCTGGTCCTCGATACTGGGATCAGCACCATTCCACCAATCGCCGAGGCGATCGAGGGCTTGGCGGGTGTGCATCACCTGAAAATCCACGCCGGACCGCGGTATCGGGAGGCTGCGGCCCGGCTGGCCGAGCAGCCCTACGGCAGCCACGCCGACGAGCTCGAGACCTCGCGGATGCTGGCGCTCTTCCCCGACCTGGTCGACATGAGCCGCGCGGTGGCGTCGCGGGCGCATCCGGCGGGCCCCAAGCCCGGTGCGCTCACGCCCGCCGATCCGGTATCGCCCAACTACAGCCCCAGCGGTTCCTATGGCGACCCGACACTCGCGACGCGCGAGAAAGGCGAGGCGCTGCTGGAGGTGCTGCTGGGGGATTTGGCGGAGGAGGTGTGGCGGGTTGCGGGGCTGGGTGGGGCAG
>CAVUIW010000002.1:0-214368 GCA_963741525.1 uncultured Alphaproteobacteria bacterium
AACGGTGTCAGATAGAGCATCGCCCGCGAGGGCTCGCGGCGGAGTTCGAGCCTAAGCATGGGCGGCGCTCCGCTTCGGCTGGCCGCCCATGGCGAGACCGATCACCTCGATGGTCAGCTCCTCGACCGGCCGCGCTTCGGAGAGATGCCCCTCGGCGATGACGGCGATCCGGCTCGAGATTTCGAACAACTCGTCGAGATCCTGCGAGATGACCAGTACCGCAGCACCCTTGGCCGCAAGCTCGATCAGGACTTTGCGGATGTAGGCGGCCGCCCCCGCATCGACGCCCCAGGTGGGCTGTGAGGCAACGAGCACAGCCGGCTCCTGCAGCACCTCGCGGCCGACGATGAACTTTTGGAGGTTTCCACCGGAGAGGCTGCGGGCGGCGGCACCCGTGCCGTTCGCCTTGACGCTGAAGCTCTCGATAATCGAGCGTGCGAAGGCTTCAGCTTTGACGGCATCGATGAAGCCGCCGGGCGCCAGACCTTTGCGCACCTCGGCCGAGAGCAGGACGTTTTCGGCGAGAGAAAGGTCGGGAACCGCCGCGTGGCCGAGCCGCTCCTCGGGGATGGCGCACAGGCCGAGCTTGCGGCGCGCCGCCGGACCGAGCCGGCCGGCCGGTGTGCCGTCGATGACAATTGCTTCGCTCTTGCCGGCGATCACCTCGCCGATCAGCGCCTCGATGAGTTCGATCTGGCCGTTGCCGGCGACGCCCGCGATGCCCACGACCTCGCCGGCGCGGACCTCGAGCGAGATGTTCTCGAGATCGGTGCCAAAGGCTTGGTCGCTTTCCATCGACAGGCGGTTGAGCGCCAGCCGGACCTCCCCCGTCGCCGACTTGATGCGTTGCGGCGCCTGCAGCGTCGTGCCGATCATCATCTCGGCGAGGCTCTTTGCGGTTTCGTTCCTGGGCGTGCAGGTGGCGACGACCTTGCCGCCGCGCAACACCGTCGCCGTGTCGCAAAGCGCGCGGATCTCGTCCAGCTTGTGGGAGATGTAGAGGATCGAGCAGCCTTCCGAGGCGAGGCGGCGCAGTGTCGAAAAGAGCGTGTCCACCTCCTGCGGCGTCAGCACCGAGGTCGGCTCGTCCATGATGACGAGCCGCGGATTCTGCAACAGGCAGCGCACGATCTCGACACGCTGGCGCTCGCCGACCGAGAGCGTGCCGACAATGCGCTCCGGCTCGAGCTTGAGGCCATAGTATTCGGAGACCTCGACGATACGCTTTGCGAGATTTCCCTTGGCGAGCTCTGGGCTGATGCCGAGCGCCACATTCTCGGCCACCGTCAACGCCTCGAACAGCGAGAAGTGTTGAAACACCATGCCGATGCCGTGGGCGCGTGCGTCCCCCGGCTTCTGCGGCCGGTAAGGTTCGCCGTTGAAGTGCATCGCACCGCTGTCGGATTGCAGCACGCCGTAGATCATTTTCACGAGCGTCGACTTGCCGGCACCGTTCTCGCCGAGCAGGGCATGGATCTCGCCATGGCCGACGGCGAAGGAGACATCGTCGTTCGCCTTGACGCCGGGAAAGCTCTTCGAGAGGCCTTCGAGGAGAAGAAGCGGATGGTCGCTGGGCTTCGTCACGATGCGCTTGCCTCTGTCGCTTCCGGCTGTTTCATCTGCCGTGAGGCCTCGATGAGTTGCAGCAGTTGCGCAACCGCCGCTACCGCGATGGTCGCCGGCTCCTTACCGGTGATGCCGCCGATGCCGACGGGTGAGGTGAGACGCTGGAGTGCGGCGTCCGCGATGCCCGCCTGCCGCAGTCGCGACAGGAACCGCGCCCGCTTCGTCTTGGAGCCGATGAGCCCGAGGAAGGCGAAATCGCTACGTTGCAGGAGGGCGTGGCACACAGCCAAGTCGATGGCATGCGAATAGGTCATGACGAAATGGTAGCAGCCGGCCTTCGCCCCGCCAGCGGCCATCGCGGGGTCCGGATCGATTTCGATGTGGATGGCGCTCTGGGGTGACGCTGGGAAGCGGTCGCGCGCCGTGTCGATCCAGACGATGTCGATCGGCAGGGCGGCGGCGATGGCGACGATCGCGCGGCCGACATGGCCGGCGCCGTAGAGGTAGAGGCAGGGCAGCCGCTCTCCTATGGGCTCGATCAACCAGTCGCGGATGAGGGTGAGCCGGCGGGTTCGGAGGCCCGAGAGCATTTCGGCCACGGCGCGCGCAACCGGCGGCGGGAGACCGCTCGTGTCTTTGCGATCCGTCACGAGACGCGGTGCCAGGCCACTTACGAGCGGTCGCAGCCGAAGGCTTTGCCGCGTCGTGCTCGCCAACCCCTGCTTCTCACCCGTTCCTTTCGCGGCGATCCGATCGTAGAGTAAGCGAACCGCGCCGCCGCAACATTGCCCGAGCGAAGGGCCGAGCGCGATCTTCTCGGTGTGCCGCTGCCATTCGGCCTCTGGCTGCTCGCCAAGCATCGCCCGTGCCCGGGCAATTGCCTGATGCTCGAGTGCGCCGCCGCCGATGGTGCCGGTCGATCCATCGACGGACACCACCATGCATGCCCCCGCCTCTCGCGGACTCGAGCCGTCGGCCTCGATGATCGTCACGCGCACAGCATCCTGGAGCACAGCCATCACGAATCGCCCCCTTCTGCCTTCACCCGCTCGACCGCCATCAGCACGCGCTCGGGCGTGGCGGGGGCGTCGAGGGCCGGATAGGTCTTGCCGTTGCCGCAACTGGCAATCGCATCCGATAGAGCCATCAAAACCGAGATGCCGAGCATCAGCGGCGGCTCACCGACCGCTTTCGAGCGATAGATCGTCTCCTCCGGGTTCTCGCCGTCGTAAAGGTCGATGCGCATCTTTGCCGGGCGGTCCGAGCAGGCGGGAATCTTGTAGGTCGAGGGCGCATGCGTGCGGAGCCGGCCTTGTTCGTCCCAGACCAGCTCCTCGGTGGTGAGCCAGCCCGCGCCTTGCACGAACCCGCCTTCGATCTGGCCCCGGTCGATGGCGGGGTTCAGCGAGCGGCCGACGTCATGCAGGATGTCGGTGCGCAGAATGCGGTTCTCGCCGGTCAGCGTGTCGATCGCAACCTCGGTCACGGCGGCGCCATAGGAGAAATAGAAGAACGGCCGGCCCTGATAGCGCTCGTTGTCCCAATGGATCTTGGGTGTCGCGTAGAACCCGGTCGCCGACAACGGCACGCGCGCGCGATGCGCCTCTCCGGCCAACGCATCGAAATCGATCTCGATCTTTCCAACTTTCACGCGACCGGGCAGGAACCGGATTTCTTTCGGTTGCGTTTGGAGACGCTCCGCAAGATAGGCGACCAGCCGCTCCTTGATCGTGCGCGCCGCATTTCGCGCCGCCATGCCGTTCAAATCCGATCCCGAAGATGCGGCCGTGGCACTCGTGTTCGGCACCTTGCCCGTCGTCGTCGCGGTGATCTTCACGCGGCCAATGTCGACCTGAAATTCCTCGGCGACCACCTGCGCCACCTTCGTGTAGAGCCCCTGGCCCATCTCGGTGCCGCCATGGTTCACCGCGATCGAGCCGTCATTGTAGAGATGGACGAGGGCGCCCGCCTGGTTGAGGAAGGTCTTCGTGAAGGAGATGCCAAACTTTACGGGTGTCAGCGCCAATCCGCGCTTCAGCATCGGGCTCTTGGAGTTGAAGGCGCGGACCTCCTCGCGTCGCGCGCGATATTCGGACGATTGCGCGAGCTGCTCCATGATCTCGCCTGCAATATTGTCCTCGATCGTCATGCCATAGGGCGTGCGTTTGCGCTGCTCGCCCTTGGCGTCGCGCGGCGCATACAGATTGCGCGCGCGCACGACGAGCGGATCGAGTCCCAGCTCATGAGCGACATGATCGATGGTCCGCTCCATGCCGAGCATGCCTTGCGGTCCACCGAAGCCGCGGAACGCCGTGTTCGATTGTGTGTGCGTCTTCAGCCGATGCGAGACGACGCGGATATCGGGGATGAAGTAGCAGTTGTCGGCGTGCAGCATCGCCCGATCGGCGATTGGTTGCGACAGATCAAAGGACATGCCGCAGCGAACAGCGTGCTCCACTTCGAGCCCGAGGATCAGCCCCGTCGCGTCGAAACCAACGCGATAGTCGATACGGAAATCGTGGCGCTTGCCGGTGAGCAGGAAGTCGTCGTCGCGATCGTAGACGCATTTAGCGGGCCGGCCGGTCAGATGTGCGGCGAGTGCCGCGGCGCATGCCGGCAGATTGCCCTGGCTCTCCTTGCCGCCAAAGCCGCCGCCCATGCGCCGGACTTCGACGGTGACGGCGTGATTGGCCTTGCCGAGGACGGCAGCGACTTTGTGCTGGATCTCGCTCGGATGCTGGGTCGAGGAATAGACCAGCATGTCGCCGTCCTCTTGGGGAACGGCGAGCGCGGCTTGGCCCTCGAGATAGAAGTGCTCCTGCCCACCGATGCGGATGCGGCCTTCGAGCATTCTAGGCGCGGCGGCGATGGCGGCCGCGGCGTCGCCGGAGGCCATGACGGCCGGCGGTTCCAAGTAGCTGCTGGCCTCCAGGGCCTGGTCGATGGTCAGGATCGCCGGCAGTTCATCGTAGCGGATGATGGCCTTCTTGGCGGCATCGCGAGCCTGCTCGATCTTCTCGGCGGCGACGGCGAAGATCGACTGGCCGTAGTACTCGACGATCTCGCTTGCGAACATCGGGTCGTCGCCCTTGACGGGGCTGACATCGTTGATGCCGGGAATGTCGCTCGCGATCAGGACGCGGACGACGCCGGGCGAAGTGCGCACCGCCTCGACGTCGAGATCCGTGATGCGCGCATGCGCCTTTGTGCTTTGGGCAATGTAGACCTTGAGGGTGTCCGGCGGCTCGGGGATGTCGTCGGTGTAGATCGCATCGCCGGTCGTGTGCATCAGGCCGCTGTCGTGCTGCAGCGGATGGCTGACGCCGCCGGCGATGGCCTTTGCGTAGGCCTTTGTTTTCTGGGATGGGGCACTCATGCGATGACCGCCCCGCGGCCCACGAGCCGCGTTTTCGAGAGACCGTGTTGGCGTTCGTGGAAGCAACGGCGTAGCAGGTTATGCGCCACCTTCAGCCGGTACTCGGCCGAGGCCCGCATATCGCTGATGGGGGCAAAATCCTCGGCGAACGCGGGAATGGCGGCCTCGATGGTCGCCTTGGCCCAGGGTTCGCCGATGAGCTTCGCCTCGACCGCTTTTGCCCGCTTCGGCGTTGCCGCCATGCCGCCAAAGGCGATGCGGGCGCTCGTGACCCGTCCACTCTCGATGCGGACGTTGAAGCAGCCGCAGACGGCCGAGATGTCCTGATCGAACCGTTTCGAGACCTTGTGGCAGGAGAGCTCGTCCGGCGCGGCATCGAGCGGGATGCTCAGGGACTCGACGAATTCGCTTGGGCGCCGGTCCTGCTTGCCGTAGGCGATGAAGTAGTCTTCGAGCGCGATCTCGCGTGTTTCGCCGCCGTTGCGCAATCTCAGCGTCGACCCGAGCGCGATCAGCGCCGGCGGCATGTCGCCAATCGGCGAGCCGTTGGCGATGTTTCCGCCTATGGTGCCACAGTTCCGCACTTGCCGCGAGCCGAGGCGGCGGATCAGCTCGCCGAGATCGGGGTAGTGATGGGCAAGCGGCTGCTCGGCCTCGCTATAGGTGACGCCCGCGCCGATGACGATCCGGTCCGCACTCACCTCGATTTGCTTCAACTCGGTGACGCGGCCGGTGTGGATCGTCACCGGCAGTGTCCGATGCTGCTTCGTAACCCAGAGACCCACATCCGTTGCTCCGGCGACGAGCGGCGCATCGGCAAAGCGCGATTTCAATTCGGCCAGCGCATCGCGCGTTGCCGGCAGGAACATCCGCTCCTCGCGATCTCCGGCTTCGAGCGTCTCGTGATCCACCAGGCTTCGCGCCAGCGCGATGTCGTGAGCGAGCCGCGACCGATCCTCGGCATCTCCCGTCGCGACCTTTCCCGCCGCGTCGACGATCGGGCCGTAGCCCGTGCAACGGCAGAGATTCCCAGCGAGCGTGTCGTCAATGCTTCCGCCTGCAGCATCGAAACGCGCTGCAAACGCAGACATGACAAAGCCAGGCGTACAGAATCCGCATTGCGAGGCATGCTCGGAGGCCATCGCCGTCTGCACGGCATGCGGCCTTCCATCGTTTCCGCTCAGCCCTTCGACGGTGCGGACGGCCTTCCCGTCGAGCATGGGTAGAAAGAGAATGCAGGCATTGACGGCGCGGTAGCGCGGCGTGGCATCGATCGGATCAGCGATTGCCACCGTGCACGCCCCGCAATCTCCCTCCGCGCAGCCTTCCTTCGTCCCCGTCAGCCGCCGCTCGCGCCGCAGCCAGTTCAAGAGCGTCGTCGTCGGCTTGATACTTTCGAGCCGGACGATCTCGCCGTTCAATACGAAGCTCAGCACCTTGCGGGTCATGGTGTCTCCCGCTAGCTGCCGCGATAGGTCGAGTAGCCGAAGGGCGAGAGCAGCAGCGGCACATGATAGTGCTGGTCCGCATTGGCGATGCCGAATCTCAGGACGATTTCGTCGAGGAATTTGGGCTCAGGCAGATCGAGACCTTGGGCATCGAAATAGGCGCCGGCCTGGAATTGCAGTTCATAGATGCCGGTCCGGAATGCGCTGCCCTCGAGCAACGGCTTGTCGACTCGGCCCTCGATGTTCGTGCCGGTCGAAACGAGGGGTGCCGCCTGTCCACTCTCGACGCGGTAGAGCGCGAGCTTCAGTCCGGCGGCGGGCTTGCCCGAGGCAAGGTCTAGAATATGCGTGGTGAGGCGGCCCACGGCCTGTCTCCGTTGCGATGTCGGCAAGGCGTTACCGTAGTCTATCTCAACGGCGCGGCAAGGTCTGCCCAACCGGTTGTTCCGGAGCATCGCGGCGGCTACCATTCTCCACATGAGTACGACTCCGGCTTTCCCCGATCCTCGTCCGTCTGCCATGAGCCGCGAAGCTTTCGTTGCCCGCTTCGGGGGCGTCTACGAGCATTCGCCCTGGGTCGCCGAGCGCGCCTTCGATTCTGGCCTCGGCTCTGGCGATGACGGGCCGGCGGGCCTCTCGACACGCATGCGCGGGATTGTCGAGGCGGCCGGTGAGGCTGCGTGGCTCACGCTGTTGCGGGCGCATCCGGAACTCGCCGGCAAGCTTGCTGTTGCCGGCGGCCTGACGAAGGACTCGGCCTCCGAGCAATCCTCGGCCGGACTCGACAAATGCACCGAGGCCGAATTCCGCCGCTTCCATGAACTCAACAAGGTCTACCACGACCGTTTCGGATTTCCCTTCATCATCGCGGTGCGCGGACTGACGCGTCATATGATTCTCGCGGCCTTCGAGAAGCGTGTGCATCACACGCGCGAGGCGGAGATCAGGACGGCCCTTGGCCAGGTGCACAAGATCGCGCGCCTCAGACTCGAGGCGATGTGCTGACGGACTAGTGGCCCGTTGCGCCAAAATCGTATGCTCGCCGGGCGTCCGTCCGATTTTGGCGCGACATGAGGGCCACTAGCAATATCATGAGCTTCGTGTGGCGCTCATCGCGCCATAGTTGACACGGACCGTGCAGCGCTACTGGTCAACTATGGCGCGACGCCACACTAGCCTACTTCAGAAGACCCTGCAGCTCCTTGAACTCGGGCGTCCCCGCGCGCTCGAGCCATTCGAACATCACCATCTCGTTGTCGGCGATCGATGCGCCCGCGTCCCGCATGCGCTCGATGGCAAGCTCCCGGCTTGAGGCGGCACGTGAGCCGATGGCATCGGCGCAGAGGAAAACCTCATAGCCATCCACCAGAAGATCAAGCACGCTTTGCAGCACGCAGACATGCGCCTCCATGCCGGCGACGACGATCTGGTCGCGGCCTTCCGCTTTGACTTTGTCGAGATGCACCGCGAGCCCCAGATTGGCCAGACAAGAGAACTCGACCTTGTCGAGGCGCGCCGCCTCGTTGCCGGCCGCCTCGAGTAGCCGGGGCGTGGTCGGCCCCAACCCCTTCGGATACTGCTCCGAGATCGTGATCGGCACGTCGAGGCGCCGGGCGTAGCGGATCAGCCGCTCGCTCGCGTGAACCACACGCTCGTGGCCGTCGATGGTGGTGAGCAGCCGGTCCTGCACGTCGATGACGAGGAGCTGAGACCGCGTGCGTTTCATCTGCCTGCTCATGTCCGCTCGCCGCCCTTCGGCCCCCAGAACACGACCCAGGTCACGAAATCGTCCGTCATTTTCGAGAAACGATGCCGGTCATGCGCCGCGACGAACAAGACGTCGCCGGTCTCGACCGGTGTCGTCGATCCCTCGTGCCAGAAGTTGGCGGAGCCCGAGACGACGAAGTAGAGCTCGTCCTGCTCGTGCGGCGATTGGTTGTCCTCAGCCCTCGGCGCAAACACTTCCACCGACATGGTGCCGTGCCGCATCGCCTCGGCGAAGGGTTCCCCCGCCGGCCAGATGGAAGTCCTGGTTCCGGGGATGCGCTTGAGAACGTCGCTCAGCGACACCTTCACAATGGGTGTTGCTCCGGCGGATGTCGTTACTGCTTCGCCGGCCATGCCATTCACTTTCAGTGCGAAGGCATAAGCGAGCGCGGTTTCCTTCAACCGTTCGAAACGGCCGGAAGCGCCGCCGTGGCCCGCATCCATGTTGGTTTTCAGGAGCAGAAGATTGTCGTCGGTCTTGAGGTGGCGGAGCTTGGCCGCCCATTTCGCCGGCTCCCAATAAGTGACGCGCGGATCGGTGAGCCCCGCCATGGCGAGGATGTGCGGATAGGCCTTCGCCTCGACGTTCTCGTAGGGCGCATAGGCGCGGATGGTCTCGTAGTCGGCGGCATTCAGGATCGGATTGCCCCATTCTGGCCATTCCGGCGGTGTCAGCGGCAGCGTGTCGTCGAGCATGGTGTTCAAGGCGTCGACGAACGGCACCTCGGCGATGATGCCGAGAAACAGATCGGGCGCCATGTTGGCGATGGCGCCCATGAGCAACCCGCCCGCCGACCCGCCATGGCCGACGATGCGCCCGCGCGCGCCGTAGCCGAGCGCCGCCAGGTGTTCGCCGGCGGCAATGAAATCCTTGAAGGTGTTGATCTTCTTCTCGCGCTTGCCCTGCGTGTACCAGCGATAACCCTTGTCCTTGCCGCCGCGGATGTGGGCGATGGCATAGACGAACCCGCGCTCGACGAGGGATAGGCGCGCCGTCGAGAAGCCCGCCGGGATCGTCAGGCCATAGGAGCCATAGCCGTAGAGCAGCAGCGGCGCCGTACCGTCGATCGGCGTCGAACCCAAGTGCAGGAGCGAGACCGGCACGGTCTCGCCATCCTCCGCCGGGGCCATGATCCGGCGCGTGACATAGCGCGACGGCTCATGCCCGCTCGGTACCTCCTGGCGCTTCCGCAGACGCCGTTCACGGCTTTCCATGTCGTAGTCGTAGACCTCGGTGGGGGTAGCGAGGGAGGAGTAGCTGAAGCGCAGGTTGGTCGTGTCGTATTCGTAGCCTTCGGAGGAGCCGAGCGCATAGGCCTCCTCGTCAAAGGCGATGGCGTGCTCGGCGCCGTCCTTCCAGCGGCGGATGATGATCCGCGGCAGCCCGCCCTCGCGCTCGAGCCTGACCAGGTGGTGTTTGAAGGCCGTGTGGTCGAGGATGAGGCGGCCGGGCACGTGCTTCTCGATCTCGGTCCAGTTCTCTGGAGAGGGAGCTTCGATCGGCGTCGTGACGATTTTGAAGTCTTCGGCGCCATCGCGGTTGGTCAGGATGACGAGTCCATCGCCGTGATGGTCGACCTCGTACTCGTGGCCGGGCTCGCGGACTGCCACCACCTTTGGCACAGCCCCGGGCGTCGATGCCTCGATGAGATAAGCTTCCGACGTCTCGTGATCATGGGTCGAGACGACGAGGAAGCGCCCCGACAGCGTCTTGCCGATGCCGACGAAAAATCCGGGATCGGTCTCGCGGTAGACGAGCGCGTCGTCGTCGGCCGGCGTGCCGAGTTTGTGGAGGTAGACCGCGAACGGCCGGTGATTGTCGTCGAGGCGGGTGTAGAGGATCGTCTTGTTGTCGGCTGCCCATGCGAGATTGCCGTTGGTCTCGCCGATCTCGTCGGCGAGATCGCTGCCCGTGGCAATATCGCGAAAGCGGATCGTGTAGATTTCGGAGCCTTTTGTGTCGGTCGCATAGGCAATGAGATCGTGATCGGGGGAATGCTCGGCCGCGCCGAGCGAGAAATAGGACAGCCCCCGACCCATGGCATCGCCGTCGATCAGCAGCTGATCGGGCGCTGCTTCGTTCCGCCGAGGCTTGCGGCAGAAGCGTCCATACTCGCCACCCGTGACGTAGCTCGTGTAGTAGGCCCAGTCGCCGTCGGGTGCGGGTACGGTCGAGTCATCCTCCTTGATGCGCGCCTTCATCTCGGCGAAGAGCGTGGCCTGCAGAGCCTCGGTGCCGGCAAGTGCGGCGGCCGCATAGGCGTTCTCGGCCTCGAGCACGGCGCGGATATCAGCGGGGAGCTTGGCGGGGTCGCGCATCACCTCCTGCCAGTTCTCTGCTTTGAGCCAGCGGTAGTCGTCGTCCAACACGAAGCCGTGATGGGTCTGTCGCGTCGGCCGCCGCTCGGCGACAGGCGGGGAGGGGTTCGAACCTGCGGTCACGACGGCATCCTCGATTTGGTGTGGAGCCGGCCGCGCCAGCTCATGTCCAACCAAAGCCGGTCGCAATGTGCGGCGTCAAGGCAGGGAATGGCTGTTCCGCGCGATCTGCGGCTTGCTTCGCCCGATGCCATCGGCTTCGATGATGGCGACTCGGGTTTCCGAAAGAGAGCCACGTGACCACCGCCACCGCCGACATCGCTTCGCGCCCGCTGCTGCCGATCCTGGTGGCGCTGAGCGGCGCGCATCTGCTCAACGACGTTATCCAGTCGATGATGCCGGCGATGTACCCGCTCTTCAAGGAGAGCTACGGGCTGAGCTTCGCGCAGATCGGCATGATCACCATCGCTTTTCAGGTGACCTCGTCGATTCTGCAGCCCGCCATCGGCTACCTGACGGACCGGCGGCCCTGGCCCTATGCGATGGTGCTAGGCATGGGGGCGACGCTGATCGGGCTGTTGGGCCTCGCCTTCGCGCACAGCTATTCCGTCATACTGCTCTCGGCGGCTATCGTCGGGCTGGGCTCGGCCGTGTTCCACCCGGAGGCAACGCGCATGGCGCGGCATGCAGCCGCCGGCCAGCAGGGGCTGGCGCAAGGGATTTTCCAGATCGGCGGCCATGCGGGCTATGCGATCGGTCCGCTGCTGGCTGCCGCCATCGTAGTGCCGCGCGGCCAGGCCAGCCTCAGTCTTCTTTCGATTGTCGCGCTCGCCGCCATGTTGCTGATGGCCTGGACCGGCCGGCGCTACGCCCAGATGCGGCGCGAGCAGGCCGCTGCGGGGGCTACCGGAGCGGCGATCGGTGCGAGCGGCCCATCGCTCTCAAGAGGCCGCGTCGTCTTCGCCATGGCCGTCCTGGTCATGCTGCTCTTGTCGAAATACGCCTACACCGCGGCCTTCGCCTCCTATTACACGTTTTATCTGATCGAGCGCTTCGGTGTTTCGGTGCAGGCCTCACAGGTGCTGCTGTTTCTCTATCTCGTCGTCGGCACGCTCGGCGTGATCGTGGGCGGTATGGTCGGCGATCGGATCGGCCGCGATCGCGCCATCTGGATCTCGATCCTCGGCACGCTGCCCTTCGCGCTGATGCTGCCCTATGCCGGTCTGTTCTGGACCGTTGTGCTCTCCATCATCATCAGCTTCATCATCGCGAGCGCCTTCTCCTCGATCCTGATCTTCGCCATCGATCTGGTACCGCACCGCGTCGGTCTCGTCGGCGGATTGTTCTACGGGCTCGGCTTCGGCCTCGGCGGCATCGCCGCCGGCGTCATCGGAGTGTTGGCCGACAAGATCGGCATCATCGAGGTGTTCAAACTCTGCGCCTGGCTGCCGGCGTTAGGGCTGCTGGCGATTTTCCTGCCGCGATCGCCGCGCAATCACTGAGGCCGTCACACCATGGCGACAGCGACGATGTGATTGAGCACGTAGTCGGTGCGGATGCTCTTCGCGCCGGCCTCGCGGAGGAGCGTTTCGAGCGATGCGCGGTCGAACAGCCGCACATGTTCGGGAATGTCGTCGGGCTTGGAGGGCACCGAGACAATGACTGCGCGCCGAGCGAGTTCCACAGCCTCGCGCGCTATCGGCAAGGGATCGGCCTGGTGCTCGATCACCTCGAGCGCGGTGACGATATCGAAACTTCTGTCGGCAAGATCGAGCTTGCTGGCATCAGCGTCGATGACCGTGAGCCGGTCGACGCCGCCACGCCGGACCGCATCGAGATAGACGCGCCGCTTCGGATCGGGCTCGACAGCCGTCACGCAGAGGGCGGGAAAGGCGTCGAGCAGCGGCCACAGAAAGACACCACGGCCGGTGCCGACATCAAGCAGGTTCTCCGGTGCGAATCCGCGGAGCATTCCGAGCACGGCGCGGACACGCGGCAGCTCCATCGTTCGTTTGAGGCGATGGAGCTTTAGGCCCTGGGCGCGACCCATGGCCAGGACTTCCGCATCACACTCCAGGGCGGTCGCTTCCGGCAGCATGCCCCGGACGTAGGCAACGGCCAGCGGCACGTAGAGCCGCCCTGAGGCATTGTCCGCCATCAGTCTTTGCTGTCCGGCGCGAGCTTCAGGGCGGCACCGTTGATGCAGTAGCGCAAACCCGTCGGTTTTGGACCATCTGGAAAGACATGCCCCAGATGCGCTTCGCACTTGGCGCAATGCACCTCGGTGCGCCGCATGAAGAAGGCGCGGTCCTCTTTCGCCTCGACCGCTTCGGCCGACGCGGGCTCGTAATAGCTCGGCCAGCCGGTGCCTGAATCGAATTTGGCCTTGGAGGAGAACAGCGCCTCGCCGCAGCACACACACATG
This sequence comes from uncultured Alphaproteobacteria bacterium, assembly GCA_963741525.1. Classification (GTDB taxonomy): domain Bacteria; phylum Pseudomonadota; class Alphaproteobacteria; order Rhizobiales; family Hyphomicrobiaceae; genus JANNSX01. The sequence goes on from CAVUIW010000002.1 coordinate 12,902, forward strand.
TAGGTGCCGGCCGACTTCTCCTGGTTGTAGGGGTGCGAGAAGGCGCGCTCGGTGCCGTGCTCGCGGGTGACATAGTAGGCTTCCGGTGAGAGCTCGGCCTTCCAGTCCTTATCCGTCTTGGGGCGCGCGGGGTTGGTCATGGCTGTCCTCGTGGATGGACCCGTCGTGGACTTATGTAGGCCAGTGACCGCCGATTATCGAGACCATCCTTGATCACTCCGTCGTGTCCGATTGCTGTTGCGGGCCGAACGCGCGCCAGTATAACACGCGCTCCGGCCGGATCGGGAGGCGCACTCAATGAGGCGATGGATAACCGCTGGGTTCTTCGTGGCAGTTGTTGCGTTCTTGGCCAGTTCCGCGCCTGCTGCGGCCGCTACGACCGTCGGCGCCATGCCACTCAATCGCTTGTTCGGCATCCCGATCGAGTTCCTGCTGTTCGCGGCAACGCTGATCGGAGTAGCGCTCTTTCATCACAAGACACTGCAAGTGGCGTTGACCGGGCTTGCGACAATCATCGCTTACAAGCTTGTTTTTTCGAGCTTTCACGGCGGCACGGGACTTTCGGGCTTGCTCGGTCATTTCGCTCATGAATGGGTGCTGCTCACAAATCTGCTCCTGCTCCTCACCGGCTTCGGCCTGCTTTCGCGCCATTTCGAAGCGAGCCGCGTTCCCGACGAGATGCCGGCCATTCTGCCTGACGACTGGAAGGGTGGTTTCGCACTACTCGCCATCATCTTCGTGCTGTCGGCCTTCCTCGACAACATCGCCGCGGCGATCATCGGGGCGACGATTGCGGGGAAAGTGTATCGCGACAAAGTTCACATCGGCTATCTAGCCGCCATTGTGGCGGCTTCGAACGCCGGCGGCGCCGGTAGCGTGGTCGGCGACACGACGACGACCATGATGTGGATCGCCGGCGTCAGCCCGCTCGACGTCCTGCCCGCCTTCGTCGCCTCCGGAGTGGCGCTCTTCATCTTCGGCATTCCCGCCTCGCTCATGCAGCATCGCCACCAGCCCATCATGAAGAACATCGAGGGGCGCTTCGAGATCGACTGGGCGCGCGTCGCGATCGTGGTGTTGATCCTTGTTGTTGCCGTCGCCGCCAACATCTCGACGAACATCGGCGCGCCGGAGCTGGCCGCGTCCCTCCCGATCCTGGGACTTGCCGTCTGGGCGGTGCTGCTCCTGACCAGCGGCTGGCGCATGCCCGACTGGTCGATCCTGCCGGAGACGGTCAAGGGATCGGTGTTCCTGCTGGCGCTCGTCGCCTCGGCTTCCCTGATGCCGGTCGAGGAGCTGCCCTCGGCCTCATGGCAGACGGCGTTCGGTCTCGGCTTCGTGTCGGCCGTTTTCGACAATATTCCGCTGACGGCCTTATCGCTCCAGCAGGGCGGCTACGATTGGGGCTTGCTCGCCTTCGCGGTCGGCTTCGGCGGCTCGATGATCTGGTTTGGCTCGTCGGCGGGGGTTGCGGTTTCCAATCTCAGGCCCGAGGCCCGTTCGGTCGGCCTCTGGCTGCGCCACGGCTGGCCGGTGGCGGTGGCCTATGTGATCGGGTTTTTTGCTTACCTATTACTTCTGGACTGGCATCCGGCGCCAATATGACGCGTGGGGGCTCAACGCCGTGCCGATGTGCTCAGCGTGAAGTATTTGCATAAACAAGGCTGGAGCGTTACTCGGCGGGGTGAAAACGTTTCTACTCTGACCAAGTAGGCGGGGTGGGGGGCTGAGATTTTCTGATTTACGTCCCGGCATGTGTTGTCGAATACTCCCATCGGTTTGACTTGGCAGTTGTTAATATTTCTTCCGTCGGCCATTGTACTTCTCAAGCAAACCGACTAGAGAGTCGCGAATTGCTGGATGGATCGACAGCGCACTTACGTCTTCTGCGGGGAAGCCGGAGGTATCGAGGGAGGCAGTTGAGAGGTTCCGGCGGCGGGCGGCCGGACGTCTCGAAGTCCTTTGGCGGTTTGAGGGGGGCGCTCCATTGGCGCCAGCCCCGTTTTTCTTGGAGCAGAATAGAACGATGGAAAAAGACCTGGATAGCAACGAGATCATCGAGCTCACGGCCGATATCGTATCTGCCTATGTCAGCAACAACACGATCGGCGCTTCCGAGCTGCCCCAAATCATCGCCGACGTGCATTCCGCCCTGTCGCGTGTATCGGGCAGCCAGCCGGCGCCGCAGCGCGAGGAGCTCAAGCCCGCGGTGCCTGTGAAGAAGTCGGTGACGCCCGACTTCATCATCTGCCTCGAGGATGGGAAGAAGTTCAAATCCCTGAAACGTCACATCCGCACCCACTACGATCTCTCACCCGAGGACTATCGGGAAAAATGGGAGCTGCCGCACGACTATCCGATGGTGGCGCCCAACTATGCCTCGGCGCGTTCCCAACTCGCCAAGAAGATGGGCCTCGGCCAGCGCCGGCGGCGCTAGCGCGGTACTTCACAGGCGCTCAGCGGTTGCCGCCTCGCCCGGGTTGGCCGCTCGTCCCCGCAATTGCTCGAAGGCCCGCCTTCTGCGGACCCGGCAGAGTACCGCCCGCTCGGCCTCGTGCGCGTGGACGAGCGCCCAATGCCGATTGAGGTCGTAGCCCCAATGCCGTGACCGTCCCCGCCGGCACTCGGCGCCCGTGGCTTTGGCGAGGCGAGCGACAATGTCCTCGAGATCTTTCTCGCCGAGGCGGGCGATCTCCTCGGGCCACAGCCCGAGCAGCCGCGGCAGGTCGCGGGTGCGGACATAGTTGGTCAGGCCGGCCGTTCCCGTAGGCATGACATTACCTCTAGTCTGGTTACACGGCGCGGCCCCTCTGTATAATCCTCGCCGATTGACGAATTGTCCGGTTAAATGCGCTCAATTGATTAATCCAAGCGGATGAACAACCCAGGGTTTAAATTAAATAATTACCATTCTTGCGAGATCTACCCGAAAAGTTATCCCCGCTCAGTTTTGCTCCCGTATCATTCCGTTAGCTGCGCATCGGTTTTTCTGGAATCGGAACCCAGTCAGGCCGATCGCGGCGCGAGGGAAATGCTGGGACGCGTGGAAGTCAGGCCCTATGCTCAGTGCAACGTACGAAGCCGAGCTCTCAACTCAGAACGACCATTTACCAATCGAGCGATCAGCCTACCTGGCGCTCGTCAAGTCCGTCGTCGAAAGCACCGTTACCCGTGTCTTCGGCGTCGAGGAGGACGGGCTGGCGCTGGCCACCCGGGGCCCATCGGAGGTGGCCTTCGCCCGGCAGGTTGCAATGTATCTGGTGCATGTGGCGGGCGGTCTGACGCTGACCGATGTCGGCCAGGCATTCGGCCGCGATCGCACGACCGTCGCCTACGCCTGCCTCATCATCGAGGACCGGCGCGACGACACCCGGCTCGACAGGTCCCTCGAATTGATCGAGGCCATACTCAGGCGCGTGGTTCCACCGGCGGCACGCGAGGTCGAGGAGCGCCGCCGGCCCTATCAGCGCCGGAGCGTCGCATGAAGCGGGCGTCCCGGGCGAAACGGCCCGAGGCGGCGCTGGCACGGCTGTTGAGCGTGCTGGCTCGCCAGAATCAAGCAATCGTGATCGGGGAAGCCGGGATCGAAATGAGACACCATGGCGGCGCCGTACCGCCGGAGGTGATCGCCATCGCCGAGCATGCGGGCCTGATCTTAGCCGAGGCCGGCAAGCACCGCATTCTCCCAGCGGGCGCCGCCTGGTTGCGGCGGCGGTTGTCCGGCGGCGACGGGTTCCAGGACCAGCACCGCGCGCTTGGATCTCGCGCGATCAAGATCGACGGTGTGCGCCACCAATTGACGGTCAATCACCTGGAAAGCCCGCTCGCTTGGCTCCGCCAGCGCAAGGACGGGCAAGGCCGCGCGATCATCTCGGAGCCGCAGTTCGAGGCGGGCGAGCGCTTGCGCGGCGATTTCGAGCACGGCGGTCTATCACCGCGCGTGACGGCAAGCTGGGACGGGCTCTCGGCAACGGAGCGAAGCCGGCGGGGGGCGCCGGGCGATGCGACGAGCATCCGCGACAACATCACGATCGCGCGGCTGAGGTTCCGCCGTGCCATCGATGCCGTTGGCCCCGAGCTCGCCGGCATCCTCATGGATGTCTGCTGCCACCTCGTCGGGCTCGAGGAGTTCGAGCAGAAGCGCGGCTGGCCGGCACGCTCGGCCAAGCTCGTGCTGTCGATGGCGCTGACGAAGTCTCGCCCGCCACTACGGCCTCATCGCGCCGGCGCGGCCGGCCGGCGGCGCGCGCCCGGACTTCACGCGTTGGGCCGAAGCCGGCTACCGCCCGACGCTCGAGGCCTGGGGGGAGGGCGGCAAGGCGTCGTCTTCAGGGGAATGATGTGTATTGTGGGAAACAATCTCGTAGGTTGGGTCGACGAAGAAGACCAAATGGCCGCTAGCGCAGATCCCCGGTGGGCCTTCCCATACGCTCGACCCTATCTACGCTCAGCGCCCAACCGCCTCAGCATCCCGCCTGATCCGCGCCACCATGGAGGCCAGGCCATTCGAGCGCTGGGGCGTGAGTTGCTGGTCCAGCCCCAAGCGCTCGAAGAGCGCATTCGCGTCCGTCGCCAGGATTTCGGCGGTAGGCCGGCCCGAGTAGAGACGAAGCAGAATGGCGATGAGGCCGCGGACGATATGGGCGTCGCTATCACCCTCGAAGATGAGCATCGATTCCGGTCCCGATCGGTCCACATGGGTCAGAAGCCAGACCTGGCTGGCGCAGCCGCGTACCTTGTTGGCATCGGTGCGCGCGGCATCGGGCAAGGGGGCAAGCTCACGTCCGAGCTCGATCACATAACGATAACGGTCCTCCCAATCGTCGAGGAGGGCAAAATCCTCGACGAGGGACGCAATACCGGCGGGCTCGGTGGCGGCTCGATCGTTCATGGCCGCTTTGTACGGCGCATGCCATGCCCGTAGCAACCACGTCGCCCGAGAAGTCGTTCGCTCAATTCTCGCCGAGCGCGCTCGTCTCGATCTCGAGATCCTCGCTGTAGGCGACCTTGCCGTTGACGATCTGGGCGGTGGCGACCCGGCGGACCTTGGGCTCCTCGCCCGTCACCTGATAGGTCGCAACCTCGGCTGCCAGCCGTCCCGCGAATTCCGCCTTGGCGAGAAATCCCGACCACATGTCGCCCGCCTTCGAGCACGTCTCCGGCTCGCGGTCGCAATAGGTCATCACCCAAACGGTCTTCTCGCGGGCGCCCTCGACGAGCGCCTGCTGCTTCTCGGGGTCGGAGGGCATCAGCGCGACGCCGATGCCTACGACCAATGCGGTTCTGAACAAGAACATGACCCTACCCTTAGTCGCCGGGTTTGAGCTTACTTTTTTCCCGACGCTGCCGAGACTAGCAGGTCTTGTCGAAAACTCGCTGAAAGCCGGGATACAAATTTCATTCGAATTTTAGCGGTTTTCCGCCGGCGTGGCGGCCAGCTCGGTAAATGAATTGTAAACCCGAAGGCGGCTAGTCTCCGGCCAGTTCATGGAGCCGGACGCGTGGCGAGAAAAGCGAAGCCAGCACCCAAGCGGCGGAGGCCGCGCTTTGCGACGATGGTTTGCGCCGGGCTGACGCTCGCGGTCGCGACCAACATCGCCATGCGCGACGAGCCGGGGCATTCGACATCCGTTGCGCCCGCAGATGGGTCATCGGGCGAGGTCGCCAGCGCCGCCCTCGACGTGACGGCTCCCGATCGCGAGTTGACGGTCGCCATACAACACGAGCTCAAGGCCAAGGGCTATGCGCCCGGCAACGCGGAGGGCGAGCTGACGCTGGCGACGCGGGCCGCCGTGCTCGCCTTCGAGACTGATATTGGCCGCCCGCTCACTGGCATGCCGAGCGAAGCCATCCTCAAAGAGTTGCTGTTCGGCGCCACCATCATCGCCAAGGGCCTCGAGGCGCCGAAGCTGACGGCCGAAGGTGCGAGGCTCGTCCGCGAGATCGAGGCGCGATTGCAGAGTGCCGGCTACGACCCCGGCACGGTGGACGGCAAGCTCGACACTTCGACCGCCAAGGCCATCAAGCGCTTCGAGGCCGCGAACGGGCTGAAACAGACCGGCCGGATCGGCGGCAAGATGGCGGGGCGGCTGGGGGAGGGGTAGTGCTCAAGTACGTTCGTTCTTCGGACGTGCTGTTCGAGGGCTGGGATTGTGTCCCACCCACCGTCATGGTCGCGGAAGCGACCATCCACGGGAGCAAGAGTTGATCCGAGGCCGTGCCATCCGGCGCGATCCATATCCCACCACAACCTCCCGTGGATGCTGACTTTCGTCAGCAGGACGGCGTCGGGAGTTTCGAGTGGATCGAGAGCATGCCGGTTGAGGAGGTTCCAGAGAGTCGACGCAAAACCTACTCTTGACCTCTCACCGCCAGCCCCCTCAACTCCTCCAATGCGCCTCAAAGCCGAGATCTGGGTCCAGGCCTACATCCGCATCTGCGCCGCCCATGGCATTCCGGCCATGCTGGTGAAGCGCGGGGATGCCGATGCGGGTGCCATCTACATCAAGCTCGCCCGGCTCGATGGTACGGCCGAGGTCTTCCAGCCGGCGCCGGCGGGTCTCGACGGCCTCGAAAGTGATCGGCGCTGGGTCCGGGCCAGACCGGAGCCGATGCCGGAGGCCGATGCGGATGCCCTCATCCGGCGCGAGCGCGAGTTCGACAGCGATCTGTGGATCGTCGAGGTCGAGGACGCGAAAGGGCGTCATTGCCTGGACGAGTGGCTCACGCCGTGACCTGTTTTTTGGTTTTGAGCACGTTCTTCACGGTGAACCGGTTCCCATCCCGGCCTTCGCCGGGACAGGCTTTCGCCTGAACGTGCTCTGACAGCCGCAATATGCTGCTTGTGCGACGAAGGCTATCGCTCCGTTTACCACCTGTTAATTCCTCCCGTGCCCAAACTCATTCCGGTGGAGAATCACGTGCGTTGGCTTGGGGCAATGGGCGCTTGGGGTGCCCGGGGGAAGCGGGGGCCGGCTATGGGCATGGTTGTCGAATTCAGGCAGCAATCGGGGCGGATGAACGCGCCGGTCGGGGCAATGGGCGGTAAGTCCGCCGAGATCGTCATTTTTCCGGGCATCCGGATCGAGCGCTGGAGCGAGCCTCCAATGGAGCCGATAGCGGAGCCCAAAAAGACCGGGCCGGCTGCCAACGGCAAGAACCGCAAGCGGCGGTAGCTATCTGATCGCTTCGGTCTGATCGCTGCGCGGGCATTCCTGTGCGTCAGGCCGCCGGGTCTTCGCTTCGTTTCAGAAGTTTGGCCAGCCGCCGCTCTTCCTCGGCGCTGAGCGGGACGACCTCCGGCGGAACGGCGCCCTTGCTCCGGCGCCAAATCAGAAAACCAGCGATCGCAAGCAGCACCGGCGCGGCGCCCCACAGCAGCAGCGTGTGCACGCCGAAACGTGGCCGCAGCAACACGAACTCGCCGTAGCGGTCGACGACGAAGGCGATCACCTGGGCGTCCGTGTCGCCGGCGGCCAGGCGTTCGCGCACGATGACGCGCAGATCCTTGGCGAGCGGGGCGTTCGAATCATCAATCGACTGGTTCTGGCAGACGAGGCAGCGCAGCTCCCCGGAGAGCTTGCGCGCGCGCGCCTCCAGCGCCGGATCGCCAAGAAGCTCGTCGGCCTCGACGGCATGGGCCGAGATGGAAGTTCCAAGCAGGCCGGCGAACAGCACGAGACATACGAGTGCCTGACGAAGGATCGTCATCCCCTCACTCCGCCGGAACCACGGACACGCGCCGCGCGCGGACCGGCGCGCCGACCCTCAAGCGCCGGTCGGAGAGCGAGAGCGCGCCGCCGAGGAACATCAACACCGCGCCGATCCAGATGAGCCGCACCAGCGGATTGAAGTAGAGGCGGAAGGCTTGGGCGCCGTCGGCCGCACGATCGCCGGGCGTGACGTAGAGATCGCCCCAGATCGAAGGCAGGATGCCCGCCTCCGTGGTCGACTGCCGCTCGGCGGCATAGGTGCGCCGCGCCGGCTCGAGCCGCGTCACGACGGCGCCGTTCTGCTCAACGGTAACGGTAGCCACTTCCTCTTGATAGTTCGGGCCTCGGCGAGGCGCCACGCCCTCGTAGCGGATGCTGTAGCCGGCGATCTCGGCCGCTTCGCCCGGCTTCAAAGTCAGGATGCGCTCCGACTGCCAGGCAGTCGTGCCTATAATGCCGAGCACGCTGACGCCGACGCCGAAATGCGCGAGCACGGTGCCGAGCGCCGAGCGTGGCAGGCCGGCAAGGCGGCGGCCGCTCTCGGCCAGCGGCGCCTGAAACAGCTTGATCCGATAAGCAATATCGGAGAGCGCGCCGGCGATGATCCAGACACCGAGGCCGAAGCCGATGAGGGCGAGCGAGGGCCCTTTCGACGACAGCGCCAGCGCCGCGACGAGTGCCAGCAGGCCGAGACCCGCCGCCACATACAGCCGCTGCGCCGCGCCATAGAGATCGCCGCGCTTCCAGGCGAGCATCGGCCCGAACGGCATCGCCAGCAGCAGCGGGATCATCAACGGCCCGAAGGTCAGATTGAAGAAGGGCGCGCCGACGGAAATCTTGGCGCCGGTCATCGCCTCGTAGAACAGCGGGTAGAGCGTGCCGACGAAGACCGTAACGCAGGCAACCGCCAGCAGGAGATTGTTGAGGACGAGCGCGCCCTCGCGGCTGATCGGCTGGAAGAGCCCGCCCTGCCGCAGCATCGGCGCGCGCCAGGCAAAGAGCGCCAAGGCGCCGCCGGTGAAGAAAGCGAGGATGCCGAGCACGAACGTCCCGCGCTCGGGATCGACGGCGAAAGCGTGCACCGAAGTCAGAATGCCGGAGCGCACGAGGAACGTACCCATCAACGACAGCGAGAAGGCAAGGATCGCGAGCAGGATCGTCCAGACCTTCAGCGCCTCGCGCTTTTCCATGACGAGTGCCGAGTGCAGCAGCGCGGTACCGGCGAGCCACGGCATGAAGGAGGCGTTCTCGACCGGGTCCCAGAACCACCAGCCGCCCCAGCCGAGCTCGTAATAGGCCCACCAGGAACCCATGGCGACGCCGAGCGTCAGGCACATCCAGGCGGCGAGCGTCCACGGGCGCACCCAGCGCGCCCAGGCGCCATCGATGCGGCCTTCGATGAGCGCCGCGACGGCGAAGGAGAACGCCATCGAGAAGCCGACATAGCCGGCGTAGAGCAAAGGCGGATGGAAGGAGAGCGCGGGGTCCTGCAGGATCGGATTGAGGCCCATGCCTTCGATCGGCGCTGGGTCCTGGCGCAGGAACGGGTTCGAGGTCGTCAGGATGAAAGTGAGGAAAGCGACCGAGATCGAGGCCTGGACGGCCAGCACATTGGCCTTGAGGGTCTGCGGCAGATTGCGGCCGAAGATGGCCACCGCCGCCCCGAACACCGCCAGGATCAGCACCCACAGCACCATCGAGCCTTCGTGGTTCCCCCAGACTCCGGCGATCTTGTAGAGGAGGGGCTTGGCCGCGTGCGAGTTCGCCCAGACATTCACGACCGAGAAGTCGGAGGTCACGTAGGCCCGCATCAGCGCGAGGAAGGCGGCAGCGATCAGCACGAGCTGGACGATCGCGGCCGTGCTCGCCACTTGCTGCAACGCCCCGTCACGTCGCCATGCGCCAATCGCCGGCACGGCCATCTGCAGCACCGCGACGGCGAGCGCCAGAACCAGCGCGAAATGTCCGAGCTCGACGATCATCGGGTGGGTTCCGCACAGCAAATGCGAGGTTCATGAATTGCAAAGTCACCGCACCCTTTCCTCCCCCTTCGATGGGGGAGGACCGCGCACCTTGGACTTAGCGGCGCAGCCGGTAAGTCCTTAGGCGCGCCTAGGTGGGGGTGTTTGTCGGGTGCAACGCGATGCACGTAGAGGGGACTCAACGAAGCACATAGGGCGTTGGGAATCGCAATGTCACCAACTCGGACATCGCGGCACGAGCACCCCCACCTATGTTCGCCTAAGGGTTTAGCTGGCGCTAAACCCAAGGCGAACAGTCCTCCCCCATAGAAAGGGGGAGGAAAGTTTGCGGCAAGCCTCGTGTGCCCTATCAGCTTCATTCCACGCATCACGATCCCCCCGCCTTCTCCTCGCCGCGCCACACGCCCTTTTTCTTGAGCGCGTCGGCGACCTCGGGGGGCATGTATTTCTCGTCGTGCTTGGCGAGCACGCTGTCGGCAACGAAGCGACCGGTTTCGTCGAGCCTTCCCTCGGCGATCACACCCTCGTCCTCGCGGAAGAGATCGGGCAGCACGCCCGTGTAGGACACCTTCAACGACTTCACCGTGTCGGTGATGGCGAAGTCGACCTTTGCGTCCGCGCCTTTGACGATGCTGCCCTTCTCGACGAGGCCGCCTAGCCGGAAGCGCTGCCCGGGGGCAATCGATTTCTCGGTGACATCGCTCGGCGTATAGAAGAAGACGATGGTGTCGTTGAGCGCGTAGAGCACGAGACCCGCCGCCACCGCGAGAACGCAGAGGCCGATGCCGATGACGGCCGAGCGTTTGCCTTTGCGTCCCAAAGCCACGTTATGCTCCTATGAGCCCAGACCAAGCTCTTTCGCCAAGCCGTCGAGCGAGGTCAGTGCCGCCGCGTCGCCTGCGAGCGCGCCCTTCGCCTCGCCGAGCGCCTGCACGGCGAGATCGCGTTTGTCGAGCACTGTATAGGCGCGAATGAGGCGGAGCCAGCCGTCCAGGTTCTTCCCATCCGTTTTGAGCTTTTCCGCGAGCCCGCCGACCATGCCTTCGATCATGGCCTGACGGTCCTCGGCGGACATTTCGGAAGCCGCTTCCACCTGCTCGGCCGATGGGCCAGGAGCAGGTGCCGCGCCCGTCAGCGCGGCAATCCGCTGCTCGACGGTTGGACGCCAAGGCGCATCAGGTTCGGAGCGGGCGAGGATGTCGCGGAAGCGGGCGATGGCATCGTCCTTCTTACCGTCCTGCTCGGCGGCGACCGCCAGCCAGAACCGGGATTCGATGCGACTGTCGTCGAGCGTGACCGCACGCGCGAAGGCGTTGCGAGCGGCCTCGGAGACAATGCCGTTGACGGCAGCCACCGTCGCCGCGCCAAAACCTTCGAGCTGCTGCGCGCTCTCGCCCTGCAGCCTTAGTGCGTTCTGGTAGGCGTCGGCGGCCTCCTGGAAGCGGCCCAAGCGCATGTAGACGGGCGCGATCACCGCCCATCCCTCGCCATCGTCGGGCGCCTTGCGCAGGCGCTCCTCGACCTTGGCGATCAGCACCTCGACGCTGTCGCCCTCCACGGGGGCGGTGAGGCGGGCGGCGATCGGCTGATCGGGGAGTTGAGGTGCGCCGATGGTCTTGTAGAGGCCGAGCGCAGCTACGCCCGAGATGGCCAGCAGCGCCGCCGCGACGATCGGCCGGCCGGCGGGAGCGGGTGATCTGGATCTGGCCTTGGGCCGCTCGGCCTCCGCCGCGATCAGCCGGCGGGCCACTTCGGCGCGGCTCGCCTTGGCCTCCATCTCACTCAAGAGCCCGCGGGCCTGATCGGCTTCGATCTCGGCGAGCTGGGCGCGGTAGATGGCGCTGCCGGGATCAGTCCGATCCGCGGACGCGCCGCGCCAGACCGGCCAGAGCACGGCCGCCAGGACCAGAACAGTTGCTAGCGAAAGAACAAGCCAAAGCATCATTTGCCGCCGACTTTAGGCAAGGGTGCCGGTGAGCGGAAGCCCTGCCGGTGCAGCCGGAGGTACTAAACGAAAAAAGCGCGGTGCCCTGAAGCCCCGCGCTTCGACCCCATGACGATGGGAAAGCTCAGCCGACGTTCTGCCAGGTGCCGTCGGGATTGCGGCAGGCGGTGCCGCGCATCGTCTCCGGCTCACCGTTGATGTAGACAGTGTGGGTGTAGTCGCGGCAGTTGTTGCCTTCGCGCTCGTAGGCCTGACTCGGGACGACCATGCCGTAGTGGCCGGAGTCCGGATTGCGCCAGGGCGTCGAGCCGCCGGACTGGCCGGTTTCAAGCGCCTGGAACTCGGCCTCCTGGGCGTAGCGGCGATCCTGCTCGTCGAGCGCGCGACCGATCTCGGAGCCGACAATGCCGCCGATGACGGCGCCGGCCGCGGTCGCAAGCACCTTGCCGGTGCCGTTGCCGACCTGGTTGCCGATGATGCCGCCGGCCACCGCGCCGACGCCTAAGCCCACGTCCTGCTTGGACAATCCGTTCGGCCCGCAGGCGGCAAGCGCCAGCGCGGGCAGCGCCAGGACGGCTAAGCGAGAAAGTCTCATGGGAGCCCCCAAAATCCTCAAGAAGGCGGGGAGAGCCCCGCGCATGGCTGCCGACCTAGCCTCTCCGGCCCCGATCCGCAAACCCGAACGCCCATATCGGCGTGGATTCGGGCGAAAGTTGGGATTTGGGGCCACGGTGGCGGTGAGGCAGATCAAGCGTGCGGTATGGAGGGCTGGCGCGGCGTCCCTTTGCCTCTGAAGTTCAATACGCAAATGCGTATAATCGACTCTTATACGCAATTGGGTATTTATCGAAATGATGCGCGACTGCGTATATTGACTCGAAATACGCACTCGCGTATGATGCGAAACATGAGTGCTCCCATAAGATCAGCAAAGCAAGCCGGTGCGGCCATCAGGCGAATCCGGCGTCAAAAGGGTCTTTCCCAGAGCGCCCTGGGTGACCAAATGCATGTTCGACAGGCGACCGTCTCGAAGCTGGAAGCAGGATTACCTCGGACGCAGCTTCGCATTTTGATGGATGCCTTGGCGGCGCTCGACCTTGAGTTCGTCATCAGGCCCCGCTCGTCGTCGCTGGAAGATGAGATAGAGCGTATCTTCTGATGGCACGCACGGCCGCTCACCCTCCGCTCGCCGTGTACCTCAATGGCAAGCTGCTTGGTCAGTTCCGCCGCGAGCCGACCGGCGCGGTCGATTTCAAATACGACGCAACCTGGCTCGCTTGGGAGAACGCCATCCCGGTTTCACTTTCGCTGCCACTCAGGGAAGATCGTTATGTCGGCGACCCCGTCCTCGCTGTCTTCGACAACCTCCTACCCGATAACACCGACATCCGCCGCCGTGTCGCCGAGAAAGTAGGGGCCGACGGCAACGACGTCCACAGCCTCCTCGCGGCCATCGGGCGCGACTGCGTGGGAGCCCTGCAGTTCCTGCCTTCGCGATTGGAACCGCCTGCGCCGGCAATCGAAAGCCGTCTCGCATCCGACGCCGAAATCGCTGAAATCATGAATGACCTCACGCGATCGCCACTCGGTCTCGGCAAGGATCAGGATTTCCGCATCTCCATAGCCGGTGCGCAAGAGAAGACGGGTCTTCTGCGTCTCGATGGCCGCTGGCATATCCCGCACGGCACGACGCCAACCACGCATATCTTGAAACCACAGCTTGGAAGACTTGGAAACGGCATTGACATGAGCCGCAGTGTCGAGAACGAGCACTTCTGCCTTAGCCTCACCCGCGCTCTCGGTTTACCTGCGGCCAACACCGAGGTCGCCGACTTCGAAGGGCGGCGAGCTCTCGTGGTCGAGCGCTTTGACCGGCTTAGGGCGCAGGACGGCAGATGGCTTCGCATCCCGCAAGAGGATTGCTGTCAGGCGCTCTCAGTGCCGTCGAGCCGCAAGTATCAAACCGATGGCGGTCCAAGCTCGCGCGACATCGCCCGGATGCTCAAAGGTAGCGATCGTCCGCTTGAAGACCGCCATCTGTTTTTCAAGGCGCTCGTGCTATTCTGGCTGCTTGGTGCGACCGACGGACATGCCAAGAACTTTAGCATCAGACTCATGCCTGCGGGACGGTTTCGGCTCACTCCTCTTTACGACATCTTGTCGGCCCAGCCAGCTGTCGATGCCAAACAGATCCGGCTCAACGATTACAAGCTCGCCATGTCGGCCGGCGATAATCGCCACTATGTGTTGGGATATGTGCAGCCGCACCATTTCCAGCAGGACGCAGACGCAGCTGGACTTCCTAAAGGTGACTTGCAGAGGGTGTTCGCTGAATTGGCCACCGCTGCGCCTGGTGCTATCGACGCTGCGCGGGCTTCAATGCCGGCAGATTGTCCACCGGCCATCATAGATCGCATCGTCGCTGGGTTCAGCGAGCGCTTGAGATCACTTCCCATATAGATCGGTCAATAGCACAGCCGCGTCGCCCCTACCCCGCCGGCAACGTCACCGCTGCCCTCAATCCCCCCAGTGGCGCCACCGATAGCTCGAGCTTCCCCCCATACAACCCAACCAGGTCCGTCACGATCGAGAGCCCAAGCCCCGACCCGGCTTCGTCTCGTCGAGCCGCTTGCCGCGCTGCACCGCCGCCGCTCGCTGTTCCGGCGTTAGGCCCGGGCCGTCGTCATCGACCGTGATCCGGAAATAGGCGCGCGCTAGCCGATCGGCCTTGGGGATCGCCTCGACCCTGGCCTCCACCTCTGACTTCGCCCATTTGCAGGCATTGTCCATGAGGTTGCCGAGCATCTCCTCGAGATCCTGCTTCTCGCCCTGGAATCTCACTCCTTCCGGGCACTCGGCCGTCACCGACATGTCGCGGTCGCGGCCATGGATTTTCTCCAAGGTCCGCGCCAGGCCTTCGACCACCGGCTTCACCTCGGTCAGGTCGCCGATGACGCCGACGCGGGCGACCATGCGGGCGCGATCGAGATGGTGCGTCACCTGATCGCGCATGATCTCGACCTGCTCGCCGACCTTGGCGGCGAGCGGCCCCGAGCCCGCCTTCGCCTCGTTCGAGAGCACCGACAGCGGCGTCTTCAAAGCATGCGCCAGATTGCCGACATGGGTGCGCGCCCGCTCGACGATGTCGTGGTTGGATTTGATGAGGGCGTTGATCTCGCGCTGCAGCGGGCGCGATCTCGTCCGGCATCTCGCCCTCGAGCTGCGTGCGCTCGCCCGAGCGGATGGCGGTCAGCCCGCGCTCGATGGCGCGGAGCGGCGAGAGGCCCCAGCGCACGAGGAAGAGGGTTGCCGCGACGAGCCCCAATCCCAACAGCCCCAGCGCCAACATGAGCTGGCGGCGATAGTTGATCACGGCACGATCGAGCTCGTTGAGATTGGCCGAAACGACGAAGCTGTAGCGCCGGCCGCCCTGGTTGCTCGTGAAGGTGTACTCCTGCTGCAGCAGCCGCAGGTGATCGCCTTCGGTATCGACGAGCTCAGCGACGAGGATGCCGCGGCGATCGGCCAGCGGTTTCGCCGTTTCGAAGGGAAACTTCAGCTGTTCGCCGACGAGCGATTGCGAGGACTGCCGGTTGCCGCCTTTGCCGTCGGCGGGCTCGACCTGCCAGTAGTAGCCGGAAAGTGGCGAGTTATAAAGTTTGTCGCCGTACTCGCGCGGCACCACGGGCGTCGTCACGCCGGGCGAGATCGATGTTTCGAGCAGCCCGCTCAAGGCCTCCTCGAGGCGGATGCTGAACGTCGCGCTGGCGTCGTCGCGATAGAGGCGGACGAGCACGATGGTCGTCAGGGTCAGCACCAGGGCGGCCCAGAGCGCGGAGGCCAGCAGCAGCCGCCAGGTGAGCGAGTTCAACGAAAATCCGCCCAGAGCGTTCCGGGCGGAGTTTTTGGCAGCGCCGAGGGGGCCGCCCTCCGTCATCAGGGTGTTTCAGCTCTTGGTTTCATCGCTCAAGCACCTCGGCGGACTGCTCGGTCTTTGCTTTGTCGTGCTTCTTATCGGAAAACCGCTTCGGATCCCGGCCTTCGCCGGGACATGCTTTTCCGGAAGCACTCTAGGCGGCATCTTCGGAGAGGCAGTAGCCCAGACCCCGGATGGTCTTGATCATGTCGGTGGGGATTTTCTTGCGCAAGCGTCCGATGAACACCTCGATGGTGTTCGAGTCGCGATCGAAATCTTGCTCGTAGAGATGCTCGACGAGTTCGGTGCGCGAGACGACGCGGCCGCCATGGTGGAGGAGGTAGGCGAGGAGGCGGTACTCATGCGAGGTTAGCTTGATCGGCACGCCTTCATAGGTGACGCGCGCCATCTTGGTGTCGAGCCTGAGCGGCCCGCACTCGATCTCGGATTTAGCGTGGCCGGTGGTGCGGCGGAGTAGCGCGCGGACGCGGGCCAGCAGCTCCTCCATGTTGAAGGGCTTGGTGACGTAATCGTCGGCGCCCGCGTCCATGCCGGCGACCTTCTCGTTCCAGCGGTCGCGGGCCGTGAGGATCAGCACCGGCATGCGCTTCTCGTCGCGCCGCCACTGCTCGAGCACGCGGATGCCGTCCATCTTCGGCAGGCCGAGATCGAGGATCACCGCGTCATAGGGCTCGGTGTCGCCCATGTAATGGGCTTCCTCGCCGTCGAGCGCCTTGTCGACGGCGTAGCCGGCGCCCGAAAGGGCGTCGACCAGTTGGCGATTGAGATCGGGATCGTCCTCGACGACCAGCAGTCTCACGGGGGCATCCTCCGGCAAAGGTCCTTAGCGTGCGCGACTATATTCGGATCAAGGGGGCGGGCGCCAGAGGGGTGGGCGTGGACCCTCACGGCGCCGGGAAGGGCTCGCGAGCGTCGACCGTCCGGATCACGACCTGGCTCTCCTTGTCGAGGTAGTAGAGCTTGTACACATAAGTTCCGCTCTCCTGGCAGAGATAGGCCTCCATGAAGTCGGTTTCCGGCGGCATGTTTGCGGGGTCGGCCGCCATTTGCGTGATCTGCTTGCCGGTGGCTAGGCCGTTCTCCTGGATGACGTCGCGTGCTTCGTCCCAGGTCTTGAAGCACTCCTTGCCCTCGGCGTGCGCCGGCCCCGCCGAGCACGAGCGTCAAGGCTAGCGTGGCAAGGGCGCCCCAACGCGCCAATCTTGGAACAAGGTGGGCCATGGCGGGACACTACGTCCCGCCGACTGAACCCGGTATGAATGCATTGTGGCAGTCGTGCACACTGATGCCTAACTGCATCACAATGTCATGGCGAGACGCTTGCGGATGAGCGGACCGGGGCGCGCCGTAACGGGCCGCGCCAACCGGCCGTAGATGGCGATCGCCGTGCCGAGCAGCCCGCCGCCGCCCTGCGCGAGGTTCGTCAGCTCCCGGCCGATGCCCTCGGCGAGTTCGGTGGAAATTTCCAGGCCGAACAGGGGGGCAAGCGCCGGCAATACGGCGGTGAGTGCCGTGATGAGCACGCCCCAGAGCGTGATCGATGAGCCCCACCACTTGGTCTTCTGAAGGTGCGGTTTGGTCTGCATGGCCGATGGTTCCTTTGGTTTGAGGGTTGAAGGCGTGGACTGCGAAAGGCTGAGCGCGGCTCTCCGAGTCTTCTCGACCCGGTTGAGCCAGCCCCGGCCGAACCGGCCGAAGGTTGGGAGTCGCCGGTAGGCGTCGCGGCGCGCCTGGGCGTAGCGCTCGAGGGTTCGGGCGGGATCGGCGCGGCGGCAAAGCCCGAGTGTCTCGGGGCCAACTTCGCCATCGACAACGGCGCCGGCGGACGATTGAAGAAACCTGGCCGCGCGGCCCGGACCCTGATTGACCGCGGCATCGAAGTGCATGAGGGCGATGGACGCCGGCAACAGATGGCAGCTCGCGCGGAGCCAGTAGCGCTGGCGGTAGATGGCCGCGATCTCGGAGTCAGTGAGCTGGCGAAGTTGCCGCGTCAGGCGCGCGCGGTTCGATGCATCGAGCGTCTCGCCCCGGTGCGCGGCGAATGTTGCGAGTGCGATGCCCCGATAGGTCGGACCGCCGGGATCGGCCAGGTCGTTGGAGTAGCCGCCTTCGAGGCTCAGGACATGCGCGAGCGCGCCATCGAAACCATCAACATCATTCAAGGACATCGTTTCCTCCGGCCAGCGATAGCCGAGCACGCGGGATCGCGGAAAGGCGGCGATGGAAACCTTGTCGCCCTGGTTGCCGCCGAGGATCAGGACCTTGTCGGAGCGGGCCTCGATGAGAAATCCGACATGACCGAGCGCTGGGCTCGATCCCCGCGAAAGCACGGCGATGGCGCCGCGTCTCGGCACGTCGAGCGACCGGCCCCAATCGAGATAGGAGCGCGCACGGAGCGAGCCCGTCGGTACAATGCCGGAGCGCGCAAGGCACGCGCCGGCGAAGGCCGCGCACCAGGCGACGCTGTCATCGCTGATCCCGGGATGCCCAGCATCGCGATAGAAGGCGAGAATGCCGGGATCAGAAGCGCGGCCCCGCCGCTCGGAAGTACCGATCCAGCTACGGGCATGGACGAGCCAGGCCGGCTCGCCAGTGGAGAGCTCGGCCACGTTACTGCTCCGTCTCGATGTAAATCTGGGAAAAATCGATGCCGACCGCCGTCGCCACGCCGCCATTCGATCGGTAGTTGTTGGTGGTCAGAAGTGTCGTGTTGGCGGGTACCTGCGTTCCAACCGTGCCCGAGAGCGTGCCGGTCGCGACATTCCCCGTGTTGATCCGCAGCACCTCGTAGTAGATGACACCGTTCTCAGTCGGCGAAGAGAAGAAGCACACCCGGTAGAGATCGGTGTTGGTCGTGTCGCAGGGGAAGTTGGCGCCGAGATCGATGCGCGTCTGCGCCGCCGATCCGCCGTAGCAGATTTGCAAGTTCGTATCGGCGGCGTTTGCGCCCACGCCGAAGCAGTTGACGAGCGTCGATGGCTCGACATCGGTTGGCGCGCCCGTCGCCGCCTGCATGCCGACGAACATGCGCGCGCCCGCGAGAATCGAGGCATCTGAGACGTTGAAGATCGCGCAGAAGAAGAGCCCGCCAAGCCCGGACCCGTTGCCGACCGTCCATTGCGCCGTAGAGTTTCTCAACGCCGCGACCGACGCTGCCGTCGCCGCCGAGACGACGCCAAGTCGCCGATTGCGCGTCAAGATGTTGGTCGTCGCGACGTTGCGGGCGGTCAACGTGCCGGTGGCGGTGAGAGCGGCGGCACCCATGTTGGACATGGCACTGGTCGCGTTGCCGAAAGCGGACCAGAATGCGATCTTCTGAGTGGCGATGAACGGCTGTAGGAATGCAGTCCATGCCCTTGAAGGCGCCGAAACGCGGCAGGCGGCGTTGGGCGAGCACTTTCGAGAACAGCACGATGCCATTCGTGGGATCGGTCGGATCGGCCGATTGTTCGGCGAGACGCGCCCATTTTTCGAACGCCACCTCGCCCGTCGTCTCGTCGAGCGTGAAGTCGGCCGAGCCGTTGAAGGCGCCGCCGTCGTTGTACTGGATTTGCGTGTTCGCGCCGCCGGGCGAGCCGCTGCCGCCCGCAGCGGCAATGGTGATCGTGTCCGTGCCCGCGTTCGTCGTGATGGTGACGTTGGCGCCGGCCGCGAGCGTCAGCGTGTCGGTGCCCGTGTCGGCCACCACATCCGATTGCCCGGAGACGGCGATGGTCGAGAAGGTGTTGCCGCCGCCGCCCGGCGGGGCCGCCCAGACGCCATCCGCTTTCAAGGAAATTGCCTGCTGCCGCATCTCCCGCGCCGGGAGCCGGTGCCAGACCTTTCGTGCCGCCCGCGCCGTCGCCGACGAGCGCGTTCAGGAGGGCGGTCGCCTGCGTTGCCGTCAGGTCTTCCGGATCGCCCGAGCCCGCCGTCGTGCGGCCTTTGAAGGTCGCCGTGGCCATGTCGGCGAGCTTGGCGTTGCTGACCGCGTTGGCGGCAATGGTGGTTGCGCCGTCGGCAACGCGCGGTCACGTCGCCGGAATGGTTGGGGTGGACGTAGTTGTTGGCGCCATCGGCGACGTTGATGATGGTGCGGGTCTGCGCTGCCGTCAGGTCTTCCGGGTCGCCAGAACCGGCTGTGGTGCGGCCCTTGATCGTTTAAGTCGCCATGTTGGCGAGCTTGGCATTCGTCACCGCGTCGGCGGCGATGGTCGAGGCCAGTGCGCCCGCAACCGTCGTCACATCGCCGGTCAAGGCCGGGAAGCGCGCGGCGGCGAGGATGCCGGAGGCCTTGGCGCCGGAAAGATCGATTGATCCGCCGAGGTTGGAAAGCGTCAGGTTGGCTTCCGCAACGTCGACATCCACCTCGCTGTTACCGGCGTCGTCGGCGATGGTGATCTTGGTCGATCCGGCATTGAGCTTCTTGAACTCGAGATCGACGCCGGTCTTCTGCTTGAAGATGCCGACGCCCGCCGTGCCGACATTGGAGGCCGTGTTGGCTTCGCCCCCGCCGCCACCGGGCGGGGCAGCGAAAGTGCCGTCCGCGCGCAGGAAGTTCGTTGTGCCGCCGCCCGAGGCGGGCACGAGGCCTTTCAGGGCGCTTGTGAACGTGTCGAGCAGGGTCGTGGCCTGAGTGCCCGTCAAATCCTCCGGATCGCCGGTCGCCGCGGTGACGCGCCCCTTGAAGGTGGCGGTCGCCATGTCGGCGGCCTTCGTGTTCGTGACGGCGTTGGCGGCAATCGTGGCGGCGAAGGAGCCGGTGCCCGAGCCGGTGACGTCGGTCGTCAGTGTGATCGTCTGATCGCCGGTATTGGTGCCGGTGAGATTGAGGAGCGACTTCGCCTGCGCGATCGTCAGGTCTTCGGGATCGCCCGTTGCGGCGGTGATGCGGCCTTTGAAGGTGGCGGTTGGGACATCGGCGACCTTGGCGTTGGTGACGGCATCGTTGTCGATGGTCCAGCACCGTGCCGGTGCCTGAGACAGTAATATCGCCCTTGTCGCCGTCGCCGACACCGCCGCCACCGAGTGAGGTGTTCGGAAAGCTCACTGCGCCGGTCGTTCGGTTGACGACGATCGCCTCGTTCCAAGCCGAGCCGTCGGCCGAGACCTTCACATGGAAGTCGTCGTCGCCGGTCGTGCCCATTTCGGCGCGGCCTTCGAACGCCGGTCTGATAGAGCAGGGAGGCCGTATCGGTCGCGGCGTTCTTGTTGAGCTTGAGCTGGTGGCCGGCGCCTGCGTGATTGAGGAGGGTCGCCGGCGAAGAGACGGAGAGGCGGTTGGTCGTGTCGGCCGTGGCGTTGACGCCGACGAGCGGGGTAGGGATTGAGGAGCGCAGCGCCGCCGATGACCGTCCAGGCCGTGCCGTCCAGGCCAGCAGCGCGTCCTCCGCCGCCGACCAGATGCGCCAGCCTTCGCGACGGCGGATAGAAGACCCAGGCGCCGTCCTGCCAGGCGCGCGATCTCGTTCGCATGGCCGGCCCAGGCGCCCGTCGCGCCGGTGGCCGGAGATGTAGCTGTCGCCTTCTGCCGGCGAAGACCGGTGGCGCGGTCAGCGTGCGATCGAGCACGGCCAGCCTGCACCAGCGCATCGAGCCGCGCGCAGCGCCTCATTGTGCGTGACGTGCTTTTGGGCCTGGGCCGCCTCGAGATAAGGCAGGCCGAGATTGGGGCTGTCGGTCATCGGGAAATTCCACAAAGGAGATGATTGGACTGAAGGAGAGCGACCGGCGTCAGCATCGCTAGGTCGCTCCTCGCTCGTCGCGCCACGAAGCGCGGCTGCGGCGACGACGTGAGGGCGAGGGGCAGCGGCGGGACGGTGTCAGACATGGAGCAACCGCGGTTACCCCTGACAGCGGCTGCGATGGACCCGGCTTCCCTCGCTGACTGCGGACTCTGTCCCCGCTGCACTTCGCTTGCGGGGAGAGGAAGTCGACTAGCTGCGCCGAGTTGCCGCGCTAGGCCAGCGCGGCGCCTACACCACCGCCTCGGTCAGCAGCGCCCCGGCCGTACGTGGCGGAGAGCTGGTACACGCGGACGGTGACGGCGGTTTGCGGGGCGCCGAAATCGACGGTTTGTTCGGCGGCGGTATAGATTGCGTTGGGAGCGAACCGACTCGATGGTACGTTTGACGGTCGCGCCATCCATGATGTCGATGGCATAAGCATCGCGATCCTCAGCCAAGCGGCACCTCGACCTGCTCCCAGGCATCGCCCGCGATACGGGTGCGGCGGAACCAGGTGATCGCAAGATCGCCGCCGGAGCGAACGCCCCTGACATGCGCCGGGCTGAGCGGACGTAGGCCCAAGCGCGGTAAATGTATGCGTCGCCGCCGTATAGGCGATGTCTGAATGCGGCAGTGTCCGGGTCCGTAGCGCCACTGCAGTGTCAGCCGCGCTTCGTCAGGTGTGAGGCTCGCCTGCCGTGACGGCGCCGTCCAGCAGCACGAACGGCGCGCCCGCGGCGACGGCGACGCGCATCGCGCCGGCCGTCCCCGCCTGGCCGCGCAACAAGCGGCTCAACCGATAGGTCGAGGGCGCGATCAGCACCGCCTCGCGGAACTGGATCACCTCCCATTCGCCATCGGCATTGCGGATCGCCGCCAGATTGCTCCCGCCGAGCAGCCTCAGATCATCGACCGAGGCGAGCGTGCCATTCGCCAGCACCACGTCGAGCGTATTGGCGTGGTCGGTAGCGATCGCGCGGGCCGGGATCGAAGGCCGAGGCCGTCACGCCCATGGTTGCGCGGGTCGTTGCGATCGCGCCGAGGCGATAGGAGAGCCCATCGCCCGAGCGATAGAAGGCGATGCCGCCGGGCCAGGGCGAGGCGAAGGCCGCGACATAGCCCGCGTAAGGATCCTCCGCGCCACTGATCAGCGGCAGATCGAGGAAGGCCGCGGTCGCCGGCCCGTAGATGTCGGGCGGCGGGCACGATCGGCGGGCGCTGCGGCGCTTTGATCTCCTCGAACACCGAGGGCTCGATGGAGAGCGCATCGATCGCCTTGTGCCGACGCATCCGAGAGGCCGGTGATGCGGTAACGCTGCGAGCCACCATCAGCCGTAAAGTCGAACGACATCGCTCGGCTCGATGGCGATGCGGCTCGGCGGCAGTGCGAGCGACAGGCGTTGCCGGGAGGCCCAGGCCTCCTGCAGCCAACGCTCGGCAATTGCTTGCGCCCGATCCGGCGTCAGCACGATCGGCAGGTCGGCGGTGGCGACGCGATCGCTCTGAACGGTCGCGCGTCGCGCTTCCGCCGTGCCGCGCCGATAGCCATCCTGGCCATCGATGAAGGTGAGCTTGGCGGCCGAGGGCAGCTCGGTCTCCTGCCCGCGCGTCACCTCGAAGATGCGCCGCGCCGGCCCGCGTCTCGACGAGATCGTCTGCATCGAGCGCGCGGCTGTCGCGCGCCGCCCGCGATGGGCGAAGCGGACGGTTCCCGCCTGCTCGTAGGAGTCGAAGGCGTAGGCAAGCTCGAGCGGCTGCAGAGCGCCTGCCGCGCCGACATCACGCGATCGATGACATAGCCGTCGAGCGTGCCGGTCAAGCCGTTCGCCGAGTAGCGCGTGAAGCCGTAGTCGTCGAGGATCGCTGGCGACGACCGCGGCGAGCGAGCCGCCGGCGAGCCGCCCCGTCAGCCAATGGCCGAGCGGCCAGTTGCCGCCGTCGGCCCAGCGTCCGAGATCGTACGGGAAGGCCGGATAAGGTCGAGCGTCCCAGGTGTACACATAGATGCGGTTGGGATCGACCATCCGGCCCCCGTAGACCGCCGACACCGGGATTGTGCGCGGGCACGAAGTCCTCGTGCGTCGGATCGAAGGTCTCGTGAAACGCCTGGATGTAGCGGCGTTGTATGAGATCGTCGCGGAAGCCGCGCGAGAAGTGCGGCAGGAAGCTCTCGGAGCTTTTGGGATCGTAGAAGACGTTGGGCTGGTTGGAGCCCTTGTCGACAGCCGGGCAGCCGAGCTCGGTGATCCAGATCGGCTTCGACTGCGGAACCCAGGCCGTCGGCGCGCCGCTCTCGACCCGCCGGGGCGGTTGTAGTGCTGGTTGGACCACCAGTTGCGGATGTCCTTGTAGCGGAACACCCAGGGCTTTCCGGCGCCATCGGTGATGGTGGTCCGCGTCTGCGCCTCGCGCGCGGCATCACTGGCGTAGTACCAGCTGTAGCCCTCGCCGCGCGAAGATGTTGGGCTTGAGGTAGGCGAGGTCGTGCGGGCTCTCGATGCCGGTCGAGCCGGTCGAGATGGCTGTCGCCATCGCGCCAGTCGGAGAGCGGCCAGTAGACGTCGATGCCGACGGCGTCGATGTTGGCCGAGGCCCAGAGCGGGTCGAGATGGAAATAGACGTCGCCGGTGCCGTCGGCCGGCTGATGGCCGAAGTATTCCGACCAGTCGGCGGCGTAGGTGATCTTCGTCGCAGGGGCCGAGCACGCTGCGCACGTCGTTGGCGAGCGCCACGAGCGCGGTGACGAACGGATAGCGTGCTGGCGCTGGAGCGGAGCCTGCGTGAGGCCGCGCAGCTCCGAGCCGATGAGGAACGTCTCGACGCCGCCGGCCGCCACGCACAGATGCGCGTAGTGCAGGATCATGCGGCGGAATGACCACTCCGCCGGGCCGGTATAGATGACATCGTCGCCGCGAGATCGAGAAATGCGCCGGTGTCGCCGTGCCGATAAAGCCGGCGATCTCGGTGGCGGCGGCAGCGGTCTTGTCCGTCGTGCCCGGCTAGCCGGGCGCGGGATCCCACGCGTGATGCGGCCGCGCCAGGGATAGGGCGCCTGCGCCGTGCCGCCATAGGGATCGGGAAGCGCGTTGCCCGGCGGCACATCCATCAGGATGAAGGGATAGAAGGTGACGGCCTGGCCGCGCGCTCGTGAGATTGCGGATTGCCGCGACGACGGAACGGTCGGAGGGCGTGCCACCGAAAGCCGGCCGGCCCTCATAGGTCGAGACGACATGGGCGCCGTGCTGCGATCGAGACCAGCGACGCTCCATACTTTCGGCGTCGGTCGCCTTCGTCGTCGATCTCGACGCCGGGTTTCAGCTCACAGGTCCCCGCACGCAAATCGTTGCCGAACCAGCTGACGACGAGGGAGGCGCGCGCGACATTCGGTAGTCCGCGCTCGAGATCGTCGATGGCGGCGTGCCAGTCGGAGGTGCCGGTGTGGGTGTGGATATTCTCCGGGAGGGTCGTTCCCGGGGCGATCTGGCGGAAGACCTTCGCAGGCTCGTAGGCGAACTCGCTCGAACCGGGGATGATGGTCACGGCCTTGACGAGCTCTTCGAAGCTGTCGACGGCTCGGAATACCTCGAAGGCGAGCTGCGGCAGCCGGTTGCCGAAAGGTTCCAGCGGCAGCCGCTCGAAGACGATGTAGGCGGTGCCCCGATAGGCGGGCGCGTTGTCGCTCCCCTGCACGGCCTCGATCAGGCTGTCCGGCGTCTGCGCGTCGTCACCGAGATAGATGCGATGTGTGAATTGGCCGAGATTGATCGCGCTGGCCGTCGGCCCAGACACGGCCGACGCCGGTGATGGTTCCTTCGCACACGGCCACCGCGACGTTGGCGAAGTAGCGGTACTCGATGCGCGTGGTGGTGGGCTCGCTGGAGCCTCCCCCGCCCAAGCCGCCAAAGCCCTTCGACGGCGGCGGCGGCTCGGAGGCATCGATCGCCTCCTCGACGAAGTCGGTCGCCCAGATCACCTGGCCGCTAAGCCGCGCCCGGCCATAGAGGCGCGGGATGGCGCGCCTTCGGTGGAGGCCATGACGGCAAGCTCGGAGAGGCGCGGGCCTTCGACGATCTTGCTCTGACCGGACGAGCCGAACAGCGCCTGGTCGATGTACGATCCAGCGATGGCGCCGACGGCCTGGCCGATGGCCGCGCCCGAGATCGTCGCGCCGAACAGGCTGACGCCCGGCAGCAGCGCGCCGCCCGCGGCAGCACCGGCCGCGCTCAATGCAAGTGTGGCCATGATTCAATCAATCACATTTGGAAACGAGAACGCAGCGGCGATGCGGCGGCACCACCAGGGGCCGATGTTGACCTCGGAGACGGGAACGCCTTCCTGCGCGTGGATCATGCGACCCAAATCGGTGACGATGGCGGTGTGCTTTGCGACCGTGTCGCCGCGGAGGCGGAACACCAGCACGTCGCCGGGCCGGATGTGCTCGATGGGACCCGAAACGAGGTGACGCCGTGCCGCCGCTAGCATCGCCTCTTGCCCCGTCGCCTCCGCCCAGTCGCCGCGAGTAGGCGGGCAGCGCCTCGGGGTCGCTACCGAATAGTTCGCGCCACAGTCCACGAACAAGGCCGATGCAATCCGTGCCAACGCCCTTGAGGCTTGCCCGATGATGATAGGGCGTGCCGACCCAGCTTCGCGCGGCGCGGACGATTTGAGTGCGTGTGAGGTTCATGAGGTCAGCTTCTTGCCGGTGTGGTCGCGGCCCTCGAGCTTGGGCACGCGGGTGATGAAGCCGTTGCCCGGCATGTGCGGGAAGCCGCGGAAGTTCACCGCGTTGTCGAATTTTGACTTGCAGGTCGCGAGCTGCTTGTCGCAACCGGCGGTGATCTGAAAGGCGTCGCCGACGGAGAGTGACCCTGCCATGCGTTGCCAGAGCTCGATGGTGACGACGCCGCTGACGCGCGCATGCAGCTTCACCTCGGCGGCGAGATCGTCATTGGCGCCCGATGTCCAGGTGAGCTTGCCGAGCGCAAACCAGTCGCTCGTGAAAGCGCCTATTCCCGAAACCTTGAATTCGGCGGTCGTTGATGATCTCGGTGATTGCTCCGATGCCGCGATAGGCCGCGACGTTCAGGTTCTTGCCGCAACGTCCATCGCCGACGAGGGCGTCGCAGGCATATTGAAATGTGCGCCCTTGCTCTTGTTGGAGGATATGCGCGAGGCCTCGCACCTCCGCGGAGAAGGCGAGGGGCCCGCGCTTCACCTCGCCGATCGAGCCCGAGCGGATGAGCACGCGCTCGTTTGCGTCGGCCCAGTTGACGCGCCAGATCTCGATGCCGGCGTTATCGTAGAGGCCGGCTTCGAGATCGGCGGCGTTGAGCTTGTCCGAGCGCAGCGCGCCCTCGACATCGGCATTGTCGACACTGAGGCCCACCGTCTCGCGCACCTCGGTCTGGTCGAAGCCGCTGGCCGCCTCGAAGGTGGTCGAGTCGAAGTCGAGATCTCGGTCATGATCGGTGAAACCGATCTGGCTCCCATCCCGCCGCGTGATGCGCCAGCACCATGCGAGCGTGGTCGCGCCCGTGTCGAGGTGGGCTTGCAGGCCGGTGGGAATGACGCGCATGGTGGGACTCGTGATTTCGGCAAAGTGGTTGTCTTCCTCTCCCCGCAAGCGCAGCGTAGCGGGGAGATGGTGGGGTGAGGGGCGACTGCGCGTCGAGGTGCGTGCCGTTGGCAACTCTTGCAGCGCAGTCATGAGGTTATTTCTGGCGAGTGTTTCGCCCGACGCCGCCCCTTCCCTCCCCCTCTCCCCGTTCGCACCTGTCGGCGCGACGGGGAGAGGAAGGAGAGGCCGTGCCGAGTTCGGCGGCTAAATCCTCACTTCCACGATCGGAATGCTCGGGATCGAGCCGTGCAGCACGCTTTGGACATTGATCTCGAGCCGGTCGGTGTCGAAGCGGACGGGGACGTCGAATTCGAAGCCGGCGGTGACGAGCTGGCCTGTCGTGGGAATGTGACCGGCGAGAAAGGTGGCGACACCAGTGATGTAATCGATCGTGTAGTGCGTGCCTGCAACTCTCAGTGAGCCGTCGATGGCCACCATCACGGTTCCGGCGACCGGTTTCTTGACGGCCCGCTGCCAGGGCGCGTGCGTGCTCCCATAGGTCTTCTTGAGTTGGAAGGCTGCCAGCGCGCCGGTTCCGGTGCCAATCGCCTGATCGAGCGGCGTGACGGAATCGCCTGGGCCCAACGATTTGAAATCCGCATGGTCCTTGTAGCGAAAACCGTGCAGGCGTCCGCGCCGCTCCTCGAAGAAGGCGATCACGGCGTGGATATCGTCCAGGCTCTTGATGCCGTAGCCGGCATTGTAGTTCCGCCGCGAGTCGGCCCAGCGGGCATTTCGCTCCTCGAAGCCGGAGGCGAGCAACACGACGTCGGTGCGCCGCTCGGGGCCGCCACCGGCGCCCGATGAAATGCCAGTCGGAAAGCGGATGTCATGAAAAGCCATTACAGATTCCTCTGTCCGGCGCCGACGGTCCGCGAGAGCATGGCCGCGATTTGGCCCTGCGACTGGTGAAAGCTCTGCGCGTCCGGCGTCTGGACGTTGAAGGTGACGTTGACGGGGGCGGCCATGGCCGAGGCCGCGCTCGTGCCGGGTATGCTGCTTGCACCCAGCCCCGAGAGCGGCGGCGCCGCGCCACCGAAGAGACCGCCGAGCCCGGACGGCGCGGCAAAGCCCGAGAAAGCTTGGCCGAACAGCCCGCCGAGCGCCTGCTCGAAGGGTTTCAATGCCGCGTCGAGCGCCATGTCCGAGAGGCTCAATGCGAGTGAGCGCAGCACTCCGTCGAGGCTCTTGCCCCTGATGGCAACGGCTTCGAAGGCATTGATCATCTTGGTTGCGAAACGGTCGCCCAAGCGATCGAGCTCGGCGAGTGATTGTTTCAGCTCGTTGGCACTGGCGCGGCTTTCGGCGATCTCGCCGTCGAATTCGGCCATGGGGAATCCTTCGATCAAATTGTGCGGCGAAAGGGCGACCTGCCGGCCGCCCGGCAACATAGTACGGCCTGTCCTTTCCTCTCCCCGCTTCAGCGGGGAGAGGGGAGGGTGAGGGGCGGCGGCAGGCAAGCCGGTGGCCACACGGCGCGTTGTTGCCATCAAGATTGAGTACGCGTGGCGCCTGTCCGGATTCGCGGCCGCCCCTCACCCCGCCCTCTCCCCGTACGCTTCGCTACGGGGAGAGGAAGCCAGCCGCCGTGCCGGGTGGCTTGGCTGCCGACCACTCGCCCTAGTGGCCCGTCGCGCCTAAATCGCATCATGGCCGCGAGCGCGTTCGATTTAGGCGCGACCTAAGGGCCACTAGCAAGTCCATAGGCTTAGTGTGGCGTTCATCGCGCCTTAGTTGACACGAGCCTAGCCGCAACACTGGTCAACTAAGGCGCGACGCCACACTAGGGTCTATCTGGAAACTTCTGCATCAGCCCCGCGAACACATCGCGCGGCATCGGCGTGCTTCGCAGCGGCTGCGGCATCGCACCGGCGAAGGCGGCGGCGAGCTCTCTTGGTGTCATGGCCCAGAAGTCGCGCGGCGGCATTCTTAGAACGCCGAGGCCGAACGCCATCGCTTCGCGCCAGGGGAACGGCCGTGCAGAGCCGGTTTCCACGATCTATCGCGCGCCCGAAAGCACATCGTCACCATCAGCGAAGGTGGCGGCGAGCAGGCGCGCGACGATGGTGACGAAACCGGCGGCGGAGCCCTCGGCGCGCATTTGAGCAACTTGCTGCTCAGTGACGTTCTCTCCGGCCGCCCGCAAACCCGCCGTCAGAATGAGGATCGCATCGCGCGCCGACATGCGGCCTTGGCCAAGGCGCTCGGCGAGCGCGCCAAGATCGCCAGCGCCAAAGGCATGCTCCAGCTCGGCCAGTGCGCCAAGTGTGAGGCAGAGCGTATAGTGTTTCCCGTCGAGCACGGCATCGATTTCACCGCGATGTTTGTTGGCCATGTGTGTTCCGTTGGGGTGCTACTGACTTTGGTTGAATCGCTCGTGCATCCGGGGCACTTGGTTTGCCGGGCTTCACTTCGGAAAACCGCTTCGGACCCCGGCCTTTGCTGGGACAGGCGTTTCCGGAAGCACTCTCAGGCGGCCGCGAAGCTAAGCTCGCCGGCCAAGTCGAGCGTCAGCTCGAACGTCACCTCGCCGTCGTGATTGCCGGCAAGCTCGAGCTGGGCGATCTGGAACGGCCCCTCGATGGTGCCGAAATCCGGGATGACGATCTGCCAGGGCCGGATGGTGCCGTCGAAGAAATAGAGGCGGATGGTGGAGTCCGAGGCCGCATCCTTGAAGATGCCGGCGCCGGCGACGCGTCCGGTTTTCACGCCAGCGCCGGCGAGCAGCTCGCGCCAGCGGCCGGCCGATTCCGTGTGTGTAATGTCGACGGCAGCCGCGTTGAGCTCGATCGAGCGCGAGCGCAGGCCCGCGACCGTCACGAAGCTCGCGGTGCCGGTCGTGTCGACTTTCAAGAGCAAGTCCTTGCCCTTCTGTGCGGCCATGTGGGGATCTCCTTTAGGCAGTAGGCATCGGGTATCTGACCGCTTCAGGGGGCTGGGTTAGGCTGATAGCCGCAATGTGCTCGGTGTCATGGCACGGCCTGAGGGTCCGGACACCGCCTCTGCGGCCGAAGCCCATGGCCTCGCCCTGAAAGTCCCTCTTGCTCACACCATCTCCGTCACCGCGCGGAACCGCACGATCCCGTGCACGGTTTCGCCGTCGGCGTCGCGGGATGTATCCGAAAATTCGTGGCGCAGATTGATGAGGCGATGATCCTCGATGACGAGCGGCTCGTCGTGGAGTGCCTCGCGAAGGAGCCGCATGATCGCCTGGGCTTCTTTCTTGCCTGCCGCACGCGACCAAACATGCAGCGTCAACACATGCTCGGCGCCGGTATCGGTGCCTGTGCTCCAATCTCGGGCCGGCGAGGAGCCGAAGGTGATGTAGGGAAACGAAGTCGTTTGTGGTGCGTCGTCGTGGATGCGGTCCGCGCCGATGAGGGAGGTGAGTGCTGCGTCGGCCTCGAGCGCGGCGAACACGGCCTTCTGCAGCGACCATTCGGGGGCAAGCGGCATGGGCGGCTCCTATGAACGGGCGAATGGCGAGTGGGGAGTGGCGAGTGGGGAAAAGAAAGTGGCCATTCCACTCGCCACTCGCCACTCGCGCCTACGTCACAAATCCCGCTCCTCGACGAGGCATCTCAGATGCCGCCGCCGGCCCTCCCCGTCGAGCACGGCGAGGATCTCGAAGATCCGCGTGCCGAGGCGGAAGCGCATCGCCGGCGCAGCACCGCTGCGATGGCGAATGATGATCTCGTGCGTCGCGCGGCCGGTCGTGCGGTCGTAGACGAAGCCTTCGCCACCCGACAGCGCCCGCACGGCCGCAAACAGCGTCGCGACCGTGCTCCACGTTTCCGTCGCCCCGCCCGCGCCGTCTGCCGCGCGTGCCACTTGCTCGAGCACGACGCGTCGGTTGAGCTCGCCGATCTTCGTCGCGCTCATAGGTCGCGTCTCCGGTAGGGCGCGATGAGATCAAGCACGGCGAACGGCAAGGTCTCGCGCTCGACGCCGATTTCGACCGGCTGGCGGTGCTCGTACCAGTGGGCGATGAGCAGCAGGATCGCCTGGCGAAGCGGCGCCGGAACCTCGGAGGCGAGACTGCCGTGGCCGGCGATGAAGCTCACCTCGACGCCGTTGGCGGGCCGGCCCGGTTTCGCAAAGGCCGAGGGCGAGCGGCGGATGAGCCGCGGCGGCACGCTCAAGCCGTCGAGCAGATAGAGCGAGGGCGAGAGCGTCTCGGCCACATCGGCGCTGTCGTAGACTTTCACGTGCACGATGCTCTGGATGGGGGCGAGCGGCAGGTTGACGGCGTGGCCCTTCGGCCAGGCGTCGAACAGATAGAGCCAGCCTTGCGTGACGAAGGCACGGCCGAGAACGTGTTCCAGATGCAGCCGCGCGCCGGCGATCAGCGAGAGGATCATGATGTCCTCGTCGGCGTGATCGACGCGCAGATGCAGCTTCGCCTCGGCGAGCGAGACGGGCTCGGTCGCGGGCAGGCTGGTGGGCACGAGGGCCATGGGGTGTCCTTGATGGGTTGTGTGCGGCGGCGATGCGTACAGGCGGCCGGCGGTCGCCCGCGGTTTGCCGGGACGGTTGTCTACCTCTCCCCGCACGCGAAGCGCAGCGGGGAGAGGGGAGGATGAGGGGCAGCGGCAGGTGAGATGGTGGCCACGAAGCGCTTTGATGCCGTGGTCAGAGGTCGCGTGTGGCACTCGTCCGGACTAGCGTCTGCCCCTCACCCTACCCTCTCCCCATGGGCACGATGTACCTATGGGGAGAGGAAGGAGAGGCCGTGCTCTGTTGTGAAATTGGCGGCCGCGGCGCGAGGGGGCGTCGCCGCGGCCGCCGGCGGCACGGACCGCCAAGCGGGTTGGGAGGGACCCCGCAGGGGTATCCGTGCCGGCATGGGTATCGGTCATCAGGCAACAGGTGAACCGATGCCCGGCGCCCGATCCCCATAGATCAGCTGACGCCGAACTTCAGCAGCTTGATGGCCGAGAAGTCCTGCACGCCGCCGCCGACGCGCTTGGTCGTGTAGAAGAGCACGTAGGGCTTGGCGGAGTAGGGATCGCGCAGCACGCGCAAGCCCATGCGGTCGACAACCAGATAGCCGCGGCTGAAATCACCGAAGGCGAGGGCGTAGGCGTCCGTCGCGATCGCCGGCATGTCCTCGGCCTCCGCAATCGGAAAGCCCATCAGGGTCGGCGACCCCGAAGGACCCGATGCCGGCTGCCAGAGATAATTGCCGTCGGCGTCTTTCAGCTTGCGGATCGTCGCTTGCGTCGCGCGCCGCATCACCCAATGGGCGTTGGCGCGGAAGCCCGACTTCAGCGTATAGATCAGATCGATCAGCACGTCGGAGGCGTTGGAGGCCGGGAAGGCGCCGGCCACGCCCGTCGCCTTGTAGCCGATATTGCCCCACGTCCAGGAGGCATCGGCTACTTTGGTGTAGTCGAGGAAGCCCTTCGGCTTGTTGACGCCGTTGCCGAGGACGAAGGCATTGCCCTCCTGCTCGGCGAAGGCGCTGCGCACCTCATCCGCGATCCACTCGTCGATATTGACGGCGGCGTCGTCGAGGATGGCGGCGGTGGCCGCCGGCATGGCGTAGAGCTCCATGGCCGGGAAGGAGAGCTCGGCGAGCGTCGAGGTCGTGGTCTCCGGTCGCGCTGCCGTCTCCCCGACCCAGCCCGTGCCGAAGCCCGTCGTCGAGAACGGTTTCTTGTACACCGCGCTGGAAATCTGGCGATTACCCGCGATGGCGCGGATCGGCGAAATCTCCTTCACCGACTGCATCACGCTCGTCTCGACCTCGGCCGGCACGAGATAGCCGCCGTCCGGGTTCGAGCCGATGGACAGCGCCTTGGCTTCCAGATCGGCGAGGCCGGAGGACTCGCCGCGCCTGACATAGGCGTCGAAGGCGGCCTTGTGCTCGTAGGCGGCGCGCGTGGGTGCTGCCGTGCCGCCGCGCTCGGGCCGGCGGCCCTTCAGGATCAGCTCGTCGACCGCGCGCTTCTGCTCGTCCATCGCCTTGTCGAGGCGTTTGAGCTTGTCGTCGGTGACGACATCGGACGACATGCGTTTTTCGATCTGGCCGAGGCGATCGTCGTTCGTTTCCTTGAAGGCTTCGAAGGTGCGCATGAACTCGCCGAAGGCGTCGGCGACGCCGTAGCCGGTATCGGCCTTGCTTTCGAGTCGGGTGGTCTCAGTCATTGGGGACTCCGTTGGTTGATGGTCATGAGCCGGGTCGCCTCGCGGATCGCGCGGAGCGTCACCTGCTCGTCGTTGAGCCCACCGGCCGCGTCCCGCCTAGCCATGAGCGATTTGAGGCCGGAGCGTGTGATCGCCCGGGCCTCGGCGCGCGTCAGCCCCGCATCCCGCGTGAGCCAACGCTCGAATTCTCTCTCCGTCGGAAGGCGCCCGGCGAACGGTCCGGCTTTGACCGTTTGCACGCGGGCTTCCTGAAGCATCGGAAAGGTGACGATCGAGATCTCCCAGAGGTCGATCTCCTTCAGACGGCGGATGCCGCTGCGGGCCTCACGCGCGCCCTTGACGGCGCGAAAGCCGATGGAAAGTCCGTCGAGCGCGCCTGCCCGCATGAGCGAGAGCACTTCGCGGGCTCTCGTGACTTCCGGCATCAGCCGGCCCCGGGCATAAAGTCCTTTCGTGTCCTCGGCGAGCTCGAGCCAAACGCCGATGGGCTCCGCCGGATCGTGCTGAAAGAGGAGTTTCACCCCTTGCGCGCCGCGTTGGGCGAGGCTCGTCGTGAAGGCGCCGGGCAGCACGACATCGCGCGCCATGTCCTCCGCGCCGAAGACGCTGGCATAGCCCTCGAAGGTCCCGTCGGCATCGATGGATTTGAGGTCACAGGCGGCGAATTTGGTTTCGCGGCGGAGGGGGTGGTGGGGCATGAATACCTCGTTCAATGGGTACGGCCTCTCCTCGCCTCTCCCCGTCGCGCTCTTCCGTGCGAACGGGGAGAGGGGAGGGCGAGGGGCGGCGGCAGGCTCGATGGTCGCCACAAAGGACTGTGTTGACAGAAAATAGTGGTGGTCTTGGCAAGCCTCCAGACGCGCAGCCGCCCCTCATCCCACCCTCTCCTCGTACGCTTCGCTACGGGGAGAAGAGTATCGCGCGCTTCCCGCGCCGGCAGGCGATCGCAGGTCTACCCTGTATTGCCCTCAAGTACATCTTACCCCTCCCCCATCGCCCCGTACCCGACCGCCGCCCGCTTCTCATCCACCGTCAGAAAGCTCGCGGCCTCGACGCGAGACCACAGCGCCTCGCGCTCCGACGACAGCGCCTCGACGGAGTCGAGATCGGGGCGCAGATCGAGTGCCCCGCCGTACGACGGACCTAACCAAGCGCTCAAGGCCTTCGCCGTGCGGCTCACCAGCGGCAGCACCGTCTGCCGCCACAACATCCGGTTCGCCTCCTGGAAATTCGAATAGGTATTGTCGCCAGGGATGCCGAGCAGCATCGGCGGCACGCCCATGGCGAGCGCGATCTCGCGAGCAGCGGCGTGTTTCGCCTCGATGAAATCCATGTCCTTGGGGCTCAGCGCCATCGCCTTCCAGTCGAGCCCGCCTTCCAGCAGCATCGGCCGGCCGGCATTGCGCGGGCCGGAGAAGCTCGCTTCCAGCTCCGACTTCAGGCGATCGAACTGATCGCGCGTGAGATGCCCGCCCGCGCCGGGCGCATAGACAAGCGCGCCGGAGGGCCGGGCCGCATTGTCGAGCAGCGCCTTGTTCCAGGTGGAAGCCGCGTTGTGGAGATCGATTGACGTGGCGGCCGGCTCGATGGGGGACAAGCCGTAGTGATCGCTCAGCGGATGGAAGAAGGTCTGGTGCAGGATCGGGCGAACGCCCTCGCCCTCCTGGTGGAACCGGAGCGTCTTGCCCGAGACGGTGTAGTCGTAAGCAGACGGCCAGCCGTCCGGGCCTGGCACGACCGTCATGCGATCGGGACGCAGGATGTGCAGCTCGCGCAACCGTCCGCCGATCGTCACGGCTTCCAGATACGCGTTGCCGGCGACCATCAGGAAGCCGTACCAGGCTTCGAGCAGCTCCGGCTGGCACTGCGTGGGATTGGGCCGCGCCAGTAGCTCGGCCAGCGGGTGTTCCAAGACCTCGACTTCGTCTTCGAAGAGATCGAGCGGCACCGAGGCGGCGGCTTCCGCCACCATGCGCACGGCCCGATAGACGATCGGGTTCGCCATGTAGCCTTCGCGGGCAAACGTCGCATAGTCGCGCGGTCGCCAGGCGGCGGCTCCCTGGAACTGCAGCGCCACCAGCCCGCCCGAGCCGTCCTTTGATTCAGGGGCGGCGCGGAAGGGGCGGGTCAGGCGATCGATGAATGAGAGCATGGAGGCTCCGTGGAACTGAGTTCGTTTGGTATCGAGCTCGTCGAGTGGTGACGTCTCGCATGATCTCTGGCGCACGCAGGTCCCGGCCCGGAGGCCGGGATGACGATGTGGAGGGATGGTCGCAGAGTATGAAGCACTGCGATTGCAGAGGTACAGCGAAGCACGCTTCCAGACGGTTTCGGATCACCCACCCCAACGTCATCCCGGCCTCGGCGCGAAGCGCCGTAGGGCCGGGACCCGTGTGCGTTGGAGAGGCAGGAACGCTATCCAGATGGCACATCATCGAAGACGGTCGAACTGCCGGTCGCCGCTACATCACAACTCCCTGATCCGCGGCACCTGCGGGCCGAGCATCAGGAACGTCAATGCCCAGACCAGCGCGTCGACTCGATCGGGGCTGCGGCCGCCAGCAAGGCCATCACTTCCCAGATCGCACATCTGATCTTCCAGCTCCGGGAAGCTTCCGGCATGGCTGATCAATCCCCGGCCGTAAAGTGCGGCGACCGGCTCGGCGCGGACCCATTTGCCGCGCGTCGCCCTCACCTTCTCGACCGGCACCGTGGGATCGACCTGCGCGATCACTGTCGTCACCAGCTCGCCGCCCTGGTTGACCTCGGCGACAAGCGCGTCGGCGGCGAATTCGTGATAGGCGCGGACCGCGACCTCGGCCCAGCCAAGCGGCTCGCGGCCCTTGACGGTGCGATCGGCAAGCACATAGGCCCGGCCATCCTCGGCCATCGCGGCGATGACGATGCCGCAGGCGTCCGCCTTCGCCCCGCTCGTCACCGGCGGATCGAGGGCGACGATGGTGCGGCCGAGCGCCGGGGGATGCGTGATCCGGTTCGTCTCGATCCATTCGCGCTTCCACAGCGCGTCCGGCCGGTCCTCGATCAGCTCGCCGTCGAGCTCCTGCCGCAGCAGCAGCGTGCCGCGATAGCGTGCCTCTAGCCCGGCGATGAAGCCGGGCGCGAGATTCTCCGCGTTTTCAACCGTCTTCAAATGCGAGGTGGCGGTCGAGGGATCAGCCAGGATCGCTTTCAGCAGCGGGATCGGCCGCGGCGTCGTCGTCACCACCTGTTGGGGCTTGTCACCCAAGCGCAACGCGAACTGCAGCATGTCCCACGTGCGCTCGGCGTGCTCCCATTTGCAGATTTCATCCAACCAGGCGGCACCAAATTGCGGGCCACGCAAGGCGTCGGGCTCCTCGGCCGAGAAAATTTGCGCGATCGACCCGTTCGGCCAGACGATCTGGCGCTTGGACGGCTCGAAGACGGGGACGCAATCGGGCGTCGCAGTCGATAGGATCCCCGAAACGCCTTCGATCATGACCGAGCGCACCGCCGCCATGGTTTCGCCCACGAGAGCGATGCGCTCGATGGGCCTCTCGGCGATCGGTGAAAGTCCGAGTGCCTTGGCGCGCACCCATTCGGCCCCGGCCCGTGTCTTGCCGGCGCCACGGCCGCCCAGGATCAGCCAGGTTCGCCAAGCATTGCCATCGGGCAGAGCCGGCGGCAGCTGGTGAGCGTGGCTCCAGACCTGCCACTCGCCATAAAGGCGAATGACATCCTCCTTGGGGAGCGCCGCGATGATCTCAACTAGCTTCGAGCTTCCGCTTAAGCTTCTTAATTCGTTCAACAAGCTCGAGGCGCCAGCGCTCCGCATCGGTGTCTCCGGCTTTCGAGGTTGCGCCCGCGGCCCGCTCGGGCGCGCCGCTGGCAGTGCCTGGTTTCGCCGCGCCGTAGGTCGTCCTGACCACTTGATGCATGTCACGAACCTTGCGTGCGGCCTCTGGTGAATCCGGCATCAGTCCATCCTCCATTTGGAGCTCGAGCTGGGTCAGCTGCCCGTCGACGACCTCGAGCAATCGTTCGGGCAGGGTGGTCGGGCGCTTGCGTCGCGGCCGCTGGCTCGCCGGCCGTCGCCAGCCACGCTCGCGGGCAATCTCGCGCAGCCGCTTCGGGTCGATCTTGAAGTGCTCGGCGACTGTCTCGACCGTCATCTTGCGATTGTTCTGGTAGCGCCGCTTGACGGCGATCCAGTTGGTCGGGCCTGGAAGCGGATCAGGCTTTGTCGTGGCGGTCGGTTTCTTCGGTGCCGGTTTCTTCTTCGCCAGTTTCTTGGCCGTCACGGCTTTGCGGGCGGTCTTGTTGCGGATGGTCCGCGCAGCCTTCGGCGCCGCGCCGGCGGTGTTCTCGTCGGCCATGGGCATGTTCCTGGTATGCAGGGCGCCGCTGCCGCCTTCCTCTCCCCGTCGCGGCCATTGCTGCGAACGGGGAGAGGAAGGCGAGAGCCTTGCCGGCCCCGCCCGTCTCCGGGCCGGTTCGTCCGGCGATCACAACTTTGGGGTTATAGCCGAAACATACCGAAGTAGCGTGACGCTGTCAAAGGTATTGTTTGGTTAAGACGAGGAAAAATTCGATGTATACTTTGAAATACTGCAAAACCCACCAGTATACGGCAGCGCCAATGCTCCGGGGATAACTTCTTTTCCGGCATGGTTACTCGGAAACCGGCTCGTCGGCGAAGGGCGGAACGACGTAGCGGGGGATATTGTGCTCGGCGATCCGGCTTTCGCTGCGGACCTTGCCCTGAACCGAGATCCCGGCCTGATGCACCGTATCGGGCGAGCCCGAGACCAGCGGATGCCACCAGAGCAGGGGCTTGCCCTCCGCCAGCCGCACGTAGGCGCAGGTTTTGGGCAGCCATTTGAGGGTGGGCACGGTCTCCGGCGTAAGCACGACACAATCGTGCACTTTGGTGTGCCGGTTCGCGTAATCCTTGCAGCGGCATTGTCCGATGTCGAGGAGCTTGCAGGCAAGGCGCGTCTGATGGATTTCCCCGGTATCCTCGTCCTCGAGCTTCACCGTGCAGCAACGGCCGCAGCCATCGCACAGGCTCTCCCACTCGGCCTCCGACATTTCGGTGAGCGGTGTGGTTTCCCAGAATGGCGCTTTGGGTCCCGGCAATGCTAGAAGTCCTCGACGCGGAATCATCCGCCCGCTCGTGTCCCGATCGCGAAGCTCGCCGGATGCGGTAGCAGGCTGTGCACGAGCTTCGCGATCGATAAGGACACGAGGCGAATCGATAGTCTAGTGTGGCGTTATGTTCGGAAGTCCGCTCGTTGAGGAAGCTGAGACGACAAAGCGGACTTCCGAACCGCCACACGTGGGCGAGCCGATCACTGAGCACGAATGGCGGCGCGCCTCAAGCGCCACCGGCCATTCCGGCGGCGACTGAGGAAGAGCCCGGACCTTGAGCGACTGGCTGTTCAATCGCGGCGGGGCTAAGCGCCTCATCGACTGGCTCGATCTCGATTCGAGGCTCGATGCCGGCCTGTTCTCGCTTTACGAGGAGTTCAAGGTCCGCTGGAACGCGGCCTCCGCCTTTTTCGGCCGCTTCCGCCTGACCGGTTTCCGCCGCGTCATCAACGAGATCGCTTCCGAACTCGCGACCATGGGGCTCGGCGGCGCGGCCGTCATGCTGATCCTGGCGCAGCCCTCCTTCGAGGCGGTCCAGGATGAGAACTGGCTCTCCGACGGCTACATCTCCGTCATCGTGCTGGATCGCAACGGCAATGAAATCGGCAAGCGCGGCATCAACCGTTCCGATGCCGTGCCGCTCGAGGAAATTCCCGATGTCATGATCAAGGCGCTGCTGGCGACCGAGGATCGCCGCTTCTTCGAGCATTGGGGCGTCGACGTGTTCGGCACGCTGCGCGCGCTCACCGAGAACTTGCGCGCCAACGACGTCGTGCAAGGCGGCTCCTCGATCACCCAGCAGCTTGCGAAGAACCTGTTCCTGACCTCCGAGCGCTCGCTCGCGCGCAAGGTCAAGGAGGCCTTCCTCGCCGTCTGGCTCGAGACGCATCTGACGAAGCGCGAGATCCTGAAGCTCTATTTCGATCGCGCTTACATGGGCGGCGGTGCCTTCGGCTTCGAGGCGGCGGCGCGGTTCTATTTCGGCAAATCAATTCGCGATGTCACGCTCGCCGAGGCCGCGCTCCTCTCAGGGCTCCCCAAGGCGCCGACGAAATACGCCCCCCACATCAACCTCGCCGCCGCCCGCGCCCGCGCCGACGAGGTGCTGACGAACATGGTGCAGGCCGGCTTCATGACGGAAGGCCAGGTGCACGGCGCCCGCCTCAATCCGGCCCAGCCAATTCAAACGGGCTTGGCGTCGAGCCCCGACTGGTTTCTCGACTGGGCCTACGAAGAGGCCAAGCGGATTCTGGAGGGGCAGAAGGATCAAGTGTTCACCGCCCGCACCACCGTCGACCTCGACATGCAGCGTGTCGCCGATCAGACGATCGTTTCGACCATTGCCGAGAACGGACGGTCCAAGCGCGTCAAGCAGGGCGCCCTCGTCGCGATGGAGCTCGACGGCGCGGTGCGCGCGCTCGTCGGCGGCGTCGACTATGGCGAGAGCCAGTTCAACCGGGCGACGCAGGGCCGCCGCCAGGCCGGCTCCACCTTCAAGCCCTACGTCTATCTGACCGCGCTCGAGAACGGCTGGAAGCCGACGAAGACGATGCGCGACACCTCGCCCTTCTGCAAGCCGAACCACTACGTCACGAATTTCAGCGGTGGCGCCTCGGGCCGCGCCTTCCAGCTCATCGAGGCGCTAGCGAAGTCGACGAACACCATCGCCGTCAGGCTCTCGCACGAGGTCGGCATCAAGAAGGTGGCCGAAGTCGTGCGGCGGCTCGGCATCTCGAAGGTCGACGTCAGCTGCACCATGGCGCTCGGCACCACCGACGTGACGCCCCTCGAGCACACCGGTGCCTATGCGGTCTTCGCCAATGGCGGCAAGGCGGTGAGGCCCTACGCCATCACCGAGATCCAGAACACGCGCGGCGAGATCATTTATTCGCGCGACAAGTCGGAGCCGGTGCCTCGCCAGATTTTCGACGTCGAGGTGATCGCGGATCTGAACTCGATGTTGCGCCAGGTCGTCGAGGCGGGTACCGCGCGGGCGGCCGAACTCGATTTCACCTACGTTGCCGGCAAGACCGGCACGACGTCATCCTTCAAGGATGCCTGGTTCCTCGGCTATTCGGGCAAGTACGTCACCGGCATCTGGTTCGGCAACGACAACTCGACGCCGATGAACGAGGTGACCGGCGGCCGGCTCGTGGCGCCCGCCTGGAAAACCTTCATGACGGCGATCCACACCAACATCGCCGACATTGCCCCGATACCGGGCGTGGCGGTGCATCCGGTGCAACAGGCGGAGATGGATCGGGTCGCCGCCCTCAAGGCGGCCCAGCCTCCGGAGGAAATCACGAAGGCGGGGAGCGTTCCGGAGCGCACGCTCAACGTCCTCAAGGATCTGGTTTCGAGCTTGCGCAAGGCCGCGGGCCAGCCGGCGGATACCGGCGATGCCGGCACGAGCGATGCGCCAGAGCAGCAGGGCGGTCTCGAGAGCGATGGCGCAACCGATTTGGCGAGCGCGGGGGCGGCGCCATGAGTATCGGCACCGTTCCCAGCCGCCGGCCGCGCTTCCGCATCCGCAACGCGCTGCACGTCTTCGAGGGCCTCGCCTTCCGCGCGGCACGGCGCTGGATCGCGCGGCTCATCCGGGTGCTGGCGCGGCTCGGACTGTTTCTCGGCACGGCTCTGCTTACGGGGCTGGGCTCGGCCTACTACGTCATGGACAAGGGCAATAGCCTGATGGTGGTGCGCAGCGGGCCCTGGGCGCTGTGGACCTCGGCCGGCCGGCCCGACGCCGATCCCTACACGCGGGCGCACTTCACGAGGCTTGGCGCACTGCCGCTCGGCGCGCCGAGCGCCCACTACTTCACGGCGACGACGGATGCCGGCGGCTCGCAGCTCTACGGCGATTGCGAGTACGAGATTTCGGGGCCGGGTCCGGAGGCCCAGTGGTGGAGCCTCACCCTCTACGATCACGGTGGTGGGCTCATCGAAAACGATTTCGACCGCTACGCGATCTCGAGCCCGGGCGTGCTTCGTGATACGGCCGGCAACATCGTCGTCCGCATCGCGGGCGACGTCCGCTCAGGCAACTGGCTGCCGACGGGAGACGAGGGCGGGTTCCGCCTGGTGCTGCGCGCTTATCAGCCCGCCGCCGACAAGGACGGCATCTCGACGCCCGGCTTCGGCGAGATCACGAGGCTCGGCTGTAGATGAAACGCTTCCTCCTCTCGCGGCAGAGTCTGTACTGGGTCGTGGCCGGCCTGCTGCTCGGCGGTATCCTTCACATCCTCGTCGTGCTGGGGGCGCCGGTGACCACCGACGAGGCGGCCATGGCGAAAATCGCCAGCGCCGCCGAGGTCAATGTCGCCACCGTGCTGCCCCCGGCGCGGCCGGGCAGCCAGCTCTTCCCCTACATGGCGCCGGACGTGCGCTACGTGCTCTGCCGTTACGATATCAGCAAGGATCCGGTGGCGGTCAGGACGCCCATGCTCGAGCCGACCTGGTCGATCGCGCTCTACGATCCGCAGGGCGAGAACTTCTACACGATCACGGGAAGCGATCTGCAGCGGCGCGAGGCCGAGCTTATCCTCGCCCCGTCCGAGGATGGCACCTCGGCGCTCCCCTTCGGCAACGACGCGCCGACGACCGCGATCACGGTGAGCGTGCCGGAGCGCACGGGCCTCCTCGTCATCCGCGCGCCCGAAGGCCTCGCCGGCCGCGCGCGCGAGATCGAGCAGGCGCTGGCGCAGGTGACGTGCGGCGTGAAGGCGAGTTTGAGGGGGAGTTGAGCAACAGTGTTGCCGGGGGTCAGACCCTGCGGGTCTGACCCCATCCTGACAAGACTTCATAGGCCCGCCACGTTTCCTCGTCGGTCCCTGAAGCAATGAAGGCTTCGTAGGTATTGAAGGAGGGCTCGGTATCGAAGTGGTCGAGAATGAACGATGTCGTAAGCCAATCAGGACGCGATTTTCGATCGACGTAAGCTCTCGCACTCGACCAAAACCAATCCTCGGTTTTTGTGACAAGGCCGGCGGTTACCGGGTTGAGATGAATGTA
The DNA here is from genome assembly GCA_963741525.1 of uncultured Alphaproteobacteria bacterium. Taxonomy (GTDB): domain Bacteria; phylum Pseudomonadota; class Alphaproteobacteria; order Rhizobiales; family Hyphomicrobiaceae; genus JANNSX01. The sequence goes on from CAVUIW010000002.1 coordinate 55,091, forward strand.
GCGGCAGGCATTGAGCAGCTGTGCATCACCCGCTATGGCGACGGACGCAAACCGTCCGCGAAATAAGGGACCATCCCGTCCATCGCGATAGTTGATCATTTGCGTAAATATCCCAGACAGATACTGCATCGCCGGAGACAATCGGCCTGACCCGCTCTCGACGAGCAAGTGGTAGTGGTTCCGCATCAGGCAGTAGGTATGAACTGAGAGTTCGAACCGCTTCGCCGTCGCCGTGAGCAACTGCACGAACAATTGGAAATCAGCGTCCGCGCGGAAGACCGTGCCGTGGTCTGTTCCGCAATTCATAACGTGATGCCAACACCCCGCGCTATCGTAGCGAGCCTGACGCGGCATCTGAGATTCTTTGGTATATAGTATCATTGACGCCATTAGATCCAATCTCGCGTGGCGATTGAGGCGATGCGGCCGGCTTCGGCGAGGAGCTTGTTCCAGGCCTTGGCGGCCTCCTCGACGATGTCGGCGTAGGTCGGGAAGACGAGGCTCGAGAGATAGTTCTGGCGCAGGTACTGCCAGATATTCTCCGCCGCGTTGAGCTCTGGAGTGGCAGGAGGTATGAAGACCGGCGTGATGTTTCCTGGCCAATGGAGCTTTTTCGTCCGATGCCAGCCGGCATTGTCGGCAGCAGCAGCGCGTGCGCGTCGGTCGCCACGTGAGTTGCGATCTCGTCGAGATGAAGCTGCATGGCGGCGGTGTTCGCGCGCGGCAGGATCAGCGCCGCGCCGGTGTCGCGAAGCGGACAGACCGCTCCGAAGATGTAGGTATTCTCGTAGCGCTGATCGGCCGGCTGACGCGGGCGGGTGCCTGGCTCGGCCACTGCCGGACGCAGCCGTTCTTCTGCCGAGCCGCATCTCGTCCTGGAACCAGATCTCGATTTGTGCATCACCACCACGATCCGTGTACGCCTTTTCAATGGCGGCAGGTAGCGTTTTTAAAAACCTCAATGGCCTCAGGCTGCTGCTCGGGATGACGCGGCCGTGCCGAAAGATGCGAAAGCCTGAGCTCGTGCAGCATGCGGCCGATCGTGTCGGCGTCGACCGTGACGGCGAACCGCTCCTCAACGACGCGGACGAGATCGATGCAGCGCCAGCGCACGACGCCATCCCGCTCGCGATAGGGGCCTTCCAGCACGATCGCCTTCAGCTCGGCCTTCTGGGCATCCGAAAGCTTCGAGGGACGGCGCGGCAGCGGCCTGTTGATCAATCCCTCGATGCCGCGCTCGTTGAAAGCGTGCACCCAATCGGGCAGCGTCTGGCGATCCATGCCGCCGATCCGGGCCGCCTCGGCGCGGCTCATGCCGTCGCGGATCGCGGCCAGCGCCAGCAGCCAGCAGGCCTGGTTGGCATCGCCGACGCCTTCGCCGCCCGTCGGAAATCCGCCGCGCTCATGTCACCTTGAAGCTCGATTGCCGCGCCCATTCCCACCTCCCAAATCAACCGTCCTGAGCGAGAGAATCACAGCCACACAGATCCGGGAATCGCTAAGGACACACTTCAATGTTAAGTCAGCGGTTTAGGTTTGGTTAGAGGTCAGACCCTGCGGGTCTGACCTCCTTGCGGGATCTGTGCCATGGGGTCAGACCCCAGGCGGACACCTACTTATGAATAAAACTCGGTTTGCGCTTCTCGACGAAGGCGGCCATGCCTTCCTTCTGGTCGTCGGTGGCGAACATCGCGTGGAACAAGCGCCGTTCGAACTTGACGCCTTCCGCGAGCGTCGTCTCGTAGGCGCGGTTCACCAACTCCTTCGTCATCATGACGATGGGCAGCGACATGCTGGCGATCTTCTCGGCGACCTTCACGGCCTCGCCCACCAGCTCGGCAACGGGCACGATCCGGGAGACGAGGCCCGAACGCTCCGCCTCGTCCGCCTTCATGCGGCGGCCCGTCAGACACATCTCCATCGCCTTCGCCTTGCCGACGAAGCGGGTCAAGCGCTGTGTGCCGCCCGCGCCCGGCATGACGCCGAGCAGAATCTCCGGCTGCCCGAACTCGGCATTGTCGGCGGCGATGATGATGTCGGCCATCATGGCGAGCTCTGCTCCGCCGCCGAGCGCGAAGCCCGCGACCGCCGCGATGACGGGCTTGCGGCACCGCGTCACCCGCTCCCACGATCCGATGAAGTCCTCCTTGTAGGCTTGCATGAAGGTCTTGGCTTGCATCTCCTTGATGTCGGCGCCGGCGGCGAACGCCTTCTCGGAGCCGGTGATGACAATGGCGCCGATGGCGTCGTCCATCTCGAAGGCATCGAGCGCCTGTCCCATTTCCGCGACGAGCTGGGCGTTGAGCGCGTTCAGCGCCTGCGGGCGGTGGAGCGTGATCAGCCCGACCTTGCCGCGCGTCTCGACCAGTATGGTCTCATAGGTCATCGGAGTTCCTCGCTGGAGTTAGCTTTGAGCACGTTCTTACGGCGAACCGCGTTCCACTTCGCCGGAACGTGCTCTATTGTGCATTGCAGCAAAATAGGCGGCGGCCGGGGGGAGGGCAAGGCGGGGTGGGCGGATGGCCGCAGGGGGGATCAACAGGGAAGCTGTGCATGACGGGTCGCCGTTTGACAGGTCTAAACAACTCAGTCACCCTGCTCGCGAGTTTCGCGAGCAGGGTGACTGAGTGGGTTCTTGCATTTTTGTATGGCAAGTGACATACTAAGTCTATTCACTCCCGCCGGGTGCGCCCGGTGGATAGGCCGTGGCGCGAGCTGCGGCCTTTTATTTTTGTTACACTGACCGGATGACCAAAATCATAGCCTACGTTGATGATTCAACCTCTATCACGCCATTCACGACCTCAATCGACCCGCCCTCAAGTGGCTCGACCTAACGGCCCTCATCACCTCGCTTGCGCGAGGCCGGGGAGACCGTCGTCGAGGTCAACTACTTCTCCGCCTATGCGACGTGGCGACCCGATGCCTATCAGCGCCATATCGAGTACGTGAAGGCCCTCGAACACGTCGGGGTGAAGTGCATCATGGGGCACTTCAAGAGCAAGACGCGGACCTGCTTGAAGTGCGGTGCAACGTGGACGCAGCACGAGGAAAAGGAAACCGACGTGCATATCGCCGCCCGCATCGTCGTCGATGCGTGTGACAACCGCTACGACCGCGCCATCCTCATCACCGCTGATAGCGATCTCGTCCCGGCGCTCGATATCGTCAAGGCGCGCTTTCCCATGAAGCAAATTTTTGTGGCCGCACCGCCGAAGCGGCTCGCTGCCGCCCGCGGTCTCAACCCGCGTCTCGAAATCACACCTGGCAGGCTCGCCAAATGCCCGTTGCCGCAGACGGCCACCAACTCCGCAACCGGGCGCGTATTGTTTACCAGACCTGCGACGTATGTCTGAGCTGCAGATGCAGGTTCGAGAATGAAACGACGCGGCCTGGACTTGAATTCGCGCAGGCTCGGGCGCGCTCCTCGCCCTCGCCGCGCTCTTTGGGCTCGCCTTCTACGATCGCTTCTGGCGCTGGCGCGATTGCTTCAACGAACTCGGGCGATGCTACGACCCGGAGACGCAAGCGGTCTATCTGGAGCAGGCGGGGATCGTTTGGGGGGCGATGACAATCGTCGCGATCGCCGGGGCGGTGGCGCTTTTGGCAACCAGCCGCAAGCGCTGAGGGCTTCTACTTAATTCTGCGCGATGTTCGGCGTGACGGCCGGCGGCATCTCGGGGAAGGGCCCGGGCGCCACGTTGATGCTCTCGTGGAGCGAGGGCAGCCAAACTGGTCCGCCGAAATTGACCGTCGCCTTGACGGAGGCGAATGCGGAGGGCTTGCGGAAATCGCGCGGCGCGATGATCACGTCGACATTCTCGAGCCCTTTGGCGTGCGCCATCACGAAGAACTCCTCGGCGCCCGCGTCGCCGACCGCGAGGCAGCCGGCGGAGAGGTTCCGGCCGTCGTGGATCATGATGCCGCCGCCGAGCGTCTGGCGGCCGTCGCCAGTCTTGCGTTCGGCATGTCGCCCGAGAAAGTCTGCGAACTCCGGCCTCGCCCGCCTCGGCGAGTAGGGCACGCGCCCCGTTACGCAAAGCTTCGGTGAGTTGGTCCTCGATTGGTCCCGGCTGAATCAGTCGGACGACGCCATCGTTGGACACGGCCTATCGCTCCTTCGGCGGAGACGTGGAGGCGTCAAACAGCCCCTCCGATACGCCGCACTCCCTATGCCCGCCGTCACCAACTTCCGGCCATGGCTCTCTGGGGTGTTAAGCCCCCATTTCCGCCAGGGCGGCCAAAAGCGTGGCTGTCGCGGTGCAGACATCGCTCTTCCCCGTGCTCTGCACTTTTGCAGCACAGGAATTGAGCGCCGGCACGTCGGCAGCTCAGGGAAGGTATTGGCTCCTGATCGAGCCTTGCGCGGCACGCGATTTGTATATTGGTACCGCCTCCCCGGATCGAACGGGGGACCCCCAGATCCACAATACGTTTTTCGTTAAAACATATCAGATCATATCACCTCATAAGATATTGAAATGTCGTATGTTATTAAACATGCTGTACCATACCGCATCCCCCAATCGCGCCACAGTCTGAGGATAGGGAGAGGATAGGATTTGAAGTCTGGAGGTAGGAGATGCTTACCGATTTAGGCATCCGAACGTTGCCGTCACCGGAGAAGGGCGTGAGGCGGCATTGGGACAGAGATGGGCTCTGCTTGCAGGTCTCGCAGGGTGGCACGAAGACCTTCTACTTCGTGCACGGGAATGACCGGCAGTTCCTGAAGCTCGGCCGATATCCCTCCTTGTCGCTCTCGCAGGCACGGGAGCGCGTGCGCATGATCATGGCAAAGCAAACGCTCGGCTTCGAAGACGAGACCTCGAAGGTCACGGTGCAGCATGCGATCGATCGCTACGTCGCCACGCACTGCGACGTGAAGAACAAGCCGCGTACCGCAGCGGAGACGAAGCGGCTTCTGCGCTACCTCGCACCGATCGCGAAGCGACAGATCACGGCGATCAAAACTCCCGAGATTATGGAGTTGGTCGAGAACGCTTCACCGAGCATGAGCGAGCGCCGGCACGTCTTCGTCGCGGCGAGAGGCTTTTTTCGGTGGGCGTCACGACATCGGCTCATCAAATCCTCTCCGCTTCAGGATCTGCAAGCACCGGGACATGCCTCGGTGCGCAGCCGGCTTCTCACTGATGAGGAAATGAGCCGCATCTACAAAGCGGCGAGGCAACTCGGCTACCCCTACGGCTACATCTGCCTGATCGCCATTCACACGGGGATGAGACGGGGTGAGGTCGGTGGTCTGAAGTGGGAGCTACTTCACCGAGGAAGCGATCACGCTGCCATCGTCTCTCACCAAGAACAAGCGAGAGCACGTGCTACCGAACTTGCTCAGCAAAGAACTGGAGGTGATTCCGAAGGACTCCGAGTATTTGTTTCCGTCATCGGTCGGGACTCCCTACTCGACGTGGAGCGACGGAAAGGAAGCGCTCGATGCGCTCTGTGGCGTCGAGAATTTCGTCATCCACGATTTCCGGCGCTACCTCTCGACCACGATGGCGAAGCTGCGAGTGCCCATCGATATCACAGAGGCGATCTTGAACCACGTGAGCGGATCACGTTCTCCGATCCAACGCGTGTATGACGTTCATGATCGCCTGCCGGAGATGCGCGAAGCGCTCAAGCGCTACGAGAAGCATCTCGCGGCGATCACTGAGTAGACGGATGTCGGAAGCTCGTTCCTGCCGATTGCTGAAGATGAACAAGTGCGTCCATCAAAACGCGGCGCGAATGGACTGGAACACGCCTTGTCGCGGACGCCTGGGCTTCCACGTGTCTACCCAAGCCAAGACATCGTCCTTTTCGAGGCTGCCCCGTTTGTAGATGTTCAATCGCCGCTGTTCCTTCGTGATCTCGGCCAGGAGCCGCTCACGCTCATTTGGTGACTGGTCATACCGCGCGATCAGCGACTGAAGGGCGCGCCGTCGCCGCTCAATTCCGATGCTCTCGGTCGAGAGCATTCCATATGCACTCATCACTCTGCCTCCGCAATCGACAAGAGCTGTGGGCTGGCGCCTGTTGGGCCGAAGGGAGCCAGTCCACGAGGGGCTCACAGGGTCAGATGGCGGGTATGATCCTAGCAGAGTGCTGTTGCAGCTCAGCTAAGCCTGAGGCGCTGAGTTAATGAAAAATAGAGGTGCTTTTTCTCCGATATGAGGGGCAGCCCCTCAGGCGGAAGCAGCCTGCTAACGACCTTACGTCATTTCGCAGCCCCCGCAACCAGTGATACTCCGCCGGAACACGGAACACTGGGCTTCGACGAGCACCGATTTGATCTATTCTAACCTTAAGCCGAGGCGTATATTGCCGGGAAGCCAATGTCGGGCCCCCATGGACAATGCCCAGCCAACCGGGGACGGGTATGCACTACCTTCGCATGATTCTGCTCGTTGCGGTCCTCAGCCTCGCACCAGCTCGGTTCCTGGATATCAGTTTCGTTGCCTATGGTGACGAGACATCGGTGGCTCCGATCGCTGCCGAGGAAAAACAGTGGGCTTCGATCAAAAGTCTTCCAACACCGAAACGTTTACGGGCATTCATTCGACGCTACCCCAAGAGTCCGCATCGAATGGAAGCGGAAACAAAGCTGAGAGAGCTTCAATCAAACGCTTCCGTCCGCATCAACGCGAGTTCCGGTGGATACGGCAGCGGCGGCGGAAGTGGTGGTGGAGGTGGCAGTGGTAACGGCGGCAGTGGAGGCGGTGGAGGCGGTGGAGGCGGCGGTGGCTGGTCCGACAAACGCCTCAAGACCGACGTCGTGTTCGTCGGTGCAACTGACATCGGCTTGAGACTGTATCGATTTAGATACGTCTGGGGCGGTGAAGTTTACGTCGGCGTCATGGCGCAAGACCTGCTGACGCAGGGTCGCTCAGACGCCGTCGTTACAATGCCGAACAGCTTCATGATGGTCGACTACACTCGCCTTGGTATCAGAATGGCGAAGTATTCTGACTGGCAGCGCCAAGGACTCGCGGCTGTGATCCAGCAAAGTGAATGACGCGGGTGTCATGACTGATGGGAAGAAAGCCGTACAACAGGATCTATGGCCAAATTGCCGCGAGTGACTGCTGCGCAGTGGGATCAAGCCCGCAATGGATCGCAAGCTTACCACCATCCTTGCCACCGACGTCGTTGGCTACGCTTCCCTCATGGAGCGCGACGAAGCCGGCACCCACGAGCGCCTGAAAGAGAGCCGCATCGGACTATTCGAACCAGAAATTGCACGGCACCGCGGGCGGATTTTCAAGCAGATGGGCGATGGCCTACTCGCAGAATTCGGCAGCGTGTTAGTGCTGTCGAATGTGCAGTGAGCCTTCAGCGTGCGCTGGCTAAACGAAACGCCGGTATTCCTGAAGATCAGCAATTCAAGGTTCGCATTGAGATCAATCTTGGCAAGGTAATTGTCGAAGGCGACGATCGCTTCGGTGAAGGTGTAAACATTGCTTCTAGGCTTGAACAAATTGCCGAGCCCGGAGGGATTTGCGTATCTGGCAAGGTTGCGAAGGAGGTCGAGAGGAAACTCGCATTCAGATTCGAGCCAATGGGCGCGCGCACACTTAAGAATATCGATGAGCCTATCGAGGCTTTTCAAATCAGACTAGACCAACCGCGTACAAAGCTGCTTCCACCCAGGCCAAAGCGGATTAGAATGGTGCCGGCCGCGGCTGCTCTGGCGATAGCGCTCGTGGCTGGAGTAGGCTGGCTAGCCGTTCGAAACTCTTCTCCCCTCAGTCGGCACCGTGAGCGAAGTGGCGAATACGAGCGCGGCCTCGCTTGTCGTGTTGCCCTTTTCCAATCTTAGTGATGACAAAGAACAGGGGTACTTCGCTGCGGGGATTACTGAGGACCTGACCACCGAACTCGCCCGCGTTCCGGGCTTGTTCGTCATTTCTCGCAACGCCGCATTGAGTTATGTAGGAAAAACGCTCGTACCTGCGCAAATCGCCAAGGAATTAGGCGTGCGTTACGTACTCGAAGGAAGTGCGCGCCGAGTACTCGATGTTGTTCGTATCAATGCTCAATTGATCGATGCGCAGTCCGGAGGCCACGTCTGGGCCGAACGCTTCGACGGCCAGTGGGCTGACGTCTTCACCCTTCAGGATCAGGTGACTACGCGGGTTGCTGCCGCGCTCCAGCTTCAATTGACGCCGGGAGCGGTGGACTCGGCCGGGGGCACCCGCAACTCTGCCGCGTACGATGCGTATCTTCGTGCCCTGCAACTGCAATATAGTGGCACACAAGATGATTGGGCAAATTCTCTCGACGGTTTTGAAGTCGCGCTTTCGATAGACCCTGAGTTCGGCCGTGCGGCCGCTCAAATCGCTTGGATGTATCGGAGCGCGGCTGCGGTGAAATCCAGGCTGAAGGCACTTGGCGTTTCTGAAGATGAGATCGGCGCCAAGCAGAAAGAAAGCCTCGCAAGGGCGGCCCAGAATCCATCATCACTGTACTATCAACTTCTCGCTGAGGACTTACTATATCAACAAAAGTCTGACGAATCGATCGTCGCAGCTCAGCGATCAATCGCTCTCGATCCGAGCGAACTCCCGTGGATACGAAGAGATGAGTTGGGCTCTGATCCTCAACGGGAGACCTCAGGATGGCAGAGACTACTTGGCCGCTGCTCTGCGCGTTGATCCTGGTTGGACTGCTTGGCGGTATTTTATGGGTGGGCTGGCCGAATTCTCCATGGGAAACTATGCAGACGCGGCAGCGCTGCTGGAGGAATTGGAACCGGAACATGGAGTTGCTTCCTTCTGGGATTTCTGGGGCAACTACGATGGCTTGCGCCTCCTCCTTTCGGTCTATGGGCATCTCGGACAGCACGACGATGCCACTGCAGTGAGACAACGGCTCAGGCCGCTTATCAACGACGCTGGTCAGAAAGATTTTGTGCAGATTCATATCGTCAGTGAGCTGCCATTCAAGAATTTCGGCGATGCCGTGCGGGTACTTGAGGGATTGAAGAAAGCAGGCGTTAAAGAGCTACCCACTTGGGTAGAGACCAGTTCACTCAGTCGGTTGCAAGGATCCGAGATCAAGACACTCGTTTTTGGGCAGGCGTTAGAGGGGCGCAAACGTGAGACTGGCGAAGTGTGGGTGAGGAAGACAGAAATAGATGGCACGGCGGATGTCAGTGTCGGGACCGACGCCTTCATCACCGTGACTACTGTCGAAGGCGATTTTCTCTGCAGTTGGTCTCAGCGCAGTGGTAGAGCTTGCGGGCCGATTTTCAGAAATCTGAACACGGCACGAATGAGTAAGACCGAGTACAACTGGATTTTGCCTTTGAGCACATTTGATTTCTCTGTTGCTGGGCGAAATGAGTACAAGCAATAGTACGTACGCATCCGGAACGGTACGCGGTTGGCGGCGCTTCTGTTGCGCGTTGCAAGCTCTGTCCGTAAACGATGCGCTGACGCCAGCTTGCCATCGTGAGTTCTGAGTGACTATTTCCGGGCGTGGCCCGGGATCGATACGTCGATAGCGACGACAATAACGATGTCACTTCGGCGGTCCGGCCGCGACGGATTGAGGTGCTGAGTCGTTCCGAGCACCGGAGTGGTCCGATGAGACCAAGATCGCGATGGTGACGGAGGCTATGGCCCCCGGGGCGCGGTGGTGTCCGAGGTCGCTCGGCGCCACGATGTCGTGCCCTCGCAGCTTGTTCGGGTCGATGCGACCGTTCTGATCCGCGGCACCGTCTACAGCCGCTGACTATCTTTCTGAAGTATGCGCTACGCCGTAAGCGCTGCACTGAGGCCACCTTGCGATCGTGAGTTCGGATCGGCGATTTTCGGGCATGGCCCGGGATCGATACGTCGATAGCGACGACAATAACGATATCACTTCGGCGGTTCGGCCGCGCCGGATCGAGGTGCTGAGCGGTTCCGAGCGCCGCCGAAGGTGGTCCGATGAGACCAAGATCGCGATGGTGGCGGAGGCTTTGGTCCCGGGCGCGGTGGTGTCCGAGGTTGCTCGGCGCCACGATGTCGTGCCTTCGCAACTGTTCGGGTGGATGCGGCGGTTCCGCGACGCGGCCACGGCTGCGATGACACCGGCGGAGCCGCCGGTGTTCGCAACCGCAGTCGTCGAGGTTGCGCCGGCGATATCTGCGCCGCCCTCTGCATCCGCCGAGCCGCCAGCTGCGATCGAGATCAGCGTCGGCGCTGCGACCGTTCGGATCCGGGGCGCTGTCGACAGCCGCACGCTCGCCGCCGTTCTGAAAGCTCTTCGAGTGCTCGCGTGATCGTTCCACCCACAGGCGTCCGGGTGCTCGTGGCGACGAAGCCCGTCGACTTCAGGAAGGGCATGGATGGGCTCGCGGCCTATGTGGAGCAGCAGCTGCGGGCCGATCCGTTCTCGGGCGTGATCTACGTGTTCCGGGCCAAGCGCGCCGACAAGGTGAAGCTGTTGTTCTGGGACGGCACCGGCGTATGCCTCCTCATCAAGCGGCTCGAAGACGCCAAGTTCCGCTGGCCGTCGATCGAGGATGGCGTCATGCGTCTGTCGCCGGGACAGCTCTCCGCGCTCTTGGAGGGGCTGGATTGGTCGCGGGTTCACATGCGCCGGGTGCGGGCGCCGCTGGCGACGCAGTGATCCCGTGGCGGGATGACTCGCGGCAGAATGGGCAAGCGACGGCGAGCGGTGAGTCGACCATGCTCGGATGCATGACGGTAGCGACGGACGATCTTCCCGACGACATCGATCGCCTCAAGGCGCTGCTTCTGGCCGAGCGCAGCGAGAAAGCCCGGCTGCAGGATCAGAACGAGCGTCTCCTCCACATGCTGCGCCAGCTCCGGCGCAATCACTTCGGGCGGAAGTCGGAGCAGCTGAGCGAGGACCAGCTCAATCTCGGGCTCGAGGATCTGGAGACCGCGATCGCGTCCGGCGAAGCCGCTGCCGAGAAGGCCGATGCGGCGCTCAAAGCGTCCCGCAAGGCAGTACGCAAGGTCAATCGCGGTCATCTGCCGGCACACCTGCCGCGCGAGGAGATCATCGTCGATCCGCCGAGCAAGGCATGTCCGTGCTGCGGCGGCGATTTGCATATGATCGGCGAGGATCGCTCCGAGCGGCTCGACAAGGTGCCGGCGAAGTATCGCGTGATCGTCACGCGCCGGCCCAAGTATGCATGCCGGACCTGCGAGCGTACCGGTGGCGAGGGCGCGGTTGAGATTGGGCAACCGAAGCGCCATCGAGACACCGCTGGCATCATCCAGGCGCCGGCTCCGCCGAGGCTCATCGAAGGCGGCCTGCCGACGGAAGCGCTCGTCGCCGATATCGTCGTCTCGAAATACGCCTGGCACCTGCCTTTGTACCGGCAGGCGCAGATGATGGCTGCCGAGGGGATCGAGATCGACCGTTCAACCTTGGCGCACTGGGTGGGCTTTGCCGCCTTCGAGCTGATGCCGCTCTACGACCGGCTCGTTGCCAACCTGAAGGCCTCAACCAAGCTCTTCGCCGACGAGACCCGCTGCCCGGTGCTCGATCCTGGGCGGGGCAAGACCAAGGCCGGATATCTATGGGCGATCGCGCGTGACGATCGGCCATGGGGAGGCAGCGATCCGCCGGCGGTCGCCTACATGTACGCACCCGGTCGCGGCGTCGAACATGCCGTTCGTCATCTCGCCGGCTTCTCGGGAACGCTGCAGGTCGACGGTTATGTCGCGTATACGCCCTCGAACCACACATGACGTATGCTCGCATGTACTGGCATGCGACGAACATGCTGCGCCGTACTGCACCATTAGGGCATCGGCTTCGGCTCGCAGAGTCCGAGACCCATCTGGGGTCACTGTTCATCTGCTGCATCACCAACCGACCGATGATCGGCATCGCGCGGTCCGCCGGCGGAGCTGCGAACCGCGAATGAAGGAACCGGGACAGAGTCTGCACTCGCGGCCATATAGTGAGAGATGGCCAGCTTCGCACCGGATTGGACAGCGACGTTCATTGTTGTGCCCTTCGGCGGCAGAGCCGATGGGCTTTGAGAATTCTCTTGATTGAAAAATCAAAAAATCATTGCGACGCAAATTTCGAAAGTCGGTCGATCAGAGATTTTTTCCAATCCGCGATCGGCAAATCTCTTCAAAAAAAATTGCGCGGTCGCTGAGAGAATGGCGACCAGGCTAGCGACGCGGACGATTGCCCCGTAGTGTTATTGCATGCCGCCGGATCTAACCTTGTCACCCGTGTGGAAGAGTTCGGACCGGCCGAGCGAAGCGAGGCTGGTCCGGAACACTTCGTCGGTCGCTGTGATCAATCCAATGAATTTGTGGTGAAGTGGAGCAACGCGAAAGCCCGCAAGTCGGGCGACTTTGATCGATGTAAAGTCATTTTATATCAATGCGTTGAGTGTCATTTGTCGGGGATATCGGATATCCCCGGGTAGTTCCCCGACCATTGCCCCACGTGACCTACCTGCTTTTCGGAGCCGCCCACGCCCCGACACGGGTGGCGACGAAAAGCAGGGTCATGCTTTTTGGTGAGCCCACGTTCCTGAGAGGCACGCTCGCAGGTCTCCGTGAGAGTTATCCTCGGTGAGAAGCTGAACGAGCATCCCTGTGGATGCCATCGTCACTCTCACACGTGGAGGAATCCCATGAAGGGAAAACCCGTGCACCTCGCCTATACGGTCGAGGCCATCAACGAGAACGAAGCCTTCTGGACGTGCATCGGGGCAGCGTTTGCCCACAAGGACCGTCACGGCATGACCTTGATGTTGCGGGCGCTCCCCATCGGCGGTCGTATTGTCCTTCGGCGCTACAACGAGAAGCCCGTGATGAAGGAAGCTGTTCCCGAAATGGTTGAGGAACAGAGCTGACACTTGACCGGTCTCACGCGAGGCCGGTCTTTTCTATGGGATCGGCAGCGTCGCCGCGCTGAACGGCTTCGATGGCGTGCCGTCGATCATGAGGCGCATGTAGACTTCGTGGTTAGGAAGGTTTTGAAAATCGAGGGCATCGATGTCAGGCGCGAATTCCCGCGCCATGTACTGGGCGTCAGCCGCTCCCAGCCTGAATGCGATGATGGTGCCGACATTCCCTAAGACGGCATCTCGGATCTCAGGTTCGAGCTGCGAGAGGTACTGGTGGGCTAGCACCACGCCGATGCCGTACTTCCTCAGTTCCGAAAGCATGTTCGCCAGAGCCAGCGTCGTGAAGTTCTGGAACTCGTCGATGAAGATGTAGAAGGGTCGGCGTGCCTCCTCGTCCACATCCGAGCGGCTGAAGGCTGCGAGTCCGAGCGACGTGACGATCAATCCGCCAAGCAGCGCAGAGCTATCCGATCCGATCTTGCCTTTTGCAAGATTGACCAGCAGCACCTTGCCCTCGTCCATGATGGATCTGAACCGAAGTCGCTCCGTCGGGCTTCGTGAGGAAGCGGTACAGCCGTTCGTCGGCGAGGAACGCGCCCACTTTGTTTTGGATGGGAGCGATGCCGTCGGCCTGGTACTTGAACGAGTAGCGCGGGAATTCGTCCCGCCAGAAAGTGGCAACCTGCTTGTTTTTGATGTTCCTGACGACCTCGGTCCGGAAGCTCTTGCTCGTGAGTAGCGACAGGATGTCGGGCAGCGTGGCGTGATCCTGATCGAGAAGCGCAAGGATTGCATTCCGCAGAATGTGCTCCATCCTCGCTCCCCAGGCATCGCTCCACATCTTCTTGAAGACATCCAGAAGACCCGACGCGACCAGCGATCTTCGATCTGGCGAAACACGAGCGAGCGGGTTGTAGCCGTAGGGCTGTGAGCTATCGGGAACATTCACGTAGACGAGATCGTCACGACGGTGAGCAGGCAACCATGCAACGACACGTTCGACGAAATCACCGTGAGGATCGATGAGGGCGCAACCGGCTCCTGCAGCGATGTCACTACGAATCAAGGTTTCCAAAAGCGTCGTCTTCCCGACGCCAGTCTTCCCGATTGCGTAAATGTGCGAGAGTCGATCCGCTGGGCTTACGCCAAAGAGGCGATATGGTGCTCTCGCATTGGTGCGAGCGAAGCGCGCATGATGTCGTAGCGAGGTCACGACATCAGCATGACCGAAAACAGGCTACCGACTAAGGCGTGCGTCTGAGCCTGTTGGTTTCGACTGGTGGTTGATTTGGGAGACCGCGATGCTAAGGAAACTGGCGCGTACTACGGGAGTAGTGATGTTCGCGATACTCGGTCTCGGGGCAGCGGCGGTCGTTCACGAGAATGTGGTTCGCCAGGCCGTCCCGGTATATCCGGCTGGCGATGGTTCTGTGTACGTCGAGAGCTGGCAACTCGGTTTCGTGTCGGCACGAGGAACGTGGACAATCGAAGGACATGATCACGCGTTTCCACTCAATATGTCGGAGGTCGAATGTGTCAAAGAAGAAGGTCAGTGCCGTTCGGCAGACGCCAACGTATCAGGGTCCGGCGGGTGGCTGACGACTGAGTTGGAAAGATTTCCCGTGACGCGCTGGGACGATACAGTGATTGAGTTCGGGGCTGAAAAAGGATGCGTCACGTACGCGTACGTTATTAACAGGAGCACGAAGTCGTTCTCGGGAAGGAGGCTGAGGATTGAGCCCGTGCCGGAGAACTGCCCAGACACAGCGATCGAAGCGGACCTGAAGTTGAGCTTCGTGGATGGCCTTCTCGTGGTGAATAACCTTGAGAGGCGACATGCGCCAACTGTATACACCCTCACCGCCGCTGTTGCGTGGCTGGCTGTGAGCGGCGTGTGGATCGTGCGGGTTTGGAGACGTAGTGAGAGGCGACCCAGCTTCTTCAGCATTTGAGTGAAGACCGGTCTTCCTCGCTTCGCCGCAGTGACCCGCTCCTCAAACCACTGGGTAATCTGGATGTCGTTTCTCGATGCGTAGGCGGCGATCGCTTCTCGTTGTTCGGGGAGCGAGACGCCGTGGAGACCCTGCTTCACAGTGGAAACACGGATGTAGGCGAAGCAGGATTTCATACTCTTTCATGGAAATCATACCGCTGAACTCTTGGAAGTCGAATCGCCATGGTCTGATTTCTCCAAAAGTTTCCTCATGACCGAATGCTCGTAGATACGGGCACAGGAAGCGAGGTAGGCGCGGAGCACGCGATCGGCTTCCTCACGTTCCTTCTCAGTGAGCGACGAGTAGACGCGCTCCCTCAGTGCTTTGATGTCGATCTCCTTCATGGATGTCAGGATGCCAGCGGCCGTCACGGTCATGGAGGCGCGCGGAGGATCACGCCAGGTACGATTGCGCGTCTCTGTTGTCGGCGGCGAAGCCGTTACCGTGTGGGCATGGAAAAACAACGCACAACGAAAACGGGAGGCACAGTACTCGACAACGGCAGCATCATCGAGATGCTGCATGATCGCGTGAACAAGCAAACGTCGCTCGTCACGTTCGCAGGCGACACCTGGAGCGAGCAACCAAGAATTCCGAGATCAGGTCTTCCCGATCTTGCTCCCTACTCAGCCGACCAATGCGCTTGTCGAGCATGAGGTCGTGCGATTTCCGTCAAAACTGGAGGAGTACGAAAACGAGGCGTCGCTCGTTGAGGAAGTGCGCAGCTACATTCATCGGTACGTCGATCTGTCGGAGAGCTTTGAGCTGATTGCCGCCTACTACGTGCTCTTCAGCTGGGTCTACGATGCGTTCAACGAACTCCCATACCTGAGAGTGCGGGGCGACTACGGAACTGGGAAAACACGATTTCTGAACATCGTCGGCTCCATCACCTACAAGCCGATCTTCGGAAGCGGCGCTTCAACGGTCTCACCGATCTTCCATCTTCTCGATCAGTTTTCCGGCACCCTTGTCATCGACGAGGCCGATTTCCGTTTCAGCGACGAGAAGGCCGACCTCGTGAAGATCCTCAACAACGGAAACGTGAGAGGGTTTCCGGTGCTGAGATCGATTGCACATCAGAACGGCGAGTTCAGTCCGAGAGCATTTCGCGTCTTCGGGCCGAAGATCATTGCGAGCCGTGGCAGCTACGATGACCGCGCACTGGAAAGCCGGTTCATCACGGAGGACATGGGCAATCGCTCGCTGCGGAACGACATCCCGATCAATCTCGCCTTCGGAATACGAGGAGGAAGCCCTGCATCTTCGAAACAAGCTCCTTGATGTACCGGTTCCGAAATCGAGCAAGGGTAACGGCGAACGCCGATCTCGTTGATCGCGCGCTGGATGCAAGACTGAACCAGGTGTTCGTGCCGCTCCTTTCTGTCATCGACGATCCTGCGGTGCGTGAGCTGGTCATGAAGCGAGCTCGTGAACACCATGAAGATCGCAGGATCGAGCGAGCTGAGAGCGTTGATGCTCGTGTCCTCACGATCCTCAGACATCTCTTCGAGAACAAGAAAGGGATCGGTGTCGCCGTCGGCGACGTGGCGAAACTTTTCAGGACGCATTTCGAGAGCGAAGTTGCACGACCGGTGACTAATCGGTGGATCGGTCTGATCATCCGCACGAAACTCGGTCTCAGAACGCAGAAGAGCAATGGGAACTTTGTCGTGCCGGCCACGGAGTTGGCGAAGCTGGATCGCCTCTACGAGCGCTATGGCGTCACCGAGGAGGATGTGAAGGCGCTCGGTGAAAAATCCGTAGATGAATTCGTCTGGATTCCGGACGATTAGCGGTCTCGCACATCACGCAACGCTGAGGCGTCGCCCGTTCGACAAAGCCGGGCGACGCCTAGCAGTGAGATGCTGCTTTCTGGACTGTGCTTCTGCTTATGCGCGATTCCGGCGCTGTCGTGCACGACAAATGGCACTCGAGCGATATGAGAAGAGCGGGCTGGTTGATCGAGCTGGTCTGTACGCGAGCGCGTAATGGTGCGCGGTCGTTGAAAGAGAGGACGCTCCTTGACGGGCTCTCACGCTGACGACGGCGTTAATCCACTGCACGCAACTGCCAATGCCGAGAACGAACTGCGTCACTTCCATATAACCACCTCCGACTCTGAACAACGGAACAAGGCGGCGACGACGCATTAATGAATAGCTAAGTATCGTTAAAATTCCGTAAATGAGTATTTTCTTCTGCAGATTTCGTAAGCTGAGAAAAAAAGAGGCTGACGGAAAGGTTGGGCGCCATCCGTCAGCCTCAAGACAAGGTCAGGGCCCGCTCGGGGATGTGATGCGGGCAACCTGAACCTACCAAAGCCGGATTAGATCTCCGGAAAAACCGCAGAGGAGATTTGATGTTAAGTGGAGCGGATCTTCCCCTTTTTGGTTCGTCTCATCGCCGTAGAGTCGGGGTGCTCGATCAATCAGCCCGGCGCCAGCAAGATCACCGTATGCTGGATTGCCCTTGGCAGCATCGATGAGGTCGCCCGGACCTCATCCACCCAGCACCTGTCAGAGGGCCGGGCGGGCCCGCATCGATCTGCAGCCCGATGCGCGCCCGCCCCTTCTATTTTCGCGCGACGAGCAAACAATATACTCTCACCGACTTTTTGCGCTACGTTGAAGGGAAAGCTTAGGAATTTCCTCCCTATGCTCCTCCGCACCATATTCGTGGCCAGGTGGTCGCGGTGACATATTCGGACGCCCCTCCCTATGACCGATGCTCGTCGCGCGAGACGTCGACGTGTTCTCAAGGGCGCACGCATCGAATTGGGAGAAGGTCTCGGCACCATCCCGTGCACAGTGAAAGACTTATCCGAGAGTGGCTGCCGGTTGCATCTGGAGCGGGCCGTGGCCTTGCCGATCGAATTCCGGCTGTTGATCGAGTTGGACGGTATCGAGTTCGTGTGCGTGCAGGTGTGGCGGAAAGCCGGCGTCATCGGCGTCGCATTCAAGGGCAGGCCCGAAAGGTGCGGCCTACACGCACGCAGGTACTGACACGGAGCTCGAAGCCGTGAACGAGCGATTCCGCAAGCAGACAAAACCAAGGGAGGCCTCGCGCATGAACCAGTGATCGACAATTCGTTTCTGCACCTCAGCCATCGACTGGCGCAATGAGCCGATGTCGTGTTCACCGGCCTGGCGGGCGCGGACTCTGTGACTGCACGTCAGCTGGTGGTCTTGAGCGCGATCGACGCATCCGAGGGCGCCTCACAGACCGACATTGTCGAGCAGACGGGCGTGGATCGCTCCACCATGACGGATGTCATCAAACGGCTTTGTCGGAAGAAATTGGCAACGCGCAAACGGGCAAAGGACGACAAGCGAGCATATCGCCTCGCACTGACCGAGGCCGGCCGGAACGCTTTGCGGTTAGCGCGTGCGGCCGCGCAGGAGGCCGATGACGAACTCCTCTCGCTACTCTCAAGTCGTGAGCGTGCGGAGTTGATGCGGCTGATGACCGTGCTTACGCGAATGCCAGGGTAGTAATACCCGCTTCCCAATCGTCAGGCACGCTTCACGAAGCCTGGGGCAATGACCTTGGTGCCAACGGACTTGAAGGCGATTGTGAGCCTCCTGGGCTCGACCATGACAATGGAGCCGTTGCCGAACAGCGGATGCACCACCCGATGTCCCTCGGAAAATTCAGATGGCGTGGCGTCTACTGTAGGCGCCGAGGGAGGCGGTGTTGGAGAGGCAGAGAACTTTCGTTTAGCCGGCTTCGCCAAGACAATGGCCTCCAACTGAAGCATCCGTCGACTAGTCGAAGGCTATCTGGATGGCCTTTACGCAGCCACAGAGAGCTGCGATCAGGAACAGGATCCCAATACCTATGGCCATCCCAAGTACTCGGAACATTCTCGCAGAGAGGCGGCGAGAGGACTGGCGATGAGAGCAGATACCGAGGTGTGTCCTGCCTCATCGGCCGCTACGAGGCCGTACTCGCAGGACACACCCCAGGCAGAGCGTAGCTCGACGCTCCTCCCCTAGAAGGTAATCGTAGGCACTTTTGTGTTTGCTATGCAAGGCATTTCTAATGCCGCTAGATGAATTCCGACTTCGAGTTCAGAATTTCAGCCTACGGCGGGGCGGGCGTGGGCAATGTAGCGATCCGCCTCAGGTACCACGACAACATGTCGATGACTGGCATGCTGCTCCT
Organism: uncultured Alphaproteobacteria bacterium; assembly: GCA_963741525.1. GTDB lineage: Bacteria > Pseudomonadota > Alphaproteobacteria > Rhizobiales > Hyphomicrobiaceae > JANNSX01. The sequence goes on from CAVUIW010000002.1 coordinate 74,087, forward strand.
TGACGACAAGAGCCAATGAAAATGATGAGTACCCCGGTTCTTCGGGGATGTGGGGACTTCGGGGACTTCCAACGAGGGGTGGTAGCTGATTTCATGGCACATCTACTTCGCCACGAAGTCTGACGATGCCACCTCCACAAAGTCCCCACGTCCCCGAGGAAAGACTTGAAGTGCCTCCTTCGTCATGACTTACAGCCCCTGTGGCACGCTTTCGCATCTTCGAGAAGAGAGCTATCGAGCTTATGATCATTGCATGCGCTTGGCCTGCCATCCGCGGCTACGCGCACAATATGCGAAGACCATTTTCCATTTACATCAGAACATACCGGAAGCGGTTTGGCCTCACGCAACGAGAAGCAGCGCTTCTTGTCGGCATGGAGACCGGACAGATCATCTCGCGCCACGAGAGCAAGTCGAGAACACCAAACCTGAAGACCGCGATCGCATATCAGATCGTGTTCGACGTTCCGCTTCGTGCTTTGTTTCCCGAGACCTACCACGATGTCGAGTACTTGGTTCTCGAGACGTGCGCTTGCGCTGAGATCGAAGCTGCAGGCACAGAAACCCACACAGCGCATCGTTCACAAGCTCCGTTGCCTTGAAGAGCTGATCCGGCGCATCAATGCGCCCGACGAGGTATGACTGCCAATTCCATCGTGCTGTCACTGTATCCGAATTCCGTTGGCCTGTGCTACGCAGTGTTCGAGGAGCACTGAGACCTGTCGACTGGGGCATCAAGACGGCGAGGCAGAAGAAGCACGCGACGCTCATGAATCACGCAAAGAACCTGATCGGCCTCTTTGCGCCGACGACGATCATCCTCCCGGTTCGACGCGCCGGTCAACTCGGTTCAGGTAAGATTGCGACGAGTCGCAGACGAGATTTCGTCACTCGCCAGGAGCGGGTCAATTGCTGTGCTTTGGATTTCACGATCTGAAATCACGTCGCACTTTGCGAGATACGGAGTGAAGTCGAAAGATGCGATCGCACGCACGATCGCTCAGCTGATGCCTGAGTTCGAGCAACACTTGCCGCCCGTCAGAAAAATCTGGATGAGTGAAGACTACCGCATGGGGATCTTCGACGCCGTCGCAATCGCGATGGCGCAATGGAACAAGGCTGTAGTGATGTCAGAGGATGAAGTCCCCGGCAGTAAGGGTCTTGAGGCCTGTTAGCTCGATCTGGAAGTCAGCTTTACCGTCGCCATTTACGTCGCCATAGATCAAAGTCTTGTCGGAGACAGTACCCGGGTTGTTAATCTTTACATAGCGCAGCTCGCCCTTCACATCATGGAAGGCGGCGGTTCCGATAAACTTGAATGCTTGATTGCCGGTAACTCCCGTCTTGGCGTCTATGGTTGATAAATCGACGCGATCGACTAGGTGAGTGAAGTCAGCAACTCGATCGCGTGTCGAGTCTTTGCCGATTTCGCTGGTGGAATTGAAGTCGAAACGGTCACGTCCAACACCTCCGGACATCACATCTCGGCCGAGGCCTCCAACGATGACATCATTCCCCCCTAGTCCGAATAACTTGTCGTTTCCTCCAAGACCTCGAATGACATCTTCCTCCGACGAGCCGACTAGCATGTTTGCGGCGCCATCACCGGTAGACCCGCCTCCGACGTTGGTCAGGTTTACTGTCAGCATCTGCGAGGCCTGATTTGAGCCGTCGCTAGCGGTCACTTGGACCTGATAGTTGTGCGCCTGCGTCTCGAAATCGCGCGGGGCGCGGAACACAAGATTGCTTCCAACAATATCGAAGAGAGCCGCGTCGGCACCGCCAGTGATCGAAAACACCGCGGGGTTCGTACCCACCGTGTCGATGTCCGTTGACGTCAACGCGTGGACAAATGAACTGTTCTCCTGCGTGCTCAAAGCCGCAAGTGTTGTGATGTCTGGCACGTTGTCGTTTGCATCGTTGACCTGGACTGTGGCCGGAGCAGTGATGGTCTTTGTTGGGTCGTTAGTATCGACCGCCGTCACCAACAAATAAATCGAGTTCTCCTGTTCGAAGTCTATGGACTGGCCCGGCTTCAACACAAGCTTACCGGATGTCACACCGAAACGGTTATCTGAAGTGGTAAACCCATAGGTGTTGAACGCAAGCGGCAAATCGGGATCGAACACAGTCAGATCGGCAATAACGGCCTCTGAAGCCATATTCTCTGTGATCGCAGCAATATTCGAGACGACCAGTGACTGCGGCCCCTCGTTGACGTTCGAGATGGTGAGCGACAGGTCGGTCGTCACTGACGCTTCCGAAAGGAGGTGGTCTTGAGCGACCACCGTCACTGAAAAGGTGTTTTGGGTTTCGAAGTTAGCGTTTCCAACAAACCACAGTTCTGGCCCGCCGTTACCACTCAATATCTGGAATTTGAGTGCGTCAGGGCCGGCGAGCGAAAGCGCGTTGCTGCCTAGCGCATCGTCGCTCACTATGATGTTGCCGATCTTCATCGCCGGCCCATTCTCGACGGTCGATGTCAGCGCTGTTTGTACTTGGATCGCCGTGGGCGCTTCGTTAACATCTTCGATCGCAATCGTAAGGACCTTGTCGAACATGATCGCAGTCGAGTCGACGACACGCACCGTCACCGTGTGTGAGGAGGCTGACTCGTAGTTGAGCGCGGCGTTGACAATCAGGTCGTTTCCGACGAGCGAGAAATTCCCGGTTGCACTATCGAGAAGCGAGTAGGTAAAGAAATCAGCGAGATCATTGTCAATTGTAGAGAGCGTTCCAATGGATGTGCCAATGCTCGAGTTCTCGGCAACCGCGCTGGTGGTCAAGTTGATACCGGTCGGACCTTGATCTGCGATCTCGCGCCACGAAACCAGATTGTCTGCAAACGACAGCCAAGCAATACCCTTGAGTGTGTCTCTACCATCGGGCGAGCCGGGACGCTCGTCTGACACTGTGATCGTGGTCTCGGTAGAATTGTACGCGAACAGATAGTCGAGACGATTGCCAAAATAGAGGGCTGTGTCCAGCTCTGTTGTGACTGGGCTTTCAGCTAGGGGTTCTGTGCCGATAATAGTGTCGTCGCCCGACCCACCAGTGAGCAGGTCGAAGCCTCCACCGCCGACCAAGAGGTCGTTTCCTGTGCCTCCGTCTATGACATCACTGCCGTCCTCGCCGTTTAGCTCGTCGTTTCCGTCACCACCTCGGACCCAATCGAAACCTGCTTGAGCATTGATGACTTCGTTTCCAGTACCGCCTGCAATCTGATCGTCAAGTATTGTACCCGTGACGGTTCCGCTTGCGCCTTCGATCTGGAGCGCTCGCTCTATACCATGGATAGTGATGATGGCAGTCGCAATCGAGGTATGTCCCTGACCGTCAGAGATGGTGTAGGTGAAGCTATCGGTTGCTATTTGGCCCAACTCTAGGCCATCGAATGCGCCATTAGGATCATATGCGAAGCGGCCGTCGGGGTTGATCGTGAGGAGAGCGCTGGAGGCGAGCGTGATTTGATGACCAACGGCTGTGCCCAGGCCGTCGGCGGCTACTACGCTGATCTGGTCGCCATCGGGATCAGTATCGGTCCCGCGACCGTTGTCGACGAGGAGATTGCCGGAAAGGGTCTGGTCACTACTTGTCGAGACGAGGTCATCCTGAGCAACTGGTGCATAACCGGACTGCGGCGAGGCGAGAAAACTTCTGTAAATACTCAACGCTTGATCATAATAATAGCCAACTATTTCACCAGCATCATTGATGCCTTGAGGAACGACATCTGCTGGAATATCGATCGTTGTGTACACGCCGTGGTCGTAGGTAAAGCTATAATTGGGTCCCCCCGCCGGGAGTCGATAGTAACCAACGATCACGCCGAGATTATTTATGTCCGAAACAAAAGTAGCCGCCGCGGTCGGATAGTCGATGATCGTAAATATACCGCTGTCGTCAACAAATCCCCGCTCGGCAGTCTGACCTGTGGTAGAGTCTACGTAAGAGAAATTTCCGAGAATTTCTCCATGATCATTGATTCTACTGACCCCTGTTGAAACTAAGCTGGAGATATCGAGTCCCGATGTAATTGCGTTATGGATATCTGTATAAACTCCGCCACTATATAGAAATGGGTGATACAATTATGCTAACGGAAGTAAAACCGTAGGCATACGATCCAACAATCTCACCAAGATTGTTAATTCCAGACATCCTGGTTTGAGCCGTTCCGCCGGACGAATTAGTAAATCGAAAATCACTAAAAGTATCATTGGTATACAAAAAACTCAATGGGTAACCAAATGAAATATCGGTAGACCACTGCCCGATGATGTCCCCCATATCATTGATCGACGAAGTTTGTCTGGCATAAATGCCAGATGGAACTGGCGTGAAAGTGCCAGTGTCAACGTCATAAATCGCACTGCCCCCGGCGTTTGTATTTAAGGCTATCTGCCCTGAATTATTTATGTCAGCCGCAAAAGTTCTATAAGGAAATGGATAGTCAAATATTGTGTAGTCGTAGCTGCGAGGCTGAAGGACATCATTCGCCGCTTTGATCACTCCGTCGCTGAACTCAAAATTCTCCACGTTGTAAAACCAGTCATCGCCGTCCGCCCCGATGATACGCATAGCATTGGCTGAGCCAGAGACCGTGTAGCCTACGCCGAAAGTGTAGGAGAGAACTGCAGTGTCGACGCCACCCAAGTCTTTGTATTTCCAATCGCCATAGATTTTGTCGCTGCCAAGACCGCCTTGCAGCGTATCGTTGCCTGGCCCGCCGCGCAGGTCATTGTCATTGCTGTCGCCGACCACCGTATCGTTGCCGGCGCCCATCCAGACGTTCTCGATGCTGTTGAGGATCTCTGTATAGAACCCATCGAAGAAGGCTGATCCAGTACCTTGGCCTGTGCCATCGTCGAGGCGCACGAGGCCCGGGACAGTGGCGGGTTGATACGAGTAGTCAACCGTGTCGCTGCCAAGGCCGCCATCAAAAGTGTCTTTGCCGGCATAGCCCGTCAAAACGTCATTGCCGCCCTTGCCAAAAATCTTCTCTCCGAGATCGGTGCCATACAGCTGCTCGGAGACTTCCTTGCCGACTATGTCCGCACCTGCATAGCTCGTCGGAGGTGTTGCCTCGCTCCCTGCATAGCCCCCACCAATCGGATTGACGCCACCGTCAGTAGTATATCCGCCGGGTTGGGTCCCTGCCATTGGGTCGACCTGATCAACGGTGACATCCCCCACCAACATTTATTTCTCCGTCGGAAAATCTGAGACGTTCAACCTCGTACAGTGTATCCTTTCCGTCGCCCAGGAAGTGGGTGAGGTTATTAATAGATATAAACTCTGGTTTGACTTCTACAGTAATAACACCGCCGCCTAACGGTTTCCATACATAGTGATCCGATCGACCCAGGTAAACGGCAGTATCAAATCCGGTCTGTCCATAAATAGAAATCGTCACCTCCATTGCCTGCGAGAAAATCATTGCCACTTCCGCCGAACAAGTTGTCGGCCGCCGATCCTCCAACAATCCAGTCTCTGCCTTGACCTCCCAGCAGGTGATATCCGCTGTCGCCTCCAACGAGGAGAACACCTCCAGCTTGTTGGTCAATAGTAGGAGGTGCATCCGTTGAGTGGATTGTAGTTAGTGGTGTATTTCCCGTAGAGACTACGATCTTGGTAATTCCGCTTGTGTCAATTGTAGAAATCGGCATCGGTAGGTAGAAGTCCGGCTCCAAAAAGCGCTGTGCTTGCCGACGCCTCCAATGAAGCGATGAGATCGGCAACGCCTACGATACGATGTAGTCCGCTGCCATAAGTAGCTGTCCATTTCGCTGGATCCAGGTCGACGATTATCTTGCCTGTCGTGTTATCGACAGAAATTATCCCTTGATTGCCGGCCTCCGCATCCTCGGAGCGGGCTTTTGCAAGGTCGCCCGCGTATTGAACCAAAATCTCAGACAGCGCCCTTCTTACGCCAGCGTTCGCAAGCATACTATTGCCCACATTGGCAGCGTATAGGCGCCCGAGATCATCAGCGTCATTAAACATTGCTTTGATGGCTTGGTCACCAAATGGACGGCCGCCTTCTTCTAATGCAGAATATGCAATTGCCTGGCTCAGTTTAGCTCCAGGGCTATCGGGACCAGAGATTGCGCTTAGACCGGCAGCAATTGCAACCTGATCGCTAGACAACGCATCGATCAAAGGGCGACCAATCAAGTGCCAGTCTGTAAGTCCCTTTTCACTGGCATAGAGTAGGGTAGTAAGCAGTGCAATACTATGGAGGTCCTTTGGATTTCGAGGTCCCCCAAAACTCGACAACTCCGTTAAAGGGGTATTTTGCAATGCTCTAGCAGGCAATACGCCCTCAAGTACTTCCCCCTTGACATAGAAACCGTATGTATTCGTGGGAGGCACAGAAGGGTCAGGGAGAATGGGACCGCTAGTGAATACTGGATCGATGAAGAGATTACCGGGGATGGTTTGGAACAAAGAAAAGTTGTGCAAAGATAATTCAAAAGTCATATTGTCAAATAGCGTCGCAGATGAACCATACAGGCCAGCTATAAATCCAGCAATCCCTCCTCCAAGTGAGTGACCGGTTAAATGAATGAGTGCCGGTGAAGCAGTCGCCGCGATAGTCTGATAAAAAGTTGCAGCAAGTTTGGCATGGGAAGAAAGGTGAAAGTCACCTGATCCAAGTGGATAACCATGCGTACTATCCTTAAAAAATAGTTCGTCGGTTCCCCTGAAAGAGATTATTGTCTGGAGAGGTTGGCCGTCGGCGTCATGAAGTATATATGATTGAGCAAAGAAACCTTCTGGGCCGTTAAAATACGACTCGCTCAGAGTAGCAAATCCAAGTGTTGTCTGGTCGCGTAAGTCAACGCCAAAAACCGATCCTCTATTGTAGGCATCCATAGCTAGGATTGCTGACAGAATGTTGCTGGAGGTCAAAGGTCACCTCGTTGTCGGAAAGCCTCGTAATAAGTCCTGAAATGATCGGTGTGGACCGGTCTCTTGTCGACATGGGTCTTGCTTGGATCACCGTCGACGGAAATCCATGGCGTGTCAGGTTCTTCCAGCCATGGCAGGTGTTTCTCGATCTCCTGCACGACCTCATCAGTCGTCGGCTCAAGAAATACACCATGCATGCTGTATCCAATGCCGAATACATCTTCGAATTCGTCCGGGTTGACAATCTTGCCGCTGGTCAAATTCCGCAAGTCGGCAAATGTCACAAAGAGAGGCAAGTTGTCGTCCATGAGGGTTACCGAATCGACAGCGTTCAACCGCTCGCGGACGTTTGCCAATGTATAGTCGAAACCAAAGGCCTTATAGGTCATCTCCGTAAATCCGCCATCCAATCCTTCTGGTCCTGTTCCGAAAATCGCGAATAAGTTTTTCCCATCGCCAAGATCAACGTAAACAGCATCACCTTTCAGAGTCGACCACCGTTTGTCGCCTCGATCCATTGATGGAACTGTGCCGATCTTTTCCTTCAATATGCTTGAACCAGCTCGCAAGCCTTGCGGTGTTTGAACAGCGATTGTCAATCTATATCGGAATGTGTAGGAAGGGTATGCCAATTGATAGTACGCAAAGAAAAGCCCGGATAAGGTCAGAATAATTATCAAAGCTCGGCATTGTTTGAATGTCGAACGCCAATCGGGTCCGAAAGATGGTCGCGAACCTCGGTCATATCTGGTAGTTTCGCGTGATCCGTCTCCTTGTCGTAAGAATGAAGACATAATGTACGCGATTATTTGAATTAGAAGGATATTTGAGTTATACACGGTGCGGTACGGGGATTTTCGACCTCCGCAAACAAGCCCGGCCGCAGAGACGGCGCGCTCACGAGCCGAACTTGGAACCGCGATGTCCACCGCCCAGCCCCTTGCGCTTGAAAGGTCTTCCCCCAATGCGAAACAGTCGATGTCGCGGTGACATGCCCTGATAGGGCAAACGTTCAATTGGCTTCGAAAATCATGCCGCCCCAGTCGGCGCAAGCCGCGCGACCTTTTTTCCTTTACGAGCTTAACTTTCAAAATCGCCAGGTCAAGTTGTGAGTGTGGACAATTGGGCATTCCGATCGCGACCTGGAGCTCGCTCATCGCAGGTCGCCAAAGCGTAACGCATTGATTTTATTGAACTGGAGGGCAGGAACCGTCGTTCTGATTCGTGCTGCCTGAGGACCTCAGCTAACCACCCCGAGGAGCGATGTGGCTTGAGCATCGCATGGGTTGTCCGCCGACGGGTCTGCGCCCGTTCATCAAATCCAGAAAGGAGGAGAGGCGATGGTTAGGTCTCGGAGCGGTTGCTCACGGACGCGGGCGATATGTGTCGATATGCTCTGAAGTGTTCGAAGCGTCTGTGCCTCACGAGATGCCTTACAGCAAGGCATGCGTGCCTCGGCCGTGAGGCATGGGTGCTAGGCACGTGATTGAGACCATTGCTACAGCAGAGCCGGTGAGGCGGCTGTCGGAGCGGTCTTCCAGTCCGGAAGCGCTCCCGTTTGGGGTGTCTGAGGATATGTTGAGGATAGGAAGGTGGGGACTTCAGCTAAGTCATTGATTTTGTGGTACCGCCTCCCCGGATCGAACGGGGGACCCCTAGATCCACAATCTAGTGCTCTAACCAGCTGAGCTAAGGCGGCAGCCGTATGGGCGGCCGATGTGGGCGCCTGAATGGCCCTAGATAGCGGTGGGGCCGGGGCTTGGCAAGGCATTGCGATCGGTCGGGGTTACCATCGGCCGATCTGCGGATCAGGGCACGCCGTCGGCGCCGGGGCCGGATAAGCGGCCGCCCGCACGGCCCGCTCAAACCTGCCGGCCGAGATGCCGCTCGATGATGCGCAGCATGTCCGGCCATTCGCGGTAGAGGATCTGGCCGCGCTCCGGATACGCGACGAGCGTGATGTTGGGTATCTCGCCGGCGTACTCGCGCACCGTCTCGATCGGCGAGAAAGGGTCCTCGATACCGTGGAACAGATGGATCGGCACCGGACACTGGCGAAGCCGCTCGCTCCAGTCCTTCGACAGGTTGGCGACGATCTCGGCGGCCCAGGCCTCATGTGCGGTGAAGGAGGGCGAAACGGAAATCTCGGATCCGCGCAGCATCGCCGCGTAGACCTCCTCGTCCTTGATCGCCTCGAGGTCGGCCGCGGAGCTCCCCATGACGAGCTGGACGAAGCGTTTCTGCCCAACGCGGCGCGCGAGCCCGAAAAAGGCAAGCGCGAGGTATCGCATGGAGCGCGGCGCATAGCGGGCGTTGGCTGCGACGAAGCGCGACCATTTCGCCATGCGCTGGTAGTGCTTCTGCGTCCGCGCCGGCAGCTCGGCCCCCGAGCCGACGATGCCGCTGACGCGCTCCGGGTGCCGGCAGGCGATCTCGACGGCGATGCGGATGTCGTCGGCGAGCGACCAGATGGGCCAGCGCAAGATGCCCAGATGCGCCATCAGCTCCAGCGTATCGGCGACAGTGACATCGTGCACATGCCGGTTGGCCGGCAACGGCGAGGAGCCGCCGTAGCCGGCCCGGACTGGCACGATCATGCGCAGGTTCCGCTCCTCCAGCGCCCGCTCGGCGGCCGGCAGCATACGGGTGAAGCCGATGCCGCTCGGCATCAGCATGAAGGGATCGCCGGCGGGATCGCCGATAACGAGATAGTCGAGCCGGCGGCCGTCCGTGAGTTTCAGGGTTTGATAGGTGTTGTCGGAGAGCGTCGCGTGCCGGCCGGGTACCTGGCCGGGCAGGGCCTGCTCGGCGACATCGAGTAGCCCGAGCGTCATCCGGACGAGTTCGATCTGGGAACGAGTTGCGGTTTTCTCGAGCAGCGAGGCGACGTGCGAGCGGATGGTGGCCTCCGAGCGGCGATTCCGCAGGGCGATCTCGCCGACAGCGTGCCCGAGGGCCAGCTCCTTCAACACTTCGGTCTCGGCGGCTGTGAGGTCGAAGGTCGATTTGAGCATCTCCGTCAGCGAAGGCGGCCAGGTGAGCACGGTCGTCATCAGGCCGATGTGGTCGTCGTTGCCGGCGATGGCCCGGACGAGCCGGATGAGGATCGGCATCGGCTGTCCGGCGATCCTCAGGCGAAGCATGCGGGCGTCGCTTTTTTCCGCCCCGCCGAGGCGAAGGACCTCGCGCGTCAGGATTTCGCCATCGGCGGGTTCGATCGGCAGATCGGCGAGTGTCTGGCCGATGTCGACGCCAAGCGAGGTGCGTGCGCCCGGATTGGCGGCGATGACGGTGCCGGCCCGCGTCACCACGAGAGCTGCCGCCCGCGCGGTATTGACCCAGTCGCCGGCGGCGCCGGAGGATCGGCCTTCGGCCGCCATCAACTGGCGCAGCACGATCTCGGTTCGCTCGATGTGGGCGAGGACCCGAGGCTCCTCGAGGACGCCGTAGCGTCGCGCACTGCGCGTGGCGGCGAGCCTGGCATTCCAGCTGTCGAGCAAATGCTCGAGGCGATCGGGAGCAACGACGATGTCGTAGATCCGCTCGACGAGCGTTTGCAGGTCACCTTGTGAATCGGGCACGGGCTCACTCTGCCTGAAAACAATACTCCAGCGGCTCGAGCCCGTCCCTGAGTCTCGAAGCGCCACGCCTCGATAGCACCGGACACGGAGGTTTCGCAAATGCCAGTCTTGCTATTTCTGTGGACCGGTCTGCTCGGCCTCGACGACCAGTCTCAGCGGGCCGTTCGTCACAGCATCGAGCGGCCAGCAGGTCGCGAGGACGATGCGGCGGACGCCGGCGCCGGGGTCGATGCCGAAGGCATCGAAGCGGACGACGCGGCTGCCGGTGACGCGAAACCGCCCCGTCATGCCGTCCGCGCGCTCGACGGCGATCTCGTCGCCGGGCACGAGATCACCAAGGAAATTGAAATGCGTGTCGCGGTGAGCGGCGATGACCGACGTACCGCGATCGCCCGGCAAGGGCGTGCCCGTGAGATGGCCGGGGCCGAAGGCGAGCGCCTGGCCGCTGCCGCCCGCAAGCACGATGGTGCTCTCGTCGAGACGAGGGACGCTGATACGGGCGACCGGCCAGGTATCCGCCCAGGACCAAGGCTTTACCGGCTGGCCGGTGGCGAGGCTTTCGGCAAAGGCGCGCTCGAGCAGCACTTGCGCGACTTGGGCTTTGACGGGGATGTAGAGCGCGTAGGCCGTGAGCACCAGACCCGCCGCGGCCAAGAGGGCCGCGGCGGTGAGGCGGAGCGGGATCTGCACTCCGCCTCGAAGGGCCGCGGGAGGGGGGGACGGCCCTAAACCACATCAGCTTTGCGCCGCTGGAACATCGCAAGCATCAACGCTGCCAGCATCAGCATCAGACCCAGCATCAGCATCAGCTCGTAGTTGGTCGCCGTCTTCGGCAGGTAGACGACCTGTTCGGCAGCGATCTGCTGTAGGGACTTGGGCCGAGGCCGCGCATCGATGGCGTCGATGAAGCCGGCGGGCAGGCCCGGATCGGCGGGCATGGCGTCGGCGCGCTGCTGCATGGTTTCGCCCTGCGGCCCGAACACCTTGTCGAAATCCCAGCCGGCCGGGAGATTGAGCGGGACATCAGCGCGCGTGATTTTCTGACCCTCGGGCCGGACGGGCGTCTTGTCGATCGCAACCAGGCTCGTAAGGCGCGACACCAGGTGATGGGCAAGTGCGAGCTTCAGGATCGCCGCGTCCGCCGCCTCGCGCGTCATCGAGCCGAGCGTGGCGGCCACTTCGTGATCGCCGATCCGCCGCCGCGCCCAGACTTGCGAGATGCCGAGACCGGGCTTGGCGCCGGAGAGCGGCAGCTTCACGGCCCAGGGCTGCTGGCCGATGGTGCCGCCGATCTCGAGGATGCCGTCGAGCGTGTCGAGCTTGGCCGCCAGCACCAGCGGCTCGCCGCGATAGATGTCGGGGAGGAGGGCGGGTGTCATGTCGGCTTTCGCTTTGTCGAAGCGGGCCGCAAGGCCCGTAACCGCCGGGCTCTCGAGCTTGGCGAACAGAAGCTTCATGCGCTCGGCCACCTGCGCCTCCGAGGCGATATGGGTGAAGGTGCCGCGGCCGAGCTCGGACGCGCGAGTCATGAGATAGGTGTTCGGCGCCGAGCCGATGCCGACCATGAAGATGCGGGAGCGGCCGCGCCCCGAGGCGATGACGTCGAAGAGCTGCTGCTCGTTGCCGATGGCGCCGTCGGTCAGGAACACGACCTGGCGGAGGAAGCTCGCGTCCGTTGGGCGTGGATCGGCGAGCGCGCGCTGCATCGGCGGTACCATCTCCGTGCCGCCGGACGCATCGAGCCGATCGACGAAGAGACGGGCGGTTGCGAGGTTGTTGGTGTCTGCTGCCACCGTGTCGGGAAACAGTGTGTCCATGGTGTCGTCGAAGCGGATGACGTTGAAGCGGTCCTCCGGCTTCAGGCGGCCAAGCGCATAGAGCAGGCTCGCCTTGGCATCGACGATGGAGGTGCCGCCCATCGAGCCCGAATTGTCGATGACGAAGACGACCTCGCGCGGCAGCGGCTTTTCGGCGGATGCAACCGAAGGCGGGGTCACGACGGCGAGCACATAGTCCTCGCCGCCGATCGTCTCGCGGAACAGGCCGACAGCCGGCGCGCCACTCGATAGCGGCTTCCAAGTGATCTCGAAGTCGCGGTCGGCCGGGGCGGCACCGTCAGCGAGTGTGATCGTGCGGCTGGCCTCGCCGTCTTCGACGATTTTCACCTCGTGATGGTGGCTCTTCACCTCGCCGAGCGCGAAGCCGGCGTTGAGATGCACGGTGATGGTCGTCGGGTTGACGGGAGCGTGTTTTCTCGGATCGAGCACCGGGCTTGCGAGCCGGTCGCGATCCGGCACCGGATCGACGAGCGCGCCCCAGCCTCCGCCTTGGCCGCTGCCGCCGAAGTCGACGGTCTGCACGATGGGCTTTGGCGAATAGCGCGGTCCAACGACCAGCGGCAGGCGGAGGGAGAAGGTGGCGTCCGAAAGCTGCACTGTCTCCTGATACTCGATCTGCACGACGATGCTCTCATGCGGCCCGATGTTGGCAACCGCATTCGTGAAAATATTCGGTCGCTCCTGCTCGACGAGGCTCGCCTTCTGTCCGGCGGCCTTGGCCTCGTCGTAGATGCGCTTGGCCTCTATCCGCTCCTTGATCTCAGCCGTGACGACACGATCGCCGATCACCATCTTCAACGTGTCGACGGCCGACTCCGAGGGCAGCGGGAAAACATAGACCGCTTCGACCCAGCCGTTCGTCGGATTGTAAAATCGCTGCGTCAGGCGGGTACGCGCCGTCGGGCCGGAGACGGTCACCTCGTAGTCGGAGCCCAACCGGGGCGCTTCGACGTACTGGCCCGGCACCTCGCTCTCAAGGAGGAGGGTGCCCATCTTCGCGTCTTCGATGCGCAGCGTCGGCGCCTCGCCGGCCATCGCCTGGAAGGCAGTCAGGATCAGCGCGATGTGCGCGACGAAGAGGCCGGTGATGAGGATCAAAGTCGGCTTGATGGCGGCGAAGGCAGGTCTCGGCATGGCGGGCATGAGGCTCCTCCTGGACCCGGTCTTGGGATGGCCGGTGCCTCAACTCCTGCGACCAACCCCTTGATTTCGCGAGCGTCATCTTGGGCGAGTTCCCTCACCGCCCGGCCGGAATCCGTACTCCCCGCCTTGCTGATGCCACGCTCGACCGGGTATGTACGGATTTGTCCGGGGCTGCCGGGAGGGAATCCGTCCAATGAGCGACCATGCGTTGACCGAGATTTCGGCGGAGGACAGCCGTGTCCTCGCTGGTGCCATCCGCGAGGAGATCGCACGCCGCCGCATCACCCGCCAACGATTGGCAGACGAAGCGCGCATCAGTCTCTCGACGCTCGAGAAAGCGCTCTCCGGCCGCCGGCCCTTCACGCTTGCGACCATCGTCCGGCTCGAGGAAGCGCTGAAGGTGCGGCTGCGGAAGAGCAATGGCACGACGACCACCGGGCTTGCGGCTTCGCCGCCTGCCGGCCTCGCCTCCGACGATCTCGGCAACTACTCCCGGCCGGCCGTCCAATGGCTCGAGGGCGATTACCTGACGCTGCGCCCCTCCTTTGGCGATCCGGTTGCGATCTATGCCTATCGAACGGAAATCCGCTGGAGCGAGGAGGCGTCGAGTCTCGTCTTCCGCGAGGCCGACCGGATCGACGCGGAGTTCACGCAGGGCGGCCACGTCTCGGTACCGCATCAGTCGGGCTATATCTATCTGGTGACCAACCGGCACGGACAGTATCGGCTGGTCATCGTCTCGCGCCCGACCATTTCCGGGGAGATGTACGGTATTCTCACCACCTTGCAGGTCGGTCGCGGCGCGCAGCTGATGCCGGTGTCGACGCCGATCGCACTGGTGCCGATGGCCAAGGCGAAGGTATCGCGCTTCGGGCGTATCGCGCCCTCCGACCGCGAGTACGGCCGCTACCGTGGTTACATCCGCCGCACCATCGACGAGCAGTTCGCGAAGTTTCTTGCCGGTTGAGTTGCAGTCGGACGAGGCTTACGTCCATAACGGCGCCTTCGCCCGAGGACTACTGATGGATTTCCCTGCCTTCAATGAAGCGCCGATGACTTGGGCCATTTTGGTTCTGACGGTCGCAGTCAGCGTCTTCGCGTTTTCCCGGCCGAGCCTGATCGATCGTCTCATCTTTGATGTCGGCGCGATCCTGCGCCACAAGGAGGACGACCGGCTCATCACCTCGGGCTTCCTCCATGGCGACGTCATGCATTTGCTGGTCAACATGCTGACATTGATCAGCTTTGGTCCGCTGCTGGAGAGCCAGCTCGGCAGTTTGAAGTTTCTGGCGCTCTATCTGGGTTCGATGATCGTCGCTTCGCTGGTGATGCTTTGGGCCAAGAAGCACAACATGACTTATCGCGCGCTCGGCGCATCGGGCGCGACCTGCGGCATCGTCTTCGCTTTCTGCCTGTTCGCGCCGTTCGCGGGCCTCTACATCTTCTTCGCGCCCGTTGCCGTCCCGGCGCTGCTCTATGCCGTGCTGTTCGTCGCCTATTCGAGTTTCGCCACGAGCGGGATGGGCGATGGCATTGCACACGAGGCCCATCTGGGCGGCGCGGCCGGCGGCGTTCTGCTGACGATCCTGCTCGAGCCCACGGCGCTGACGAGCTTTCTCGGGCAGGTGTTTGGATAGTTCGTTCTTGCATTGCCCCAGGATAACCATCTCCTCGTGCTGAGGATCGAAGGATGACGATAGACACCAGCAAGACCATCGAGGTCCGAGGCTCGCGGCTGAAGCTCGTGCTGCTCGGCATCCTCGGCACCGCCATGACGGCAGGATGCGCCTGGGTCGCCTGGGCCGGCCTCGCCAGTCCCGGCAGCTTCGCACAGCTGGCGATCTGGATCGGCGTGCCGTTCTTTGGATTGTGCACGCTGATTGGGCTTAGGCGCCTCTTCACCGCCGAGCACGTCGTGCTGATGCTTTCGCCTGAGGGAATCCGCGACACGCGTGTCGCCGCGGAGGTTATTCCCTGGGCAGCCGTGAGGGGGCTCGGCACCTGGGCAATGCAGGGTCAGAAAGTCCTCGTCCTCGATGTCGACCCGGAGGCGGAGAAGCGATTGACGTTGACTCGGATGGCCCGTTGGACGCGAGGCGCAAACGCGAAGCTCGGCGCGGATGGGCTTTGCATCGCGGCAACGGGCCTGGAAATCGGCTACGACGCCTTGCTCGATGCAGCGACGGCCTACACCGAGGCCGCGCATCGGCAATAAACTCGCCGGCGTCGAAGCAGAGACCTTAACTTGACCCTAAGCTCGCTTCGCTAGCTTCAGCCCCTCACAGCTTGCGCAGGGGTCAGCCGTGGAGCATCCGTTAAAACTCGTCTCGGATCGCAACGATGCGGTCGCGGGGATGGCCGTCGCGCTCGACGGCGTCCGCAAGGCCTTTGGGCCGAAGCTCGCGGTCTCCGGCATGTCGCTCGACGTCCGGCCGGGCGAGCTTTATGCGTTGCTCGGACCGAACGGCGCCGGCAAGACGACAACGCTCAGGATGATCGCCGGCCTCATGCAGCCGGACGCCGGATCGATCCGCATCTTCGGTATCGACGCGCTCGCCAATCCGATTGAAGCCAAGCGCATCACCGCCTGGCTTCCCGACGAGCCAATGCTCTACGACAAGCTCACCCCCCTCGAGTATCTCGAGTTCGTCGCCGGCCTCTGGGGCGTGCCGCCGGACATCGCGCAACCCCGCGCCATCGAGCTGCTCGATGCCCTCGAGCTCGGTCCTCATCGCGACCGCCGCTCGGAAGGCTTTTCGCGCGGCATGAAGCAGAAGTTGGCACTCGCTGGCGCGCTCATCCACGATCCAAAGCTCATCATGCTCGACGAGCCGCTGACCGGCATCGATGCGGGAGCGGCGCGGCAGGTCAAGGACCTCCTCAGGGCGCGCGTGGCGGCGGGCGCCACGATCATTCTGACGACGCATATCCTCGAGGTCGCCGAGCGTATGGCCGACCGCATCGGCATCGTCGATCGCGGCCGGCTCGCCGCCGAGGGCACGCTGGATGAGCTCAAGTGGCTGGCCGGTCCCAACCAGAAAACGCTCGAGGACGTATTCCTGTCGCTGACCCGGCCCGGTGCGCTCGCGTCATGAAAGTCACGTCCGGCAGCTTTCCCTGGCTGGTCCGTCACGAGATGCGGCTGGCCTGGCGCGAGGTCGCAAGCCTCGTGGCGTTCTCGCGCCCGCGGCTGATGGTGCCGCTCGCGCTGCTCGGTATCGCTATCATTCACATCCTTGCCGTGCCGCTCGTGGAGGTGCTCGATCCCTATCTGCACGGCCGGGGCGTCAGCATCTCCGCGCTGGCCACGATCGTTGGCGCGACCTTTACATGGATGATGGCGCAAGGTGTCTTCGGCCTGACGCGAACCCTCTACAACCGGACGGATCTCGATCTGCTGCTGGGGTCCCCGCTCGATGCCGCACGGATCATCGCCGCGAAAGTCATGGCCATCGCGGTGGGCTCACTCGGCTCGGTCTCGCTGCTGCTGGTGCCGATTGCCAACACCGGTGCCATTACGGATGGCTGGCACTGGCTTGCCGTTTATCCCGTGCTGATCTCGCTCGCATTGCTGGCGACGGCGCTGGGATTGACGGTGGTGGTGACGCTGTTTTTCCTGATTGGCGCACGCCGGGCGCGGCTCTGGTCGCATTTCGCCGCCGCCGGCATCGCCGGCCTCTTCGTGCTCGGCGCCCAGATCGTCGCCATGCTGCCGGAGCACATCCGCGGCAGCATCACGTCGACGGTCGATGCCGCTATCTACCACCGCTCCGGCGTGTTCGGCGGATTCCTCGGTTTCATCGTTTCCGCCGTGCAGGCGGACCTCTTCGCGAGCGTCATGCTAGTGTCGCTCGCGATTTTGATTTTTGCTCTCGCCGTCATCGGGCTCGGCGGGCGCTTCGCGGCGGCCAACCTCGCGGCATCGGGCGTGGAGGCGGGCGGAGTACACCACGAGGCCCGGCCGCCGAGGGCGTTCCGCGGTGGCGTCGCCCGCACGCTCAGGATGAAGGAATGGCGGCTGCTGCTGCGCGATCCGAGCTTCTTCGCCCAACTCGCCATGCAGATTGTCTACACCATTCCGATCGCTGTCGTGCTGGTGCGCTCCGAGATGCTGTCGCTGGCGCTTTCGCTCGGACCGACCATTGTCATGATCGCGGCCCAGGTGTCGGGCGCCATCGCCTGGATCACGGTCTCGGGCGAGGACGCGCCGGAACTCATCCAATCGGCGCCGGTCAGCCGGACATCGGTCGACACGGCCAAGCTCGGAGCGGTGACGCTTCCCGTCCTGGCGATCCTCGCGCTGCCGATCGCGGGGCTGGCGATTGCCGCTCCGCTCTCGGCCCTCGTCGTCCTGGCTTTCGCGGCAATGGCCGGCACGACGACCGCCCTCGTCAACTTCTGGCATCCGCTGCCCGGCAACCGCCGTGGCATGCTCCGCCGCCATTCCCAATCGAAGCTGATCGGGTTGATCGAGCACGGCCTCGCCATGCTGTGGGCCTTCGCGGTCGTCTTCGCGCTGATGGGATCGATGGTGGTCGCGTGCCCTCTGGCATTGATCCTCATCGTTCTGGGGCTCAGCCGCCGGCTGGGCCCCAGACACCAGGATCGGACCGCGGTCCAACCGCAACCGGTGACCGTCCTTGCTGGCCAGACGGCACAAGCACAGGCAGTCCACCGCCTGTGGAAAACCGCATTTGACCGTTGACGCCCATAATGGCCCATTCTATCCCATGACAGCCCAATGACGAACGGCGCTCCCCCGGGATCGGCCTGACAGCGTTGGGCTCCGGCTTGAGGGAGCCGGGCGGAGTTGCGCGGCCCGAGAGATCGGACCGGTCGGATCGTCCAAGCGTCGGGATCGGAGCGAAGGGCCTTCACGGGGATGGATCGCTTTGTCTCGACATTCACGAACAAGATCGACGCCAAGGGGCGGGTCTCGATCCCTGCCAATTTTCGCGAGGTTCTGGCCCGCGACGGCTATGATGGGGGCATCTACTGCTACCCCTCGCTCGACGCTCCGGCTCTCGATGCTGGCGGCGAGAGATTGGCGAAAAAAATCGACGGCCTCCTCGAAGGTCTCGAGCCGTATTCGGACGAGCGGGACGAGCTCTCTGTCGCGCTCTACGGCGATGTGCAAATTCTCAAGATCGATCAGGATGGGCGTATCGTGCTCCCCGATGATCTCAAAAGTCACGCCGGGATCGCTGCTCAGGTTACATTTGTCGGCATGGGTCAGAAATTCCAGATCTGGGAGCCCGGGCGCTTTGAAGCCTATCGCAACGCCGCGCGCGACAAGGTTCGCGATCACCGGCGGCTCCTTGGCGCGGGCGGAGCGACAGAATGAGCGCACGCCACACGCCCGTGCTGTTGTCCGAGGTGATCACGGCGCTGGCGCCGATCGGGGCCCGAGACTTCATTGATGGTACCTTCGGCGCCGGCGGCTACACGTCGGCGCTGCTCGATGCTGGAGCCGCGCGCGTCGTTGCCATCGACCGCGATCCGCACGCGATCTGCGGCGGGCTCGATCTGCTTGCCGCGAACCCCGGACGGCTGACGCTCCGCCAAGGCTGCTTCCGCGATCTCGAGCGCTACGCCGCCGAAGCCGGCCTCTCGGGCGCCGACGGTGTGGTGCTCGACATCGGCGTCTCCTCCATGCAGATCGATGATCCCGAGCGCGGCTTCTCCTTCCAGGCCGACGGACCACTCGACATGCGCATGTCGGAAACCGGTCCTTCTGCCGCCGATGTCGTCAACACGGCAAGCGAGGCCGATCTCGCCGATATCATCTTTCATCTGGGCGAGGAGCGCCGCTCCCGCGCCATTGCCCGCGCCATCGCCGCCGACCGCGTCGCCCAGCCATTCACCCGGACATCCGAACTCGCCGGCTTGATCGAGCGCATCATCGGCCGTGGCCGGGAGCCCGGCCGGCACCCGGCGACCCGCGCCTTCCAGGCGCTGCGCATCTTCGTCAACGACGAGCTCGGCGAGCTGGCGGAGGCGCTTGTCGCCGCCGAGCGGCTGCTCAATCCCGATGGCCGCCTCGCCGTCGTCACCTTTCATTCGCTCGAGGACCGCATCGTCAAGACGTTCCTCAAAGCACGCGCCGGTCTCGAAGCGGCACCGTCCCGCCACGCCGTTCCCGTCGCTAGCGCCAGCCGGCCCCCGTCTTTCCGATTCGTTAACCATCGGCCTTTATCTCCGTCGGACGAGGAGATCGCGCGCAACCCGCGCGCCCGCTCCGCGCGGCTTCGGTGGGCCGTCCGGACGGCGGCACCGGCCTGGGGTGGGCCATTCAGGCCGCCGGGCACCGAATATGGGGCGGCAAGGGCCTGAAGCCCGCAGGCCCCCGGGAGTGAGGGGCATGCAACGCCTGAAGCAGCTCTTGGCTTCGCTCTCGATCCTCGCCGCGGGGGCATCCGCCGTGGGCCTCTATGCGATCAAGCTGGAGACACGTGTCGTCGCCGCCGAGGTGGCGCGGCTCGAAGCTGCGATCGCCAAGCAGGAGGCCGAGATGGTGGTTCTCAAGGCCGAGCTCGCCAACCGCACGCGCCCCGATCGCATCGCCAAGCTCGCCCGCAAGCATCTCGGCATGAAGCCCGTGTCGCCGGCGCAGCTTGGCCAGCTCGACAAGTTGCCCTGGCGCGAAGGCGTGGTCGCCGAGGACCGAACCAAGACCGTGTCGCCTTAGGAGGTCAGTGTGGCGTACTCTGCAGCTTCCCCGCCGCCCCGCAAATCGCCACTGCCGCTCGCCGAGCGCCGCCGGGTGCTCGTGGCCTGGCTCGGGCTGATCGTGTCTTTCGGCCTCGTCGCCGGGCAGTTGGGTCGGCTCGCCATGCACGGTCAGGGGGTGACGACGGCGGCGCCGATCCAATCGATCGGTGCGACGCTCAGCCGGCCCGACATCGTCGACCGGCGCGGCCGGCTGCTCGCGACCGACATCGCCGCCCCCTCGATCTTTGCCGATCCAAGCGCCATCCTCGACCTCGACGAAACGGTCGAATCCCTGGCGAGCGTGCTCAAGGGCCTCGACCAGAAAAGGCTTCGCAAGGAGCTTTCCGACCGCACGAAGCACTTTGTCTGGGTCCGCCGCGCCGTGCATCCGGGCGATGCCAAGCTGGTGCACGAGCTGGGGCTTCCGGGCGTCTTCCAGCGTGAGGAGCTGCACCGCGTCTATCCGGCGGCCGAGCTGACCGGGCATGTGCTGGGCTTCACCGACATCGACAATCGCGGCCAAGCCGGCATCGAGCGCATGATCGACGAGAAGGGTCTCGCCGAGCCCGCCGGTCTCGCTCTGACGCGGGCGCATCCGCCCGTCGGCCTATCGCTCGATCTCTCCGTTCAACTCGGCCTCAACGAGGTGCTGAGCGGCGCGATGGCGGACTATCAGGCGACGGGCGCGGCCGGCATCGTACTCGACGTCGAGACCGGCGAGGTGCTGGCGCAGACCTCGCTTCCCGATTTCGCGGCGGGCCAGGCCAAGGCCGCGCAGGATCCCAAACGCGCCGACCGCATTGCCGGCGGCACCTACGAGCTCGGCTCCGTCTTCAAGACACTGACGCTCGCCATGGCGTACGATGCCGGCACCGCGCGTCCCGACAAGCAATACGACGCGACACGCCCGCTGAAGGTCAGCCGTTTCGAAATCGACGATCTCCACCCACAGCGCAAATGGCTGACGCCGGAAGAGGTGCTGCTCTACTCCTCCAACATCGGCGCGGCGCAGATGGCGCTGGAAGTCGGCGAGGCCGGGCAGCGGCAGTTCCTGAAGCGGCTCGGGTTGCTCGATCCGCTCGTGACGGAATTGGGCACCACGCCCGCTCCACAAGTGCCGAAGCAATGGGGCAAGGCGAGCGTGGTGACGATCGCCTATGGCCACGGCCTCGCGGTCACGCCCCTGCAGTTCGCCGCCGCGATCGCCGCGATCGCCAACGGCGGCAAGCGCGTCGTGCCGACCTATCTCAGGCGCGACGGACCCACCACCGATGGCCCGCGCGTGCTGTTGCGCAAGGCGACATCCAAGGAGCTGCTGCGCATCCTCGGCCTCAATGTCACCGATCCGCGCGGCACCGGCGGCCGGGCGAAGGTCGAAGGCTATGCCATCGGCGGCAAGACCGGCACTGCCGACATCGCCGGCCGTGGCGGCTATGGCGGCTCGGGCGTCGTCACCTCCTTCGTCGCCGTCTTCCCAGCCGATAAACCGCGCTATGTCACCTACCTCATGCTGTTCGAGCCGAAGGCGACCGAAGCCTCGTCGGGCCAGCGCACGGCGGGTATGAACGCGGGACCGGCGACGGGAAAGCTCATCGAGCGCATTGCGCCGTTGTTGGGGCTGGTGCCAGCGCACGACGGGCCGTGACCGGCGCCGCAGCGTCGGTGCTCGCATGGCAGGCGTCCGTCGATCGGGCGGCTTCCGACCGAGCAGCACCTTGCTTGCGCGTGGCTTGTCCGCATAGTTTCGCAGCGCTCGTGACGCTGGCGCGGGACACGCGCTCCGCAATGCGAAAAGGCAATCTCCCATGAAGCTCGGCCTGTTCAGCTTGATGATCCAGCCGGATGCGGCGACGACCCCACGCCAGGTGCTCGAAAACACGCGCCTGATGGTCGAGGGCGCCGAGCAAGCGGGTTTCGACACCGCCTGGTTCGCCGAACACCATTTCACGAATTATTCGATCTGCCCCTCGCCGCTCATGATGGCGGCCTACGCGGCGGGTTTCACCTCGCGCATCAAGCTCGGCACGGCGGTGGTCGTGCTGCCGTTCTATCACATCCTGCGCGTCGTCGAGGAGATCGGCCTGCTCGATGTGCAGTCGAACGGCCGCGCCGTGATCGGGCTCGGCTACGGCTATCAGCAGCACGAGTTCGACCGCTTCGGCCGCCACTCGAAAGACAAGGTCGAGATCGCGCTCGAAGCCTTCGACATCGTCGATCAGGCGCTCGAAACCGGCGAGGTGGAGTTCAGGGGCAAGCACTACGATATCCCGAAGTGCCAGCTCTCCATCCGCCCGATGCACGTGCCGGATATCTACGTCACGGGGCTCGAGCCGGTGATCCTGCAGCGCATCGCCAAGTCCGGCTATACGCCTTACTACAGCTACGGCAATGCCGGCATCGACTTCGCTATTTCCACCCGCAAGCATATCGATAATCAGTACAAGATCGCTGGCGTCGATCCAGCGCGGTCGCCGCTCTGCGTCAATCACAGCGTCTTCGTCACCGAGGACAAGGCGCTGGCTCTGAGGGCCACCGAGGGCGTGCGCGAGATCGCCCGGATCGTCAACGCCATGCGCGCGAACAATTTTGCGCTCGATGGATACTTCGTGAAAGCGCCGCCCTACAAGGACGAGCCGCCGCTCGATACCATGATGAGCAACGTCGCCGTCGGCGATCCTCACCATGTGGCCGAGGTGCTGGTCAACGCCATCAAGGTGCTCGGCACCACGCATCTCGGCTGTTTCATGCTGTACCCGACCGTCACCGGCAAGCAGGCCCGCCGCTCGCTGGACTTGTTCGCGGAGAAGGTCGTGCCGCTGATGGAAAAGGCGCTGGGAAGGCCGTTGGCGGAGGTCAATGCGGAGCGGGAAGGTTGATGGCTAGCCACAAAGGAAATCGTTGCAAGTGCCGGCACCTGAAGGGCATCCTGCCAGTCGCCCACGTCACCTAGAGCCCTTTCCGACCAAGTGGATACCGGTTGGTCGAAAGAAAGTGCTCAAAGCCAATAACTTATACCGGCTTTCCGATTCCGAAGGATCGGAAAACGGTCTAGCGTTACTTCAACAGCAGCAGCGGACACTCGAGCGTGCGGGCGAGCGTCTTCAGCTCCTGCTCACGGGCGCGGATCAGCCGGCCGAGATGGGCGATGGCAAACCCGCTGCCGAAGCGGATGACGGCCTCGGCGAGGATGCCGGCCGAGCCGCGACCGGCGGTGGCGCGCGAGATCAGCGCATGCGCAAACGTCACCGGCAACGCGGGATGCAGGAGGCGCTCGGCCCCACTGTGTAGGGCTTCGATGTGCTCCCGCGTATCGGCGACAAGCAGCAGCACGATGCCTGGATGATGATCGAGCCGCAGCCGCTCGGCGTAGCCCAAGAGCGGCAGGATGCGCGCCGCCTCCTCGACCGCGACGACGATCGGCCCGCGCGAACGCTGCGCCCGTGGCCCCGTGATGAGCACGCCGGCAACCTCGTCCACCTCGTTCAGGATGTGCGATAGGCGGGCCGCTTCGGTGGCGCTCAAGGGCTCGCCCGAGGCGATGAGCGTGCCTGCCTCGAAGGGACCAGAGATTGCCTCGTCGGCGTCGCCTGCGACGATGGCGAAATCGAGCTCGATGCCAGCCTGTCGCGCAAGCTCGCGCAGCTCGCGATGGACGGACGCCGTTGCCAATCTCAGGTCGTGCTCGAGCCGCTCGCGCGTGAGCTCGCCTCCCGGGCGGCCGGTCAGCGTCACTTCGCGCACGCAGGACAGCGCCGCGACCGACATCAGCTCGCTGCTCTCCAGAAAGACGCCGGAGAGGCGCTTGTCCAGCGCGCGCGCGGCATTGACCGCTGCCTCCAATGCCAACCGGCTCGGCGCGGCCGAGCGCAATCGCAAGACGATTTTCGTGGGTGTTGCCGTGCTCACGAGCTGTTCCTGTCGGTGTCGGACTTGGCGAGAAACTCGTGCCGGGCCAAGGCGAAGGAGCGCAACTTCGCCTCGACGCGGCCGTTGATGCTGTCCTTTGGGAACTTACCATCTTTCTCGCGCTGGCCGGCGGGAAGGCCCGTCAGGATCTCGATGCCTTCGTCGATGGAGGCGACGGCATGGATGCGGAACTGGCCTTGGCGCGCCGCCTCGACCACATCCTCCCGCAGCATCAGATGCTGGACATTCGCCGCCGGGATCAGCACGCCTTGCTCGCCGGTCATGCCCTTGAGCTTGCAAACGTCGAAGAAGCCCTCGATCTTCTCGTTGGCGCCGCCGATCGCCTGCACCTCGCCCAGCTGATTGACCGAGCCGGTGACCGCATAGCCCTGCTTGATGGGGGTCTCGGCGAGCGCCGACAGCAGCGCATAGAGCTCGGCGGACGACGCGCTGTCGCCGTCGACACCGCCATAGGACTGCTCGAAGACGAGGCTCGCCGCCATGGCGAGCGGCACATCCTCGGCGTAGCGGCCGGCCAGATACCCCCACAAGATCATCACGCCCTTTGAGTGGAGCGGACCGCCGAGCTCCACCTCGCGCTCGATGTCGGTCACCTTGCCAGCCCCCAGGCGAACACGCGCCGTAATTCGGCTCGGACGCCCGAATGCGAAGTTGCCGACCGACAACACGCTGAGCCCGTTGATCTGCCCGATTTTGGAGCCTGCCACATCGAGCAGCATGATCTCGCGCGCAAAGCCTTCCTGTGTCCGGTCGCGCGCCCTATCGGCCCGCTGGATCTGCTCGTCGACCGCCTGGCTGACGTCGGCGCGCCCGATGACGCTCCGCCCTGCTTCCGCCGCCCAGAAATCTGCCTCCCGCACGATGTCGGCGATCTTGCCGATTTCGATCGACATCTTCTCGCTGTCGTCGGCGATGCGGGAGGCCTGCTCGATGAGGCGGGCGACACCCGAGGCATCGACATGGCGGACGCCGTGCATGGCCACGATCGAGGAGATCATACGGGCATAGTCGACGAAGTTCTTGTCGTTGCGGTCGATCGTCTCGTCGAAATCGGCCTGCACCTTGAAGACGCGCGAGAAGTCGGGATCGGCCTGCATCAGCATGTAGTAGAGCTGCCGGTCGCCGAACAGGATGACTTTCACGTTGAGCGGGATCGGGTCGGGCTGCAGCGACTGCGTCGAGACGAGCCCCATGCTCTCGGCGGGGGCTTCGACTCGGATCTCGCGTGACTTGAGCGCGCGCTTCAGCGCCTCATAAGCGAAGGGGCTGGTCAGGAGCTTCCTCGCATCGAGCAGCAGATAGCCGCCATTGGCGCGATGCAGTGCGCCGGGACGGATCAGCAGGAAGTCCGTCAACAGCGCGCCCATGCGCGAGATGTGCTCGATCCGGCCGATGAGATTGCCGTGCGTCGGGTTGATCTCCTCGACGATCGGCGCACCGGGGCTGTCGTGGCCGTCGCCGACCATGACGTTCACCATGTAGCGGCGGAAGCGCACGTCGTGCTCGGCGTCGACGACCTGCGCCACCATCTGGCTCTGCTGCTCATCGTCCTCGCCATGGCCGAGGAACACGCCGACATTGCGGATGAAATCCTTGCGGACGCCAATCAGGTGGGCCTCGACCTCGTCGAGATCGGCGAACTCGTGCTCGACATCGCCGATGGCCTGGCGGACGACGATCTCGGCCATCTCCTCGTTGAGGGCCTGGAGGGCGCTGCGATGGTCCTTCTGGGCCTTCGGCATTTGCTCGAGGACGGCCTCGAGCTCGCGCTGGAGGGTTACGATCTTTGCCTCGAAAGCGTCCTTCACCTCCTGCGCCAGGGTCTCGTAGACCTCTGGCTTGATGACCTTGCCCTCGTGCATCGGGGCCATGGCGAAGCCGGTGGGGGTGCGCAGCAGCGCGATCCCCTCGGCCTTGGCCTTCTCGTTGAGCGCGTCGAATGCCCCTTCCTGGCCGCTGCGGATGCGCTCGTCGATGGCCCGGCGGCGGCTCTGGTATTCGTCGCTCTCGAACATGGCGGGGAGAGCGGTTTTCAGCTCCTCGACCGTCTCCACCATCGTCCGGGCGAGGCGTTGCGCGCGGCCCGCCGGCAGGCGGATGGCTTTGGGTTTCTCCGGATCGGTGAAGTTGTTGACGTAAACCCAGTCGCCCGGTGCCGGCTCGCTGGCGGCCTTCTCCGTCAGGTAGGACTGGACGGCCGTGCTCTTGCCGCTCTCCGGGGGGCCAAGAACGAACAGATTGAAATCGCTTTGCCGGATACCGATGCCGAAGCGGATGGCGCGCAGCGCCCGGTCCTGACCGATGAGGCCGCGCACGGGCTCGACCTCGGCGGTCGTCTGGAAGCCGAGCTGCCCCGGGTCGAAAGTGCGGCGCAGCCTCTCGACCGGTACGATGGTCGACTTCGCAGGGTCGCTCTTCTTCGTGCCGCGGTTCTTGAACAACATACCTTGTGCCCTTGGATGAGCCTGTGTGGCGTCGCGCCATAGTTGACCACTATCGCTGCCCGGTCCCTAGTCAACAATGGCGCGATGAACGCCACACTAAGCCCATGATTTTTCTAGTGGCCCTTATGTAGCGCCAAAATCGAACGGACGCCCGGCATGCATGCGATTTTGGCGCGACGGGCCACTAGTTGCCCGGCGACTTGCTCCCCACTAACGTTCGGGGGCGGGCCGGGCTCGCCAGCAGATTAGAGCACGTTCAGGCAAAGTGGAAACCGGTTTGCCGCAAGAACGTGCTCAAAACCAAGACTTCTAGAGCGGGTTCTTGATTCCGGTCGGACTGAACCCGCACTAGAAGTGTGGCCTCGCCTTGGAAAGCCGAGGTGTCGGAGCGGTTGTCATGGTCGTAATCAACACACCACGCGCTTCGCCGCTGATTGATGGCCGCCAGTCGGAGCGGGCGCTCGCCATCTGCCGCGGCACCCGCCGTCTGTTGTCCTCATTCGGCATGGCAAGTCTCACGGAACTCGCGCTCGCCGGCGGCCGCCGGGCCGATATCGCGGCACTCTCATCCGCCGGCGACATCTGGATCGTCGAGATCAAATCCTCGATCGAGGACTTTCGCGCCGACCAGAAATGGCCCGACTATCTCGATTGGAGCGATCGCTTTTTCTTCGCGGTCAACCGCGAATTCCCAATCGACGTGCTGCCGCCCGACACGGGACTCGTGATCGCCGACGGCTATGGCGCCGAGATCATCCGCCCCGCGCCCGAGAGCCGGTTGGCCGGCGCCCGGCGCAAGGCCGTCACGTTGAGGTTTGCCCAGACAGCGGCCGATCGGCTGCATGTGATGTGGGACCCGGACGGGGGTCCGGCAGGCGGATTGTCTTAAGGCCGGCGCTTGAGCATGCTGCGATTAAATGGAATCCGGTTAATCGCGAAAGCATGCGACCAAACAATGACCTAGAGCACTACACACATCGCCAAGGCCAAATGACACGTCACGTCCGCCGGCAAGCGGTCCGGTGCGTTCCCCACTTTTTGCGTTCCCGGAAGCCGCGCCACCGCGCGGCTATCCGGGATCTTCGCCCCTCGCCGTCTGATGCGCGGCGGTAACCATTCATAACCCTCTGCCCGCATAAGCTCACCGAACAGATCGCGCTACGTCGGATTATCCTTCTCGATCAACTGGATTTTCCAATCTCGCCGCCAACGCTTCATTGCGCGCTCGCGCTGCGCGGCGACTACAGCATCATCATGTGCCTCGTAGTAGACTAGTGGCCCGTCGCGCCTAAATCGCATCATGGCCGCGAGCGCATTCAATTCAGGCGCGACAAAAGGGCCACTAGCACGTCCATAGGCTTAGTGTGGCGTTCATCGCGCCTTAGTTGACACGAGCCTAACCGCAGCACTGGTCAACTAAGGCGCGACGCCACACGAGCCGGTCGACCCAGTATTTCTTGGTGAAACCATCCATCAAGCGCTCTCGGTGCTGGGTGGCTCGGACGACGAGGTCGCTCGTCATGCCGACATAGAGCACGCGGCGCGGGCCACTCGCTGTGATGTAGACCCAGTAGGTCTTGGCGAAATCAGACTGCATCGGCATACCGACCCAATCCGTTCCAGATGAAGACCCCGGCTCTGCGCGCGGCCGGCGACGCCAGCTACGTTGCAGCCGGGGACGCAAGTGGGGAGGGTGGGGCAAGCCACGGATAGCGGCAAGTGTGAAGGCCGGGGACGGCGAGCTACGGCTTGCGAACCGATCCGCGTGTCCAAAGCCGGAGACCCTGCATTTTTCGCTCTTGGGGATGCAGGCTACGGGATCAGCTTGCCGACAGCCAATGGTCGGAACACGGTCTAGTTACTTCGGCGCCCGCTTGGCGAGGATGCGCTGCAGCGTGCGGCGATGCATGTTGAGCCTTCGCGCCGTTTCCGAGACATTGCGGTTGCAGAGTTCGTAGACGCGCTGGATGTGCTCCCAGCGGACCCGATCCGCCGACATGGGGTTCTCTGGCGGCTCGGCCTTCTGGTCGGTGCGCGCCAGCAGCGCGTTGCAGATGTCGTCGGCATCGGCGGGCTTCGAAAGATAGTCGACGGCGCCGATCTTCACGGCCGTGACGGCGGTTGCGATGTTGCCGTAGCCGGTCAGCACGACGGCCCTGGCCTCCGGGCGCGCACGCGACAGCTCCTCGATGACGTCGAGGCCGTTGCCGTCCTCGAGCCGCATGTCGACGACCGCGAAGGCCGGCGCTTTCTCGCGGATCATGGTGTGTGCCTCTGCAATCGAGGCCGCCATGCGCACGTCGAAGCCTCTCAGCTCCATGGCGCGCCCGAGGCGCGTCAAGAAGGGCCTGTCGTCGTCGACGAGAAGCAGGGTGTGGTCGGCCGGCAGATCGGCAATCGGGGTCACTTCACTCACGCGATCCTCCTGTTGCGCTGCATCATAGCCAAGGCGGGGGCCCGTGGCCAAGGGGGGGCTCGTTAACCAATCGGCTGATCGAGGGCTCCATCCGTTGGTGACGAAGTCTCCACTGGGGCGGCAGCGCCCTCGGCGCGCTGCTCGAAAACAGCACGTGGCCAGGAGATCCGGACCATGGCGCCCGTCGTCGGCGGCTTCCGGTTGGCAAGCGTGATCTGGGCGCCGGAGCGCTCGAGCAGCGTCTTGGCGATGAAGAAGCCGAGGCCCAGGCCGCCGCCCTCTTGCTTTTCATTTGCTTTTCGCTCGCCGAGCGGCCGGGTGGTCACGTAAGGGTCGCCGAGCGAGCCGAGCAGATGCGGTGGAAAGCCGGGGCCGTCGTCGCAGACCACGATCGTCACCCGGTCGGCATCCCATTCAGCAAGAATATCGACGCTGTCCTGGGCGAAGTCTACGGCGTTCTCGACGATGTTCGTCAGCGCATACAGCGTGCCCGGCCGGCGCTGGCCGATCGGCTCCTCGATGGCATCGCCGGCCGCGCCCTTGGCCGGGCGCGAGCGGAAGTCGATGACCTTTTCGAAGACGAAGAAGGGCTCGATCGCCTCCTCGATGAGGTGGGAGACCGGTAGGTAGCGGTGCAGCGGGTCGCCTTCTTCGGAGCGTGCCGTCAGTGTCTTCAGGATCTCGCGGCAACGCTGGGCCTGGCTCTTCAGAAGCGCGATGTCTTCGCCGAGTGGTGTTTTCGGATCGACCTGTTTGAAGAGCTCGGAGGCAACGACCGTGATGGTCGCGAGCGGCGTGCCGAGCTCATGGGCGGCGGCGGCGGCGAGACCATCGAGCGCGTGTAGCTGCTGTTCGCGCGCCAAGACGTGTTCGGTCGCCGCCAGCGCCTCCGACATCTGCCGCGCCTCGCGGGCGAGCCGCCGCGCATAGAGGCCCATGAAGATGAGACTGCACAGAATCGAGAACCACATGCCGAGCCGGTAGAGCATCGGCAACTCGAAGGTGACGCCCGGAAGCCAGGGCAGCGGCTCGTGATGGTTCACCAGCAGGGCGGAGACGCCAAGCGTGGTGATACCGATGACGATGTTGCTCTCGTTTGGCAGCGTCGCGGCCGAAACGGTGAGGGGAGCGACCAGGAGAAAGGCGAAGGGGTTCTCGAGGCCGCCGGTCAAGTAAAGCAGCAGGCCGAGTTGGAGTACGTCGTAGGTGAGGAGAATGGTCGCGAACGGCATCGAGAGGCGATGGCGCGAGGGATAGCGGAGCTGGAGGAACAGGTTGACCAGCGCCGACATCGCAACGATGGCGACGCACCAGCCGAGCGGCAGATCAAAGCCAGCGAGATAGTAGGTTCCGAGCAGCGTCACGATCTGGCCGGCGACCGCGATCCATCTCAGACGGGCGATCGTCTGGAGCCGGAGGCGGCTCGGTGCGGTGCTGAAAAGCGTTTCGGCCATTGTCACTCTAAGGGCGAAGGCGCAAACGGCCGGATGCGACACCATCGCGGCCTGCTTGGCAGCTCGGGTGCTTGTCATACCGGCTGGGGGCGATCATGGATAGGCCATGCGGTTGAAGCTCATTGCCATTATCGCCGTGGCTTTCCTGGCGGGAGGCGCGCTGGCCTTTGCTCTCCGGGGCCAGGGACCAAAGCCGGTGAGTGTTGGCACCGCGGCGATCGGCGGTCCGTTCTCGCTAACGAATCATCTGGGTCAGCGGGTAAGCGAAAAGGACTTCGCCGGCCGTTATCTGCTGGTGTTTTTCGGTTTCACGAACTGCCCCGACGTTTGCCCGGCCGGTCTCCAGGTGATGTCCGCCGCACTAGATAAGCTCGGGGCCAAGGCCGATGGCGTGATGCCGATTTTTGTCACCGTCGATCCCGCGCGCGATACGCCCGAGGTCATGAAAGCGTATGTTTCCGTCTTTCACCCAAGGCTCGTCGGGCTCACGGGCACTGATGCCGAAATCCAGGCTATGTCAAAGACCTACCGGGTCTACGCCAAGCGCGTCGACGACCCCGGCAGCCCCGGCGGCTACACCATGGACCATAGCGGGTTCATCTACCTGATGGACAAGCAGGGCGTATACCTGTCGCACTTCAGCAACAGCGCAAACCCCGACGAAATCGCCAACCGAATCGCTGCGCTCGACTGAGCCCAACCGGTCTTGGGCACCAG
Organism: uncultured Alphaproteobacteria bacterium; assembly: GCA_963741525.1. Classification (GTDB taxonomy): domain Bacteria; phylum Pseudomonadota; class Alphaproteobacteria; order Rhizobiales; family Hyphomicrobiaceae; genus JANNSX01. The sequence continues at coordinate 105,233 of CAVUIW010000002.1, forward strand.
CCGAATCGGCCTGTGGATATCCATTGGCGAATCGGTGGGTAACTGCTAGCGTACAGGGAGAATAATTCAGCGGATTCAAGCCGATCTTCAACGACGGCACGAGCGTGCTGCGTATCGACCAGTATTGTCTTGTTAAATCGCGGAAGCGGGGACAGACGGGCGATGCTCTATCACTGGTTCGAGCTCGGTCAGGCGGCCTGCCGGCCCGCTCGTGTTGCCGCCGACACATGCCGTCTGTTGCTCAATAACCCCTTCAATCCCGTCGGCCACACCGCCTTCGGCCGGAGTGTCGACGCGGCCTGCGAGGTCTTCGAGCGCACGACGCGACGCTACGGGCGGCCAACCTTTGGCATTCAAGAAACGGCAGTCGATGGCAAGCCGGTCGCGGTGCGCGAGGAGGTGCTGCTCGAGCGCCCCTTTTGCCGTCTCGTCCGTTTCGAGCGCGAGATCGACGATGGAGTGTCGCGCTCGCAACCGCGCGTACTGATCGTCGCGCCAATGTCCGGGCACTTCTCGACGCTGCTCCGCGGCACGGTGAAGGCGCTGCTGCCGTACGCCGATGTCGCCATCACCGACTGGCAGGACGCGCGCGGCGTCGCCTATTCGGCCGGTCCCTTCGATCTCGCGACTTACACCGATTACATGATCGACATGCTGCGTCTCTTCGAAGGCGATGTGCATGTCCTGGCGGTTTGCCAGCCTTCGGTGCCGGTGCTGGCCGCCGTGTCCCTCATGGAGGAGGCCGGCGATCCCGACGTACCGCTCTCCATGACGCTGATGGGTGGCCCCGTCGACACGCGCATCAATCCGACGGCCGTCAACAGGCTTGCGGAAGAGCGCGGGATCGACTGGTTCGAGCGCTCGGTGGTGACAAGCGTGCCGTGGGTTCACGCCGGGCGCGGGCGCTCGGTCTATCCTGGGTTCCTGCAGCTCTCGGGCTTCATGACGATGAACCTCGATCGTCACATCCGCGCGCACAAGGATCTGTTTCTGCATCTCGTGCGCGGCGATGGCGATTCCGCGCTCAAGCACAAGGAATTCTACGACGAGTATCTGGCCGTCATGGATCTCGCCGCGGAGTTCTTTCTTCAGACCGTCGATACCGTCTTTATCCGGCACGCACTCCCCAAGGGCCTGATGACCCATCGCGGCCAGCCCATCGACGCACGGGCCATCCGGCGTGTCGCGCTGATGACCATAGAAGGCGAGAAGGACGATATCACCGGCGTCGGCCAGTGCCATGCCGCGCATGTGCTCTGCGGCTCGCTCGACAACACGAAACGCCGGCATCGCGAGCAGATGGGTGTCGGCCACTACGGCATCTTCAACGGCTCGCGCTTCAGCGCCGAGATTTTGCCCGACATGCTCGATTTCATACGCCAGAACGATCGGCGTGCGGGCAATGCCGTCAGTGCCGGATGGACCGGCTGGCGGGCCGAGCCGGCCGATACGGGGCCGCCGATGGTCGCATAGAGTGCTTTACGGAAAAGCCTGTCCCGGCGAAGGCCGGGATCCGAAGCGGTTTTCCGATGAGAAGCACGAAAAGCCAAGTAAGGGCGGCACGAAATCAGCCGCGTCGAAACGATGGTTCGTTACGGACCGCCAACAAGAAACGTCAGAATGGGAAGTCGACATGCGGCGCAATCTGAAGTCTCGCAAGCCCAGGGAGCAGAATCTCAAAGTCGCGGGGCTTGCCGAGCCGATCGTCGTGAAGCGTCATCCGGGCGCGCGGCGGTTGACGCTGCGTGTCTCGCACACGCGGCGCGAGATCGTTCTCACGATGCCGAGCTTCTCCAACCTGTCGGAGGCCGGCCGCTTCGTCTCGGAACATATGGGTTGGCTGAAGCGGCGCCTCGAAGCCGTGCCGCAGCCTGTCGCCTTCGCGAACGGTATTGTATTGCCGTACAAAGGTGATCCGCACCTCGTCTGTTTTCTAGGCCCGACACGGCATCGCCGCGTCGCCTGGATCGAAGGGACGCGCGCGGCCAAGGAAGCGCAACGTTTCGCCGACGAGGAGGGAATTCCGCCGTCGCGCCGCCGTCCGCTCGACCGCTATCTACCGGTGATCTACGTGACGGGCGAGGAGGCGCACGCGCCGCGCCGGCTGCGCGATTGGCTGACCGAGCGGGCCCGCGAGACGCTGGTCGCCCGCGTCGCCTTCCATGCCGAGCGGCTCTCGCTGAAACCGCGCCGGATCGTCATCCGCGACCAGTCGAGCCGCTGGGGTTCCTGCTCATCCTCGCGGGTACTGTCATTCTCCTGGAGGCTGGTGCTGGCACCGCCGCCGATCCTCGACTATGTGGCGGCCCACGAGGTGGCGCATCTCAAAGAGATGAACCACGGGCCCCGGTTCTGGCAGACGGTCGAGCGCACCTTGCCGCGCATGGAGGAGGCCCGCCTCTGGCTGCACCGCAACGGCGTCGAGCTGCACCGCTACGGGCCGGGGGAGTAGAGTGCTTCCGGCGGCATGGTGGCCGGTTCGGCGTGAGAACGTGCGGCAAGCCTACCAGAGGCTGTTGAACAGCTCGGCCAGCGGGTTCGAGGTATCGGGCGGCTGAGCTTGAGGAGCCAGCGCCAGCTCTTTGCGTGGCGCCACCATTTCCCTCCGCGACACATCTTCCCCACGCGCCATCTCTTGCCCGAGCGGCTCCGGGCGCGTCCATGTGGGAAGCGGCTCGGTTGGGATGTTCGCGTGCGCCGCGAGCATCACCTCGCGCCAGATTTTGGCCGGCAGCCCGCCGCCCATCACCTTGCGCATCGGGCTATTGTCATCGTTGCCGACCCACACGCCCGCTGTCAGCGCCGACGAGTAGCCGATGAACCAGGCGTCGCGATAGGACTGGCTCGTGCCGGTTTTGCCGGCGAGATCGAGACCGTCGATTTGGGCCCGCATCGCCGTGCCTTCGGTGATGACCGCGCGGAGCATGTCGTTCATTTCGCCGAGGACGTCCTCGCGGATGACCTGCCTCGGCTTTGCGGACTTATGGCGGTAGAGCACCTTGCCCCTGGCGGTGACGATCCGGCTGATGATGAAGGGCTCGGCTTTGCGTCCGCCATTGGCAAACGGCACGAAGGCCGAGGTCAGCTCGAGCGGCGTTACGACGGCCGTGCCGAGCGCGAGGGAGGCATCGCGGCCGAGCTTCGAGGTGATGCCGAGCCGGCGCGCCGTCTTGATGACGGCGGCGGGCCCTGCCGCCAGCATCAGGCGGACGGCCGGTGTATTGATGGAATGAGCGAGCGCCTCGCGCATCGTGATCCGGCCGCGATATTTGCCGTCGTGATTTTCGGGTTTCCAGGAGCCGACGCGGATCGGCGCATCGTTGATTTTGGCCTCTGGCGTCTCGCCGAGCTCGAGCGCCGTGAGGTAGACGAAGGGTTTGAAGGCCGAGCCCGCTTGGCGCTTTGCCTTGACGGCGCGATTGAACGGGCTCGTCGCATAGTCGCGGCCGCCGACGAGGGCGCGGATCGCGCCCTTGCCGTCGAGGAGGACGACGGCCGCCTCGCTGGCGTCGAGCTTGCTGCCCTCGCCGGCCATGACGGTCTCGACCGCCTCGGCCGCCACCCGCTGTACATCCCGGTCGAGCGTCGTCTCGACGACGATGTGCTCGCCAGCCGGGGCGACGAGGTCAGGCAGTTGCTCGTAGATCCAATCGATCGCGTGACCCGCGCCGATCTCTGAAGCGAGTGTCGTCGTATCGCGCAGGCCCATCGACTTCTTCTTGGCCTTGCCGAGGAGATGGCGATCGAGCATGCCGGCGGCCGCCATGCCCACGAGTACATCCTCGGAGCGCTGGCGCGCGAGGTTGCGATCATTCGTCGGCGCAAAGCGGCTCGGCGCCTTGAGCAGCCCGGCGATCAAGGCCGACTGGCGGAGCGTCAGTTCCTCTGGCTGCTTGTCGAAATAGGTTTCCGACGCGGCGGCAATTCCGTAAGCGCCGGAGCCGAAGTAAACGCGGTTGAGGTAGAGCTCGAGAATCTCGTCCTTGGTCAGCCGCCATTCGAGCGCGAGTGCGATCAGCGCCTCGTCGACTTTTCTGGCGAGTGTGCGATCGGGCGACAGGTAGAGGTTTTTCGCGAGCTGCTGGGTGATCGTCGAGCCGCCCTGGACGACGGCACCGGCCCGCCAGTTCGTGGTGATGGCGCGCGCAAGGCCGATCGGATCGACACCGAGGTGATAGTAGAAACGGCGATCTTCGGTCGCGAGCACGGCATCGATCAGATGTTGTGGCATCCCGGCGATAGCGACATAGCGGGCGGTCGCGCCACGCGAGGCGAGCAGCGTGCCGTCGGAAGCCAGGATATCGATCCGCTGGGTATCGCCGGGGACGGTGCCAATGGCGGACAGATCGAGGGATTGCGCTTTGTGCGCGACGGCGAGGCCGAGCGGAACGAGCGCCAGCAACGGCAGCACGAGGAGAGCCGCAGCGGCCCGCCGCCAGACCGGCCGCTTGCGAGCCCGGCCACGACGCGCATTCGTGGTGCGCGATTTGCCGGACGCGCCGGTCCGCTTCACGGCGGAGGGTTTCCGCCTGCGCGAGCTACTCATCGACCTGCCAACCAACCGGACAACGCAACGCGCCGCTCCCCGCGACGTGCCCGAACGCTAAGCGCTCATGCTTAACGGCGCGTAAATTTGGCCGGCTACGGGTTCTTGTAGCGATTGCGCAGCGTCTGATCGACCTTGTCGAGGAGCCCGGAGGCGGCGATGCCCGACTGGAGTCCGACACCGGTGTTGACCGTCACGGGCGGCGGCCTGATGACAACCGGAGCTACGGGAACCGTCATCTGCTGGCTCGCCTTTTCGATGGTGGCGAGGCGGTTCGAGATGACGCTCAAGTCGCCCGAATTGTTGAGGCGCCATTCGTCGATCGCGGTCGAGAGCGTCTGCTGGGCGTGTCCGAGTGCAACGAGCGCCTTGCGGATCTGCTCCAATTCGTTGTCCAGCGTCTGGTGGATGTTGAGCACACTGTCGCCCTGGCCCGCGAGCAACTCCTCGAAGGAGCGAATTCGCTCGATGGTTTCAGGATCGTAGCCGCCACCGCCAGCGAGCTGGATGCCGCCGACGCGCTCGACGAGGGTGCGGGTCTGGCCTTCGAGCAGGCGCTCGACCGACTTCATGCGGTCACCGACGAGGCCCTCGATCCGCTGCATGTCGAGACGTTGCGCATCCATGTTCTTCTGGACGACCTTGACGTGCTCGTCGAGGAGCGAATGGACGCTCGAGCCGTCGAGCGGGTCGCCCGTCATCAGGTCCTCGACGAGGGTCAGCCGCTCGCCGAGCTTGCCGATGCCCTGGGTCATCGAGGTGAGCTGCGTTTCGAGCAACTTCTCGAAGGTCTTGAAGCGCTCGACGAGGCCGGTATCGATCCGCTGCATGGCGGCGATGCGCTCGTCCATGGCGGCGGTCGACTGGTTGTTGCTCTGAGCCGGCAGTCCTTCCGTCAACATACGTTGGAGGGCGGCGATGTCGGTGCGCTGGGCCGTCACGGCCTCGGCGATCGAGCGCACGCGCTCGGCGACCGAATAGCGGTCACCGGCGATAGACATGTCGCCAGTGAATGCGGAAACCGCGCGCTCGAGTTGGCTCAAGCGCAGATCGATGGCGTTCTGAACCGAGATGCCCTGGCTCGCCTGGCTCGTCTTGATGTCGGCGGCGAGCAGCCGCACTTCGCGCATTTCGCTGGTGTAACGCTCCATGGCCGAGCGCATCTCGAGCATAGGGTCGGGCGCCGCCTCGAGATCGCCGGCGGAATGCTTGCGGATCAGCCGCACGGCGCGCGAGCGGGGATCGTATTTGAGCAGTGCATCGAGCACGTCGCGCACGCCCGTCGCCTTCTCGTCGCGATGGCTGGCGCCGGCGGCGGCCAGGAACATGACGGTGTTGAAATCGCGCGACGCCTTGAGCTGGCCGAGCTGGACATTGTTCTCGACGGGTATCTCGCTGGCGAGAACCTGCGCGCTCTCGCGCCGCAGCGCCTCGACGTGGATGCCGCGATCCTCGAGCACGGCGGCGGCGGGCAGCACCCGCGCCATCGCATGCACGAGATGCTCGAGCATGACCTCACGGGCGCCGTGCGCGCGGGCGACCTCGTGGGCGTGATGGCAGCATGCCAGCACGATATCGTCCTCGTTGAGATAGGCCGGGCGGTAGGTCATGGCTGTCCGCTTGGCGATGCCGGCGCCGATCGGGTAGACGGGCGCATCGAACTCGGTGGCGTCCAGCGTGGGATTGGTCAGATCGAAACCACGATGGGCATTGCGGGTGTTCGGCAGGGAGACGCCAAACTCTTCGACTTTGCTCACTAGAGGCACTCCTTCACGCCGAACGAAACCCCGCCCCGCCCTCCAGCCCCCTGGTGGCCGGACCCTAGCGGAGGAACGGGTGCAAGGGAACACCCTTGCCGTCCTGGGAACCTGAGTAAATCCGCCAACGTGTTAATCTATTTGGCGAAATTGCGATGATGTCGCGGCAAGCGTGATCGCCCGCCCCCTCGGCCCAGAGCGGCTTGCATAGCATGTTTCGGGAGCCGCGGTATGGCCGGTAGCGCGCCATGGCTACCGGCCAGAGTAAACGTGATCAATCCCACCATTTGGTTGGGCAGGACCGCGTCAATATCTCGTTGCCCTTCTTCTTGATGATGACGTCCTGCTCGAAATTGGCGGCGCCGATCCTGGCCCGGCCGACCAGCGCCTCGATGCCCACGACCATGTTCTCCTTGAGAACCTCCTTGGCGCCTTTGACGAACCAGGGTCCGTCGATGCCAAGACCGATGCTGTGGCCATAGCAGGGGAACTGGAGGCTGAAGGCGTTGCCGCCCTCTTCGGGCTTGCCGAGCGGGGAGGGGAGGCCATTGTCGGCGAGCCACTTGGCGCCGGCGTACCAGACCTCGCCGAAGGTCACGCCGGGCTTCGCCACCTCGATCATGTGATGGACGACGGCTGCCGATCCCTGCAGCAGCTCGAGCTGTCCGGCATTGGGCTTACCGCCCACGACCGTCGAGCGGGCGAAGTCGGTGTAGTAGCCATCGACCGGCCCCCACTGGTCGCAGTGGACAAGATCGCCCTTCTTGAGCTTGCGCTTGGAATTCCAGTGCGGCACGCCGGAGGAGCCGAAATAGTTGCCGGCATTGGGACCACTCGCGATCGCCACGTCTTGCTGCACACCGCCATTGGCGCAGAGCACGCGCATGCCCTCGCCGACGATCTCGCCCTCCGTGCGGCCTTCCGCGATGGCGCCCATGGACGCCTTCATCCATTTGACGCCGACGGTGGCGGCATGCCGCATCATGTCGAGCTCGGCCTCGCTCTTGACCCACCGGAGCTGATCGATGACGTCGTCGGCGGGCGCGAATTTGAGCGCCTTGCCCGCGACCTTCTCCATGCGCTCGTAGGCGCTGTGCAGCAGCGAGTTCGCGGCCCGCAAGGCCGGCCTTGCCGCTGAGAAGCCCGCATTCCTTCATGGCATTCACGGTCGCCTCGGCGATATCGAGCGAGACGCGCACGTCCTTGACGGCGATGCGGTCCTCCGGATCGTCGAGATAGTCGGTGACGAGGATCGGATCGCCATCGACCGGAAGCACGAGGGCGGCGTGGCCCCGGCTGACCCAGGGTCCGTCACCGGCGACGATGGGAAATAGCGAGTGGAAGTTCGTCAGGTAGTAGACATGGCCATAGGCCTCGACGGAATTGCCGCCGCGCGACCACACGACGAGGCCCTTGAGGCCGCGGTCGGCCGCGGCCTTGAGAGCCGCCCGCCGGCGCGACGCGAACTCGCGTGGTGAAATGCCGTCCGTTGCCATGTGCGTTTTCCTCCCGATGCAGCTTATCGATGTTTTTTCGGCCGCTCGCCTGCGGTTAGCCCGGGCGGCAAACGGCGGCAACGAGTAATGCCACTCAGAAACATTCGGCAAGCACCAATTGCTCCTATGACCATGCATGCAGGACCGGGCTGCCATTCGGGAAGCGCGCTGGGACGGCTCATGCGATGTTTACAAAGCAACTCCCCAGCCTCTCGAACCGCGCTTCGACCATTGCGGGCTCCGCGATGTAGGTTCCCGGCGAGATCGATCCGAGCGTGACGATGTCGCCGGCCGCGAGCGGCGTGCCGCGCGCCACCAGATGATTGGCGAGCCAGGCGAGCGAGATCAGTGGATGGCCGAGGATGTCGCGGACATGGCCCGCAAAGACTTGTTTGCCGTCGACGAGAATCTCTCCGGCGGCGGCGCCGGATGGATCGAGCGAAGCCGCCGGATGCTCAGGGCCGATAACGGCGCCCGCCGAGTAGAAGTCGTCAGCGATATGCGTTTCCGCACCCACGGCGCGGACATCCGTGAAGCGGTGCTCGACGATTTCGATCGAGACGAAGACGGTGGCGATGCCTGGAACCACGCTGTCGCGGTCGTAGCCGCCGGTCTTGCCCGGCAACCCTGCGGCCATCCTGACGCCGACCTCGCACTCGACTCCGAGATGCCGATAGCCGGCACGGGAGAGGGTTGCGCCGCTCGGATAGATGCGATTGGCGAACAGCGTTCCCGCACACGGAAAGTGAATGCCGAGCCGCTCCTGCATCACCTTGGCCGTCGCGCCGACCTTGTAGCCGGCGGGTGCACCGAGGCCCTCGGCTATGAATGGCCGTGCGAGTTCCTGGATGGCATAGGCGACGTCGAGCGTGCGCGGGCGGCAGTCATCGGGAAGGCCGGCGATGGTGTCCGCGCAGTCGTTCCGCCGCAGACGCAGATCAGCGACAATGTGGGCGGCCTTGTCGATAGCGCTCGCGCTCAAGCTGCCATCAGATGCCATCGAACGTCTCCACCAAGCCAAGGGACTGACGATAATGCTACTCTGACCCACGTCGATGGGCGAGCCAGGCCATCGCCCCCTCAGCAGCGGCCACCCCCGTCGCCAGACACGCCTGCAGCAGATAGCCCCCTGTCGGTGCTTCCCAGTCGAGCATTTCGCCGGCGAGGAAGACGCCCGGGCGTTTTTTCAGCATCAGACGGCCGTCGAGTTCGTCGTGGCTGACGCCACCAGCGGTCGAGATTGCGCGCTCGAGGCCGAAAGGTTGCCCGAGTGTCAGCGGTACCGCCTTGACCGCGGCGGCGAGCGCGAATGGCTCGCTTGGGAGCGAGGCGCACATTTCGCGCAAAATGCCGATTGCAGCCGGTGTCAGGCCGGCCGATTTGCGGAGGCGATTGGCCAGGCTCTCCTTCGATCTTGCCTTCGCGAGCTTGGCGGCGAGCTGATCGAGAGAAAGATCAGGTCTGAGGTCGATCGTCACCTTCGCCGCGCCTTCACGTACAACGGCATCGCGCAGTCTGCCCGACAGCGCATAGATCGCGCCGCCCTCGATGCCGCGCGCCGTGATCATCGCCTCGCCCATCACGGTATAGCCGTCCAGCGCGATGCGGATGCGCTTCAGCGGCTGTCCGGCAAAGCGGCTGCGGAAAATCTCTGACCAGACAACCTCGAAACCCATGTTGGCAGGCGCGAGCGGCGTGACGGTTATGCCGTCTCTGGTAAGAAAGTCCGCAAATCCCCCATCCGAGCCGAGCCGCGGCCAGCTCGCGCCACCAACCGCCAGGATCGCCGCGTGGTGCAGATGCTCGGCAGGCCCGTCGGGTGTCTCGAAGCAAAGCGCGCCGTCCGCGCCGAAGCCGATCCAGAGATGCCTGAGCCCCACCTCGACTCCGAGCTCGCGGAGGCGTGCGAGCCAGGCGCGCAACAGCGGTGACGCCTTCATGCGCTTGGGAAACACGCGCCCGCTCGAGCCGACGAAGGTCTCGGCGCCGAGCCCGTCGGCCCAGGCGCGCACGGCGTCTGGTGGGAAGGCGCCGAGAATGGGATCAAGCCAGGCGGACGCGGCGCCGTACCGCGTCAGGAAGGTCGCGAGCGGCTCGGAGTGCGTGAGATTGAGTCCACCACGCCCGGCCATCAGCAGCTTGCGCCCGAGCGAGGGCATGCGGTCGTAGATCGTGACGCGCTTGCCGGCCCTCGCCAGCACCTCGGCGGCCATCAGGCCCGCGGGGCCGCCGCCGATGATGGCGATGTTTCCGTACTTGGCATCGTTCATGCTAGTGGCCTATTCCACCGCCGCTCGACATTTGCAACCAATCGCTGGGCTGGATCGCCAAGGAACCCCTATCTTGTCATGCCTGCGGAGGCAGGCATCCATCCAAGCTTGTTTGCTCCAGGTTAGCGCCGGGTGGCGAGCTCAAGTCTTCGCTGATGGCTGTTTGGATTCCGGCACATCATGGCGGAGCCATGCTCCGCATGGACGCCGGAATGACGGGTTTGAGATACCGCTCGAAAACCAAAGGCCCGAGACGATGCCGTCCCGGGCCTCCGCAGATCAGCTTCAAGCAGACTCACTCGTCCGTGAACGGGCCGATGACCAGCTGCTCGATCTTCATCCAGTTGGCGAGCTGGGCGTAGTTCAAGCCGACCGCCTTTAGATCATAAGTGATGACGGAAAGGGTCGGGCCGACGCAACCCTCCTTGCCTTCCTCGTCCTTCACCGTCCGGCAGTTGTCCTCGACGTCCTGGAAGTAGACGCGGCCGTAGATGCCGGGCTTCGTCTGGTCCTCGGTCGAGAAGAAGGCGTCGACCTCGGCATCGCTGTTCTCGCCGTCGAAGAAGGCTTCGTCCGCCTTCGCCTGGGTCTCGTTGAAGCGCAGGCTGTAGTCGTAGTAACCGGTATAGGGGATCGACTTGCCGTCGACCTGGGCCGTGCCCTCTTCCTCCGCGAAACGGATCGAGCCGGCGATCTTGTCGATCTGCGCCGCGTCGCCGACCTTGTAGGTGAGCTCGATGCCGGCGTTGTCGGTCAGCCAGTTGCCGAGCTCGTAGTCGTAGTCGAGGCTGCCGCGGACCGTCGTGTCCGGCAGATAGCTGAAGGGGCCGGCGGCCAGCACCAGTCCGTCGAAGCCGAGTGGGTCGGCGTTCTTCACCTGGATGGTGATGACCTTGCCGTCGACGACGCGGGAGTAGGCCTTGGCGGCCTGGTTCTTCGCCTTGGCGAGCTGCTCCTTGATTTCCCACCAGCGCGTGACCTCGCGGCCCTTCAGAACGCCGCCGAAGTTGGCGGACGTCTTCGTACCCTTGACGATGTCGATGCGAAGCTTGCCGTTGCCGGGCAGATAACGGCCGGCCTCGTCGATCAACACGTCGCCGCGCAGGATGGCCACGTCCTTGGCGATCTTGGTGCGGTCTTTCGGATTGTTGACGTCGAACTTGACGCTGTAGGCGAGGCTCTTCTCGGGCGTGCGCTGGATGGTGCCGGTCATGATCATGAGATCGGCGACTTTGAGGCCGTTGATCGTGTAGACATCGATGCCGGTGGCGCCACTGGCGCGCCGCGAGCCGAAATCGGCGACGATCTGGCCGGTCACCCGGTTCTGCCCCTCGGTGATCGGCTGTAAGCCGGGACTGGTCTGGGCGTTGGCGGGAAAGGTCGAGATGGCGAGCAAAGCAGCAACACCAGCTGCCTTCGGCAACCGGTACGACGACAACGGATAGGTCATGGGAATCTCCGTCAAGCGGTCAGCGGCATCGGGCCGCCCGCGCCGCGATAGATGGTGTGCGCTGACGGCTTTGTGAAGGGAGGCACCGGTGATCAGGCATCAGGCATCGGGCATCAGGAGGTTAAAATCTCACTTGATGCCCGATGCCCGGCGCCCGATGTCCGATGCGGCTCGAGCACATAGTCTCTCATTCGCCACGCGCAGGATAGCAGTTTTGCTGCTCTTGCTTGACGGGAGGCTGCCAATCGCGCCATGGCGGGCGGAATTGAACGATATGAGAACCACCTTGCCCCGGTCCGCCTACCTCGCCGCAGATGGTTTCGTGTCCGAGCTCCTCGAGGAGCTTGGGCGTGTGGATGCAACCGTGCATGGGCGGCTCGTGGTGTCGGAGCAGGAGCCGCAGCCGATGGCCTGGGCGGCGAATGCGTGGCTCGAACCGCAATTGCTGCCCATCGCCTCCATCAAGGATGCGGCTCGGCAGCTGAAGGCCATCCAGCGAAATTGGTCGCTCTACTCCTTCGATCACCATCGCCGCGCCGCGCTCATTCAATCAGAGCTGCCGCATGTGAGCGCCAAGCCGCTCGTTTTCGGCGAGCCGGCGCCGAAGGCTCCGCTCGGTGCGTTTACCTTGCTGGAGCCCAATCTGGTGCTCGCCTCGTCGCGTTGCTCGAGTCCGTTCCCCAATGGCGAGGCGGGCTTCATCGAGGACAAAGCCGGGCCGCCCAACCGGGCCTACCTCAAACTCTGGGAGGCGCTGACCGTGATCGGCGTGCAGCCCCAACCCGGCGAGCTTTGCCTCGATCTCGGCGCGAGCCCCGGTGGCTGGACCTGGGTGCTGGCGGGCCTTGGCGCCCAGGTCATCGCCGTCGACAAGGCACCACTCGATCCGAAGATCGCCGCGATGCCGGGCGTCACCGAGCGGCGCGAGAGCGCCTTCGGCCTTGATCCGAAGTCCGCCGGTCCGGTCGATTGGCTGTTCTCGGACGTGATCTGCTATCCTTCACGACTGTTGGCGTTGGTCCAGCGTTGGATGGACGCTGGCGCCGCGCGGCGTTTCGTGTGCACTGTCAAATTTCAAGGCGAGACGGATTTCGATGCCGTTCGCGCCTTCAAGGCCATTCCGGGATCCCGGCTGATGCATCTCAATCACAACAAGCACGAGCTGACCTGGGTGAAGCTGTGAAGAAGCGTCCGCCACCAAGATCAGGCCGAGGCCGGCCCGCCGCCATGGCGGACGAGCGCAAGCTTCGCCGCGTCGCCGGGATCGCTTCCGTGACGGCGCTGTTCGAGCGTGCGCCCGAGACGGTGACGCGCCTCATGTTGTCCGAGGAGATGAAGCAGTCAGCCAATCCGTTCTGCCTGGAGCTGACCAAGGCGCGCAAGCAGTTCCGCCTCGCCAGTCAGGCCGAGTTGACGCGGATCGCCGGCACGCCGATGCATGGCGGCATCGTCGCGCTTGCCGAGCCGCGTCCGGTCAGACCATTCGACCTCGGCGAGGCCCAGCGCTGGGCGCGGACGAGGGCGCCGCTCCTGATGCTCGATGGCGTTTCGAACCCCCACAATCTGGGCGCCATCGCCCGCACCGCCGCCTTCTTCGGCATCGAGCGGATCGTGCTCTCGGACCACCCCCAGCAGGCGATGCCGTCGGATGCGAGCGCGCGTGTCGCCGAAGGCGGGCTCGAGATCATCGAGGTCTATCGGGCGCACCGCTTTGCCGATGTTCTGCTGCGGCTCAAACCCTACTACCGGATCGTGGCGAGTGCGCTCGAGCGGGGATTTCCGGTCGAGGACGTCAAGCTCGACGACCGGCCGCTGGCGATCCTGGTCGGCAATGAGGAGGCGGGGCTCGGCAAGGCGACGCTCGATGCCGCCGAAACGATCGTCACCATTCCGGGCTCGGGCGCCGTGCAATCGCTCAACGTGGCCTCGGCCACTGCGATCCTCATTCACACGCTGTTGCTCCGACGGTAGACGCTTGCCGAGCGTTGGCCGGAATCTGCGAGTGGGCACACGAGTAGCGCTTTGAGGCCTCCACAAGTCTCCCCATTTTGCGTCCCCGGCCGCAGCGTGGCCGGCCTCGCCGGACGCGCGTAGAGCCGGGGTCTTCAGCATAATGTGGCAAGCACAGTGGACCCGGCGGCGAGAGTCGAAGATCCCGGATAGCCGCGCCGGGGCGCGGCTTCCGGGAACGCAAGAGGAGGGGGACGCGCTCGGCCGAGAGCCGCCAAGCGCCCAGGCCGGGCGGAGACATGTCCGGCGCCGGACACGCCTCCGCCCTTCCGCCCGCGACGGCCTTGGACTTATTGACGATGTCAAACAGCGGACGTCCGTCCGGCGCACCCAGCGGCCGATCGAGGTCATGGGCGGAAGTGTAAGGTCGCCCGACACTGCGGGGATTACTTTTTTTCAGATGGTTACCAGGGTGTGGTGTACCGGGAGACCGATCCTCCCCATCAGGCGATCGCCGCCACTTTCCGCACCGATCCGCACGTCTATGCCGAACTTGCCCGGTTCACGCCGGAGGCTTCGTCAGGCACGCTTTGCCTGCGAAGTTGTGAGAGGGAGCGCGCGACCAATGCCGAACGAACAAGCCGATTTCGACCTCATCGTCGTCGGCGCGAGCTTCGCGGGGCTGGTCGCTGCCAGGACGGCGGCGATGCGCGGCTTGCGAGTGGCGGTCGTCGAGGCGAAGCCGTCTGCCGGCTCACGGGTGGCAACGACGGGCATCCTCGTCAAGGAAGCCGCCGAGGAGCTCGATTTGCCGCACGGCCTGACACGTCGCGTCCACGGCGTCCGGCTCTATGCGCCCAATCTGAAGTCGATCGATCTCTTCGCGCCGGGCTATTTCTTTTTGACGACCCGCACGGGTGCACTGCTCGACTGGCTCGCGGGCGATGCGCTCAGAGGTGGCGTCAGGCTCTACTTCGGACATCGTTTCACGGGCGCGGAGCGGCGAGGCGACCTCATCCATCTCGGCGGTCTCGACCTGTCCTGCCGCTATCTGATCGGTGCCGACGGCGCGCGCTCGGCCGTAGCGCGAGCCTTCAGCCTCGGCCGCAACACGCGATTTCTCACCGGCGTCGAGGCCGAGTATGACGGTCTCGGCAAGGTCGATCCTCGGTTTCTGCATTGCTTCATCGATAGCCGCCTGGCGCCAGGCTATCTCGCCTGGGTTGCGCCGGGTCCGGCGGTGACGCAGGTGGGCTTGGCGACGAATGGATCGGTCAAGCCCGATCTCGAACGCTTTCGATCAAAGACGCGCGGCCTGTTCGATTTCGAGGCTGGACGCATCGTCGAGCGCCGCTCAGGCCGGATTCCTGTGGGTGGGCTGGTCCGGCCCTTCGCGGCGCCGGGCGTGCTCCTCATCGGCGATGCCGCCGGTCACGTCTCGCCAGCGACCGGCGGCGGCATTCGCCTCGCCTTCCATTTCGGCCGCCGGGCCGGCCAGCTCATCGCCGACCACTTGATCCATCTGGGCCCGCCACCGGAAGCGATCCTCGATCGTGAGCTGCCGAGCCTTGCTTTGAAGAGCGTCTTTCGCGGTTTGCTCGACTTGGCCCCCGCGAATTCGTTGATTGATCTCGGCCTCGCCACCGCCCCGATGCGCCGGATCGCCGAGCACATCTACTTCCACCGCCGCCGCAGTGGCCGCATGTCGTTCGGCGAGTTCTCGGCCGCTATAGAGCGGGTTCAGACCGACCGGAATCAAGAACCCGCTCTAGATTCTTGATTTTGAGCACGTTCTTACGGCGAACCGGTCTCCACTTCGCCTGAACGTGCTCTCGAGCGAAATCACAGCGAGATGCGCTCAGGTCCCCTCGGCCTTGATGGCGAGCGCGTGAATGGGGCCGGCTAGCTCGTCTTTCAGCACTTCGTTGATCAGCCGGTGGCACTCGACCCGGGACTTGCCCGCGAAGCCGCCGGCCACGATATGCACGCGGAAATGGCTTTCACCCGTGCCCGGCGAGCCATGATGGCCGTGATGCAGGTGCAACTCGTTGATCACATCGAGCTTGGCCGGCTGGAATGCGGCGGTCAGCTTCGTGCGAATGTCGGCCTCGACAGACATTAACGTGCCCCTCATCTGATTTCGGTGATAGTTGATGGTTGCGGTATGGCCGTGATGCAACGGACGGCCTGCCCCGGCTTGTCGTTGCGGCTGGAACTCCACATACTTAGTGAACATGAAGCTCGATTCAAAATACTTCGAACTCGATCCGCAGCCGCTCCACCGCGGCGAAACCGGCGGCGCCCCGGCATGCGCCCTGCAATTGGCCGGGTTGCGAGTTGGTAGGCGAGTTTCGCGCGCCGCAGGGCCGAGGCCGGGAGGGTAAGTTCTTCCTGTTCTGCCTTGCGCACGTGCGCGAGTACAACAACACCTACAACTACTTCTCGGGCATGAGCGATGCCGAGGTGGCGGCCTTCCAGAAGTCCGCCCTCACCGGACACCGGCCGACCTGGGCGATGGGTGCGCGCGCGGCCGGCGAAGACCCCGGAGAGCGCCTCAGGGCCGCGGCTGGGCAGTTCGCGCAGCAGGACCCCTTCAATCTCTTTCCCGACGGACCAGGCACCGCGAAATCCGCCGATGATCCCGCGCGAAAGCCCGTGGGCAAGCTCGCCCGCAAGGCGCTCGCCGATCTGCATCTCGAGCCAGGCGCCACGAAGCCCGAGATCAAGGCCCAGTTCAAGGCTTTGGTTAAGCGACACCATCCGGATGCGAATGGCGGGGATACCGGATCCGAGGACCGGTTGCGCGAGATCATCCAAGCCTATAATTACCTGAAGCAAGCGGGGCTGTGCTGATCTGCCTCGCGCCGGTCCGCAGGGCCGGGTGCTAGCCTTTCCCGACGCCAACGATCCCCATTTGGAACGCGCCAGATGTCAAACGCGACTGCAAGCGGCACGCCCGGCATGCCGGATATGAAGGTTTCTGTTCGGCAGGTCTTCGGCATCGATAGCGATTTCGAGGTGCCGGCCTACTCGAAGTCCGACGCGCACGTGCCCGATTTCGATCCGGACTACCTGTTCGACAAGCAGACGACCTTGGCCATCCTCGCTGGTTTCGCCTACAACCGGCGCGTCATGGTGTCGGGCTATCACGGCACCGGCAAGTCGACGCATATCGAGCAGGTTGCGGCGCGCCTCAACTGGCCCTGCATCCGCGTCAACCTCGACAGCCATGTGAGCCGCATCGACCTGATCGGCAAGGACGCCATCGTCGTCAAGGACGGCAAGCAGATCACCGAGTTCCGCGAGGGCATCCTGCCCTATTGCCTGCAGACCAACACGGCGCTCTGCTTCGACGAGTACGATGCGGGCCGGCCGGACGTCATGTTCGTCATTCAGCGCGTGCTCGAGACCTCGGGCAAGCTGACGCTGCTCGACCAATCGAAGGTTATCCGCCCGCACCCGGCCTTCCGGCTGTTCTCGACCACCAACACCATCGGTCTCGGCGACACCTCGGGCCTCTATCACGGCACGCAACAGATCAACCAGGGCCAGATGGACCGCTGGTCGATCGTGACGACGTTGAACTATCTGCCGCACGACGCCGAGGTGAAGATCGTCCTATCGAAGGTGAAGAGCTTCAACAAGAAGAACCGCCAGGGCATCGTCTCGAACATGGTGCGCGTCGCCGATCTGACACGCAACGCCTTCATGAACGGCGATCTGTCGACCGTCATGAGCCCGCGCACCGTCATCACTTGGGCCGAGAATGCCGACATCTTCAGCGACGTCGGCTTCGCCTTCCGGATGACCTTCCTCAACAAGTGCGACGAGCTCGAGCGGCCCTTGGTCGCGGAGTTCTATCAGCGTTGCTTCGGCGAGGAGCTGCCGGAGAGCGCGGTCAATGTCGCGCTGAGCTGACAGCGGCTTCCGGAACGATCAAGGAGATGTGCGATGGCGTCGCCGCTCCTCAGATTTCACACCAAGCTCGCCGAGCTTAGGGGCATGAAGCCGCTGACCGAGCCGCCGCCCCGCTATGCCGAGTGGATCGACTTCTGCTTCGGCCGGCTGCATCGGTTGGGCGCTGGGGCCGACCTTTGGGATGAGCGATTGAGCCATGACTACATAGACCTGACAGATGAGGAACTCGTTCCGCTCTTCGAGGTGACCATGCGCCGCTCGGGAGCTGACTTGGCGCCGTTTCCCGACGAGGCCGTCGGCGGTGGCCTTTCGCTGATCTTGAACGGCGCTCTGTCCGATTTCGGTCATCGCATTCGCAGTGGACGGGTGGCCACCGAGCGCAAGGTGAATGCCATCGCAGCAATGAAGTCGCTTTACGACGATGTTCTGACACCACGGGCCCGCCGTGCCTCGGGCATCTGAACGAGACCGGACACGATCGCCTTTCCATGTTCTGTTACATGCTGTGGGACGTCACCGGACTCGCCTATTGGTCAGAGGGCGACGAGGCGGACGCCGTGCCTCAAGCGATCCTCGATGTGCTGGAGCACGCACTCCTGAGCACGAACGATGCGGTTATCGAAAGTGGCCTGCACGGGATTGGCCATCGGGCCTCGCCCGAGCGAGCCAAGCAGGCAGTCGGCAAGCTCCTCGCGCGACGACCCGATCTAAGGCCGGAGCTCAAGAAGTACGCCGAGGCCTGTTCCCAGGGTTGCATCCTGTGAGGTGCGCCCGTCCCAAATGTTGCTGGTCAACCCCGATAATCGGCGAGTTCATCAACGGCGAGCTGCACGGCATGACCAAAGCCAAGCTCGATCTGTCGGTAATGCTGACGGATTGGGCGGCACTATTCGCCATGCTCGCCAGCCGGGGCGGGCTGCGGTAGTCTACAAGCCAGTCGCGCCCCAACCAGAGACTTTGCCGTGACCACGCAGCCAAAACCGCGCATGACCGTCGACGAGTTCCTGGCTTGGGCCGAGGGCAGACCCGGGAGGCATGAGTTGCACAACGGCCAAATTGTCACGATGTCGGCCGAGCGTACTTCACACCTCGAAATGAAGGGGAGAGTGTACCGCTCGCTCTTTGGAACAATTGAAAAGGCGAAGCTACCTTGTCATGTGCTCCCGGACGGGGCATCGGTGCGGATCTCGGAGACGAGCTGCTACGAGCCTGATGCGTTGGTCTATTGCGGACCAAAAGCGCCGCCCAACACGATCGAGATTGGCAACCCAGTTGTCGTCGTTGAAGTGACCTCACCCTCGACCGCACAATTCGATGCCGCCCGGAAGCTCGTGGGTTACTTCAAGGTGCCCTCGGTAGTGCACTATCTCATCTTCGATCCAGAGGAGCCGCCCGTTGTCCATCATCAGCGGCAATCGGACGGCACAATCCTGACCCGGCTCGTACCGGGTGGAGAAATCCGGCTTGATCCGCCGGCCCTGGTGCTCGATACGACTAACCTCTATCCGTCAACCTGATTGCATCCCCAAAATGGCCCAATCCCCCAAACGCAAGGAAGCCCCGGTCGAGCCGTTCAAGCGGGCGCTCGCCATTTGCGTGCGCTCGATCGCGGCCGACGACAAGGTCGAGGTATCCTACGCCTCCGGCCCGCCTGCCATGGACGGCAAGTCGATCAAGCTGCCCGAGCCGCCGCGCATTCCGAGCAAGAACGAGATCGCCGTACTGCGCGGTCAGGCCGACAGCCTGGCGCTGACGGCCGCCTGCCACGATCCCAAGGTACATTCTCGTCTCGCCCCCGGCTCGGGCCCCGCGCGGGCCGTCTTCGAGGCCGCCGAGCGCGCCCGCATCGAGGCGCTGGGCTCGCTCCGGATGCCCGGCATGGCCAACAACATCGCCGCCAAGATCGAGAGCCACTACGGCACGCGCTATGCCGATGTTTCGGAGCGCGCGCAGGCCCCACTCGAGGACGCGCTGGCGCTGCTCGTGCGTGAGCGGCTGACGGGACGCGAACCGCCCAAGGGCGCCAAGAAGCTCGTCGAGCTTTGGCGCGACTTGGATCGAGGAGCGCGCCGGCGACGTGCTCGACGAGATGGAAACCCTCGCCGAGGACCAGCGGCTGTTCGGCCAGCGGCTTTCGGAAGTCCTGAAGCGCGCTCGACCTCAAGCCCGAGGATGCCGATGGCGACGGGGAGGGTGACGACGGCGAGCCCGAGGCCGATGCCGATCAGGAAAACTCGGAAGGCTCGGACGAAGGCGAGGACGAGGCGCAATCGGATCGCGCGAGCCAGCAGGAGATGAGCGAGGGCGAGCAAGGCGAGGACACGGAGATGTCGGAGGAAGGCCAGACAGAGGCCTTCGATGTCGAGGCCGACGGTCTCGAGGACGCCGACAGCGAGGAGCCGTGGCGGCCGAACTTCTCCGTTCTCGATAACCCGGCGGCCTTCGGCTACAAGGTTTTCTCCACCAAGCACGACGAGGAGCTTGCCGCCGAGGATCTCTGCTCGGCCGAGGAGCTCGAGCGGCTGCGCGCGTTCCTCGACAAGGAGCTGAAGGCGCTTTCGGGCGCGGTCGCGCGGCTCGCCAACCGCCTGCAGCGCAAGCTGCTCGCCCAGCAGAATCGCGCCTGGGACTTCGATCTCGAGGAGGGCACGCTCGACGCGGCCCGCCTGACCCGCATCATCACCGATCCGATGCATGCGCTCTCCTTCAAGCACGAGCGCGACACCGATTTCCGCGACACCGTCGTGACGCTGCTGCTCGACAATTCGGGCTCGATGCGCGGCCGGCCGATCATGGTCGCCGCCTGCTGCGCGGAGATCCTAGCGCGCACGCTCGAGCGCTGCGGCGTCAAGGTCGAGATTCTCGGTTTCACGACGCGGGCTTGGAAGGGTGGTCAGGCGCGCGAGGAATGGCTCGCCAAGGGCAAGCCTGCCAGCCCCGGCCGTCTCAACGATCTCCGCCACATCGTCTACAAGACGGCGGATAGTCCCTGGCGGCGGGCGCGGCGCAATCTCGCCCTCATGATGCGCGAGGGGCTGCTCAAGGAGAACATCGACGGCGAGGCGCTGACCTGGGCGCACAAGCGCTTGCTCGGCCGGCCCGAGCAGCGGCGCATTCTAATGATGATCTCCGACGGCGCGCCGGTCGATGATTCCACCCTTTCGGTCAACTCCGGCTCCTATCTCGAGCATCACTTGCGGCAGGTCATCCACGAAATCGAGAACCGCTCGCCGGTCGAGCTCATCGCCATCGGCATCGGCCATGACGTCACGCGCTATTATCGCCGCGCCGTCACCATTACGGATCCTTCCGAGCTCGCCGGCGCCATGACCGACAAGCTCGTCGAGCTGTTCGAGGAGAAGGCGCCGGCCAAGAAGCCCGTATCGGCGCCGCCGCGCCGGGCCAAAGCCAAGAAGTAGCCGCCATTTTCTGGAATGCTCGAAACGATGCGATCGCCAACGATCAAGCTCGCGCGAATGGTGGCGACCGGCGTGGCCGTGTCGCTGGGACTATTGACGCCTGTCGCGGTCGAGGCCGGCAAACCGAACATCGTCAGTCTCGTCGATGGCGCCATCGAGATCACAGCCTCGCCGATCAACTCGTTCGACGGCGGCTCTGCGGCCCGCTTCGGCCGGTTCGACTGGCGCGGCGGATTGAAACTCACCTCCGCCTCCGATTATTTTGGCGGCTTCTCCGGGCTGGCAGTCATCGACAAAGGACGCGTGCTGGTCACGGTCTCGGACGCTGGCTTCTGGATGACGGCCCGGCTCGCCTATGCCGACGGGCGGCTGAGCGGCCTCGAGAGCGGCCGTGTCGGGCCACTCCGGGCGCTCAAGGGCAAAGTGCTCGAGCGGCGAAGAGATCGCGATGCGGAGTCCATTGGCGTCATCTCCAGCAACGGCGCATCCGCCGGGCTCATCATCGGTTTCGAGAACAATGCGCGGGTTGGCCGGTTCGACCTCAGGCCGGAAGGAGTGTCGCCGCCCAGCGCCTATGTCGATCTGCCCAAGGCCATGGGAGCACTCAGGAGCAACAACGGCATCGAGTCGATCGCCCGGCTCGATGCGGGGCCGCTATCCGGCAGCTATGTCGCTTTCGCGGAAACCAAAACCGACGACAGCGGCAAACGCGTCGGGTGGGTATTTTCCGGCAAATCGAGCCGGACCCTCAAGCTCGCGCCGATCGGCAACTATGACATCTCGGATATCGCCGCGATGCCGGATGGCGGAATTCTCGTCCTCGAGCGGCGGTTCCGCTGGTCGGAAGGGATCAATATCCGAATCCGCCGCGTCTCGCCAAAGGCCCTGCAGGACAGCAGCCCGATCCTGGGGGAAACGTTGTTCGAGGCGGGCTCCGGCACGGTCCTCGACAACATGGAGGGGATCGCCGTGCACCGCTCGGAAGCGGGCGAAACGATCGTGACCCTCATCTCGGACGACAATTTCAACTTCTTCCAGTCGACGGTGCTTCTGCAATTCGCTCTCGTCGAGTGACGGTTTCGAGCGCGGTGAATATTTCGCAAACGCCAATCTTCGCGCTCAACTTTTCCGCGTAAGCCTAACGGGATGTGAAGTCTTTCCTGTTATGGTCCCGGCTAATCAGTGCCAAAAGAGCCGCCGGGGTGGGGTATGCGCGTAGGGGTGAAAGCCGGTCTTGGATTGTCGATGCTGGTCGCCTTCGCGGCGCCGGCCTCGGCCAAGGAATGCGTCGAGCCTTATGGCGAGCTCGTGCAGGTGAGCGAATTCGAGACGGTCGTCCGCGTCAAGCCCGAGTGCGAGGCCATGCAGCGCGCCGCCATCGCCACCAGAACTGGCCAGAAGCCGACCGAGATTACGCTCGGTTCCTCGATGGTCCTCGGCGAGATGACCAAGTCGAAAGCGTCGCTCTTGCCGGCCCTGCCCGAGAGCGGTGAACTCTCCGTGAGCCGCCGCCCGGCCAGGCGCACGGTCTCGTGCAGCGATCCCGCTGTTTGCGGCCGCAGCCGCGTTGCCGTCGTCAAGAAAGCCTTCGATTGCGAGGGTGGTCGGGGCTATCTGACCGGCACCTCAACCGCCGTGACCGAGGTCATGATCGCCGACCAGTGCCGGCATCTGATGAATCCGAAGGGTTCGGTCGTGACGTCGACTGTACCCAGTGTCTTGGCGCCCGATTGGGAGCTTGATCAGACCCCGGAGCCGAAGACGCAAGTGCGCCGCGGCCGCAGTCAGCAGAACAGCTGCGCTCAAGGCGGCGATTGCCAGGGAACTGGTGTGGCACCGCAAGGCGACAACGCCAGTCCGACGCCGGCCGAGCAGCCAACGTCCGGTGGGTTCATCGACCCGGTTCAGGCAGGTGTGGATCTGGTCGAGTGGCGTGCCGCCAATCTCTATCTCGGCGGAGAGTTCAAGCTCATCGCGACGCGCAGCCGACGCTATCATCCCGCGGCTCGTCCGGCGTTGATCGGTTAACGCGACTTAAGAGGCGGCAACAACGGCCTTCTTCGCGATTTCGCGCTTGAGCTTCAGAGCCCGCGGCGACAGCTCGTCGGCCTTGGCCTTGGCAAGAAATGCGTCTAGGCCACCCCGATGCTCGACGGTCCTCAGTGCATGGGCAGTGATACGAAGGCTGACCGACTTGCCCAGAGAATCAGAAATCAGCGTCACGTTGCAGAGATTGGGCTCCCAACGGCGGCGGGTCTTGTTGTTGGCGTGACTGACCAGGTTACCGTACTGGGCATCACGTCCGGTCAGCTCGCAACGGCGCGACATGGCAATGGCTCCCGCCTGAATGAGTTCGCTCGAAATCGGGTATTCCGTCCCCCGCGCCGGCAGGGCCGCCTGAAGCAGCCGCCCGAGCCGATGGGCGAACATCTATAGTGAAAGCCGTGCCCCGACGTCAAGCCGTTCGAGCTCCGGCCCGAGCGTGCGTTCCGCCAGCGATGCCGTGTTTACCTGCCATCAATCCTTGGGTCAGCGACCGCTTGCCGGTGACCGAAGTCATACTTATATCAAACGTCGTTCAATAAAGGATGCTCGCGCCAGTTAAGATCGTTTGCGGAGTTAAGCCATGGCAGTTGTCGCGTTCAAAGCCCAAGAGGCCGTCCACCGGCCGGCCATTCCGGTTTACAACGTCGACCCGGAGTTGGCCCTTTCGACGCTCCGCGCTGATCCAGGCCGGGCCCGCGCCCTGCTCGATGCGGCGGCTGGCCATACGCCCGAACTGCTGCTGCGCCTGGCCGACCGCATCTCGCGGCAGTGGCTCGCCCGGTCTGAAAACCTCTATCTCAATGAAATCGACGCCATGGCCCGAGAGCTCGGGCGCCCGGGCGGGCATTTCTTCAACGTCCACTACGAGTGGGGCTGTACGACCGGCGTGAAACCCGCGACGGGAGGCGGCAGCGCCCGGCTCGTGCGCGTGCTCGACTGGCGCACGCCCGGCCTCGGCCGCCATGTCATGGCCGCGCGCGTCGATGGCGGCGCCGGACCTTGGGTGACGCTGACCTGGCCGGGCTTCGCCGGCGTCCTGCAGGCAAGTGCGCCAGGCCGGTTTTCGGCGGCCCTCAATCAGGCGCCGATGGAAATGCCCGTCGGCGTCATGCCGGCCGATTGGGCGGTCAATCGCACGCGTGTCTGGCGCAAGACCTATCTGCCGCCGGCCCATCTGTTGCGCCGCGTGTTCGAGGAAGCCCGGAGCTATGCCGAGGCGCTCGCGATGTTGACCGAGACGCCGGTCTCGGTGCCGACCATTTACACGTTGGCTGGATTGGAGGCGGGCGAGGGCGCCATCATCGAGCGGCGCGAGACGTCCGCGCGCGTGCATGAAGGCAGCATCTGCACGGCGAATGCCTGGACCGCCGACGATTGGACCGGCCGTCCGCGCGGGAAGGAGAATGCCGAGCGTGTCGCGATGCTGCGCGGCATCGCTGGCGAAATCGGCGATGATCTCCGCTGGCTGAAGTCGCCGGTCCTCAACGACACGACGCGCCTTGTCATGGTCGCCGATGCCAAGGAAGGCTGGATCGTCGCGCAAGGCTATGAGGCGGATGGGCCGGCGACGGAGGAGCTGAGGGTGAGGTGCCACTGAGGACATCTCGACGGAGCAGTTTCGCAACAAGAGCCTACTCGCGGATCACCTCGCGATCAGTCACGGCCGAACGCTCCACTGCGGCAAACAGGATGTGGGCCGTTTGTTGCGTGGGCTAGGGGCCTATGCTAGACGGAGCCCGACTTTCCGGGGATTTGGGCGGTTTTTCCGCCTGCCTTCACGAAATGCACAGGGTTTTCAACAACCTGGCTGTTCGCCGCACGCGGCGAGCGCCATCTGGCAGGGCGAGAGCATTGCATCGTGGCTGGTGACGACTCAATCGTATCTGGAGCAGCCGGCCGCTATGCGACCGCCCTGTTCGATCTGGCGAAGGACGAGGGCGCGCTCGACGCCGTCGCCGCCGACCTCAATCGCTTCGACGGCATGCTCGCCGAGAGCAAGGATCTGGAGCGGCTCGTCCGCAGCCCCGTCTTCTCCGCCGACGACCAAGGGCGCGCGTTGACCTCGCTGCTCTCAAAAGCCGGCATGTCGCCGCTCGCCGTCAATTTCTTCAAGCTGCTGGCCGCCAACCGGCGGCTTTTTGTTGTCCGCGACGTCATCAAGGGCTTCCGGGCGCTGCTCGCCCGCGAGCGCGGCGAGGTTACTGCCGAGGTGACGTCCGCGCATGCGCTCTCCGATCAGCAGCTCTCCGAGCTCAAGTCCGCGCTCAAGGCCACCGCCGGCCGCGAGGTCCGCGTCGAGACGAGTGTCGACCCGTCGATCCTCGGCGGCCTCGTCGTCAAGCTCGGCAGCCGCATGATCGATTCATCGCTCAAAACCAAGCTCAACAATCTCAAGTTCGCCATGAAAGAGGTCCGCTGATGGAAATCCGCGCCGCTGAGATCTCCTCGATCCTCAAAGAGCAGATCAAGAATTTCGGCAAGGAGGCGGAAGTCTCCGAAGTCGGCCAGGTGCTTTCAGTGGGTGACGGCATCGCCCGCGTTTACGGCCTCGACAACGTGCAGGCGGGCGAGCTCGTCGAGTTTCCGGGCGGTATCCGCGGCATGGCGCTGAACCTCGAGGTCGACAATGTCGGCTGCGTGATCTTCGGCGACGACCGCAGTATCAAGGAAGGCGACACCGTCAAGCGGACCGGCTCCATCGTCGATACGCCGGTCGGCAAGGGCCTGCTCGGCCGCGTCGTCGACGCGCTCGGTAACCCGATCGACGGCAAGGGCCCGATCAAGTTCGACAAGCGCATGCGCGTCGACGTGAAGGCGCCGGGCATCATTCCGCGCAAGTCCGTGCACGAGCCGGTGCAGACCGGCCTCAAGGCCATCGACGCGCTGATCCCGATCGGCCGCGGCCAGCGCGAGCTGATCATCGGTGATCGCCAGACCGGCAAGACCGCCGTCGCGCTCGACACCTTCTTGAACCAGAAGCCGATCAACGCCACCGGCACCGAAGCCGAGAAGCTCTATTGCATCTATGTCGCCGTCGGTCAGAAGCGCTCCACCGTCGCCCAGTTCGTGAAGGCGCTCGAGGAGCGCGGCGCGCTCGAGTATTCCATTGTCGTGGCGGCCACCGCCTCGGAACCGGCGCCAATGCAATTCCTCGCCCCCTTCACCGGCTGCACCATGGGCGAGTTTTTCCGCGACAACGGCATGCATGCGGTCATCGTCTATGACGATCTTTCAAAGCAAGCCGTTGCCTACCGCCAGATGTCGCTTCTGCTCCGCCGTCCGCCGGGTCGCGAAGCCTATCCGGGCGACGTGTTCTATCTCCACTCGCGACTCCTCGAGCGCGCGGCCAAGATGAACGCCGACAACGGCTCGGGCTCGCTCACCGCGCTGCCGATCATCGAGACGCAGGCCAACGACGTGTCGGCCTACATTCCGACGAACGTCATCTCGATCACCGACGGCCAGATCTTCCTCGAGACGAACCTGTTCTATCAGGGCATCCGCCCCGCGCTGAACGTCGGTCTGTCGGTGTCGCGCGTCGGCAGTAGCGCCCAGATCAAGGCGATGAAGCAGGTCGCCGGCAAGATCAAGGGCGAGCTGGCGCAGTATCGCGAGATGGCGGCCTTCGCCCAGTTCGGCTCCGACCTCGACGCGGCGACGCAGAGGCTGCTCGCGCGCGGCTCTCGCTTGACCGAGCTCCTGAAGCAGCCGCAGTTCTCGCCGTTGAAGGTCGAGGAGCAGGTCTGCGTGATCTTCGCTGGCACGCGCGGCTATCTCGACGGCATTCCGGTATCGGCGGTGCAGAAGTTCGAGGCGAGCCTGTTGCAGACGCTGCGCGACAAGCACAAGGGCATCCTCGACAGTATCCGCACCAGCAAGGAGCTGTCGGCGGATTCCGAGAAGCAGCTCGTTGCCGCGCTCGACGGCTTCGCCAAGAGCTTCACGGCCTGAGCCTCCAAGGATTTGCAATTGTGACCTCGACCCGTCCACCCGATTACGGCATGCCCATCGCTCTCGGCGATGCGCTGCGTGTTGTCGCGGCCGCGGAAGTGCAGGCACGCAAGATGGATCTTCAGGTCACGGTCGCCATCGTCGATCCGGGCGGACATCTCGTGTGTCTGCATCGTATCGACAACTGCCAGTTCGGCAGTGTCGAGGTGGCGGAGGAGAAGGCCCGCACAGCGGCGGCCTTCAGACGCCCGACGAAAGTTTTTCAGGATGCGCTCGCGCAGTCGCCGCGCGTGCTGGCGCTGCCGGGAATGCCGATCGACGGCGGTCTACCGATCATCGTCGGCGGCAAGATCGCTGGTGGTATCGGGGTTTCGGGCGCGAAGTCGGAAGAAGATGCCATCATCGCCGAGGCGGGCCTCAAGGCGCTGAGTTGAGAAACAGGTCGAACGCCGAGCAGTCGGGAAGAGCGGAATGCCGAGCTTAAAAGACCTACGCAATCGCATCGCCTCCGTGAAGGCGACGCAGAAGATCACCAAGGCCATGCAGATGGTGGCCGCGGCGAAGCTTCGCCGCGCGCAAGAGGCGGCGACCGCCGCGCGTCCCTATGCCGAGCGCATGGGGCGCGTGCTCACGAACCTGGGCACGAGCGTAGCCGATCCGGCCGGCGCATCGCCCATCCTCGTCGGTACCGGCAAGGAACAAGTGCATCTCCTCATCGTCTGCACGGCCGATCGCGGCCTGTGCGGTGCGTTCAACACCAATATCGTGCGGCTTGCCCGTGAGCATGCGCGCCGGCTTGTTGCCGATGGCAAGACGGTCAGGATATTCACCGTCGGCCGGAAGGGCCAGGATCAGCTGAAGCGCGATCTGTCCCGTAACCTCGTCGAGAGCGTCGAGCTCAAGGACGTGAAGCGCGTCGCCTTCGAGAATGCCAAGGCGATCGCCGACAGGGTGCTCGCCATGTTCCAAGCCGGCGAGTTCGACGTGGCGACGCTGTTCTACGCCGAGTTCAAGTCCGTCATGACGCAGAAGCCGACGGCGCTGCAGCTCATCCCGGCGCGCGTCGCCGCGGGCGAGAGCGCGGCGGCCGGCCAGACCATCGCCGTCGCGGCGCCCGAGTACGAGCCGGAGGAGGGCGAGATCCTCGACTACCTGCTGCCGCTCAACATCTCGACGCAGATTTTCCGTGCGCTGCTCGAGAACGCGGCCTCCGAGCAGGGCAGCCGCATGTCGGCGATGGACAATGCGACCCGCAACGCCGGCGACATGATCAACAAGCTCACCATCACCTACAACCGCTCGCGCCAGGCGCAGATCACCAAGGAGCTGATCGAGATCATATCGGGTGCGGAGGCGGTGTAGACGGGTTGAGAAGTCAGTTTAGTCAAGGGAGACTGCGAGCCGTGCGAACGAACATCCTGATATGTGTAGTGTTCGCAACATCGTTAGCTGGTCGCGACTACTTCACCAGCAGTGGGCCGTCTTCGGAACAGAAGACAAGCGCACTGAAGGGTTTTGGAGGGGGGCAAGCAGAGAGATTGTCGTGCACGAGCGCCGGTGAAGGCAAGTTTCTCGGCAAGGTGAACGTTGTCGGCGCTCTTGCAGGTTTCAATGGCAACCGCGATATATGCTTTCAGTTAAACGGCTCAGGGTGGTCGCCGTTGCCCTTCTGCTAAATTGGTGCGGCAACCGGAGTGTGCATCATGACGGCGCTGGGATTTGGGGAAACGGAGCAGGCTGGTTTGTCGGTCAATCCAGAGCGTTTGGTCGGTCAAGTCAGGCGAATTGCAGGCGTGGGGCCGGCTTATTCGGTCGTCAGGCTCGTCGGCACGTCGAAAGCTTTAATCCACGTGTTCCAGTCCGGGGAAGAAGTGGAGCTTGAGGTCGCGGATATCTTGAAGGACCCAATCACGGAGACTATCCCCTAGTGTCCCGATCGCGAAGTTCGTCTCTGTCTGCAGCAGGCTCCGTGCGAACTTCGCGATCGATAAGGACACTAGGCAAGTCAATAGCTTAGTGTGGCGTCATGTTCGCAAGTCCGCTCGATGAGCAAGCAGCAAGGAATGAAGCGGACTTGCGAACCGCCACACTAGCGAGACACCATGTTCGCGATCGCCTTCGATCTGACAGTTGCAGACGCCGAAAGGTACCATCCAAGTGGATATCAGGCAGCGTATGCGGATATCGGACGGGTACTGAATTCGAAAGGCTTCGAGCGCGTACAGGGGAGTGTCTATCTCAACCGAAAGGACGACTTGGCCGGATTGACGACCGCGATCGCCGCTTTGAAAGCGTTGCCATGGTTTCCCAAGGCAGTGCGCGATGTGCGGGGCTTCAAAGTGGAAAGCTGGTCCAACTTCACGCCGTTCGTGAAGGATGAGGCCTAGGAATTGGCGACAATCTCATGCCCGGAACCGGGCCACGAAATGTAGATCGAGGACGTAACATGGCGGACAGACGGATCGGCAAAGTCAGACAGGTGACGGGCGCGGTGGTCGACGTGCAGTTCGAGGGAGGCCTGCCGGCGATCCTCAACGCGCTCGAGACCGATAACGGCGGCACGCGCCTGGTGCTCGAGGTGGCTCAGCATCTGGGCGAGAACACCGTGCGCACCATCGCCATGGACTCGACAGAGGGTCTCGTGCGCGGGCAGCCGGTACAAGATACGGGCAACGCCATCTCGGTGCCGGTCGGCGAGGAGACGCTCGGCCGCATCATGAACGTCATCGGCGATCCGGTCGACGAGGCGGGCCCCATCAAGACCGCCGAGCGCCGCGCCATCCATCAGCCGGCCCCCTCCTTCGTCGATCAGTCGACGGAAGCGCAGATCCTCGTCACCGGCATCAAGGTCGTCGACCTGCTCGCGCCCTACGCCAAGGGCGGCAAGATCGGCCTGTTCGGCGGCGCCGGCGTCGGCAAGACGGTGCTCATTCAAGAGCTCATCAACAACATCGCCAAAACCCACGGCGGCTACTCGGTGTTCGCGGGCGTCGGCGAGCGCACGCGTGAAGGCAACGACCTCTATCACGAGTTCATCGAGAGCGGCGTCAACAAGGATCCGGGCAAGGGCGACACCAAGGGCTCCAAGTGCGCGCTCGTCTACGGTCAGATGAACGAACCGCCGGGCGCCCGTGCCCGCGTCGGTCTGTCGGGCCTGACGGTTGCCGAATACTTCCGCGACAAGGGCCAGGACGTGCTGTTCTTCGTCGACAACATTTTCCGCTTCACGCAGGCGGGCTCGGAAGTGTCGGCGCTTTTGGGCCGCATTCCATCGGCGGTCGGCTATCAGCCGACACTTGCAACCGACATGGGTGCTCTTCAGGAGCGCATCACCTCGACGCAGAAGGGCTCGATCACCTCGGTGCAGGCCATCTACGTGCCGGCCGACGATCTGACCGACCCGGCGCCGGCCACCTCCTTCGCCCACTTGGACGCGACGACCGTGCTGTCGCGCGGTATTGCCGAGAAGGGTATCTACCCGGCCGTCGACCCACTCGATAGCACCTCGCGCATGCTTGATCCCCGCGTCGTCGGCGAGGAGCACTATCAGACGGCGCGGCGCGTGCAGCAGATCCTGCAACGCTACAAAGCGCTCCAGGACATCATCGCCATTCTCGGCATGGACGAGCTGTCGGAAGAGGACAAGGTCGCGGTGGCGCGCGCCCGCAAGATCGAGCGTTTCCTGTCGCAGCCTTTCGACGTCGCCGCCGTGTTCACCGGTTCGCCCGGTGTCCAGGTGCCGCTCGCCGATACCATCAAGGGCTTCAAGGGGCTTTGCGACGGCGCCTACGATCACCTGCCGGAGCCGGCCTTCTACATGGTAGGCACCATCGAGCAGGCGGTCGCGAAGGCGGAGAAGCTCGCGGCGGAAGCCGCTTAACTCAAGCGAGGCAAGTGAGCCGATGGCAACCTCGAACACGGCGGGCGGAGCCAAGGGCTTCGGCTCCTGCTGCCGCGACTTGAACGAGGTGCTCGGCGCCGAGGACTTCGAGCCGCTGCTCTATGTCGGCGACGACGGCGTGCTCTACATGTCCGTCGGTGTCGTCGACATGGAGAGCGAGGACGAAAGCGGCTTCCTCGATCATCCGATTTACCACTGCCCCTTCTGCGGCACGCGCGTGCAGACGGCGGAAGAGGTCGAAGCGAAGGCGGTTGAAGAATGACGACGTTCAAATTCGAGCTGGTTTCGCCCGAGCGGCTACTGCTGTCGGAGGATGTCGAGCAGGTCGTCGTGCCGGGCTCCGAGGGCGATTTCACGGTGCTCGCCGGTCACGCGCCAGTGCTCTCGACGCTGCGCCCCGGCGTCATGGACGTGAAGCTGCCGGGCGGCAAGGCGAAGCGCCTCTATGTGAAGGCGGGCTTCGCCGAGGTCGATCCTTCGAGCCTGACCGTGCTCGCCCAGCAGGCGATCGATGTCGACGACATCGACGCTCAATGGCTCGCCCAGTCGATCAAGAACGCGGAAGAGGACCTGGCCGACGCCAAGACGGATGCCGCGCGGCTGAACGCGAACTCGGCGCTGTCGCATCTGCGGGCGTTGGAAGCGGCGAAGTAAGACCTACCCCTTCCCCACCAAGTCCGCGGCCTTCTCGCCGATCATGATGCAGGGCGCGTTGGTGTTGCCGCTGACGATCTCGGGCATGATCGAGGCGTCCGCCACCCGCAAGCCCGACAATCCCCTCACCCGAAGCCGGTCGTCGACGACGGCGAGCTTGTCGTGCCCCATCTTGCAGGTGCCGACGGGGTGCCAGACGGTGTTCGAGGTGCGGCGGATGTAGCTTTCGAGCGCCTCCTCGGAATCAACATCCGGCAACGGATATGCCTGCCGGCCGCCGACTGATTCAAAGGCCTTCGAACGGCAAATCTCCAACGCCTGCCGCAAGCCCCGCTTCGTCAATTCCAGATCGCGCGGCGCGGCGAAGTAGTTGGGATCGATGAGGGGCTTGGCCAGCGGATCGGCGGAGAACAGCGTGAGTGCCCCCCGGCTCTGTGGCCGGCAGACATTGGCGAACAGCGAGTAGCCGTTCTTCTCGGGCGGCGCGCCGTCGAAGAAGCTCACATTGTAGGTCGGCTCGAAATGCCATTGAACGTCGGGCCATTCGGAGGCCGGATCGGTTCTGAGGAAAGCGCCCGCCTCGTCGAAGTTGGTGGCGAGCGGGCCTGTGGCCTCGCGCAGGTATTGTTCCTGCGCCGCCGCGAATTCCTTTTCGCTCAACGCCGAAACGCCGATCGGCTTGTCGATGGAAAATCGGCAGATCGCATACATGTGGTCATGCAGGTTCTTGCCGACACCAGGGAGGTCGTGGACGGCCGGGATGCCGAGCGCCCTCAACTCATCCGCCGGGCCGATACCGGAGAGCAGCAGCAGTTGCGGGCTGTTGATGGCGCCGCCCGAGAGCACGATCTCTGCGCTGGCGTGCGCCGTCTCGAGCTTGCCGTGGCGAAGATACTCGACGCCCGTGACGCGACCCTTCTCGACCAACAACCGCGTCGCCTGCGCGTGCGTCACCACCTCGAGGTTCCGGCGCCCGCGATTGGGATGCAGGAACGCCACCGCCGTGCTGCAGCGGCCCGTCTTGCCAATGGTCGCCTGGAACCAGCCATAGCCTTCCTGTGTCGCGCCATTGACGTCGTCGTTGCGCGTCATGCCGGCGGCGGCGCAGGCCTCGAAGTAGAGCGAGGTCAGCGGGGAGCGCGACTTCTGATCGGCGACCGTCAGCGGGCCGGAGGCGCCATGAAACTCGTCCTTGATGCGCTCGTTCGTCTCCGACTTCTTGAAGTAGGGCAGCACGTCTTCATAGCCCCAGCCCTCGTTGCC
This sequence comes from uncultured Alphaproteobacteria bacterium, assembly GCA_963741525.1. Classification (GTDB taxonomy): domain Bacteria; phylum Pseudomonadota; class Alphaproteobacteria; order Rhizobiales; family Hyphomicrobiaceae; genus JANNSX01. Next base: position 137,854 of record CAVUIW010000002.1, read on the forward strand.
GAGCTGGCGCCAATGGTCGTAGTCGCCGCGATTCCCCCGCATGTAGACCATGTAGTTCATGCAGCTGGTACCGCCGAGGACCTTGCCGCGGTTGAGCGCGATCTTGCGGCCGTAGAGGCCCGCCTGCGGCACCGTGCGATAGCCCCAGTCGTAGGGGCTATCCATGATCGTATCCATCATCGCGGGGATGCGGATGTTGATCCAATCGTCCTCGCCGCCCGCTTCAAGGAGAAGCACCTTGGCGCCCGCTTCGGCGAGCCGCGCCGCGACGACGCAACCCGCCGAGCCGGCGCCGATGACGATGTAGTCGTGCATTTCGATGGTGCTCATCCCCGCATCGCCTTCCCCTCAGGATCATACGGCGATGCTGCAATCACCTTCGCCTTCCGCTCCACTCCCACGACATGCACCGAAAGCGCCGTCCCTGGCGTAGCCAGCTTCGGCTCGATCAGCGCCATGGCAAGCGACTTCTTCACCGTGTGGCCCCAGCCGCCGGAGGTGACGTAGCCGACGCGCTTGCCGTCCGACCAGATCGGCTCGTAGCCGCTGGCGTCGGCATCGCCCGCATCGACCTCGATGGTCGCCTGCACGAACTGCGGCGCCGCCCCATCCCGCTCCGCCATCGCCGGCTTCCGGCCGATGAAATCCTGCTTCTGCCAGTCGATCCAGCGATCCATCGCCGTCTGGCGCGGCGTGTATTGCTGGCGGAACTCGGTGGTCCAGATGCCGAAGCTCTTTTCGAGGCGCAGGCTCAGCATGGCGTTGAAGCCGATCTCGCGGAGACCCAGATCCTTGCCGGCCTCGAGCAGCGTCCGCCGTAATGCGATGTGCTCTCCCGCCGCGCAGTTGATCTCGTAGCCGAGCTCGCCGCAGACCGACAGTCGCCCGACCTTCGCGCGGATCAGCCCCACGTCGATCGCCTGCAGGCCATGAACGGGAAGGCGGCATTCGAGACGTCGGCATTCGTCACCCGCGCCAACACGTCCCGCGCCTTCGGCCCATTGAGCGAGAAGCCAACCGTCGCATCCGAGATGTCGCGCACCGTGACGCCGTCGCTCAGATGATCCTGGAACCAGCGCATGTGCCATTGGCGCAGATAGTAGCTCCCCATGATCCACCAGGTGCCGTCGCCCCAGTTGAAAACCGTCAGGTCGCCCTTGAGCTTGCCGTTCTCGCCCAGCATCGGCGCCAATCGCGCGCGGCCCGGCTTCGGGAGCTTGCCGGCCATCAGATGGTCGAGCCAGGCTTCCGCGTTCGGCCCCGTCACCTCGTAGCGCGAGAAGCCCGAGATATCGAGGAGCCCCACATCGTTGCGCGCCGTCTTGCATTCGGCGGCGACGATGTCGAAGGCATTGGAGCGCTTGAGGGTCGGCGTCTCGACGAAGTCCTTCGGCGCGAAGTAGAGCGGCACTTCCAGGCCCCAGGAGCAGCCCCAGCGGCAGCCGGCTTCCGTCATGGCGTCATAGGCCGGCGCCATCTTCAAGGGACGACCCGCCCAGAGCTGCTCGTTCGGATAGGTCATGACGAAGCGGCGGGAGTAGAACTGGCCGGTCGTCTGCCGGATGTACTCCTTGTTGGAGGCGAAGCTGCCGTAGCGGGCGATGTCCATGGAGTAGGCATCGGCCTCGGTCTCGCCGTGGATCATCCACTCGGCGAGCGTCTTGCCGACGCCGCCGCCCTGCAGGAAGCCCGCCATGACGCCGCAGGCGAGCCAGTAGTTCGGGATGCCGTGGATGGGTCCGACGAGCGGATTGCCGTCGGGCGAGAAGGTGAAGGCGCCGTTGACCCATTTGCGTGATGCCGACGCGGTTTCGAGCGCCGGATAGCGCTTGAAGACATGCGCCGAGCTCGTCCGAGATGCGGTCGACATCCTCCTGCAACAGCTCGATGCCGTAGTCCCAGGGCGCGCCGTCCATCATCCAATGCGCGGTGTTGACCTCGTAGATGCCGACGAGGACGCCCTTCAGGTCCTGCCGCATATAGGTGAAGCCCTCGAGATCGATCATCATCGGGATCTCTTGCGAGCCCATGGCGGCGACCTCGGGGATCGTCTCGGTGAGCAAATAGTGATGCTGCATCGGCGAGACCGGCAGCTCGAGCCCGACCATGCGCCCGACCTGCTTGGCCCAGAGGCCGGCCGCGTTGACGACATGCTCGGCGGTGATCGTGCCCTTCTCGGTGACGACCTGCCATTCGCTGCCCTTCCAATGCAGCTCGAGCACGCGGTTGTGCTCGATGACCTCGGCGCCGCGCATGCGGGCGGCCTTGGCATAGGCGTGCACGGTGCCGGTCGTGTCGACATAGCCCTCGCGGTCGGCCCACAGGCCGCCGATGACGCCATCGGTGTTGAGGATCGGGCAGGCCTTCTTCATCTCCGCGGGCGTCATGAGGTGGCAATCCTCGATGCCGATGGTCTGGAAGATGCGATAGGCCGATTGCAGCCACTCCCAGCGGGCGGGGGCGGAAGCGAGCGTGATGCCGCCCGTCAGATGCAGGCCGATCGACTGCCCGCTCTCCTTCTCGATCTCGGAGAGGAGGTCGATGGTGTAGGCCTGGAGCGCCGCCATGTTGGGATCGGCGTTGAGCGCGTGCACGCCGCCCGCCGCATGCCAGGAGGAGCCGGCCGTCAGCACATTGCGCTCGATGAGCGCCACATCCTTCCAGCCGAACTTGGCAAGGTGATAGAGCACGGAGGCGCCGACGACGCCGCCGCCGATGACGACGGCGCGATAGTGGGATTTCATGGGGCATGCCTCCCGCGATGATCCGGTCGCGGGGAGCCTATCGACTAGACTCCGGCGCGGTCAATCGCGAGGGGTTTACTGCAGGTCGTTGACGGTCGCCTGCAGCTTCTTCAGCGCCTTCCGGTTCCGGGCTTCGGCCGCCTTGTAGCAGTCGCGCTCGATCTCGATGCGGGCGATCTCGAGGAGTTTCGGATCAGCGAGCTGTTCCGGGCCGGGTTTGTCGCTCGCGATCCGTGCTCGGCGTCTTGACCGCGCATTTGGCGCTGGCGGTGCCTTCAGGAGCGCCGGATCGATTTCCGGCAGCATCGGCTGGGCGATTGGCGGCGGGCTGGAGCGGTGCCGCTTCGACGCGTGGGGGAGCGCAGCCCTTGATGGGCAATAGCGCAAAAACAATCAGCAGTAAGGGCTGCACTGGTACGCGGAACATAGCAACCGCCTAACGCACGCAGTGACAACGAACGCGGCCCCAGGCGGGGAATGGCAGGTTCCATGCCAAAGGCAGCGCAGCGTGAGTTTCGACGGTTGAGGGTGAACGAGCGGTGAAGGTTAGATATAGATTGTTGAGCACAATCAATCGCATGGATGGTGGAGGATGCAGTTAATCGACCGCAGGCGACTACTGGCCAGAGAGCGTCAAGGCCCGCTTGTACCAGAATCGCGCAAGCTTCGTATCGGCACTTGTCCCATCAAGATTGGCTTTCGCCAGCGCATGCGGGTCGAAGGTCGTTCCGAGCGCGAGCGCCCCTTTGGCGATGCCAGCGGCCGCAACTTCTCCGAAGGCAAGACGAGCGGCTGTGAGTTCGCCGGCAGGTCATCAGCGCCTGGCCGCAGTCGAGCAGCGCACGCGCAGAGTCCAGTCCGAGTTTGGTCTTGCGGTTTCTGCTCGACTCCGGCGCGCCGGGATTGGCGTCTGCGCTGAGCGTCGCGGCGCTGGCGCGAATACGGCTGCATTCTTGCGTTGCGAGCGGAGACATTGGCGGCAGGGCCGCACGAGGTTCGTCCGCGACGGTGGCTTGAGCCGCGGATGGGGTCGCGACCTTTGCACAGTCGAGGCATGCTCCTCGGGAACTCTCGACCTGACGAGGACGCTGCCGCGTCCGGGGGATCGACAGCTGCGAACTGCCACGTGCCAGACACACTTGCGGGTTCTGGTGAATTCCGCAAGCTCAGACCGGGCCATCGGCCACCGCCGCTGAGGCGGGGACATATGTGAGGTCTCGGCGGTCGTCTGGCAAGCGCTTCTGTGGCGATGTCGACATTCGTCCTGTCGAAAGCGCGTTGGCGCTCCTCGATGCGGCGTCGCTCCAGCTCGAAGCGCAGTTCCTCTCGCGATCTGCGTCTCGATGGCCTTGCGTTCCGCGGCTCTGGCTTCGTCGGCCGCAGCCATCCGCTCGAGCCGGACGCGTGCCTCCCATGCGGCCGCCTGACGCCGCTTGTCCTCGATCAAGGCGATAGGCGCTGCCTCTGCGTTCTCAGCGCTGTCCTTCGCCTCCTCGAACTCCGCCAGCCGTTGAGCGAGTTCGATCTCCTTTGCCGCAAGCGCTCTTCCTCGACGGCCATGACGGCCTCATGGGCCATTCGCTCGAGCTGCGCATCGGAGGCGACGGTGGCGACATCGACGTCGTGCGTACGCTCCGCCTCCTCCATGAGCCTCCGTTGCTCGGCCTTGGCCTCGCTCAAGGCCTGCTCCGCCCGCTCGAGCATGGCCTCCGTCGCTTCGAGCTTGAGCGTGAGTACGGCGATCTCCTGCTCGGCCGCGGCATTCGACGGTTGGCAGCGGGCAGTGCCACATCGACCGCGGCGTTCGTCGAGTCAGAGAGAGCTGTCGAAGGCGAGATTTGCCGTGCGAACGGCCGTGAGGACGGGCTGGTTCCGGCACTGGCGTCTGGTTGCGGCGAAACTTGCCGCGCTTCGCGCGATGCATCACGATCTCGCCGGCACGCGATGCGATCTGTTGCGCCAGCAGTCCGGTCTCCGACTGACTGGCGAGCCAGGCAGCGGCGAGCGCCGATACAGCGTAGACGCCGAGGGCGAGAGCCGGCGGCGGCCGGGGCGGGGAACAGGCGCGATGAGCCGGTCGCGCAGCAGGATGCGCGCCGAGCGACTCGAGCGAGCCGACAGGCCGGGTGCTCGGCTTCGACGCTGGAGCCTCGGAGCGCAGCATGCCGATACGGCGCGCCAGATCCTTCTCGACGAACAACTCGACGAGGCCGTCGCGCATCTTGTGCAGATCGGCGAGCTCGGCCGGTTCGGCGTTGGCAGCGTCCGACCGTTCCAGCGCCGCAATATCGCGATTGACGGAGGCAATGGGCTCCATCAGGGCCTGCATTTCTGGGCTCGGCGGCAGCGGCGGCAGTGACCCTTCGGTAGCGGCTTCGGAGAGTTGTGCGATCTTGCGTTCGACACGGATTTCGGCACGTGCCGGCGCCGAGGCCAGAACGACAGCAACGGTCATCGCGGCGACGATGAGGCCGATCGCCAGCGGAACCGTCAGCGAATTGATCGGCTTGATAGCGACCAGCATCGAGGCGGCGATCGCCATCGCGACCGCTATCAGGATCGCCCAGGCGATGCCTTCCAGCCAGCAACACGAGAGCCTGCATCGTGCTGGTCCTCGGCGGGGCAGCGGCAGGCGAAGTCTTGCGGGAGGATGGCCTCGCAGTGGCCGGGGCACGAGCAATTGCGTAACCGCGGCAGCGGTGGCGGCGAGAAGCGTTGCGAGCCCAGATGCTCATGACGTGCGACCTAGCTCGTAGAGTGGGGCCGGCTCAGGCGGGCAGTGCCGCAACCTCGGCCGCGGGTCGGCCTCTGACAGAACGTGTGGCGGCGCGTTTGATTCCCAATTCATGATCAGAACCTCGAAGGCACGTTTTGCTGACGCCGCCTTTTGCGCCTTCTGCTCAGGCAGAGAGAAGTTGGGCGATAAGCTCTCCGGTTTCGTTTCCGTCGGTGTGCGGGGTGTCGATCGGGCTTTCCTGACGCTTCGTCCGGGACTGGTCGAGGTCCTCGACCGCCCTCTGTTCGTCGGCATCGAGGGAGCGCGAGAACTGACCGGTCAGCGAGGCGCCGGTCTCGACGAAGAGCTTGCTGTAGACGAGCCTGCCATCGAAGCTCGCGGTCTCGCGGAAACGGACGCACTCGGTCGCAACCAGGCGTCCCTCCACTTTGCCGAACACGTCGACGCGCGCGGCGATGATCGCCGCATCGACATTGGCGTTCTGGTGAATGAGCACCTCTTCGGCGACCAGCGTGCCGGTGACGGTGCCGGAGACGACGAGGCGGCTACAATTGCGCAGTTCGCCTCTGAACTCGACGCCTGCGCCAATGAGTACATTGTGATTTGGCGCATAGTGCTGCGGAGCGTCATGGCTATGTCGCTGCGAGCAGTGATCGGGCGCTGCAGGGAAATCGGCGGCTTTGAGCTCGACCGGCTCTTCCCACGGCTGATGGTGGCCGGAACTCGCGAACGGATCGACGGCATGTCCGTTGATCAGGATTTTGGAAGGCTTACGCGGAAACATGACGAACTCCCAAGCATCGGTCGGTCACTTGCGCTCTGCACTTCTGTCAATCTCGTGGGCAGGACGGTCTTGGTTCTCCTTTCCGGTCCTACTCTCACCTTTGCCGTTCCAGTTACCCGCGTATTCGTTCGGAGCAGGCTCCCTGATCCACGAGTGATGTACTTGAAATATTGATCACTCGAGGCCAGAAGCAGACAACTATGAAATTGTCCGACCGTTCCTTTCAGAACTCTCAGACAATTTACGATTGCTAGCTCGTGATTAATGGAATTTAGTAGCTCAATACTTAATTGGAGGCAATCGGCATATGCGATGATGAGTCAGGGTGTTGTCGGCATTTGGTTATGATCGTTTCAAAAATAACTGATTTGCCCGCTATTCCGCGAAATTCCCGATAGCATTCTTGATTTGAGATGGCCCTGATCAACTCTCGCCGCAGTGGCAGTTGCTGCTCACCCGAAGGCATAGTCACAAACTCGCCACAATGAACCGCTCCGGGTTTGCCGGAGGCTCCAACTCTTGAGAGATTGGAGCCATGACGAACGAATCGAATCGAATGAAGTTTTCGCCTGAGGTGCGTGAGCGCGCCGTGCGGATGGTATCCGAGCATCGGGGCGAGCACCCGTCGCAGTGGGCGGCGATCGTCTCGATCTCGGCCAAGATCGGCTGCACGGCGCAGACGCTTTCCAATTGGGTGAAGCAAGCCGAGCGCGATGCAGGCAAACGCTCTGGCCTGACGACGGACGATCGCGAGCGGCTGAGGTCGCTCGAGCGTGAGAACCGTGAGCTGCGCCAGGCCAACGAGATCCTGCGCGTCGTGGCGTAGCCACGCTCCGCGTGGACGCGTCCGTATATTTTGCGCGAGGTGAGAGCTCGACCGCAAACCCAGGACATGACGAAGTTCATCGACGAGCACCGGTCAGCGTACGGGGTCATGTCGAAGACGTGCTGGCGCACGATGGCCGATCTGCGATGTCATCGAGATCGCCCCGTCGACCTACCACGAGCGCGTCCACCGCCGAAAGAACCCGGAGACGGCTCCGCTGCGCGTCAAGCGGGATGACGTGCTGATGAAGGAGATCCGGCGCGTGTATGATGAGAACTTCCAGGTCTACGGCGTGCGCAAGGTCTGGCGGCAGTTGCTGCGGGAGGGCTTCGACGTCGCCCGCTGCACGGTGGCCAGATTGATGCGCAAAATGGGCCTTTCCGGCGTCATTCGCGGCAAATCCGTGAAGACGACGGTGCCGGATAGGAGCGCTCCCTGTCCGCTCGATCACGTCAACCGGCAGTTCCAAGCCTCGCGGCCGAACCTGTTGTGGGTGTCCGACTTCACCTACGTGGCGACGTCATGGCAAAGCCATGCTTCGCAATGGACGACTGGCTTCGTCTACGTCGCTTTCGTCATCGACGCTTTCGCGCGCCGCATCGTCGGCTGGCGTGCCAGCAAATCGGCGCATGCGGGCTTTGTGCTCGTCGTGCCGGAGGCGCGCTTGGATGCGTGGAGGCGCGCTTTCAGCACGATGCGCTGGAGCAGGCCTTGCACGATCGCCGTCCCGTCGGCGGCGGCCTCGTCCACCACTCTGATCGCGGCGTGCAATACGTCTCGATCAAATACACCGAGCGACTGGCCGAGGCCGGTCTCGTGCCGTCGGTCGGCAGCGTCGGCGATAGCTATAACAATGCGCTCGTGCCGGAGGCGCGTCTTCGACACGACCCGAGACGATCAACGGGCTCTACAAAGCCGAGGTCATCTGGCGGCGTGGTCCCTGGCGCTCGCCGGATGCCGTCGAGTATGCGACGCTCGAATGGGTCGACTGGTACAACAACCGCCGGCTTCTGGAGCCCATCGGCAACAGGCCGCCTGCCGAGGCCGAAGCCACCTACTACGCGGGCCTGGAGGAGCCCGAGAAACTCGCCGCCTGACTCAAGCCAACGAGCCTCCGGAGAATCCGGGGCGGTTCAAGTTTGTGAAGGGGTGCCATGTATAGTACTCGCTCCGGGATCTGCGCCCGTTCTTGGAGAGTTCACATTTGGCAGTGCTCACGCCAAGAGTTCCGTAAGCAATTCGTGTGCAATGGTCGTGGGACGTTCCGAGTGTTTCTGTGTTCACGATTGCTCACGTTCGTTGTCTAGCCTCGGAAGCTACTCGAAAAACCGTGCAATTTCAAATGCATAGATTCTCTGTCGCGCCCATGATGGATTGGACGGACCGGCATTGCCGGGTCCTGCACCGGATGCTCACGCGCCGGGCGCGGCTCTACACCGAGATGGTGACGACCGGGGCCGTCATTCATGGCGATCGGGCGAAGCTGCTCGGCTTCGACCCGGCCGAGCATCCCGTGGCGCTGCAACTCGGTGGCTCTGATGCAGGCGATCTCGCACGCGCTGCCGCCATCGGGGCGGGGCTCGGCTATGACGAGATCAACTTGAACTGCGGCTGCCCGTCGGATCGCGTGCAGTCCGGCCGGTTCGGGGCCTGCCTGATGGCGGAGCCGGAACTGGTGGCCGGCCTCTACCGCGCCATGCGCGACGCGGTTCAAATCCCCGTCACCGTAAAATGCCGTATCGGCATCGACGACCAGGACGCGGAAGCAGACTTCCGCCGCTTCATCGACACGGTCGCCGCGGCAGGGTGCGGCACCTTCATCGTGCATGCGCGCAAAGCCTGGCTCAGCGGCCTCTCGCCGAAAGAGAACCGCGAGGTTCCCCCGCTCGACTACGATCGTGTCTATCGGCTGAAACAGGAGCGGCCGGAGCTGACGATCGTCCTCAACGGCGGAATTCCGGATCTCGACGCGGCCCTCGGGCATCTCGCCCGCGTCGATGGCGTCATGCTCGGCCGCGCGGCCTACCAGACGCCCTACATCCTCGCGGAGGTCGACGCGCGCGTGTTCGGCGACCCCCGGCCTGCCATCGGCCGCGAAGCAGCGGTTGCAGCCTATCGCGCCTATGCCGCCGCCAAGCTCGCCGAAGGCTTTCGTCTGTCCGCCCTGCTGAAGCCGCTGATGGGCCTCTTCCACGCCGAGCCGGGCGGACGCCTGTTCCGACGCGTCCTCTCGGAGGAGGGGGGCAGGCGCGGCGCCGGACCCGAGGTCATCGACCATGCGCTCGAGGCGGTTGCCGCCGCCCGGCTCAAGCAGGCGGCATGAGTTTGATTGCGGGGCTGCCCCTCACCGAGGTTCTGCTCATGGTCGCGGGGCTTGCCGTGGCGGGCCTTGCGGTCGGCTACCTCGCGGGACTTCTCGGCATCGGTGGCGGCGGCATCGCCGTGCCGATCCTCTACGAGGTGTTCCGTTTCGCCGGCGTCGACGACGAGGTTCGCATGCATCTGGCGGTCGGCACCTCGCTCGCCGTCATCTTGCCGACGTCGCTGCGATCCTTCTGGCTGCACCGCAAGCGCGGCGCCGTCGACATGGGCGTCTTGCGCGCGATCGGGCCGGGTGTGCTTGTCGGTGTGGCGATCGGCATCCTCATCGCCAGCCGGGTCGACGGCACGGTGCTGAAGATCGTGTTCGTCTTCGTCGCCTACCTGATGGCATTGCGCCTGCTGACCGGCGCCGATCGCTGGCAGCTCGGCGACCAGCTTCCGGGACCGGCGGTCAGTCTGCCGGTCGGACTTTTTACGGGTCTTGCATCCGCCCTGAACGGTATCGGTGGCGGCGCCTTCATCACCAGCTACATGATGCTCTACGGCCGGCAGATGCTGACCTCGCTCGCCACCGCCTCGGGCGTTGGCCCGATCATCGCGCTGCCCGGTGTCATCGGCTACATGTGGGCAGGCTTTGGGCAAGAGGCCTTGCCGCCGGGCTCGCTCGGTTACGTCAGCCTGATTGGCGCCGCGCTCGTGGTGCCTGCCAGTTTACTCGCCGCCGGCTGGGGTGTGCGCAGCGCGCATCGGTTCTCGAAGCGCACGCTCGAGCGCGCGTTTGCGGGCTTCATGCTCATCGTCGGCACGCGGTTTGTGTTGGGCTTGTTGGGGTGAGGGTGAGCTTTGGGCCTGCCCCGCATCCGCCTCAACTCTCCTTCGCCAGCAGATAGACATCGACCCGCATGCCCGGAACGAGCGGCACGCCGGCGGGAAGCTCGACCGTGAACTCGAGCACGTCGACGTCGCTGCGCTGACGGATGCCGCGAGCGCCGAGCTTGGGCGGGTTGAGCGAGGGCGAGATGGCGACGACCTTGCCCTCGAAATCCTTGTCCGGGAAGGCGTCCGACTTAATCGAGACCTTCTGCTCGAGCTTCACCTTCGCGGCGTCGCGCTCCTCGATCTCGGCCTTGATGCGCAAGGCCGTCAGATCGCCGAGCGTCATGAGCGGCAGCTCGGCCGACGGCGCCACCGTCTGCCCGAGCTTCACGTCGACCTGCAGCACGGCGCCATCGACGGGCGCGCGGATTCGGAGCTTCTCGCGCATCGCTTCGTTGACGGCACGCTCGGCGCGGGCGGCGGCGAGCGCGCTTTCGAGGCGCGTCGGCAGCGGCGCGTCCTCATCGGCCTGGAGCGAGGAGAGCGCCGACCGGGCGTCGATGAGCGTCCGCTTGGCTTCATCGACCTTGGTCCGTGCGGTTTCGACCTCGCCCGCCTCGGCCTGACCGCTGGCCCAGGAGATCGCCAGCGCGTCCTCGTTCTCGCGCGCCGTCCAGAAGGCCTCCTCGGCATCGGACACCTTGTCCTCGGCCTTACGGATTTCGTTGGCGTTCTTGTTGCGCGCATCGACGTCGTCGCGCTCCTTGCGGCGCGCATCGACCTCGGCCTGGGCGGCGCGCGCACGCGCCTCCAGCTCCTCGTCGTCGAGACGCACGAGCAGGTCACCGGATTTGACCGTGTCGCCGGCCTCGACCAGCACGTCGACGACGCGACCGAGTGCGCCGGCGCCGATCTTGATTTCTCCCTGGCGCGGCTCGACCCGGCCGGGCGCCGCGGCTTCCCAGGCGGCCTTCGGCGTCTGCGTGACGACGGCTGGCGCCTCGCCAGCTGGTGCGGCGGACGAGCCGGTCGTTGCCGGCGCGGCACCCTCGGTCGTCGCGACAGCGGCCCGCTCGGTCGTGCCGGTGCGGTCCGTCCGCGCCTTCATGGCGAGGAACACTCCAGCGGCGAGCACGATGGCGAGTGCCAACGGCACCCAAGCATTGGTCTTCATGGGAGATGCTCTCCTCTGGCGAAGCGGGTCGAGCGCCGGCGGCGGCTGCTCGGCTTCGCGTTGGCGATGGATGGATTGGAGGCCTGACGCTGCGGCCCGGGCTCGGGCGTGTTGGTTTTGGCGGCGATCGCCTCGGGCGCGCTGCTGTCGTTGCCGGACGCGATCGATAGCTCATCAGCGGGCGGCGGCGCGTTGGCCGAGGTCCCTTCGTCCTCGACCGGCACAGGACCGGCGGCAGCCTCTGTGTGCGAAGTCGTCGAAGGTCGCGCCGGCGGCGTTGGAGCCGTTGGCTTGGCCGCCTTCGCCGGCCGCTCCTCGCGGACGATGAGGCCGTCCTCGATGAGGACGATGCGGTCGGCATAGCCCAGCGTTCTGGGATCATGCGTCACCGCGAGCACGGCGCGCGCCGGGTCCTGGGCGATCTCGGAGAGCAGCGCCATGATCGCCTGGCCGTTCTCGCTGTCGAGCGCCGCCGTCGGCTCATCGGCGAGGATGACGGCGGGCTTGCCGGCGAGTGCGCGGGCGATGGCGACGCGCTGCTGCTGGCCGCCCGACATCTGGCTCGGATAGGAGTTGATCTTGTCCTTGAGGCCGACGGCGATCAGCGCCTGTTCGGCGGCGGCGCGCTGCTCCCCCTTGGGCCAGCCGCGCACGTCGAGCGCGAGCTTGATGTTCTCGGCCGCCGACAGCGTCGGGAAGAGGTTGTAGTCCTGGAAAATGAAGCCGACATTCGTGCGCCTGAGCTTGGCGAGACCTTCCGGCTTCAAGCCCTTGGTCGAGCTGCCGCAGATCACGACCTCGCCCTCGGTCGGCGAGAGGATGCAGCCCAGGATCGAGAGCAGCGTCGTCTTGCCCGAGCCCGAGGGGCCCATCAGTAGCGTCAGCTCGCCGCCGTGGAGGCCGAGATCGACGCCCTTCAAGGCGCGGACCTTGCCCTCGCCCTGGCCGAGCTCCTTGACGATCCTCTTGGCTTCCAGAAGCAACGCGCCGGTCATCGTGCGAACACCATGGCCGGATCGATGCGCGTGACCTTGACGATGGCCGCCATGGCCGAGACGACGCACATGACGACGGTCAGCACGAAGAGGGCGGCGGCGAGCTCTTTCGTCATGGTGAGCGGCAGCGCGGAGCCGTCGGCCGAGCGCACCAGCAGCAGCGCCACGCTGATGCCGAGCGCATAGCCGATGACGGCGCTGATGAGCGCCTGGCAGAGGATGACCTTGTGGATGTAGCCGGCGCCCGCTCCGAGCGCCCTGAGCGTCGCGAACTCGTTCAAATGGTCCTTCGTCGAGGCGTAGAGTGTCTGCGCCACGATCACCATGCCGACGATGATGCCGAGACCGGCGCCGGCGATGAGGGCCAAGCCCGCGCCGGTGTTGAAGAGCCAGTGCTGGATGCTGCGGTCGAGGAACTCTTGGCGCGTCAGCACCTCGACGCCATCCAGGCGGCCCTTCAAGGCGTCGCGCACGGTGAGCGGGTCGGCGCCGGGAACCAAGCTGACGAGAATGAAGGTCGCCTCGTCCTCTCGGAGGCCGAGATAGGTCTTGCCGCGCTTCAGCGTGGTGAAGACATAGGGAAGCGTCGTGAAGGAGCGGATGCCCTTGGTGATGCCGACGACCGTCGATTTGAGCTCGCCGTACTGGCCGTGGCCCCCGACTCCCGCGACGTCGAGATCCTTCAGATAGGAGCGATCGATGATCACGGCGCTGGGAGCCGCCAGGGCTTCGACGCTGCCGTCGATCAAGTTCCACGGACGCAGGCCGCCGTCGTCCGGATCGCTGCCGATGAGAACGGTGGCCGTGGTCGAGCCGTCCGGCCGCTGCCACTCGGCGAAGCCCGCCACCATCTCGGCGGCCGACTTGACCCCGGGTGTCGACAGCACCACGTGCCGCTCCCGGCCGGGGAGGTTGGACGTGTCGTCGACGCTCTCGGCGCCCGGCGGCACCACCCAGATCTCGGCGGTCGTATGGTCGATGACGCTGGTGATGATGCGTGTCGAGCCGATGTAGAGGCCAAGCTGGATGGCGACCAAAATCACGGAGAAAATGATGCCGGTCAGGGTTACAGCCAAGCTGACCCTGTCATGGATGAGATTTCGAAGTGCCAGGAGTGCGATCATCGGCCGACGGGCACACCACGACGCGCCCACTTCACTTTCTTTAACTTTGCCACGCTCGGTTGGCGCCAGATAGCAGCCAAGTACAGATCGTTTCAACCATTGCCCGAGCAAGTGCTTAAGGGCTCATCGGGGCTGGGAGAGGGCAACGCCTGAGATGTTAACTCTACGGATATGGGTCAAATTGACCCAAGCCATAGAATTAACACATCCCTTGGACAAATCGCCGAGCCTTTCGGTTGGCTTATGTAGCGGTGATTGCCTTCGAGTTCACTGCTTCCATTTGCCACGCGAAATGAGCATTCTCTCGGAACCTATGACGGGATCATGAAAATTTCACTTGGCAGAGGCCGTCAGAGATGCATTATCGAGCCTGTCTTTAGGTGCAACGGCTCCAGGGGGGTCTTAGTTCTGCGTACCTGATCGTGGTCGAGACCGCGCCATGCCTGCGCCCTAAGCGGCGGCATTGGTTGTGCATTGTCGAGACCACGGTGTCCCGTGAGGGCGTCAACCCAACTCAAGCTCTCCAATAGACGCAACGCGCCGGTCTGCTTCCGCTTGGAAGCATGCCAGATGAGGGGCTCGCCTCTCTCCGGCAGGGCCGGCCTCCGCAACGAGTTCGAAACGAGAGAACATGAGCGCAGTCGATTACAGTTTTCGCATCCCCGGCAGCGACGATGTCGGTATTCTGATGGTGCATGGGCTCGGCGGCACGCCCGTCGAGCTTCGCTACGTCGCGCAGGGCCTCGCCCGTGCGCGCCATACCGTACATGTTTGCCAGCTCGCCGGTCATTGCTCGAGCCTGGACGACCTCATCAAGGCAACGTCCAGCGAGTGGTACGACAGCGTGCTCGCCGCCTATGAGGAGCTCCGCAAGGAGTGCAGCACGATCTATGTCGCCGGCTTCTGCGCCGGTGCGATGCTGACCCTCAAGCTCGCCATGGAGAAGCAGTCCGAGATCAAGGGCATGATCCTCTACGCACCGGCCTTCTGGTACGATGGCTGGGCGATCCCGCGCTGGCTCCGGTCCCTCAAGATCCTCATGAACACGCCGCTCCGGCACCTTTTGAAGTTGCCGGGCCGTGAGCCCTTCGGCATCAAGGACGACCGCGTGCGCGCGCTCGTCGTCGAACATCTGCAGACCGGCAACTCCGGTCAGGTCGGCATCGCCGTCAAGTCCGGCAACTCCTTCCGCGAAATTCACAAGCTCGTGAAGGAGGTGAAGCCGCGCCTCAAGGAATTGAAGCTGCCGACGCTGCTCGTGCATTCGCGCGACGACGACGCGGTGAGCTTGCGCAATACCTTCCTTCTCCAGAAGGAGATGTCTGGCGTGGTCGAGAGCGTCGTGCTCGACGACTGCTATCACATCATCACCATCGACCGGCAGCGCCAGCTGGTGGTCGACAAGACCCGCAACTTCATCTCCTGGGTCGAGGCCTCCTCGCCCTCGAAGAGCAAGATGCGGCCGGAGCTGCGGGTCGCGGCCGAGTAGCTTTTGCCAGTTCAATGCGAATTCGAACGCCGGGTGAGCGATTGCCCGGCGTTTTGCATTTATGACGGTCCGCGACCGCGGCCTAACTGACCAGCACCTGCTCAGATGCCGCATTCGCAGCCGCCCCGGACAGCCGGTCCTGCCAAGTCTCGTTCAGCCAACAGGGCATTCCGATCAAGGCCGGGGGCTAGAGCATGCTGCGATTAAGTGGAAACCGGTTAATCGCGAAAGCATGCGACCGAACAAAGACCTAGAGCGGGCTGGTGCTTCCGACTAAACGCAGCCTGCTCTAGCGCAAACGCCGCAACTCGCGCAACGCCAGTGCCAAATGGCATATCGATACCGCACGACCGCGAATGCGCAATCCGGCACGTTCCCCTCCTCTTGCGTTCCCGGAAGCCGCGCATGCGCGCGGCTATCCGGGATCATCACCCCTCGCCGATCGATTGCCGTGCTCACCATTCCAGGGCGAAGACCCCGGCTCTCAGCGCGTCCGGCAATGCCGGCCACGCTTCGGCCGGGGACGCAAGTGGGAGTGTTGGTAAGTGCCTCGGTTGGCAGCAAGTGTGAACCGGCTTTTTCCTCCCTGCGGAGGCGGCATCTGCCGGGACCTGATGGAAAAATCCCAGGACGGATCATTCCGGCACGCGGCTTAAGTGGCCATTAACCGAAATCGGCGACAGTCGGCCTCATGGAGCAGATCTGGAGCGTCCCGCGGGATCCCGGAGCTGCCGTGTCGATCTATCAGTAAGGGGACTGCCATGACCATTTGCCGTTCGATTTTCCTGGGTGTTGCGTTGCTCGCTGGCGCCGCCGGTTCTGCCGGTGCGGCCGACATGTATGGCGACGGAGGCAGCCTGAAAGACGGCCCCTACCAGATGCCCGAGATGGCGCGCTGGTATCTGCGCGGCGATATCGGATACGCGACGCATCGGGAATCGGACATTCGCGAGCTCGACGCGAACGGCTTCTCGCAGCCGCTGATCGACACGGAGATCGACGAAGCCTGGACCGTCGGCGGCGGCATCGGCATGTACTTCGGCCATGCGCTGCGCGGCGACGTCACCTACGATCACCGCATGGACACCGGCGTTACAGGCTATAAACCCGCCGGCGACCTCAATAACGGCAACCGCTCCTTCGACGTCGACAGCTCGGTGGTTCTGGCGAACCTCTACTACGACATCGACATGGGCACGAGCTTCACGCCTTACATGGGCTTCGGCCTCGGCTGGGCCTCGAACCGCGCCAACGAGGGCACGGGTGACGGCTGGTGGAGCGCCGGCTGCGGTTGCGCCGCCGACCAGTATGCGGTCGTGATCGAAAGTGAGACCACGCAGAATTTCGCCTGGGCGCTGATGGCGGGTATCTCCATCGACATGGGCGGCCGCGGCGGCATGAAGGACGTCCAAGACATGTCGAGCGCCTTCAAGCTCGACCTCGGCTACCGCTACCTCGACATGGGCGAGGTGCATACGGGCGAGGTTGTGCTGCAGCATCCCTCGGGCCAGACTTCGGGCGATCCGATCATCGACGACTACAACGCGCACGAGTTCCGCGTCGGCCTGCGCTACGACATCTACTGATTAGAATAGGCCTGGCGCACGCTCTAAGGCAAACCGGCTTCCACTTTGCCTGAGCGTGCGCTGACAAATCGAGTGCGGGGTCGGGACAATCCGCACCGGGTGAGGAGAGGCGGCTCTGTACGAGCCGCCTCTTTCCGTTTGTGTGTTCAGTAGGGCAGTAAGGCAGTACTTGAACTGCCTCACTGCCTCACTGCCTCACTGCCTCACTGCCTCTCGGCCGAAGGCCGAGCCTACCCCTCGATGATCTCCGTGCCCGAGATCTCGACGCCGAAGCCGGTGAGGCCCTTGTACTCGCGCTCCTTGCTGCCGATGACTCGGATCGAGGTGACGCCGAGGTCCTTCAGAATCTGTGCGCCCAAGCCGATCTCGCGCCACTGCTCGCGGCGGGCTTCCAGCGCTCCGGCCTGCTCCTTGCGCCCCTCCGCGACGACGCCGACGGCGCCCTCGCGCAGATAGACGATGACGCCGCGCTTCGCGGTCTTGATCCGCTCGAGCGCGCGATTGATCGCGCTCTTGCCGCCCGAGAATACATCGCCGATCGCGTCCTCGCGATGGAGGCGCACGAGGATGTTCTTGCCATCGCCGATCTCGCCGAACACCATGGCGACGTGATGGGCCGTATCGAAGGGCGTTTCGTAGACGATGGCGCGCGCCGGGCCGATCGCTGTCTCGGCGGCTACCTCCGACAGGCGCGTGACGAGTTTCTCGCGGCTCTGGCGATAGGCGATGAGATCGTCGATCGAGACGAGCAGCAGTCTGTGCTCCTGCGCGAAGGCCTCGATGGCGGCACCCTTCTTGACGCTGCCGTCGTCGTTGACGAGCTCGCCGATGACGCCGATGGGCGGCAGTCCGGCGAGCCGCGCGAGATCGACGGCCGCTTCCGTATGTCCGGTGCGCATGAGCACGCCCCCATCGCGCGCGATCAGTGGGAAGACGTGGCCGGGGCGGACGAAGTCGCGCGGGCCGGTGTTGTGATTGGCGAGCGCGCGGCAGGTGGACGCCCGCTCCTCCGCCGAGATGCCGGTGGTCAGCCCCTCGCGATAGTCGACGGACACCGTGAAGGCGGTCGAGAGGGGGGCATCGTTGTCGGCCACCATCGGCTGCAGGTTCAGCCGCCGCGCTTCCGAAGCCGGCAGCGGCGCGCAGATGATGCCGGAGGTGTGACGGATCATGAAGGCCATGTGCTCGCCCGTTGCGCGCGTGGCCGCCATGACGAGGTCGCCCTCGTTCTCCCGATCCTCGTCGTCGACGACGATGACGGGATTGCCTGTCGCGATTGCCGCGATGGCGCTTTCGATCGAGTCGAGTTTGAGGCCCATGGGAGTCCTGTGTCGAGAATCGAGTGACCGCGCCAGCCGTGAAATCGCCCGTTGCTCAACCCCTCCCCGGCGCTTTACGCCACCCTCTCCCCAAGGGAGCGGGTGGGCAAATGGAACACTCTGGGTCGGGCGAGGCACCAAGCGGCACGGGCAGCGCCAAGCTTCGATCGGCCCTCCCCTTTGGGGGGAGGGTTCCGGGTCGTGCCGGAGGCACGCAAACAAGAATTCGCGGGTGGGGGGTTGAGTTGTGGACGCTCTCTCGCCACCCGGCGCGAAAAACCGGCGGCCCGGTTTTCACCGGACCGCCTGAGAAGTTCTAGCCGAGCCCCGCTTGGGATCAAGCCCTACCGCGGCACATATTGAATGCGCTTCTCCTTGGGCCAGGTGATCTGGTAGCCGAAGCCAATCTCGGCTTCCTGCTCGGGATCGAGCTTCAGATCCCAGGCAACGACCCCGCGCTTGTCCTCGACATTCTGCTTGGTCGTTGGCGTCGAGCCGGACGTCAGCGTTACCTGGATGTCCTCGTTCGCCGAGACCGGCAGCTGGTCGTAGACGGTGACGTTGACGGCGCGCTCGTGCAGGTTCTTGACGGTCGTCTTGAATTGCTGGGTTTCCACCGATGACGAGGAGATGATGCCGGTCTCGCTCGTTGTCTTGTCGAGGGTGGTGAACTTGACGCGCACCTTGTCGTCGGCGCCGAAGCCCATCTCGTGGTCCTCGCCCCCAGCCAGTTGCGGCAGCGCGCCCCGGCCGACGAAGACGCCGTCGCGGAACAGCGAGGTCTGACCGGGCAACAGCACCAAGCCGCTCTCGAGCTGGAGCTTGGCATAGAGGTAGGCCACGTCAGAGAGCTTCGGCACGGTGCGGATGAAAAGCTCCGGCGTGAAGCTCTTGACGTCGATCTGCACGCGCTTCTGGCCTTCGTTGGATTTGATCGATTGCCGGTCGGTGATGACGTAGAGGGCCTGGAAGCCGGTATCGATGACGGCGGCGTAGTCTTCTTTGGCCTCGATGGGGACGGCAGGTTGCGCGTACCCGGCTGCCGCGTCCTCGGCCATTGTCGCCTCAGGCGCTGGCGCCTCCGCCATCAGTCGGCCATCGGCCTCCTCATCCGAAACCTTCCGTTTCGCCATCGGCACCGCCTCCGGCTCGAAATCGACGACGAGGCTGCCGATCTCGGGCGCCGCCGTGCCGGAACCGGGCCGCGTCGTCGACAGCGTCAGCGCGACATTCGTCCAGTCCTCGCCGCTGCCTTGTGAGACGATCGCGCGCCGGACGATGGTGAGCTTGGGCTCCGCCTTCTGATCGCCGGTGTCGAGGCGCGCATCGTAGAGCGGGCTCCAATTGGCGGCGGGCACTTGATAGCGGATGCGCAGCGTCGCCTCGAGCGCCTGGTCGGCGGCGACGTTGATCTTCACTTCTGTGCGCTCGTCCGCCTGCGTTGGCTGGCGGTTGAGCTGGTTCTGGAGGTCGAGGATCTGTTTTTCGACATCGCGCAATGCGAGCCGCGTCGCCTGGTTGCGGCGATTGATGTCGCCGATCTTGTCGCCGACGAGCGTGAAGATGTCGCCCCAGTCCTCGACGCTTCTGACCTCGCCCTTCTCGGGATCCGGGCGCGCCGGGAGTTGCGCCAGATTGGCGATCAGCTGGCGTTGCTGCTCGGCCGCCGCGATCTCGTCGTTGAAGGCGGCCTGCTGGTCGTAGAGCTTGATCAGCTCGTCCTCGAGGCGCTTCCGCTCGCTCTGGTTGAAGTCGGTGTTCTGCAACTCCGACAGATAGAACACGCGGCTGTCGACGGCGCCGAGCTCGAGCGCGCCGGTCGCCTCGCCCTGCACGCGGATCGAGTTCGGCCAGCAGCCCCGACGGCAGATCGCGCACGATGATGACGTGGCCGCCCGCTTCGAGCTTGACGCGGGCGATCCGCGTCACCTCGGCGCCCTGCGGGAACACCGTCACCGCATCGATCTCCGAGGTTGCCGGCACGTCGGCGGCGATTGCGGATGTGAAGGTTGCGATGAAGACGAGTCCGGCAGCCAGAATGCCGCGCATGAAGGAAACCTCCTTGGGGGTTGAAGGGTCGGGCGAAAGCCCCGCTGACGATGGATGGTGCTAGGGCGGAATTGGGGCACCGCCGGGGCGGCGGCTGGCAGTCAGACGGGCACAGTAGTCGGGATCGGACCCAAGCGGAATGGGAAAGCGGCGCGATGCCCCATGCGCACGTTAACCACCTGCAAAAAAGGTATCCCCGCACGCCCCAGCGGCCTGACAATGGGCGCTGGCTCGCGTGAGGGCAGGCGCCGCTCGAGAAGCGCTTGGTCTGACGAAAGCCGCATCCGGGCCCGGATGCCGCTCTTTGACAAGTGAATAACTGCCGGCGGGGCATTCCCCGATGGATATCCCATGCGCCCGGCTATCATCGGGGCCGGTTTCTCTCGGCGTCTAAACGATCGGCTCGGTGCGCCATCGTCTCTCTTCCGGCATTCCGGCGACGGCCGGAATCCATCCAGCCATCGATGAACGCTCGAGCTTACCGCTCGGCGATATCTCGCCTTTCTGCGGCTCGGATGGATGCCAGCCTTCGCTGGCATGACGGTGGAGAGGTCTTGCACCACAAAGAGGACGCCAATGGCTCAAAACTTCAGCCGATGCGCGCGCACGACATGCGGGAGCTTTCTGACCTCCGTCAGCACCTTCTCCGGAATCTCCTCGTCGATCTCCACGAGCGCGATCGCCTCGCCGCCACGTGCCGTGCGGCCGAGGTTGAAGGAGGCGATGTTGACGCCGGCCTTGCCGAGCGTCGTGCCCAACGCGCCGATGAAGCCGGGCTTGTCGTGGTTCGTGACGTAGAGCATGTGGGGTGTCAGCTCCGCCTCCATGTTGATGCCCTTGATCTGGATGAGCCGCGGCCGGCCGCCCGAGAACACGGTACCGGCAACGGAGCGCTCTAGGGTTTCCGAGGTGACGGTCAGGCGAATGTAGGTGCCGTAGGCGCCCTGCCGGCCCTGGGTCGCTTCCACGACTGTAATGCCGCGCTCCTGGGCAAGGTCGCGGGCCGAGACCATGTTGACGCCCTCGAGCAGCGGCGCCATGAGACCGGAGAGTGCCGCCGCGGTCAGCGCTTTCGTGTTGAGGTTTGCCACTTCGCCCACATATTCGAGGCGAACTTCCTTAAGTCCCGAGTCCGTCAGTTGGCCCGCGAAGGAACCGAGTTGCTCCGCGAGTTTGACGAAGGGGCGCAAGCGCGGCGCCTCCTCGGCCGAGATCGAAGGGAAATTTATGGCATTGGTGATGGCGCCCTTGAGAAGGTAGGCGCACATCTGCTCGGCCACCTGCACGGCGACTTTCTCCTGCGCCTCGGTGGTCGAGGCGCCCAGATGCGGCGTGCAGATGACGTTTTCCATGCCGAAGAGCGGGCTGTCCATCGCGGGCTCGACGGCGAACACGTCGAGCGCGGCGCCGGCGACCTGGCCGGAGACGAGCGCGTCACGGAGCGCCTCCTCGACGACAAGCCCGCCGCGCGCGCAGTTGATGATGTGGACGCCCTGCTTCATGCGCGGCGATGGCTGCGGCATCGATGAGGTTGCGGGTCTTTTCGGTCAGAGGCGTGTGTAGCGTGATGAAGTCGGCTGTACGGAAGAGTTCGTCCAGCTCGACCTTCTCGACTTTCAACTCGGCGGCGCGCTCGGGCGAGAGGAACGGATCGTAGGCCGCGACCCGCATCTTGAGGCCAACTGCGCGGTCGGCGACGATGGCGCCGATATTGCCGCAGCCGATGACGCCGAGCGTCTTGCCGGCGATCTCGACGCCCATGAAGCGCGTCTTCTCCCACTTGCCGGCCTGGGTCGAGCGGTCGGCAGCCGGGATCTGGCGGGCGAGCGCCAGCATCAGTGTGATCGCGTGCTCGGCGGTGGTCACCGAGTTGCCGAAGGGCGTGTTCATGACGATGACGCCCTTGGCGGTCGCGGCCTTGACGTCGATGTTGTCGACGCCGATGCCGGCGCGGCCGACGACCTTGAGCCTTGTCGCGGCCGCCAGAACCTTATCGGTGATCTTCGTCGCCGAGCGCACGGCGATGCCGTCGTAGAGCGGTGCGGCGGCGAGTAGATCCTCTTTCGACAAGCCGGTCTTGACATCAGTGGCAATTCCGTTGGCGGCGAAGACGCCAACCGCCTGCGGCGAGAGCTCGTCGGCGATGAGGACGCGGGGCACGATCTCCTTGGTGGAATTCGCCATCTCAAGCCCTTCCGATTTCGGTGTCATGGGCCCAGTCGAGCCACGGCGTCAGCGCTTCGAGATCGCTCGCCTCGACCGTCGAGCCGCACCAGATGCGCAGGCCCGGCGGCGCATCGCGATAGGCGCCGATGTCGTAGGCGGCGCGCTCGGCTTCCAGCCGGGCGGCGATTGCCTTGGCAAGGGCCGCCTGCTTGGCCGCCGGAACCGCCCGATCGTCGAAGGTCAGGCAAACCGAGGTGTTGGAGCGCGTCTTGGGATCGGCGGCGAGATGCTTGACCCAAGGCGTCCTCGACACCCAGCGATCGATCACGGCCGCATTGGCATTGGCACGGGCGATCAGCGCCGCCAACCCGCCGATACGCTCGGCCCACCGCAGCGCATCGAGATAATCCTCGATGACGAGCATTGAGGGCGTGTTGATGGTCTCGCCCTCGAAGATGCCTTGGATGAGTTGCCCGCCCTTGGCCAGGCGGAAGATCTTGGGGATCGGCCGCTTCGGCATGAAGCTCTCCAGGCGCTGGACCGCGCGCGGCGACAGGATCAGTACGCCGTGCTGGGCCTCTCCACCCAGGGCCTTCTGGAACGAGTAGGTCGCGACATCGATCTTCGGCCAATCGATGTGCTGCGCGAAGGCGGCGGAGGTGGCGTCGGCGAAAGTAAGGCCGGCGCGATCGCCCGCGATCCACTTGCCGTCCGGCACGCGCACGCCCGATGTCGTGCCGTTCCAGGTGAAGATCACGTCGCGTGTGAAATCGACCTTCGTCAGATCGGGCAGCGCCCCATAAGGTGCTTCGGTCACTTTCGTATTCCCGAGGCCCAGCTCCTTGACGATGTCGTTCGCCCAGCCGGAACCGAAGCTCTCCCAGGCGATCACCTCGACCCCGCGCGTGCCCAACATCGACCACAACGCCGCCTCGAACGCGCCGGTGTCGGAGGCGGGCATGATGCCGACGCGATAGTCCTTGGGCAGCTCGAGCAGCTTGTGCGTGAGCGCGATCGCCTCGGCGATGCGCGCCTTGCCGGGCTTGGCGCGATGCGAGCGGCCGAGCAAAGATACATCGAGGTTTTGCGGGGTCCAGCCGGGGCGCTTGACGCAGGGGCCAGAGGAGAAGTGCGGACGCGCCGGCTTTACCGGCGGACGCGTGAGGTCCGTCATGGCGGTCTATCCTTCCAGATAGTTGCTCCTCGTTGGGGAGGAGTGTCCCGCCGTCGCGTTTAGGCGCGCTATGCGCTGGGGTCAAGTCCGCTGCGCTGGAAGCTGCTTCCAAACTATCCAAGATAGATGATCCCTGCCCATCGCAAGGCGATCTCTAGCGACGGTTGTGGATTTCAGCCGCTAGGCTCTACGTAGTGGAAGACGCAGCGGAAAATGGGTGTGGTAAGGCCGTGTCGACCTCGACACGATGCCCGGGCTCGGCTGTGTCTCCCCCAATCCCCAGCAGCGAGCTTGCCGTGCGGGGGCAATCGTCCTTGTCGGCAGCAGGCCCGGTTCCGGCTCAGCGGGGCGTCCTCTTCAGGCGGCCGGGACCGGGCTTGATCTCCCTACGTGCCGTTCTGACGAGCCGACCGCGTCCGCCGCTGCTCGGGATGCAGGCTCTTGCCGAGAATGTGCTCGCTCTTGCCGATGACGTGGGCGCTTGCGCCCACGATCAAGGGATCGGGCTCGCCGATCACCTTCAGAACTTTCTCCGGATAAGGGAGCGAGGCCAGGAAGTGGCGCATGCAATTGAGGCGTGCCCGCATCTTGTCGTCGGACTTGACGATGGTCCAGGGCGCATCCGCCGTGTCGGTGTGGAAGAACATCGCCTCCTTGGCTTCCGTGTAGTCGTCCCACTTGTCGAGCGACTTGCGGTCGATCGGCGACAGCTTCCATTTTTTCAAGGGATCATTTTCGCGCGCGTTGAAGCGGCGGAGCTGCTCGGCGCGCGTCACCGAGAACCAGTATTTGAACAGCGAGATGCCGCTACGGACCAGCATCTGCTCGACCTCGGGCGTCTGGCGCATGAACTCGAGATACTCGTTGGGCGTGCAGAAACCCATGACGCGCTCGACGCCGGCGCGGTTGTACCAGGAGCGGTCGAACAGCACGATCTCGCCGCCCGCCGGCAGATGCTGAATATAGCGCTGGAAGTACCATTGCGATTTTTCCCGCTCGGTCGGCTTGTCGAGGGCGACCACCCGGGCGCCGCGCGGATTGAGGTGCTCCATGAATCGCTTGATGGTGCCGCCCTTGCCGGCGGCATCCCGGCCTTCGAAGATGAGGATGATTTTCTGTCCGGTGACCTTGACCCAGTCCTGCACCTTGAGTAGCTCGACTTGCAGGTGCTGTTTCTCTTTCTCGTAATCCTTGTGGGCAATGCGGGTCTTGTAGGGATACTCGCCCGTCTCGAAGAGGCGCTGGATGGCGTCGCGGTCGTGGCGGATCTCGCGCAGCCGCGAGCCTGTTGTGGGGTGGACATCCGCTCCATCGACGCGTACGGGCTCGGCTGGAGGTGTGGTGCCGTTTCCTTTCGCGGCAGTGGCTGGCGTCCCGGCCGGCGCGGTGGATGCGTCCTTGGGATCAGCAGACTTCGTCATGGTTCCCTCGGCGGTGGCGATAGCGGAGCGATGCGTGCCCAAAGGGCATCCGACCATCATGCAACCAAGCGACGCGTGCTGAATTGACTTCGGTCAAGGCTTCGAACTTTTGCCCCGAGCGATTAACCTCGGCGGAAACAAGATTGCGCCGCATGCGGGCGTCAGGTTCGTTCAGTTGCGAATCGGCCACCGGGACAAGGGAGGATGCATGCCGAGCCAGGAGCTGATCGTGGCGGCCATATCGGCACGGCGGCGCGCTCACGCGCCCTACTCGAAATTTCTGGTCGGGGCCGCCGTGCGCGACGCCGAGGGGCGTATCCATGCCGGATGCAATGTCGAGAACGCGGCCTATCCAGAGGGCATTTGCGCGGAGACGGCGGCGCTGGCGGCGATGGTGCTGGCGGGCGGGCGCGAAGTGGTCGACGTCGTGGTGGCCGGCGGGGGCGCGGCACCGGTGACACCTTGCGGCGGCTGCCGGCAACGGCTGCGCGAGTTCGGGCGGGGCGCGCTCGCTATTCATTCGGTCGATCCCGAAGGGCAGGTGTTGGCCAGCTTCACACTCGCCGAGCTGCTGCCGCATGCCTTCGGCCCGGATCATCTTGCAAGGAAGGCCGGCGCATGACCGCCGCGGCTGATGTGCTTCGCCAACGCCTGGGCGACCGGCGCCCGGTCGCCGCCATCGTGCTCGGTTCGAGCCTCGGGGCGATCGCGGAAGCGCCCGCGGAGGCCGTGCGGATTGGGTATGGTGAGCTTGCGGGGTTTCCGACGCCCGCCGTCTCCGGGCATGCGGGCGAGGCGATTGCGGGGCGAATCGGTGGCCGGGATGTTCTGGTGTTGGCTGGGCGCGGACACCCTTACGAGCACGGCGACGCCGCCGTCATGCGGCCCGTCATGGAAACCCTTGCCGCGCTCGGCATCGGCACGCTCATCCTGACCAATGCCGCGGGTTCGCTCGATACCGCCGTCCGGCCGGGCCGCATCGTGCTCATCGCCGACCATATCAATCTCTCCGGCATGAACCCGCTCATCGGCGAGACGGGCGACGAGCGGTTCG
This sequence comes from uncultured Alphaproteobacteria bacterium, assembly GCA_963741525.1. GTDB lineage: Bacteria > Pseudomonadota > Alphaproteobacteria > Rhizobiales > Hyphomicrobiaceae > JANNSX01. The sequence continues at coordinate 163,634 of CAVUIW010000002.1, forward strand.
TCTCGATGACGGAGGCCTATGATCCCAGGCTCCGCCGCCGCTTCCTCGATAGCGCGCACCGCATTGGTCTCGCTTTGTCCGAGGATGTCTATGCCTGGTTCTCTGGCCCGTCCTTCGAGACACCGGCTGAAATCCGCATGGCGCAGCGGCTCGGCGCCGGGCTTGCCGGCATGTCGACGGCGCCGGAGGCGATTCTCGCGCGACGCTTCGGGTTGCGGGTTGCGGCGTTGTCGGTCGTGACCAATCTCGGCGCCGGACTCGAGCAGGCTTCGCCGAGCCACGCCGAGACGAAGGCCGAGGGAGGCCGCGCGGCGGGCGACATGCTGCGGCTCTTGACCGCGGTCCTGGAGGATTTCGATGACTGACACGGATCGGCTCGCGGCCAAGGCGCTGAAATTGCTGGACCTCACGAACCTGGCCGAGGATTGTGACAGCGCCGCCATCGCCAAGCTCTGTAAGCGGGCCCTGACGCCGCATGGCAAGTTCGCGGCGGTGTGCATCTGGCCGCGCTTTGTGCGGCAGGCGAAAGATCTGCTTGCGGGCTCGGGCGTCAAGATTGCGGCGGTCGCGAACTTTCCGCACGGCGGCGATGACCAGAAGGCGGCGGCCGCCGAGGCGGCTCGCGGCTATGCCGACGGCGCCGATGAGGTCGACGTTGTCATTCCCTATCGCCGTCTGATGGCGGGCGACGAGAGCGGCCGTGCAGCGGCTCGTCGCGGCGGCAGTCGCAAAGCGACCCAAAGGCCGCCGCCTCAAGACGATCCTGGAAACCGGCGAGCTCGCCGATCCGAAGCTCGTCGCACCGGCGTCCAGCATCGCCATCGCGGAAGGCGCCGATTTCATCAAGACCTCGACCGGTAAGAAGAAGGTCTCGGCAACGCCGCGAAGCCGCGCGAATCATGCTCGAGGCGATCCGCGACGCCGGGCGGCCCGCCGGCATCAAGCTGTCTGGGGGCATCAAGACGCTCGAGGATGCGATCGGCTACTATCATTTGGCACGCAACGCGATGGGTACGCGCTGGGTGAAGCCCTCGACCTTCCGCTTTGGCGCGAGCGGCCTGCTCGATGTGCTGCTGGCGCGCCTCGATCGAGTGGCCGCGCCGAAAAAGGAAACAACCTACTGATGCCGCTCCCTCAAGAGATCATCCGCAAGAAGCGCGACGGTGCGGCTCTCACCCGCGAGGAGATCGCTGACTTCGTGTCAGGCCTCACAGAAGGCCGGATCGGCGAGGGACAGGCGGCGGCCTTCGCTATGGCCGTGTTCTTCCGCGGCATGTCGACGGAGGAGCGCGTCGCGCTCACCCTCGCCATGCGGGATTCCGGCCGCGTGCTCACCTGGCCGAAGGACCGGTTCAATGGTCCGATCGTCGACAAGCATTCAACCGGCGGCGTTGGTGACAATGTCTCGCTCATGCTCGCGCCGATGCTGGCGGCCTGCGGATGCTATGTGCCGATGATCTCGGGACGCGGCCTCGGCCACACCGGCGGCACGCTCGACAAGCTCGACGCCATTCCGGGCTACCGCTCGCAGCCGGGGCTCGAGAAATTCACCGAGGTGGTCGAGGAGACGGGCTGCGCCATCATCGGCCAGACGGCTGATCTTGCCCCCGCCGACAAGCGCCTCTACGCCATTCGCGACGTCACCGCCACTGTCGAAAGCGTGCCGCTCATCACCGCCTCGATCCTCTCCAAGAAGCTCGCGGCGGGTCTCTCCGCGCTGGTGCTCGATGTGAAGACCGGTTCGGGCGCCTTCATGGCGCAGGAGTGCGCCGCTCGCGATCTGGCGCAAACGCTCGTCGACGTCGCCAATGGTGCGGGCCTGACCACCACGGCGCTCCTCACCGACATGAACGAGCCGCTCGCCTCGGCCGCTGGCAATGCACTCGAGGTCTGGAACGCCATCGACTATCTGACGGGCAAGCAACGCGATGCGCGATTGCACGAGGTGGTGATGGCGCTCGGGGCCGAGCTGCTCGTTCTCGCCGGGCGATCAGCGACCGCGGAGGAGGCGCGCGGCCGGCTGGGTTTGGCGCTCGATAGTGGCGGCGCGGCGCTCTCATTCCAGCGCATGGTCGCAGGCCTTGGTGGTCCGAAGGATCTCATCGAGAAACCGTCGAAGCATCTGGGAACGGCCCCCTTCATCAAGGCGATCACGGCAGAGGAGAGTGGCATCGTCACCGTTATCGATACGCGGGCGCTGGGGCTCGCTGTCATCGAGCTCGGTGGCGGGCGGCGGCGGGTCGATGATAAAATTGATCACAGTGTCGGGCTGACGCGGCTCGCTGGTCGCGGCATGGACGTCGGTGGATCGGGCGCGCCGCTCGCTCTTGTTCACGCCCGCTCGCCGGAGAGCGCCGATCGCGTGTCGCACATGGTGCGCGAGGCCTACACGGTCGAGGCAAAGAAGCTGCGCTTGGGACCGGTGGTGATCGATCGCATTGTGGGCAAGACCTCATGACCCGCGCTATCCTCATCGTGCTCAACTCCTTCGGCATCGGGGCTGCGCCGGATGCGGCGGCATTCGGCGACGAGGGCGCGGATACGTTTGGGCATATCGCGGAAGGGTGCGCGAGCGGTCGTGGCGATCAGCTTGGGCTGCGCGGCGGGCCGCTCAGGCTGCCGAATCTCGCGGCGCTCGGATTGGGCTTGGCTTGCGAAGCTGCAACGAACCGTGCGCCACCGGGCCTGGTACGGCCGTCGAGACCCCAGGGACTTTGGGGCTATGCGGTCGAGACCTCGAGCGGCAAGGACACGCCTTCGGGCCATTGGGAGATCGCGGGCGTACCTGTTACGCGTGCCTGGGGCTATTTCCCGAATACGCAGCCCTGTTTCCCGAAGGCGCTGACGGATGCGCTCATCGCCAAGGCGCAACTGCCCGGCATTCTCGGCAACAAGCACGCTTCCGGCACCGGCATCATCGAGGAGCTGGGCGAAGAGCATGTCAGGACGGGCAAACCGATCCTCTACACCTCGGTCAATTCAGTCTTGCAGATCGCCGCGCACGAGGAACACTTTGGACTGGACCGGCTGTACAAGCTTTGCGAGATCGCCCGCAAGGAGATCGATCCCCTAGAAATCGGCCGTGCCATCGCCCGGCCGTTTGTTGGTAAAAAGCGCGCCGATTTCACGCGCACGCCCAATCGCCGCGACTTTGCGATGCCGCCGCCCGGGACGACGCTTTTGGATGTCGCGAGCGCTTCCGGTCGCGAGGTCGTCTCGATCGGGAAGATCGGCGACATCTTCGCCCATCGCGGTACGGGGCGGATCGTCAAGGCGGTGGGCAACATGGCATTGACCGATGCGACTTTGGACGCGCTACGCGGACTTCGGGACGGCGGCCTCGTCTTCACCAATCTCGTCGACTTCGATACGCAATACGGCCATCGCCGCGACTTGCCGGGCTATGCCGCGGCGCTCGAAGCTTTCGACGCACGCATCCCCGAGTTGCGAGCGGCATTACAACCCGGCGACATGCTGGTGCTCACCGCCGATCACGGCTGCGATCCGGCTTTTCGCGGCACAGATCATACGCGTGAATGCGTGCCGGTAATTGCTTTTGGACCGGGCATCGACGGCACATCGATCGGCCGCCGCCCGACCTTCGCCGACATCGGCCAGTCGATCGCGGCGCATCTGGGCCTGCCGGTGCTCGGGGCGGGGAGTGCGTTTGTGTGACGGGCGATTGTAAGCTGGGTTGAGCTGTTCGCGAAGCCCAGTGCCACAACCGCCGAACTGTTACGCGATGTGCTGGGCTTCGGGCCGCTTCGCGCCCCTCTGCATCAGCCTATCTGGCCAGCTCCCGCAACCCCCGCCGGATCAACTGCTCGGTCTTCGCCTCGGCGCCGATCTCCTTGAGGGCCGCCGACACGGCAGCCGACGCCTGCATCTGCTGGTAACCGAGATTGACGAGGGCGGAGACGGCTTCGGCGGAGGCCCGCGCCGGACCATCGGCAGCGCCGGCCGGAGCACTCGCGGCAGCCGCTCCGCGCGGCAAGGCAACGCCCGCCGCCGTCAAGGCCGGCGCTTTGTCCTTCAACTCGGTGACGATGCGTTGGGCGAGCTTCGGGCCCACATGCGGCGCGCGGACGGCCGCCTTGTCCTGGAGCGCAATGGCATTGGCGAGATCGGCGGGGCAAGCGCGCCCAAGACCGCGAGCGCGACCTTCGCGCCGACGCCCTGAACCGTTTGCAAGAGGCGGAACCACTCGCGCTCTTCACCGGTGCGGAAGCCGAAGAGGCGGATTGCGTCCTCGCGCACATGCGTCTCGATGGCGAGCGTGACCTCGCCCGTTTGTCCCTGCAGCCAGGCCAGCGTCTTGCCCGAACAGGAAACCTCGTAGCCGACGCCGCCCACATCGAGGATCACCCAATCCTCGCCGACGTCCTCGATCCTTCCGCGCAGCTTGCCGATCATGCGCTGGCCTCCTTGGCCCGAATGGCGGCGGCGAGATTGCGGTGGCTGCGATGCTGGGCGTGGCAGATGGCGATCGCTAGCGCGTCGGCCTCGTCGGGGCTTTGGGGCTTGGCCTTGGGGAGCAGCAGGCCGACCATCATGGCGACTTGTGACTTCTCGCCGTGCCCGACGCCCGTCACCGTCTTCTTGATCTGGTTGGGCGCGTATTCAGCGATCTTCAAGCCGGCTTCGGCCGGAACCAGCAGCGCGATGCCGCGGGCCTGGCCGAGCTTCAGGGTCGCCCGCGCATTGTCGTTGACGAAGGTCTCCTCGATCGCGGCCTCGGCGGGTTTGAACGCGGCGATCACGCTCGTCAGGCCGCGCTTCAATTCGAGCAACCGGTGCGCCAGCTCGTCATCGGCCTCCGAGGTGACGACACCGCTCGCCACATAGACGAGCCGCACGCCGTCGCTGTCGATGACCCCCCAGCCGGTGCGCCGGAGTCCGGGATCGATGCCGATGATGCGAATCAGGGGTTGGGACATGGGGGAGGAGTAGCACAGGCCATAGGCAGTAAGGCAGTAGGCAGTGAGGGAATGGCGAAGGAACGGGAGAGTGGCAATCCATGCAATGAGCTTGCACCAATCGCGTCGACGAGTTCCGCTCCTACTGCCTACTGCCTACTGCCTACTGCCTACTGCCTACTGCCTACCCCATCACTGACAGAAATTCGTCTTCCGACGCGCCTGCAGATCGACATGCAGATGATCGTGGTGGGCAGCGTTCGCCTCGGGGCCTAAGACCGTGCCGAAGATCTCGCAGGCGCCCGCGTGGACGGCGTGCAGGAACTTGCCCTCGGGCGATTTTGGCTGCAGCTCGGCCGGGCGGGCGACCAAAACGCCTCGATGGCGCTTCTTGTCCTTGGCCGAGCCCTTGGCAATCAGCGGCTCGCCCTTCACGATATCGCCGAGCACGACCGGCTCGACGCCGGACTTGCCTTTTTTCTTCTTCTTTTTGGATTTCTGCACGGGTGGCGGCGTCGCCGAGGCCGTTGCATCCTCGGACGCGGCCCAGGCGCTGTTCTCGCTCTGTAGCACGGCGCCGGAGGTCGAGGCGACCTTGGTTGCTTCCGCTTTCTTGGCGTCTTCGGCCGCCTTGGCGAGTCTCTCGGCTTCGGCCGCCTGCTTGGCTTCGATCTCGGCCATGGTCGGGCCCCAGTGCTCGGCGACGGCGATGCTGCGGCCGTCGGTGGTCACGAAGGCCGAGACGTCGAATGCATTGGCCCGGGCATGCTCGGAGAGCTTCTGGTCCTTGGCGCCGTAGCGGTTGCGGCAGACATAGGAGGAGGCGTTGGTGAGCCGCGCGATTGGCTTGCCGATATGCGCCTTGGCCTTGGGCTGGACGGTCGTGTCGATCCAGCGCGTCAGCATGGCGGCCATCCGGCAGTTCATGGTGGCGGGCGGCGAAAGCGTCACTTTCTGTCCGCTGCCGAGGCTCCTCACCTCGATGGGCTGCGGCGTGCCGCACTGGCCGTGGCGGATCGGCTCGGCATAGCGGAAGTCGATCGAGAGGCCCTTGGTGAGTTTCACACATTCAGCTCTGGCGGCGGCGATCTCGACGTCGGTCCATGAGGGCGGGGCCTCGGGCATCTTTTCAGGCTCGGGCTCAGCCTCGACCTTGGCACTCTTGGAATTCTTGCTCGACGCCAAACCCTGCGGCCGCCGCTCTGGCAACGGCACGGCCTGGCCAGTCGTAGTGACCCCGGCGAGGCCGGGTTTCAGCTCGGCGAGGGGGTTGCGCTCGGGGAGGGGGATCTCGGCCGCTTGCGACAGGCGCACGGCGAGAAGCCCGCCCAAAGCGCAGCCGAGCAGAATACCCTTGTGCACGTATCGCTTCATGTCCCCACTCAAGCCGCCCCCTGGCTTGTTCGTTCCAGATGCTGCGGCTAGATCATGTAAATCTCGTGGCGGCCTCTGGCAATTCGTAGGCTACTTAAGGATTCGGGTGTGGCCGGTAGAAGCGGCCAGGGGCGGGGGCATGGCTGAAGAGGCAAAAGTCCAAGGCGGAGCGATCCGGCTCGAGCGCGTGGGCGCGATCGGCCGGGCGATGCTCGATCCCTCGGGCGGGCCGGGGACGCCAGAGGATTGGCGGCGCTGGGCCGCCGCCTACGAACAATGGGTGGCCGATCCCAATGTCTATGGTGGTCTGATCCGGCAGGCGGGGCCGGGGCTGTTCGCGACCATCCGTGATGCCAAGGCCTGGGTTGGCCGGTACAACCAGCGGTATGCCGGGACCACCGCCGAGCTTGCCGACTTCTACCGCCTCATCTGGGCCATCGACCGCTTCTCGAAGCCGACGGTCGCGCTCCTCGACGGTGAGGTCTCTTGGAGCGACTTTTGTCTAGTGCGGCACGGCACGCACAAGGTCGTGGGCGAAGCGTTTCAGTTGAGCTTCGCCGCGCCGGACGGCTGGTTCACGGATGCGGGCGCCTCCTGGTGGCTCGCTCGGTTGCCGGACGGCTTGGGCGAATTTCTGGCGCTCACCGGCGTGACCATCGGCGGAGCCGATGCCATGGCGCTGGGGCTGGCAACACATCGTATCGCCGCCTCGTCGTTCGAGGGCATCGAGCGGGCCTATGCCGACGCCGATCCGATCGATCAGGTGCTCGATGGCTTGCCGATGCTCGAAGGCGGTAGCGAGATCGCGCGGATCCGGGCCATTGTGTCGGAGGCCCTCGGCGCATCCGATTATGCCTCCATCACGGCCAAGCTTGCGGTGGCCGAAGGCGACCTCGCCGGTGGCCTCGGCGGGCGGCTGGCTTCAGGGCATCGGGTGGCCCACCCCAATCTCATCCTAAGCCTCATTCGAGAGGCGCGCGGTCAGACCTTGCAACAATCACTCGAGCGCGACTACGCCATCGCGCTCGCCCTGTCGGCGCGTGAGCCCAGAGCCTTCACCGGCATGAAGCCCGGCGACTACGAATCCGCTCTCGCTCAGGCCGCTGCCGACCTCGCGCTCAAGCCTCCTCCGGCCGTCCCCGAAGCCCTCGGCTAGAGCACGTTCAGGCGAAGTGGAAGCCGGTTCGCCGAAGAGCGTGCTCAACGTCAAATAGAAAAACTGTTATTCTCCGGAAGAATTGTTTCAAACCGAAGCCAGTTTCATTGTGCCTTAACTCTGTCACTTAAGCACAAATTAGCTGCGATCGCCTACTGTACACCCATAAACAAGAATAACCGGGCGTCAACAGTAGTAACGACAGGCAGGGCTATGACCGCAGCACTAGATCTCACTCATCGCAAATCCAGCGAGGAGAACGAGGGGTTGAAGGTGGAATATCTTCAGGCTCTCCGGCTCGTGGAGCGACTCCACCGCCTCCTTCTCGACGTCATCAAGGACGAGTTCGACCGCGTCGGCTCGACCGAGATCAACAGCGTGCAGGCGCTTTTGATCTACAACATCGGTTCCGCCGAGCTGACCGCCGGCGAGCTCAAGACCCGGGGCTATTACCTGGGCTCGAACGTCTCCTACAACCTGAAGAAGCTCGTCGACATGGGCTACATCCACCACAAGCGGTCGGAGACCGACCGCCGCTCGGTGCGGGTGAGTCTGACCGACAAGGGCCAGGAAGCGTGGCAGACCGTCAACGAGCTGTACTACCGCCAGCTCCAGTCGCTCGGCGCTATCGCCGAGATCACGGAGCGCGACATGCGGGGGTTGAACCTCTCGCTGATGCGGCTCGAGCGCTTCTGGTCCGACCAGATTCGCTACCGGCTGTAGAGCACTTTCCGGCCAAGTGGATACCGGTTGGCCGAAAGAAAGTGCGCAAAACCAAGAATCTGGACCGGGTTTCTGATCCGAAGGATCGGAACCTGGTCTAGTTTTCCACAGGCCGCTTCTGCATGCGACCTCGAAGGGGTCCGGACCGCTGGGTCCGGGCCCCTTTGCTGTTGCCCGGATGCCTCAGCTGTGCTCCTGCGGACAGTCCTCGCGCGCTCGTGCGTTGCCTCTGGCCGCGAGCCCGTGTTTCTTCCCGCCATCCTGTGGACGCGATGTTGGAATGACGTCGAGCCGAAGCCGCCTGATCCAGAAAATGGGCTGGGCTGGCTTTTTAGCTTTTGCAGGGATGTGCGCGGTTCGCTGCATAGGGCGGCAGCGCAGGCACAGAGTTTGTTCGTGTGCGGACCCTGTGATAGAAATACGTGTTCGCCACGGTAGGCCACATAGCGTGGTCATGAGCATTACACCCAAAGGGGGCCCCATGGTCGATCGCACCGGCTACCGTCTAGCGTCGAAGGCCGCTTTGTCCTTCCTCGCGGCGGGTGCTTTCGTCATTTCGCTCATCGGATTTTCGGGCGCGGTCAGCGCCGATCCGCCCACTTACATCGCCAAGCCGTCAGCGACGGCCGACGCCGCGTCGTCGGCTTCCACGGCGACGACCCCTGTGCCGAAGGTCGATGTTCCTCATGCTGGTGCGACCGCGACAACCGCCGCGCCCAACGACGCCACGACGGTGAAAAAGAACGCGAAGAAGAAGACGGCGAAGAAAAAGAAGAAAGACAAGAAGGCCGTAGCTTCGGCGGACGCCAAGCCGAAGAAGCGGGCGGCGGTCAAGCGCACCGGCGCGCGCGGCGAGAATTGGCCGCCGACCGAGAGTAGCTCGATTTTCGGCAGCATCTTCGACCCCGCGCCCGCGACACAATCGGCCGCCGTCGCCGAGACCGAGGAAGAGGACACTTCCAAGAAGAGCAAGAAGAAGGTCACCGACGCCCCGGCCGACGAGGACCAGCTGCAAGACGATAGCGGCAGCAACGCCAGCTGGAGTTTTTTCAGCTTCGGCGAGCCTGACCTCGGCGCGGATCTTCCGTTGGGCCGCCCGACCCTTTCGCCGGCCAATGCAGAGTCCTTGAAGCGAGCCATCGCCCGCTACGAGGCGATCGTCGCCGCCGGCGGTTGGCCGACCGTTCCGAAAGTTCAAATGGCCCCCGGCACGTCCGGTGAGGCCGTCACTGTCCTGAGGAAACGCCTCGAGATCGAAGGTGACCTCGACGGCGGCAGCATGTTCGGTGACGGGTCCTACGACGGATCGGTCGAGGATGCGGTCCGCCGCTTCCAGATCCGCAACGGCCTGACCGCGACGGGCGACCTGCTCGACAAGTCGCTCGCCAAGAACGGCACGCGCACACTCAACGCATTGAACGTGCCGGCAAGCTCGCGACTGAAGCAGTTGAAGGCCAACCTCACGCGCATCCAGTCGTTCGCCAAGACGGCTAACCAGAAATACGTCATGGTCAACATTCCCGCGCAGGAGATCGAGGCGGTCAACGGCGGCAAGGTCGATCTGCGTCTCGTCGGCGTCGTCGGCAAGCCCGACCGGCCGAGCCCGCTGCTCACGTCCGCCATCAATCAACTGAAGTTCAATCCGACCTGGACCGTGCCGCCGACCGTCCTCAAGGAAGACCTCGTGCCGAAGGGCCGGGAGCTCGCGCGCAAGAACCAGAGCGTGCTGACGAAGTTCGGCATCGATGCCTATGACGGCTCGGGCCGCAAGCTCGATCCGGAAAAGATCAACTGGTCGTCCGAGTCCGTGCTCGGATATCGCTACGTGCAGCAATCGGGCGCCGACAATCCGCTTGGCTTCGTCAAGATCGACTTTGCGAGCCCACACTCAGTCTACATGCACGACACGCCCTCGCCGCGGCTATTCGAAAAGACCTATCGCGCGGCAAGCTCGGGCTGCATCCGTGTGCAGCATGTCGAGCGGCTGGCCACCTGGCTCCTCCGGGAGAACGGCGGCTGGGGCTTTAATCGCGTGATGTCGATGAAGGAGAACGGCCAGAGCGAGGATGTGAAGCTGAAGAAATCGGTCCCGCTCTACTGGGTCTACATCACCGCCTGGGCGACCGAGGACGGCACCGTCCACTTCCGCCGCGACCTCTACAAGAAGGACGCGTCGATCGGCGTTGACCAGCTGGCGTCGTCTTACTGAGGACCGCATCGACCGGTTTGCAATCGCGGGGCGCGCGACGCAAGTCGGCGCCCCGTTTTGTTGCGCGGTCACCAAGCGCGTCACACGCTGTTACGCGACGGCGCATTGAACTGTGCTCGGTGCGACCACAGCTCATGGGAAATGATAAGCCCTCGTTTCGACACGCATGGGCTGTTTCCTGGTGCGCTGTCCCGCAAATGCGAGCCGCTTCGCAGCCGGCGCCCGTGGCATTTGCGAGCCATCGCCTGAGTTGGGGGAGGTTTCCATGAGCCCATCGAATGCCGCGCAGGTGCAGCCGCGCGAGTCCGCCGGTCCGCTCAGTCCGAAATCCGATCGCTACGACCATATGCTGGCCGACGCGGTCGAGTCGCTTCGCCGCGAGGGCCGCTACCGGCATTTCGCCGATCTGAAACGCGAATGCGGACAGTTCCCGCACGCGCTCGCGCAGAGTGGTGGCGCGGAGCGCCGCATCAAGGTGTGGTGCTCGAACGACTATCTGGGGATGGGCCAGCACCCGTCGGTGCTCGCCGCCATGCACGGTGCGATCGATACGGCCGGGGCCGGTTCCGGCGGCACGCGCAACATCTCCGGCACGACGCGCTATCACGTGGCGCTCGAGGCCGAGCTCGCGGACTTGCACGGCAAGGAGGCGGCGCTTCTCTTCACCTCCGGCTACATCGCCAACGACGCGACGCTGTCGACGCTGGCGAAACTGCTCCCGGGCGCGGTTATCTTCTCGGATGCGCTGAACCATGCCTCGATGATCGAAGGCATTCGCCACGGCGGAGGCCCCAAGCGCATCTTCCGCCACAACGATGTCGCGCATCTGGATCAGCTGCTTGGCGAGTACCCGGAGGGCGTGCCGAAGATCGTTGCTTTCGAGTCCGTCTACTCGATGGATGGCGACATCGCACCCTTGGCCGAGATCGCCGACGCTGCCCGCCGTCACGGCGCCATGACCTATCTCGACGAGGTGCACGCCGTCGGCCTCTACGGCCCGCGCGGCGGTGGCGTGGCCGAGCGCGATGGCGTGCTCGATCGCATCGACGTTGTCGAGGGCACGCTCGCCAAGGGCTTCGGCCTGATGGGCGGCTACATCGCGGGCTCGGCCGTGCTGTGTGACGCCATCCGCTCCTACGCGCCGGGTTTCATCTTCACGACCTCGCTCGCGCCGGTGATTTGCGCGGGCGCGCTGGCGAGCGTCCGCCATCTGAAGGCGAGCGGCGCCGAGCGGGCGCTGCATCAGGCGCGCGCCGCAGCAGTTGAAGCAGCGGTTGCGCGCTGCTGAGCTTGCCGCTCATCGAGGGACCGAGCCACATCGTGCCCGTCCTCGTCGGCGATCCCGTCACATGCAAGGCGTTGACGGACGCACTACTGGAACGCTTCGCCATCTACGTGCAGCCCATCAACTACCCGACCGTCCCCCGCGGCACCGAGCGCATCCGCCTCACGCCGAGCCCAGTGCACAGCGAAGCCGATATCGAGGAGCTGGTCGGGGCGCTGGAGGTGCTGTGGGGGGAGATGGGGTTGAGGCGCGCGTGAAAGCGCCCTACCCTTTCGCCTTCTTCATCGCCTTGACCGTCAGGCCGGCGCCATAGCCGATGCCTTCCATCGCCTTCATGACGGCGACGAGCGAGCGGTCGCGCAGTTCCTCGAGCTCTGCCACCGAGCGCCCCTCCGCCTTCGCCTCCGTCTGGGAAGCGATCTTCTCGATGAGCTTGGGCGTGATCTTCGGGCCCTTCATGAAGCAGTTGGGCTTTTCCAGGCTCGGCCCGAAATGCTCGACGAAATGGCGCATGCCGCCAGCCCCGCCGCCGAGGTGGAAGGTGAGGAAGGTTCCCATGAAGGCCCAGCGGAGGCCGGGTCCGTAGGCGACGGCATCGTCGATCTGGCCGGCGGTGGCGATGTCGCGATCGATCAAGTGCAACGCCTCCGTCCACAGCGCCTCCTGCAACCGGTTGGCGATGTAGGCGTCGATCTCCTTGTCCATGATCAGCGAATGCATACCGATCGCATCGTAGAGCGCCTTGGCTTTCTTGACTGCGGCCTTCGACGTCGCCTTGCCGGGAACGATCTCGCAAAGGGGAATGAGGTAGACCGGATTGAAGGGATGACCGATCAGGATGCGCTCAGGGTTCGTCATGCCCTTCTGCAGCTTCGTCGGCAGGAAGGCGGAGGAGGAGGAGGCGATGACGACATCGGGGGCAAGCGCCTTGCTCACGCGCTTGAAGAGATCGCGCTTCACGTCCTGGCGCTCGGGTGCGGCCTCCTGGACGAAGGCGGCGCCGTCGAGGGCCTCGTCGAGATCGGTCGTGAAGTGGATCGCCGCGGGTTTGCGCTTGCCGCCGAGGGCCGACAGCGCCTTTAAGCCCCGACCGATGACCTCGCGGGCGCGCTTCTCGACATTTGGCGAGGGGTCGTAGAACCCAACCTCATGGCCGCCGTAGCTCAACCGCGCGGCCCAGCCGGCCCCGATCAAACCCGCGCCTAGAACCGTGACCTTAGCCGCCGACCTTGCCATGCTGATCTCCCTTTGTGCCGAGGCAGCCTAGTGGGAGTGATGGGAAGAGGGCAAAGGGGGAATACCGCCCGCCGTGCAACCCGGCCCACCGGATTTTGCAAGCGGATCAGAGACAACGCCGGATTTATCAGCCGGATCGCCCCCTACATGTCCGGGTTCGTCCTTAGATACGGCGCCGCCATTTGGCCGATCCCGCCTGAAAACGTCAGTTTGACCACATTGTTTCCACAAGTCGGTATCAAGTGTTCCGGTGACGTGGAAATTGGCTGTGATTTCTGAAATGGTGGCAGCCTGCCTGGTCTTTCGACAATCGTTCGAGCACTTTCCGACCAAGTGGGAACCGGTTGGTCGAAAGAAAGTGCTCAAAACCAATAACCTCGAGCGCCGATCTGATTCCGTCAGATCGAATAGCGCTCTAGGATGTGCCAGGTGAGCCCCTATCGCGGTGGCTCGGCTGATCATTCGGACCCCCTTCGGCTGCCACGGCAGTCGCTCTCCCTTTCGCAAGACCCACACGCAAGCAAGAGGACCATGGCTATGACGCTGAAGACTGTTGGACTTTCGATTGCTCTCTGCCTCTGCGTCGCGGCCATTGCGCCGGCGGCCTTTGCGGCAGCGCCCGCGCTCAAGGACTGCAAGGCGGCGGCGGATGCCGACAAGAAGGCGTGCCTGCAGGGAAACATCAAGGCGCTGCGGACGTCCCTTGCCCAGGCCATCAACGACAAGTGCAAGGCCGACGCCACCAAGGCCGGCCAGAAGGGCGCCGCCCTGACAATGGCTGTCATGACTTGCACCGAGGCGAAGTTGCAGGAACTCTACACCGGTGCCTCGAAGTAAACCGGGTCCGCGAGACCGGCGCTTAGAGTGCTTCCGGAAAGAGCCTGTCCCGGCGAAGGCCGGGATCCGAAGCGGTTTTCCGAGAAGAAGCACGACAAAGCAAGGAATTAGGGTGTTGAAGTGATTCAACGAAAAACGGAAACACCCTAGCCGGTCTCGTTTTCTCCGGAGTAGACCGCGATGCTCACCGGCACCTGCCACTGCGGCCTCATCTCCTGGACGTTCGACGGCATGCCGGAGAGCGTCACCGCATGCAATTGCACGCTCTGCCGACGCTACGGGACCTTGTGGATCTACGATTACGAGGGCGAGCGGATCAAGAATCTCCGGCCCGAGCACGATCTATTCGCGCAAGGACGTCAAGCGGCCGGCGTTGGAATTCCATTTCTGCCCCACCTGCGGATGCGTCTCCGCCTGGCGGGGTCTCCAGCTCGACGAGCAGGGGCGGCGCCGCATCGCCGTCAACTTGCGGCTCGCCGAGCCCGATCCGGTCGCGCATCTTCCCATCGACCATTTCGAGGGCCTCGTTGCCTTCGACGATCTGCCGCGCGATGGAAGGTGCGTGAAGGATATGTGGTTTTGAGCGCGGACATTCGACGGCGAAAGCAATGACATGCCACTCCTCCTCGGCGCCATCGCCGACGATCTGACCGGCGGCATCGAGCTCGCCTCGATGCTGGTGGCGCGGGGTATGAGAACTGGGTTCGGCATCGGGCCGGACGCGACGCTCGATCCGCAAGCGCAGGCGCAAGTCATCGCGCAGAAGACTCGCGTCATTCCGGCGGCCGAGGCTGTCGCGCTGGTGACCGCCGCCGCCGAGAAGCTGATCGATCGTGGTGCGCGGCAGATCTTCTTCAAGTATTGCGCGACTTTCGATTCCACGCCCCAAGGCAATATCGGCCCCTGCGCCGAGGCGCTCATCGATCGGCTCGGTGCTCGGCAGGCCATCTTCGCGCCAGCGCTCTGCGAGACCGGGCGGACCGTCTACCAGGGCCACATGTTCGGCGGAGGAACACTACTCTCCGAGTCCCCAAGCGCCTCGATCCCCTGACGCCGATGACGGATTTCGAACTTGGTGCGCGTGCTGCAAGAGCAGAGCACGCGAAAGGCCGGTCTCATCGATCACAGCGTCGTTGAGGAGGGGCCCGAGGCGATCCGTGCGCGGTCGGATGCGCTGGCCGAGGCGGGCGTGCCGCTGCAACTCGCCGACACGCTCGCCGAACCGCATCTGGCCGCCATCGCGCGCGCCGCAGCCGATATGCCCTTGCTCACCGGCAACTCCTCGTTCGCGGCGCATCTGCCGCCGATCTGGTTCGAGCGCGGGCTCGCCGAACCTGCCCCGATCTCGCTCCCCGGCATCGACGGGCCAGGCGCCGTGCTTGCCGGGAGTGTCGCCGAGCAGACGCGCCATCAGCTCGCGCGCTTTGTCGAGCGGCATCCCGTGCTGACGCTCGATCTTGCGCGGGCCTTTGCGGGTGAGGATGTCGTCGCGCAGGCTCTTGTCTTTGCGCGCACCGCCATCGCCGAGGGCCGCGATTTTGCCATCAGCACGGCAGCAGCTGACGCCGAGGTCGCGAATTTGCAGGCGCGCCATGGCCGTGAGGACTCGGCAGCAAGAGCCGAGGCCATACTCTCTTCGCTTGCAAAAACGCTCGTCACCAACCTCGGCATCCGCCGACTGGTCGTCGCCGGCGGCGAGACCTCGGGGTCGGTGGTGGCTGCCCTCAGACTGACCTCGCTCGAGGTCGGCCCCTATATGGGCCTGGGCATGTCGCGCGCCATCGCCCGCACGAGCGCGCCCTTTGCGCTCTGCCTCAAGTCCGGCAAGCTCGGCCCCCTCGACGTCTTCGAGCGGATGCTCGCCGCCATGCGTACTCCGCTCACTGCCGAACCCATGCTTGACCGCTGGCCACCCGAGCCGGCGGGGTAGAGCGGGTTCCGGGTAGAATCTCGATCTGGCCAGTTGCGTCAGCTGACGGATGAGGACTCATCCGTCAGCATCGCACCACTAGACGACTGCCCCGAATAGCTTCCCTATGCCAGCGGTGGCGGCCATGGCGAGGGCGCCCCAGAACGTGACGCGTGCTGTCGCTTTCACGATATCCGCGCCTCCGGCCTTGGCGCCAACGGCACCCAAGAGTGCGAGGAAGCCCAGCGAGGCGATGGTGACGATGACCACCAGTTTGTCGACAGGGGCAATGAGAACCATGGCCAAGGGCATCGCCGCGCCGACCGCGAATGTAGCTGCCGAAGTCAGGGCGGCTTGCACAGGTCTAGCCGTGCTGATCTCGGAAATTCCAAGCTCATCGCGCGCGTGTGCCCCCAAGGCGTCCTTTGCCATGAGTTGATCTGCGACCCTAATGGCGAGGTCGTGATCGACGCCACGTTTCACATAGATTTGGGCCAGTTCCTCGCGCTCGAATTCCGGCGTGTTTGCGAGTTCCTTGGTCTCTCGTGCGAGGTCGGCATGCTCCGTATCGGACTGAGAGCTGACCGACACATACTCTCCTGCCGCCATCGACATCGCGCCCGCGACAAGCCCTGCCACGCCCGTCAAGAGAATGTCGGCCGGTCTCGCGGACGCGGCGGCAACGCCGACGATCAGGCTTGCCGTCGAGACGATGCCGTCGTTGGCGCCGAGCACCGCCGCGCGTAGCCACCCGATGCGATCGACGTTGTGGCTTTCGGCGTCCACGTGCAATCTGCTCATCGAGCCCTCGAGTCGTCAGCAAGCAAGCAGTCTATCATGCGGGCGGTCGATCGGCGCACCATGTTGCCGGTCATGCGACGTTTTCTCAGAATTGACGCCCCGCGGCCGGAAGGCGGATATCAATGCCGAGCCTCGATCATCCATACGCCTCTTGGGCTGTCGACTCGGGATCGGACTTCTCATCGGTGCCGATTCCTTTTCCGGCGGTTCCTGTTGAGGGTTCCGGATGCCGGCCCACACGGACGAGGCCACGCGCACCTGGGCCGGCGTCCGGAACCCTCAACACGATCGGCCTACATCCCTCGCTTCCGCCTCCCCGGCGCCGGACCTGTCGACCCGCGGATGATCAGCGAGGTCGAGAGTTTCACGGCCGCCACCGGCGCGCCGCTGCCGGTCGCCGCCAGCAGCGCCTCCGCCGCGCGCACGCCCATCTCCTGAGCCGGCACGGCGATCGTCGTGAGCGGCGGCTCGGTCAGGGCCGCCATCTCCTGATCGTCGTGACCGGTGATCGAG
Source organism: uncultured Alphaproteobacteria bacterium (assembly GCA_963741525.1). Classification (GTDB taxonomy): domain Bacteria; phylum Pseudomonadota; class Alphaproteobacteria; order Rhizobiales; family Hyphomicrobiaceae; genus JANNSX01. The sequence continues at coordinate 180,593 of CAVUIW010000002.1, forward strand.
ATGTCGTCGGGCACGCGCAAGCCCAGCCGTTTCGCCTCGGCGAGCGCGCCGAGCGCGATGACATCGGAATTGCAGACGATCGCTGTGACGCCCGGATGCTCGGCCGCGATCCGGCGCATGGCGGCGGCCCCATCCGCGATGGCGTGGGAAACCTCCACGACATGGGCGTTGGCCGACAAGCCAGATGCCTTGGCGGCGTCGCGGAACGCCCGGACGCGCGCCTGCTGGCGATCATTGCCCCCGGTGGCGGCTGCGATCATGGCGAGCTTTCGGTGGCCGAGGCCGATCAGATAGTCGATGAGCTGGCGGCTCGCCGCATAGTTGTCGAAACCGATCGAGGGGATGCGGTTGCGGGCGAGATAGGAATAGGTGGTGACGGTCGGGATGTGGCGTTCGATGAGCAAGGTCTCCAAGGCCGGATCATCGATCCGGCCGACGATCAGCAGCGCCTCCGCGCCGCGCTCGATCAACAGCCGCGCCGGCTCGAAGAGCCGCCGGTTGTCGAAGCCGGTCGTCAGCAGGAACACCATCTGCCCCGCGCCGGAGAGTTGCGCCTGGAAAGCATTCAGCATGCGCGCGAAGATGTCGTAGTTGAGCGTCGGCACGATGGCGCCCATCGTGTGGGTGCGCTGCAGGCGGAGCGCCTTGGCGGCGGCGTTGGGCGCGTAGCCGAGCTCGCGCGCCGCGGCGAACACGCGCTCGCGGACCTCGGGAGAGACGACTTCGGGTGTATTGAAAGCGCGTGAGACGGTCGCCGCGGAGATCTCAGCGCGGCGGGCGACATCGGAGACGTTCGGCCGGGCACGCAGCGCCCCCGATCGTCCTCGCCTAACGCGCTTGCCGCCATCTGCCATCGACTGGCCCCTCCATTCTCCAGACTGCTGTAGGCCCCGCCCGAAATCGCCGTCAATGGCGATGGCTGCGGCAGGCGTGTCCGGACCCCGGTATGGTTGACGGCGGAATGCCGGAGTTGCGGCCTTGTATGGCTCGCCGCCAGAGGCTAGAGCGGGTTCAGTCCAAGCGAAATCATGAACCCGCTCTAGATTCTTCGGTTTTGAGCACGTTCTTGCGGCAAACCGGTTTCCACTTTGCCTGAACGTGCTCTAAGCAGCGAACGTCTCAGAGGGAGCCCGACACATGCGTTTCGAAGGCCGGACGGCAATCGTTACCGGGGCCGGTGCCGGCATCGGCCGGGCGATAGCCCAATCGCTTGCCGCCGAGGGCGCATTCGTCTTTGTCACCGACATCGATGGCGAGGCGGCGCGTGCCTGTGCCGAAGAAATCGTTGCCATGATGGGCGAAGCGGAGGCGCTCTCGGTCGATGTGACGGCGCGGGCCGATGTGGCGCTGCTCATTCAGCGCGTGAAGGCGAGCCGCGGCAAGCTCGATGTCCTGATCAACAATGCCGGCCTCAACGTGCGCGAGGATTTCCGGCACTTGAAGGACGAGGACTGGGAGAAAATCCGCGGCGTCAATCTGGACGGCGTCGTGAGGCTATCGCGCGATTGCTTCGACTTGCTGCGCACCTCAGGCCGGGCTTCGATCGTCAACCTCTCCTCGATCATGGCCTCTCGGGGCTTGCGACAGCTCGCTGCCTACTCGGCGACCAAGGGCGCGGTGTCGGCGCTGACGCGGGCTCTGGCCGTCGAATACGCGCCCTTCGGCATCCGCGTGAATTATCTGGCACCCGGCTTCATCGAGACGGCGCTGACGGAGCGCGTGCTGAAGAATCCGCGCTTCAGCGAGGTGTTGCTCGACCAGACGCCCTTGAAGCGCTTTGGCTCGCCAGATGACGTGGCCCGTGCCGCGCTCTTCCTCGCCTCCGATGACGCGGCCTTCATCACCGGCTCGGGGCTCGCGGTAGATGGCGGCATGGCGGCGGGACTTTGAGATCAAACCTGCGGGTCACGAATTCTCGCTTCTTGGCTTTGAGCACGTTCGGACGGCGAACCGGTTCACAATTCGCCTGAACGTGCTGACTCTTGGCTTTGAGCACGTTCTGCGGCGAACCGGTGTCCACTTCGCCTGAACCCGCTTTAGAGCGCCGATCTCATTCCATCAGATCGAATAGCGCTCTAAGGCCGGTCCAGGCTTTACAATCGAGCGGGCCGCCGACATAGACTGGAGCGGGTACAGCTTTGAAGAATTGCGAGTGAGAATGCGGGTCGCGTCCAGGGTCAGTCGTATGGTCGCGGGTACGGGGGCCACCTCGCCATGATCCGCTTCCTGCTGCGCCGCGCCGCGCTGACGATCCCGACCTTCCTCGCGCTCATGTTCCTGACCTTCGTGATGATCCGCCTGGTGCCGGGCGATCCGATCGAGGTGAGGAAAGGCGAGCGCGGCATCTCGCCCGAGCGGCTCGAGCTGCTCCGCCACGAGATGGGCCTCGACCAGCCGATCTGGAAGCAGTTCCTCGACTATGCCGGGCAGATCCTCTCCGGCGACTTCGGCACCTCGATCATCTCCAACCAGAAGGTGCTGACCGAGTTCGCGACGCTCTTTCCGGCGACGCTCGAACTGTCGCTCTGCGCCATGCTGTTCGCGGTGATCCTCGGCATTCCCGCCGGCGTGATCGCGGCGGTGAAGCGCGGCGGCATCTTCGACCAGTCGCTGATGACGGTGGCGCTCACCGGCTACTCGATGCCGATTTTCTGGTGGGGATCTGATCCTCATCCTCTTCATGTCGAACACGCTCGGCCTGACGCCGGTGTCGGGCCGGATGGATCTCATCAAGTACTATTTCGAGCCGACGACCGGGTTCATGCTGATCGACACGGCCTTCTTCGTCGGCGCCGACCAGAAGGGCGCCTTCCTCGATGCCGTCCGGCACCTGATCCTGCCGACCATCGTGCTCGGCACCGTGCCGCTCGCCGTCATCGCCCGCATGACGCGCTCCTCCATGCTCGAGGTGCTGCAGGAGGACTATGTCAGAACGGCGCGCGCGAAGGGGCTGTCGCCCTGGCGCGTCGTCGGCCTGCACGCGCTGCGCAACGCGCTGATACCCGGTCGTGACGACCATCGGCCTCTCCATCACGACGCTGTTCGGCGGCGCGGTGCTGACGGAAACGATCTTCTCCTGGCCCGGCGTCGGCAAATGGCTGATCGAGAGCATCGGCCGGCGCGACTATCCGGCGCTGCAAGGCGGCATCATGCTGATCTCCGGCCTCGTCATCTTCGTCAACCTCGGCATCGACATGCTCTACGGCCTCATCAATCCGAGGATCCGCCATGGTTGAGGCCGTCGTGCCGCGCATCAAGGAGCGCAGGCCGCCAGGGCCGATCCGGGAGTTCTGGAGCTCGTTCTCGGAGAACCGCGGCGCCGTCGCCGGGCTCGTGCTCGTCGTCTCCATCATCCTCATGGCGCTGTTCGCCCCGCTCATCGCGCCGCATTCGCCCATCGAGCAGTTCCGCGAGTCGACGAAGCTGCCGCCGGCCTGGATGGCGGGCGGCGATTGGCGCTATCGTCCTCGGCACCGACGCGCTCGGCCGCGACATGCTCTCGCGCATCATCTACGGCTCGCGCATTTCGCTGTTCATCGGCTTCGCCGTGATGGCTCGTGTCGGCGGTCATCGGCGTGGCGCTGGGACTGATCGCGGCCTTCGCGCGCGGCATCGTCGAGGTGGTGATCGTCCGCATCATGGATCTGATCGTCTCCATCCCCTCGCTGGTGCTGGCGATCCTCATCATCGCCGTGATCGGGCCCAACCTCACCAACACGATCATCGCGGTGACGATCGTCTATCTGCCGCGCTATGTGCGGCTGGTGCGCGCCTCGGCGCTGTCCGAGCTGACGAAGGATTATGTGATCGCGGCCCGCGTCGCCGGCGCCGGGCCGATCCGGCTGATGCTGCGCTCCGTGCTGCCGAACTGCCTGCCGCCGCTCATCGTGCAGGCGGCGCTCGGCATCTCGGACGCGATCCTGGAGGCGGCGGGGCTCGGCTTCCTCGGCCTCGGCGCGCAGCCGCCGACGCCCGAATGGGGCGCCATGCTCGCCGATAGCCGCGAATTCATCCAGGCCGCGCCCTGGATCATGGCCTTCCCGGGCCTTGCCATCCTCATCACCGTGCTCGCCATCAATCTCATGGGCGATGGGCTTCGCGATGCCCTCGACCCCAAGCTCAAGCGGAGCTGAGATGATCCCGGATGGCGCGGTCATCGTCGGAATCGCGGCGACCCTCATCGGCAGCATGCTGGCGATCATCCTGCCGCGTGCGCTCGACAATCGCCGGCGCCGCCGCCGCCAGCTCGATCTGATGACCGCGATCCATGCCGAGATCATGTCGGGAACGGCGGCCACCGCGAGCCAGATCACGCCTGAAGAGCAGGCCTACGCGCTCTCGGTCAGCATGCCGTTCGCGAGCGTCGACGAGGCCGACTTCGTGTTCCAGTCGATCAAGGCCGACATCTCGATCCTGCCGACCGACGTCATGCAGGAGGTCGTGCTCTACTACCGGCTCGCCTCGCAGGCGAAGGCCATGGTCGCCGACATGCGCAATCCGATCTTCCGCAATCTCGATGCCGAGCGGCAGCGCAAATATCTCGCCGAGTATCTGGGCCTCGTGCGCGACCAGCACATCGCCGGCCGCATCGCCATCGAGGCGATCGAGACCTACTCGCGCCGGTCGCGATTGGGTCTCGCCGAGCAGCGCCTCGAGCTCGAGCGCCGCCTGATGGCCGAGCGCGCGAGCTTCGCGACGCCCAGAGCGAGGTAGCCTGATGCCGCTGCTCGATGTGAAAAACCTGACGGTCGCGTTCGCCACGGCGAGCGGACCATTCCGCGCAGTCGATGCCTGCGACTTCACGATCGATCCCGGCGAGGTGCTGGCGATCGTCGGCGAGAGCGGCTCGGGCAAGTCGGTCGCCATGCTGGCGGTGATGGGGCTCTTGCCGTGGACGGCGACGGTCACCGCCGACCGCATGATGTTCGACGGCAAATCCTGCTCGGCATCACGGCGGCCGAGCGGCGGCAGATCATCGGCAAGGACATCGCCATGATCTTCCAGGAGCCGGTCGCGAGCCTCAATCCGTGCTTCACCGTCGGCTTCCAGATCGAGGAGAGCCTGCGCGAGCATATGGGCCTCGGCAAGTCCGAGCGGCGCGCGCGGGCGGTCGAGCTGCTTGAAGGCCGTCGGCATGACCGAGCCGGAGCGCCGCCTGAAGCAGTTCCCGCATCAGCTCTCGGGCGGCATGTGCCAGCGCGTCATGATCGCCATCGCCATCGCTTGCAAGCCGAAGCTGCTCATCGCCGACGAGCCGACGACGGCGCTCGACGTGACGATCCAGGCGCAGATTCTCGATCTCCTCGTCGCGCTTCGCAAGGAGACCGGCAACGCGCTGATCCTCGTGACGCACGACATGGGCGTCGTCGCCGAGACGGCCGAGCGGGTGATCGTGCAGTATGCCGGGCCAGCAGGTCGAGCGGCAGCGGGTCGACGCGCTGTTCGAGACGCCGCGCCATCCCTACACGGCGGCGCTTGCTCGCGGCGCTGCCCGAGCGCAGCGGCGGCGGCCGGCTCGCCTCCATTCCGGGCGTGGTGCCGGGCTTGCACGATCGTCCCAACGGCTGCCTGTTCAATCCGCGCTGCAGCATCGCGAGCGAGGCCTGCCGCATCCATCGAGCCGCCGCGCATGGGCCCCGATCTCGGCGAGGCGCTCTGCCACACGCCCTTGCAGGACGCACTGGCGGAGGCGCCGGCATGAGCGAGATCGTCATCGAGGCCGAGGGCGTCACGCAGCACTATCAGGTGTCGCGCGGCATGTTCACCGCGCCGGCGGTGCTGAAGGCCGTCGAGGACGTGACGTTCCACGTCGCCGCCGGGCGCACGCTCGCCATCGTCGGCGAGAGCGGCTGCGGGAAGTCGACGCTCGCGCGCATGCTCACCATGATCGAGCGGCCGACGGCGGGCCGGCTCGTGATCGACGGGAGCGTTGTGTCCGGTGGCGATCCCGAAGCCCTGAAGCGACTCCGCAAGACCGTGCAGATCGTGTTTCAGAATCCCTACGGCTCGCTCAATCCCCGGCAGAAGATCGGCACCGCGCTCGAAGAGCCGCTCGAGATCAACACGGATATGCCGCGCGAGGCGCGTCGCGCCAAGGCGCGCGACATGCTGGCGAAGGTGGGCCTGCGGCCCGAGCACTACGACCGCTATCCGCACATGTTCTCGGGCGGCCAGCGCCAGCGCATCGCCATTGCGCGCGCGCTGATGCTCGAGCCCAAGGTGCTGGTGCTCGACGAGCCGGTATCCGCGCTCGACGTGTCGATCCGCGCGCAGGTGTTGAACTTGCTCGCCGATCTGAAGCAGGCGCTTCGGGCTCACCTACGTGTTCATCAGCCACGACCTCTCGGTCGTCCGCCACGTCGCCGACGACGTGATGGTCATGTATCTTGGGCCGCGCCGTCGAGATGGGGCCGGTGAAGCAGATCTTCGCCAAGCCCCGGCATCCCTACACGCAGGCGCTGCTGTCGGCGACACCGGTTGCCGATCCCAAGGCGCGCCGCAAGCGCATCCGCCTCGAGGGCGAGCTGCCGTCGCCCTTCAATCCGCCCACCGGCTGCGCCTTCAATCCCCGCTGCCCCCACGCCTTCGACCGCTGCCGCCGCGAGGTCGCCGGAGCTGACGCAGCACGGCGCCAATGTGGTGGCATGCTTTGCGGTGGAGGAAAACCGCATGTAGCCGCGTGCCTATGCTTGCACGCCGCTGTCTCGCATGCAGATCACAGATCGGTCACGTACAGTTGACGCGGCCTCACAACGTGTTGTGGCGCGCTGGCTCGGCTCTGGCCGTAAGGTTGCGTGGTGTCGGCTCGCGGCACGTGAGACTAGGGAGATCGAATATGAGACTCGTCAAGACCTCGGGCGCGGCGATCGCGCTCACCGCAGCGACGTTGCTTCTCAGTGGTGCCGTGACGACATCGGTCGTGCACGCCGATCTGACGCAAGTGCCGTGTGCCGGCCTCAATTCCTGCAAGGGCCAAAGCGCCTGCAAGACAGGCTCGAGCGCCTGCAAGGGCCTGAACGCTTGCAAGGGCCAGGGCTTCGTGATGAAGACCAAGGCCGCGTGCAAGTATCTTGGCGGCAAGATCATCGGCTGACCGGAGGTGCCGAGCGCCGGGCCGGCGCGACCGATCCGGCGCTCGAGCAACATTGGGTTACATGTCACGCCGCGGTCCCGGCGGGCGCACTGAAGTATTTTTCGCCGTGCGCGGTTCCTCGCTGGAGTTATCGGCGAGCCTTGCCGGCTTCCTCAAAGGACGAAGCGTGCTCGAAGTTACCTCGCTCTTGCGCGCCGCAATGATGGCCGCCCTGACCGGATTGACGACCGTTTCAAGCGGTGCGGCCGCGCAGACGGTCTGGGCCGATTGGGACGGTGCGCTGTTCGCGCGTGCGAAGGCCGAGAACCGCTTCGTTCTACTCGACCTCGAGGCCGTCTGGTGCCACTGGTGCCATGTCATGGAGGAAACGACCTATCGCGATCCGGCGGTCGTCGCGCTGATGGCGGCCCGCTACATTCCGGTTCGCGTCGACCAGGATCGCAATCCCGATCTCTCCAGCCGATACGGCAACTGGGGATGGCCCGCCACCATCGTGTTCGCTCCAGACGGCACCGAGATCGTCAAGCTGCGCGGCTACATACCGCCGGAGCGGATGGCGGCACTCCTGCAGGCGATCATCGATGATCCTTCACCCGGTCCATCGGCAACCGCGCTTGCCCCGGTTTCACCGGCTGCGTCCGCCTATCTGGCGCCGGCGACACGCGACCGGCTGGTCGCCGAATGGCGGTCGACCTTCGACGAGAAGAATGCCGGGTGGGGCAGCGTTCACAAGCTCATTCTAGCCGACAACATGGACTTGGCGCTGACCTTGGCATCGGCCGGTGATGGGGAGGCCGAGCGGATGGCGCGGCGCACGTTCGACCAGGCGCTGAACCTGATCGATCCGGTCTGGGGCGGAGTTTATCAGTATTCCGACGAGCCAGATTGGCGATCGCCGCATTTCGAAAAGATCATGTCCTATCAGGCAAGCTATTTGAGGCAGCTGAGCGAGGCGTATCTGCGATGGGGCGATGCGCGCCATCTGGCGGCCGCGCGTGCCATCGAGGTCTATCTCATGGCCTTCCTGCGGAGCCCGGAAGGCGCTTTCTACGTCAGCCAGGACGCCGATCTCGACAGCCGGACGGATGGGCATGCGTTCTATGCCCTCGACGACGCCGGTCGCCGCAAGCTCGGCATGCCGCGCATCGACATGCATCTCTATGCCCGCGAGAATGGCTGGGCGGTCAGCGGTCTCGCGACCTACTATGCAGCGACTGGCGATCCGTCGGTCCTCGCGGCAGCCGAGCGTGCGCTCGATTGGGTCGTGACCCATCGCCAGCTCGCAGGCGGCGGCTACAGGCACGACGAGGCCGATCGCGGCGGGCCCTTCCTCGGCGATACGATTGCCGTCGGACAGGCGGCCCTCGATCTTTATGCAGCGACCGGCTCGCGCCGATGGCTCGCCGCAGCACTCGCCGCCGGCGACTTCGCGGGCGCGGCCTTCAAAGAGTCCGGTGGCGGATTTGTCGCGGCCAAGACGCCAGAGGCGAGCGTCGGCGCGTTGGCCAAACCCTTCGTGCAATTCGACGAGACGGTTGCCGCGACGCGTTTCTTCAATCTGTTGGCCCGCTACTCGGGCCGGGAGGCCGATCACGCGCGGGCCCGCCACGGCATGCGCTATCTGGCCTCTGAAGAGCTGACATCCTTCGTCGGCAACGCGGCCGGTATCCTGCTCGCCGATGCAGAGATCACCATCGAGCCCATGCACATCACGGTTGTTGGAGGCAAGGGCGATGCCGCGGCCGCCGGTCTACATCGCGCGGCGCGCGCCATGCCGGGGGTCTACAAGCGGATCGATTGGTGGGATCGGCACGAAGGCCCGATGGTCAACGCCGATGTGACCTATCCGGAGCTCGATCAGGCCGCGGCGTTTGCGTGCTCCAATCGGATCTGCTCGCTGCCCGTGCTCGACCCTTCCGGCCTCCAAGCGACGATCGCATCGATGCTCGCGCTCCGCCGGGAGGTCAGGCAGGACTAGAGCACGTTCAGGCAAAGTGGAAGCCGGTTCGCCGTAAGAACGTGCTCAAAGCCAATACTCAAGAGCGAATGCACGATTCCATGTGACCTGGCTCGCTCATCGCTCAGGCCTCACGCCATCACCTCGCCGCGATCCACATTGATCGCCTGGCCGGTGATGTTCTGGGCGACAGGTGAGGCGAGGTAGAGATAGAGGCTCGCCACATCGTCCGGCTGCATGAGACCGGGCAGCGCCTGGCCGCCGACGATCTGCGCCAATATCTCCGCCTCCGGCCGCCCTTCAGCATTTGAAATACGCTTCAGCGAGCGCATCGCCGCGCGCGTCTCGACCCAGCCGGGGCAAATCGCATTGACGCGAATGCCCTTGGGGCCGAGTTCCTTGGCCAGCGTCCGCATGAAGCCGATATTCGCGTGCTTCGACGTCGCATAGGCCGAAAAACCCGGTGCCGGCGATTTTCCCCAGACGGAGGAGGTGATGATGATGCGACCGCCCTCGCGCATCTTGGGCAGCGCATCGCGGGTGACGTAGTAGGTGCCCTTCACATTGATATCGATGATGCGGTCGAAGGTTATCTCGACCTCCTCGCCCGGCTCGTCGATCGGCGTGATGAGCTCGAGGCCCGCGTTGTTGACGAGCACGTCGAGGCGTGAGAGCTGGCTCATCGCGCGGCTGACGGCCGCGCGATCGGCGATGTCGGCGACGAGCGCACGGACCTTGCGTCCCGTTGCACTTTCGATCTCTGCCGCGGCCGTCTCGATGTCCGCCGTCGACGAGAGATGGCGACCTCCGCCTTCGCCGCCGCGAACGCTTTCGCCACGGCAAAGCCGATGCCGTGGCTGGCGCCGGTCACCAGCACATGCTCGCCGGAGAAATCGAAGCTTGCTGTCATCGCTTTTCCTCAGGCCGGTAAAGGTACATCCGCCTTCGGCAGCGGCGGCCGGCCGCGGATCATGTCGGCGGCCTTCTCGGCGATCATGATGGTCGTCGCATTCGTGTTGGCGCTGATGAGGCTCGGCATGACGGAAGCATCGACCACGCGCAAGCCCTCGATGCCATGCACCTTGAGTTGCGGATCGACGACGGACATTTTGTCGTTGCCCATCTTGCAGGTGCTGGTCAGGTGGAAGTCACCCTCGACATTGCCACGCAGATAGCCCTCGATCTCGGCCGCCGACCTCACCTCCGGCCCCGGCTCGATCTCCTTGATGCCGAATGGCCGGTAGGCCTTTTGCGCGGCGACCTCGCGGCCGATCTCGACGGAGCGCCGGAGCAGCTTCGTGTCCTTCTCCGACGTCATGAAGCCCGAGAAGATGCGCGGCGGCGCCGACGGATCGGCCGAGCGCAACGTCACCGAGCCGCCCTTGTCGACCCGCGCCTCGCCGATACACATCGTGAAGCCGTGGACATTCTGATTGATCGAGCCGTCGCGATTGGCGACGAAGGCGAGATACTGGATCTCGACATCGGCGTGGGGAACGGACGAGCTCGCTCCGCACCAGCGCGCAAGTCTCGACATGGTTCGTTGCGCCGGGCCCAGCCATGCGTCGCGATCCAGCGCGCACCTGTGAGCAGCATCCGATCCTTCCGGAGATACTTGGCGACCGACACAGGCTTGTCGACGAGGAACTTCATGTAGACAACCGGGTGGTCCTGCAGATCGGCGCCGACGCCCGGCAGATCGACCGTGCATTTGATGCCGTGCTCGCGCAGCTGCGCGGCCGGGCCGATGCCGGAGAGCATCAAGAGCTGCGGCGAGTTGGTGGAACCCGAAGCGAGGATCGTTTCCCGCCGCGCCCGCGCGCTGACCAGACTGCACCGCCCCGCCGGTAGGTGACGCCGCCGATGCGATTGCCCTCGTGGATGAGGCCCTGCGCCAGCGCCCGGTCGGCGATCGTGAGATTGGCGCGCCCCGGATTGGCGCGGATATAGGCATGAGCCGTCGAGGCGCGCTGGCCCTTGTCGACATTCATTTGGAAGGCGGCGAAGCCTTCCTGGTTCGCCCCGTTGATGTCGTCGGAGGCGGGATAGCCCGCTTGCGGGCCGGCCTCCAGGAACGGCGCGTAGAGCGGACATTCCATGTCGCCCTTGCGGACACGAACCGGGCCACTGCCGCCGCGATAGGCGCTCTCGCCGCCCTCCCAGGTCTCGAGTTTTTTGAAGTAGGGCAGCACCTCGCGCCACGACCAGCCCGTCGCGCCCTCCCTGCACCCAACGCTCGAAATCCAGCGCATGGCCCCGAATGAAGCACATGCCGTTGATCGAGGACGAGCCGCCGAGCACCTTGCCGCGGGGCTGGAACACGCCGCGGCCGCCGAGCTGCGGCTCGGGCTCGCCCTCGAAATTCCAGCTGTACTTGTCGGTGCGCCAGACTTGGCCGAAGGCGGCCGGCATCTCGATCTTCCAGTAGTCGTGCCAGCCGCCGCGACTGGCGCCGGCTTCCAGCAACAGCACGGAGACGGAGGGGTCCTCCGAGAGGCGCGCGGCCAGCGTGCAGCCGGCCGAGCCGCCGCCGATGATGATGTAGTCGTATTCCGGTCCGGCCATGGCGGTGCGCTCCTCCTGAAGTGCGGTTGGGTCTCAATACGCGATCGCCGCGAAAGCACCAATCTGCCTCCGCATGGCTGATCGGCGCCCGGCCGCGCTGGCGCTCGCGCAAGTTGCTACTTGCCCTTCCAATTGGGCGGCCGCTTCTCGGCGAAGGCGCGCGGGCCCTCGATGAAGTCCTCCGACGCCAGCATCTGCTCGAAGACGGGGACGCCGCTCTGGCCGTGCTTGGCGCGGCGAAGCGCCTCCTCGATGCTGCCGTGATGCGTCGCGCGAACGATCGCCTTCAGCGCGCGGATGGCGAGCGGGCGCTCCTTGCGAGATGCGATCGGCCATCTCGAGCGCAGTCGCCTTCAGCTCGGACCTCGGAACGATCTTGTGCACGAGCCCCCAGCGCTGCGCCTCCTCGACCTCCATCCGCCGTCCGGTCAGGATCATCTCCATGGCGACGTTGATCGGGATCTTGCGCGTCAGCCACTGATAGCCGCCGACATCGGGCAGGAAGCCGCGCTGCAACTCGGGCAGCATGAAGTAGGTGTCCTCGGCGGCGATGATGACATCACAGGCGAGCGCCATCTCGAAGCCGCCGCCGACGACCGCGCCGTGCACGGCGGCGATCACCGGCTTGTCCAGCTCCCAGTTCTCGGCGATGCCGCCGAAGCCGCCGGGGCCGAGGCCCAGTCTCGGGGTCGTGGTCCCAGGCCGGATCCCAGCTCTCGGCTGCCTGCTCCTTCAGGTCGTAGCCCGCGCAGAAGATGCGATCGAGCGCGCTCATCGAGCACGCCGCAGACGAGGCTCGTCGTCCTTCTGCAGCGTGTCGTAGGCGCGCCAGAGCGCGCGGCTGAACGGCCGGTTGATGGCGTTGGCCTTCGGCCGGTTCATGGTGATGACGAGCGTCTTGCCGTGGCGCTCGGTCAGCGACCTCGCCGGCGGACATGTCAGCGCTCAATGCACGATCTCGAACAGGCCGGCCGCGCCCATGCCGCCGCCGACGCACATGGTGACGACGCCGTACTTGGCCTTGCGGCGGCGGCCCTCGATGAGGACGTGGCCGGTCGAGGCGCGCGCCCGTCATGCCGTAGGGATGGCCGACGGCGATCGAGCCGCCGTTGACGTTGAGGCGATCGGCCGGGATGCCGAGCTTGTCGCGGCAGTAGAGCACCTGCACGGCGAAGGCCTCGTTGAGCTCCCACAGATCGATGTCCTCGACCTTGAGGCCGTGATGCTTCAGGAGCTTCGGCACGGCGAAGACGGGGCCGATGCCCATCTCGTCGGGCTCGCAGCCGGCGACCGCGAAGCCGCGGAAGATGCCGAGCGGCTTCAGGCCGCGCTTGGCCGCCTCCTTGGCATCCATCAGCACCGAGGCCGAGGCGCCATCGGAGAGCTGGCAGGCGTTGCCGGCGGTGATGAGGCCGCCCTCGCCGATGACCGGCTTGAGCGACTGCAGCTTCTCGAGCGTCGTCTCGCGCGGACCCTCGTCGGCCGAGAGCGTCACGGTCTCCTTCGACTTGGCGCCGGTCGCGCGATCGGTGTTCTCCTTCACGGCCGTCATCGGCACGATCTCGTCGTCGAAGGCGCGGCGCTGCTGGGCGGCGAGCGTCCGGCGCTGGCTCTCGAGCGCGAACTCGTCCTGCCGGTCGCGGCCGACATTGTAGCGCTTGGAGACCGTCTCGGCGGTGTCGATCATGCTCATCCAGATGTCGGGCTTGTGCGCGGTCAGCCAATCCTCCTTGACGATCGGGTCATAGTCGGTCGGCTGGACGAGGCTGATGCTCTCGACGCCGCCGGCCACCATGACCTTGGCGCCCTCGTGCATGACGCGATAGGCGGCGAGCGCGATCGCCTGGAGACCCGAGGAGCACTGCCGGTCGATGGTCGTGCCGGCGACTGTGACGGGGAGCCCGGCGCGCAAGGCCGCGAGCCGCGCCACGTTGTAGCCCGTCGCCTTCTCCGGCATCGAGCAGCCCATGACGCAATCGTCGATCTCGTTCGGATCGACTTTGGCGCGCTTGACGGCATGCTCGACGGCGTGGCCGGCGAGCGTCGCGCCGTGCGTCATGTTGAAGGCGCCGCGATAGGCCTTGCCGATCGGCGTGCGGGCGGTCGAGACGATGGCGATGTCCATGGGGGTGGTGCTCCTTGTGTCGTGTAGGTGATCGATTGTCGAGGATGTGAGTTGTGAAATTGTGAGTTGTGAAGTTGCGGATAGCTCTCCACCACTCACAACTCACTACTCACAACCTCACGCATTGAACTTCTTCCGTCTTCCGCCGCCATCTCCAGCAGCTTCCGCGAGGGTTGCCACCAGTAGCCTTGCTCTCTCGAGAAGCGCTCGACGGCCGCGGCGACGGATTTGAGGCCGACCTCGTCGGCGTATTGCATCGGCCCGCCGCGCCAGCTCGGGAAGCCCATGCCGTAGACGGAGGCGACGTCGATGTCGGAGGCGCGGATGGCGGTGCCGTCCTCGAGTTCCTTGGCGCCTTCGTTGACGACGGCGTAGATCGTCCGCTCGATGATCTCCTCGGGCGAGATCTTGCGAGGGTTGAAGCCTTTGTCCTTGCGATGCTGGGCAATGATCGCCTCGACGGCCGGGTCGGGCGTGCCGGCGCGCGGGTTGGCGGCGTAGTCGTACCAGCCCTTGCCGTTTTTCTGTCCATTGCGGCCCGGCGCGACGATGGCGTCCTCCAGATAGCAGATGCGCGCGCCCTGCGGCAGCTTCGGGCGGCTGTTCTTGCGGATGTACTGGCCGAGATCGAGCCCGACGAGATCGGCGACGGCGAAGGGGCCCATCGGCATGCCGAAATCGTAGAGCACCTGGTCGATCTCGTAGGGGGAGGCGCCTTCCTCGACGAGGAACTCGGCCTCGCGCCAGTAGTTGTCGAAGGCGCGGTTGGCGATGAAGCCGTCGGCGACGCGCGCCACCACCGGCTGCTTGCCGATCTGCTTGGAGACCTCCAGCGCGGTCGCCAGTACTTCGGCGAGGTCGTGTCGGTGCGCACGATCTCGAACAGCTTCATGATGTTGGCGGGCGAGAAGAAATGCATGCCGATGACATCGCCCGGCCGCTTCGTCGCCGCCGCCATCTCGTTGATGTCGAGGTTGGAGGTGTTGGAGGCGAGGATCGCGCCCGGCTGCATGACGCGGTCGAGCTCGGCGAAGATCTTCTTCTTGAGGCCCATGTCCTCGAACACGGCCTCGACGACGAGGTCGCGGCCTTGCAGCCTTGTCGACGCCGACGGCGCCTTCGAGGCGCTCGATCCGCGCCTTGGCCTCGGCCTCAGGAATGCGGCCCTTCTTGACCTGCGCCTCGACCTCGCCCCGGCAATAGGCGAGCGCCTTGTCGCACGCGTCCTGCGTCACCTCGATGAGGCGGACGGGAAAGCCACGGTCGAGGAAGGCGAGCGTGATGCCGCGGCCCATGGTGCCACCGCCGATGACGGCGACGGTCTTGACCTTGCGGGTCGGCGTGCCCTTCGGCAGGTCGGGCACGCGGCGGGCCTCGCGCTCGGCGAAAAAGAGGCCGGAGAGCGCGCGATGCTCGGGCTCCTTGGCGAGGTCCTCGAAGAGTCTTCACCTCGGTCTTGAGGGCTTCGTCGAACGGCATCTTGAGGGCGTTCTCGATGGCGTCGATCGAGACCAGCCGTCCCTTGAATCCGCGATAGCGCTTGGCGGTCGCCTCGCGCGCCTTGGCGAAGATCTCGGGCGACTTGCGGGCGGCCTCGAGGTGATCGGTACGGCTGCGGGCGCGGGGCAGCGCGTCGCCCTTGACGCCCTTGGCGATGATCTCGTTGGCAAAGGCGATCGCCTCGGCCTCGAGCGTGCCGGGCGCGACGACCTTGTCGATGGCGCCGAGCTTCAAGGCTTCATCGGCGCCGAACACGCGGGCGCTCGGGATGACGTCGAGGGCGGCCGGGAATCCGGCGATGCGGGGAAAGCGCTGCGTGCCGCCGGCGCCCGGGATGATGCCGAGGCCGACCTCGGGGAAGGCGAACTGGGCCGTCTGCTCGGCAATGCGGTAGTGGCTGACGAGCGCGATCTCGAAGCCGCCGCCGAAAGCGCGCGTGTGGATCGCGGAGATGATCGGCTTCGTGCAGTGGTCGATTTTCAGGTCGGTGTCGGGCCAGGTCGGGAAATCCTCGGGCGTGCCGAATTCGGTGATGTCGGCGCCGGCGAAATAGGTCGAGCCGCGGCAGATGATGATGCCGGCCTTGATGGCGGGGTCATTCTCGATCGCCTCGATGCCGGCATAGAGCCCCTTGATCACCGAGCGGGCGAGCGCGTTGACCGGCGGGTTGTCGGACCAGATGAGCGCAACCGCACCGCGCTTCTCGAGGGTGACGGTTTTCGTGAGCTCGATCGTCATGCGGGAATCCCTTCCTCGATAAGGCGGTAGCGGTCGACGAGCTTGCCATGGTCGGCGAGCGTCAGGGCCAGCATGGTCAGCCGCTTGAAGTGGTGGCCGACGATGAGGTCGTCCGTCATGCCCATGCCGCCGTGGAGCTGCACGGCCTCCTGGCCGACGAGGCGGGCGGATTTGTCGACGGTCATGCGCGTCATCACCACGTCTTTCGGATCGACGGGGCTGTCGGGTGACGGCGATACGGGCGAGCGAGGCTTGCACGCGCGAGGCCGCGGTCTCGGTCGCCGCGAACATGTCGACCATCCGGTGTTGCAGCGCCTGGAAGGTCGAGAGCGCGACGCCGAACTGCTGGCGGGTTTTCGTATAGGCGACCGTCATATCGAGCAGCGCGCGCATATGGCCGACGGCCTCGGCGCAGAGCGCGAGCGTCGCGAGATCGGCGGCGCGCTCGAGGAGTGCATGCGCTTTGCCCGGCGATCCGATGACGCCGGCGGATTCGACGTTCGAGAGCTCGATGTCGGCCGCGCGGCCGCTGTCGACGGTGAGATAGGATTTGACCGTCACGCCCTTGGCTTTGGGATCGATCATGAAAATCCCGATGCCATTCGGATCGCGCGTGTCTCCGGAGACGCGGGCGGAAACGAGCACGCAATCGGCGCCACCACCATAGGGCACGGCGACTTTCTTGCCGGTGAGCACAGAGCCCGAGCCGCGCTTCTGCGCGCGCGTCTCGACATGGTTCAGGTCGTAGCGCGAGCGCGGCTCGGTGAAGGCGACGGTTGCGATGGCCTCGCCCGAGGCGATCCGGCCGAGCGCGGCGCTGCCTGCATCACCCGCCGCCGCAAGCAAGGGTGCCGCGGCGGCGACCGTCCAGGGATAGGGGCTTGGGCAACAGGCCTTGCCGAAGGCCTCCATCGCCACCATCAGCGACAGGCCGTTGCCGCCGCTGCCGCCGGCGCTCTCGGGCAGGAACGCACCGAGCGCGCCGGCCTCGGCGAGCTTCCTCCACACAGTGCGCGCCGTAGCCCGGATCGCTCGCGGCCGCCTTGCGGCGCTCCGCATCCGACCAGCCGCTATCGGCGAACAGCTTGGCGAGGCTGTCGCGGAACAGACGCTCGTCGTCGCCGAGGAAATAGCTCTGTTGCATCTGATGTTCCTTACAAGCCCCAGCACGGCTTTGGCGACGATGCCGCGCTGGATTTCATTCGAGCCGCCGTAGATCGAGATCTTGCGGTGGTTGAGATAATGCCGCGTCGACCATGGCGCGTAGGCGCGGGCCGGATCGCCGGCATCCATCGAAGGCAGATCGGTGCCAGTCGTCTGCGCGAAGGGGCCGGCGACGCGCATGGTGAGCTCGGTCAGGCGCTGACGCACCAGCGTGCCGTTGATCTTGAGGATGGAGGACTCCGGCCCGAGCTCGCCATTCGACTGCGGATCGAACAGGAAGCGGTACTCGGTCGCTTCCAGCGCATCGAGATCGGCTTCGACGGCGGCGATGTCGGCGAGCAAGGTCGGATCGCGGCCCAAGGGCTCGTTGCCGCGCACTTCCGCCAAGGCCAGCTCCTTCAACCGCTTCAGGCTCGCCTGCGACGGCGCCACCTCGGCGATGCCGAGACGCTCCAAGCGTCAGCAGATACTTGGCGATGCTCCAGCCCTCGCCTTCCTTGCCGACGAGGTTCTCGGCCGGGATCTCGACATTGTCGAATGTGCATTGCGCCACCCGCTCGACGCCGTCGATGAGACGGATCTCGCGCAGCGACAGACCCTTCGACGACATCGGCAGGATCAGCACCGTGATGCCCTGCTGCTTCTTGCCGGAGGAGTCGGTGCGGAACAGGCCGAACATCATGTCGGCGTCGTAGACGACGGTCTGCCAGATCTTATGGCCGTTGATCACCCAGCGGTCGCCTTTCTTCTCGGCGCGGCATTTGAGTGAGGCGAGATCCGAGCCCGAGCCCGGCTCGGAAAATCCCTGGCACCAGTGATCGCGTCCATCGACCAGGCGCGGGATGTACTCGGCCTTCTGCTTCTCGGTGCCGTATTTGATGAACATCGGCCCGACCATGTCGATGTTGAAGATGAGCGGCATCGGCGCCCAGGCCGCGCACCGCTCCTGGTCGTAGATGTATTGCTGCTTGAGGTTCCAGCCGGGCCCGCCATGCTCCTTCGGGAAGGTCGGCGCGGCCCAACCCGCTTCAGCATCACTGCGTTCCACGTCGTCGTGCGTCTTCCGGTCGATGCCAAGTCCGGTCATCATGCCCTGGCGGATGCTGTCGGGCAGATTGTCCTTGAAGAATTTGCGCACCTCCAGACGGAAGCGGTGATCCTCGGGCGTGTCGAAGGCTTCCATGGGGCTCTCCTTTGGGGATCAGGCCTTAGCGTTTCGGGATCACGAGGGCGTCGACGGCGACGGCGCAATCGGGCCCGGCGATCAGCGGATTGACGTCGAGCTCGGCGATGAGATCGCCGAGAGTGGCCGCCAGCACCGAGAAGCGGGCGATCGTCTCGGCGAGCTTGCCGATATCGGCGGCCGGGCGTTTCCGGTGCACGTCGAGCAGGGGCCGAAGCTTCAGGCGGTCGATCAGGGTGCTGCGCCCGCGGTGCTATCGATCGGCGGCAAGGCGACGCGGCGGTCCTTCAGAACCTCGATCATCGTGCCGCCGGCGCCGACAATGATGACAGGCCCGAACTGCTCGTCCTGGACGAGGCCGAGCGCGAGTTCAGTGCCGGGCTTGGCCATCTCCGCGACGAGCGCTTCCGGCCCGAGGCGTTGGATAAGATCGCGATAGGCCGCAAGCGCGTCGTCGCGCGATTTCAGGCCGAGCTTAACACCGTCGACATCGCTCTTGTGATGGATGCCGGGCATGGCGGTCTTGATCGCGACTGGGAAGCTCATGCCGCCGAGGGCATCCCCGAGCTCCGCCTCCGACCCGACGATCGCCGAGCGCGGCACGCGATACCGAAGTCGGCGAGCAGCGCCAGGCCCTCGGCCTCCAGGATATCGTTGCCCTCGGCCAACCGCTTGCGCCAGCGCGACAACACCTTTTCGCTCGGTGCCCTTGGGCGCGCTGAGCTTGGGCAGCGCGCGGAAATCGCGATAGGCGAAAGCGTGCTTGGCCGCGAGCAGGATGTTCTTGCGTGCCTTCGAGGAAGGGCGTGCCGTCCTTGACGATCTTGCGCGGGAATACCGCGGTCCATCAGCTGGCTCCAATGTGAGGCCATGATGACCGGCTTGTCCGAATTGCGATCGACGTCGACGGCGATCCGCGCGAAGTCGAGTGTCAGCGGATCGCTGTCGTTGCTGACGTCGGTGAAGAGAGATGCCGAGCCCGGAATCCGGATCGTCGGTGACCGCCTGCAGGCAGTCGCGGAAGCGGCGCTCGAACTCGTGGCCGGTGCCCCAGGCATCGACGGGGTTGACCGGGTCGAGGCCGTACTCGAGCGTGTCGCGGAGCTTCTGCTCGGTCTGCCTTGTTGATCTGGGCGACGGCACGCCGATGATCGTGGGCCAGGTCGAGGAAGAGGCCGCGCGCGCCGCCGGAATCGAGGACGGCCGCAACGCCGCCCTTGACTTGGCGCGCTTCGGGCTCGACATCAGCATGGCTGTCGCCATCAGCTCATCGACATTCTGGGCGCGCATGACGCCGTGTTTCTCGAACAGCGCCTCATACGCCGCATCGTTGCCGGTGATGGCGCCCGAATGGCTCTTGGCGAGGTGCGCGCTCGTCTCGGTCCGCCCCACCTTGATGGCGACGATCGGAACGTCTTTCGCATTGGCGCGCTCGAGCGCGGAAATGAAGCCTGAAGGGATCGCGCACCGTCTCCAGGATGAGCGCGATCACCTTCGTCTCGGGCCGGTCGAGCATGTAGTGCATGTAGTCGGCGGCGGTGACGCAAAGCTCCTGGCCGGGCGAGACGACGAGGCTGTAGGCTTGTAGCGGGCGTCGTTGGCCGGCGAGCGTGATGAAGAGCGTGCCCGAATGCGTGACGAGCCCGATCGGGCCGGGTTCGAGAGCGCCCGGCCGCATACCAGGAGGCGTTGATGCCGGCGGCCGGATTGTAGAAGCCCATGCAGTTGGCGCCACAGAGCGGAAAACCGGCGGCCTTGGACTTCTCGGCGAGGCGCTCGCGGCATCGGCGGGTCGCTGTCGCCCTCCATGTAGCCGCTGGCGAAGATGGTGCCGGCCTTGCATCCGGTCTTGATCGCGAGTGCCACCTGCTCCTCGAGCATCGCATTGGCTACGGCGAAGATCACGAGATCGGCCGGCTCCGGCAACTCGGCGAGGGAGGGATAGCAGGGCAGGCCCAGCATCTCCTTCTGCTTCGGATTGACAGGATAGACGGGCACTTTGGCCTTGCCGAGCAGCGCTTGCTCGAGCGTGGTTCGCCCGAACGAACCTTCCCTTTCGGAGGCGCCCACGATGGCGATCGAGCGCGGCTCCAACAGCGGCTTCAACCAAGACGAATTGGGCTCTACTGTCTTCGCCATGAAGTTCGCGACTCTGTTATGCGCCACTTTGACCGGGGGATGCGCAATGGGCCCGCAGGGTCCGCTGCGGTCCAATCACGCTACCCACTGGCCGCCCCGGATGCAATTCGCCGTGCGCATACCTCCCGCCGAGCCAGGGCTTGGCCTGTTGCAGGCCGTGGCTGGCAGATCGGCGATATGGACGGGCGGCGGGGTGCCATAGGAGTGCCGTGTGATCGCCCTCACGCCGCCTTCTTGCCCAGCCCGCCATACACGGCATCGAGCGTCGTCTTGAGGATCGCGAACAGCTCCTCGATCTCGGCCGGCTTGATGATGAAGGGTGGCGCCAGCACTATCGAGGCGCCGAGCGGCCGGCAGATGAG
Organism: uncultured Alphaproteobacteria bacterium; assembly: GCA_963741525.1. Taxonomy (GTDB): domain Bacteria; phylum Pseudomonadota; class Alphaproteobacteria; order Rhizobiales; family Hyphomicrobiaceae; genus JANNSX01. The sequence continues at coordinate 201,419 of CAVUIW010000002.1, forward strand.
GCCGTTTTTCAGCGCCTCCTGAGCGACCCGTTCGCTGACGCCGAGCGATCCGTCGAAGGGCTGCTTCGTCCGCTTGTTCGACACCATCTCGAGCGCGCCCATGAGGCCGACGCCGCGCGCTTCACCCACCATCGGATGGTTGCCCATGGCGCATAGCCGCTCTTGGAATAGCGGCGACACCTTCTTCACATTCTCGAAAGCCCCCGCCTCGATCTCGTCCAAGGCGGCCATGGCGATGGCACAGCCGACGGGATGGGAACCCGTCGTGAATCCGTGCGGCACCTCCTCGATCCCCGCGCAGGCTTTCTCGATCCGCTTGGTCATTTCCTTCGAGATGATGATGGCGCCCATCGGGAAGAATCCCGCCGTGATCACCTTCGAGGCGACCACCATGTCGGGATCGATGCCGTATTTGAGCGAGCCCCAGAATTCGCCCGTTCGCCCGAATCCGCAGATCACCTCGTCCGCGATGAGCGGGATGCCGTACTTGCGCAGCACCTTCTGCATGGCCGGGAAGTAGCCCTTGGGCGGCGGGATGACGCCACCCGCGCCCATCACCGGCTCGGCGATGAATCCGGCGAAGAGTTCCGGCCCGGTGTTGCGGATGGTCTGCTCGAGCTCGAGCGCAAGACGCGCCGAGAAGTCTTCCTCGCTCTCACCCTCGAGCGCCTCGCGCCAATGATGCGGCGAGGTCAGGTGAATGACTTCCCTGAGCGGGAAGTCCGCTCGCCGTTTTCACATAGTCCTTGCCGGTCAAGCTCGACGTCATGATGGTCATGCCGTGATAACCGTTCTTGCGCGAGAGCATCAGCCGCCGATGCGGCTTGCCTTCGGCCTCGGCCAGAATCCAGAGCAGCTTGACGACGCTGTCGTTCGCCTCCGAGCCCGAGTTCGCATAGAAGACGCGGTTAGCTTCCATCGGCGCGAGTTTGACGAGGCGTTCCGACAAATCGAGCGCCGCCTGGCCGACGCGGCCGAAAAAGGCGTGATAGGCCGGGAGCTTCGCATAGGCGCGCTGCGCCGCCTCGATGAGGCGCGGATTGTCGAAGCCGAGCACGACGTTCCACAGGCCGGAGTTCCCTTCCAGATACTTCCGCCCCCGGTCGTCATAAATGTAGATGCCCTCGCCGCGATCGACGATGACGGGGCCGGACTCTTCCAGGGTCGGCAAGATGCGAGAAGGGGTGGAGGAAGGCGCTGGGGTAGTTGGGTTTCGGCATGGAGGGGCTCCTGACGAGGCTTTAGGCACTTGGCTTTAGGCTTTGGGCACTACGCACCAGGCATTGAGATCTGACAACGGCGGTTTATCCCATAGCTGCCAATCGCCCATTGCCTAAAGCCCAAAGCCGATTGTCTCTCTCATGGCCGCTTCGGTATCTCCAACCCCCGCTGCACCGCCGGACGCGCGAGGCCGCGCTCGAGCCAGGCCGGCACGTGCTTTAGATCGTCGTACTCGACAATCTCACCCGCGCCATAGAAGCCGACGAGATTGCGCACCCAGCCGAGCATGGAGATGTCGGCAATGGTGTAGTCCTCGCCCATGATCCATTTGCGCCCGTCGAGCCGCGTCTCGAGCACGCCGAGCAGCCGCTTCGATTCGGCCGCGTAGCGCTGCAGCGGCCGCTTGTCCTCATAGTCCTTACCGGCGAACTTGTGGAAGAAGCCGACCTGCCCGAACATCGGTCCGATGGAGGCCATCTGGAAAAACACCCATTGGATGGTCTCATAGCGGCGCGCCGGATCGGCCGGCAGGAGCTTGCCTGTCTTCTCGGCGAGGTAGAGCAGGATCGCGCCCGACTCGAAGAGCCCGAGCGGCTTGCCGCCAGGGCCGTCGGGATCGATGATGGCCGGGATCTTGCCGTTCGGATTGAGCGACAGGAACTCCGGTCCCCAGGTCTCGTTCTGCATGATGTCGATGGTAGTGCGGCTCGTAGGCGAGGCCGGTTTCCTCGAGCATGATCGAGACCTTCACGCCATTGGGCGTCGGCAGCGAGTAGAGCTGGATGCGATCGGGATGCTTGGCCGGCCAGCGCTTGGTGATGGGGAAGGAGGCGAGGGAGGGCATGGATGATTCCTGTTTGCTCGGTCGGCGGACATTACGGCTACTTGCGTCGCGACCGCCAGCCCCGCCTCGGCAAGCGCCGCAACGCGCGGCCCCATCTCATGGGCTGACGCGCTGCTGGCATTGCCTTGCAGCGCGCGGGCGTAGACGCCCTGGACGATGGACGCGAGGCGGAAAAAGGCGAGCGCAAGGAAGAAGTCGAGGTCGCGCGGCGGGGCGATGCCGGCGGCGGTGCAGTAGGTTTCGATGAGATTGGACTTCGCTTGGCAGGCCGTCGGTGGCGAGATCCAGTCCGGCGAGTCCCGGACCGGCGATGCCGCCGCAACGGCATGTGATAGGGGAGCAGGCAATAGGCGAGATCGGCGAGCGGGTGGCCGATGGTCGACAGCTCCCAGTCCAGCACGGCGGCGATCTCCGGCCGATCGCCCGCAAGGATGATGTTGCCGATGCGATAGTCGCCATGGGCGATGGTCGCGCGCTCGTCGGCTGGAGTGTTCGCGGCGAGCCATTGGCCAAGCCGATCCATGGCAGGGAGATCGGCCGTGCGCGAGGCCGCATACTGCTTGCCCCATCGCTCGACCTGCCGGCGGGCATAGCCGTCCGGCCGGCCGAAATCGCCGAGGCCGAGAGCGCGCCAGTCGAGGCAATGCAATCGGGCGAGCGTCCGCATGAGGTTTTCGGCGACCGGTAACACGCTCGGAGCGTCGCGAGATCCGCCATCGCCATGTCGGGCGCGATGCGGCCCTCGACATGCGCCATGACGAAAAACGGCGTGCCGATGATCGCGGCATCGGTGCTCATAGTGCAGCATGCGCGGCACCGGCACGCCCTTGCCCCAGAGCGCCGCCATGATGCGGTACTCGCGGTCGATCTGGTGGGCTTTCGGCAGCAGCGGCGCCAGGCGGTTGCTTTCGCAGCACATAGCGCGCCGATCCAGTATCGAGCAGATAGGTCGGATTGGATTGGCCGCCCTGGTACTGGCGGATGGTGAGCTTATCCCAATCGCCTTCGATATGCCGTGCGAGCACGCGTCCGAGCACGGCCGCGATCGATCCGGTGCTGCGGCAGCATGTCGACGAGTTCGGCCACTAAGGCGCGACTTTCTCAAACCGCGCCAGCTCCATGCGTGCGATCGCCTCGCGGTGCACCTCGTCGGGGCCGTCGGCGAGGCGGAGCGAGCGCGGCTTTCGCATAGGCCTCGGCCAGGAACGTGTCCTGCGAGACGCCCGCCGCGCCGAACACCTGGATCGCGCGATCGATGACCGTGCAGGCCATGGCGGGCGCCACGACCTTGATCATGGCGATCTCGCGCCGCGCCGCCTTGTTGCCGACGGTGTCCATCATATGCGCGGCCTTGAGCGTCAAGAGCCGCGCCTGCTCGATCTCGATGCGCGAGCGGGCGATGTCCTGACGGATCGGCGCCTTGCTCGGCGAGCGTCCGCCCGAAGGCGACGCGTTGCGTCGCCCGCTCCGCCATCACTTCGAGCGCCCGCTCGGCGACGCCGATCAGCCGCATGCAGTGGTGGATGCGTCCGGGTCCGAGCCGCCCTTGCGCGATCTCGAAGCCGCGGCCTTCGCCCAGCAGCATGTTGGAGGCCGGCACGCGCACATTCGTAAAGCTGATCTCGGCATGCCCGCCCGGCGGATGGTCGTAGCCGAACACCTGGAGGCCGCGCTCGACTTTGACGCCGGGCGTATCGAGCGGCACCAGGATCATCGACTGTCGCTTGTGCTTGGCGTGCGGCCTCATCGGTGCAGCCCATGACGATGGCGATTTTGCAGCGCGGGCCATGGCGCCCGTCGACCACCATTTGCGGCCATTGACGACATAGCTGTCGCCGTCGCGGCGGATCGCGGTGCGGATGTTGGTCGCATCCGACGAGGCGACGTCGGGCTCGGTCATCGAGAAGCAGGAGCGGATCTCGCCCTCGAGCAGCGGCTTCAGCCAGCGCGCCTTCTGCGCGTCGTCGCCGTAGAGCGACGAGCGTCTCCATGTTGCCGGTATCGGGCGCGCTGCAGTTGAACAGCTCCGGCGCGACCGAGGAGCGGCCCATGATCTCGCAGAGATGCGCGTAGTCGTAGTTGCTCAGGCCCGAGCCATGCGTGCCGGGCAGGAAGAAATTCCACAAGCCCTGGCCTCGCGCTTCCGACTTCGAGTTTCGCTTCGATCGCCACCGACTGTGCGTCGTGCGCCATCAGGCGGGATCTCGTTGGGATAGACCCGCTCCTGCATGAAGCGTTCGAGCTTCTCTTTGAGAGCGGCGGCTTCGGCGGACAATTCGAGCATGATGGTGCCTCACTTGACGGATGTGAGAGGATAGCCGAAGATGACCGCATCTCGACAGGACGGAGGTAACATGGCTGGTGTGATGATCGTAACCGGCGGCTCGCGCGGCATCGGCGCGGCAATTTCCCGGCAGGCGGCGGCCGGTGGCTATGCGGTCGCCGATAAACTACACCCGCGCCAAGGATCGTGCCGACGCGCTCGTCGCGCGACATCGTGGCGGCTGGCGGCAAGGCCATCGCTGTCCAAGGCGATGTCGCCAAGGAGGCGGATGTCGAGCGGCTGTTCGCGGAGACAGTCGCGAAGCTCGGGCCGCCCAGCGTGCTCGTGAACAATGCCGGCGTTTCCGTCTCGACCAGCATCGCCAACTGCAAGGCCGCCGACATCGACTACATCCTGGGTGTCAACGTCCGGGGCGTGATCCTCACCGCGCGCTCGGCCGTCCGGGCCATGAGCACGGCGACGGGCGGCAAGGGCGGCGTCATCATCAACATCTCCTCGATCTCGGCGCTCTATGGCGGTCTGCCGCAGGACGTCATCTATGCGGCGAGCAAGGGCGCGGTTGATAGCCTTCACGCTCGGCCTGGCCAAGGAGGTCGCGGGCCAGGGTATCCGCGTCTGCACCGTGCGACCGGGGCTTGACCGAGACGGAGATGCTCGCGCCGGATTTTCCGGAGCCGGGCCAAGCGGCGGAAGTCGCCCGGCGCACCGTGCCGCTCGGCCGCATCGGCCAGCCGGACGATATCGCCAGCGCCGTCATGTTTCTCGCCTCCGATGCGGCGAGCTATATCAGCGGCACCTTCATCAATGTCAGCGGCGCCCGCGAGATCAACGTCAAGATGGCGTCGGGCTGAGTGTCGGAGCCCGCCATGGGCGATCGCCACTTCGCGTTCTGGCCGGAAGGCGTGCCGCGCACGCTCGACGTGCCGGCGCTGCGCATCCACGACAATCTCTCCGCCACGGCGCTGCGCGTGCCCGAGGCGACGGCGATCGCCTACTACGGCACGCGACGTCAACTACCGGTGGCTCGCCGATCGGGTCGATCGCCTCGCAGGCTTCCTGCAGCACGAGCTCGGCGTCGGGCGCGGCGACCGCGTGCCGCTCCTGATGCAGAACAGCCCGCAATTCGTGATCGCCTATTATGCGATCCTCAGGGCGGATGCGGTGGTCGTGCCGCTCAATCCGATGCTGGGAGCCGAGGATCTTCGGGACGGATCGTGGCCGGAGCTGGACGCGCGCGTCGTCCTGTGCGGCGGGCCGCAACTCGCGCCGGTCGAGGCGCTGATCGGCGAGCGGCGCGCTTCGGGCCGGCGGTCGTCGCGAGCTATGGCGACGTCCTGGATGAGCAGCGATCTGCCCGAGGGCGTCCGGCTTCCGGCCGAGGTCTGCGCCGGGACCGCGTGTGCCCGATCGAAGGTCCGGGCTTGCACGATTGGGGCGGCGCGCTCGCGGCCGGCGCCGAGCCGAAGCTCTCGATCGCCAGCGCCGACGATCTCGCCGTCATCGTATACACCTCGGGCTCGACCGGCGAGCCGCGCGGCTGCATGCATACGCACCGCACCGTGCAGGCGAACATCCAGGCCTACGCCCATTGGGCGCCGATGGACGAGACCTCGGTCTCGTGCTCGGCACGCTGCCGTTCTTCCACGTCACCGGCATGCAGGTCGTGCCATGCACGCGACGATCCATGCCGGCGCCTGCAACGTCATCATGACGCGTTGGGACGCCGCGACCGCACTGGCGTTGACCGAGCGCGAGCAGCGTCACCCATTGGCGCCTCATCACCACCATGATGGTCGACGTCATGGCGCGCCCGGCATTTACGCGGGACATGGATCAAGACGGTCAGGCGCATCGGCGGTGGCGGCGCGGCGATGCCGGAGGCGCTCGCGAAGCGCCTCGAGGAGGACATCGGCCTTGCCTACATCGAGGGCTACGGTTTGAGCGAGACCATGGCGGCCTGCCACCTCAATCCGCCGGCGCGGCCAAAGCGGCAATGCCTCGGCATTCCCTTCATCGGCGTGACGAGCCTCGTCGTCGATCCGGAGACTTTGCGCGAGCTGCCGCAGGGCGAGGTCGGCGAGATTCTCGTCAGCCGGCCCGCAGGTCTTCAAGGGCTACTGGCGCAAGCCCGAGCTGACGGCGGCGGCTCTCATCGAGCGCGATGGCACGGCGTTATTTGCGCACCGGCGACCTCGGCTACATCGACGAGGACGGCTACTATTTCCTCGTCGATCGCCTGAAGCGCATGATCAACGCGGCCGGCTTCAAGGTCTGGCCGTCCGAGATCGAGGCGCTGCTGCATGCGCATCCGGCCGTGCAGCAGGCTGCCGTCGTCGCCATACCGGATCCGCGGCGCGGCGAGACAGCGAAGGCGGTCATTGTCCGCAAAGCCGGGCGTCGCGGCAGACGGCCGACGAGATCAAGAGCCTGGCTTCGGAGCGCATCGCCGCCTACAAAGTGCCGACCCACTATGCATTCGTGGAGGCACTGCCGGTGCTCGCCTCGGGTAAGGTCGACTGGCGGCGCGTGCAGGAGGACGAGCAGCGCCGGGCTGGCACAGGGAAAGGGATAGCGCGATCATGAAGGCCTTCGAATCTGACGGGCAAGGTCGCCATCGTTACCGGGTCCTCGAAAGGCATCGGAAAATCGATCGCCTGGCATCTGGCGGAAGCCGGCTCCAAGGTCGTCATCTCCTCGCGCAAGCTTCCGGCCTGCGAGGCGGTGGCCGCCGAGATCAATGCGCGGCATGGTGACAAGCGTGCCGTCGCGATCACCGCCAACATCTCCTCGAAGGAGCAGTTGAAGGCGCTCGTCGATCAGACGGTCTCGACCTTCGGCCGGCTCGACACGCTCGTCTGCAATGCCGCGAGCAACCCCTATTACGGGCCGATGGACGGCATATCGGACGAGCAGTTCCGCAAGATACTCGACAACAACATCCTGTCGAACCATTGGCTCATCACCTTCGCCCGGCCCGAGATCGTCCGCCAGGGCAAGGGCGCGATCATCATCGTCTCCTCAACGGGCGCGCTGCGCGGCTCGCCGACGCTTGGCGCCTACTGCATCTCCAAGGCGGCCGACATCCAACTCGCGCGCAATCTCGCCGTCGAGCTCGGCCCCAAGAATGTCCGCGTCAACTGCATCGTGCCGGGCCTCGTCAAGACGGATTTCGCGCGCGCGCTCTGTGGGAGGACGAGAGCTTCGCTCAACGAGTACCTGAAGGTCGACGCCCCTGAAGCGCATCGGCGAGCCCGACGATATCGGCCCGGCGGCCGTCTTCCTCGCCGCCGACGCCGGCAAGTTCATGACCGGCGAGACCATCGTCATCGACGGCGGCTCGACGATCCACGAGTGACGTCGACGTCCTTTTGCAAGTCGCTCCGGCAGAACATCAAAGTTGGCCGCCAGATACGCACAATGCGTATGATCGGTGCACCCGGCAATTCATCGTCCGAAAGCCAGGAGCCCCGACCCATGAAATTCCAGCTCGCCATCAATATGGAGCGCATCGCGCCCGATATCGACATGCCGGCCGTCGCCAAGCACACGCTGGAGATGGTGCAGATGGCGGACCAGGGCGGGTTCCACATCGCCTGGGCGGCCGAGCATCACGCGCTCGAGATGACGATCGCGCCCGACCCCTTCCAGATCTGCGCCTGGTGGGCCGCGCATACCAACCGAATCCGCATCGGCGTCGCGGTGGCGGTTGCGCCCTACTGGCACCCGATCAAGCTCGCCGGCGCCGCCGCGCTCTTCGATCTCTATTCCAACGGCCGCTCCGAGTTCGGCATCGGCTCCGGCGCCTATCAGCGCGAGTTCGACCGGATGTATCCGGGCCTCAAGCAGACCGAGGGCTGGCGCTACATGCAGGAGGCCCTGCCGGTCATCAAGGCGCTGTGGGCGGGCGATGTCGAGCACAAGGGCGAGTTCTGGCAGTTCCCCTTGTCGACCTCCGTGCCAAAGCCCCTGCAGGACCCGCATCCCCCGATCTGGATCGCGGCGCGCGCGCCCATCACCTACGACTTCGCCGTCGCAGCACGGCTGCAACATTCTCTCCTGGCCGCTGACGCGGCCGATGTCGGAGGCCGAGCTCTACAAGAGCCGGCTCGACGATGCGATGAAGAAGCATCCGGGTGCCAAGCGGCCGATCTTCGCCATGATGCGGCACACCTGCGTCTATGATCGCAAGGACGAGTGGGAGGTGCCGGTCCGCGCCGCGCAGCGCCAGCTCTCGCAGTTCGAGAATCTGTTCAAGAATTTGGGTGACGTGGAGAACGGCTTTCCGAAATCTATTCCGTTCGCAGGAGCTCGGCAACCGCGCCGAGTACGATCCTAAGATGCTCTCCGAGAACCTGATGTTCGGCACGCCCGAGGAGGTGATCGCCAAGCTCCGGAAATACGAGGCGTCGGGGTCGACGCAGTTCACCTACTATGCGAGCTTGGGGCTCGGCCAGAAGGAGCAGAAGCGCTCGCTGCAGCTCTTCATCGACGAGGTCATGCCGGCGTTTGCGTAAGTTGATCAGGCGACTCGCCCGGCCTGGCGCGCGGCTTCCAGCGCCGCGAGCTGCATCGCGAGCCCGCCGTCGATGTGGTGGAACATGGTTTCGGCCGCGCGATCGGGCGGGCCGAAACGGATGGCTTCGAGCAAGGCCATGTGGCCGGTGAGCGATTGGCGCAACGTAGAATCGCTCATGGACGAGAAAATGTGGAAGGAGAGGCTGCGGTTCCACATGCTGTCGAACATTTCGAGCAGATAGCGGTTGCCGGTCTCCGCGATGAAGGCGCGGTGGATGGTGCGGTTGGCGTCGTAATAGTCGGCGACCGAGGCGAATGACTGCCTCTCCTGCGCGACGATCACGGACGTGAGCCGCTCGATCCGCCGCTCGTCGGGCGCCTCCGCCAGCGTTCGTGCGCCGTAGCCCTCGATGGCCTTGCGCGCCTGATAGATTTCCCGCACATCGCGATCGGAGACATGGCGGATGCGAAACCCGCCACGCCCCGCGATGACGAGCACGCCCTCCTGCTCCAGACGGAACAGCGCCTCGCGCACCGGCGTCCGGCTGACGCGCAATTTCTCGGCGAGCTTCTCCTGGACGATCCGCTCGGTTGGTCCGATCGTGCCGGCCTGGATCGCGGTCAGGACTCTCTGGTAGATCTTGCCGGCGAGCCGCTGATTGCTTGCGTTGATGCGGCGGAGCGAGGACATTGGCGCGATCAGTGGTTTTCTCAGCGGGCATACGAAGCTTAGCCGGATCGGCAGGACAATGACAGTCGCGCCGCGCAATCTGGCGCCCTTCTCGACGCACTGGGGCACCTATTTCGCCGAGGTCGAGGGCGGCCGCGTCGTCGGCGTCAGCGACTATGCCGGCGATCCTGATCCGGCGGTGATCGGTCCGGGCATCGTCGAGGCCGTGCATCATCCGGTCCGCATCGCGGAGCCCGTGGTGCGCAAGGGTTCCTCGAGAAGGGGCCCGGCTCCGATCGCACGGGGCGCGGCCGCGAGCCATTCGTCGCCGTCTCCTGGGAGGAGGCGAGCGCGCTCGCCGCCGCCGAGCTCGACCGCGTGCGCAAGGCGCACGGCAACAAGCGATTTTCGGCGGCTCCTATGGCTGGGCGAGCGCTGGCCGGTTCCATCACGCGCAGAGCCAGCTGCACCGATTCCTCAACTGCATCGGCGGCTACACGGCCTCGATCGACACATACAGCTATGCGGCGGTGAGCGCGTTGATGCCGCATATCGTCGGCGATTTCTCCGGTCTCGTGCTCGATCGCGCGACGACCTGGCCGGTGATCGCCAAGCACACGAAACTGATCGTGACGTTCGGCGGACTGGCGCCGAAGAACGCGCAGGTGAATGCCGGCGGCGTCGGGCGGCACACGATGCCGGAAGCTTTGCGAGCAGCGAAGGCGAACGGCTGCGAGTTCGTTTCGATCTCGCCGTTGCGCTCCGACATGTTGCCGGAGCTCGGCGCCGAGTGGCTCGCCGCGCGGCCAGGCAGCGACACGGCGCTGATGCTGGGTCTCGCGCATACCTTGGTGATCGAGGAGTTGCACGATCGCCAGTTCCTGACGCGCTACGCGACGGGTTACGAGAAGTTCGAGCCCTATCTCATGGGCGCGACCGACGGTCAGCCGAAGGATGCGGAGTGGGCGGCGCGACTCACCGGACTGAGCGCCGGGAGCATCCGCAATCTCGCCCGCCGCATGGCGGCGACGCGCACGATGATCACCGTATCCTGGTCGATCCAGCGCGGCGATCATGGCGAGCAGCCCTGCTGGATGGCGGTGACGCTCGCCGCCATGCTGGGGCAGATCGGCTTCCCGGCGGCGGCTTCGGCTTCGGCTACGGCTGCGCCAATGGCGTCGGCAACTCGGTGTCGTGACATCCGCTGGCCGGCCTTTCCGCAGGGGATCAATCCCGTCCAGGATGCCATTCCGGTCGCGCGCATTTCCGATCTCTTGCTCAATCCGGGCGCGCCTTACGACTTCAACGGTGAGCGCTGCACCTTATCCCGATATCCGCCTCGTCTATTGGGCGGGCGGCAATCCGTTCCATCATCACCAGGATATCAACCGGCTGATGGGGGCGCTGCGCAGGCCCGAGACGATCATCGTCAACGAGATCTGGTGGACGCCGATGGCGCGCCACGCCGACATCGTCTTTCCGGTGACGACGCCGCTCGAGCGCGACGATCTCTCGATGTGCCGTTGGGATCCGCTGATCGTCGCGATGCGGCAGGCCATCCCGCCGGTGGGTGGCGCGCGCAGCGACTACGATGTGCTCGCGGGCATTGCTCGTGCGATGGGCGTGGAGGATGAATTCACCGAGGGACGGAGCGCGGAGGACTGGCTGCGAGCTCATGTGGACGCGGGCGCGCGAGCGGGCGAAAGGCGCCGGGTTCTCGCTGCCCGATTTAGGCCGTTCGCGAGCAAGGCACGCTCGAACGGCCGGCGCCCGAGCGCGACGGCATTCTGCTCGAGGACTTCCGCGCCGATCCTGCGCCCATCCGCTCTCGACACCGAGCGGGAAAATCGAGATTTTCTCGGAGGCGATCGCCGGCTTCGGCTATGCGGACATCGGCGGGCATCCGGCTTGGATGGAGCCCTACGAGTGGCTCGGCGCTGACTCGGCGAAGCGGTATCCGCTGCATCTCGTCTCCAACCAGCCGCGCACGCGGCTCCATAGCCAGCTCGATTGCGGCAGCGTCAGCCAGGCGAGTAAGATCAAGGGCCGCGAGCCCGCGATGATGCATCCGGCCGATGCGGCGGCGCGCGGGATCGCGGCTGGCGATGTCGTCCGCATCTTCAACGATCGTGGCGCGTGTCTCGCCGGTGCGGTACTCTCCGAGGACGTCATGCCCGGCGCGATCCAACTCTCGACCGGCGCCTGGTATGACCCAGAGGTGCCCGGCGAGATCGGTAGCGTCTGCAAGCACGGCAATCCCAACGTGCTGACGCGCGACAAGGGCACGTCCAGTCTCGGCCAAGGGCCGTCGGCGCATTCGTGCTTGGTGGAGGTCCAGAAATTTCCTGGCGAGCCGCCGCCGGTGACGGCGTTTGTGCCGCCGGTGATCGAGAGGCGCTTCGCGCCGGCGAATGGCGAATGAGGCGGTAGGACAATAGGTACTGGGCTTTAGGCATTGGTGATCCCAACGCGCCGCACGACCTCTCTCCCTCATGCCAAAAGCCTAATGCCCAAAGCCACTCTTCATGCCAACGCTCCGCCCGCACCGCGGTCCGTCTCCGAACCCGAGAGCATGAGAGTCCAGAGGGACGGAGTGGCCGGCCCATGTCTAAGTTTCAGTCGGATGTGGCCGCAACCACTCCGTCGTCGCCGAGGGTTTGCCGCCGCCGTGGGTTTCCGCGACCGAGGTCGCATGTGGAAACTCCTCGCCTACATCCGGGGCAAGAGTAGCTTGGGGTGGGTTCTCCCCTATCCCAAGCGGCAGGGTGGACGCCGGCTAGCTTATGACCGGCCCATCGACGCTCCCCGTCACCGGCTCACCAGCGCGCGTTCCAGTCCTCTGGGGACGGGGTTGGGCAGGATTATGTGCGTGGCCGCAATGGGCGGGGATAAGTTCTTTGGCGGTATGGTGAATGGAAGCGAAATGGTTGGGGGGGCGGATGGACGGGCGACCGCCAGGTCACCCTTACGAAACACCTTCTGCAAAGTGCCTCACGTTCGTAAGGCACGGCCCATTGGTCGTACGGACGACCTGCGGTCGTCCACTTCTGGTTGCCGTGGGAGCGACCTGCTGTGTGGCCGCCCCTCACCCTCCCCTCTCCCCGTACGCTTCGCTACGGGGAGAGGAAGGCGTAGGCCGTGCCCGCCTCACATGTCAGGGACGCACCGTGCCTCTGCCTCTCCCCGCTTAGCGGGGAGAGGGGAGGGTGAGGGGCGGCCACAAGGGAGGTCGTTGCACGGGGCAGGATTAACTGATGGGCGACCGGCCGACCGTCCGCTATCACGCCGCCGCGCGCGCGCCCTGCTTACAGAAGCACGACGCCTTCACCGGCACGTCGGTGCGGGCGCGGGCGAGGTCGAGGCGCTGTTTGATGATGATCGCCTCTTCGGTGCGGCCGAGCCGCGTCAGGCACTCG
>CAVUIW010000003.1:0-105364 GCA_963741525.1 uncultured Alphaproteobacteria bacterium
CGGCCGGCGACGCAGCCGTCGTCGCCCGCCTCGCCGTGCAAGGTCTGGCGCTGCCGCGCGATCCCTTCTGGGACGAGCGGGCGGAGACGCTGATCGCGGGACTCATCCTGCATATTGCCACAACGTCGAGGCCCGATTACCGCCATCTGGGCGAGGTGCGCCGCCTCGCCGAGCTTCCCGACAAGCAACAGGACAAACTCGCCGCCGAGCTGCGTTTGCCGGGCGATCCCGACCGGGCGGCGGCGGCCAGCATTCTGGAGATGCAGGCCTCCAACACGCGCTCCGGCATTCTTTCGACGGCGGCCTCGCATCTGAGCTTTCTGCGGGGCGAGCCCGTGATCCATTCGCTCGCTCGCAGCACCATCCGGCTCGACGATGTGGCACGCGGCAAGCCGCTCACCATCTATCTCGTGGTGCCGCCGGACCGGCTCGTCTCGCACGGCAAGCTGCTCCGTCTCTGGCTCGGCACGCTGATGACGGTGCTGGCGCGCCGCCGCCGCATCCCGGAAAAGCCGACGCTCCTCATCGTCGACGAGGCGGCCCAGCTTGGCCCCATGGACGAGCTGCGCGCGGCGGTGACGCTGATGCGCGGCTACGGCGTCAAGGTCTGGAGCTTCTGGCAGGATACGAGCCAACTCGTCCGGACCTATCCGGTCGATTGGCCGTCGTTTCTCAGCAACGCCTCGGCCTTGCAACTGTTCGGCGGCGGCGCCGCGGCGCTCCAGGTCGAGTTCGACGGCTACCTCGGCTTCCAAGGCCGCTCGCTCGCCGACGGCATGTCGGCAGAAGATGTGCTGGTCCTCGAGCGGGGCGCGCGACCGCGCGTGCTCCTTCGCCCGAACTACCTGGTCGATCCCGCGCTCGGCGGTCTCGCGCGTCCCAATCCCTTCTATCGCGGCCGTCGGATCGTCCGCAAACCGCGAGAGGCGGCCCCTCCCTCCGGCACCAACATCATCGCCTTCCCCCGCGCCGGCACGCAGTAGGAGTCCCAGGCTCCTTCCAACTCGGGCCGAAACACATCCAGTGCCCGCAGGCCAATCGCGTATGACATTGTTGCAGCGACCATACTTCCGTCGCGCATCTTCCTCCCCCATAAAAAGGGGGAGGAAAGGAAGCGGCGACTTCTCGGACCACAGGATATCACCACATGCGATTGTCACACTCATAAGGGGGGAAAGGGGGAGAGCACGCGCTTCAAACCGAAGCGGGAAGTGCCTGCGAACATGCGAGCGTTATGCTTGCCCACAGCGCCACCCGGCCGGTAAGACCATGCTATGGTGTGGGTTTCCCGGAGAGGCTTCAGATGATGGTCGAGACGCTGCCCGCCCGCTGGTACGTGGACGAGGCGATCCTGCGCCGCGAGCGACAGGCGATCTTTGCCCGGAACTGGGCGCTGTTCGGCCCCGAGCACGAGGTGGCCGAGCCCGGCTCATGGCGCGCGCAGCGGATCAATGGCTGGCCGATCATCGTGCTGCGCGACGAGAAGGGCACGCTGCGCGCCTTCCACAATGTCTGCCGCCACCGGGGTGCGGAACTCGTCGAGGCGGATGGCGCGGGCAAGTGCCGGTTGCTCGTCTGCCCCTATCACGCCTGGAGCTACGATCTCGGCGGCAACCTCGTCCGGACGCCAAACTTCGGCGAGGAGCAATCCTTCGACAAATCGCGGCACGCCCTGTTCCCCATCCGCGTCGAGACCTGGGCCGGCCTCGTCTTCATCTGTCTCGACAAGGACACCCCCGGGCTCATCAGCTGGCTCGGCGCCATCCCCGGGCTCTGCAAGCCGTTCCCTCTCGCGCCCGACATGGAGTACCACTCGAGCTTCTCGACCGAAGGGGTCTGCAATTGGAAGGCCTATTGCGACAACACGGTGGAAGGCTATCACCTGCCGACCGTGCACAAGCGGCTGACGGCGGCGATCGACCGCGACAACACCTCCATCAAGAGCTTCGATGACGGCCGGCTCGTCGTCTTCGATGTGACTTACCAGTCTTCGGGCTCGGATCTGCGCGGCAACAAGGGCATCTGGTTCTACCGTTTCCCCGAATTCCAGGGCGTCGCCGGCGCGCGCAGCTTCAAGGCCGACCGCATCGAGCCGCTCGATGCCGGCCGCATGCGCTACACGAACTGGTCCTGGTTCCGCGAAATCTCCGAGCCCGAGAGGTCGGACTCGATGGACTGGTCGCGCCAGATCGCCGCCGAGGATATCGGCATCTGCGAGACCGTGCAGCGCAACATGGCTGCCGGCGTCTACGAGACGGGCGTGCTGTCGCCGCTCCAGGAAGGTCATATCGCGCGGTTGCAACAATTGGTGCGCGAGGCGGTGGGGAAGGTGTGAAGGTCGTGCGCGCCGTGAGTTTTCAGCCCGCGCCGATCCCTTCCTTCACCCACTGATGAAAATCGTAGAGATACATCTCCTCCGGCATCAGCACGCCTTGTTTGTGAGGTGCCGCCCGGATGCCGCGCTGGTTGAGCTCGCAGGCGTCCGCGTCCTGCTCGAGCACGGTCGTCACGAAATCGATCGCCTTGGTGGTGTCCGATTTAGGATCGGCCAGCGTCGAGGCCGGGAACAGCCACTCGGCCGTCAGCTCGGTCTCCTCGGGGCCGAGTGGACGCAGATAGGTGATGCGCATGTAGTCGGGATGGCCGACGATGAACATCGAGGGCAGGCTCGTCATGTAGTGATAGCCGTCACGCCGCTCGGTTTCCGTCAGCCCTTCAATGGCGTGGCCGGCAAGCTTGCCGTCGAGTGTCCAGCTTTCACTGCCGCGCTTGAGGCCGCCCTTGAAGCGTGGATCATCACCCTTGTGCTCCGCCCAATTGGGATCCTCGCGCTCCGACATGATGCCCCGGCCGTAGATCGGCACCATGTCGCAGAGCTCGGGATGCACGCCCGGACAGTGCAGACACTCGTTGAAGTTCTCCCAGAAAATCTTCCAGTTGCAGGCGATCTTGCGGGTATAGCTATGGACGGACACGAGGTCCTCGATGGGCCAATGATCGAGCCGGTCGCTGCCGCGCGCGAAGGCTTGCGTGAAGGGCGGCGCGTGCTCGGCGTCGAAGCAGAGGAAGACGAGGCCGCGCCATTGGGTGAGTGCTACGGGATAAAGAGAGAAGTTTTTCCGATCGAAACCCTCCGGTGAGGAGAGCGAAGGCACGCGGCGGAGGTCGCCTTTGAGGTCGTAACCCCATGCGTGATAGGGGCAGGTGATGAGCTTGGTTTTGAACCGACCCTCCGCCTCCCGGCAGAGCACCGAGCCGCGATGCCGGCAGGTGTTGTGGAAGGCGCGCAACATCCCATCCTCATCGCGGACAACGAAAGCCGTCTCCCGGCCGATCCTGACCGTCTTGAAGCTGCCGGGCTCCTCCAGCGTGTTGGCGCGGAAGGCGTAGACCCAATTGCGATACCAGAGCGTCCGCAGCTCGCGTTCATGCTGCGCGGGGTCATAGTAGAACGTGCTCGGCAGCGTTGGCTCGAGCCTCTTCAAGCCAACGAAATCGCCCCTGGCGCCATCGGCTGTCATGATGTGCTCTCCTCCTGACCTGCAAGCTCAAGCAACGCCATGAGACCATGCTTCGCGCGTTGCTTCAATGACATGGCTTTTATTCGAGCAGCCATGCGCCTATGCCTATAGCGTCAACACCGTGCCCTTGCCGGCCGCTAACGCCCGCTCATAGACCAGTGCCGCGGGCAGCGTGTCGGCGAGGCCGACGCCGGAGAAGATGAAAGCGCTTTTCCCAATCGCACTCTCGCGGCCCTTGATCTTGCCCGCGACGAGATCGGCGAGCTCGCCGGCGAACGGGCCCTGGTAGTTGAGCTTTTCGCTACCACCCGGCCCGCTCTGCTCGACATCGTCGGTGACGACGGAATCGAGCCTGGCAAGGCTCTCGCGCGTGAAGCTGTAGCCAAGCTCGACCATCGCCGCGTAAGCACCAGGCGCCATCCAGTCGACGTCGAGCGCGAGTTCGCCAACCGACTTGTGCGGCACCGTCGAGACGACGATGTCCATTCCCTCGACGGCCTCGCGTGGATGTGTCGTGGCGCGCGCCTTCAGGCCAAGACTGGAAGCATGCGTGGCGAAGGCCTCCGCCGATTTGAGTGTCCGGCTGTAGACAACGACATCAGCGATCGGGAAGAATTGCATCAATGCATCCAAATGCCCGCGCGCCTGACTGCCGGCCGCGACGAAGCCCAAACGCGACGAGCCGGGTTTCGCCATATAGCGCGCCGCCAGCGCCGACATCGACCCCGTACGCTTTTCCGTGATCCAGGTGCCATCCATCAGGGCGATCGGAAAACCGGTCTCGCCATCGTTCAACAGAATGAGCGGGATGTAGTCGGGAATGCCCTTGTCGATATTGCCGGGAAAGAAGCCGAGCCATTTGATCGCCGCATAGGACGGCCCGAGCGTCGCCCCCGCCTTCGCCATGAACAGCTTGCCATCGGGCCGCGCGATCAGCAGCTTCGGCCGCGTGAAGCCACGCCCTTCCGCCTTGGCGCGGAACCCCGCCTCGACGGCACCTGTCACCTCGGCGGTGGTCAGCCCGAGGCCCACGACATCCGCGCGGGAGAGATAGAGCAGCTCCTTGCCGATGTTGAGTGTCACTCTCTCGCCTCCTTGAACAGCCGCCCGGGACCACGACCCGCTATGCCCGCCAACCTTGCCCCTTCCCACAGCGTCACCTGGTTGGCGGTCAGCACTGGCACGCCAAGCCGTTCTTCGAGCGGGGCGATGAGATCGAGCGAGGGCACGGCGGTATCGGGCAGCAGCAGCGCGCCGCCCTTGGGCACGCCGAGCTTTGCAGCCCCGTCTATGAAGCGCGCCGTGGCAAATGCGGCGGCCGCCGGGCCCGACGGCGCGTCGAGCCAGCTCAGCCGATCGATGCTGACACCGTCCTCGGCGAGAAAGCTGGTGAAGGCGCGGCTCGTCTCTTCGGGGTAGGTCGCGAGCACGGCGACCTTGCCGATGCGGAGAGCGGCGAGCGCCGACAGAAACGCAAGCGAGGTCGATGAAGCGGGCGCATCACAAGCGCGCGTCAATGCCGCCGCCTGCTCGCGCGCAAAGGCCAGCCCGTCGATGAAGCTGCCGCTGGTGCAGGCCCACATGACGGAGGCTGGCTTCAAATGGGCGATCACCTTCGCCGACAATTCGAGATTGGGAATAGACCCCGTGGCGCGCAGATGGAGCGGAGCATGCTCGTCGTCGCCGCCGGAGATGCGCACGCCGACGACGGCCACATCGACGGAGGGATCGAACGCCTCGCCGGCGAGATAGAGTTCGTGCTCGGCGCCGGTCGGCGGATAGAGGAAGCCCAGGCGGGTTCGGGCAGCGCGCGGCATCGAGCGTCTCCAACCGATCTTTTTCTACTGCCTACTGCCTACTACCTACTGCCTACTGCCTACTGCCTACTGCCTACTGCCTACTGCCTACTGCCTACTGCCTACTGCCTACTGCCTACTGCCCTGCCGCCCCCTCCAAATGCTCGAGCACCCACATGCCGACGAGCTGCACGGCGTCGTCGCGCCAGGAGAGCGGGCCGGGCTTGTAGAGCACACTGCCCAGCGCCTTCTGCTGCCTTTCGAGGATATCGACATCCTCGCGGCCAACCGCTTCCCAGCGCTGGTAGTAGGGGGCGGCCTTGGCGTCGAACTCGGGATCGTCCAACGTGGATTTCGGGAAGCAGCCGCCGATCTCGAGCACCGATTTGTCATGCGCGACGGGGAGCACGTTGAGCCACCACATCGTATCCTGCGCGATGGCGAACTGACAGGAGGGATGGATAACCGTGAAGTAGGTGCCCTGGCGCGCATCCTCATCGAGCCCTTCGATCGGCGAGAAGGGCGGCATTCCACCACCCAATGTCGCAATCGATCGGGTGGACAGCACCTGGATGCACTTCCAATCGCCCTCCGTCGCCAGCGTCCGCGAAGTCTGCGCGCCGACCGTCTCCTTGTGCACGACACCGGTGTGATAGGTCTCCATCGCGTTCTCGAGGATGAGCTTCCAGTTGCAGTTGGCCGGCAGCCGGATCGTCCAAGTGCAGCGCATGTCGTCAAGCTTGTGGGACGCCAATCGCTTGGGCAGATCGCCCAGATGCGCGATGAGAGGCGGGGCCTCGGCGTTGAAGTTGAGGAACACGAAACCCGCCCACGTCTCCATCCTGACCGGCACGAGGCCGTTCTCGGTGCGATCGAAACCTTCGGCATCCTTCATGTCGGGACAGCCGTAGAGCCGGCCGTCCGAGAAATAGCTCCAGGCGTGATAGGGGCAGATGATGCGCTTGGCGTTGCCCGAACCCTCGACGAGGATCGAGCCGCGATGGCGGCAGTAGTTGGCGAAGGCGCGCAAGGTCCCGTCCTCGCCGCGCAGCAGCATGACGGGTCCGCCCACCGTGTCGATTGCGTGGTAGTCGCCGGGGTTGGAAAGCTGATCCTCGCGGCAGACGAAGAACCAGTGCTTCAGGTGGATGTGCTTTTTCTCCAGCGCGAAGAAGTCCGGGTCCGTGTAGAAGCCGGCCGGCATCGACCTCGCCCGGTTGATCGGTGCAGTTGCCGCCTGGATGTCCTTCGGATCGAGATGCATTCGCCTGCTCCCTGGGCTTCCGCGCTTGGAGGCCGCCATTGATCTTGGCTATGATCGGCAATTCGCGCCAAGCCTGCAATGCCGGAAAGGAATAGCCGATGCGTCGAGTGGATCGTCTGGAGGGGTTGCGTCGCGGCATATCCGCCGGGCTGGACCAGATGCCGGTGGCCTCATGAGGACGCCGATCCGCGCCGGCATCATCGGCACCGGCCATCTGGCAGGCTTCCTGGTGGAAGGCTGCAACCGGACGGGAGCGCCCTATCGTTTCGTCGTCTCGCCGCGCGGGCATGAGAAGGCCGCCGGGTTGCAGCGGCGCTTCGGCGTCGAGATCGCGGAGTCCAACCAAGAGGTGATTGATCGCTCGGATCTCGTCATCGCTTGTGTGCGGCCGAAGGATGCCGAGGCCGTGCTCGCGTCGCTCGCCTTTCGTGCCGATCAGACGGTGGTGTCGCTGATGGCGGCTGTCACCCATGCGCAGATGCAGGCCTGGGCTAGTCCGGCAACCGTCGCCGTCGGTATGATGAACGGCCATGCGAACATGCTCGGTTTCGGCGCGACCGTGCTCCATCCCGCCAACGACATGGCGATCAGCTTTCTGTCGCATTTCGGTGCGCTGCATGTGTTCGACGACTGGCCGCGCTACGCCCTGGCGAGCACCATGGCCGGCGTGTCGGGGACCAGTTTCGGCCTCGTCATAGAACTCGTGCGCTGGTTTACGAAGGCAGGCCTCGACACGCTGACCGCCCGCCAGCTCGTCGCCGAGACGATCATCGGCAGCGCCGAGGTGCTTCGCCGCTCGACCGAGCCGCTCGACGATCTCCTCGCCGGCCTGCAAACGCCGGGGGGCATCACTGAGCAAGGCAATCGAATCTTAAGCGAGCGCGGTGCGCTTGCCGCGTTCGACGAGATGTTGGATGCGGTGGCGAAAAGGATGGGGGTTGCGGGATGATGCTTGTTCGTGGGGTGGAACTCCACTCGATGTGGCAGTTTGTAGGATCGACCGGCGGTCGCCCCACTTCGATCGGCATGCCAGGCTACAAGTGGGGCGACCGCAGGCCGCCCTACGCAACTACGCGAAGCGCCCATGCGCGGCACACTGGTGCTCGGCAATCGGCAATGAGGTATGCTTCTGGCAACTGAGGTCCAGGAGTAATGGCCATGGCAGATCGCATCCCCGTTGCCGTCATCGGTAATGGCATCATCGGGCACGGCGTGGCGCAGATTTTTGCAACCGCTGGCCATCCGGTCGTCATGGTTGGGCGCAATCCCGCCAGCCTCGCCAAGGCGATGGAGAACGTCCGGGCGAGCCTGGCTGAATTCCAGGCGCACAAGCTGCTCACCGAGCCCATCGAGACGATCGCCGCCCGCATCAAGACTTCGACCACGCTGGGGGACGCCGCCACGGCCAGTTTCGTCGTCGAAGCCGTGACCGAGGATTTGACGTTGAAGCTCGGCATCTTCGAGGAGCTGGATCGTCTCTGCCCGGCCTCCACCATCCTCGGCTCCTCGAGCGGCCAGCCCGCCAGCGCGCTCGTGCCGCGCGTCAAGCACCGCGCGCGCGTCATCGCCACGCATTTCTGGTACCCGCCGCAGCTCATTCCCCTGGTCGAGGTTTGCGCCGGACCGGAGACGGCGCCCGACGTGCTCAAACGTACGCTCGATATCCTCCGTGGCGCCGGCAAGGAGCCGGTAGTCATCGACAAGGAGGTGCCGGGCTTCATCGGCAATCGCATCCAGTTCGCAGCTCTCCGCGAGGCCTGGTCGCTGTGGGCTTCAGGCGCGGCCTCGGCGGAAGCGATCGATGCGGTGGTGCGGAACTCCATCGGCCGCCGTCTCGGCATCACCGGGCCGATCGAGAGCGCCGATGTCGGAGGCCTCGACACCATGGTCGCATTTGGGACGTTCCTGATGCCGCATCTCGATGCAGGCCCGCTTCCGGCGGAGAAGGTCGCGGCCATCGCGAAAGCTGGAAACCGAGGCTTCTCTACGGGCAAGGGCGTCTACGACTGGTCGAAGCGGGACGGGGATGCTCTCTTGAAATCGCGCCGCGCGGAGCTGTTCCGCTGGCTCGCCGCCGACAAGGCGGCAAAGAGCTGAGGGCAACGAGCATGGACGGTGCAGGGGACAACATCTTCGCCAAGGACTTCCTCGAAACACCCTACTGGTGGCGCGCCGCGCCTCCGCGCGAGCTGCCGCGACCGGAGCTTCCTGCGAAAACTGATGTCGTTGTCATTGGCTCCGGCTTCTCCGGACTCAACGCCGCCATCGAGCTGGCGCGCGCGGGGCGCTCCGTTGTCGTCATCGACAAGGAGGACGCGGCAAGCGGTGCTTCCTCGCGCAATGCCGGTTTCGTCGGCCGCACGCTGAAGCATTCCTTCGGCAAGCTCATGAAGACGAAGGGCCTCGACTTCGCCAAGCGCGCCTATGGAGAGTCGCAATTGGCCTTCAACTCCCTCGTCGAGCGTGTCGAGAAGGAACAGATCACCTGCCACTTCCGCATGTCGGGCCGCCTCATCCTGCTTCGCAACGAGAAGGAGCGGCAGGCCCTCCAGAGCGAGCTCGAGCTTCGCGCCGAGCACCTCGGCCACAAGCACCGCATGCTGTCGGCAAGTGAGATTCCGAGCGAGATCGGTGCTCGCGGGTACATCGCCGCCGCACTGATCGAGGATCTCGGCTCGATCCATCCGGGCATGTACGTGCAGGGGTTGCTGCGCGTGGCCGAGGCCGCGGGTGTCACGATTGTATCGCGCACCGAGGTGACGACGCTCGCCGAGGACGGCAACGAGGTGCGGGTCGAGACATCCGCCGGCCCGATCCGCGCCGGGCATGTCATGGTCGCGACCAACGGCTACACCGGCTTCGCGACGCCCTACGAGGCCAAGCGCACCGTTCCCTTCGACGCCTACATGATCGCGACGGAGGAGCTGCCCGAGCCAACGCTCGACAAGCTCCTGCCGAAGAACCGCACCTATCTGGAGGACGTCCTCAACATCGATTGGGTGCGCCGGGCGCCGGACCAGCGGCGCATTCTCTTCGGCGGCCGGACCGGCACGCGCAATGTCGCGCTAACAGACATGGCGCGGACGCTCAGGGGCGATCTGCAGCGCATGCTGCCGGGGCTCGGCGACGTCAAGCTCTCCAATGTCTGGACCGGCCGCTGCGCGGGCACGTTCGATCTCTACCCGCATGTCGGCAGTCATGGCCGCATCCACTATGCGCTCGGCTACTGTTTCGCCGGCATGCCGATGGGCACCTATCTCGGACAGAAGGCGGCGCGAAAAATTCTTGGACAGGAGAAGGCAGCCGCCAGCGTGTTTCGCGAGATTCCCTTCCCGGCCGTTCCCCTCCTCGGCGGCCACAACTGGTTCGTGCCCTGGTACATCGGCTGGCACGATTGGACCGAAGGCAAGGCCGCGGACCGGAAGCGGGTATAGCCGGTGTCTCCGAGAGATTGCCGTCCATGAGTTGGCGAAATGCCCCAACAGCCGACCCTTTCCCTTGGGAGACCTCTGAATAATTGCTCGATTTGGCCGACCGGACCAGCGCTGTGTTTGGAGTGATGATTTTCGACAATGCATCTCTGCTCCATGGTGCTCGTCCCTCACGCCGCCGCCAGCTTTTCCGCCCGGCGCAGGTTGAACGCGATCGCCTTCAACTGCAGATCGACCGCGTTGGCCGCCAATCCGAGATAGCGCATCGATGTCCAGCCATAGCTCCGCTTCCAGGTTCCAAAGGTCCGCTCGACCGCACTGCGCACGCTCGAGATCAGTTTGTTGCGGCGCGCTTTCCAGAACGGCAAGACCGGCTCGTGCTTGTTCGCCCGATGCATGATGCGGTCCTTGATCCCGCGCGCCTTCAAGGCCTGCCGTCGCTCGCGCTTCTCGTAGGCCTTGTCGGCATAGATCACGGCCTCGTCGCCCATGATCAGATCGTCGGCAGGCGTTGTATCGATGATGTTGGCGGGCGTCAGGATGGCGCGCCGGATTAGCCCAGAGCCGACATCGACACCAACATGCGCCTTTTAGCCGTAGACGGTATTACTGCCCTTCCTGGTGAAGCGCGCATCCGGATCGATCAGGCGTCGTTGCGTGGGCTGGGTCGCGGGATGTGCCGGATCCGCGGGAGCTTTGACCTCGCCATCGACAGGACCGGCGGCAGCCTTGGCCACCGGCGGGCGGGCAGCATGGGCCTCGATCAGCGTGGCGTCGATCATGGTGCCTTCCTTGACCCGGAAGCCCTTGCCGCGCAACTGGCGATCGAGTTCGGACATCAGGGCCTCGGCGCGCCCGGCCTCGGCCAAGCTGAGGCGGAAGCGGCAGAAAGTGGTCTCGCCGGGAGTCGCCTCGTCGAGGGCGAAGCCGCAAAAGTGGCGGAACGAGATGCGGTCGGCCATCGCCTCTTCCAGCCCCGGATCGGACAGTTGGTACCATTGGGCAAGCAGCAACGCCTCGAACATGGCCAGCGGCCGGTAGGCCGGGCGACCCGGACCCGACCGCGCCATTGCACCCGGCAGCAGCACCTCCAGGGCACACCAGTCGATCAGCTCGGCGATGCATGCCAGCCGCCGGTTCTGCCCGGCCTTGCCGGCCAGAAACGCATCCGCGAAACCCAATTGCTGTGCCATGGTCATAGCCCTCAATGCCACAATTGAATCAGACCCGCTCGGCACGCGCAATTATGCAGAGGTCTCCATTTGCAGCCAAGAGCCGGCGCAACATCCGCGCCCCGGCGAAGGGATACCGCAGGTGCAATTCGTCGATCTGACGCATGAGCGCGAGATCGGCCGCCGGGACCGGACGCGGCAGGTAATACACCGTGCTCCGCGCGATCCCGACCGCCTCGGCCTGCTTCGCAATCGGCAGAGCATGCTCGCGGTCGATCATCGTGTCGTGCCGAAGGCGCGCTTTCAGCGCGACGCGCTCAGCAACCCCGCCTTGGTGAGCGCATCCTCTAAAAAATCATTCTCCAGCGTCAGCTCGCCGATCTTGGCATGCAGCGCCTTCACGTCGACGGCCGGCTCCTGGGAGCCAGTCGCTCCACCGCCGAACACATCGGCGGCACCGCTCTCGAGTTGCGTCTTCCACGCCGTAACTTGGTTCGGGTGCACGTCGAACTGCTCGGCAATCTGGGCAATCGTCCGATCCCCCTCCATCGCCACCTTCGCCTTGAAGGCCGATGAGTGGTTCCGTCTGGCTCGTCGCGTCATCGATAGCTCCTGATTCGAGGGCATCATCGTGCCCTCTGTCAGGCAGCCGATCCACCTAACCTACCGTCCGAAATCGTGGTGCCACTTCTAAGTTCGATGCTCTGCGTGTTCTTCAATCGAAATCACCGCATCGAATGGCCTTCTAGGGACGACATATTGGCACGGTAAGAACTTTACTATCCGTGGAGACTCCGACTGCCCGAGACGAGCTTCGGCTTCATTTGCGATGCGCTGGAATGTAATCCACTCCCCATCGGGCCATCGCCGGAGAGTAGCGTTTCCGGCCCTCAAGGCCCATCGCTTGCAACCGCATTAGGTTTTTTTTGCAAAGCGAAGGTATCAGCACTGGCTTGCTCACGTTTTCCAGCGACCTTTCGCGAGGCACACCTGATGCTCACATGCCTGTCCTTGGAGAGCTGTACTCCTCCGGTGAGGCTTTCAATTACCCACATTTCGAGCCTCACCGATCTCAGCTCCAAGTCCGATATCCGTTAGGCGGACGAGACCGCGCCAGATGACGACAATGCCGGGTGGGGGATCGCTGGCGCGGGCGAGATATCCGCCGAGGCGGGCAAGCTTCGTGACGTAGTGAGCCAGTGTGCCGGAACGACATCGTCGGTTGCCGGTCCCCTCGACGAGTTCGTCAAGGAGATTGATCTCGGAATTGGTCAAGGCGATGTCCGGTCGCGCGTCGGGTTCGGCGCGGGCGATCATGGTCAGCCACAGGACACGCCAGCTGATGATGCAGAACAGTGCCAGCAGGTTCGCGATCCGGTCAGCGGTCCGCAGCTTGGAGGCTTCCGCCCTGCAGCCACTCTTCAATACCTTGTGGAAGACCTCGATCTTCCAGCGCATCGCGTACCAGTTGATCTTCTCGATTGCTTCCTGCCGGGTCCGCACAGGCAAGTCGGTGATCAGTTTCCACTCGATCGGCCTGCGGCCTCGGGGGCAGTTGCGCTCGATCGCGTGTAAGTTCGTGAGACGCAAGGGTGGATATCGCGTTTGTTTGCCGATCGGCGGCTGCACGATGATCCGCTTGAACCTCAACTCGAGAGCGGCGCGGGTAACCTCCCCTTTCTCGTCGCGGAACTCGACATGATGCAGGCCTCTGACCTGAACCTCCTCCATTTCCGTTGCGATCGTGTGCTTGCCATCTCCGGCAAGCCGATCCACGCATGTTCGCACGAGAAAATGAGCGCCGAGATCCTGGCTCAGACAATAGAGCTCGTAGATGTCGCTCTCCCGGTCGCCGACATGCACGCAGCGCTCGGGCGCACCCAGGTGGTCCAGGGACTGCCGCAGGTTTTCTAACCAGCGGAAGCTTTCCTTCTTTTCGATCGGCACACGCGTCGGATTGATCTTCCGCTTGAGCTGAGCGGTGCCCTTGAACTTCTTTCGCGTCCAGAACTTCACGGCCGAGAGGCCAAGTGGCAGTCCCTCGGTCGTGACGGCGAGGCTGGAATGCATGAGCATGCCGCAAACGGTGTGATGGCGCAGCCGGCCACGTTTGTCGCGGCCGCTGTTCACGCTCTTGGTCATGCCGATCTGGCCGGACGCCTCGCGCTGGTAGACGAATTCGGTCGTGTCCTGGATCAGCAGGACGGGACCGCAGCTTGCGGCAAACCGGCTGCGCGTCGCCGCAAAGTGCCCTTTCAGAATTTCGGATTCCTCGACGCGATCATTCGCGAGAAAGCGATAAGCTGCCTTCGTGCTCGCCCAGTCGTGGCAGGCATAGGGAATGCTCTCGCCCATGCCGTCGCTGATCTGCCGGATCAAATCGCCAAATCGGTGTCCGAGCCGTGCGTCCTTGAAGGCGGACTCATCGATCTCGCCTTCGGTCCAGTGTCTGTTTCCGCTCACAGACCCGCCTTCGGGCGCCTGCGATTTAGTCTCCAAATCCCATTTCGTCGCCAAGAAGCACCTCGTCACATCGAATCAGGTGCTCGACAATGAATCACAACCGATTCCACCAATTCAAGAATTCTGCTTGGCGACAATCCAAGGGCAATCAGCGACTTGTGGGTAATTGAAAGCCTCACCGGAGCGAGACGCTTGGCGATCTCGCGATGGCCCTTCTTGGTGTTGGGAACGCGGAACTCGATCCCGGCCGGCGCGACATACACATCCAGCCACGCTTTACAAACATCGATTCCCACCGATACTTCCAGTGCGCTGTGTTCGGACATGACCTATCCTTGTCTGCGGGACCTTGCTCCCGATCATCTGTTCAGGGCCAGCGCGAAGATCGGACGGACCAAGCTCACCCACGGCTCACACCAAGGGGCGTACGGTCCCGGCCGATCGCCCTGCAGCGGGTGGCCACCCGCTGCAGGGCAACCAGAACCTCAACAGATTCGGGTCACGAGCCGAAGCCCGCAAGATCGACATACAAGGGGAGAGCCCGTCGGCAGCCAGGATCGCCAAGGGGAGTGCGATCGCCAGTCCCAAAACCACGCCGGCGATGGCCATCTGCAACGTCTCGACGAGCTTCCAGATAATGCGGTCGAGCCGTGTGAAATCCGGTGGAAACATCTGAGCCAGCATACCGCTCGGTGCGAAGAGACGCGCCAATCCTTTGGCCAAGCCTTCCAGCGGCGGCGCGGTTCCTTGCAAGCTCCAGATGACGATGAGTAGCAAGAGCAGCCATACGATGTATTCGAGCGGGCTCTTGAGCTCGATCCGCGGAACCTTTGGCGCGTGCGCCAGGCCCGTGGTCATGGCCTCGGTTCCGCGAAGAAGCGGCGGAGCTCGTTGGGCCGCGCCGTCGCGGCCGGTTGATCGATCAGGATGCGGCCCTGCCCCAAACCAACGATGCGATCGGCGTGCTCGAGGGCGAGCTGCAGGCGGTGCGAGACGAAGACAAGCGTCAAGCCCTTGTCTCGCGTCATACGCGACAGCAGCCGCATCACCTCGTCGCCGGCTTGTGGATCGAGGCTGGCATCCGGCTCGTCGGCCAGGACAATCTCCGGCCGCCGCATGAGAACGCGGGCCAGAGCCACGCGCTGCGACTGTCCACCAGAGAGCTGATCCGCCCGCTGCAGTGCGAACTCGGGTAGGCCAACGGCTTCGAGACACCGGATGGCTTCCTTGCGCGCCTCGTGCGCGGCGAGTGACCGCAACCAAGTGCGCGGTCCAGAGTGCCTTGCCTGAGCGCCATGCAGAACATTGGTCAAGACGGATGCGCGCGGCACGAGATTGTGCTTCTGCCAGATGAAGCCGACACGGCTGCGAAGCTTCCGGAGCGGGCGGCCCGACAGGCCTTGGATGATCTGGCCCAATACGGAGATGTGGCCCGCATCCGGCTCGATCAGACCAATGAGAGATTTGATGAGTGTCGACTTGCCGGCGCCGTTCGCGCCGATGAGGGCAACGGACTGTCCATAAGGCACGGGCAAGTCCACGCCGCACAAAACGGATCGCGCGCCAAACGACTTCATCAACCCTTCAACGCAGATAGCGGGAGCTTGATGGGCTCCTGCCTCTGCGCTTGCCGGCTTACCCGACACAGAGACGACGTGTTGCAGGTCGCGCGGCAAGGGACTTACTGCCCCATGAACTGCGTGAACTCCGTCACGCCGACGTTGGCGTACATCTGGCGGACGATGTCGTAGTCCTTGTCGGTGACGTCGGGCAGGAACTTGCCGCCGACGTACTTGGCGTTCTCTTCCGTCGCCGTGACTGCCGCGAGCAGTTCGTCGCCCTTCTCGGCAAAGGTCTTGCGGACGAGGGCAATCGTCTCGGCGGGAATTTTCTCGCTGGCAAGGACCATGTCGTGCGGCAGCTCCGGACCCTTCTCGATGACGCGGAACTTCTGATCGGGAAATTTCTTCGTGATCCGGTCGATATGCGTGCGGTTCATGCCGATGGCCCCGAGATCGCCCTTGATCAGCGCCTCGACCGCGGCATTGAGCTTCAGGAATACGGGCTCGTAGTCGGTGCCGTACTTGAGACCGCCACCGGCCAAGATCGTTGCCGGACCGAGGTGCTGGGAGGTCGAGCCGATCTCGCCGAAGGAGATCTTCTGGCCCTTGAGATCGGCGAGCGCCTTGACACTCGAGCCGTCGAGCACGACGACGTTCGAATTGTAGTCGGGCCGGGTCCAGGTAACAGCCGGCTGGGCTTTCAGGCGTGCATTGAAGACGACATATTCGGCGGGCCCAGTCAGCACGAAATCGACCTGCTCGGCCGCCATGGCCTCGACGGCGGCCGTGCGGCCGGAGACCGGGAAGAATTCGACGGACAGTCCGGATGCCTTCTCGAAGGCGTCCTTGAACGGTCCCATTTCCTTTTGAAGTGCCTCAAGGCCATCGATATCGGTCACCGCGAACCGGATCTTGTCGCCGGCATGCGCCGGCGCGGCCGCTAACGTGGCAAGCGTCACAGCGGTGGCGGCCAGACTGCGCAGAAATCTCATGAACATCCCTCCTGAAGCCGAGCAGGTGCACTGCACGCGAGCCTTTCAGCACGGCGACATGACAGGCAGATGAAGGAGCTGATGGATGGCGTGCAAAACCTAGCGGCGGGAGAGCACGGCCCGCACCGTGTATCCGCGGTGCAGACGCGCGAACGCCAGGTTGAGCCCGCGCTCGCCGGCGAGCTTTTTGAGAACCGACTCCAGATCCGTGCGCGGCGTCACCGTATAGTGCGCGAGAAAGCGCTTGAGCCCGCCCTTGAAGAGCTTCGGTAGTTGCTCGCACTGTCCAAAATCGACGATGTGCAGCTCGCCGCTACACCGAGCGACTGGCCGAGGTGGGCCTCGTGCCCTCCGTCGTCAGCGTCGGCGGCTCTTACGACAATGCGCTCGTGCCGGAGGCGCGTCTTCGACACGACCCGAGACGATCAACGGGCTCTACAAGGCCGAGTTCATCTGGCGGCGAGGTCCCTGGCACTCGCTGCAAGCCGTCGAGTATGCGACCCTTGTATGGGTCGACTGGTACAACAACCGCCGGCTGCTCGAGCCCATCGGCAACAGGCCACCGGCCGAAGCCGCCTACTACGCGGGCCTGGAGGAGCCCACCAAACTCGCCGCCTGACTCAAACCAACGAGCCTCCGGAGAACCCGGGGCAGTTCAGCCGTGTTGGATGAGGTTCAGAGCCGGCTCAATCACAACCCCGATGCGATGCGGGTTCGCCGTTCGACGGCGGAGCACCCGTTTGGCACGATGAAGTGCTGGATGGGAGCGACACACTTTCTCACGATGACGCTGCCGAAGGTGGCAACAGAAATGGCGCTCAATGTGCTCGCCTACAATATGAAGCGCGTGATTGCCATCATCGGCGTGGATGCACTGCTGGAGGCCATGGCGGGGTGAGCCGGCACCGGCACGCCACAATCCGGCCAAGCAGGAAGCCATTGGGCGTTCCAGGGGTCTCAAAGACGACCCAGCGGTTGATTTCCGCAGATTTTACTATTCAACGGGGGCGTAAACTCACCCCGCAGCCCAGGCCGCACCCTCGCCGCGCATTCTCACACGGCCTGGGCCAATCGCGACGTCAGTTATCTGCGCGATCTTGCAGGACTTCGCAGGAGCTCAAGAGTGGAAACCGGAAGTCCACGTTGGGGCCTTGGGGAACTTCCACCGGGTCCAGGCAGGCATTGGCCGGCCAAACGATCCGTCCTCCATGTGCGATTTTCACTTTTTCGAATGACGAAACTTGTTTTCAGATGATAAACTCCGGAAATCGAGAGTTCCGGGGGGTGTCGATGTCGGCTGGCGCGTCCGTGCTATCGCATTCCGAGTTCGATCCGGTGCTACTCGCCGTGCTGTCGAACCGGTTCGAAGTCGATCATACGCGAGATGACCAACACGGTCATGAAGGCGAGCCGGTCGAGCGTCATCAAAAATGCGCGCGACATGAGTTGCGGCATCCTCACCTACGACCATCGCCTGGTTTCGGTCGAGGAGGCGCTACCGATCCATGTGACGGCGCTCGAGCTCACGACCAAGCCGATCACCGAGCTGTTCGGCGACATCAAGGACGGCGACGCCTTCATCAACAACAGCCCCTTCTACGGGGGCACGCATCACGCCGATCTGACGCTCTGCGTGCCGGTGTTCTGGAACGGTGAGCCGCTGTTCTGGACGCTCGCCCGCTCGCACCACGCCGACATGGGGGCGCCCGAGCCGACGACCTATCTCCCCTACGCCGCGACCATCTATCAGGAAGGCCTGCACTTTCCCTGCATCCGCATCCAGGAGAAGGGCGAGGACAAGGCCGACATCATCCGGATTGGCCAACAGAAGATCCGTGTCTCCAACATCTGGTATGGCGATTATCGTGCCCAAGTCGGCGCCTGCCGAACGGGCGAGCGGCGTCTCAAGGAGCTGATCTCCAAGTACGGCGCCGATACCATCAAGGCCTTCATCGAAGCCTGGATGGGGTATGGCGAACGCCGGGCCATCGATGCCATTCGCCAGCTGCCGGCCGGCACCTACTCCTATCAGGTGTCCCATGATCCGGTTCCCAAGGTCGCCGACGAGGGCGTGCCCATCAAGGCGACCGTGACCATCGATCCCGGCGAGGGCATGATCACCGTCGATGTGCGCGACAATCCCGATTGCGTGCCCGGCGGCCTCAACCTTTCGGAAGCGTGTGCGATCGCCTCGTGCCGCATTGGCGTTTACTACAATCTGGACGCCTCGGTCCCGCACAACCACGGCAGCGCGAGCCGCATCAATGTGCTGCTCCGGGACAACTGCGTGGTCGGCCGGCCGCCGCATCCGATCGGCACCTCCTGCGCGACCAGCAACGTCAACGAGCGCTTGGCCAATGCCGTTCAGTGCTGCTTTGCCCAGATCGGCGAGCCCTACGGCATGGGCGAGGGCGGCGGCAACTTCTCGGCGGCGCTCGGCGTCGTCTCCGGCGTCGATACGCGAGGGCCCAAACCGGTCGAGTACATCACCCAACTCATGATGGGCCTCTCCGGTGGCCCCGCCAACCACGGCCACGACGGCTGGCTCACCTACGAATGCTCGGTCGGCAACGGCATCATGGTGCTCGATTCGGTGGAGGTCGACGAGGCGATGTATCCGCTGCTGGTCGAGGAGCGCCGCATCGTCGAGGACAGCCTGGGCGCGGGCCGCTGGAACGGCGCACCGGCCGTCGGCGGCACCTATCGCTCGCTCGCCGGCGACGTCGTGGTTGCCTATGTCGGCGATGGCGGCACCTTCCCAGCCAAGGGCGTGCTCGGCGGCGATGCCGGCGCCAACAGCGGAACCTGGAAGCGGCACCCCGACGGCCGCGTCGAGCGGCTGCCCGATTTCCATCAGGAGACCTACAAATTCGGCGAGGCCGTCGTTTACCGCGGCTGCGCCGGCGGCGGCTACGGCAGCCCGCGGTCGCGCGATCCCGAGCGCGTCGCCAAGGACGTCAATCGCAACTGGCTCTCCCGGGACAAAGCGAGGGAGGCTTATGCTGTCGCCGTCCGGACACAAGCGAACGGCGTCGACGTCGAGGTCGACTGGGAGGAGACGCGCAAGCTCAGAGCCTGACCTGCCGATACCATAGATCACGCCAGCCGGCGGAACCGGCTGCACATCAAAGAGGAGACGACCATGCGACTGAATTCCAAGCTGCTGGCCTCGGTGGCCATCGGCGGACTGGCCCTCGTTACCGGGGCCTCGCCTGACGCGAAAGCCGAGGACATCGTCATCGGCGCCGCCATCGCGCAGAGCGGCGTCATCGCGCCCTATGACGAAGGCCCGGCCAAGGCGATGGAGATCGCCATCGAGGAAATCAATGCCAAGGGCGGTTTGCTCGGCCGGCAGATCAAGATCGTTTATGCCGACACGAAGTCCGACATCGCCTATGGCTCGACGGCCGCCCAGCAGGTGATCGATCAAGGCGCCTCGCTCGTGGTCGTGACCTGCGACTACGACTACGGCAGCGCCGCCGCCACCGTCGCGATCGACAAGGGCCTCATCGCCTTCTCGACCTGTGCTGGCGATCCCAAGTTCGGTCCGCAGGGTCTCGGGCCCAACGCCTTCACCATGGCGACCGGCGCGCCCGGCCAGGCCGTCGCGATGGCCGAATGGGCATTCGAGAAGCAGGGCTGGAAGACCGCCTACGTCCTAATGGACACGACCATCGCCTTCGACGCCTCCTGGTGCGGCGCGTTCAAGAAGCGTTGGACGGAACTCGCGGGCGCCGAAGGGTTGCTCGGCGAGGACACGTTCGGCGGCGAGGACCCCCAGATCGCCAGTCAGATCACGCGGCTCAAGGGCCTCGCCAAGCAGCCGGACGTCGTCGCGCTCTGCTCCTTCCCGCCGGGTGGCGTCAGCGCCATGCGCCAGCTCCGGGCGTCCGGTGTCGCAACACCGCTCATGGGTTCGGAATCCTGGGACGGCGACTACTGGCTCGAGGGCGTGCCGAATCTTTCGGATATGTACTTCGTCACCTACGCGTCCGTTTTCGGCAACGATCCGCGTGCGCCGATGCAGGAGTTCATGAAGAAGTACGAGGCCAAGATCGGCGGCCGGGCCGTCACCTCGCATGCCGTAACGGGTTACAGTCTGATCGAGGCTTGGTCCAAGGCGGTGACGGAGGCGGGCTCGCTCGAGGCCGACAAGGTGCGCGAGAAGCTCGAAGCCTTCAGCAACGTGCCGCTGCTCGCCGGGCCGACCTCCTTCTCGAAGGACGCGCACATCAACATGCAGCGCGACCTGGTGCTGATCAAGGTCGACGGCGGCAAGTCCGGTAACATCGTCGGCATCATTGCCGCACGAGAGATGCCGAAATAGGCAGTCCCCATGCTGTGTGCGAGCGGCGGGGCTTGGAGATGCCCCGCCGCTCGCTGCTTTCGCAAATTCTTTCCTACGTTGTAGATTCGGATCACCCGACGTGCTCGAAGCCGTTGACGTTTCGGTGTCGTTCCAGGGCGTCAAGGCGGTGCAGCATGTCTCGCTCCGCGTCGACCCCGGCCGCATCATCGGGCTCATCGGCCCGAACGGCGCGGGTAAGACGACGCTCGTCAACGTCTTGACCGGTTTTCAGATGCCGACGTCGGGTGCCGCCCGCATCGACGGCAGCGGCATCGACAAGCTGCCGCCGCACGAGCGCGCCCTCAAGGGAATGGCGCGCACATTTCAGAACGTGCTGCTGTTCAAGCGGCTCTCGGTCATCGAGAACATCGAGGCGGGGGCGCTTGCCGCGGGCGTGCCGCGCGAAGAGAGCCGGGTGCGCGCGCTCGAAATTCTCGACTGGCTCGATCTCTCGGCTCACGCCGCGCGACCGGCCGGAACGCTCGCCTTCGGCCAGGAACGCCGCATCGGCATCGGCCGGGCGATCGCCATGCGGCCGCGATTTCTGCTGATGGACGAGCCCGCCGCCGGGCTCAACGACGCAGAATGCGAAGGCCTCGAGCGCATCATCCGCCGCATCCGCGAGGAGATCGGCTGTGGTGTGCTCCTGATCGAGCATCGCATGTCGATCGTCTTCGCGCTATCGGATCACATCCACGTTCTCGAGCAAGGCCGCACTATCGCCGAAGGAACGCCGGATGAGATCCGCGCGAACGCCCAGGTGCGGCGCGCCTATCTCGGCGAAGGAGTGCATTAGGGTGCTGGCGATCGAAGGGCTCGAGGCATCCTACGGCAGCATCGCCGCCCTCCGCGGCGTTTCGATCGCGGTGGAAGCCGGCGAGACGGTCGCCGTCATCGGGCCGAACGGGGCGGGGAAGTCGACGCTGCTGCTCAGCATCACCGGCGTCGTCAAGCCGGCCGGCGGGACGATCCGCTTCGAGGGTCGCGACATCGCCGGCGCGCCGCCGGAGACGCTCGTCGCCACTGGCATCGCGCTTGTTCCCGAGGGGCGGCGCATCTTCGGCTCGCTGACGGTCGGCGAGAATTTACGCATTGGTGCGACGGTTCGAGCGGACGCCTCGGCAGTCGCCGGCGACCTCGCCCATGTCCTCGAGCTTTTCCCCATCCTGAAAGAGCGGAGCGGCCAGAAAGCAGGCCAGCTCTCGGGCGGCGAGCAGCAGATGCTCGCCATTGCGCGCGCACTGCTCTCGCGGCCTCGCCTGCTGTTGCTCGACGAGCCCTCGCTGGGGCTTGCCCCCCTCATCGTCGCCCAAGTTTACGCGACGCTCGACCGCCTCAAGAAGGACGGGCTGACCGTGCTGGTCGTCGAGCAGAATATGCACCGCGCGCTCGCCGCCTCCGACCGGGCCTATGTGCTGAATTCCGGCCGGGTCGCGCTGTCGGGAAGGTCGGGCGAGCTTGCGGCGGCGGAAGAGTTCGAGGCCGCCTATTTCGGCTTGAAGCGCGATCGGAGCGTCTCGTGATCGTGATCCAGAGCCTCATCGATGCGATAAGCCTCGGCGCGGTCTATGCGCTCGCCGCCCTCGGCATCGGGCTCACCTTCTCGATCATGCGGCTCATCAACTTCGCCCATGGCGAGTTGATCATGATCGGGGGCTACACGCTCTTTCTGCTGGCCGGCCAGCCTTATCTCGTCATGGGTGTCGCCGCGATCCTCGTCGTGACGATTGCGGCCTTCGGCATGGAGCGGCTCGCCTTCCGGACTCTCAGAGGTGCGAACCCTACGACCTTGCTCATCGCCTCGTTCGCCGTATCCTACTTCCTGCAGCATCTGGTGCTGCTCATCTTCGGATCCCGGCCAACTGGTGTCGATTTCCTCTCGACGCTCAATCAGAGCATCGAGTTCGGCGGTTTGCGCATTCCGCTGCTTCAGCTGGCGGCGATCATCGTCACGGGACTTGCGATGGCGGGATTGAGCCTCTTCTTCTCCCGAACCGACGCCGGCATCCAGATGCGCGCGGCGGCCGAGGACTTCACCATGGCCCGCCTCGTCGGCGTCAAGGCGAACCGCGTCATCGCCATCGCCTTCGGGCTGTCCGGCATTCTAGCCAGTCTCGTCTCGCTCTATCTCGTCACGCAGACGGGAACAGTCACCTACAAGATGGGCGTCAGCATGGTGCTGATCGCCTTCGTGGCTTCAGTGATCGGCGGCATGGGATCGCTCGCCGGCGCGGCGCTCGGCGGCTTCATCGTCGGTGTCGTCTCGGTGCTGTTGCAAACCTACTTGCCGGTCGATCTGAGGCCCTATCGGGATGCCTTCGTCTATCTGCTGTTTATCGCCTTCTTGCTCTGGCGGCCGGAGGGACTGATGCAGCGCCGCGCCGACCGGGAGAGGGTGTAGACCATGGGCGGGCAAGCGGCGCGGCGCGATACCGGCATGTTGAAGGTGGCCGGCGTGCTCATCGTCATCCTGGTTGCACTCGCGGCCCTCGCCTCGCTCGGCGCGCCGGCCTTTCAACGCACGGCGACGGAGGCGGTCATCAAGCTCATCGCCGTCGTCGGCATGTCGATCTTCATCGGCAATTCGGGTGTCTCCTCGTTTGGGCATGTCAGCTTCATGGCCTGGGGAGGCTATCTGTCCGCGCTTCTGACGATGACGCCCCAGAAGAAGTCCGTGATGCTCGACTTGCCCGACGTTGTCGAGCTTATCCATCTACCCTGGCCGCTGGCCATGCCGATCGTGTGTCTGCTGGCGGCGCTGGGCGCGCTCGCGATCGGCTACCCGCTGATGCGCCTCAAGGGCATCGCGCTCCCCATGGCGACTTTCGCGGTGCTCGCCATCACCTATGTCGTGGCCCTCAATTGGCGGTCTGTTACCGGCGGCCGTCAGGCGCTCGTCGGACTGCCATTGTTCACGACGCTGTGGGTCGCGGTCGCAGCCGCCGCCGTCACCATTATCGCCGCTGCCCTTTACCATCGCTCGCGGCGCGGCCTGTTGCTGCGCTGCTCGCGCGAGAACGAGGTCGCTGCGGCGGCGACCGGCATCGACGTCTCACGGGAGCGGCTTGTCGCCTTTGTTATCAGCGCCTTCTTCGTCGCGCTCGCAGGTATGCTCTTCGCCCATCTGCTCGGCACCATGACGGCCAACACCTTCTACCTCGACCTGACCTTCGTGACTCTCGCCATGCTGGTGGTGGGCGGACCGCGCAGTCTCACCGGCGCCTGCACCGGCGTGCTGCTTGTTTCGGCCGTTCAGGAAATCTTCCGCAGTATCGAGCGCGGGTTCGAACTCGGCCCGATGACGGTTTCCGCACCGCCGGGCTTGCAGGAGATCGCGCTGGCTCTCATCCTGTTGCTCGTTCTCATCGCCCGCCCCGACGGCATCATGGGCGACGCGGAACTCGACGCCAGCCGGTTGCTCAGCCGGTTTCGCGGCGGCCCCTCGCTTCCCTCGAAGCACCCGCAGTCAGAGGACTAGACCCATGTTCGTCGCTTGCATCGATATCGGCGGGACCTTCACCGATCTCATGCTCTACTCGCCCGGGCACGGCCTCGAGATCCACAAGTCGCCGACCACGCCCGGCGCCTTCGAGCAAGGCTTCATCGATGTGCTCGGCGTCGCGGCGGAGGCTCATCGCCTGACATTGCGGGACTTCCTGGCGCGGACGGAGCTCATCGTGCACGGCACGACGGTTTCGACGAACGCTCTCGTCGAGGGCAAGGTGGCGCCCGTCGGCCTCATCTGCAACGCCGGCCATCCGGACGTTCTGACACTGCGGGAAGCGCCCCGCAAACGCGCCTTCAACATCAAGATCGACTACCCCGAGCCCTACGTTCCGCGCAACCGCACATGCGAGGTACGGGG
The DNA here is from genome assembly GCA_963741525.1 of uncultured Alphaproteobacteria bacterium. Lineage (GTDB taxonomy): Bacteria > Pseudomonadota > Alphaproteobacteria > Rhizobiales > Hyphomicrobiaceae > JANNSX01. Next base: position 24,415 of record CAVUIW010000003.1, read on the forward strand.
ACGTATCGACTCGCAGGGTAACGAGGTCGACCCGCTGGTCGAGGCAGATGTCCTCGCCGCTATCGAGCACTTCAAGAAATGCGAGGTCGAGGCAATCGCCGTCAGTCTCCTCTGGTCGATCGTCAATCCCAAGCACGAGCTCAGCGTGCGCGAGATCATCGGCGCGGAGTGGCCGGGAATTCCCGTGACGCTCGGACACGAGCTCAACCCGATCCCGCGCGAGTACCGGCGCACGATCTCGGCGGCCATCAACGCATCACTGTTTCCGATCGTCAGCCAGTACACCCGCAAGTTGACGGACGTGTTGCGAGATTACGGCTACAGCCGCGAGCTTCTCATCGGCAACTGCGTCGGCGGCATGATGCCGCCCGAGGAGATCGTCAAGCGGCCGATCTACAGCGTCATGTCGGGGCCGACACTGGCACCCATCGCCGGCATGCATCTGACCACCGCCGAGAACGTCATTGTCGTCGACATGGGCGGCACGACCTTCGATGTCTCCGCCTTGCGTGGCCGGCGTCTCGTCATCACGCCCGAGGCGACCTTCGGCATGGAGATGTTGGGTATTCCAAAAATCGACGTCCGTTCCGTCGGCGCCGGCGGTGGCAGCATCGCCTGGATCGATCCCGGCGGCCTGCTCAAGGTCGGCCCGCAGAGCGCAAGCGCGCGCCCGGGTCCCGCCTGCTATGGCAAGGGCGGCACCGAGGCAACGGTGACGGACGCCAATGTCGTGCTCGGCATCATCGACCCAGACTACTTCCTCGGTGGCCGGATGAAGCTTGATCGCGCCAAGGCGGAAGGCGCCGTCGGCAAGGTCGCCGAGCGGCTCGGCAAGAGCCTGGTAGAAACGGCCTACGCCATCCATACCACCAGCAATCACAACATGATCGCCGCCATCGAGGACATCACGATCAACGAGGGCATCGATCCGCGCGAGAGCTACCTCGTCTCCGGCGGCGGGGCGACCGCCTGTCATATCGGCGCCATGGCCGAGATCCTCGGCATCAAGAGTTTCATGGTGCCCAAATTCGCGGCCGGCCTCAGCGCCTATGGCGGCCTCATCTCGGATGTGCGCTGGGGCGAGATGGGAACGCTGCACACCAACGATCGCCATTTCAATCTGGCCGGTGTCAACGCGCTTCTTGGCGATCTCAGGCGGAGTGGCGAGGCGTTCCTCGTTCGCTCGGGCTTCGCTGCCGGCCGGCAGCGGTTCGAGTACGCCTATCAGGGACGCTATCTCTACCAGTCCTGGGACATCGAGGTGGCCTTCGAGTGCCCGGCCGGCGTGCTCACCGAGAAGGATCTCGCGTCACTCGTCGCCGCTTTCCATCGCACCCACGAGCAGATTTACACCATCAAGGACGAGAACGACATCGTCGAGTTCACGACCTGGAAGGTGCGCGCGATCGGCGATGCCGGAGGGGCCGCGCGTCGCGGAACCCCGCTGGCGCGACAGCAAGGAGAGCCCGTGCCCAAGGGCCGCCGCGCGGTTTATCTCAACCCCGCTTCGGGTTCGGCCAATGTTCCCGTGTTCGACGGAACGAAACTCGGCGCCAGCGCAGAGGTTGCCGGACCGGCCGTCGTCGAAGAGCCAACAACGACAATCCTGCTGCTGCCCGGACAGCTCGCCACCGTCGACGCCACCGGCAACTTTCACATCGATACGAGTAGATCGAGCCGGCCTGACGGTGGCGACGCCTGAAAGCCGACGGGCATGAGCAAGCAGTTCATGGCCGCTTTGTCCGTAGAGCTACCGTCCTCAATTGCTGTTCACACCGAGCTAGTGAGGTCGGCTCAGGGTCCGAATCGCCGAACGGCAACCAGTCGACGGAAGAGTTTTTCAGAAAAAAGTCGTTAAATCAATCACTTAGAGCCGCATGAACGCGCGCTCCTCTGTCTCTCTAGGAAGGAGACAGACCATGAATGAAGTTCAAGTGCCGCTATCCGAGAAGCCTGCGCATCGCACGCCTTGGAACAAGGGCAAGCTCGTCGGCCCAAAGCCATCGCTTCGGCCCAGTCACGTATGGTCGATCCGAACCACGCTGCAGATGGCAGACCGTAAGCGGGATCTTGCCTTGTTCAATCTCGCGATCGACAGCAAGCTGCGCGGCTGCGATATCGTCGCTGTTCACGTGGAAGACTTTGCCCCGAGCGGCTATGCCATGGACCGCGCGACGATCCGGCAGAAGAAGACGGGGAGACCAATTCGATTTGAGCTGACCGGCTAAGCCGGGCTGGCGATCGACGAATACCTAAGGTTGACTGGTCGAAAGCCAGGTCACGGGAGTAAGGACGCCCTCCGCATTCACGGAAGGAAACGGAGGGCGCCAGATAGATCAGACGATCAATCGTAGAGAACGGCCGCGATCTGCGGATCGGCAATGTTGGTCTTGTCGTACCAGTAGTAGCCGGTGTCGATAATCTTATCGAGCTTCTCGCCCTTAATCGCCTTGGCGAGCGAGTTCACCACACACTGGCCGATGCCAACTGGGTTCTGGGTGATCGAGCCCAAGAGCGTACCATCCATGATGGCGTCCTTCTGGGTCTTGCCGGAGTCGTAGCCGACGCCGACGATCTTGGCGCCCGTCTCCTTCAAGGCAACCGCCAAACCGATGGCCGCACCCTCGTTGGAGGCGAAGATGCCCTTGAGGTTCGGATAGGCTTGCAGGGTCGCCTTGATGTCATCCGTCGCTTTCAGCGCGTCGTTGGCATACTTGATGTCGACGAGCGTGATTTTCGGATATTTCTCCTTGAGGCGATTCACGAAGCCGTCGCGGCGGCCGATGCCGGTCGCCGACGTCTGATCGTGGATCTCGGCCGCGACCTCGCCTTCCCCGCCGATGGCATCGGCGAGCTTGTCGGCAGCCGCACCCGCAGCATTCACGTTATCCGTGGTGCAGGTGGTGAGCGGCAGATCGCTCTCAACGCCGGAATCGAAGGCGACGATCGGGATGCCCGCGTCGGCGGCCTTTTGCAGCGCCGGCACCTGGGCCTTGGAGTCGAGGGCGGCAAAGCCCAAGCCCTGCGGCTTCTTGGCGATGGCCGCGTTCAGGATGTCCGTCTGCTTGTCGATCTCGGCTTCGGTGTTGGGACCCTCGAAGGTGATCGAGACGCCTTGCTCCTTGGCCGCCTGTTCGGCACCGGACTTAACGGCCTGCCAGAACTGGTGGCTGAAGCCCTTGGCGATGATTGGGAAGTAGGTTTCGTCCGCGTAACTTGGTCCGGAGACCATCGCCGCAGCCCCCAACAGGGCGGCGGCGAGCACTGACTTCTTCATAATTTTCTCCCTTAGGTTGGCATTCTTACCGCTTGAGGTCGCGGTCGCCATGTCGAGCGGGCGGTTGTTGCCCCTGCCCTACATCTTTTTCCGCAGCATGATGTCCACATAGACTGCGATGATAATGATGATGCCTGTGACGACGATCTTCCATTCCTCCTGCACGCCCATGACGCGCAGTCCGTTGGTCAGAACGCCCATGATGAAGGCACCTATGATGGTGCCGAGGATGGTGCCGCGGCCGCCCGACAGCGAGGTGCCGCCGATGACGACGGCGGCAATCGCATCGAGCTCGTAGCCCAGGCCGAGCGCGGGCTGCGCCGAGTTGAGGCGCGAGGAGACGAGGAGGCCCGCGACACCGCAAATGAGACCGCTCAGCGCATAGGTGACGATCTTCCAGAAATCCACGTTCATGCCCGACAGGCGGGCGGCCTCCTCGTTGGAACCGAGAGCAAAGACGTAACGCCCGAGGATCGTGCGGTTGAGGATGATGGACGCGATGATGGCGACGCCGAACATGACGAAGACGCCATTGGGGATCTCCAGCCAGGGTATGAGATGGGTGATCGAGCTTTCCGACGAGATCAGATTGTAGTTGGGCGTGGTGTTGAAATAAATCGGCGCGGCACCCGATAACACGAGCGCGAGACCGCGCGCGATCTGCATCATGCCGAGCGTGGCGATGAACGGCGGAATCTTAAGCTTGGAGATGAAGAGGCCGGAGAAGCCGCCCATGACGGCGCCGGAAGCCATGGCGCCGATGATGCCGAGCGGCATCGGCAATCCCGCATTGGTGAGAATGAGACCCGACATGACGGCGGTCAGCGTCATCATCGTCCCGACGGACAGATCGATGCCGGCCGAGATGATGACGAAGGTGCAGGCGACGCCGAGCACGCCGTTGACGGCGGTCGCCTGCATGATGTTGACCATGTTGTTCCAGGCGGCGAAGTTCGGCGCGAAGACGCTGAAGAAGGCGAGCAGCGCGATCAGCACCACGAACGCCACGGCTTTCTGCAGCGTGGCGGTGGTGAAGAAGCCGGGTTTGGCGGCCTGAGCGCCTGCGAGCGTGATATCGGACATTGACGTTCCTTGCCCCGTTTATGCGGCTTTGTTCTGGCGCTCGGTCGCCAGCGTCATGATATCTTCCTGCGTCGCCGTCCGGCCATCGAGCTCGCCGGTGATGCGGCCCTCGCACATGACGACGATGCGATGCGAGAGGCGGAGCACCTCCGGCAGCTCGGAGGAAATCACGATGATCGCCTTGCCCTGCCCGGCAAGACTTTGCAAAAGCTTGTAGATTTCCGACTTCGCGCCGACATCGATGCCGCGCGTCGGCTCGTCGAATATGAGAATGTCGCAGTCACGCAACAGCCATTTTGCGATGACGACCTTTTGCTGATTGCCGCCGGAAAGCAGCCGGGTTTCTTGCGCAACCGACGGCGTTTTTACTTTGAGTGTATCGACGAACCGGGCGGCGGCCTGATGCAAGCCGCTGTCCTTCATCCAGAAGCCCGCCACCGTGAAGCGTGCCCAGGAGGGAAGCGTGATGTTGTCGCGGACCGACATGCGGGTGACAATGCCGAAGCGCTTGCGGTCTTCGCTCAGATAAGCGAGGCCGAGACGAACCGCGTCGCTCGGCGAGCCGACTTTTTGCCGTTTGCCATGGATGTAGATTTCGCCGCTGTCGATTGGGTCAGCGCCGAAGATCGCCCGGGCGACCTCCGTGCGGCCCGCTCCCATCAAGCCGGCGAAGCCCAGGATCTCTCCCCTGCGCAGCGTGAAGCCGACATCGCGAACGGTCCGGCCGCGGTTGAGGCCAACGACGCGCAAGGCTTCCTCGGCTCCCGCCTGGCCTTCGGCACGGCTGGCGTCGGCCAGCTCGCGGCCGACCATCAGCGAGATGATCTTCGAGATCGGCGTCGCTTCCGCCGGCAGCGTGTCGATGTAGCTGCCGTCACGCATGATGGTGACGCGGTCGGCGATGCGCTTCACCTCGTCCATCTTGTGCGTGATGTAGACGATGCCGACGCCATGAGCCTTCAGGTCGTCGATGACGGCGAAGAGATTCTCGACCTCGGTGTTGTTGAGGGCGGAGGTGGGCTCATCCATGATAAGCACCTTGGAGTTGAACGAGAGCGCCTTGGCGATCTCAACCAGCTGCTGGCGGGCGACCGTCAGTTGGCCGACCACCGTGGTCGGGCCGATGTCGACCGCCATGCGTCCGAAAAGGGCCCTCGCGTCTGCATTCATCTTCGCTTCGTCGACGAACAGGCCGAAGCCCTTGCGCGGCTCCCGGCCGATGTAGATGTTCTGCGCCGCCGTCAGATGCTCCATCAGGAACAGCTCCTGATGAATGATGCTGATACCGAGGTCTTGGGCCACGCGTGGATTGGGGACGGAGACGGCCGTGCCGTTGACGCGGATCTCGCCGCCATCGGGCTGATAAACACCGGTCAGGATCTTCATCAGCGTGGATTTGCCGGCGCCGTTCTCGCCCATCAGGGCATGCACCTCGCCCGGCCGCAGATCGAAACTGACACCGCGAAGCGCGTGAACGCCGGGAAACGACTTCTCGACCTGCCTCATCTCAACCAAGGGCGAGGCAATCGTGCCGCCAGAACTCGGCCGCCGCGTTACCGTTTCCCCCCATCCGCTCGGTACCTCCCTGATGTCGAGGCAGCATTCATGCGCTGCCCGCGCCGATAATTCAACTGACCTGAGTAATCTCCGGCGGATTTCGCGACCGGGACGTATCCTCTGACCGCGAAAAATAATCCACAGCCATGCTGTTGCTCCGGGTCGGCGGCGGAGCGGCTGGCTAGGATGCTGACGAATGAGTCCTCATCTGGCAGCCCAATCGCTCCACCAAGCCAAGGTCTAATGGTCCGTCGCAGGGATCCAAGTGTCAGAGTCGGACCAATAGGAGCCGACCCAATCGCGATCTTGCAGAACGGGACGGCATTGACAATGTTTGTCGCGAGTAAACTGGCAGGGGGCATTTGCCGAAGTTCGATCGGTACATCGACATGGAGGTTACTCTCAAGGACATAGCCGCTCACGCCCGTGTCGGCACGGCGACGGCCGAGCGCGAGGCGGGAATCGAGTGCCGTATCGCGCATGCGGGCGAACGGTGCCCGACCTGGTCTTGACGGCGCGCCTCTGAGCCTACATCCACACGGCAGCGCAACATTTCGAGACCTAGACCGATGACGCTCTGGACCGACGCCTGTGCCGCCGCGGACATCGAGAAAGAAGACGTGAAGCGTTTCGACCACGAGGGACGCACCTTCGCGATCTACCACGGCACCGATGGCTCGTATTATTGCACCGACGGACTGTGCAGCCACGAGTCCGTGCATCTCGCCGAGGGCTTCGTGATGGACAATGTCATCGAATGCCCGAAACATCTGGGCCAGTTCGATTACCACACAGGCCAAGCACTTCGCGCGCCGGCCTGCATCGACTTGCAAACCTATCCGGCCAAGATCGAAAATGGCCGCGTGTTGATCGAGATCTGACCACGATGAGCCAGCCTTTCACACTTGCCGCCTGTGCCGAGATGCTCTGGCCCGAGAAGCCATTTGGCTGGCGCCTGAAGCGCCTGACCGAAATCGGCTACCAGGTGGGCATCTGGAATTGGGGCAGCCACGACCTCGCCATGCTGGAGCGATCCGGCGCGAAATTCTCGTCGATGACCGGGTACGTCACTGGCCGGCTCGCCGATGCCGCTGGGGCCGATGAGCTTCTCGCCACCGCCCGGCAATCGATCGAGGTCGGCAAGCGCCTCGATGTCGCGCGCCTCAATTTGCACGGCACCGGCCTCGGCGATCGCGGACTGCCGGTTTTGCCGGGTGAAACCATGACGGGCGCCATGTGGCTGAAGGCCCGCGATACGCTCAACCGGATCGCTGATCTCGCCGAAGCGCACAGTGTCGTCTTCATGATCGAGAATTTGAACTCGGCCCTAGATCATCCGGGCGTGCCGTTCGCACGGATCGAGGACACGCTGGCGCTCGTGTCGGCCGTCAACCGGCCGGAACTGAAGCTCAATCTCGATCTCTATCATGTGCAGATCGGCGAGGGGAACCTGATCTCCTGGTGCGAGCGCTGCCTCCCCTACATCGGCGAGATCCAGGTGGCCGATGTGCCCGGGCGCATGGAGCCCGGCACCGGCGAGATCAACTATGCCGGCGTCGCCCGCGCCCTCGACCGGATGGGCTATCGCGGCGTTGTTTGCATGGAGGCCTTCGCCTCGGGCGATCCGGAGGCGGCGCTCGAGGCCTTCCGGTCGGCGTTCACGATATGATAGCGCATGACGTTGCTCGCAAACCGGGGAACGCGAACTGCCATCCAACTGTCTGACCCTCATAGGGACATCACATGGTCAACGTCGGACTCCTCGGCGCCGGTCGCATCGGCAATGTCCATGCCAAGTCAATTCTGGCCCATCCGCACAGCCGCCTGGTCGCCGTTTCGGACGTCAATGCCGAAGCGGCGAGGAAGCTCGCGGCGGCTTCGGGCGCCGAGGCGCGCACGAGCGAGGCGATCATCGCCGACAAATCCATCGATGCGGTGCTGATCGCCACCTCGACCGACACCCACTCGGATTTCATCGAAGCGGCGACCGCGGCCGGCAAGGCGGTGCTGTGCGAGAAGCCGGTCGACTTGAGCCTGGCCCGGGCGCGGGCCTGCCGGGTCAAGGCCGCTACGACCGGACAGCCGGTGATGATCGGCTTCAACAGACGCTTCGATCCCAATTTCGCGGCGCTGAAGGCTGCGGCCGACAACGGCGAGATCGGCAAGCGCGAGCTGCTTTCGATCACCTCCTTCGACCCGGCGCCGCCGCCGGTCTCTTACGTGAAGGTCTCGGGTGGCCTCTTCCGCGACATGATGATCCACGACTTCGACATGGCCTGCTGGATCATGGGCGGCGTGCCTGAGAAAGTAACGGCGGTCGCGAGCTCCATCGTCGATCCGGCGATTGGCGCCATAGGCGACGTCGACACCGCCGCCGTGACGCTGCGCTACGCCGACGGCCGCATCGCCGTCATCAAGAACAGCCGCCGCGCGGTCTACGGCTACGATCAGCGGCTTGAGCTGCTGGGCTCGGAAGGGTTGCTCTCGGCCGGCAATGTTCTGGAGAGTACGGTATCGAAATCAACCAAGGCAGGTATCACCAGCGCCAAGCCTGAATACTTCTTTCTCGAGCGTTACATGCGCGCCTATTCGGCCGAGTGGTCAGCCTTCGTCGCCGCTGTAATGGCGGGCACGCCAATGCCCGTGACGCTCGACGACGGTATCAACGCTCTCGCCCTCGCCGAGGCTGCGACGATGTCCGCCAAGACCGGCGAGACCATCGCCCTGTCGAGCGTCGCGGAATAGTGGCGTAGGACGTCTATGAAGTCCGTGCCGATGAGGCCGATGCCGATTTCGCGTACCTCACGCATCTCCGCTGACGACGGCATAGCCCGCAGCCGCCATGACGCGCAGCAGCTCGCGGTAGCCGATCTTCGCCATCTCGAAGGGCGGGGCCTGCCTGGGATCCTGCTCGGCTTCGACCACGAACCAGCCCTCATAGCCATGGTGAGCCAGCCGCCTGACGATCGCCTCGAAGTCGAGCGAGCCGTCACCGGGAACGGTGAACGCGCCCTTGACGACGGCGTCGAGAAAGCTCTCGCGCGAGCGATCGAGCCCATCGATCACCCGCATGCGCACGTCCTTCGTGTGCACATGACTGATCCGGCGATGATGCTTGTCGATGATGCGGAAATTGTCGCCGCCGGCGAAGGCCATGTGGCCTGCATCGAAGAGCAGCGGAATACCTTCTCCAGTGTGCCTCATGAAGAGATCGAGCTCAGGTTCGGTCTCGATCACGGCGGCCATGTGGTGATGATAGGAGAGCGGCATGCCTTGCTCCGCGCACCACTCGCCGAACGCCGTCATCTTGCGGCCGTAGATTTTGATCTCGTCTTCCGACAGTTTCGGCTTGGTCGCCAGCGGCTTCGATCTGTCACCCTGGATGGTGCGGGCACATTCGCCATAGACGATGCAGGGCGCGTTCAAGGCCTTGAAGAGCGCCATCTGCTGGGCGATGCGGTCTTTCTCCGCCGCCATGTCGCCATCGAGCAGATTGCCAGAGAACCAGCCGCCGCAGACTTGAATGCCGTGTTTCTTGAGGATCGGACTGAGCACGGCGGCATCCATGGGGAACCGGCGTCCCGTCTCCATGCCCGTGAAACCGGCTGTGCTCGCCTGCCGCAAGCATTCCTCGAGCGAGACGTCGTCGCTCAACTCGACGAGGTCGTCGTTCCACCAGGCGATGGGCGCGATACCGAGCTTGGCTTTCATGTTGGGTCCTGTTGAAGTCCGATTACACGCCGACGCGCTGCTTGGCGCGCACGTTGGCCTGGTACTCGGCAGCGGCGTTGACCTCTTTGCGGTCCGAGACCTGCGGCACGCCCACATCCCACAGCGCGTCGCCCGGTGTCCAGGTGAACGCATCCGAGACGATCGAGATGACGGTGGTGCGGTCCTGTTGCTTGGCCCAGTCGATCGCCTGTTCGAGCTCAGCGATGCTTTCGACTTTGCGCGCGCGAGCGCCCATCGAATTCCGCATGCTTCACGAAGTCGACGCTGAACGGCGCAATGGCCGTCTTGCAGTCCTTGAGCAGGTTGTTGAAGCTTGGCGTGCCCTTGAAGTTCTGCAACCGGTTGATGACGGCGAACCCGCCATTGTCGCAAACAACGACGATGATCTTGTGGCCCGTCAGCACCGTCGAGTAGATGTCCGAGTTCATCATCATGTAAGAGCCGTCGCCGACCATCACGATGACGTCGCGCGTCGGGTCCGCCATCCGCGCACCCCAGCCGCCGGCGATCTCGTAGCCCATGCAGGAGAAGCCGAACTCGAGGTCGAAGGAATTGGTGGTCCGGCAGCGCCAGTTCTTCATGGTCTCGCCGGGCAGGCCGCCGGCCGCCGTCAGCATGTAGTCGCGGGGTGCTGCTTTCCGGTTCACGGCGCCGACGACTTGTCCGTAGGTCGGCACCGGCGCATTGGTCGGCTTCTGGTAGCCGTCGATTGCGGCATTCCATTCCGCCATCAGGCCTTGGGCCTTCTTCATCCAGGACGCATCCACTTTCCAGCCCGCCAGCGCGGCGCCGAGCTCCTCGATCGTCTCCTTGGCATCGCCGACGACGGCGAGCGCCCGATGCTTGGTCGCATCCCACCGCGCGGCATTGATCGAGACGAAACGTGCGTCCAGGTTGAAAACCGTCCACGAGCCGGTGGTGAAATCCATGAGGCGCGTGCCGATCGCCAAGATCGCATCGGCTTCCGCGGCCAGCCCATTGGCCGAGGTGGAGCCGACGATGCCGAGAGGACCAGCATAGGCCGGATGGTCGTGCGGGACCGTGCTCTTGCCGGCAATTGTCTCGGTGAGGGGAATGCCATGCTTGATGGCGAATTGCGCCAACACCTCCTCGGCGCCCGAGTAGCGGACGCCGCCGCCCGAGATGATGAGCGGACGCTTGGCAGACTTGAGGAGAGCCACAGCCCCAGCCAGCCGCCTACGGTCGGGCCGCGCGCGCTGAATCTCATGCACCGTCTTCTCGAAAAACGCCGCCGGATAGTCCCAGGCGATCTCTTGGGTGTCCTGCGGCAGGCCAATGAAGGCCGGGCCGCAATCGGCCGGATCGAGCATCGTGGCGACCGCCTGCGGCAGCGATGCGATGATCTGCTCGGGATGGACGATGCGATCCCAATAGCGCGTCACCGCCTTGAAGGCGTCGTTGACGTTGATGGTAGGATCGCCGAAATGCTCGACCTGCTGCATCACGGGATCGGGACGGCGGTTGACGAAGGTGTCACCGGACAGAATGAGGATCGGCAGACGGTTGGAATGGGCGACGCCGGCCGCCGTCACCATGTTGGTGGCGCCGGGACCGATCGAGGAGGTCGCCACCATGATCTGACGGCGGCGCTTGGCCTTGGCGAAGGCGATGGCCGCCAGCGCCATCGATTGCTCGTTCTGTCCGCGCCAGGTTGGGAAGACGTCCTTTACGGCTTCGAGCGCCTCCGAGAGGCAGGTCACGTTGCCATGCCCGAAGATGCCGAAAATTCCAGGGAAGAGAGGGACCTCTTCGCCGTCCACGACGGTGTATTGATTGATCAGATAGCGCACCAGAGCCTGCGCCATGGTCAAACGGATCGTGGACACTGAAGGCTCCTGTGTTTTGGAATGCGGCAGGCGCGACTGCGCGGAGGAAAGCCGATCTGTATACCTTTACCGGCATCCCGGATGAACACCAAGATTACCGCGTCGGGGTGCCCGACCGCTTGCGCTTCGTTGCGCACTCGAATTCACCAACGCGAGCGGGGCGATCTGGTGATGCCAAGAGCTTTCGAGACATAGGCCAATTGAGGACCTCGGCGGCCGGGCTGCGGACGCGGTTCGGTTTCCGAGATCAGCTGGCTGCACCGTGATCGAGCCATGGTTTGCCGGAATGGCGCAAGCGCCAAGCCGGCCGGCCTCCATCCGCAATATCACCAACGCGTCCGGCGCGGTCGCCGATGCCACGGGCGGAGATTCGCTGGCGCTCTCGATGCATTGGCGGCGTCGCGGCGGCCTCGACCTCTTTTCGTGCATCGGTAGCCGTCGAGACACCCTACCGCTTGATCACCACCTCGCGCGGCAGCTTCGAAAACCGCTCGCATCCGGTCTTCGTCACGACGATGCTCTCCGAGAAGCCGATGCCGTACTCGCGATACTTGAGCGCGAGCGGGGGCATGTGGAAGGTCATGCCGGCCTCGAGAGGTCGATGTTCGTCCTGGCGCAAAGAGATGATTTCGCCCTCGCCCCAGTCGGGCGGGTAGCTCACACCGATCGAGTAGCCGAGCCGATTGCGGTGATAGTCGCCGAAACCCGCCTTCTGTGTCACCGCGCGCGCCGCAGTGTCGGCCTCGTGCGGGGTTACGCCCGGCTTGATGACCTCGAGCGCCCGCGTCACCGCGCCTATGCAGGCTTCCGCCGCCCTGACCCACTCGTCCTTGGGATTGCCGATGAAGATCGTCCGCATCAGCGCCGCCGTGTAGCGGCGCTGCGAGGCGGAAATCTCGAAATACATGAGATCGTCTTTCGCCAGCCGATTGGCCCCGCCCGTTTGATGCGGCAGGCAAGAGCGCTCGCCCGCCAGCACGAAGGGCGGGAGCCCCATGTATTCTCCGCCGTTCTCGAGCAGCACCTTGTTGACGATGCCGTTGATCTCGTCCGCGCTGGCCCCCGGCCGCGTCGCCTCGTAGCCTGCCAGCATCGCCTTGTCGACGAGGGCGGCCGAACGGCGCATCACGGCGATCTCCTCCTCCGATTTGATCATGCGCGCATCCCACAGGATGCCAGTCGCGTCGTGATAGGTGTTGCCGGGAAGATCGCGCATGAGCGTCTCGTGCTCGTCGACCGTATAGAAGAAGCCCTGCTTCTCGACGCCAATGCACTTGCCCTCGCCCAAGCCCAGCTGGTGCAGCACGTTGACGGTGACGCTGGGCGGGTGATCCCAGTCGTAGACCTTGGCGATCTTCGTCGACCAGGCGAACTCAGGGGTATTGATCCATTCGAAGTCGCGGACGAGGAAGACCGGCTCGCCGTTCTTCGGCACGATCACGCAGTGATACTTGTAGTAGCCGGGCGTCTCGTAGCCGCCGACATAGGTGATGTTCTCAGGCCCCCGCGCCAGCACCGCGTCGAGCCCGAGCCGCTCCATGCCCGCCTGGATCACGTCATAGCGGCGCACATACTCTTCCGGCGAGAAGGCGAGCCGGTCGTGCAGGATCATCGGCAGGTCGTAGCCGTTGGCGGTGCGCCGCGTCGATTTCTGGAAGGTGACGTGCTCGGTGTGCTCGGCGACATCGAGAATGTCGCGGTCCTTGTCGAGGGACATGTGGCTCCTCCCCGGTCTTGCCGGAGGCCATCTTGGGGAGCGAACGCCCGGCCGGCAAGTGCACTGCGGGAATGGCTGGGTGGCGGTTGCGAGTTTCGGCTCGGCAGCAGACTAAACGACAACGTAGTGGCCCGCCGCGCCAAAATCGCATGCTCGCCGGGCGTCCGTCCGATTTTGGCGCGACATGAGGGCCGCTAGTAACATCATGAGCTTCGTGTGGCGTTCATCGCGCCATAGTTGACTCCAACCGTGCAGCGCTACTGGTCAAATATGGCGCGACGCCACACGAGACGTCGCTTGCCACGAGGCCTGTCACATAGGCAGCCAACAGCCCATCCCAGATCAAATCTACCGCTGCGACGTCTCCCAATCCGGATGCACCCAGTAGGGCGCGTTGTCGGGCGCGAGCTGGGGCTTGCCGAGCAGGAAGTCCGCCGTGCGCTCGCCAATCATGATCACGGTCGCGTTCAGATTGGCCGTCACGATCTCGGGCATGACGGAGGCATCGGCGATGCGCAGGCCTTCGAGACCATGCACCCGGAGATCGGGTCCGACGACGGCGGCGGGATCGTACGCCTTGCCCATGCGGCAGGTGCAGGAAAGATGGTAGGCGGTGGTGACGCGGCTGCGGATCCAGGCATTGAGATCGGTTTCGCTCTGCACTGCCGCGCCCGGATCGATCTCGCGCCCACGGAACGCGTCGAAGGCCGCCGAGGCGACGAGTTCCCGGGTCAATGCGATCGCCTCACGGTAGGTCCTGAGATCGGCTTCGTCGGACAGATAGTTGAGCTTGAGCTCCGGCGGCGTACGTACATCGGGCCCCTGCAGTCGGATCGAACCGCGCGACCGTGCATTCTGCATGGTCATGTGAATCTGGAAGGCATCCTCAGCGTAGGGCCGGTAGTCGATGGGTGAGACGGCGAGCGGAAAGAACTCGAGCTTCATGTTGGGCTTCTTGATCCCCGCCCGCGTACGAAAATAGCCCGCGGCCTCGAATTGATTGGTTGCGGCCACGCCGCGCTTCGCCAGAAACCAGACGAGGCCCGTGCGGATGCGGCCGAGGCCGCGAGCGTGACGCAGGAGCGAGACCGGCTTCGTGCAGGCGAACTGGATTGCGAGATCCGGGTGATCCTGCAGATTGGAGCCGACCGCCGGCTGATCGAGCACGATGGGAATGCCGTGCAGGCGGAGATGTGCGGCTGGACCGACCCCTGAAAGCATCAGCAGCTGCGGCGATCCGACGGCACCGGCAGCCAGCACGACCTCGCGCCGCGCACGCAACTCGAGCCGCTCGCCGCCGCGGCTCGCCGCCACGCCGACCGCCTTGCGTCCTTCGAACAGAAGCCGCTCCGTCAACAGGCCGGCCTCGATCGTGAGGTTGGGGCGCCGCCGCACCGCATCGGTTAAGTACGCCTTGGCGGTGCTCAATCGGCGGCCATCGCGGATCGACATCTCGCTCGCCGAGAAGCCTTCGTGCTGCGCGCCGTTTCCATCCTCGGAGAGGGGATAGCCGCACTCGCGCGCGGCGCGCAGGAAAGCCGCGTTGAGCGGATTGCTGGCGGCATCCGGAGAGCTGACCCGCATCGGTCCGTCGCCACCGCGATACCGGGTCCGTTCCCGGGGCGCCGTTTCCATGCGCTTGAAATAGCCAAGCACATCCGCATAGCCCCAACCGGCGCAGCCATGCTCGTCGCGCCACGCGTCGTAGTCCTGCGGATTGCCACGCGTGTAGACCATGCCGTTGATGGCAGAGGAGCCACCGACGACGCGGCCACGCGGATGAGCGATTTTGCGACCGCCGAGCCCCGGCTCGGCCACCGTGTCGAAACCCCAGTTGAACGTCGTCGAGGTGAGGAGCTGATCGACCGCGAGCGGCATGTCGATTTTCCAGCTGCGGCTGTCGGGACCGGCCTCGATCAGCAGAACGGTGACCTTCGGGTCCTCGCTCAGGCGCGCGGCGATGGCACAGCCGGCCGAGCCGGCGCCGACGACGATGAAGTCATAAGACTGCTGCACCAGCGCCTCCTTCCACTCAAGTGGCTGAAAAAACGACGCCGGCGGAACAGCGTCCCGCCGGCGAACCGTCCGAGGCATCGTCCTCAGTTCGACGAGGTGATCTCGGTCACAGCCTTCGAAACGCGCGGCAAATCGGCGCCCAGATCGCGCATGATCTCGGACTTGAGCAATTCCGTCGAGGAGATGCCGAGATTGGGATACTTGGAGATCAGATCAGGTGAAAGCTGTCCCATGGCGGCCTTGTTGGGGGTCTTGTAGAAAAGTGAGTCCGACACCCATTTCTGGTTTTCCGGCGCAAGGATGAAGTTGATGAACTTCTCTGCCGCTTCCTTGTGCTCGGAAGCCTTCGGCACGACCATCACGTCGATGAAGAGGTCGGAGCCTTCCTTGGGCACGACAAACTTGATCGCTGGGTTCTCGGCGATGCCGTAGTTGCACCAGCCGTCCCAGGCATGGACGAGGACCGCCTCGCCAGAAACGAGCTTCGAATAGAAGGTCACGTCGTCATAGGCGAGGATGTTCTTCTTCGCCTCGATCAGCGTTGACTTCACCTTCTCCAGATGCTCGGGCGTGACATCGTTGACCGAAAAGCCATTGGCAAGCTGGCCGGCCGCGAGTAGCCAGCGATCGGTCGCCAGCATGGTGATCTTCTTCTTCAGCTCGTCGCGCGGCTTCAAGAGATCGTTCCAGCTGTCGGGCGTGAACGAGACGAGATCCGAGCGGTAACAGAGGCCCGTGGTGCCCCAGGAATAGGGCATGGTGAACACGTTGCCGGGGTCGTAGGCGAGATTCGTCGCCTCGTCCGCTAGATTGGCCTTGTTGGGAATGTTCGCATGGTTGAGATCGCCGATGAGGTCGAGCTTCCTCAGCGCCTCGGCGAAAGGCGAGGTCACGAACACAACATCGTAGCCGGCCCCGTTCGAGGCGACCATCTTGCCCATGGTCTCCTCGTTCTGGGCGGTGGTGACGAGCTCGGCGTCGATGCCCGTCGCCGCTTTGAAATCCTTGAGGATGTTCTCGGGCATGTAGTTGGCGAAGTTCATGATGACGATCTTCTCGGCCGAGGCCACGCTCGGCGCGAGTGCGAACAGTGCGGCGATGGCCACAGTCGTCAGACCACTCCAGGATTTCATTCGTATCCTCCCAATTGATAGCTGATTGGCTTTTGCCTTGTTCATCGCCCGGCCCGATCTGGAATGCCGAAACGTACCAGCTGGGCGATTATCGTACGCGCGGGTCAGATTAGCGCGGAAGTCTGTCGCATGTCACTCCCTTTCAACCGGCGAGAACCGGCCCCGATGGCTTCACAACCGGAGTGATCGCCTGGTTCGATGGGAGGTCGCCCGATCAGCTCGTGAGAACGCGCGCATCGAGGCCGTTCCAGTTGAGCCAGACCCGCGATCCAGTGCGAAGTTCAGCCATGGCCGCATCTCGAGCGGCAACCTTCGCGACGATCAGCTCCGGCACGGCACCGAGCTTGACGAGGACGCTCTCGTCCTGGCCGTGATAGGCGATTTCGCGCACCTCACCCTCGAAGTTGTTCTCGTGTGAGGCCGACCGTGCTTTGCTGACCAGGATCCGCTCGGGCCGGATCGAGTAGGTGACTTCGCCGGACGCAGGCTTATTCCCGATGAGATCACCGAGACCTGCCACGGTGATCTTGGCACCCACCGCGGTACCGGTGAAGAAGTTCGTCTTGCCGACGAAGTCGGCAACGAAGCGGGAAGCCGGCTCCTCGTAAAGCTCGGCGCCAGAGCCGATCTGCTCGATGCGCCCATCCCGCATCAGCGCGATGCGGTCCGCCATCACGAGCGCCTCGTCCTGGTCGTGGGTCACGATGATGAAGGTGATGCCGAGCTCGCTCTGTAGTCGCTTCAACTCGAGTTGCATCGCCTCGCGCAGTTTTTTGTCGAGGGCGGCGAGCGGCTCGTCGAGCAGCAGGACCCTCGGCCGCATGACGAGTGCGCGAGCCAGCGCCACGCGTTGCCGCTGACCACCGGACAGCTGTGCCGGCTTGCGCGTGGCCAGATCTGTCAGATGTGTCGTTCCAAGAATCTCCGCGACACGCTGGTCGATCTCCGGTCCCGGCCGCCCCGAGACCTCGAGCCCGTAGCGCACATTGATTTCGACCGACATATGCGGAAACAACGCATAGGACTGGAACATCATGTTCACGGGCCGCTTGCGCGCGGGAATGCCGGTGAGGTCTGCGCCATCGAGCAACATCGTGCCGCCCGTCGGCTCCGCGAAGCCCGCCATGATCCGGAGCAGCGAGGTCTTACCGCAGCCCGACGGCCCCAGCAGCGCGAAGAATTCGCCTTCGCGAAAATCGATCGAGATATCGTCGACGGCCTTCACTGGCCCGAAGTTGAGCGAGATGCCCTTCAACGCGATGACCGGCCTTGCCGTCATTTGCCTGTCACAGCCTCCCGGTTGAGCCGCTGGGCGATGATGACGAGGAAGAAGCTCACGCCGATAATGAGCGCGGCAAGCGCATTGATGTCGGGCCGGATGCCGAAACGCAGCTGCGAGTAGATGTGCATCGGTAGCGTTCGCGAGGCGCTCGTCGGCCCGGATGTGAAGAAGGCAATGATGAATTCGTCGAACGACAGCGTGAAAGCGAGCAGCGCGCCGGCGACGACACCCGGCCAGATGATCGGCAGCGTGACGCGCCAGAACGTCGTCCAGCGCGTTGCCCCGAGGTCGATCGAGGCTTCGATCAGCGAGGCATCGAAACTATTGAGACGCGTTCGCACGACGGCGGTGACGAAGGCGATGTTGAAGACGACGTGGGCTAAGATGATCGAGTGCAGCCCGAGCGTCAGCTTGAGCGCCGAGTACATGGAGAGAAGCGCGATCGCCAGCACGATGTCGGGTATGATCATTGGCGCGAACAGCGCGGCATCGAGCCTGGGCGATGGCGGCAACCGCTCGACTCCCATGGCAAGCAGGGTACCGAGCACGGTGGCGATGGCCGTCGAGATCAGCGCGACAATCAGCGTATTGAGGGTCGGCTGAAGGATCTCCGGATTGCTGGCGAGCGCCTGGTACCACTTGAGGGAGAACCCGGTCCAGGCGGTCGGCAGGCCGGACTCGTTGAAGCTCAAGAGAATGAGCACGAGGATGGGCCCGTAGAGGAACAGGTAGGTCGCCCAGAGGTGGGCGAAGAGGGCTCGATTGCGCTTAGGCATCACTGGCCCCGCTTTCGAACCGGCGCAGACGTTGCGCCAAGGCAGCCTGCAGAACGAGCAACCCCAACATCACGGTCAGCACCGTGAGCGCCAGCGCCGAGCCGAAGGGCCAGTCTCGAGCGCCCAGATACTGGTCGTAGATGACATTGCCGACCATCGTGATCTGCCCGCCGCCCAGCACGTCGGGCGTCACGAAATTCCCGATCGAGAGCACGAAGACGAAGACGCCGCCAGCGACGACACCCGGCATGGTCAGCGGCAAGGTCACGCGGCGGAACGTCGTCCAGGCCGAAGCCCCCAGATCCTCGCTCGCCTCGAGCACTTCAGGATTGAGGCGCTGGATCGATGCGAACACCGACAAGATGACAAACGGCAGATAATTGTAGACGAGGCCGATGACGATCGCGAACTCGTTGTAGAGAAGCTCCAACGGCTCACTGATGAGACCCGTGGAGATGAGGCCGTGATTGACGAGGCCCGCCCGGTTGAGCAGCACGATCCAGGCATAGGTCCGGATCAGATAGTTGCTCCAGAACGGCAGGATCGCCAGGAACAGCAGGGGGAGCTGCCAACTTGTCCGGGCCCGCGACATGGCATAGGCGGCCGGATAGCCGATGAGGAGGGAGAAAAGCGTCGCAAGAATTGCGATACGCGCCGAGACGAGGAAAATCTTGATATAGACGGCGTCGAACACTCGCGTGATGTTCTCGAGCGAGAACTCGCTGACCACCCCGCCATAGACCCCGCGCGTCATGAAGGCGTAAGCGAGCACCAACGTGCATGGGATGACAAGGAATAGCGTCAGCCAGAGCAAACCGGGCAGCATCAGCAATACGGTCTGAACTCTTCGGCTCATGAAGATGGTTTTCACACCTCGAACAAGCGCAATTCTCAAGCCAACCAGGAAGCCGGCCGACAGCACCTCAATGTCTTAGACCACTTCGTCAGTTTTGAATACCTGGTGGACAAACTGGCGAAAGTCAGGCCGGCACTGGTCGCCGGGCCCGTTCGCAACTGTGGGCATCCCGATCGGGCCAGCGCACGCCTGGCCGGCGTTGCCGTTACGTCCTGCCCACAATGCCGGGCTAGATCGGGGAGGCGCCCGACGGCGACCGATCCGGCCGCCCCCGGCCAACTTTTTGGATCTATTGGCTGGGGCGGGAGGGTTCGAACCTCCGAATGACGGAATCAAAATCCGTTGCCTTACCACTTGGCGACGCCCCAAAGGCCGGCCGGGACCGGGCGCGCTCATAGACCACAACTCACGACGGCCGACAAGTAAGGCCGAGCCCGGCAGGGCCCCGTTCTGCCCCCTTCCGCGCAGCACCAGCGCCCGGTCAGGCCATGCGGCGATGCCCACCTGATGTCCCACCGGTGGTGACCGTCGCCAGACCGTCGTTTCCCGTGACCGGCGGTGCCAAAAGACGGGTCCAATCCGGTACCACGTTTGTAAACGCGCCGTTCACTCTCTGGCGGATATCATTGTTACGATTGCCGCCGGGTATGCTCGCCCCGGCCGGATCATCCGAACCATAGACATTGGCACCTGCCACGGCCGCGAGCGCCTGGACAAAGTCTTTTCCCGGCACGCTCGCCGATACGTCACCGCCGCAGACGATGATGTAGGCGTCAGGTGCCAACGCCGATCCGATGGTCGCCAACTCGTCGCGATGTGCGCCGGTGATCGAGCTCATACTCAGCGTTGCATCGCCGAGCTGCAGCTCACCGGGCGCACCGTGGCTGACGATGTGCATCTTTTGGATACCGGCGCGGCTCTGCAGGTGCCCCGCGATCTGCCTGATGCCGTCGGACTTGGCATCGAGCATTACGATCTCTGCGTCCATGCTGGCGGCCCTGACGATGGCGTTGATGTCGGTTACGCCCGCATCGATGAAGACGATGGCCTTGGCATTGCTTTCGGCGACCAAGCGCGCGCCCACCATGTCGGAGGCGAATTGAGCGTCGCTGATCAGATCGAATTCGGGGTCTCTCAAAACCGCATGGGCTACAACTGCATCGGAACTCGCTACATCCTCATGCGAATGCTCCAGCGGGGCTGCCAAGGCCCGGCCCCAAATGCCGCTTGGCTCGGGCCGCCTGGGTGACGGCGCAGTGGTCAATCTCGGAAAGAGTGTTCGCGTAATCCCTTCCTCGCTTATTTGCGTTAGCAGATCGTCGTCCGGAAAGGGCTTCGAATCGTAAATCATCCCAGGTCTCCATGCGGCAATGCCGCGGGTCGTGTGACCGTCCGGTCAGCCGGGACCGGCAGTCCTCTTTTCTGTTCGGGACCAAAGTTCTAGTGCCAGAGTATTCAATGCAGACATAAGTCGTCGCCGAATTTGTTAGTAATAATAGAGGCATATTTCGACGTTCTTTGAGTTGTTCCGAGAATTCCTGCAGCGACTGCGAAAATCCATCCCTAGCAATGAAACTGTTTTTCTTGTGAGATGGGCGGCGCCTGCTCGACTTCGGACCCTTCACCGGATCTTCCCTTGTCAGCGCTCCCCGCCTCTGGTCAATTCCCTCGATCGCCATGCATCGGAAACACGCCCCGCCATGTCGCACTATCGCGGCACACCCTTCGATCTGACCGGCCGGACCGCGCTCGTCACAGGCGCTTCCAGTGGCCTCGGGCGGCATTTCGCGATCGTTCTGGCGAGCGCGGGCGCCAAAGTGGCCCTCGCCGCCCGCAGGCGCGAGCGGCTGGAGCTGTTGGCTGGCGAGATCGAGGCCAGCGGGGGCAGCGCCTTGCCCATCGTCATGGATGTGACCGATGGCCAGTCTATTGCCGCCGGCTACGCCGCCGCCGAGGTCGCTCTCGGCCCCATAGGTATCGTTATCGCCAATGCCGGTGTGCCGTCGGCCAGTGCGGTTTCCGACACGTCGGACGAGGCGTGGCGATCGGTCCTCGACGTCAATCTCGATGGCGTGTTCCGGGTGGCGCGAGAGGCCGCGCGCGCCATGAAACGTCACGGCCAGGGCGGCTCGATCATCGCCACCGCATCCGTCATCGGCCATGCGGTCCTGCCGACGCTCGGGGCCTACGCAGCTTCGAAAGCCGCCGTAGTTGCGTTGACAAAGACCATGGCGCTCGAGCTTGTTCGCGATCGCGTCCGCGTCAATGCCATTGCCCCGGGCTATTTCAAAACCGAGATCAACGACGAGTTCCTTAACTCGGCCGCCGGACAGAAGCTCATCGCAAAGGTGCCGATGCGCCGGCTCGGAAATCTGGCTGAGCTCGAGGGGCCGCTGCTGCTGCTCGCTTCCGACGCCGGCAGCTTCATGACCGGTACGACACTCTTCGCCGACGGCGGCGCCATGCTGTCGATCTGAGAATTCATACCCCAGAAAGTAGACCCACCATGATCGACTTCTCCCTCTCGCCCGAGATCGAGGACATCCGCCGCCGGACGAAGGCCTTCGTCGCCGAGCATCTGATCCCGCTCGAGGCGGATCGCGCCAACTACGACGATCACGACAACATCCGCGGCGACCTGCTGGAAGCGATGCGCGCCAAGGCCAAGGCGGCGGGCCTATGGTCGCCGCAAGTGCCGACGGCGCGCGGCGGCATGGGGCTGCCGATGACTGGCCAAGCCGTCATGTATGAGGAGGCCAACTATGGCCTGTTCGGTCCCGTCACCTTCAACTGCGCCGCGCCCGACGACGGCAATATGCGCGTGCTCAATCAGCTGCTCGCGACCGACGCGCTGAAAGACAAGTGGCTGCAGCCGATCATCGACGGAAGGGCGCGCGGCGCCATCGCCATGACCGAGCCGCATCCAGGCGGCGGCTCCGATCCAACAATGATCCGCACGACCGCCGTCCGCCAGGGCGACAAGTGGATCATCAACGGCCGAAAGTGGTTCATCACCGGCGCCGGCTGGGCTTCGCACTTTATTCTGCTCGCCCGCACCTCCGATGAGCCGCGGCGCGAGCTCACCGCCTTCATGGTCCACCGCGACATGCCGGGCTTTCGCATCGCCCGCCGCATTCCGATCATGGGACCCGAGGAACACGGCGGCCATTGCGAGATCGAGATCGAGAACTTGGAAGTCCCGGACGAGAACCGCGTGCTTGATGCCGGCCAGGGCATGCGGGTGGTGCAAGCGCGCCTCGTCCCAGCACGGCTCACGCACTGCATGCGCTGGCTCGGGCTCTCCAAGCGTGCGATGGCGATCGCCACCGACTACATCGAGGTCCGGCACGCCTTCGGCACCAAGCTCGCCGACAAGGAGAGCGTGCAGATGATGGTCGGCGATGTCGCCAAGGACATCGAGATCGGCCGGTTGCTCGTCATGAAGGCGGCCTGGGCGCTCGACCGGGGCGAGAAGGCCATGAAGGAGACGTCGATGGCCAAGATCTACGTCGCCAACCTGCTGCACAAGGCGGTCGACACCGCCATCCAGCTCAATGGCGCGCGCGGATACTCAAAGGATACGATCCTGGAATGGATTTATCGCTACGCGCGGCAGGCACGCATTCTTGACGGGGCGGATGAGGTGCACAAGATGATTCTGGCCCGCGCCTACCGGAAGGAAGGCGAGGATTTCTGGGGTTGGGGAACGTAATCCTCAGCTGAGGCGGCTGAGCTCGGGGTAGAGCGTTCTGAGACGCTCGTAGGTCTCGCGCCAGAGCCTGTACTTCACCGACAGCACGCGGCTTGCATCGGCATTCGGCATGAATGTTCTCCCCGGCGTGACATAGCGGCCGATCGCACTCCAGTCGTCGATGACGCCGACGCCCATGCCGGCAACGAAAGCGGCGCCGAGACAGGAGCCGGGATGGCCGCCAATGCGCGTGACAGGACGCTCCAGGGCATCGGCCGCGATCTGCAGCCAGAGGTCGCTCGCCGCGCCCCCATCGGCCGCGAGCACCCGCGTGACACCGACACCACGCTCGGCCCAGACCTCCACATGGTGACGGAACCCGAACACGACGCCCTCGAGCGCCGCTCGCCAGACATGGGCGAGCGTGTGGTGCAATCCGAGTCCCACGAGCGTGCCCCGTGCATAAGGATCCATGAGCGGTGTCTTCTCGCCGAGCACGTAGGGAAGAAACAGCAAGTCGTTGGTCGCCGAAATCTCTGCCGCTTGGCGATCGAGCCACTGATGCGACGAGAGACCCGCGGTCTCGGCTTCCGCAATGACCGCACCGCCCCACTGCTTCACGACCCAGTTCAAGAGCGAGCCCGACGCCGCCATGCAGCCGTTCGGGAAGTAGAGACCCGGCACGATGTGATGATCGATGAACATGCGCCGGTCGGCGACGGGCTTGTCGGAGGACAGCAGAATGTCGCCGGCGCCGCCAAACTTGATAACGAGGTCGCCATTGCTGGAGGCGCCGCAGACAAACGCTGAGGCGACATGGTCGGCGCAGCCGGCAACGACCGGCGTGCCCACGGCAAGGCCGGTGTGGCACGCGGCCTCCGCGGTGATCGCGCCGACGACATCGTGACTCTTGCGGACCGGTGGCAGGAGCGCGGCATCGATGTCCGCCATGGCGACGAGGCGCTTGTCATAGACACCAGAGTCCAGCGCGACAAAACCGGATTCCAGCGCCCAGTTGTGCTCGACCTGCCGGGAGCCGGTGAGGCGAAAGGTGATGTAGTCGGATGCGCCCATGAGCGAGGCGGTACGCTCATAAACATCCGGCAGGTGCGCCTTGAGCCACATCAGCTTCGGCCCGACGAGCTGCTGGCTGTAGCCCGTGCCGGTGAGCGCGAGGAAAACTTCCTCGGGCATCTTCGCGCGGAAACGCTCCAGCTCCTTGGTCGCCCGCGCATCGTTCTGCTGGATCGAGCGGCGAAGTGCACGGCCCTCGGCATCGACGAGAACAATAGTCGGCAGCATACCCGTGACGCCGACGCCAACGATGGACTTGGGGTCGAGGCCGGTTTTCTCGATCAGCGCCTTGGTGATGGCTCCGGCATTATCCCACCACTCCGCCGTATCCTCCTCGGCCCAGCCAGGATGATCGGAGCAAAGCGTCGCCGGCCGGCTTTCGACGGCGAGCGTCCGGCCTTTCGTATCGATCAGAATGCCGATCGTTGAAGTCGTACCGATATCGAGGCCGAGGAGATGGGGCATGGGCACGCTCAGCGTACCGCCGTCATCGATTGCCGCGCGGCCATGGCGGACCACCAGCGGGCCAGCCGCGGCTGACGGCTAAGCATGCGGCCCTCGGGAGCCTGCAAGAAGTAATCAATGATCGGCGCGGCGTGGAGATCGGCAAGGGTCAGATGATCGCCCACCAACCAGGCCGCGTCAGGTGCGAGATCATCGAGCGCGGCAAGGCACGTCCGTGCCAACGGCAAGGCTGCCGCGATCCTCGCCTCGTCGCTTACGCCACCCTCCGCCGGTCTCATCACCCGCTCGACGAAGATATCCCAGACGAGCGTGCGATAGGCATAGCTGTCGAAGATCGAGATGGCCTGCATCATGCGGGCGCGCGCCTCGGACGTTGGCGGCTGGAGCGATGGCCCTGGGAACGCCTCATCAATATAGCGGCAAATGGCGGAAGTCTCGTAGAGTTTGAACCCGCCATGCTCGATGGCCGGGATCTTGCCGAAAGGCTGTCGAACGAGATGCGCCTCGCGCGCCGCCGCATCACTGAACACATCGACCTCGACGAGCCGGTAGGGCACGCCCTTCTCGGCGAGCGTCAGCCGCGCGATGCGGACATAGACGCTGTCGGGCGTGCCATAGAGGACGACCTCGCTCATGGCCCTGCCCTACCTGAGGCCTCGCACCTTGTCCATGAAGCGGGCGACGCGTGCCTTGTCGACCGCGTTCCACGTGTTGCCGTCGACCTTGAAATGCGTGCCGACGATGGCACCGTCGCCGATGCGCAGGATGTCGCCGATATTGTCGAGGTTGCAGCCGGTGTTTGCGAAGACCGGCGTCGCCGGCAGCACATCCTTGCACGCGGCGAAGCTCGCCCGTCTCGACGGCCTCGCCCGTCATCGGGCCCGAGACGAGCACGACATCGGCAAGCCCCGCGAAGACAGCGCTCTTGGCGCGTGCCGTGATCGCCCGCTCACCGACCGGCGCCGCGAACTCGGCATTGATGTTGTAGAGGAGCTTGAGGTCGGCGCGGCCGCATTCCACCTTGAGCCGCTGTGCCTCCATGGCGTTCGGCACCCAGAGGCCCATGTCGCTCGCATAGACGCCGGTGAAAATTTCTCTGGCAAACCTCGCGCCGCTCGCCACGGCCAGCGCGACTGTCGCCACCGGGTCCCAGAGATAGTTGACACCGAACGGCACCTTAATCAGCGGCTTCAACTGTCCGACGGCAAAACTCATGGCGGCAAGCGTCGCGGGCGTCGCCTTCGTCACATAGGGCCGGTCGCCCTCGTTGCCGAACATGATGCAGTCGACGCCACCCACCTGCAGCGCCTCGATGTCCTTGGCCGCCGAGTCGATCACTGCCGCCATGCCGCCCGCCTTATCGTAGAGCGGCGTCGAGGGCAGGGCTGAAAAGTGAACCATGGCAATGATGGGCTTTGATGTTCCGAACGTGTCTTTCAGCATCGGGATTTCTCCGTAAGGCGTAAGTCGTGAGTGGTGAGTGGTGAGTGGTGAGTGCAGTCGTGGTAGGCAGTTGTCGTCAATAAGCCGCTTCCTGCACAACTCACAACTCATACCAAACCGCGAAACCCCTGACCCGCATCGAAGCGCGCTTCTTCTACAGCGGCAAGACCGGCAAGCCCCGAAGGGGCTTCGGACTGTAGCCACGGGTGAGCGCAGCGGAACCCGTGGAAACGTCTCTCCAGAAGTCCCGCCCCAAAGGGGCGGAGGATGAGTGGAGGGGTCCTCCTCTGCCCCTGCCGGGGCAGTATCACGCAACCTTCTCTCCACGGGTTTCGCCGGAAGGCTGGCCAAAATGCCCAGCCTCCCGCTTCACCCGTGGCTACAGTCCATGGCCCCTTGCGGGGCCATCGGACCGGTCGAGCATTCTGCGGTTTGGTATCACAACTCACAACTCACACGACCCGCGGCAGCGCAATGCCCGTCTCGGCATCGAAAACATGGATTTCGGCGAGGTCGTAGTGGAGATCGAGCGTCGCGCCCGGCTTCGCCACGAAATCGCGCGGCGCCTTGGCATGCACTTCGGGTCCGCCTTTGCCACCGATCTCGCCGACGACGATCACCTCGGGCCCGAGCGTCTCGCCAGCGATGACGGAAAGCGGGACGGAGGCCGTGCGTGTTTCCCCTGGCCGCGAGGTGGAAGTCCTCTGGTCTCAGTCCGGCAGTGACCTTCTTTCCAGCATGACTGCTGTAGGCTTTCGCCAGCGCTTCCGGCAGCGCGAGCCGCGCCTCGCCGATCTTGAGAGTCAACCCGCCGCCGCCGGCTTCGAGCGCCCCGTCCACGAGATTCATCGGCGGATTGGCCAGGAAACCGGCAACGAAGGTGTTCACCGGATTGCGATAGACTTGCATCGGTGCCCCGACCTGCACGATGACGCCGTCCTTCATGATGCAGATGCGCTCGCCCATCGTCATCGCCTCGACCTGGTCGTGGGTGACGTGCACGATGGTGGTGCCGAGCTTCTGATGCAGCTTGATGAGCTCGGTGCGCATGGCGGTGCGGAGCTTGGCGTCGAGATTGGAGAGCGGCTCATCGAGCAGGAAGGCTTTGGGTTCGCGCACCAGCGCGCGGCCAAGCGCGACGCGCTGGCGTTGACCGCCGGAAAGCTGGGCAGGCTTCCGGTCGAGCAACTCGCCGATGCCGAGCATCGCGGCGATACCGGATGTTCGCTTGGCAATCGTCTCGGCCGGCACGTGGCGGAGCCTGAGGCCGAAACTCAGATTGTCGCGAACCGTCATGTGCGGATAAAGCGCGTAGTTCTGGAAGACGATGGCGATGTTGCGATCCGCCGGATCGATATCGTTCACCCGCGCGCCGTCGATCCTGAGTTCGCCCTCCGACACCAACTCGAGGCCCGCGATCATGCGGAGCGTCGTCGACTTCCCGCAGCCGGACGGCCCGAGAAAGATCATGAACTCGCCGTCCTTGATGTCGAGCGATACGTCCCGCACGGCGGCGACACCGTTCGGATACCGCTTCGTCACATGCTCGAGCTCGATGCGGCCCATGATTGTTCCTTAGGTGAGCGAGCGCATATAGCGATAGAGATAGGCGGAGAGCACGAGGATCACCGACAGCAAGATGATCGACATCGCGGAGGCTTCGCCGATGTTGAGCGAGACGAAGGCCGTGCGGTAGATGTAATAGGAGACGAAATCGGTCGAGACGCCAGGTCCGCCGCGCGTCATGATGTAGATGAGGTCATAGGTCTTGACCGCGAAAATGGCGCGGATGAGCAGCGTCACGATGATGACCGGGCGCATCAGCGGCAGCGTGATGTGCCAGAAGCTCGCGAGAGCCGAGGCTCCATCGACACGCGCCGCCTCGTAGGGCTCGCGCGGCAGCGCTGCGAGACCCGCGAGCAGCAACACGATCATGAACGACACCTGATGCCAGATATCGACGAGCACGATGGTCCAGATGGCGACCGATGTGGAGCCCAGCCAATTGACCGCCGGAATGCCGATCAGGCTCAGCAGATAGTTCACGATGCCGAGCTGGGGGTGCAGGAACATGCGCCAGATGAGTCCGACGATCACCGGGTTCATCAGCAGCGGGCAGAGCAGGATGGCGTAATAGATCGGCTTGAAACGCTCGACGCGATTGAGCATCAATGCGACCGCAAAGCCCAGCAGAAACTCGAGTAGAACGACAGCCGTGACGAAGAAGCCCGTCAGCCACATCGAATGCCGGAATTCGCCATCGCCGAGCGCCTTCGCGTAATTCTTATGCCCAAGGAAGGTATCGAAGCTGGGCGCGATCAGCGTGTAGTCGTGCAAGCTCGTCCAGAAGGCCCAGATCACCGGAAACAGGATGACCGTGAACAGCGCCGCCAGCCCCGGCGCCGAGACGAGCCACCCGAAAGCGCGATCGCGAGAGTCTATGGTTGAAGCCGTCATGGACCCGGTCGTTCCTCAGGGCTCGATGACGAGGCTTCTCGACAGCAGAGCTGTCGCGGGCCCGGAACTCGTCGGAGGCCGCGCCGCTATCCTTCAGCGCGTCTTGAAACAACAACACCCGCGACTTCCCACCTTTTCGCGGAAGCGTGAAGGCATCGTTGGTAAGCTTCTGGATGGCGATCTGGATCGTGCCCCGCGTGCCGGTGAGCGTCTGACCGGAGATCGGCAGCGAGGCCGGCGATCTCTCGACTTGGGACGCGGACCCGCCGAGCTGCGCCGCCATGCCTTCGAGAAGTATTTCTGCGGTGAGCTCCTGATCCGAGACGAAGTACATGATCTTGAAATTGTTGCCGGAAACGGTCCAGATCTTGACATCGGGGGAGGTGAAGTCCGCCTCGAAGGTATAGTGACGCGGATAGTTGAACCGAATTCCGCCGTAGGGGAACACGCGCTCGGGCGCCACCTCGAGCGTCGCAGACGGATTCGTGTAGCTCCCTTCGAAGGTCGCGGACACGCCCTCCGAGATGGACTGCGTCTTGTCGCCGAGTTTCAGCTGATACTGAAGCGGCGGCTCGACCGAGTCCGGGACTTGTGCGCTGGCCCCCACCATGCTCGCAAACAACAGCATCGCCACTGCGGCACAGTTGAGAAGCCTGACGAGCATGCCGGTCGCTCCCAATCGGAAGTGGAGCGGCCCCGTAGCCGGAGCCGCTCCCTCGTTTCCTACTTCAGCTTGCCGTCCTTCTTCGCAAGCTCGCTCATCTCGGCCTCGATGGCCGCAAGCGCGTCCGGCGCTTTCTTCTCGCCGGCCACCACGAGCGACAGCTCACGGCCCAGCACTTCCACGAGCTGCGGCGTGTATGTGAAGACCGGGAAGTTGTGGCTCGTCAGCAGCAAGTTCTTGAGCGCCTGGGCGTAGGGGTACTTCTTGTTCACCTCGGCGTCGTCGAAGACATCGGTGCGTGTCGGCGAGCCGCCCTGCAGCGCGCGCTTCACGGCGACATCCTTGCTCTCGACCCACTTGATGAACTCCCAGGCCGCATCCGCGTTGTTCGAGGATTTCGGAATGGCCCAGCCCCAAGCGCCATTGAGCGACGCGCCCTTGCCGGCTTCCTGGCCGGGCACGGGGATGATCTCGGCCTTGCCCGCGACCGTCGATACCGAGGCGTCATCCACTTTCGGGCGGAAGAAGTTGTAGGTGATGAAGCTGTAGGCCTTGCCTTGGGCGAAAACGTTGAATGCCTCATCGAACGAGAAGCTCGCCGCGCCCGTCGGACCGAACTTGGCGATATTGTTGGTGTACTGCTCGATGGCAGCGACCCCCGCCGGCGTGTTGAGCGTCGGCTTCCAATCCGCGGTGTGGTACTCGCCGCCATTGGCGAAGAGATAATTCGACCACTCCATCGAGATCGGGTCAGGGCGCAGGCCCATATTGACGACGCCGTAGTTGCCATCCTTGGTGAAGAACTCGACCTGCTTCAGATACTCGGCCCAGGTCTGCGGCACGCCCAGGTCCATGCTATACTTGGCCTTGAAGGCGTCCTTGTTCGCCTGGTCCGCAACCCAATCCGTGCGATAGATCATGCCCATCGCATAATTGTAGAAGGGCAGCATGTAGGTGACGCCGTCGACCTGCATGACGAGATCGCGCATCGGCGGTACGTAGACAGAGGTATCGACGCCGTCTTTCTTGATGCGCTCGTCGAGCGGCTGCAGCCAGCCGGCTTTGGTGAACTCGCCGACCCAGTAGAAGTCGACGACGATCGCGGAGTAGGAGCCGGCCGGCGCCACGAGCTGCGGCACGAGCTTCGTGTGCATCTCGGCGTAGTTGACGACCTCGAGATTGACCTTGTGGCCAGTCGCCTTCTCGAACTCCGGGATCAGCGTCTTGACGTACTCGGTGTCGGGAACACCTTCCATCAGGATGTTGATCTCATCGGCGCTCGCCGCCGTTGTCAGCCCCGCGACCATCGCGACGCTGGCGAGAAGTTTCTTCAACATGTGTTTCCTCCTTGGTTACTCGAAAGTCACAAGTCGTGAGTGGTAAGTCGGAGATGCCATTCCCCACTTGCGACTTACCACTTTCGACTTACCCAGCTCATTTCAACGCCCCCAGCGACAGCCCCTTGATCAGATGCTTGCGCAAAAACGGCAAGAGCGCAAATACGGGCAAGAGGGAGATGACGGTCGCGGCGGCGAGCGGGGCGATCTCGACGCCGGCATGAGTCTCCAGGCTCGCAAGCCCGACGGGAAGCGTTTGCGTGCCAGGTCCCGACAGCACGAGCGCGAACAGAAACTCGTTCCACGACAGGATGAAGCCGAGCAAGCCCGCCGCCAGAATGCCGGGGGCGGCCACGGGCACGGCGATCTTCGTGAAGGCCTGCCAGCGCGTCGCGCCATCCACACGGGCTGCCTCCTCGAGAGCGGCGATATCGCCCTGGAAGAAAGAGACGAGCATCCAGGCGAGGAACGGTAGACTGATCGTCATGTGGGCGATGATGAGGCCGGCGCGGCTCTGCATCAGGCCTGCACTGAGAAACACTGCGAAGAGCGGCAGCAGGAGAATGATGGGCGGCAGCATCTGACTTGCAAGCAGTCCGAGACGGAGACCCGGACCGCCCGTATTGAAGCGCGCGAAGGCATAGGCCATGGCGGTTGCGAGCGGCAGAGAGATGGCGGTGGCGGCGAGTGCGACGATCAGCGAATTCACGAACCAGCTGATGAACGGATACTCGGTCAGCACTTCGACATAGTTGAAGAAGCCGAAGGTGCCGATCTCCGGTGGGATCTTGTAGGCGGTCAGCTTGTCGGTGAGCGAGACGCGGACGATCCAGATCAGCGGCAAGAGGATGGCGAGCGAGAACCCCACGAGCACCGTGTGCGGCACGATCTTCTCGAGGATGCGCTCCAGCTTCCGCATCAATCCATCCTCACGCCGCCGGTGACGTTGAGCGCCTCGCCGGTAACGAAACCGGAAAGGTCGCTCGCCAGGAACAGGACGGTCTTCGCCACGTCGTCCGCCGTCTCCAAGCGTCCCATCGGCGTCTGCGCCACATACTCGGCGATGACCGCGTCGGCCCGCATGCCGCGGAGCTTGGCCTCCCACTGCACCTCGCGGTCCTGCATGCTGGTCTTGACGAAGCCCGGGCACACGCAATTGACGCGGATGCCGTGAGGCGCCATCTCGCGGGCGAGCGCCTGCGTGAAGCCAACCACCGCGAACTTCGAAGCCGAGTAGTGCGCGAGCCAGGGCGCGCCCCACTTGCCGGCAAGCGAGGCGGTGTTGACAACCACGCCTTTCGTAGCCGTCTTCCGCCAGTGACGCACGGCCGCCTGATTGGTCAGGAAGACGCCGCGCGCGTTGACGTCCATGTTGAAGTCCCAGTCCTGGTCGGTCAGCTCCTCGACGAGCCGCATGGTCGACACACCGGCATTGGCGCAGAGGATGTCGAGGCCGCCGAGCTCGGTGATGGCTTTTGCGAAAGCGGCTTCGACGCTCACACGGTTCGAGACGTCAATCGTCACGGACATCGCGCCGTGTCCGATCGCCGCCGCGGTCTGCTGGGCGGCCGGCCCGTCGAGATCGGCGGCGACAACGCGCACGCCTTCGGCCACAAGCGCTGACGCAATCGCCCGGCCGATGCCGCCCGCCGCGCCGGTAACAATGGCGCGCTTGCCCGAAAGGTCCTGAAGACCCATTTCTGCCGCCACTCCCTTGGGAGGCCTTTGATCGCTAACGATCAGTATCCACATCCATGGACCCGCCGCAAGAGACTGGACAGTGCACGGCGGCTATGCAGTTATGATCGAAATCGATCATCGTTGTAGGTATCCGTGCGTTACCAAGTGCATCCTGCCGAGCCGACCGTCCCGGCACCCCTCGACCGGCGCATGCGTATTGCCCAGCTCGTCGCCCAGAAGGGTTTTCTGTCGGTCGCCGCCATTGCCAAGGCGGTCGAGGTTTCCGAGATCACGGTCCGTCGCGATCTCATCGTGCTCGATGCCGATGGTCTCGTTCACCGGACGCATGGTGGGGCCGTACCGGTCAACGCTCCGGCCGTGCTCGACTACGGCACCTTCGAGCCGGCCTTCGAAGCGCGGCGCCGGCAGAATTTGGACGCCAAAGTGCTGATCGCGCGCCGGGCGGCAACCCTCGTCAGGCGCGGCGAGACGATTGCCCTCGATGTCGGCACGACCGCGCTCGCCTTCGCGGAGGCCATCGCCGATCGCGACGATTTGAAGATCGTCACCAACAATCTTCGCGCCGCTCGTTTGCTCGCCGACAGCCGCAACGAAGTTTATGTGCCGGGTGGTCGCGTGCGGAGCCGCGAGCACGCGGTCACCGGACCGATCGCAGCTCAAGCCCTCGAAGCCTATTGGTTCGATTGCGCCATCATCGGCGTCGCCGGACTGACGGCCGAGGGACTCTTCGACTATTCCCCCGACGACAGCGAGATCAAACGCGTCTTCATGCGCCGCAGTCATCGCGTCATCGTGCTGGCGGATGCAAGCAAACTCGGCCGCCGCGCCATGGTCGAGGTGACGCCGCTCGGACCCAGCATGGCGCTCGTGACCGATGGAGCGCCGGGTCGGGAGTTGGCGACCGCTCTTGCAGCCCGGCATGTCGAGACGATCGTTGCGTAGGCTGTTGTTGGGGCGCCGCGCCCTCGGCACCAGCCTACATCCGCAACCGCTCTCCATTTGGATCGAATGGCGGCTCGCGAAGGATGCGCGCTGGCCAGCGCTCGCCAATGATGCTGACCTCGAGCTGATCCGCGCTCTCAATTGCATCGCGATCGAGGTAGGCGAGCGCGAGACTCATTCCGACATGATGCCCAAAGGCGCCACTCGTGACGAAACCCACGCGCTCCTTGCCCTGCCAGATCGGCTCGTAGCCGGTCGCATCCGCATCGGGCGCATCGATCGCCATGAGCACGAGTTTCTGCGCCGCTCCGGCATCTCGCTCGCGCAGCGCCGCGTCGCGTCCGACAAAGCCTGGCTTGTCGAAGGCGATGTGCTTGTCGAGACCCGCCATGCCCGGCGTGTAGGATTGCGCATACTCGGCGCCCCACGCGCCCCAACCCTTCTCGAGGCGCAAAGCATCGAGGGCGCGCACGCCGATGTTGACGAGCCCGAGATCGCGACCTGCCTCGCGCAAGGCTCCATAGAGCGCCCGATGACCACTGGCTGGAACCGTGATCTCGTAGCCGAGGTCGCCGGTGACCGCGAGACGTCCGACCACGGCGCGCTGCAGGCCGACCTCAATCTCGCGGCAGGTTAGAAACTTGAAGCCAGCGTTGGACACGTCCTCGCTGGTGAGACGTGCGAGGATGTCTCGCGACCTCGGCCCTGAGACGACGAAGCCCAGCCAGTCGTCAGACAAGTTGCGGATCGCCACGCCCTTCGCCGGTGCATGGTCTGTAAACCAGCGCATGTGCCAGACTTGCAGATGATAGGAGCCGACGAGCCAGAAGCGGTCGGGGCCAAGCCGGCTGACGGTCAGGTCGCCCATCAGCTTACCGGCTTCGGACAGCATCGGCGCGAGCCGGACGCGGCCAACGGTTGGAAGCTTGCAGGCGAGCAGTGTGTCGAGCCAGGCCTCCGCGCCCGGCCCGCTCACCTCGTAGCGTGCGTAAACCGCCGTCTCGAACATGCCGGCCGCATTTCGGTTGGCAGCGACCTCGCGGCCGACGAGGGAATGCGCGTTCGAGCGGCGGAGCGTCGGTGTCTCGACGAACTCCGGCTCGCCGGGCGCGAAATAGAGCGGGCACTCCATGCCCCAGACCGCTCCGAACCGCGCTCCTTCCTCCGCAAGCACATCGTAGCAAGGCGTCATCTTCAGTGGCCGGCCGGCCGGCAGCTCCTCGTTTGGATAGGTCATGACGAAGCGGCGGGCATAGAACTGCGCGGTCATCGGTTTCAAATAACTGTCGGCCGAGGCGAAGGCCGGATAGCGCGCCACGTCCATGCCGAAGATGTCGGCGCCCGGATCGCCCTCGACCATCCAGTGGCTGAGCGCGAGCCCGATGGCGCCGCCCTGTGAGAAGCCCGCCATGCAGCCGCAGGCTACCCAGAAGTTCCTGCACCCCGGAACAGGCCCGACGAGTGGATTGCCGTCGGGCGTGAAGGTGAAAGCGCCGTTGACCCAGCGCTTGATGCCGGCGCGTTGTAGCACCGGAAAGCGGGCGAAGCCGATCTCGAGCTCCGGCGCGATGCGATCGAGTTCCGTCGGCAGCAGGTCCTGGCCGAAATCCCAACCGGCGCCTTGGACCATCCAGTGCTTCGGATTGCGCTCGTAGACGCCGAGTAGCAGGCCCTGGCGCTCCTGCTGGAGATAGGTAAAGCCCTCCAAATCCGTCACCGCCGGGATCTGCCGGCCGAGC
This sequence comes from uncultured Alphaproteobacteria bacterium, assembly GCA_963741525.1. Lineage (GTDB taxonomy): Bacteria > Pseudomonadota > Alphaproteobacteria > Rhizobiales > Hyphomicrobiaceae > JANNSX01. Next base: position 59,204 of record CAVUIW010000003.1, read on the forward strand.
GCGGCAATCTCCGGAATGTCCTCGGTGACGAGGTAGTGATGCATCATCGGCGTCACAGGCAAATCGACGCCGGCCATGCGGCCAATCCGGCGCGCCCACAGCCCGCCGGCGTTGACGACATGCTCCGCGGTGATCGTGCCCTTCTCCGTCTCGATCCGCCATTCGCCGTCGGCGTTCTGCGAGAGGCCGGTAACGCAATTATGCAGGATCACCTCTCCTCCACGCTTCTTGGCGGCACCTGCATAAGCGTGCGTGGTGCCGTGTGGGTCGAGGCGCCCCTCCTGCGCATCGTAGAGGCCGCCATGGATGTTCGCGACATCGACGATGGGGCAGAGCGCCTTGATCTCCTCAGGCGAGACGAGCCTCGCCTCCATATCCATGGTCTGGAACAATGCCGCCTCGGCCTTCAGCCACTCCCAGCGCTCAGGCGACCCGGCTAGATTGATGCCGCCGGTCATCTTGAGGCCGACATCGACGCCGCTCTCGGCCTCGATCTCCTTGTAGAGGCGGATGGTGTAGCCCTGAAGGGCGGCGATGTTGGGATCGTCGTTCAAGGCGTGACAGCCGGCGGCGGCGTGCCACGTGGAGCCCGCCGTCAGCTCGGCCCGCTCGATCAGCGCCACGTCGCGCCAGCCGAGCTTGGTGAGATGATAGAGGACGCTCACGCCGACAATGCCGCCGCCGATGACGACCGCGCGATAGTGGGATTTCATGGAATGAACCTCACGCCTCGACGGGCATCATGACCGTGTGAAACCAGCTCCACAACGCGGTCGCATAGGGGCGCTCGACATGGAGCCGCCAGCCGCCGTCGCGGCGGATGATTGCAACGCGAAGTCCGGCGAAGAGGATGTTGCACGAACTCGTTGGGCCGCTCGTCTAGCGCTTTCAGATCATAGCTCGTACCTTGTTGCAGAAGCTCGAGCGCGCGGGGGCCGGACACGTCGCAAAGGATCATTCCATCGGTCATACCGGTCACGGCGCAACCCGCCGCCGACCAACCTCGGTCGATGGGCTCCACGGCAGCCGAAACATACAGCACGCGATCTGGTGCGAGGCGGAGCGCATAGGTATCGCCCGGCTTGGCATCGCGCGGCCCCAGCGAAGGCCCGACGCCTCGGCGGCCGAGGAACACGCCGACCTCGCCGCTGACGAGCAAAATCTGTCCGGCCGCGACGGCCTCGACGCGCACGCCATCGCCCTCGATCCGCGCGCTCGCCCAGTCCGGCACGGGCGTCCAGAATTGACCGCGATCACGCATTGAGCCGCGCTCCTTCCGGATCGAGGAAACAGGGCACGACGATCTCAGCCCGGTGGCGGCTGCCGCCGGTGCGCTTGTAACCACAGTGCTCGAGATCGAGCACCTCGCCCATTCGCGCGCGGCCATTCTCGACGAGGCCGAGTGCGATCGGCTGCCCGAGCGCCGGGCTCATGGCGCTCGAGGTCACGAAGCCGATGCTGCGGCGCGCCTTCCCGCCGACGGTGACGGCGTGGGCCCCTGGAGGCAGCACGCGCGCATCCAGCGCCCGCAGTCCGACGAGCTGGCGGCGATCCTCACGCATCGCATCCTCGGTGAAAAGCGAGCGATCGCCGCAATAGGCGTCCTGCCGCTTCTCGCGTGGCCCTGCGAACCCGATATCGTGCGGCATCGTCTCGCCGTCCGTGTCGGCGCCGACGATGATGAAGCCCTTCTCCAAGCGGAGCACGGACAATGCCTCCACGCCCATCGGCTCGGCACCGCGCCGGCGCGCTTCTTGCCAGAGAACCCCGCCGAGCGAGGCCGGCACCGAGATCTCATAACTCCGCTCGCCGATGAAGCTGACACGGGCGATACGGGCCAAGCGATCGTTCAAGGGGCCCTCGGCATAGCCCATGTGCGGGAGTGCCCTATCGTCGAGATCGACGCCCATTCCGAGCGCATCGACGATGCTTTTCGAACCCGGACCGCCGACGACGATCGTCGCCCAGTTGGCCGTCGTGTCGTGCACGAACACGCGGCGGCGGTCGAAGATGTCTTGCCGCCAGGCCTCCAGATGCGCCGTCACCGCCGGCACGTGGCTCGACGAGCAGGAGACGACGAAGTGATCCTCGGCGAGGCGCAGCACGACGCCGTCGTCGAACACAGCGCCGCCTTCGGTCAGCATCAGCCCATACCGCAGACGCCCCGGCGCCAGCGTCGACATGCGCGTGTAGAAGATGAAGTCCATGAGTTTCGGCGCATCGGGCCCGACGACGTCGATCTTGCCCAAGGGAGATCCGTCGAAGACGATGGCGCGGTTGCGCGCGGCAAGACACTCGCGCGCAACGGCGCCGTCCCGCTCGCCATACCAGGCCGGGCGCAGGATGCCGCCATACTCGCGGAAGAACGCGCCCTCGTCGCGATGCTCATTCTCGGTCGGCAGCCGCCGCACCGGATGCGAAAACTCGCCGCGATGCGTCGCCGCGATGGCCGCGAAACTCACCGGCGAATAGGGCGGACGGAAAGTCGTGACACCGGTCTGGCCCATTTCGCGGCCATCGAGTGCAGCCAGCACCGCCAGCCCGTTGACGTTCGATGTCTTGCCCTGATCCGTCGCCATGCCGAGCGTCGTGTAGCGCTTCAGATGCTCGACGGCAGAGAAGCTCTCGCTGCGGGCGAGTGCGATATCCTTGGTGGTGACGTCGTTCTGAAGATCGACCCAGACACGCCCCTCGAGGCGTTCGAGGTCGACAGAGGGCTCGCCGGACCAGACCCGCTCCGGCTCCGTCGTGCGCGGCGCGGCGCCCGCTTCTCCACCGCCCGCCCGCCAGCCTTCGACGAGCGCCGCTTCGAGGCCGAAACTGCCATTTGCCGCACCCACCACGGTGAGTCCCTCGATCCGGTCGCGCGGAACGAAAGCGCCTTTCTCCTTGCTCCAAGCAACCCGGCCCTTGGCATGGGCATAAAGATGTAAGGCCGGCGACAAGCCGCCGGAGACCGCGACGAGGTCGGCATCGAAATGCGTTCCATCTGCCAGACGCACGGCTTCGACCCGATCGCGACCAACGGCTTCAATCACATGATCGTTCTTTCGCGCGTCGACAACGAGCACCTCGGCGCCGGCGGCGCGGAGTGCCGTTGTGAGTTCGTGGGTACCGTCATTGTTGGTGGCGATGACGACGCGCGTGCCCGCACGAACGGCATGGCAGTTCAGATAAGCGAGCGCGGCACCGGCAAGCATGACGCCGGGCCGATCGTTGTTGGCGAACAGCACCGGCCGCTCGATCGCACCGGCCGCGAGCACGATCTCGCGAGCCCGGATGCGCCAGAGCTTCTCGCCGCGCTCCATCCGCTCGACCAACGCCACGGCGTTGTGATCGTACAAACCGAAGGCCATGGTGCACGTGAGTACCTGCGCCCCTTCACGTCGTAAGCCAGCCTCGGCATCCGCCGCCCAGTCCCGGCCCGTCCGCCCAGCGATCTCAGACTCGCGTATCAGCAACGAGCCCCCGAGCCGCACCTCCATATCGGCGATGAGGACACTCTTGCCCCGAGCGGTTGCGGCAAGCGCCGCCGCTATCCCGGCCGGTCCGCCACCGACAACGCAGATGTCCACCGTGCGGTGATGCTCGGCAACCAGACCGCGCCGCGCCCCGGGATCGAGCCTGCCGAGCCCGGCCATGGCCCGGATGCGGTTCTCGTAGACGTGCCAGTTCGGCCAGAGGAAGCTCTTGTAGTAGAATGCCGCCGGAATGAAGCGCGCGAAGCGGTCGATGAAGGCGAGCCGATCGTTTTGCGCCGTCCCTCGTGCGTGGACGGATCGCAGCGCCATGCCGTCGCGGAGCGGCTCGACGGTCGCCCGGCAATTGGGGTCGTGACGCTCGCCGTCGCTGAGATCGAGGATCGCGTTCGGCTCCTCGATGCCGGCAGAAAAGATGCCGCGCGGACGGTGATACTTGAAGCTCCGCCCGACGATCGACACGCCATTGGCGAGCAGCGCCGAGGCGACGGTATCGCCCGCGAAGCCGGACATGGCCCGGCCATCGAAGGTGAAGCGCAGCGGCTTCGACCGGTCGATATCGCCGCCCGTGGGAAGACGCACCGGCCCGCTCACGATCCAAGCGCCTCCGAGCCGATCACGGCATGCGATGCCGTATCACGCTCGATGAAAATCCACTGGCCACAGCCTCCTGTGTGCAGCCAGAGTTCTTTCGCGAGCCCTTTCACGTTCAGGCGCATGAAGCGGTAGCGCGCCCAATCCTCCGGCGACGCGTCGCGCGAAGGCCGTGTCTTGCCAGCGTCCGCCGCGTAGAAGAACTCGACCTCGTCGCGCGGGCCGCAATGGGGACAGGGGAGGCGTTGCATGGGGCCCTCAATGCGCGATGCCGGCGCCGGCGGCCTCGTCGACGAGACGGGCGCGCACGAAGCGGTGGTAGTCGAAGGGTTTCGACAGCTCGTGATGTTCACCTGTCGCGAGCGCATGCGCCAGCATCAAACCACCGGCCGGAATGGCCTTGAAGCCGCCGGTGCCCCAGCCACAGTTGATGTAAAGACCATCGACCGGCGTCGGCCCGAGGATCGGCGAAGAATCCGGCGACACGTCGACAATGCCGCCCCACTGCCGCATCACCTTCAGACTTTCAAAGCAGGGAAACAGCTCGAGCAATCCCGCAATGATGTTCTGCGTCATCGGGAAATTGCCACGCTGCGTGTAGGAGGGTGCGCGATCGAGACCTCCACCCATGACGAGCTCGCCCTTGTCGGACTGGCTCAAATACACACCGATTCCGAGCGAGGCGACGACCGTGTCGAGACACGGCTTCAGAGGCTCGCTCACCATCGCCTGCAGTGTGTAGCTCTGCAGCGGCAGCTCGAGACCGACCATGTTCGCGACATGAGACGTGTTACCGGCGAGAGCCAGGCCGATGCGGCCAGCCCCGATTTTCCCGCGGGTCGTCTCGACACCGGTGACGCGTCCGCCTGACATCTCGATGCCGGTCAACTCGCAGTTCTGGATGATATCGACACCGCGCTGATCAGCCGCCCGCGCGTAACCCCAGGCGACCGCATCGTGCCGCGCGGTACCGGCGCGCGGCTGGAACATGCCGCCGCAGTTGGGATAGCGGATGTCCTCGCTCGGATTGAGGATCGGCACGAGCTTCCTGACATCCTCCGTATCAAGCAGCTCCATGTCGATGCCGTTGATGCGCATGGCATTCACCATGCGGGCGTAGAGCTCCATCTCGGCCGGCGAATGCGCGATCTCGAGCATGCCGCGCTGCGAGAGCATGATGTTGTAGTTGAGCTCACGAGACAGTCCCTCGTACATCCTAAGCGCGAGGTCATAGAGCGCCGCGCTTTCCGGATAGTAGTAGTTCGAGCGCACAACCGTCGTGTTGCGCCCCGTGTTGCCGCCGCCGAGCCAGCCTTTCTCGACCACCGCGACGTTGCGGATGCCGTAGCGCTCGGCGAGATGATAGGCCGCCGACAGACCATGCCCGCCGCCACCCACGATCACCACGTCATAGGACAGCTTCGGCTCAGGCCAGCGCCAGGCCGGTGTCCAGCCGGTCTGGCCTGCGAGGCCCTGCTCGAAGAGTTTCCAGGCGGAGTAGCGGGTCATGGAGGATCGCTGAGGGGGATGGTTTCGCCGCACATTGAAAGATGGCAGGATTGCCGTCAATCTACGCCGCTCTCCGGCACGCCATGCCAACAGATCAAGAACTCACTTTCAGGACCGGCCCTTATTCGCATTCCATTCCACACCGTCGACGTCTTCACGGACCGCCGCTTCGGTGGCAACCCGCTGGCTGTCGTGCTCGGTGCCGATGCGCTCGACAGCGTCCGGATGCAGGCGATCGCGCGCGAGTTCGGCTATTCCGAGACGACCTTCGTCTGCCGGCCGGCGAACCCGGCGCACTCGGCCAGGGTCCGCATCTTCACGCCGGCCAACGAGGTGCCGTTCGCGGGCCATCCCAATGTCGGAACCGCGTTTGTGCTGGCCTCGCAATTGCCGGAAACGGCTACCGAGCTACTGTTCGAGGAGACGGCCGGGCTGGTTCCGGTGCGGCTCCTCAGAGACAGCGCGCGAAATGTCATCGGCGCCGAGCTGACGGCGCCCGAGGCTTTATCGACAGGATCGCAGCTTGCGCCCGCATTGGCCGCAACTCTTGCCGGTCTCGATGCCACAGATATCGACACACGCCTCCACGAGCCCATCGTCGCTTCGGTCGGCCTGCCGTTTCTCGTCGTCGAGCTGAAGACGCGCGCTGCCCTCGCCAAGGCAAGACCCGTCAAGGACGCATTCGAGCGGCATCTGCCCAAGTCCGAGACCGATGCGATCTATCTCTATACGCGGGAGCGCGCGCCATCCGACGGCAATGTGGACATCACCGCCCGCATGTTCGCGCCCTGGGATGGTGTTGCCGAAGACCCGGCGACGGGCAGTGCAGCTGGCGCCGCTGCCGCGCTCATTCTGACTCACGAGCAGCGCAGCGGTGGCCTGGCGCGCCTCGTCTTCGCGCAAGGTATCGACATGGGACGGCCGAGCCGGCTCGAGATCGAAGTCGATATGCAGGGCGGCCGCACCGAGCGCGTTCGGGTCGGCGGCCGCTGCGTTTCAGTCATGGCCGGCGAATTGCAGATGTGAAGGAGCAGAAGAATGCGTAAGCGGATGCGCGATTTCGCGCTCGAGGTGTACTTCTCAAAATGGGAGTTCACCGCCAAGTACAATATGACTGGCTCGGATGGCGAGAACATGCGCATGGACGAGCTGTTGGCGTTCGCCACGTCAGAGGAGCGGAAAAGTCTCGAGACAGTGAACCTCGGCTACACCGAGGTCTTTGGCGCGCCGATCCTGCGCGAGGCGATCGCCAGCACTTACGACACCGTGAAGCCTGAGCACCTCCTCACCTTCGCCGGCGCGGAGGAAGCGATCTACGTCGCCATGCAGGTGATGCTCGAGGATACCGACCACTGCATCGTCGTCACGCCGAACTATCAGGCGGCCGAGACAATCCCGCTTTCCATATGTGAAGTAACGGGCGTGCCGCTCGACATCGACAAAGGCTGGGAGCTCGACATCGGCAAGGTCGAGGCCGCCATCAAGCCCAACACCAAGCTCATCTCCATCAACTTCCCCAACAACCCGACCGGCAAGATCATCCCGCGCGCTACCCTCGACCGGCTGATCGAGATCTGCGCCAAGCGCGGCATCTGGCTGTTCTCGGATGAGGTCTACCGCCTCATCGATCGCGATCCTTCCATCAGGCTTCCGCAGGCCGTCGATCTTTACGAGCGCGCCATCTCGCTCAATGTCATGTCGAAGGCCTATGGGCTGCCGGGATTGCGCATTGGCTGGCTCGCAGCCAAGGACCGCGACATGCTCGTCCGGTTCGAGCGCTACAAGCACTATCTCTCGATCTGCAATTCAGCGCCGTCGGAAGTGCTTGCACGGATCGCGCTCAATCATCGCGACAAGATCCTCGAGAAGAATCGGAAAATCGTGCGCTCCAACATCAAGCTGCTCGACAGCTTCTTCGCCGACTACAAGCATCTCTTCGACTGGCAGGAGCCCGACGGCGGCTGCGTCACCTTCATCCGCTACAAGGGCGCGGACGGTGCGGAGAGCTTCACGAAGCGGCTGGTGGAAGAGTCCGGCGTGCTCTTCCTGCCGTCCAGCGTCTATCGCTCCGAGCTCGGGCCCGTGCCGGCCAATTGCCTGCGCGTCGGTTTCGGCCGGAGCCACGTGCCCGACGGCATCACCGCCCTGCGCAACTGGATGCAGAGGAACGCCCCATGAGCGATTTCGAGATCATCGGCATCGACCTCATCCGGCCGCATCTCGACCGCAAAAAGGTCATCGAGGCCGTGAAGGAGGCGCTGATCCTGCAGGCCGAGGGCAAGGTGCAGTCGCCGATGCCGGGGCAGCTGATCTTCAAGGAGCCCTATGGCGATTGCCATATCAAGTACGGCCATGCGGCGGGCGCCAAGACCTTCACCATCAAGATCGCCAACGGCTTCTTCGAGAACACGAAGCGCGGGCTGCCGGCGAACCACGGCATGATCCTGGTGTTCAGCGCCGAAACGGGCGCGCCCAAAGTGCTGTTCAAGGACGAAGGCTGGATGACGGCCTGGCGGACGGCGGCGGCAACCGTCATCGCGGCCCAAGTGCTGGCGCCCAAACAAATCATGTCTGTCGGCATCTTTGGCGCGGGCTTGCAAGCAAGCCTCACTGCGGAATGGCTTCAAGAGGTGCTCGGGCCACAGAGGATGATCTTCTGGGCACGCGACGCGCAGAAGGCCGCGACGCTTGCCGCCGAGCATCGCGCAGCGGGGCGGGATGCATGGGCGGCAGCTGACGTAAGCGGGCTGCTCAATGCCGCGAACATCATCATCACCGCTACGCCCTCGCACACTGCTCTGTTCTCAGCCGATCAGGTGCGCCCGGGTACCCACATCGTTGCCCTCGGCGCCGACACGCCGGGCAAGCAGGAGGTGCCGGAGGCGCTGTTCAAGCGCATAAGCCATGTCGTCTGCGATGATGTCGCCCAATGCGTCGATCACGGCGACTTCGGTTTCGCGGTACGCTCGGGGGCGCTGCCGGCGCACCACGCCGTGATGCTCGGCGATGTGCTCTCCGGCAAGTTGAAGCTCGAGCGCAAGTCCGACGACATCACGCTCGCCGACTTGACCGGCATCGCCGCCGAGGACATCGCGATTTCGGGACTGTTCTCGCGGGTGATGGGGTTGTGACAGTGAGCACACTCCAACCCCCGTCATGCTGGCGAAGGCCAGCGTCCCTCCAAGCCGAAGTGGAGCAAGGTATTGCCGCTCGGCACGGGCGTATTCCAACCTCGGTCTGGATGGCATTCCGGCCTTCGCCGGAATGACGAAGAAGTGGCGAGCGCATGACTGGTCGACTATCCTCCCACCATGCCCTTGAGCATCCGCACCGCCACGATTGCCGACGCTGATGCGATCGCAGCAGTTTTTTCGCCGTCACGGCGGCTCCTGAAATTCCTGCCGGAGCTACACACGGTCGAGGAGGATCGCTGGTTCATCGAGAATGTGATCCTCAGGGAGTGCGAAGTGACGATGGCCCTCAGCCGAAACCGCATCGCCGCATTCCTGGCGCGCGATGGCTCCGAGATCCGCCTGCTCCACACCCATCCCGCGCTCATCGGCCAGGGCGTCGGCAGCCTGCTCGTCCACAATGCCAAGGCGCGTGGGCCCGGCATGCTCGAGCTGTGGTGCTTCCAGGCCAACGACCGGGCACGCCGGTTCTACGAGCGGCATGACTTTGCCGCGGTGGAATTCAGCAATGGCGAGCGCAATGAAGAGAAGACCCCGGATGTGAGGTATAGGTGGGTGCGTTCACCTGTCGAGACGTAGTAGAGGACGATCCCATGCCCACCACCACCCTCACCACCTTCATGGACGTGCCCTACGTCCCCGACATCGCGGCCATCGATGCCGATATCGTCATCCAGGGCGCGCCGTTCGATCTGGCGACCACCCTCCGGCCCGGCACGCGCTTCGGGCCCAATGCCGTTCGGACCGCGACGGCCGGCCTGCACTGGGAGCCCCTGCGCTGGCCCTGGACGTTCGATGTCTACGAGCGCAAGCGGATCGTCGATCGCGGCAATGTCGAATTTGCCTTTGCCGACATGGCCGGCATGGCCGCCGCGCTCCAGCGCGACACGGAGGCGATCCTCACCAAGGGCGCGCGCGTGCTGACGCTCGGCGGCGATCATTACATCACGCTGCCGCTGCTGCGCGCCCACGCCGCCAAGCACGGCCCGCTCGCCTTCATCCAGTTCGACGCCCATTGCGATACCGACGACGCCGCGTTCGATCACCACGGCGTCATGTTCCACAAGGCGGTTGGGGAAAAGCTGATCGACCCAGCGCATGCGGTCCAGGTCGGCATCCGCACGTGGTACGATCCGGCAACCCACAAATTCAAAGTGATCGACGCCGATCGCGCGACCGAGCTCGGCCCCAAGCAAACCGCCGCGAAAATCCGCACCATCGTCGGCGACCGGCCGGTCTACCTCACTTTCGACATCGACGGCCTCGATCCGGCCTTCGCACCAGGCACCGGTACGCCGGTCGCGGGCGGTCTATCGACCAACTTCGCCTTGCAGATGCTGCGCGCGCTCATCGGCCTCAACATCATCGGCGCCGACCTCGTCGAGGTGTCGCCGCCTTATGATCCGGCGGGGGTCACGGCGCTCGCGGGCGCCACCGTCGCACTCGATCTGTTGCACGTGATGGCATCGACCGGGCGCACCGTCACATAGCACTCGTTGTAGGCCGGCTGGCCCTCGGGCGACCAGCGCGACGCGGTCAGGTGGTTCATCTCGGCCGCCGTCTCGGCCGGCGCCCCCCACCACTTGCCTTCGAACACCGCGACGCCCGGACGCAAGCCATCGGCGATGCGGACGCGCACCTGCATGCGGCCGGAGGCGTTCGCGAGCTCCACATAGTCAGCCTGCTCGAGTCCCAGCCGCTCCGCATCGGCGGCGCTCACCTGCACTGTCGGCTCGCCCTGCGACTGGCGCTGGCGCGGCATGTTGGCGAAGGAGGAGTTGAGGAAGTAGTGGGACTTCGGCGTCAATAACTGCAGATGGCCCTCCGGCACCGGCGCAGGCGCCGCGATCGGCTCGCCCGTGAGCTTCAACGGCTTGGCGAGGACCTCGATGGCGGGACGCGGTGGTGGAAACGCGCGCCAGCCCTGCTCTTGCAGCGCCTTCAGAGACCAGCCGTCCGGCAGCACGGACGCGGCGATCTCCTCATCGCTCTCGCGCAGTGCCGGATGATCGAGCCCCATGCGCTCAGCCAACGCCCGCATGACCCAGCCGGAGCTTTTGGCTTCGCCCATCGGCGCGACCGCCGGCATGTTGGCCGAAACATAGTGATGCCCCCACGCGCCTTGCACATCGACATGCTCGAGCTGGATGGTCGCGGGAAGAACGATGTCGGCATAGCGGGCCGTATCGGTGATGAAATGCTCGGCGACCACGGTAAAGAGGTCCTCGCGGGCGAGCGCGCGCTTGACGCGGTTGCTATCGATCTGGGTCGCCGCCGGATTGCCCGACCAGACCATCAATCCCTTGACCGGCAGCGCCAGGCTCGCATCGCTCAGCACCTCGCCGAGCCTCGCCATGTCGAGGCTGCGCGGATTGCCCTTGATGAGATCGGGCCGCGACGCCTTGGTCTCATCGAGCAGCGCATAATAGAGCACCGAAAGCCCGCCGCCCTTGTGCCGCCAATGGCCGCCGAGAATAGACAGCGCCGAGAGCTGGCGCACATAGGCTTCGCCCATCACCGTTTGTTGCGGGGCGATGCCTGAGCGTATCAACGCTGGCCGCGCCTTGCCGAACATGCGAGCCAGCGTCACGATATCTTCGGACGCAAGCCCCGTTGCTTCCGCCGCACGCTCTGGCGTCCACGGCGCGACCGCCGCCCGATAGGCGTCGAGATCGGCGACCCAGAGGCGGGCCAGCTCCAGATCCGCAAGCCCCTCCTCCAACAACACGCGTCCCATCGCCGCCGCCAACACGGCGTCCGAGCCCGGCCGCGGCGCCAGATGCCAATCCGCCTGCCGCGTCGTGCGCGTGGCGCGCGGATCGATGGCAATGATCTTGGCGCCCTTCTTCTTTCGCGCCTCCTCGATGAAATGCCATTGGTGATGGCCTGTCGTGAGGATGTTCTGCCCCCACAGGATGATCAGCTCGGCCTCTGGCGTTTCCTCTGGATCAACACCGATAGGATGGCCTTGGGCCGCGAGCGCCGACACCAACTCGCCGCAGACATTGCCGTGGATAAGGCTCGCGCCTAACGCATGAAACAGCCGCATCGGTGCCTGGCGCTGCACGATGCCCATGGAACCCAGGTACCAGAACGGCATCAGCGCCTCGGCGCCGTCGCTCGCGATGGTCGCCTTGAAGCGGGCCGCGATCGTGTCGAGCGCTTCATCCCAGGAGATACGCTCGAATGTGCCTTCGCCCTTGGCGCCCGTGCGCCGCATCGGATGCAGGACGCGCCCCGGCGCCGTCAGCCGCTGCTCGTAGTCGCGGAGTTTCGCGCAGAGCACCCCGCGCGTGATCGGATGCGCCTTGTCGCCGGCGACGCCGGTCACGCGCCCGTCCTCGACGGTCGCGATCCAGGCGCAGCTGTCCATGCAGTCGACCGGGCAGACGCCCTTGACGTGTTGGGTGGACATGAGGCGGGCCTCCATCGCTTGTGGCGAGCCATGGTGGCACGAATTGGCGCGTCTGTGAAAGCTGTTAAGCTCGTTGCGCCCATCAACCAGGGGAGAATTCGATGCCACGCCTCACCGTTCCCGGCCCCGAAGGGCTCGCCCCCGACGAGCGGCGCGTCTGGGACATGATCGCGAGCGGCCCGCGCGGCCGGGTCGAGGGGCCGCTCCGGATCTGGGTGAAGAGCCCGGGCCTCGCCGAGACGGCGCAAGCGCTTGGTGCATTCTGCCGCTTCGGCTCGAGCTTGGTCCCGCGCCTCTCCGAGCTCGCCATTCTCATCACCGGCGCGCACTGGAAGGCGAAGTTCGAGTGGCACTCGCATCTGCCGCTGGCGCTGGCGGCAGGTCTTTCGGAAGCCGTTGCCGAGAACATTCGTCTCGGTCAGAAACCAGCCTTCGAGCGAGAGGACGAAGCGGCGGTCTACGCTTTCGCGACGGACCTCATCACCACCCGGCGGTTAAGCGAGGCGACCTACCAACGCGCCATTGCGGCGCTCGGCGAGCGTGGCACCATCGATCTCGTCGGCATCCTCGGCTACTACGCGCTCGTCTCGATGACGCTCAATGCCTTCGAGGTGCCGTTGCCGGACGGCGTGAGCGATCCGTTTGCAGAGACCTAACTACGCCGGCTTGTAGCTCGCGGGCTTCAGCGCGACGAGCGCGCGTGTGATCGGTCCCGCCTTGCGTCCCAAGTGATCGAGACGATCCTGCCGCTCGATCGCCGCGCGTACCATATGCGCTCCGACGTAGCGGAACGGCTCTGGGGGAAAGCCCGGATTGGGTGGCCGGACAAGCGGAGAGCTAGCCCACTCATCCTTCGTATCCAAGGCGAGCGAAGCCAGCATCTTTGAGCCCATCCGCGACAACACCACGCCCGAGCCCGAATAGCCGAAGCCATAGAGAATATCGGGATAGCCAGCGAGGCGGCCGAACATCGGCAAGCCGTCCTTCGAGCGATCGATCGGCCCGGCCCAGGTTCCGGCAACCGGAAGATCCGCGAGTTCCGGCTGGAACATGCCGAGCACACCGCGCAACTCGGCGAGCGGCCGCCGCGCGCCCTTTCGCGCCGCATCGATCCGGTCGCCGAATGGCAGCCGCCCCCCCGATTTCGTGATACCGATCCGGCCGTCCACCGTCGTCCGGCAGCTCGCGATGAAGACACGTGAGTCAACCATCGCGGGCACTTCCGTGAAGCCCGCCGCCGCGATCGCCTCGGGCGCCGGCTCGGTGACGAGGCCGTCAGTGCACATGATCATCGCGGCCGGCGCCAATTCCGGGATGGACAGCGACCACGCATAGGTGGCAAGGATAACCTTGCGGGCGGCAATCGTTCCCGTCGGCGTCACGACCGACGGCGGCTTGCCACGGCCGAGCCGCGTCATGCGCGTGCCCTCATGGATGACGACGCCCATCTCGAGCGCGACACGCCGGAGGCCCCGCACCAAACGGGCCGGCTGGATCAGCGCGTTCGAACGGTCGCGCACGCCCGCAACGAAAGCGGGACTGCCGGTCATCTGCTCGATGTCGTTTCCCGTCAGTACGTCGTAGAGGTCGACATTGTGCTTCACCAGGGCGTCGATGGCCGCGCGCCAATGACCCGATTGCGCCTCGCAAGTCGCACCCCAGATCGAGCCACCGCCCTGCCAGGCGACATCGATGCGATGAGCTTCGGCGAACCGGCGGATATCCTCGATTGTCCCGGTCGAGGCGTGGCAGAGCCGCAACGCTTCCAAGGTGCCAGCGAGCCGCTCCAACATGCTGAAGCCCACCCAGAGCGACACCAGCATGCCGGCATTGGCGCCGCTCGCGCCCGCCCCGCAGATGTCCTTCTCGATTACGATGATGTCGAGCGAAGGATCGCGAGACTTGAGTTCGATTGCCGTCCACAGGCCCGTATAGCCGCCGCCGACGATCGCTACGTCGGCACGCCGGTCGCCGTCGAGGGGGGCAAGTGGTTCCCCCCGCTCCTCCGCTAGCACCTGCTTCAGCCAGAAGCTCATCATGCGGATTTCCTCGTGGCGCGGCTCGTGCCGGAACCACTATTCCCGCACGCCTGCCGGATCGCGACATCACTCTATCCCGCCCGGCGCTCACCCATCAGCCGGTCCGTGGCGCATATCTGTGCCCGACTCAAAGCATGGCACCGCGCGATTTCCAATGGCTCAGCCGCGATTGAGACGATAGTCTTACTGCGCAATCGGGAACGGAGTCGCGCGCCATGACCTATACCGACCACATCTTCACCGGCTATCACCGCCGCCTCGCCGAGCTCGAGGCGAGCAGCAATCCCTTGAACCACGGCGTCGCCTACATCGCGGGCGAGTACGTGCCGGTCAACGAGGCGCGCATTCCCATGATGGACCAGGGGTTCCTCAAGGGCGATCTCACCTATGACGTGCCAGCCGTCTGGGACGGCCGCTACTTCCGGCTCGACGATCACCTCGACCGCTTCGACGCCAGCTGTGCGAAGATGCGTTACACCAGCCGCATGCCGCGCCAGGAACTGCGCGACCGTCTCGTCGAGATGGTCGCCATGAGTGGCATTCGCGATGCCTTCGTGATGATGATCGTCACGCGAGGCCTCAAGTATCTCCGGCAATACGCGCCTGAGGATTGCCCGAATGCCACCTACCTCTTCGTGATCCCCTATGTCTGGGTGATGGACGAGGCGACGCAAAAGACCGGTGGCGAAGCGGTTGTCACGCGTACGGTCAGGCGCACGCCGCCCGGCGCCTTCGACCCGACCGTCAAGAACCTGCAATGGGGCGACTTCACACGCGGCATGCTGGAGGCGCGCGACCGTGGCGCCACGTATCCAATCCTGACCGACGGCGACACGAACATCACCGAGGGCGCGGGCTACAACGTCGTGATCGTGAAGGATCGCCAGCTCTACTCAGCGAAAAAGGGTGTGCTCGAGGGTGTGACGCGCAAGACCGTGTTCGAGGTCGCGGACAAGCTCGGCTACAAGCCGCATCTCGACGATGTGCCGGTGAGCCTCGCCTACGAGGCGGACGAGATCATGTTCGTTACCACGGCCGGCGGCGTCATGCCGGTGACGCAACTCGATGGCGCGCCGATTGGCGGTGGTGAGGTCGGGCCGATCACGAAGGAGATCTGGAAGGGCTATTGGGACGCCCACTATGACCCGAAGCTCTCCTTCGGCATCAACTATTATTGAGCGATGATCTAGAGCATTTTCCGATCCTACGGAATCGGAAGAATGCTCTAGACCTTTGCTTTGACGCACTTTCTTTCGACCAACCGGTGTCCACTTAGTCGGAAAGTGCTCTAGTAGGGTGGGTCGAGGAACGAGACCCAACAGATCAGAACTGCGAGCCGATGTCGGGTCTGCCCCCGGACCTAGTCCGGGGTTGACCCAACCTACGACGAGGCGCCGGCTTCATCCCTTGTCCTCGACTCCGATGATAAACAGCACCGTGTAGTCCTGCTTGCTGCAGTCTTCGACCGCCGGCATCTCGGTACCCGGCTTTACGGGGAAGTTGTTGCGAAGCACATTCGCCGGCGTGCAGAGCTTGCCGGGCGCTGCCGGCCGATAGCGCGCCGAGCGGCACTTCAGATGCGTCACGTCGTAGATGGTCGCGCCTTTGTCGAGCTCCCAGCGCTGCGTGCCCGTCTGATCCTTGGGATGGATCGTCAGCACCCCCACCGTCTCGCGGGCGCCGGAAACCAGATACTTGCCGGGCGGCATCCCGTAGCCCGGATGCTCCATGATGAGGCCGTTCTCGTCGAGCCACCAATCATCCTGGTTGAACTTCCAAGCCGATGGCGAGAAACCGACGGCTTTCAGGATGTCGAAGTATTTGAGCCAGACGCCGCGTGGGCCCGGATCGATGGGCCACAACCCCCAATTCTCGGCGCCCGTGCCGCTGGTCGCCGTGGGGCCCGCCAGCGCCGCGATGTATTGGACCGAAATGGGCTTGAACTTGGTTTCCGCCTGTGCGGATGGGCTACCGGCGAGGGCAAGGCCTGCGACGGCCGCCAGGAGGCTCAGCGCCCGGAAAAACCTTCTTACGACGCTCATTTGCCCGCTCCTTGTGGCCTGAAATTGCACTCAGCAGCCTGCAATACGACCTGTCAAGACGATCGGACCTATTCCGGCACCACTGCGATGGCCTGGATTTCCACCTTCGCCCGATCCTCGATCAGTGCCGATACCTGCAACGCCGCCATGGCGGGATAATGCTTGCCGATCACCTCGCGATAGACCTGGCCGATGGCACGCAGGTTAGCGAGATAATCCTTCTTGTCGATGAAGTACCAGGTGAGGCTGGTGATGTGCTCAGGCCCCGCGCCACCGGCGGCGAGCACGGCGGCGACATTCCGCAGGGTCTGGCGCACCTGCCCCACGAGATCGTCGGTCTCGAACTGGGACTGCCCGTTCCAGCCGATCTGGCCGCCGACGAAGATCATCCGCCCGCGCGCGGCAATACCATTGGCATAGCCGACCGGTTTTACCCAACCTTCGGGTTGTAGCGCCTCGTGCATGGCGTCCTCTCTCGTGCGGGTTCAAGAACCCGCTCTCGTTCTTTGTTTTGAGCACGTTCTAGCGGCGCACCGGTTTCCACTTCGCCTGAACGTGCTCATCCCGACTTCAGAACATCGCGCCCAATGATGAGCTTCTGCACCTCGGTCGCGCCTTCATAGATGCGCAGCGCACGGATCTCGCGATAGAGCCGCTCGACGGTCTCGCCGGATTTGACGCCGCGACCACCGAAAAGCTGCACCGCGCGATCGATGACGGACTGCGCTGTCTCGGTCGCCGTCATCTTGGCCATCGCCGCCTCGCGGGTCGTCGGCTGCTGCTCGACATCGCGGCGCCAGGCGGCGCGATAGGTGAGGAGGGCCGCCGCGTCGATGCCGGTGGCCATGTCGCCGAGGGCGGCTTGGGTCAGCTGGAGATCGCCGAGCGTCGCGCCCAGCATCGGGCGGGACTTCACATGCGCCACCGCCTCGTCAAAGGCGCGGCGCGCGAGGCCCAGCGCCGCCGCCGCGACGGAGGCGCGAAAAATGTCGAGCGTGCGCATGGCGAGCTTGAAGCCCTCGCCTGGCGCGCCAAGGCGGCGGCTCGCCGGGATGCGGCAGGTATCGAACCGGATCGTCGCCAGCGGATGCGGCGCCATCACCTCGATGCGTTCGGCAATCGAGAAACCCGGGTCGTCCTTCAGCACCACGAAGGCCGAGATGCCGCGCGTGCCGGGCGCTTCGCCGGTGCGGGCGAACAACGTGTAGACATCGGCAATGCCGCCATTGGAAATCCATGTCTTCTCGCCATCGAGCACGTAGGTGTCGCCATCCGTGCGGGCGGCGCACTGCATGGCGGCGACATCCGAGCCTGCGTCTTTCTCCGAGAGGGCGAAGGCGGCGAGCCATTCGCCCGCGCGAACTTTGGGCAACACCATCCGCTTCAGATCGGACGATCCGCCGAGCGCGATGGCGCCGGTCCCGAGCCCCTGCATGGCGAAGGCAAAGTCGGCGAGGCCGTCATGATAGGCAAGCGTTTCGCGGGCGAGGCAGATATGGCGGGAGGAGATGGACGGCGCCCCGTCGGCCTCGGAGGCGACGGCGCATTCGAGCAGTCCGGCTTCCCCCAAGCACCGCACGAGCGTGATGCAGGTGCCGTCCACATCGTTGTGGTCGATGCCGGCAAGGCCGCCACTATCAACGAAGCCGTCCAAGCGACGCGCGAATTCTGCATGCGCCGGCTCGAAGAATGGCCACGCCAAATGCGCGCGTGTCAGAGTTCTGGCGGGACCAGTCGAAACCATGGCATCAATTGCCCTCGAACTTCGGCTTTTGTTTCGCGGCGAACGCCTCGAAGGCGCGGCGGAAATCGCCGGTCGCCATGCAGATCGCCTGCGCCTGCGCCTCGCTTTCGATGAGCGCGTCAAGGCTCATCGCCCATTCCTGGTTGAGCATGGTCTTCGTCATGGCATGAGCGAAAAATGGACCGTCGGCGAGCGAACGGGCGAGCTCTTGCGCTTTTCCCTCGAGATCGGATTGCGGATGGGTCGCGTTGTAGAAGCCCCAGGCCTGGCCCTCGGCCGCCGACATGGCCCGCCCGGTGTAGAGCAGCTCCGCCGCGCGGCCCTGGCCGATGATACGCGGGAGGATGCCGCACGCCCCCATGTCGGCCCCGGCGAGACCGACGCGCGTAAAGAGAAACGCCGTCTTGCTCTCCGGCGTCGTGAGCCTGAGATCGGACGCCATGGCGAGGATCGCGCCCGCGCCCGCGCAAATGCCGTCGACCGCCGTGATGATCGGCTGAGGGCAGGCGCGCATGGCCTTGACGAGATCGCCCGTCATGCGCGTGAAGGCGAGGAGATCCGGCATCGCCATTTTCGTTAGCGGCTCGATGATCTCGAAGACATCGCCGCCCGAGGAGAAGTTGCCGCCGGCACCGGTCAGCACGACGGCACGCACGTCGGAGGCGTGGTCGAGCGCGCGGAAAACATCGCGCAGCTCCGCATAGCTCTCGAAGGTCAGCGGGTTCTTGCGCTCGGGCCGGTTCAACCGGATGGTGGCGACGCGGCCATCGCCTGGTGCCTCGAACAGGAAGTGCTTTGCCGCATAGTCCTTCATCGGCCGCCGCGCGGCCTGCATGGCATTCGTCATCGTCTCATCCCACCATCACTTCGCCGCCGGCGACCACGATCGCCTGGCCGTTGATCGCTGACGCCCCCGGCGAGACCAGCCACAGCACGGCATCGGCCACCTCCTCCGGCGTCACCATGCGGCCCATTGGGTTCATCGCTGCCATGCTGGCGCGGGCTGCCTCGGTGGTCAAACTTGTCTTCGCGGCAATCGTGGCTGCCGCGCGATCGACGAGCGGTGTATCCGTATAGCCCGGACACACCGCGTTGACCGTGATGCCGGTCTTCACCAACTCTGCCGCCAGCGCCCGCGTCAGACCGATGACGCCATGCTTGGCGGCGCAATAGGCCGAGACATACCGATAGCCCAATAGCCCCGCGGTCGAGGCGATGTTGACGATGCGGGCCCCGGCTCCGCGCGCCTTGAGATCAGGCAGCACGGCCTGGGTCACCTGAAATGCCGACGTGAGGTTGGTTGCCAGAATATGCGACCACAGCTCGAGGTCGGTTTTTTCGAAGGACGCGCTCGCGGCCTCGCCGGCATTGTTGATGAGGATGTCGATGGGTCCGAGCGCGGCGCGGGCGGCATCGAGCCCATTGGCGATGGCAATTGGGCTCGTCACGTCGAAGCCGCTCGCAGCAAAACACCGCGCCGCGGACAGCTCGGCGGCAACCGACTCGAGAGGTGCAACGCGACGGCCAGCGAGCGTCACGCGGGCGCCCGCCTTCGCCAGCGACAGGGCAATCGACTTGCCGATTCCGGTCCCGGCCCCGGTCACGAGTGCATGCCGGCCGATGAGCATCTCGTCTGTCATCATTGCGCCCGCCGGGTCGGCGTGGTCGCCGCCGCCGTAATGGCCGCACGGGCCAGATTGGCCTCATGCTGCGACTTGGCCGACACGTACTGCTTCGGCCACGCCACATTTGTGAGACCGATCTTCGCCGCCTCGTGCAGCGTCCAGGCGGGATCGGCCAGATGCGGCCGCGCGATCGCACAGAGATCGGCGCGGCCGGCGGCGATGATCGAGTTGGCGTGATCAGCCTCGTAGATCGCGCCGACGGCAATCGTCGCGATGCCGATCTCGTTGCGGATCTTGTCAGAAAACGGCGTCTGATAAAGGCGGCCGTAGACGGGATTGTCGTCCGTCGTCACCTGGCCGGACGAGCAGTCGATCATGTCGGCGCCAGCGTCCTTGAACAGGGCAGCGAAAATCGCCGCGTCTTCCGGAGTATTGCCGCCGTCCGCCCAGTCGTGACAGGAGAGCCTAACCGAGATCGGCAGATGCTGCGGCCAGACCGCGCGCATGGCACGGAACACCTCGAGGGGGAAGCGGGCGCGGTTCTCGTGGCTGCCGCCGTACTCATCATCGCGATGGTTTGTGATCGGCGACAGGAAGCTCGACAGCAGATAGCCGTGGGCGGCGTGCAACTCGAGCCAATCGCTCCCGGTGGCCGCGGCGCGACGCGTGGCGGAAGCGAAATCAGCCCGCACGCGATCCATGTCGGCCCGATCCATCGCCTTCGGGAGGATACTGTGCGCGAGGTATGGGAGAGCCGAGGCGGAAATGAGCGGCCAGCCCCCCTCCTCCAATGGCTGATCGATGCCGTCCCAGGCGCGCTTGGTCGCGCCCTTGCGGCCTGCGTGGCCAAGTTGAATGCCGGCCTTTGCCGCCGAGTTCTCATGGATGAACTTGACGACCCGCCGCCATGCCTCGGCCTGCGCATCGTTCCAGAGGCCGAGGCAGCCGGGCGTGATGCGCGCGTCCGGCGACACGCAGGTCATCTCGCCGAACACGAGCCCGGCGCCGCCCATGGCGCGCGAGCCCAGATGCACCAGATGGAAATCGGAGGCCGCGCCATCCTCGGCCGAGTACATGGCCATGGGCGAGACGACGATGCGGTTGGGCAAGGTCACGCCACGCACCGTGTAGGGTGTGAACATCGGGGGCGCGACGCGGCTATTGCTGTGGGTCTTCAGCCCGCAGCGCCGTGCGAACCAACGCTCGTAACCCTCCAGCCACTGAGGGTCACGGAGCCGAAGATTTTCGTGGCTGATGCGTTGCGAGCGCGTCAGCATCGAGTACATGAATTGCTCGGGTTCCATGGTATCGGCATAGCGGTGGCCCACCACCTCGAACCACTCCATGGCGTTGCGCGCCGCATTCTGGATGCGCGCGACGTCGACGCGGCGCACCTCCTCATAAGCGGCGAGCGCGGCTGGGATCGTATCCGCCGTGTGCCCGTGAGCCTCGATCTGTTTGGCGAGCTCGATCGCATCGTCGATGGCGAGCTTGGTGCCGGAGCCGATGGCAAAGTGCGCGGTGTGGGCGGCGTCCCCCGTCAGCACGACATGCGAGCGGCCGTTGAAATGGCTCCACTTGCCGCAGATCAGCCGGTTGAAGTTGAGCCAGGCGGAGCCACGCATGTGACGCGCGTTCGTCATCAGCGTGGCGCCGTCGAGAACCTCGGCGAACAGCTTCTCGCAAAAGTCGATCGAGCCCTGCTGGTCGAGTGTATCGAGGCCATGCGCACGCCACACGTCTTCCGTCGTCTCGACGATGAAGGTCGAGGTTTCCGCATCGAATTTGTAGATGTGCGCCTGGAACCAGCCATGCGCGGTCTTGCGGAAATCGAATGTGAAAGCATCGAAGAGCTTGTTGGTTCCGAGCCAGATATAGCGGTTCGGACGCACCTGGAGATCCGGCTGGAACACGCCGGCATAGCGGTTGCGGATCTTCGAATTGAAACCATCCGAGGCGATGACGAGGTCGGCGTCGGCGAATTCGGTATCGCTCTCGGCTTCTTGCTCGAAGGCAAGCTCGACACCCAGCGCCTCGCACCGCCGCTGGAGAATGTTCAGAAGCTTCTTGCGCCCGATGCCGACGAAGCCGTGGCCGCTCGTGCGCTGGCGCGTGCCCTTGAAGAGCACCTCGATGTCGTCCCAGTGGTTGAACGCGTCCTCGATCTCGGCAGCCGTCTCACCGTCCCAGGCGCGCATGCTCTCCATGGTCTGGTCGGAGAAGACGACGCCCCAGCCGAAAGTATCGTAGGGCCGGTTACGCTCGACGACCGTAACGCGGTGGTCCGGGTGCATTTTCTTCAGAAGGAGCGCCGAGTAGAGCCCAGCCGGTCCGCCGCCGATCGAGACGATTCGCATGGACGCCGCCTCCTGAACGTTTCGTTGGGTCAGAGTCGCCGCAAATAGTTCAAATTTAAAGTATCTGATGACCCTCGACTGTCAAGGCGACGCGGAGGGTGCGGCAGATGACCGTGCTCCGAGGGAGGCAACGCGACGTTGCTGTGAAACGGATCCTACAGTGGCCTGCCCTACCCTACAAACAGCTCGGTCTTCTTGAAGGCTGTCACGTCGACCAAGCCGATGTCGGAGATGCGCAGCTCCGGAATGACGACGAGCGCCAGTAGCGAATGCTGCATATAGGCGTTGTTGAGCCGGCAGCCGCATTCGATCATCGCCTCGACCATACGGTCGGCTTTCGCGGCGACGATCTCGGCCCGCTCGTCCGACATCAGACCGGCGATCGGCAGCTCCACCAGCGCCAGTTCCTTGCCGCCGCTGACGACGACGACACCGCCGCCGACCTCGGCCAATCGATTGGCCGCCTGCGCCATGTCGGCCTTCGAGGTTCCGACCACCAGCATATGATGACTGTCGTGGGCGACCGTGCTCGCGACAGCGCAATCGACATCGTAGCCGAAACCCGACACGAAAGCGTTGACGACCTGGCCTGTCCCGCGATGCCGCTCGATGAGCGCGATCTGGCAAACATCGTTCGCGCGATCCATCGCGACGAGGCCGTTCTCGACGGCGAGCTTGGCCGTCAGGGCCTTCGTCGGCGCCTGATTCTCAATCACGCCGATGACCCGGGCTTCGACGGGTTTCGCTCCGGCGGGGGCGGCAATGTCGAAATCATGCGCCGATATCGTTCTCCCGATCCTGACCGTCCTGCGCGTGCTCTGAGGATAGCACGCAGCCGCGATGTCGGCCGTGAGCTGGCCACCCTCCGCCAGCACCACGCCACGTGCGATCACGGTTTCGACCGGCAGCGACGGCAGGTCCGAGGTGAGGATGAGATCGGCGCGGCGGCCGGGCGTGATCGAGCCGAGCTCGCGCTCGAGCCCGAAATGCTGGGCGGTGTTGAGGGTCGCCATCTGGATGGCGGTGATGGGTTTCAATCCGCAAGCGATCGCATGCCGGACGACGCGGTTCATGTGGCCATCGCGAACAAGCGTGCCCGAGTGGCTGTCGTCGGTGCAGAGGACGAAGTTGCGGGAGTCGAGACCCATCTCGGTCACGGCCTTCACTTGGGCCGCGACATCGAACCACGCCGAGCCGAGACGCAACATCGCCCGCATGCCCTGACGCACGCGCGCCACCGCATCCTCGAGCCGCGTGCCCTCGTGATCGTCGGCCGCGCCTCCGGCTGCATATCCGTGGAAGGGCCGGCCCAAATCGGGCGAGGCATAGTGGCCGCCGATCACCTTGCCGGCGCGTTGGGTCGCCGCCATCTCCGCGAGCATTTGCCCGTCCTGATAGATGACGCCCGGAAAATTCATCATCTCGCCAAGTCCGATGATGTTGGGCCAGTCCATGGCTTCCGCGACCTCGCGCTCGCCGAGCCGGGCACCCGCGTTTTCCAGCCCCGGCGCGCTCGGCACGCAACTCGGCATCTGTACGAAGATGCTGATGGGCAACCCCATCGCTTCGTCGTGCATGAGCCGGACGCCGTCCAAGCCCAGCACATTGGCGATCTCGTGGGGGTCGATGAACATGGTGGTCGTGCCGTGCGGGATGACGGCGCGGGCGAACTCCGTCACCGTCACCATGCCGCTCTCGACATGCATGTGGCCATCGCAGAGGCCGGGCACGAGATAGCGCCCATTGGCCTCGATGACCCGCGTGGCGTCGCCGATGACGTGGCTCGCATCGGGTCCGACATAGGCGAAGCGGCCGGCCGCGATTGCGACATCCGTACCGGGGATGATCTCGCCCGAGTGCACATTCACCCAGCGGCCGCCGCGAACGACCATGTCGGCGGGGTTGCGACCCATCGCGACATCTATGAGGCGGGCAGCCGATTGGCTCCAAGGCGAAAGCATCGACATGCAGCTCTCCGATGCGGGGCAAGTGGTTGCGCACCGACCCTATTGCGAGCGGACCGCGCCGACAACGGGGAGGAGTGGCCCTTGCGCAACGCGACACAGGCGTGTTTGCGCGAATTTTTAGACGCCGACGAACAGCAGCGCTGACAGCGGCGGGACTAGTGGCCCGTCGCGCCTAAGTCGCATCATGGCCGCGAGCGCTTTCGATCTAGGCGCGACATAAGGGCCACTAGCGATATCATTGGCTTAGTGTGGCGTTCAACGCGCCTTAGTTGACACGGACCTCGCCGCAGTACTGGTCAACCAAGGCGCGACGCCACACTAGTGGGATTTCGCGAGCCAGCACAGGCATCAGCCTTTGGGATAGATGCGCCGGGCGTTCTCGGTCGCAAACAGCGTCACGATCTCGTCGCACCCCTTGGCGTCGAGGTAGCCGTCGGCGATCCAGCGGTCGAGGATGCGGGAGAGCGCGCGGCGGTAGAGGAGGGCGCCGAGATAGTAGAGCTCGGAGAGGCCGAAGGCGTCGGTCGAGAACAGGAATTTCTGAAACTTGCCGATCTGCAGCGCCTCCTGAAGGATGCGCTCGCTCTCGGCCGCACCGTAGTTCAGGATCACACCGGCGTCGTAATAGACGTTCTCGAAAACTTCCGAGAGCCACTGCGCTTCCTTCAGGAACGGCCAGTTGTGGAGGAGCGTGATCGGCACACTCCACTTTTCCATTTCGGCTATGAACGGCGTGAAGTGGGTCGGATCGCAGGCCGGCATCAGGATGTCGGGATCGCCGAAGCCGACATGGAGTTGAAGCGGCAGCTTGCGATCGCGGCAGATCGCGGCGCCGGTGAAGAGGCCGTGGCGGATGACGGTCGCGTCGCTCACGCGGAACTTTCCTGCTTTCTCCGAAGCCTTGATCCACGCCCCGGCCGCCGCCTCGAGCTCGAACGGCGATGGCGGCGTCTGGTCGATGGCGAAGGTGCAGCGGTAGGCCACGATCGACTTCAAGCCGACGGCATCGCGGCAGCGCTCGGTGAGGCGGGCATCGAACGCCGCGGCGAACCCCTTGGCCGGGACGCCGCTCGCCGCCACCTCCTCGAGCACCGACTCGATCCGGACCACTTCATGGGCTGGCCGGCCGGCGGCTTCGCCCGTCTCTTTGAACCCGAGGATCGCGTTGGAGCGATGGCCGGTATCGATGAGGAGGCTCTCGAGATTGGCGCTACGCAACATCCGGCGGTTGACCTCGGCGGCGCCAAGCACCAGGCGACGCTCGACATAGGATTCCCCGCTCGCGTGCGGTTCGAGGTCGAGCACCGGCGCGCAGAAGGCGCGGATGGCGAGGCCGAGTGGCTTCTGGAACTCGTTGGTGCCGGCGGGCGCCGGGCGATAGCTCTCCGAGAACAGTGCCTGGAACGCCTTCCAGTCAAGCTCTACCGGCGACACGCCGTGGCAATGGTGGTCGATCAGCGGCCGGTCGAGAGCGCTGCTGGTGGCGGTTCGCGTCATGGGCCAATCCTCGCCGGTTCAACGAATGCTATATGCTCAATACGCGTCATGATACCGCTGGCACATTGCCTCGGGTGTCGCCTCGGCGAACATGGCGATCTCCTTGCGCTTCACCGCGACGTAACTCTCGAGCATCGTCGGCGACATCCAACTTTTCACCTCGGCGTCGGCGAGCATAACGTCGAGCGCTTCGCCGAGCGAGCCGGGGAGCGGACGGATACCCATGGCGGCGCGGTCGGCGTCGCTCAAATCGGCTGGGTCGCGGCCGAGCGGCATCGGCAGCGCCAGCTTGTTGCGAATGCCGGAGAGGCCGGCACGGACGATCGCGCCCAGCACCATGTAGGGGCTCGCCGTCCCATCCGGCGGCCGCGCCTCGAGATTGTGCCCTCCCGCCGGCCGGCTGCGATCGGGCGACGGGCAGACGCGCACCGCTGCCTCGCGGTTCTGGATGCCGAACGTGGCATACCCGCACGACCAGTGGTGGGGGCCGAGCCGCATGTAGGAAACCGGCGAGGGTGCGACGAGCGCGCAAATCGCCGGCATGTGATGGACGACGCCAGCGGCGAAATGGCGGGCGACCGGAGACAGCTGCTCCTCGCCGCCGGTTGCATCATAGATCTGGTTGGTGCCGTTCCGGTCGACCAGGCAGAAGTGGACGTGTGCGCCGTTGCCCACGCTGGACGGAGCCGGCTTCGGCGTGAAGCTGGCACGCAAGCCGAGGCGGCGGGCGCATTCGCGGATCACCTCTCGGGTGACGATCGCCCGCTCGGCGGCCGCAACGCCAACCGCCGGGGCGGTCGAGATCTCGTACTGGTTGACGCCGAATTCCGGCTCGACCGTCTCGAGCCCGATCTCCGCGGCGGTGAGCGCGCGGGTCAGGTCAGACAGGAACCGCGTCGGCTTGCGCATCTGCTCCATCGAGAACGGCACTGTCCAGGTCACGCCCTCGCCCGAGAGCAGGAACTCGTGCTCGAAAGCAGCGGCGAGCGTCAGGCCTGTCTCCCGATCGAGGTCGGCGAGTGCCGCCTTGTAGAAGCCGCGGGTGCAGCACTCCCAGTTGCGGCCGTCGAGCATCGAGTCACAGAGGACGAAGTTGAACGGCTGCTCGCCCGGCCAGATGTCGAGACGAGTGTGGGTCGAGGCAACCGGGGTCTGCCGGACCTCGGTCATGGGTCCCCATGGATTGTCGGCGATGTCCTCGAAGGGCGTCAGCGCCTGGCCGGCGACGGCCCAGCCGAGGCCGTGCACCATCCGATCCTCGAGGGCGCCCGCGGGAACGCCGCGGCAGCGGGTAATGCCGACATAGTCGCTCCAGGCGAGGAGCACCACCTCACCGTCGTGCTGCGCCACCATGGCTCTATACTCCCGCTGGCTCTTGGATCGTTCCGCCCTTGGCGCTGATGCCATGAAGCAGGGCCCACCCGCCATCGCGCCAAGCGTGCCCCGGGGAGGCGGTGTTGGACACGGCACCCATGTCCAAAACGTTACAGCTTCGCTCATCCCTGTCAATTCTGTAACGGCCAGTTCGGCGACGGCGTTGACAGCGGCGGATACCGCATCCTACGCTCGATCATCGCAATGTCGCGTTGTTCGGGGTTCTGGCGAGGTTCTGGCCGCGTGGGCACGTCATCGTCATCGGGAGCGCTGACCCGGCTCGTCGCGACCGACGTGTTGCCCGGCGCCGCGTTGCTCGCCGCCGCCGTCGCCATTCCATGCATTGCCATCGGCCTGCTCGGCAATGCTTCGGCGGTCCTGACGGTCACCGACTTTCTGGTGATGCTGGTCGCCGTGCTCGGCCTCGCCGTGTTCAGCGGCAATTCCGGTATCATGAGCTTCGGCATGGCCGGCTTCATGGCGATCGGCGCCCAGGTCTCGGCGACGCTGACGACGCCGCCGGCTCTCAAGACCTCGAATCTTCCCGATCTACCGGACTTCATCCTGCAGTCCCAACTTGGCTTTTGGCCGTCGTTGCTGGTTGCGATGGTGATCGCCGCCATCGCGGCCTGGATCACCGGCTTCGTCATCATGCGGATGACCGAGACCTCGGCGTCGATCGCGACGCTCGGCCTCCTCATCATCATCAACTCGTTGATCATCGGAGCGCAGGGTTACACACGCGGCAGCCAAGCCTTCTACGGCATCCCCAAGCACATCGACCTTTTCGCCGCCCTCGCCATCGCTGTCGCCGGCATCGTGGTGGCGCGCCTCTACCGCGAGTCCGTTCCGGGCCTGAAGCTGCGCGCGGTGCGCGACAACGAGGCGGCGGCACGCGCGTCCGGCATCGATGTGCCGGCGGTACGGCTCGAGGCCTGGATCGTCGGCGCGGTGATCTCCGCCGTCGCCGGAGCGATGCTCGTCCACACGCTGACCGTGTTCTCGGCTAAGGTATTCTACTTCGACCTCACCTTCGCGGTGATCGTCATGCTGGTCGTCGGCGGCACCGCGAGCGTGCTCGGGGCGGTCGCCGGAGCGGTCCTGATTACGGTCCTCATCGAGATCCTGCGGCGGCTCGAAAACGGCTTCACGCTCGGCGGCGTCGAGGTGCCACAGTTCTTTGGTCTGACCCAGATCGGCCTCAGCCTCGCGATACTTGCCGTCCTCTACCGGCGGCGCGAGGGGCTGTTCGGCACTCGCGAGATCGAGGACATCTGGCGTCGTCCGGCCGAACACGGCAGCGCCGCGGCTTTAACGACAGACCGGCCCCCGCTCACTGCCGACGGCGGCACCGACGCACTCACCATCGCCGGCGTCAGCAAGGCCTATGGGGGGCTCGTCGCCGTCGACGACGTCAGCCTTGATGTCAGCCGCGGCGAGATCGTCGGCCTGATCGGTCCCAACGGTTCTGGCAAGACGACACTGCTTGGCTGCATCGCCGGGACCCATGCGGCCGACGCCGGCCAGGTTGCGGTCGGCGCGACGACCTTGACCGGTCTGCCGCCGCACAAAATAGCCCGCGCCCGCATCGGCCGGACCTTCCAGACGGTGCGCCTGTTCGCGAGCCTCAGCGTTGCCGAGAACGTCATCGCGGCGCTCGCCGAGGCGAATGGTAGAATTCTCCCGCGCGGAGCTGAAGACCGAAGCCCAGTGGCTTCTCGACGAGTGCGGTGTTGGCGACCTCGCCGGCCGCGCCGCTGGCACCCTCGCCTATGGCCAGCAGCGGCGGGTCGAGATCGCCCGTGCGCTCGCCATAAGCCCCGCCTTCCTGCTGCTCGACGAGCCCGCCGCCGGTATGAACGATGTCGAGACGGCGAGCATCCTCGGCACGCTGCGCGCGCTCGTCCGTGATCGCAACATCGGCCTGCTGATCGTCGACCACGACATGAAGCTGATCATGTCGCTTTGCGACCAGATCGCGGTCCTCAATCGTGGTAAACTGATCGCCACTGGCACGCCGTCGGACATTCTGGCGAACGCGGCCGTGCAGGAAGCCTATCTCGGACGGCGGCGCAGAACCGCACCGGGTTCATAGCCCTTGGGGGCCATCAACGGAGGAAGCCTTTCATGCTGAAGTACACGACCCGCACTCTGACGGCGGCACTACTCGCCGGCTCGGCGCTCTTCGCGTCGGCGCTCGCCGCCTCGGCCGAGACCCTGAAGATCGGCTACGTCGGCGGCCTCACCGGATTTCTCGCCGGCTATGACGGCCCGACGCTCGCCGGCTTCAAGTATGCCATCGACGAGGCCAACGCCAATGGCGGCCTCAACGGCATGAAGATAGAGCTCATCTCCCGCGACATGCGCTCGGAGACGGCGCAGGCGGCCGTCATGGCGCAGGAGCTGGTCGCCGAGGGCGTCCATGTGATGGTCGTCCCGTGCGATCTCGACCCGGCGATCGCCGCTGGCCAGATCGCCAATGCGGCGAAGATCCCGGCGATCTCCGGCTGCGCCTCGACTCCGACGCTCGCCGCCATCGCGGGCGACTTCGTGTTCTCCTACTACACCGCCGACAACCTGCAGGCGGCCGCGCTCGGCAATTACGCCGCGGCCTCCGGCTACAAGAACGCCTACCTGCTGATCTCGAAGGACACGCCCTACACCCACAGATTGCCGGAGTATTTCGGCGAGGTGTTCAAGAAGAAGGGCGGCGCCGTCGCCGCGGTCGGCGAGTTCAAGATGGGACAGCAGGATTTCTCGGCCGAGGTGACCTCGCTGAAGGCGGTGAACCCGGCGCCGGACGTGATCATGACCTCCGCCTACGAGCCGGACTTCCCGGCCTTCATCAAGGCCCTGCGGGCAGCCGGCGTCACCGCGCCGGTCATCGGCTCGGACGGTGTCGATTCGCCGACCACGCTCGCTCTCGGCGGTGTCGCCGAAGGCGTCGTCTTCTCCAACGCCGGCTTCCCGGTTGAAGGCTCCGCGCTCGCCGCCTTCAACGTTGCGTTCAAGGCCGCGACCGGCCAGGAGCCGGACGTCGTCTACTACGCGACCGGCTATGACCTGTTGAAGCTGTTCGGTGCGGCGATCACGGCGGCCGGCGGCAAGCTCGACGGCCAGGCGATCCGCGATGGCTTGGACGGGCTCGAGAACGTCGAGGTCACGACCGGCAAGCTCACCTACAAGGGCCAGAACAGGGTCGCGCTCCGCAACGTCGCCCTCAACAAGGTCGCTGGCGGCAAGAAGACCTTCGTCTCGAACGAGGTTCCGCCCGCCGCCGATGTTCCGGTGCCAGTGCAGTGACACGGCTTCCCCGTCCTCCCGGAAAGCATCTCCGGGAGGGCGGGTTCACCCGTCTTTCCCCTCACACGATTTCCGATCGGCTCATGCCTTGCTGACCTTGAAGGACCTCGCCGTCAGCTACGGCCCCGTCGCCGCCGTGCGCGGCGTGAACCTTGGCGTCGGCAAGGGGGAGATCGTCGCGCTCCTGGGGGCGAACGGTGCCGGCAAGAGCTCGATCCTCCGGGCGGCCATGGGGCTCGCGCCGATCACCGCCGGCCGCGTCACGCTCTCCGACGTCGACATCACCGGCCACGACCCTGCCGCGATCGTCAAGCGCGGCATGACGCTCGTCCCGGAAGGGCGCCGTGTGTTCGCGCATCTCACCGTGCTCGAGAACCTCAACATAGGCGCGGCGGCGACGCCGTCGCTCTGCGCCAAGACCGGCGCCAACTGCGAGCGCATGTACGAACTGTTCCCCCGCCTTGCCGAGCGGCGCAGTCAGTTGGCGGGCTCGCTCTCCGGCGGCGAGCAGCAGATGCTGGCGATCGCCCGGGCACTGATGGCGGAACCGGCCATGCTGCTTCTCGACGAGCCCTCGCTCGGTCTCGCGCCCAACATCGTCGACCAGATCTTCGACTTCCTGACCGCGGTGAACCGCCAGGGCCTCACCATCCTCATTGTCGAGCAGAACGCCGACATCGCCCTCGAGGTCGCGGGCCGGGCGCTGGTCGTGGCGCAAGGCCGCGTCGTCAAGGAAGGCACCAGCGCCGAGGTCGCGCGCGCCGACCTGGCCAGTCTTTATCTCGGCGCGGGAGCGGCGGCATGACCTTCGAGATCATTATCCAGCAGCTCGTCAACGCGGTCGCCGTCGGCGGCACCTATGCGCTGCTGGCGCTCGGCCTTGCCATCGTCTTCTCTGTGATGGGGCTCATCAACTTTGCCCATGGCGAGCTGATGACGATCACCGGCTATGGCATCTTCTTCTCGCTCGCCGCCGGCTTTCCATTTCCGCTCGCACTCGCCGCCGGCATCGGCCTTGCGATCGTCGCCGCCGTCAGCATGGAGCGCATCGCCTTCCGCCCGGTCCGGCGGGCGTCTCCCACCATCATGCTGCTGTCGAGCTTCGCCGTCTCGACCATCCTCCATATCCTGATGCAGAACCTGATCGCGACGCGGCCGAAGGCGATCGCCATTCCCGAGGCGCTGGCTGGCGCGGTCAACATCGGCACGCTGCAGATCGGCGCCATCCAACTCCTCTCGATCATCATCACCGCGATCTCACTCGTCGGCCTCACCCTCTTCCTCAACCGCACCCTGCTCGGCATCTCGATCCGCGCCGCGGCGGAGGATTTCGACGTGACCCGCCTGATGGGCGTCGACGCCAACCGGGTGATCGCCACCGCCTTCGCAGCGTCTGGGGCGCTGGCGGCGATCGCAGGCATCCTATGGATCTTCCAGCGCGGATCGGTCGATCCGTTGATGGGCTTCACTCCGGTCTTGAAGGCGTTCATCGCCGTCGTCCTCGGCGGCATGGGCAGCCTTGGCGGCGCCGTCGCCGGCGGCTTCCTGCTTGGATTCATCGAGGTGATGGCCCGCGCCTTCCTGCCGGACGCGCTGCAGTCCTACCGCGAGGCGATCGTGCTCACCGTCGTTATTGGCGTGCTCTACAGGTATCCCGACGGCCTCATACCGCGCCAGGTTTCAGTCCGATGAGCTGGCCCGCGTTCGACGTGTTGCGGCCGGACGGGGACAGCCCTTGTGTCATTATCTGCGACCACGCCAGCAACGCCGTGCCGCCCGGGCTCGCCAATCTCGGCCTGCCGCAATCCGAGCTCGATCGCCACATCGGCTATGACATCGGTGCCGCCGCGATCACCCGCCTGCTGTCGCAGCGCTTCGGTGCGCCGGCGGTGCTGTGTGGCACCTCGCGCCTCGTCATCGATTGCAACCGCACCTTCACCGACCCGACGCTGATCCCGGAGGCGAGCGACGGCACGCCGATCCCCGGCAACCGCGCGATCGCCACCGCCCTCCGGCTCGACCGCATCGCCCGCTACTACGAGCCCTATCACAGGCAAGCCGATCGGATGCTGGCGCGGGCAACCGCCGGCGGCAGGCGGCCGCTGGTCGTCTCCGTGCACTCGATGACCGATCGGATGAAGGGCATCCACCGGCCGTGGCAGATCGCGCTCTCATCGGACGCGAACCGCCGGGCCACCGGCCCGGTGCTGGCGGCGCTTAGCCGTGTCCCCGGCCTCACCATCGGCGACAACGAGCCCTACGCCATGGACCCGGCCCAGGACTACTCGATCATGCGCCATGCCCTCATCCACGGCCTCGACTATCTGCAGGTCGAGTTCCGCCAGGACGAGGTCGCGACGCCGGCGGGCCAGGCCGCGTACGAACGGATCTTCGCGACGGCGATGATCGAGAGTGGGGTGTTGGCTGAAGGGGCTGTGGGGCGGGAAAGGCCCTAGCAGGCTGTTGAAATGCAAATTTCGAGGGAATTTGATGCTCTCCTATGTCGAGCAGAATCTCGACCGACGTGTTCGGGTACGCTCAGCTCGATCACAGACGGCGTTTTCGTTCTCACCTGGAGCGGAGTCGTCGAGAATTTCAACAGCCTGCTAGACCGCATCGGCACGGATTCCGGAATGAAGCGCCAGACTCCGTTTTGAAATGGAACGTCTCGTTCCAGAAATTCCGATAAAATCATGGCGCTCCCTACGAGTGAGAGCATCTTCTATTTTCTAGACGTAACATATTGATAAATATTATCTATTTTTAGCGACGCTGATGGTTTGTTACCCAGTTTGTTGCACCCATTGAGCACTGCGCAGCCTCAGTTCGCTTTCACGAGACCATGGTGTTTGCTTCTGCATCGCCTGATTTCTGAATCTCCAGACCAGCCGTGAGTCACCCCTCGTTTGCCGGATACTCTAATCTCTCCAGAGTTGGAGCCTCGGGAGAGCCTGGGGCGGTTCGGCCCAATTTCGCCAACTGGCATGGCGCTAAACGTACCCTTGCGGCAGGCTGACGCCCCGGTCAGCTTCACGCGCGCATTCCCATTTGCCTATCCCAAAAACCTCGGGCATCCGATTGATCATGATAATGCGTGATCGCCAAGTTTGGCTCGTTGCGGCCGGATTTCATTCTGGTCTTGACCATTGCCCTCGCGAACCAGTCGGTGCCGATCCCAATCCTGGTCTTGAGCATTGCGCTTGGAACAGCCCTGGCGTGGCTTTCCTTCGTTGACCTCAAGACCTACCGGCTGCCTAATCCCGTAACGCTTACGCTGACGGCGGTCGGACTTGCGGTAACCTACGTGTTGAACACTGCCGACTTGCTCGCTCATACATTGGCCGCTGTCGGAAGCTTCGCATTTCTGGCGGGGGCGAATTTCATCTACCGGGCAATTCGCGGCCACGACGGCATTGGCGGTGGCGACGCAAAACTACTCGCGGCAGCGGGCGCCTGGACAGGTCCGGAAGGGGCGCTCGCGGTGCTTCTGTTGTCAACGCTGTTTGCGCTGGCCGCTTTCGCCACGTCGGCACTGCTCGGTCGAATGCCGAAGCCCCAGACCCGATTGCCGTTCGGCCCATTCCTTGGCCTCGCCTTCTGGATCACATGGTTGTTCGGACCGTTGCAGTAGCAGGCGGCCCAGCGTTAGATTGAACGTGCCTACAAAATAGGGTGGCGTCCCCGGACGTGGTGTAGCAGCGGAGACAGCGGGGTTTGTCGGCGTGAGGCCGTAGGCCGAGCGGAGAGGAACCCTGCGTGAGCCTTTTCCCCAAGGCGTCCACAGCGGCGCCGGGTGGGGAAGCTGTCATGGTCCGAATCGAGGTTGGCTCGGGTTGCGAAGTCCAAAACGCAACCAGGAGAGCGAACCATGACGATCGACAGAATGAACCTGAAGACCCTCATTGAGAAGGGCTCGGACGATGATCTCCTCAGGGAGATGATGGCCTACGTCGCCAACCGCATGATGGACATGGAGGTCGTGGGCCTGACGGGCGCCGCGCACGGTGAGCGCTCGGCGTCTCGCACCAACCATCGCAACGGCTATCGCGAGCGGAGCTGGGAGACGCGCGCCGGGACGGTCGAGCTGGAGATCCCCAAGCTTCGCAAAGGCAGCTACTTCCCAGCCTTCCTGGAGCCGCGCCGGGCTTCCGAAAAGGCGCTCACCGCCGTGATCCAGGAAGCCTACGTGCACGGCGTCTCGACGCGATCGGTCGATGATCTCGTCAAAGCCATGGGGATGACCGGCATCTCGAAGAGCCAGGTCTCCCGGCTGTGTGAGGAGATCGACGAGCGCGTGCACGCGTTCCTGTCACGGCCGATCGAAGGCGTCTGGCCGTATCTGTGGATCGATGCGACCTATGTGAAAGTCAGGCAGGCCGGGAGGATCATCTCGGTTGCCGTGATAATCGCTGTCGGCGTCAACATGGACGGGCGACGCGAGATGCTCGGCATGCAGATCGGCCCGTCGGAAGCCGAGCCGTTCTGGACGGACTTTCTGCGCTCGCTGACACAGCGCGGGCTTCGGGGCGTCAAGCTCGTGATCTCGGATGCGCATGAGGGCTTGAAGAAAGCGGCGGCGAAGGTACTTCAATCAACCTGGCAGCGCTGCCGCGTTCACTTCATGCGGAACGCGCTGGCGCATGCCGGCAAGAAGCAGCGCGCGATGGTGGCGGCCGCGATCCGCACCGCCTTCACGCAGGAGACACAGGAGGCGGCACGCAAAGAATGGCGCGCGGTGGCCGATCGGCTGCGCGAGCGCTTTCCGAAGCTTGGTGCGTTGATGGACGAGGCGGAGGACGACGTGCTCGCGCATCTCGCCTTCCCAAAAGAGCATTGGCCGCAGCTGCACTCGACCAATCCGCTCGAACGGCTCAACGGCGAGATCAAGCGGCGTACCGACGTCGTGGCGATCTTCCCCAACGAGGCGGCGATCGTCCGTCTCGTCGGCGCCATGCTGCTCGAGCAGAACGACGAATGGGCAGCCGCGCGCAGCCGCTACATGAGCCTGGAAAAGCTCGCTCAGATCGGCGATGATCCACAGGCGAAGCCGCACCGCATCGGGGCGGCCTGAGCAACGGCCCGAGCCAACCTCATGCTCAGGCCATGATAGCCGCTCTTACACCACGGGCGGGGACACGACCCAAAATAGTTGCGGCGGTGTGGAGGATCAAGCATGGCACGGTGGAACCACCATCGATTGCGGCTGGGCGCGAAGGCCTCCTGCAGATCTGGGCCGCCAGCCTACAAGCCCATGATACCAGCACCTGGACCAGCCGTACGCCACAGCGACGCCGGCTACTCGCTACTCGAGGTTCTCGTCGTGCTTTCGATCATCGCTTTGATCGCTGCCGTCGTCGGCCCACGCCTCGTCGGATACCTCGGCAAGGCCAAGGCGGATACCGCACGCGTCCAGATGCGGGAGATCGCCAGCGCCGTCGAACTCTACTTTCTCGACAACGGAAGCTATCCTTCGCAACAGGCGGGCTTGGCGGCCATGATGACGAAACCGGCCGATGCCAAGACATGGAGCGGCCCCTATCTCAAGAAGGCGGACGGCCTCATCGATCCCTGGGGGCAGCCCTACAGCTACAAGATTCCGGGAAAATCCGGCGAGTTCGAGATCATCTCGCTCGGAGCGGATGGCGTCGCCGGCGGCGAGGGCGAGAACGCCGACATCTCGACGCAGTAGGGCCGCGACTACCGCAGCTCGGGCCGGACCAGCAGCAGCGGCCACCGGCGGGGATCGTCCGCTTCGAGATCGACCGCCACCTCGATGAGCTGGGGCAGCGTCTCTGCATCAGCCCAGCGTTCGTGCCATTGGGGCTTGTCGCCCAATTTCGCAGCACCAAAGTAACGCAGCGTAAGCGACCGGACTCCATCGGCGAGGAGTCTCTCCTCGGGTGCTTTGTCCGGACGATCGGCAACAGGGGAAGGTCCTGGCCGGTAGAGCGCGAAGGCGGCAACGAACCGTCCCTCGGGTTGCCCTGCCTCGGCGCCCGCGAGCCCCAGGCGGACCTCGTGAAGGCCACCCGTTGTCGTCGTGCCCCGCAGGTTGACGACGAAGGTGATGCTCTGGGCCTCGCCTTTGAAAGCTATTGTCTGGCGGCCGGAGCCATCGATCGCCTTGGCCGGGCGCGCTTCCGACAACAACTGACGCAGCAGCGACTGCACAGCATCGATCGAGGACTGATCCTCGACGCGGTCGGCGGCTTCCCACGCACGCCGGCCGAACCCGAAGGAACCGAAGATCATCGTCAGCATCACCGCCACCAGCGACAAAGCCAGCAACAACTCGAGCAGCGTGGTCCCGGCCTCCGAATGGCCGTCTGCGCGCGGGTTTAACGCTCGCACGCTCACGGCGCGCTCACGAGCATGTAGGTGCTGAGCGACACCGGCCTGGTGCCCGCCGCATTGGCGCCACTCGCTGTTACGGCGACGGTGATCCATGTGCCCGGCGCGGCAGCTCCGGCCTCCGCCCCCGAAACCATATCGGAGGTCACTGTGACCACCCAGCGCTCATCCGCCGAGGGGAAGGTCTCGCTCGTCCCGGCGACCACGGGCCTCGTGACCCCCAGCTCGGCGAGCGTCGATTGCGCGGCCCGCATCGCCTCGATCCGCGCCGCCTCGCCGTGATGCCGCGCAAGCGCGCCACCATAGAGTTGATAGAGGGTGCCCAGCGACAAAGCGAGAATGGCAAAGGCGATCAGCACCTCCATCAGTGTGAATCCGAGATCATTGGTCCGGGGCTCACTCATCGACGAGACGCGCCTGCCCGAGCAGCCAATCGATCCTGACCTTGCGCGACTGCCCGGCGCGGGAGAGCCGCACCTCGCCGCCCGTCGAGCTTCCATCCGCGAAGAACCGGATGCCGCCCAAGGTCGCGCTCCGGCGCTCGGGCGCCGCCGTCGTCAACTCCAGCGCGATGCCGGTCCCGAGCGATGTCTCGGCGCCTTTCCCCTCGATCCACACCCGCCCCTTGCCGGCATCGAGCAACAGCACCGTGTCGCGGTTTGTTTGAAGGGCGAGCAGTCGCGCTCGCCTGGCCTCGGTGGCAATGTCGTGAGCCGTGGCGGTCAGAGAAAGTCCTGCGGGCGTTCCCAGCGCGAGCCGCAGGGCCAATCCACCGGCGAGCGCCAGGATCGCCAGCACGACCATCAGCTCGAGCAGCGTAAAGCCTGCGTCACTGGCCACAGCTTTTCGGACTCGCTTCCTCATTTGAGCGCCAGATCGTTGATGCTGAGGATGGCGTCGATGACCGACAGCATCAGCCCGCCGACGCCAACGCCGATGATAAGCGTCAGCAGCGGCGTCACGAGCGCCAGCGCCCGCTCCATCTGCCGGTGCACATGGGCGTCCGACATCTCGGCCACCCGAGCCAGCACCTCGCCGAGCTGCCCCGTCTCCTCGCCGGCCGCGACCAGCTGGCAGGCGACCGCCGGAAACACCTTGGCCTCCTGCATGGCGGCCCGGAGCGTCGCACCACCGGCCACCTCCTCCGACATGCCGGCGACTACCGCAACGAACATCCGGTTCTTGACCACGGCCTTGGTGATGCCGAGCGCGGTCAGGATGGGAACGCCGCCCTTGAGGAGCGCCGCCATGGCGCGGGCAAAGCGCGCCGTCTCGAGCTTGCTAACCAATCCGCCGGTTACCGGCAGCCGCAGCAGCAGCGCGTCGAGCCCTCGTCGCAAATGCTCGTTCTTCAGCAGCGCCAGGAGCATGAGGAGAATGGCCGCGGCCGCCAACGACGACACCAGCCATTGCTCAACGAGCATCCATCTGAGCGTCAGCAGCCAGCGAATGACGGTGGGCGGCGCGGCACCCGACCCTTCGAACAGCGGCACCAGCGTCGGCACCAGCGCCAGCACGATCAGCGCGACGGCACCGAGTGCTGTTGCGAGCAGGATCGCCGGATAGACCAGCGCCGAGGCGAGCCGCGCACGGATTTCGCCTGTCCGTTCCAGCTGCGCCGCCAGATGCAGGAGCGCGGCCTTCAAGGTGCCGCTGGCTTCGCCCGCCTTGATGAGACTGATATAGGCCGCATCGAACGCCTCCGGCATGGCCGCGAGAGCCTCGGACAGGCTCCGGCCTTGCACGATCTGATCACGGAGCCCGGCCGCCAGACGCCGCTGGGCCCGCCCGGCACCATCGCTTGCAAGTGTGCGGAGCGACACATCCAGCGGAAGCTCCGCGCCGACGAGGGTCGCGAGCTCACGCGTGAACAGCGTCAGGTCGCGCGGACGGACGCTCGATGCGCCGAAGACCTCGCGCGCCCACCAAGGTGTCTGGGTTGCCGGTCCCGAACCCGATTCGGAGGCCGCGAAGGGATAAAGCCGGCGCGCGAACAATTGCTCGTAGGCCGAGTCCTGGCTCGATGCCTCGATGCGCCCCTCGATGAGCGCGCCGCCGTCGTCATAGGCCTTGTACGCGAACACCGCCATCGCTCGCTCAACTCACTCGCCTAGAGTGCTTCCGGAAAAGTGCGAAGCGGTTTTCCGACAAGAAGCACGACAAACCAAAGAGCTAGGGTGTTGGAGTGATGAGACCAATCACGGAAACACCCTAGCGCGTCAGCTGCGTTGCCAACAGCACCTCCTCGACCGTCGTTTCGCCGGCGGCCACGCGCCTCAGGCCATCAGCATACATCCGCTGCATGCCGGCGGCCACCGCTGCCTCCTCGATCGCCCGCTCGTCGGCCCGCTTCAAGATGGCCTCCCGCACGGCGCCGGAGACGGTGAGCAGTTCCATTACGGTCGTGCGACCGGCAAAGCCGCTGTGGCCGCATTGCGCGCAGCCGACGGGCCGGAGACCCGATGCGCCGTCGGCGGCCGGTACCGCGCAGGCCCGGCAAAGGCGGCGCACCAGCCGCTGTGCGAGCACGCCGCGCACCGTCGAGCCGATGAGAAACGGCTCGACCCCCATGTCGATCAGTCGCGTGATGGAGGCCGCCGCGCTGTTCGTGTGCAGCGTCGACAGCACGAGATGGCCGGTCAGCGACGCCTGCACGGCGATCTCGGCCGTCTCGAGGTCCCGGATTTCGCCCACCATGATGATGTCGGGGTCCTGGCGGAGCAGCGAGCGCAAGGTCGCCGCAAACGAAAGCCCGATCTTCGGCTGCACCTGAATCTGATGGATGCCGCCGAGCTGATACTCGATCGGGTCCTCGACGGTGAAGACCTTGCGGTCGATTTTGTTGAGGAGCGACAGCGCCGCATAAAGCGTCGTCGTCTTGCCGCTTCCCGTCGGGCCGGTGACGAGGAGAATGCCGTTGGGCTGCGCCAGCAGCTCGCGGAAGGAAGTCTCGACGTCCGGCGCAAAGCCGAGCGCGGGAAATTCCAGCTTCACGGCCGAGCGGTCGAGCACGCGCAGCACGACGCCCTCGCCGTAGAGGGAGGGCATGGTCGAGACACGGAAATCGATCTCGCGCCCGCGCACGGCGAGCTTGATGCGGCCATCCTGCGGCAGGCGGCGCTCGGCGATGTCGAGGCGCGCCATGATCTTGAGCCGCGAGGTGACGGCCGCATGCATGGCGCGCGGCAGGCTCTCGGTCTCCTCGAGCCGCCCGTCGCGGCGGAAGCGCACGCGCAGGTGGTCCTCCTGCGGCTCGACATGGATGTCGGAAGCGCGACGCTCGACGGCGCGGGCGATCATGTCGGCGACGAAGCGGATGACGGGCGCCTCGCTCGCGATATCCTTCAGCCGCTCGACATCGTCGGCGTCGCTGGCGTCGGAGGCTTCGGGTGTGCCGTCGAGGCGGGTGCTCGCCTGGGGCAGGCCATAGAGGCGGGCGAAGGCCGCCTCGAAATCGGACGCAGCGGTGACGGCGCGCGCGACGTCCAGGCCCGTCAGATAGCCGATAGAGAGCACGGCGTCGTCGTTGAAGGGATCGGCCATGGCGAGCGTCAGGCGCTTGTCCTCGAGCGCGATCGGCAGCAGGCGCGCGCGGGCGAGGAAGTCGGAGGGCAGCGTGTCGGCGAGGAGGGCAGCGTCGGGGAAGGCGGTAGCTTCAGCAAGCGGCAAGCCCAGCACATGGGCGATCGCCTGGGCGAGCGCGCGTTCCGGCACGATGCCGAGCTCGGAGAGCACGCGGTCGAAGCGCTCCCCGGTTTTGGCCTGCGCCCGCCGCGCCCGCGACAGTGCCGCCTCATCCGCGAGGCCGGCATGGGCCAGGGCGGCGGAGAGGCTGGCGATGAAGGTGTCGGGCGTGGCGTCCACAAGCGGTCTCTATTGCTGATGGCGCGAGCATAGCGCAAAAGCGGGATAGAGCGTAAGCTGTGAGGCAGTCAAACCCCGCAGTGATGACGTGTTTCCCCAGCTCGTTACGTCGCCAGGGGACGGCCTTACGACAGCGAAGTCTTGCCCGGCCCTCCCCGGAAAAAGTAATCGCGAACCTTATCTTGCAGAATTCCTTGCTCACCCTCAGCACTGTCGAATGGCGAGCCTTGGACACTGACTTTCCATACGCCAGAGACCAAGCGTTCCGCATCGAGCCAGCTCTGCGATCGCAGTTCGGACTGGGTGAGCCCCATCCTGTCGAGGAACTCAGCACTGAACCACATCGGAGATCCGACCGCTTCTATCAGACCATTCCGTAGCTCCCGCCGACCGGGATTTTTCGATGTGTCGATTTCCATCTGCTCAAGGGGCGGCGGGAGCCCGTTGCTCCTAGTCGGCAGATGACTGTACAGCCGACTCCGCGCGCGATACTCAAGTGGGTCGCTCGCGTTCTGCCAGAAATCGTATTCCTCATCGTACAGCCTTCCCAAGACAAAAGAAGGTAACCGAGTGAGCGACTCCATCCATCGATCCGCGTCAACTACGGACTTAATGCTCGTTGCGATCTGCAAAAACGATACATTGTATGCCCTTAAGGTCGCCCAATCGAAAGACCCGCGATCGAATTCGACTGTGAAGGACTTATCATCTTCTTGCGCTATTACGTTTGCAATGTCGCTTACTTTGAAGACTCTTCCGTTGAGACGACACTGTAGATCAAGCTGAAAAACATCGGGCCGAGCCCTTAAGGCATACAGCCAAAGGTTTAAACCACTTGGGTCACCAGCCTTAAATGCGCACTCCAGCTTCAGCGTCACTACGGGAATTCCTTGACGATGACAGTTACACCGCGTTGTCTGCCAAAGTCAACCACACTTGAAGCTGCGAGGCTGCCTCCGGGCGGCACGCGCAAGTCCAATATCATGTTTGCCGGGCTGCCCGCAACCTCTCCAGCGCCCTCGAGCTGCCTTATGTGCCCTCTAATCTTATATATCCAGGAACTCGAGTTGCTCGTAGTGTCGGCAGACTTTAGGCTAACCAAGTTATTTCCTTTTTGGAAGTCGACCAGGTCAAATTTGCCTTTGTTCTCTGCGCCAACATGGTTCCATCCAGCGTATTCGGTCTTTGCCAAAACTCTCTCAATCTCAATTCCCCGCGCAATTCCGGGTTTATTCCAGACGCTTGTCACTGCGCCGGCAGCCGTGCGCGGCAACCCACTGGCCCCTTTTAGTCCGATAAGAGACAGAGCATAGTTGAATGAATTTGCGCCATCCTGCCGCTCATAGCTGCGCGTATCCTCCCATACGCTTTTCGCTATTTTATACTCTATCGCATTACTTTCTGCCCACTCAAAAAACGGCTCTAACTCACCAATTACTCCAACACTTACACCAATTTGGCGCTTATCGTCTTGCTCACCCTGGAAGCTCATATCCCTTAGTAAATCCAACGGACCAGCAAAGAGTACTCCAAAGAAGAACTCCAGAACGTTTCCTGACGGAGCGTTGATCGCGCCCCAGTTCTCATAGTCGCTGTAGGTTCCGCCACAAGTTCCGCCCGGACAGCCGCCTCCATGGTGCCCCGTTGGATCGCTAACGTTGACAGGATTATTGAACCCATATGCATACCGGTTCGTCCCAACGCCCGCCTGCAATGGGTCCCAATCATCCGCCGTCAGGAACCGCCCCAACGCCAAATTGTAGTACCGCGCGTTCAGGAACTGCAACCCCGTCTCGGCATCATACCGCTCGCCGATGTAGCCGCGCGACTGCAGCAGCCCCGGCGACGGCGCTCCGAAAGCGCTGTAGACCGTGCGTTCGACCTGCGCGCCCGCGTCGTTTGTCGTCACGCGCACGCTCGAAAGGTGATCGCGGTGCAGCGAGCTCGTCACCGCCGACCCGCCCGCGCCGACACGCTTGGCGTCCGTCATCAGGTACTTGGTCCACACCCCGCTGACGAGCTCGAGATCATCGCCCAGATACAGCGTTGTCCCCGCGCCCGACACTTTCTTCAGCCGTTTGCCGTCCGGCCCGTACACCAAGCAGACGGTGCCCACCTGCTTCAACCGATTGTCCGCGTCATAGGTGAAGGTCTTCTCGATGCCCGCCACATCCTGCCGGTCGGCCATCAGCAGCTCGTCGAGCGGGTTGTAGGTGTAGCTCTGGCCGACACTGCGACGATACGTACCGACCGGTTGGTACGGCAGCGAGAGGAACAGCAGCCTATTGGGTGGGGAGGCGGGGCGGTGCTTGCGGTGGCGGGCCCCCGCTACCGACCGACCAGCGTGCGTTCCAGTCCTCTGGGGACGGGGTTGGGTGGAGTATGGGGTACGCGCAGGGCGCGGGGATAGGTTTTGGCAGGTTTCCGCGGAGTATGGTGATTGAAGTGTTGTGTGGTCAGGGACGCAATACGCCTCGGTCTACGGACCACCTGCGGTCGCCCGTTTTGACTGAAATGACTGTTGGCGTGACGCGCAACGCCCATACCGACCAGTTGGTACGTACGCGAGACGCGGGAGCGGCGGATTTGGGCGGGGAGGCGTGGAGCGAGGAGGCCGGTTCGGAGCATCGTGTTGAGCGGCCCGGGAATTGGCGTATCGTCACTCGTGGCGGTTTCCTTCTCTTGGTTCCAGGTTGGCTTCGCAATCACCAGAAGCGCCTCAAGTCGGGGTCACCAGCGTCATTCAAATGTGCGAGAGATACTGCATGTCATCCGCTTCACTTCCGCCCTCACGAGCGAAAGCGCACGGCTCGGGGCCGATGTGGGTCGCTACCCTTCATCGTATCGGACTTGCACCGACTACGCCCTGCCGGTCTCCCGGCGCACTGCGAAAGATTTTGTGCGTCATCTTTGCTGACATCGGGCGCCTACTAAATGGGCCGCACGGCAGTACAAAGCGGAAGCGGGCGAACTGCCGCAGATGGTGAGGTGGCGGAAAGTCACCATCTAGTCCGAGCACCGCTTGAGGAAGATTCATTTCAGAATCTTGAATAAATCATTATAAAGCAACTATTGCGTTTTGATTTCTTGCTGGCTCCAGAGCATCTGTTAACATCTAACAACCCTTCGGCGACAACAACGTCTTTGGCGATCTCTATATAGGCACCATTGTTCTTGTGTAGCTATTGAATAAATATACATTGAACGATTTTATGCCAGAATACTCGCGGCGGAAGTATTCAGTGGCAGCCGTAACGGCATTCAATGACTTGCCCGTTAGTGCACCAGATATTCGCTCTTCCGCCATGACAGCAGAGCTGCTTGCAATTAGAATAGTGGAAATCGTTGTAACAATTCTCGCCATTTATGTGAGCCGCCAAGTTTTGACTGCGTAGGCCCAGAGGCTTGCCGCTCTACATCCAGAAGTCTTGATCAGAACGGGGAATCCACTTGTTCACCGTGTCGATCTTCATTGCCGTCGTTGACACGATAGCCGCCGCTAGGCGTCCCAAGGTAGGACTTGAAGCAGGGTATTCTGTCCATCTGCCGCATTTGCGTTTCTGTCTTGTCGGGCTCCGAGAAATGGTTCGAATTAAAGCTATCAAGTTGCGCATTTCCCGTGGCCTCGATGCTGCCATCATCGTATCTGACAGAGAAGTCTGCGTGTGTGTGCCAATCTCCAACTTTCTTTTGTCCATCTGGCGGCTCTGTTTTCTCAACTTGCGTGACGGTTCCGACGTCAACAGTGTATCCAAAACCTCCATCCGTTAGATCTTTCTTCGTTGACACAATATACCCTC
Organism: uncultured Alphaproteobacteria bacterium; assembly: GCA_963741525.1. Lineage (GTDB taxonomy): Bacteria > Pseudomonadota > Alphaproteobacteria > Rhizobiales > Hyphomicrobiaceae > JANNSX01. Next base: position 103,355 of record CAVUIW010000003.1, read on the forward strand.
CGACCTCCATATTAGAGTTTATAGAAGGCTGGTTATTGACATCTAGCGTCTTCCGGGCAGCTTCGTCTTGCGTTTCAAAGCAACAAACGGTCGGATTGTAGTAGTCCTGCAGCGGGCCGCTGAGGGCGTACGTGGCGGTGAAAGTTCCGCCTAAACCGGTGGCACCGCCTAGCCCACCACGGACACCCCCACCGCCAAAGTCATGCGATTTCGCACTCTGGATCGCTCCTCGTCCCGCTGCCGATGCTCGTATTCTCATGCCCCGTCGGATCGGCGAGGTCGATCGGGTTGTTCGCAGCATACGCATACCTGTTCGTCCCAACCCCCGCGAGCAGCGGGTCCCAATTCATCCGGCGTCAGGAAACGCCCCAACGCCGGATCGTAGTACCGGGCGTTGAGGAACTGCAAGCCCGTCTCGGCATCGTAGCGCTCGCCGATGTAGCCGCGCGACTGCAAGAGCCCCGGCTCGGGCGCGCCGAACGCGCCGTAGACGGTCCGCTCGACCTCAGCGCCCGCCGCGTTGGTCGCCACGCGGACGCTCGAAAGGTGATCGCGGTGCAGCCAGGTGGTCACCGCCGATCCGCCCGTGCCGACGCGCTTGGCGTCCGTCATCAGGTACTTGGTCCACACGCCGGTGCTGAGCTCGAGATCATCGCCCAGATACAGCGTCGTGCCCGTCCCCGCGACACCTTCTTCAGCCGCTTTCCGTCCGGCCCGTAGACGAAGCTGACGTTACCCACCTGCTTCAGGCGATTGTCCGCGTCATACGTGAAGGTGCGCGTGCCGTCCGAGACGATGTTGCCGTTGTTGTCCCCGGCCTTCGCCGGGGCAGGCTACCGTGAACGTCTTGCCGCCCGCTAACAGCACGCCATGCGGGCGCGCCGCCGTCGCCGCCGGATAGGCGTAAGCGCCGATGCCCGTCTGCGACAGCATGTTGCCGTTGCCGGAGGCGTCATACGTGAACGTCTTCTCGATGCCGGCCACGTCGGCCCGGTCGGCCGTCAACAGCTCGTCGAGCGGATTGTAGGTGTAGGTGTAGCTTTCGTCTGGTTCACCCGCTGCGGCGATGGCGTGTTTGCCCGGCGAGGTTCCCCGTGTAGGTGAGCCCAAGATGCGTGGTGCCAGCCGAGGAATGCGTCAGCGTGTTCAGCCAGCCACGATTGGCGTCGTAGCCATAGGTCGAGGTCACGCCGTTGAAATACCCAATCGAGGCCGTCTGTCCGCGCGCATACCGACCGGTCGGTACGGTCCTATGCCCGTCACCGGCTCACCAGCGCGCGTTCCAGTCCTCTGGCGACGGGGTTGGGTGGAGTACGCGGTCGGTGGCAAGTGGCGGGGATAACTTTGTTGGTGGGATGGTTGATGAGGGGTGAAGGGTGGACCTTGGCGCGACGGGCCACGAGCAGGCTGTTGAAATTCTCGACGAACTCCGCTCCAGGTGAGAACGAAAACGCCGTCTGTGATCGAGCTGAGCGTACCCAAACACGTCGGTCGAGATTCTGCTCGACATAGGAGAGCATCAAATTCCCTCGAAATTTGCATTTCAACAGCCTGCTAGTACGTTCGTCGTCGATCTTGATGACATTGTTGAGCCGCGTGGGAATTGGCGATTCTTCCCTCGTGGTGGCTTCCTTCTCTGGTTCCTCGGTTGATCTCGCAATCACCAGAAGACACCTCAGTTTGGGGCCGCCAGCTTCGTTTAACTGGGCAAAAAATTCAGTACGTCATCATCACCAGAACACTCAGTGTCGAGGCTGGTAGCTCATCGATAGTACAAACGTTCCGTGAATGACGGCACGACAGTTTCGAGAGGGAATGAAAGTTCAGGAGGAGCAGGTATGCGTCCGACCATCACTATGACCATAACATTCGTGGCATTTATGTCGCAATATATCTTTTGCAATCAACCCGCGCATGCACGGTACAGAGGCGCTGATTTGTTGCAAGACTGCAAACTAGCAATGAAGGGAGATAACTCCACAATCTGAGAAATCTTTCCAAACCGGACGC
>CAVUIW010000004.1:0-37741 GCA_963741525.1 uncultured Alphaproteobacteria bacterium
TTGTGGGTAATCGAAAGCCTCACCGGAGGTAGTACGGTTGAGCGAGGCACAATCCCTCAACAACATCGTTACCCAAACCGCGCGTGACGAGAACGCCGGCGAATTGCTCCACCCCTCTCCCGGGATTTTCTGGTTTCGCGTGCCTTCGGCACGACCGGCACCCTCTCCCAAGGAAGAGGGCCGACTGCGGTTAGGCTTCGCAATTGGGCTACAGCGCCGCGACGGCCGCGCCGAGCTTGGCGCCGGTATCATCCGCCAGGGCGGCTTGGCGCAGGGCGGTGAGCTTGGCGGCTGCGTCGGGGCGGCCATCGAGTCGCGGCGAGTGGCGAGGATGAGGTCGTAGTTTTCCGGCCACGCTCGTGGGTGTCGCCGTAGCCTTTGACGAGCGTGCGGCATTCCGCGAGCGCCACGCGCGAGCGGATAATCGCGCTTGGCGAGCGTTACGACACGACCGAGCCAATCGGTCAGAAACGCCTGCTCGCGCTCGAAACGCAGGCTCTGGCGGCGGCGGCTTCTTCAGGCGCGCGACGGCGGCGAGCATGAGGAAGCCGCGGATCGACGTCGTCTCGACGATGCGGCCTTTCGTCGTCAGGCCTTCGAGGACGCGGCGGGCGAGCCGGTTGCGCTCGAGAAAGCGGCCGAGGCCGGCCGGGACGGTCTCGGCGATCTCCTGCAGCCTCGGATGCAGGAACTCCGCGACCTTCAACACCTCGCCATCCTTCGCCGCGACTTCGCCCTGTACGCGCTTGATGCGCGACGGACGGATTTTCAATTCGGCGACACGGATCGTGTCCTCGTAGGCCATGCCGAGCGCCAGCTCGCGCGCGACCTCTGTGGTGAGGCGACACGTGCCATCGCCATGCGCGGCATCGATCTCGGCGATCGGCAGGAGGCGATCGACATAGAGCCGCGCGTAAGCTTCGTCCTGGTAGTCGACGAGCCGGGCGACACCGAGACATGCGAAAGCGCGCGCCCGTTGTGGCAGACGCTCGATGAAGGGCGCGATGCCGTCTGGCACGGTTGCGTCCGGCAGCGGCGCCGGGGTGTCTTCGAGGTGGTGCTGATTTTCCCGTCGCCGCATCGTACCCCGCCGCAAACCCGCGCTTCGACGCCTCGACCCCGACGCCGCCGCGCTCGATCGTCGCCTCGAAAGCCGCGCGACGAAGGGCAGGCGCCGCGCCCGCGAGCGCGCCGAACATCACGGCCGACATGACGCTGCCGGTCGCCTCGGCAAGCTCGGCCATGTCGGTGGCGACGAACCGGTGCGCCGCCAGCCCGATCGCCTCGACCAGCGGCTGCGCGTCCGCGCGCCCGTCGCCCAGCGCGATCTTCTCGGTCATCGCGTAGACGCGGTTGGTCGAGGCGATCAGCACGGTGCGATCCGGCGTGACGAGCCCGCGCTCGACGGCGCGCGCCGCCTCCATCAGCTCCGAGGCGATGACGATGTCGACATCGCCCGGCACCGGCATCAGCGCCAGCACCGGATCGCGGCCGTTCATGGCCGACTTCGGAAACAGCTCGAGATAATAGATCGTCGCGCCCGTGCGCTGCGCGACGCCGGGCACCGAGGTCGCTTGCGCGAGATAGCCGGCGTGCTCGGCGAGCTCGACCACCCAGTCGGCGAGCACGCCGCCGCCCTCGCCGCCCATGGCGAGAATGGCGAGCCTGATCGCACGCGGTGCTCCCTCGCTCCATGCCGGCCTACTCCGCGGCCTGCGGCAGCGCGGGCGGCGCCTTGTCGAGACCCATCCGCCGCGACAGCCAGCCGATGACGCTTTGCGGATGCGGCCCATGACGCGGTCCGACCACTCGGGTTGGCGATGACCGAGGCGCGATAGAACGAGGGGCACAGCACGGCCGCGTGCGCGACCTCGCCGCAAAGGCCGCAGCCGACGCAGGACTAGATCACCTTCGTCACCGGGTCCTTGCGCAGCGGATCGGGATGCGGCGCGACCGTCAGCGACGGGCAGCCGGAAAGCCGAATGCAGGAGTGATCGCCCGTGCAGGTTTCCGCATCGACGCCGAAGCGCTCCCGCACGACGCGCTTGCCCTGCCTTCCGCCTTCGCCGCAGCGGCTTCTCGCGCCGCTGCTTGTTCAGCATGCATTCGGAGTGGGCGACGATGACCTTCGGTCCCTTGACCTTCGTGGTCAGCGCTTCCTTCAGCGTGTCGCGCATGGCGGCGACGGAGTAGGTGCGCGTGAGCGTGCGCGCCCAGTCGACGCCGACGCCGCGCACGGCCTTCTCGATCGGGTTCTTCGTCGCGCGCATGTCGTTGGCATGCTTCGAGGACAGCAGGTCCTGCCCGCCGGTCGCCGCCGAGTAGCCGTTGTCGACGATGATGATGACATTGTCGGACTTGTTGAACACGGCGTTGCCGACGCTCGACAGCAGTCCGTTGTGCCAGAAGCCGCCGTCGCCGACGACGGCGATGGCGCGCTTCGCTGGCCGGGGCGTTGAGGGCCGCCGCGCCCGCGCCGCCGAGGCCATAGCCCATCGTCGTGTTGCCGATATTGAAGGGCGGCAGGATCGAGAAGAGATGGCAGCCGATGTCGCAGGAGACGTGGTGCTGGCCCAGTTCCCGCTCGACGAGCTTCATGGCGGCGAAGATCGGCCGCTCCGGACAGCCCGTGCAGAAGGACGGCGGGCGCGGATGCACCTTGCCGCCCTTGATGAGGTCGAGGGCTTTCTGCCGGCGCTCGGTGGTGTCACTGTTGGGCGGTGACTTGGCCCTGGTGCCGATGCCATAGGCTCGACAGAAACTTCTCGAGCCCGCCGCGCACGACGAGGCCCGTGTATTCGCCGGCCATCGGCAGCATGTCCTTGCCATGCACCTTCGTACCGATGTCGGCGCGGCGCAGGATCGTGTTGACCGCCTGCTCGATGAACTCGGGCTGGCCCTCCTCGACGATGACGATCGCCCGCTTGCCGAGCGCAAAGCGCTTCACTTCGTCGTCGATCAGCGGATAGGTGACGTTCATGACGTAGAGCGGCATTGCGGAATTGCCGAAGGCATCCGCCAGGCCCAGCTGCTCGAGCGCGCGCAGCACGGTGTTGTACATGCCGCCCTGCAGCACGATGCCGATGTCGTCATGCTCGCCGTCGAAGAACTCGTTGAGGCGTTGTCCTCGATGAACTTGACGGCCGCCGGCCAGCGCTTCTCGATCTTCTCCTTCTCGTGCAGGTAGGTCGAGGGCGGCAGCACGATGCGCGATACGTCGCGGACGGGAGTCTCCAGCGCATCCTTCAGCGTGAAGCCCGGGCGCACATTCTTCTTCGTCGTGAAGCGGCCGTAGACGTGGCAGGCGCGAATGCGCAGCTCGAGCATGACCGGCGTGTTCGAGGCTTCCGACAGCTGGAAGCCCTTCTCCACCATGTCGACGATCGTCGGCAGATGGGGCGCGGATCGAGCAGCCAGATCTGGCTCTTCATCGCGAAGGCGTGGCTGCGCTCCTGCATGATCGAGGAGCCTTCGCCGTAATCCTCGCCGACGATGAGGAGCGCGCCGCCGGTCACGCCGCCGGAGGCGAGATTGGCGAGCGCATCGGCGGCCACGTTCGTGCCGACCGTCGACTTGAAGGTGACGGCGCCGCGCAGCGGATAGTTCACCGACGCCGCCAGCGTCGCCGCCGCGGTCGCCTCCGACGCCGAGCTTTCGAAATGCACGCCGAGCTCGGCGAGGATGTCGTTGGCATCCGAGAGCACGTCCATCAGATGCGAGATCGGCGCGCCCTGATAGCCGGCGACATACGACACGCCCGACTGCAGCAGCGCCTTGGTGACGGCGAGAATGCCCTCGCCGCGAAACTCCTCGCCCTCGCCCAGATACAGCGACTGCACTTCCTTCTTGAACGAGCGCTCGGCCATGAGGTCTCGACTTAGTCGTTTCGACTGGCGGTCAGACCCTGCCGCGCCCAACCAGGTCTCGTCGCTCACCCGACCTGCAAGCGCTCGGCCATAGAAGTCCTACTCCGCCACCAGCGCCAGCACCGCACGGACTCCCGTACCGTTCTCGATCTTGAGCGGCGGCGTGATGAGGATGGCGCCGCGCGCAGGCAACTGATCGAGATTGGTGAGGCTCGCAAGCCCGAACTTGCCCGCGCCGTGCATCAGTGCGTGCGCCGGGAAACGGCGGCTCGAAGCCGAAGGCCTGGCCGTGATCGGTGCCGACGGATTCGACTCCCCAGCCCAGCACATCGCGTTTCTCGATGAGATACTTGATGGCGTCCGCGCTCGGCCCCGGCACGTGCGGCCCATCCTCCTTGGCGTTGAGGAACTTCGCGGGGTCGGTGCGCTTCGACCAGTCGGTGCGCATCAGCACCCAGGAGCCCGCCGGAATTTTCCCGTGCTCCTCCTCGTGCGCCTGGATGTGCTTGGGCGTCATGACGAAGCGCTCGTCCTTCTTCGCCTCCTTCGAGCAATCGATGACGCAGGCGGGCGCCACGAGCCGCTGCGGATCGATGGTGTCGGTGGCGCCGTCCTTGGTGTCCTTGCCGGTCACCCAATGGATCGGCGCATCGAAATGCGTGCCGGTGTGCTCGCCCATCGAGAGGTTGTTCCAGTACCAGGCCGGGCCCTTCTCGTCGTAGTGGGAGATCACTTCCTTCGAGAACGGCTTGGACGGCGCGAAGGGCGGCGGCAGCTGGATGACGGGGGTCGAGGCCTTCAGCGTCTGCGTCAGGTCGACGACCCGGATCTTTCCCTTGGCAAGCTGCTTGGCGAGCTTCTCGAGCGTATCGGCGGCGGACATGGGTGCACTCCCCTGGCATATGGTCGGGCGGCATATTGCTCCGGCGAGCCGCCGGACGCCAGAGCGATCAGCCGGATGGTTTGCTCAGGCCCGGGCGCCGACCTGCCAGCAGGCGGCCGTGAAGCGAGCCTGGGCAGCTGAAACGAAGGCATCGAAGGCGCTGCGGACGGCTTCGATCACGCTTGCGCGCGTCGCCTCGTCCGCCTCCTGCAGCGCCATGCCGACCGGGCCGAGACGGGTGATGAAACCCATCAGCTCGGCCTCGGGCAAAGGCAAGCCACATCGATGGGCGCCATCTCGATGCCCGTCCAACCAGCGTCGCCGAGAATCTGCGCGGACGCGGTCGGCATCTGCGAAGGCGAATTGGCCGGGTCCGCCCGGCTTGCGCGGCGGGAGGGTGGGCAGAAGCGGCGTCGCGGTCCTCTCCGCCGTGGTCATGAAGGGGTTTTCATCGGCGCTACGCCAGGCGATGAAATCGAGGCTGGCTGTTGGCGACGCGGCGCGGCGGGAATGTTGAAGGCCTGGACTGGATCGTCGAAGAACATGACGCCAAAGCGGGAGAGCATCGCATCGCAGCTCGCAGGCTCGAAGGCATGGGTCTGCGCGTCCGCGCGAACGAAGGTTGCCCGCGCACCCGTCAATTGCGCACGCTTGCGGGCGAGCGCGAGCATCGGCTCTGAGATGTCGACGCCGAGACACGAGCCGTGGGCGCCGAGACGACTGGCGAATGCGAGCGTTGTGCTGCCGGTACCACAACCGATGTCGAGCACGTTGCCGTCGAAGCCCGGCGCAATGCGCTCGACGAGCAGGGTTTCGAAAGGCCGGAGCATGTCATCGAGTAGAGGCTGCGCATCGACCCAAGCTTTGCCGCCGGTGCCATTCCAAAGCGCCGACTGGTCGCTGTTGCGTCCGGCTTCCGCGGTCATCTCGTTCCCCTTCCAATGCCTGGAGGCAATGGCACGTCACTCCGGGCAAAGTCACCTCTGCCGGAGTCGCTCGTTTGCAGCTCGAGGTTCAGGTGTTGATTTAGGAGCCTGGTGCGGATGGCGCAATGGGCGCCGCCTCGAAGGCCTTCATGGCGTCGGCGAAGCCCTTGGCCACCACCTCGATGTCGTTGGCGACGACCACCATGCGGTATCCATGTTCGCGACGCATCGCGGCGACGCCCGCGTTGGGCGTGAAGATCCCGCAGGGCGTCCAGGCCTTGCGGCACGCGCGATGAACCGTGGCGGCCGCGCGCATGACGGCGAGATCGAAATCAGGGAAGCTGCCGACCGAGATCGCCAGATCGCCAGTGCCGATGAAGACCATGTCGATGCCCGGAACGCGCGCGATCTTCTTCGCGTTCTTCACGCCGCGCTTCGTCTCGATCATCACGGCGACGACGGTGTGCGCCTTCGCCCGCTCGAAGTAGCCGGCGAAGTCGCCGAGCGGGCGGACGCCACCGCCCGAGCGCCCGCCGAAGGGAGGGAAATGCGCGTGGCGGACCGCGCGGCGCGCCTGTTTCGCGGTTTCCACGAGCGGCACGATCACGCCCTCGGCGCCGGCATCGAGCGCCTCTCCAATAGCGGTCTCGGAATTCTCCGCCACACGCACCATCACGCAAACATCCGCCGGCACGAGGCCGATCGCCGTCTCGAGCGAGGAGCGGTCGAACAGGCCGTGTTGTTTGTCGAGAACGATGACGGCGGGCTTGGTTCTTGCGGCGGCTTCCACGATCGCCGGCGACCCGAGCGCAAGCCAGATCGCCGGCAGCGTCTTGCCGCTGGCGATGCGCAGTTTGAGGCTCGTGCGTTGGGCGGTGAACATGAGGTGACTGACGGAGACAAACTCGACACGGATACAGGTTGGCCAAGCATGGCACGGCCCGCCTAAGAAGTGGCGAACGGGCCGCTATCTTGGCAAACGCCGCTTGCGGCGACCAACTGCAGTTCTCCCCAGAGCAGAGAGACTAATCCTCCGCCTTCCGCTTCTTCTGCTGGCCCGGCGGCAGCGCGAAATCGAGCGGCAGCGCGGTCGTGTACTTGATCTGCTCCATGGCGAAGCTCGAGGAGACGTCGGAGAGCTCGATGCGCGAGATGAGCTTCTTGTAGAAGGCGTCATAAGCCGCGATGTCGGGCACGACGACGCGGAGCATGTAGTCGACCTGTCCACTCATCCGGTAGAACTCGACAACCTCCGGAAAATCGACGACCGCCGCATGGAAGCGATCGAGCCAATCCTTCGTGTGCTGATTGGTGGTGATGGCGACGAAGACGGTGACGCCGGTGTTGACGGCCTTGGGATCGAGCACGGCGACGCGGCGTCGGATGACGCCCGTCTCCTCGAGCCGCTGGATGCGTCGCCAGCAGGGCGTGGTCGAGAGCCCGACGCGTTTACCGATCTCGGCGACCGGCAGCGTGCAGTCCTCCTGAAGGAGCCGGAGGATTTTCACGTCCATGGCGTCAAGCGTGACGTCTTCCAACACAGTCATTTCGGATTTCCACGAGATCAGAAACAGAATTCTATATTTTCATATGTTGCCTGCCGACAAAATAGCAAATCATGCCCTAGTGGAGCAGCTTCCGACAGGCGGTTCTCAACTCCGGCACCAGCTCCGCCTCGAACCAGGGATGGTGCTTGAGCCAGGCATTGTTCCGCCAGGAGGGATGCGGCAGTGGCCACATCAGGCAGGGTCGCCGAACACCAGAAATGCGCCGCCAATCGGCGACGACCTCGGTCAGACCCAAGCCCTTAACCTCCGCTCCGAGGTGCCACCGCTGGGCATAGCCGCCGACGAGCAGCATCATCTCGATCCGCGGCAACAGCGCCATCAGCCGCTCCCGCCACAGCGGCGCGCATTCCCGGCGCGGCGGCAAGTCGCCGCCCTTGGCATCGAGCCCCGGAAAGCAGAACCCCATGGGGATGATGGCGACGCGCGCGACGTCGTAGAACTCTGCGTCCGAAACCCCCATCCAAGACCGGAGCCGGACGCCGGAGGGATCGGAAAACGGTATGCCCGAGGCGTGCACGCGCGTGCCAGGCGCTTGCCCCACCACCGCCAGCCGCGCGGTAGCCGAGACCCGGAGCACAGGTCGCGGCGCGTGCGGCAAGCGGCTTGCCGTTCGGAGTTTCGACACAGCGCCGGCAGGCCCGGATTTCCCGCGACCAGGGTGTCGAGTCTCGCAGGACGTTCGCCTCATGCCTGGGCGGATGGCCGGCCCGAGACCTCGGCGTACCAGCGCTCCAGATGCGCGAGCCCGGCCGGCCGCTCCAGCCGCGCGCTTGGCATCATGTCGATGGCGATGAGCGCCGTGATATCGGCGATCGTGAACCGGTCGCCGGCAACGAAAGCCCGCTTGCCGAATTCCTCGTTCCAGAAGGCGAGCTGCGCCATGACCTTAGGCCTGTTCGCCTCGCCCCAAACCGCCACCTGCGGCACTTCCAACGCGGCCAGGCGCGGATGCAAATGCCGGAACACCTGGGCGATGTGGAAGAACAGCTTCAGCTCGACACGGCGGTTCCACATCTCGATTTCGGCCCGCTCGCGGGGATTGCGGCCCAAGAGATTGGGCTCCGGTTTCAGCGCCTCCTCGACATAGCGGCAGATGGCGATCGTCTCGCTCAACGCAAACCCGTCATCGAGCACGAGCACCGGCACCGACTGCATCGGGTTCAACTGCGTGAAGCCCTCGGTCTTGGCGCCGCCCGTCGATGAGATTGATCTCCTCGCGGGGAATATCGATCCCCTTCTCGGCGAGGAACATCCGGACCCGGCGGGGGTTGGGCGCGAGCGGCGTGTCGTAGAGTTTCATCGATCCTGCCTCCGGCAACCCATCTCACCCGCCCATATTCCGGTCCCGCCACTCCCGCGGGCGCTCGAATCGGCTGGCCCAGATGCCGCGGCGGGCCCGCTCGGCCGCCCGCTCGGCGTCGAGATAGCGGCCATAGGACACGGCCCACCCCTGCTCGACCATCCAGCGGTTGAGCTCGACATCGCCCACCCGGCAGACCGCCAGCAGCCGGCCGTGCTTGTCGCGATCCTCGACGTCACAGTTGATTTCGCGCCCGCCGACCAGGCCCTGCAACCGCCGCCTCGCCTCCTCGCCGCAGGCCCAGCTCCGGCCGTCTTTCTCGCAGGTCTGGCGGCCTTCCGGGGCGTCGATGCCGACCAGCCGAACCTCGTCGGAGCCGAGGTGAAAGCTGTCGCCGTCGACCGCCCGCATGTTGCCTTGGGTGGCATCGATGCTGCCCGGTCCGAAGCGGGACAGGCCGGCCAGCACCAGGATCAGCACGCAAAACGGCGATCCAGCGCCGATCCGAGTATTTCAGGTTGCGCATGCGCCCTGTCCAGTTCCGAAGCCGGAATAAACGAAAACTTAGCAAATAGAACAGAGAGTTGCAGCTCGGACCGGCGGCAGGACCAAAACGTGGCCCCGCCGGAGGCAGGCATCGAGGCAACGACATGACGAGCGCGCCGGCAGCCACGGGCCCGAAGGGCCCGGCGGGCATGATACGCCCCGCCGGCAAGCCGCAGCAATCCCAGGTCGCGGAGGCGCGCCGGCGCCTGACGACCGGCGTCGCGAAGCCCGAGTTCGAGTACGAGCTGCTGTCGATGTTCGTGAAGAACGAGCTCGGCGCCATCCTGACCATTCCGCTGCTCGCCATCATCATCGCGCTCGCCTCGATGTTCTGGGCCCAGCCCGGACACGCGCTGCTCTGGGTCGGCGCCGTCTTCCTCGCCCGCTCGGTCCAGATGCGCTGGTTCTACGACTTCCGCGCGACGCCGCGCGCCGAGGTCGACATCAAGAGCTGGAAAGCGCAGCTCGTCGGCGTCGAGGCCTTCTATGGCGTCACCTGGGCCGGCATCGTGCTCGTCGGCGCCAACCCGTCCGAGCCGATGGCGCATACTTTCCTGTTCGCCTCGCTCGTCGTCGTGCTGACGATCCGGCTGCTCTTCGCCTCGACCGTTATGCCGATCATCTACGCCGGCACGATCCCGATCACCTGCGCGCTCGTGTTGCGCTTCCTGTTGCTCAACGATCCCTTCTACTGGGCCATGGCCTCGATGGCCGTCGGCATCCACGTCTACTTCATCTTCCTCGCCAAGGGTCTCAACGCCACTGTCATGACCATGCTCGAGTACAAGGCGGAGAAGGACAGCCTCATCGCCGAGCTCGAGCACGCAACCTCGATCTCGGAGGAAGCGCGGCGGCGAGCGGAGGAAGCCAACGTCGCCAAGTCGCGGTTCCTCGCCAATATGAGCCACGAGCTGCGCACGCCCTTGAACGCCATCCTCGGCTTCTCGGAGGTCATGAAGACCGAGATGATGGGGCCGATGCAGAACGCGATGTATCTCGACTACGCCGGCAACATCCATTCGAGCGGCAAGCATCTGCTGCACGTCATCAACGAGATTCTCGACCTGTCGCGCATCGAGGCCGGCAAGCACGAGCTGCAAGAGGAAGCGACCCACCTCGTCGACGTGGTCGACGAGTGCGAGCGCCTTTTGAAGCTCAAGGCGGAATCGAAGGCGCTCAAGCTCATCGAGGACTTCGACGAGAGCCTGCCGCCGATCTGGGCGGACGAGCGGGCGCTCCGGCAGGTCTGCATCAACCTGCTCGGCAACGCCATCAAGTTCACGCCGCCGGGCGGCCACATCACGCTCGGCATCCGGCGCGGCGAGGACGGCGGGCAGATCTTGAGCGTCAAGGACACCGGCCCCGGAATTCCCAAGGAGGAACTGCCGCGGGTCATGCAGGCCTTCGGCCAGGGCTCGCTGGCGCATACCTCGGCGGAAGGCGGCTCGGGGCTCGGCCTGCCGATCGTCAGGAGCCTCGTCGAGCTGCACGGCGGCACCTTCGAGCTGCTGAGCGAGATCCGGCGCGGGACAGAGGCGATCGTCAGGCTGCCAAAAGAGCGCGTGCTGCAGCCGGTCGAGCCACTGCAGCCACTGGGCGAGGAGCGCCACCGCGGCGAGCGGCCGAGATCGAAGCTCGCCGTACTCCGGGGACGCAATCGCGCGGCATAATCCGGCCGGTGTGGCTTGCACGGCATTGAGTTCGGGCGGTCGCCTCCCTAGATTCACGCCAGCTGGCGATGGCGACCGGCGAGGGAGCCCATGGACTCGCCCTGCATCAAGGTCTGCGACATCGATCCCGTCACGCGGCTGTGCACGGGCTGCGCCCGCACGCTCGACGAGATCGCGCTGTGGTCGCGGCTCAGCGACGCCCAGCGCAAGCACATCATGGCTCTCCTGCCAGCGCGCCGGCAGATGCATCCGACGGGAGCCAAATGACATGGGCTCCTGGATCGCGCTTGGCCTGCTCGATCGTCGCCGGCCTGGTGCTGGTGGTCACGCACGGCGAGGGAAACTTTGCTGGCCTGGAGGCGACCGACCTCGCTTTGGTCATCGGCGGCTTGGCGATGGCCATCTTCGTCGGCCTGCCGCTCATCGGCGACTACCGGGGACGCCTTAAGGACGGCCACGCGCGACATCGCGCTCTGGGGCGTGCTTGGGCTCGGCCTCGTCGCCGTCTACGGCTTCAAGGACGAGTTCAAGATCGTCGCCGCACGCGTCATCGGCGAGCTGACGCCGGCCGGCACCGATCTCGGCGCCGAGACGGTTTCCGAAGGTGAGCAGGCCGTACGCCTGCGCAAGCGCACCGACGGCCATTTCGTCGCCCGAACCGATCGTCGAAGGTACACAGATCACGATGCTGGTCGACACGGGCGCGAGCTCGGTGGTGCTCAAGAGCACGGACGCCGAGCGGGCAGGCATCGACCTGGCCCGGCTCGCCTACGTGGTTCCCGTCCAGACGGCCAATGGCACGGCCTTCGCGGCGCCCATCCGGCTGAAGTCCATCGTGGTCGGCACCATCGCTTTCGGCGATGTCGAAGCGCTTGTGGCCCAGTCCGGCGCGCTCGATGAAAGCCTCCTCGGTATGAGTTTTTTAAGTAAACTGGGGTCATATGAGTTCTCGGGTGACTATCTGACGCTGCGCAGCCGCCGCGGCGGCTGAGGGTTTTTGGCGTCGAGAGATCGCATATGAGTACGAGTGCGACGGCCGCTTTGCGTTCGCTGGTTCTGTGGACGGGCTGCATCGCCGGTACTTTCATGACCGTTTATCATTTCGACACCCTCCAAGCGCTGATCCGCCCGGAAGCCGAAGCCGAGCAGAGGCAGATGCCGCCGAATCGGCCGCGCTCGCCGAGGAAGCGTCCGGCTTCGACGGATAGTTTTCCTCCAGGCCGGCGAGAACGGCCACTTCGAAGCCGAGGCCTACATCGACGGCAAGTCCGTCAATGTGCTGGTCGATACGGGCGCGACCGGTGTCGCCCTCACCTACGAGGACGCGGAGGAAATCGGCCTCCGCCTTTCCGATAGCGACTTCACCCACGTGTCGCGCACGGCCAACGGCAATGCCCGCATCGCGCCCGTGACGCTCTCCTCGATCCGCATCGGCGACATCGAGGTCAAGGACGTGAAGGCCTTCGTCGCGGAACCGGGCAAGCTGTTCGCGACTTTGCTCGGCATGTCGTTCCTCTCCCGCCTCGAGCGCGTCGACATCCGCGGCAACAAGCTCGTCCTGCAGCAGTAGACGCTTCGGCCTCGGCCCATGCGAGACTTCCCCATGACCTCCGCCCTGCTGCCGAAACCGCGCGCCGATCTGAAACCGAACACGCTCGACTTCGAGCGGCTGCCGCTCGTCAAGCCGACGGGCTTTCGCGAGTATGACGCGCGCTGGCTGTTCCCGGGCGAGATCAATCTCATGGGGCTCAATGCCATCGGCGCTGGGCTTGGCGACGCTGGCACGCCGCCGCAACGTCAAGCCGCGCTTCGTCGTCGGCCACGATTTCCGCTGGTACTCGGCCTCCGTGAAGCAGGCGCTGATGATGGGCCTGATGGCCGGCGGCGCCGAGGTGCACGACATCGGCCTCGCGCTTTCGCCGATGGCCTACTTCGCTCAGTTCGCCCTCGACGTCGAAGGCGTCGCCATGGTGACGGCGAGCCACAACGACAATGGCTGGACCGGCATCAAGATGGGCCTCGGCCGGCCGCTCACCTTCGGGCCCGAGGAGATGAGCGAGCTGAAGGAGATCGTGCTCTCGGGCGCGTGCGAATTCCGCGACGGCGGGCGCTACATCCTCGTCCCGATCTTGCCGAGCGCTACATGGCCGATCTCGCCAACCGGCCGAAGTTCAAGCGCAAGCTCAAGGTGATCTGCGCGACCGGCAACGGCACGGCGGGCGCGTTTGCGCCGGAAGTGCTTGGCGCGCTTGGGATGCGAGGTCGTCGGCCTCAACACCGATCTCGACCATTCGTTCCCCAACCACAATCCCGAACCCCGAAGACCTGAAGATGCTGCACGCCGTCAGCGATGCGGTGAAGGCGCATGGCGCGGATGTGGGCCTCGCCTTCGACGGCGACGGCGACCGCTGCGGCGTCGTCGACAACGAGGGGCGCGAGATCTTCGCCGATCGCGTCGGCGTCATGATCGCGCGCGATCTGTCGGCCATCCACAAAGACGCGCGCTTCGTCGTCGACGTGAAATCGACGGGGCTTTTCGCGACCGATCCGGTGCTGATCGCCAACGGCGCCAAGACCGCCTACTGGAAGACCGGCCATTCCTACATAAAGCGCTACAACCACCAGCACGGCACGCTGGTCGGCTTCGAGAAGTCTGGCCACTTCTTCTTCAACACGCCGCTCGGCCGCGGCTATGACGACGGTCTCGTCTCGGCCATTGCGGTGCTCGACATGCTCGATCGCGCGCCGGGCAAGTCTATGGCCGATCTCGAGCGCGCGCTGCCCAAGACCTATCAGTCGCCGACCATGTCGCCGCATTGCGATGATGAGAAGAAATATGGCGTGGTCGATAAGGTGACGGCGCAGTTTCAGGCGGCCGAGAAGGCGGGCGAGACGATCGCCGGCCAATCGATCCGCGATCTCGTCACCGTCAACGGCGTCCGCGTGACGCTCGCCGACGGCACCTGGGGGCTCGTGCGCGCCTCATCCAACAAGCCCGAGCTCGTCGTGGTCGTCGAGAGCCCGGTGTCGGAGGAAAACAAGATCGCGATGTTCCGCGATATCGAGGCGCGGCTGGCGAAGTTCGCCGAGGTGGGGAAGTGGAATCAGAAGATTTGAGTTGGTGGTAGAAACGCGGTATTCGGTTTCAGTCTATGGCCAATGAAGACATCGATTTCGATAGCGAAATCTCCCGGCTTGTTCACATCAGAACTCATAAGCCAATTGACGTCCTGATCGACGAACTGAAACTGCTCGGCTCGTGGCCGCGAGACCAGCTGAGTGAGCTGCTCCAGCAACTGTGCTGGTAGGCGGCGGACGATGGCCGACAGTGCTTTGCGCAATGGGTGCTGACCCGAACTACGTCGACGACGAAGGCCAAACAGCCTTGAGCATCTGCGTGCAAGGCGCAGGCGGAGAGTTCTGGCCCAAAGAATACAGAGCGCCGCCGGTTGATACCTTTGAAACGGCGTGTGAACTACTGGAGGCCGGGGCAAGTCCGAATTCGACCTACATGTCGAATTGCAGCGTCACGAATCCTCGCTTTGTTTGGCAATCTTCCGCAGTTTGTGTGCTTGTTCCTGATGGCCGGAGCTGACCTCGACCGCGAAGAGCCCGATTCTCAGTCGGACAAGACGCTTCGACAAGAAATCATGGCTTCGGACAGGACGTGGGGCAGAAGGCTGATTACCATCCACGAGAAGCCAAAAACCTAATCAGTCCGAAGCTTCGCCTTACACTCAGATGTCATCCCGGGCCTTGTGCCCGGGACCCATTTCGACGCATCAGCCGGACGTCTCTGGGTCGGGCAGCATATCTTACAACGCGGTTGCATAAAGCAAGTGCGCTGCTCGGCAACAGCATTTATTACTTCTAGCGATTGGAGTTTGCAGATCGATGGGTCCCGGGCACAAGGCCCGGGATGACAAAAAGTTGGCTGCGGCTGGCTTTAAGCCCAACTGCCAGCATCGCCGTCGGCTTTCCCGCCGTGCACCGGCAAGCTACGCTCACCAGCACCCCACCTCGCCCCGGAACCCGCTAATGCCCCCACCCACCACGCCTCACCTCCTCTCCGAGCTCCGCCGTATTGCCGCGCTGCCGCTCGAGGAGTGCACGCACTCCCGCCGCAGGTGTTCTCCGACGAGGGCTTTGCGGCACTCGAGGACGAGCGCATTTTTCGCCGGGCTTGGCAGTGCGTCGGGCGCGCGGACGAAATCCCCAAACCCGGCGACTATCAGACCGACGATCTCGCGGGCGATCCCATCATCGTCATCCGCGGATGCCGATGGCCAAATCCGCGCCTTCCCGAACATCTGCCGGCATCGCGCCGCGCGGCTTCTCGAAGGTACCGGCAACGCCAAGCGCATCGTCTGCCCCTATCACGCCTGGACTTACGATCTCGAGGGCAAGCTCGTCTCCGCGCTCTTCATGAGCGAGAGCTTCAAGCCGGAGAAAGTGTGCCTGCCGGCGTTGCGCACCGAAGTCTGGGAAGGTTTCGTCTATGTGAACCCGGATCCGGATGCGGCCCCGCTCGGTCCACAGCTCGCGCGGCTCTCCCAGCGCTTTCACAATCACCGCCTCGCCGACTACCAGACCGTGCTGCGCGTGGAGGAAACCTGGCCCGCCAACTGGAAAATCCTGTTCGAGAATTTCTCCGAGCCCTATCACTCCTTCATCGCCCATCGCACGACCGTCGATCCCGCGCTGCCGACGCGGCTGACGCGCCACGACGAGGCGGGCGATGACGCCTGGACGATCTACACGCAGGTGCGCCCGCCCGGCGTCACTTACGAGTATGGGGCTGAGATGCGCGTACTGAACGACGCCCTCACCGAACAGCGAGCGCGCCGAGTATCCGATCTTCGCGGTGTTTCCCGTCGCATCTCTGCTCGGTCTCGGCGGAGCGGCTGTTCTGGATTTCGATCCGTCCGCGCGGGCCCGGGCATGTGCGGGTACGCTGGGGGGTCGATGCGTATCCGGGATCGATGCCGGAGGGCGACGCCGGCGAGGAGCGCAAGCGCGAATGCGCGCGCCAGCTTCGACAAGATCAACGGCGAGGATCGCGGCATCATCTCGGCGCTCCAGGCCAATGCGAGCTCCCGCTACGCCATGCCCGGCCGGCTGTCGCCCAAGGAGAATTGCATCTGGGAGTTTCAGCGATATCTGGCGCGGCAGCTGGCGTAGGTTGGGTCGAGGAACGAGACCCAACTCCGCCCGCAAAAGATGTTGGGTCTTCCCGGATCAAGTCCGGGGTTGACCCAACCTACAGCTGCACGATCCGCTCGGCCGCCTTCGGGAACCAGGATTCCTCGAGATTCTTGCCGGGCCCGGCGCGGTCGACGACGAGGAAATCCTGCTCCATGGCGAGCGGCAGCACCGGATGATGCCAGACATTCGCGCGGTAGTTGACGCCCTGCGTGCCGGTCGCGAGGAAGCAGCGCAGCGTGCCGAGGTCCGGCGTCTTGGCGCCCTCGGCCACGACGACGAGCCAGTCCTGTTTGCTCAGCGGATAGAAGCACTGGCTGCCGAGCGGGTGGCGCTCGAGCATGCCGATCCGCATGCGGCAGCGGCCATTGCCGGGCGCGGACGATCGAGAGCATCGGCCGGCCCTCGATGCCGCCGGTCTCGATTTTGGCAAGATCGGCAAAGCGCCGCGCCGAAGCCCTGGTTGATGCGCCATTCCTCCGCGCCCTCGATCTCGACGACATCGCCGAAGGGCGCGAAGGCGGCTTTCGTCAGCCGCTCGACGGCGAGCGCATTGATGCGGATGTCAGGATGGTCGGGCATAGTCAAGCTCCGGTATGCGGATGGGTAGCAATCCAATGCCGCGCGATGTCGATGCGGCGCGCGAGCCAGACGCGATCATGCGCCAGAACGTGATCGAGGAACCGCCGCAAGCCTTCGAAGCGGCCGGGCCGCCCGACGAGACGGCAGTGCAGACCGATCGACATCATGCGCGGCCGCGTCTCGCCCTCGCGATAGAGGCAATCGAAGGTGTCGCGCAAGTAGGTGAAGAAGTGTTCGCCGGTGTTGAACCCTTGCGGCGGTCGCAAAGCGCATGTCGTTGGCGTCGAGCGTGTAGGGCACGACGAGATGGGGTTTCTCGACGAGCTTCGACCAGAAGGGCAGCTCATCGGAATAGTCGTCGGCGTCGTAGAGGAAGCCGCCTTCTTCGGCGACGAGCCGGCGCGTGTTCTCGGAGGTCCGGCCCGTGTACCAGCCGAGCGGGCGCTCGCCGGTGATGCGTTGCTGGATGGCGATCGCCTCTTGCATATGGGCGCGCTCAATGTCCTCGGGCACGCCGTGATAGTTGATCCAGCGGAGGCCGTGCGAGCAGATCTCGTGGCCGTCCTTCAGTGCCACCTCGGCGACCTTCGGATGCCGCGCCAGTGCCATGGCGACCGCGAAGACGGTGATCGGCACCTGCCTCTCGCGGAAGAGATCGAGGATGCGCCAGACGCCTACGCGCGATCCATACTCGTAGATGCTCTCCATCGACATGTGCCGCGCGCCCGGGAACGGCGCTGCGCCGATGATTTCGGAGAGGAAGGTTTCGGAGGCGGGATCGCCGTGCAGCACGCAATTCTCGCCGCCCTCCTCGTAGTTGAGGACGAACTGCACGGCGACGCGGGCCTGGCCCGGCCAGCGCGCATGCGGCGGCTCAGGCCCGTAGCCGACGAGATCGCGGGGGTAGCGCTTCAGGTCTGTGACGATGCCGGTCATGGGCGGAAACTACGGCGTCGCCAGCCGCTGGTCGAGCCAGCGGGCGACGACCTGCCGCTCCTCGGCCGTCATCTCGGTGATGTTGTGCGGCGGCATGGCGTGCGGTCAGCACGGAGAACACGCGGATCGCCTCGGCCTGCCGGTGGACGTTTTCCGGCGTGTCGAGCAGCACGCCCTTGGGCGCGATGCCGATGCCCTCCCAGGCGGGCGTCGCGCCGTGGCACATGGAGCAGCGCGAGATGAGGATATCGGCGACCTCGACGGGCGCGCCGGGCATCGAGGCGAGTTGAAAGGGCTCCTTCGCCGGTAGCCCCAGCGCTTCCCGGCCGGAGGGCGTCGCCGTCTGGCTGATCCAGATCATCATGAGGACGCAGACGGCGGCGACCAGCCAGGTCCACCAGGGATCGCCGCGGCCGGCATGACGCTCGTTGTAGAAATGGCGGATGACGCCGCCGGCGATCAGCACCAGCGCCACCGTCGCCCAGCCGTAGCCCGAAGCGTAGGTGAGCGGGTAGTGGCCGGCGAGCATCAGGAACACGACCGGCAGCGTCAGATAATTGTTGTGGCTCGAGCGCTGCTTGGCCGCCTTGCCGAGCGCGGGATCGGGCGCCTCGCCCTGCATGAGCGACGCGATCACCTTGCGCTGGTTCGGGATGATGAGCATGGCGACATTGCCGCTCATCCAGGTGGCCATCAGCGCGCCGGTGTGGATCATCGCCGCGCGGCCGCCGAAGACCCGGCCATAGAGATAGGCGGCGCCAACGACCAGCCGAAAGCCGACGATGGCGAGCCAGAGATCGCTCTTGCCGAGCGGCGAGCGGCAGAGGAGATCGTAGATTACCCAGCCGCCGATGAGGCTGCCGATGCCAATCGTGGCCGCGACGCCCGGCGTCGTCGGCCACACAGCAGGATCGATCAGGTAGAGCGAGGCGCCGAGATAGTAGATCCAGACGAGCAGCAGGAAGCCCGAGATCCACGTCGTGTAGCTCTGCCATTTGTGCCAGATGAGCTCCTTCGGCAGCTGCTCCGGCGCGACGAGATACTTCCGCACCTGGTAGAAGCCGCCGCCATGCACCTCCCAGGCTTCGCCGCCCTTCCCCTCAGGGATATCGCTCACGGGACGCAAGCTCGCATCGATGTGCATGAAGTAGAAGGAGGCGCCGATCCAGGCCATGCCGGCGATGATGTGCAGCCAGCGCAGCAGCAGGCTCGCCCATTCGACCAGCACTGGTTCCATCGTGTCCCCCGTTCGGCAGCGTCGCCGGCTCAGCATCGGCCTGTTCGCCGGGCAGAGGCAACGACGCTCACAAGACCTACGACCGCCGCGACGCCATGAACCTGGCCGCCTCGGCCAGCGCCTCCGTCGGCTGGTTGAGCGTCGCGATTGCCGTCGAGCGACTCGGCCACCGCCCGTCGAGCCGCCGCCGCGCCTCGGCGGTCCCGAGCAGCCCGACGAGCGTCGCCTTGCCGGCCGCGCCGTCCTTGGCGACCTTCTTGCCCATGACCTCCGCCTCCCCTTCCGCGTCGAGCAGATCGTCGGAAATCTGGAAGGCGAGGCCGAGCGCGCGCGCATAGTCACGAGCGACTGCCGCTCGTCGTCTCCCGCGCCGCCGACGATGGCGCCCATCTCGACGGAGGCCCGGATGAGCGCGCCGGTCTTCATGGCCTGCAGCGTCTCGATCGCTTGCTGGTCGAGGCGCTCGGGGCGGCGGTCCTCGAGCGGCGACAAAGCCGCCATCCGGGCCATAGCGGCCCTCGGCGGCGAGATCATGGGTCTGTCCGCCGGCCATGCCCGTGCCGCCGGCCGCCCGCGCCAAGCGTCAGGATGAGGGCGCTGCGCACGGCGGGATCGGGATGGGCGGCGGGGCGCGCCAGGATCTCGAAGGCGAGCGTCAACAGCGTGTCGCCCGCCAGGATCGCGGTCGCCTCGTCGAAGGCGCGATGGACGGTCGGCGCGCCGCGCCTCAGATCGTCGTTGTCCATGGCCGGCAGGTCGTCATGGATGAGCGAGTAGCAATGGATCGAGCTCGACGGCTGCCGCCGCATCGAGCGCCGCCGTCGCCGGCTTGCCAAGCAGAGCGGCCGTCTCGAGCACGAGGAAGGGCCGGAAGCGTTTACCGCCGCCCAGGACCCCGTGCCGCATGGCCTTGAGCAGCCGCTCCGGCACGTCCGGCCCCTGATCGGCGATCAGTCGCTCCAGATGCGCCTCGATCAGCTGTTGAGAGGCGGTAAGCCGGGTCTCGAAGGACATGATGAGGCCGTTTTTCCACATAGACAGGCCCGATCCCGCCTTGGGCCGGTCCTTGCATAGGCGGCCAAAGCCGCGATAATCCGGCCCCGGGCCGCACCGAATTGCCGACCGCCTTACAACAGTTGTGACAGCAGGAAAAGCGCGTGGACAGGGCCGAGGGTAGCGCTGCCATGGAAGGGATGAACGCCGGGACGCCCCCGCTGTCCGCCGCCGCCGACCAGCCGACGGTCGCCTATGGCGCTTCGGGGCTGGTTATCCCGACCGACACGGGGGCACCGCCGATGACCCGTTGGCAGCGCTTGCGCGCCGAATGGCCCTGGCGGCGGATCGGGCGCCTCGCTGGCCGGATCGCCGCCTACGTCGGCATCTTCTACCTCGTGCTGATCCTCGCCTACCGCTTCATCAATCCCGCCCTTCTCGGTGCTGATGCTCGGCGAATGGCTGACCGGCGGCTCGGTGACGCAGACCTGGGTGCCGATCGAGCAGATCTCGCCCAACCTGGTGAAGGCCGTCATCGCCTCCGAGGATGGCCGCTACTGCGAGCACTGGGGCGTCGACTGGGAGGCCATGTCGGACGCCTGGAATGCCGGTAATCGCGGCGCCTCGACCATCCCGATGCAGACCTCGAAGAACCTGTTCCTCGGCTCAAGCCGGACCTATATCCGCAAGGCACTCGAAATTCCCTTCAGCTATGTGACCAACGTCGTCTGGGGCAAGCGGCGGACGATGGAGCTCTATCTCAACATCGCCGAATGGGGACCGGGCATCTACGGCGCGGAAGCCGCCGCCCAATTCCATTTCAAAACCCCGGCCGCGAAGCTCTCGCGCTCCAGGCTTCCTTGCTCGCCGCCTCCCTCCCCAACCCGAACAAGCGCAAGGCCGGCAAACCCGGTCCCAAGACCCGCGGCCACGCCGCACGGGTCTCTCGACGGCTGCCAGCGGCTGGCGATTACACGGATTGTGTTCTTGCGCAGTAAATCATGCTAGAATCAGCGGATTGCGCTCGTGCAACGAGGGTCGTCATGTGGGCACTGATCTTTGAGAAAATCGGCCCGTGGAAGTCCCTGGCACTGACATTTGCGACCGCCGTAATGCTGATGCGCTAGGCCCGTCGCAAGGACTGGCCAAACCCACGAAATGCCACTATAACGCGCTCGCTCGATCCTGACGGCGTGGGTTTTTTGGCCCGTAATGCTGGCGCGGTCGAAGGATTTTCCTGAGATTTCGCGACCTTGGCGCCCTGAGGGCCCGGTCGCCCGTCGAAAGAGGCTCTGCCATGGCCGTTCCGAAAAAGAAAACCTCCCCTTCACGCCGCGGCATGCGCCGCTCGGCCGACGCCTTGAAGGCCCCGACCTACGTCGAGGACAAGGACTCCGGCGAGCTGCGCCGCCCCCACCACATCGACTTGAAGAGCGGCAAGTATCGCGGCCGGCAGATTCTCAAGGCCAAAGAAGACTTCTGAGGCTCTCCATCCCCGAGGCCATCGCCGTTGCTCGTCCCCGCACGGGGGCGAGGCTGGCGGCTGGTTAACGTTCAGTGTATCAAGGCCACGGATGGGGCGCGGTTCCGTCATCATCCGGCCTGACGGCCACGTCAGGACCATGGGGCAGAACCTGACCGGAGAGTACGATGACGCTCAGAGCCATTCCGCTGATGATCTTGTCGCTCATTCTCTACAACGCGCTGGTCTTCATCGGCAGCGGCACGCCCGACGAGATCTTCTATGGCTATGCGGAGATCAACGCCACCACCAATGCCGCAGCTCGCGTCGGCTACCTCTTTCAAATCAGCATGCCAAACGGCGGCACCTGGACCTTCTGGCTCGGTGATCTCGTCATGCTGATCGCGCTCATCCTGCTCGGGCTCGAGCTGGTCAAGGCAACCTATACTCGTGGCGCGGGCCTTGCCGATCAGGCGCTGTCCGTCGTGGTCTTCGTCATCTTCCTGGTCGAGTTTCTGCTGGTCGAGCGAGCCTCGAGTTCGCTGTTCTTCCTGCTGACCGTGATCGCCGCGCTCGATATCATCGTCGGCTCGATCATCGGCATCCGCACGGCCCGCCGCGACATCGGCTTCGGCACTGGGGACCAGTAGCATTCCCTCACAGCGCATCGCCCGGCCATCAGCCGAGCGATGCGTTCTGGCGTGATAAACGCAGCTTGCCTCGAGTTGACTCCGCAACATACCGAAACTTACGCCGTATTGGCGTGTTCTTAACGACTGATTGCTAGCCTGCGCGGCTGTCGTATGCAGGTTCCGGGCGGTTCGCTCCAAACCCCGGCATGCGCAGCAATTCCGAGCCGAGCTCGAAGGGGAGTGGCAGTTGAGCGGTCCGTCGAAGGCGAGCCCTGGCGCGTCGGCGCCGGTTGCTGTCCGGAGCGAGCGGACACGCGACAATCGGCCCGCGCCGCCGCCGCTGCGCCGCCTCGACGCGCGCGAAGCAGCTGTTCCTCAACCTGCCGCTCAACACCTACCGCTCCGCTTCGAGGTCGAGAGCACGTTCGCCGCCGCCGGCGCCGCGGCCTATGTCTGGGACATGCGGACAGACCGTATGACCTGGCAGGCCAATGCCTCGCGCCTGCTCGGCCCGGAGAGCCGCCTCAGCATCGAAACGGGGGCAGCCTACCATCTGACGATCGCGACCAGCCATGCCGGCCGCCGCTACGAGGCCGTGCGCACGGCAGCCCTCGCCGACAAAGGCGAAGGGGGCGCCTATCGGCTGGAGTATCCGCTCCAGCCTTCGGGGCGCCGCGAGCGGCGATGTGCTTTGGGTCGAGGAGAAGGGCCGCGCCTTCGCCGCCAAGGACGGCCAGCCACTGGTCGCGCGCGGTTATCGTGCATGCGATCGACGACCGCCGGCACCAGGAGGACAGGCTCCGCTATCTCGCCGAGCATGACGAGCTGACGGGCCTCCTCAATCTCAATCGCCTGACGGCGGCGATCGAAAGCGCACTCACCGAGCATGCGGTGACGAAGCGTCCCTTCGCTTTCCTGATGGTGGCCATCAACAATCTCGGCCTCGTCAACGAGACCTTCGGCTTCGAGACCGGCAACGAGCTCATTCGTGCGATTTCCGGCCGGCTCGCATCGGCGAGGTCCGGGGCGGCGACACGATCGGGCGATTCGCGGCCAACAAGTTCGGCGTGCTCGTCCATTCCTGCGACGTCGACGGCCTGCAGGCCGCCGCCAAACGCCTGTCGCACGTCATCCGATCCTCACCCATCGAAACCCCCGCCTGCCGCATTGCCTCGACGGTCTCGATCGGCGCCGTTCTGGTGCCCCAGCACGCCAAGACCGTCGGCGACATCGTCGGCTTCGCGCTGGATGCGCTCGATGGCGCCAAAACCGGCCGCGAGGACCGGTTCGTCATCTATACGCCGAATCCGAAGCGCGCCTCGCGCCGCCGCCGCAACATCGAGATGGCGGATGCCATCATCTCGGCGCTCGACGAGCAGCGGATGCGCATCGCACTGCAACCGATCGTCGCGACCGGCACCGGCGCACGTATCGTTCTACGAATGCCTGCTTCGTATGCAGCGCGCCGACGGCGAGGTGGTGCCGGCAGGCGAGTTCATTCCCGTGGCCGAGCAGCTAGGTTTGAGCCGCCTGATCGACAAGCGCGTGCTCGAGCTCAGCGTCGCCCTGCTGCGTCATCAGCCCGATCTGCGGCTCTCCTTCAATGTCTCGGGGCTGACGGCGAGCGACCACGAGTGGCTCATCGCACTCGACAAGCTCATTGCGGGCGACCGCGCAATGGCGAGCCGCCTCATCGTCGAGATCACCGAGACGGCGGCCATCGCCGATCTCGATGAGAGCGTCGCCTTCGTCGACACCGTGAAGGAGCTCGGCTGCCGCGTCGCCATCGACGATTTCGGCGCCGGCTACACGTCCTTCCACAATCTGAAGCATCTCGGCGCCGACATGGTGAAGATCGACGGCAACTTCATCAAGAACCTAGCAACCGATCCTTCGGATCGCGTATTCGTCGAGGCGCTCGTGCATCTCGCCAGGAGCTTCGGCATGGAGACGGTCGCCGAATGGGTTGGCGACCAGAAGAGCGTCGACATCCTCGCCGAGACCGGCGTCACCTATCTTCAGGGCTATCCACTTCGGCGAGCCCAAGCTCGCCATGTACGATGCCGGCGGCAAACCGAAGATCGTAGCCGCGCGAGCCTGAGCGGCGACGTTCATCGAACGCTGCGAACGCTACCCCCCCACGATCGCCAGTACCCGCAACGGGCTGCCCGAGCCATTCTTGATCTTCAACGGCGCGGTCACGAGCACGCTGCCGGTCGGCGGGAGGAGATAGAGATTGCAGAGGCTTGCCAGTCCGAACTTGTTGGCGCCATGCATCAGATTGTGCGCCGGGAAGGCCGGCTCGAAGGCGAAGGCCTGGCCGGCGTCGGTGCCGACCGCCTCGACGCCGAAACCGTTGACGTCGCGCTCGTTGACGAGGAAACGAACCGCATCGGCACTCGGTCCCGGCACATGCGGGCCATCCTCCTTGGCGTTGAGGAAGAGCGCTGGATCGGTGCGCCGCGACCAGTCGGTGCGCATCAGCACCCAGGCGCCCGCCGGGATCTTGCCGTGCTTTTCCTCAAAGGCCCAGATGTGTTTCACCTCGAGCAGGAATTTCTCGTTGGTGGCGACCTCGGCCGAGCAGTCGATGACGATGGCCGGGGCAATGAATCGCTTGATGGGGATCGTGTCGGTCGCGCCGCTTCTGTAGTCCTTGCCGGTGACCCAATGGATCGGCGCGTCGAAATGCGTGCCCGTATGCTCGCCGAGGGCCAGGTTGTTCCAGTACCAGGCGGGCCCGCGCTCGTCGTAGCGTGAGATCTCCGACATCGAGAAAGGGCTCGAGGGCGCAAACTGCGGCGGCAGCTGGATGACTGGCGTCGTGGCTGAAAGCGTCTGCGAAAGATCGACGATCCTGAGCGAGCCATCGGCAATACCGGCCGAAAGCTCGGCCAGCGTATGCGCACGCGAGCGGCTCTTGGGCGAAGCCGCAACCGGGGCAATGCTTGCCCGCTCCGGCACCGGCGCATCGCCGTTGGTCGATAGCCCCGCGCTCGATTTCCAGGACGCCCATCATCGCATTCGTTGGCCGCATGGGATCAATGAGCTTTTGCGCCGACTCGCGGCCAGCAACCGGCAAGTCCGTCGCATCAATCAGGCCTAACTGCGCCA
Source organism: uncultured Alphaproteobacteria bacterium (assembly GCA_963741525.1). Lineage (GTDB taxonomy): Bacteria > Pseudomonadota > Alphaproteobacteria > Rhizobiales > Hyphomicrobiaceae > JANNSX01. Next base: position 24,918 of record CAVUIW010000004.1, read on the forward strand.
GCACCGAGGCCTGATCCCAGTAGATGTGCTCGCTGTAGAGCTTGTCGCCGCGGAAGTTGATGATGGCGACGAGCGGCACCTCGACATAGCGCCCCGTCGGCGTCACGCCGGGCAGCATCCAATCCATCTCGCGCGTGTGCGAGAAGCAGAACACCATCTCGTCGACGATGCGGTCGGCACCGATCGTGCGCGATACGGGAATGATCTTCGTGTCGTCCGGATTCGAGGGAATAAAGTGATACTTGTAGAAGCGCTTCAATTCTTCGAAGCCGACGCCGCCGGTCATGGTCGGGATGTGATTGACGTAAGGATCGCCGACCATGGTCTTCATGGTATCGTCGACCTGCTTGGTCGCGAACTCGGTCGCGACATGCTCCTCCCACACCTCGGCGAGCGAGTAGTATGGGCCCATGACACGCTTCAGCAGCGTTAGCGAGCGCGTCAGCGCCATGTTGGCCGACGGCCGATCGAAGGTATCGCGGCCGGGGGTGGCGAAGGCGTTGTCGACGCCCGGATAGGTGTGGACTTCCACATCGGGCCGCGCCTTGAAGGCACCGGCAATGCGGCTCTGGGCCTCGGCGGGCATGTGATGATCGTTGCCGGCGATGTGCACAACCATCGGGCAACGCACGCCGCGCGCCTCGCCCAGATGCGCATCGAGCCCGACGCCGTAGTAGGAGACGGCGCAATCGACATCGGTGCGCGCGGCGGCGAGATAGGCGAGCGTGCCGCCGAAGGTGTGGCCGAGAATGCCGACCTTGCCCTTCTGCTCTGGGCGCTTGCGGAGCGTGCCGATCGTCGCCGCGATGTCGGCGATGCCAGCGGCCAAGTCGAAGCCCTGATAGAGCGCGATGGCGCGCCGGCCGCTCGGCTTCGCTGTAGCCGATCTCGACGCCCGGCTCCTGCCGCCAGAAGATGTCGGGCACGAGGACGACATAGCCTTCCTCGGCGAAGTGATCGGCCATGCCGCGAACTGTGGCGTTGACGCCGAAAATGTCGGGGAGGACGACGAGGCCTGGCCCGGAGCCCGTTGCGGGCTTCGCCATGTAGGCCTTGAAGGTGCGGCCGTCATTGGCCTCGATGTCGATGTATTTGGACACGGTGCGTCCTCCACTCTTGAATTGGGCACTGATGGCGGGCCAGCTCTCGCCACTCGTCTGCGGCAGTGCGGGCTTGGAGACAATGATCGGCCGCTGATCAGGGTTAACATCGGCCATCTCGGCCGGCGTTTGCCGGTCGAGCCAGCCCGGATCGATTTCCGGCAGCGGAATGGCGTCGATGAGCTTGCGGGTGTAGGGGTGCCGAGGGCTCGCGAACAGCTGCGCCGCCGGCCCCTCTTCGACGATCCGGCCCTGCAGCATGACGACGACGCGCTCGCAGAGCACGCGCACGACGGCCAGATCATGGGCGATGAAGGCCAGCGCCAGCCCCATGTCCTTTTGCAACTCGCGGAGCAGCGTCAGGATCTGCGCCTGCGTCGAGACATCGAGGCCGGAGACGATTTCGTCCGCCAGGATGAAGGCCGGCTCGTTGACGATGGCGCGGGCGATGCCGGCACGCTGGCGCTGGCCGCCGGAGAGTTGATGGGGATAGCGGGAGCCGAGCTCTTGCGTGAGACCCGCCCGCTCGAGCGCCCGCATCGCCAGAGGGCGCGCCAGATAGGGCCGCCCCGCGGCAATCGCCGGCGCCATGATGCTGGTCAATAACCGGCTTACGGGGATTGAGGCTCGTCAGCGCGTTCTGGAAGATCATCTGCATCCGCGGGCGCAGCGGCCGAAGCTCCGGCTCGCGGGCATGCGTGATGTCTTGCCCATCGAAGATGACACGCGCCCGCCGTGGGCTCGATGAGCCGCACGAGCGCCCGGCCGAGCGTCGTCTTGCCGGAACCGGACTCACCGACAATGCCGACCGTCTCGCCGGGGCGGATCGAGAAATCGACGCCGTGCAGGATGCGGTTCATCGGCGCCGCGCCGAAGAGGGGCTTGCGCGCCAGGTCCGGCAGCGCCACCTCGAGACCGGCCGCGGAAAGAAGGGGCGCGGTCATTCGGCGGCCTCGCGTACAGGCGCGGGAATGGCCGCGAGCACATCGGCTGGCACAGGCTTAAGCTCGGTCGCGGGCCGGTCATGGCGTGGCGTCGCCGCGAACAGCGCGCGGGTAAACGGATGCCGGGGTGCAGAAAAGAGCGACGCCGTTGTCCCCTGCTCGACGATGGCGCCTTGGTGCATGACCGAGACGCGATCGCAGATCTTGGCGACGACGCCCAGATCGTGCGTCACGAACAGGATCGCGGTGCCGTGGCGGCGGCGCAGATCGTGGATGAGCTTGAGGATCTGCTTCTGCACCGTCACGTCGAGCGCGGTCGTCGGCTCGTCTGCGACAATGAGCTTCGGCTCGGAGGCGAAGGCGGTGGCGATCAGCACGCGCTGACGCATGCCGCCCGACAGCTCGTGCGGGTAGCGGCGCAGCACGGCCTCGGGCTCGCGGATCTGCACCTCTTCCAGAAGCGCGAGCGCCTTCGCATGCGCCGCGGCCTTCGACAGCCCCATGCGCAACCGCATGACATCCGTCATTTGGGCTTCGATCCGGCGCGAAGGATTGAGCGCGGAGAGCGGGTCCTGCGGGATGAGCGCGATCTCACGATGAGTGATGGCGCGATGCTGTTCGGGCATGAGGCCCGCAAGCTCGATGGTGCGGAACCGGATGGAGCCGCCGGTCAGCACGATCGCACGCGGCAACACGCCAAGCACCGCCTTGGCGACCATCGACTTGCCGGCGCCCGACAGCCCGACGAGCCCATGCACCTCGCCCTCGCGCACCTCGAGCGAGACATCATGCAGGATCGGCTTCGGCGCCGGACCCGGCAGTCACGGCACTGAGATGTTTGATGGTGAGAAGAGGCTCGCTCATCGCAGCACCGGATCGAGCTCGGCCTTGAGGCCGTCGCCGAAGAGGTTGAGGCCGAGAACGGTGGCGAGGATCGCCAGCATCGGCAGCGTCAGGATGTAAGGCGCCTGGTTGATGACCTGGCGGCCTTCCGCGATCATGCCGCCCCAGGTCGGCGCGTCGCTCGAGAGCGACAAGCCGACGAAGGAGAGGATCTGCCTCGACGATGACGGCGATGCCCATCTCGAGCGTGAATAGCACGAGCACCAGCGGCAGCACGTTCGGCAGGATCTCGCGGAACAGAATGGCGAGCGGCTTCAGACCGGAGACGGTGGCGGCGTCGACATAGTCCATGTGCCGCTGCTTGAGCGTCTCTGCGCGCACGACACGCGCGAAGCGCGTCCAGTCGATGACGATGATGGCGAAGATGACTGAAAACAGCCCGGTGCCGATGAGCGCGACGAGGATGATCGAGAGCAGCACCGGCGGAAAGGACGTCCACACGTCGATGAGACGCGAGATCACCGCGTCCGTCACGCCACCGAGATAGCCGGCGAGCAGCCCGAGGATCGTGCCGATGATCATCGTCGGCACGGCGGCGCCGACGGCTACCGTCAAGGCGATGCGCGCGCCGTGGAACAGTCGTGACAGGAGATCGCGACCGAGGCTGTCGGCGCCGAGAAAATGGCCTTGACTGAAACTCCAGGAGGGGCCTTCGAGCTGGGCGATCAAATCCTGCTCGAGGGGATTAAACGGAGAAATGACCGGGCGCGAAAATCGCAACGAGCACGACGAGCGCCAACGCGCCGCCGCCAACGGCGACGCGCCAGTTCCCAAGACATCGTCCGATCGTTCCTGGCGCTCCTGCACGCGTTGCCGTGCTCTCAGCCATGACGCAGCTTCGGGTTGAGCCAGATCGTCAGGAGATCGAGCGCGAGGTTGACCAGGATGAACAGCACCGCGAACATCAGCACGAGCCCCTGGATCATCGGCAGGTCGCGATTAATGACGGCATCGATCGAAAGATTGCCAATGCCGGGATAGGAGAAGATGCGCTCCACCAGCACGCTGCCGCCGATCAGGAAGATCACCTGCACGCCGGTCAGGTTGACGGTCGGGATGGCGGCGTTGCGCAAGGCCTCGCGGACGATGATCCGCCATTCCGAGTGGCCTTTGACGCGGGCGAGCAGCACATAATCCTGCGTCAGCTCCTCGGCGAGCGAGCTCTTGAGCACGCGCGAGATGATGGCAGCGAGCGGCAGGCCGAGCGCCAGCGCCGGCATCAGCGCATGGGAGAGAAGATCGGCGAAGGCGCGTCCGTCGAAGCGGAGCAGACTCTCGATCAGGTAGAATCGCGTCGCGTAGTCGAAGGAGATCGCGGGATCCGAGCGGCCCGAGATCGGCATCACCGGCATCAGCACGCCGAAGATGAGGATGAAACCCAGCGCCCAGATGAAGTCCGGCACCGATTGCCCGAAGCCGCCGATGGTATCGACCACCGCCTCCGGCCAGCGTCCGCGATAGCGCGTGCCGACAACAGCGAGGGCGGTGCCCAGCAGCACGGCAACGAGGGTTGCGATCAGCACCAGCTCCAGCGTCGCCGGCAGCCGCGACAGCACCATGCCGAGCACGTCCTGGCGCAGGCTGATGGAGGTTCCGAAATTGCCGGTGAGCGCCTCGCGGGCCCAGATGAAGAACTGCTCGACGATGCTCTTGTCGAGGCCATAGAGCGCCTTCAGCCGCTGGATGTCGTCCTCTGTCGCTCCCGGCGCCAGCATCATGGCGATCGGATTGCCGGGAACGACGCGGATCAGCACGAATACGATGATCGCGACGCCAACGAGCGTCGGCACCGACTGGACGAGACGCGAGAGAATACGGTTAACGAGCATGGCAGGCTGATGCCGAAACTTCCTTAGGGTGTTTCCGTTTTTCGTTGAATCACATCAACAGCCGACTAATTCCTTGGTTTGTCGTGCTTCTTTTCGAAAACCGCTTCGCACCTTTCCGGAAGCACTCTAACGCAGGCGCCCTCGCAGCCTGCTCCACTTCCCGCCCTCGAACCTGCAAGTCACATGCCTCAGCGACCGGCGCAAGAGAAACCGCGATGGAGGATGAACTTGCTGAATGCCACTCTCGCAGTGCGCGCTCTTGAAAGTCCCACCCACACCCTGTCCCTCCCCGTCGTGCCGGAGGCGCGCCTTCGGCACGAGGGGGAGGGGATGTTTGGGCAAGGGCTCTGCAGAAAATCGGCGACCTTGGTTGAGCCGCCGCAGATGCTGCAAACGGCTCAAGCCCGTGCTGCCGCATAAGCGCCAAGACCTCGCTGCCATGGATCGCAATTGGGTGAGTGTCAGTCAGCTCGTGGTCAGGGACGCACTGCCCTCGACCCCCCTCCCCCTTGTGGAGAGGGGTCAGGGGTGGGGGATGGAGCGCACGGCAAACATCTCGGCACAGAGTGGTCCCTCTCCCCACGTGCGGGGAGAGGGAAGCCGACGCCTACGCCCCCGCCATCCGGTGCGGCTGCAGGGCGCCCGAGACGTGCGGGGTCACCGTGATGGTGTCCTTGTGCACGATCGGCTGCACATACTGCAGCAGCGGGATTACGAGGCCGTTCTCGGCGATGTATTTGTCGACAGCCTTGTAGCCGGCGATGCGCTTGGCCTCGTCCGGCTCGCCCCAGAGCGGGCCGATCATGTCGATGACGTCCTGCCCGTCGTAGACCGAGTGCGGGCTCGGCCCGAACATGGCAAAGCCCGTCGAGGTCGAGGGATCGCCGATCGAGTTGCCCCAGTTGTAGAAGGCGGCCGGCGCCAAGGTATCGGCCCCGCGCAGCTCGTAGTGCTTGGCGATCTCGTAGACCTCGATCTCGGCCTCGATGCCGACCTTGCGCCACATGCCGACGATGGCCTGCACCATCTCGTAGTCCTTCGGCTTGAAGCCGCGCGTCGTCTGGATCTTGAACTTGACCGGCTTGTCGGGCGAGAAGCCGGAAGCGGCCAACAGCTCGGTCGCCTTCGCCGGATCGAAGGGCACCTCGATGGACGGATCGAAGGCAGCGTAGGGCGGCGCCTCCAGCGTCGAGATCGGCACGCCGTAGCCGCCCAGAAGCTTCTCCACGATCGCCTTCTTGTCGATCGACATCGAGGCGGCGAGCCGCACGTTCTTGTCGGTCATCGGCTCGACGTCGTTGATGAAGATCATGCCGATGTCGGAGATCGGCGTGGTGATCCCCTTGAGGCCGGCCTCGCCCTTCAGGCGGTCGAACTCCTCGTAGGGAATCTCGAGCGTCACGTCAGAGGCGCCGCTCTCGATCTCGGCGACGCGCGCGGTCGCATCCGGCACGAATTTGAAGATCACGGTCTCGATCGCGGGCTTGCCACCCCAGTAGTTGGGATTGGCCTTCAGCCGCACGAAGCCGTTCGTCTCATAGGCATCGACCATGTAGGGGCCGGAGCCCATGGGCTTGGCCTCGAAGCCGGCCGCGCCGACCTTCTCGTAATAGGCCTTCGGCATGATGTAGCCGGTGAGGAAGCTCATCCATTTGAAGATCGTCGGCTCGAAGGATTTGACGGCCGCCGTCACTTTGTTGCCGTCGACCTTGAAGTCGCCGATCTTGCCCCAGATGAACTGGATCGGATTGCCGGTCTTCTCGTTGCCGGCGCGCTCGAGCGACCAGACGATGTCATCGGCGGTGAGCGGCGTTCCGTCGTGCCAGGTCGCGCCCTGCCGGATGTCCATGAAGATCTGCGAGCGGTCGTCGTTCCAGCCCCACTTCTCGACGATGCCCGGCGCTTGCGCTGAGATCGGGGTTCTGCGGGATGAACTGGTCGAACACCGACTGATAGATCGACTGGATCGTCGGGTTCGTCGCCGAAAGACCGACGGTCGGATCGAAGCTCGGCAGGTTGACATGATAGGCGATGGTGACGGTGTCGACCGCGGCCTTCGCGCCGCGCGGCAGGCCGATCAGCGGAATGGTTGCGGCGGCGGCACCACCCGCCAGCACATGACGACGCGTGAGATTCATGAAGTCCCTCCCTGTGGCGCTTGGCGGCGCCCTTTTCGGCCTTTGTAGCGGTGGCCGTTCGACCGTAGGCCGTAGCAAATCCTTCCCGCTCGAAGCGGTCAACGCCCCCCTCGGCGCGTCTTCGCCGATCGGCTGGCTGGTCTGTCGCGCGCTACCACTAGTGGCCCGTCGCGCCTAAATCGCATCATGGCCGCGAGCGCTTTCGATTTAGGCGCGACATAAGGGCCACTAGCGATATCATTGGCTTAGTGTGGCGTTCAACGCGCCTTAGTTGACACGAACCTCGCCGCGGTACTGGTCAACTAAGGCGCGACGCCACACTAGACGGGGCGGCACGGCCACCGAGTTCCCGGAAAGGCCGAGAAGGAGGGGCAAGCGTATTGCCTCGCCAAACTATTTCAAGCATAAAAAGGTCAGCATAACTGACATATAGAGCCACCCATGTCGCTCGACCTTCTCCTTGCCCTCGCCGGTTTTGCCTTCGTGACCTCCGTTACGCCGGGGCCGAACAACATGATGCTGCTCGCCTCGGGTGTGAATTTTGGATTCCGCCGGACGATCCCGCACATGCTCGGCGTCTCGCTCGGCTTCGTGTTGATGTTGCTTCTGGTCGGAATTGGCGTCGGCCAGGTGCTCGAGACAAATCCCACGATCTTCACGGCGCTGAAGGTCACGAGCCTCGTCTACATGCTGTGGCTTGCCTGGAAGATCGCCAACAGCGGACCGGTTAGCGGCGGCGGGGAGGGGAACGCGGGACAGCCGATGACATTTTTTCAGGCGGCTCTCTTCCAATGGGTCAATCCCAAGGCCTGGGCCATGACGCTGACGGGAACGGCCGCCTACACGGTCCCGGACAACTACCTGTGGAGCCTCGCCGTGATGGGAATTGTCTTCTTGGTGGTGAACTTTCCGACGGTCGGCATCTGGACGGGCTTCGGCGTGGCACTTCGCCAGGTATTGCAGGATCCCGTGAAGCTCCGCGTGTTCAACATCGCGATGGCGGTGCTGCTCGTGCTGTCGATGTTGCCGGCACTGCTCGATGTGCTGCCGTTCGCAGCGCAGACGTAGAAAGGCGGCCGCTCGAGATCGCGACCGCCCTCAGTGACCCGCGGAAGCTCGGCTCAGCTTACGGCAACAGCACGCGATCGATCACATGGATCACGCCATTCGACGCCTTGACGTCTGCGGCGATCACGCGCGCCCGATTGACGCGTACGCCGTGGCCCGATTTCTTCACGGCTACGGATTTCCCGTTGAGCGTCTTCACATGCGTGCGGCCGTGCGGGATGTTCTTCGCATAAATTTTCTTTCCGACGACGTGATAGAGCAAGATCGCCTTCAGCTTGTGCTTGTTCTTCGGCTTCAGAAGCTCCTCGACGGTGCCGGCCGGAAGCTTCGCGAAGGCCGCATCGGTGGGCGCAAACACGGTGTAGTGACCCGGACTGTTGAGCACGCCGGCGAGACCGGCCGCTTTGGCCGCTGCGATAAGCGTGTTGAACTGTCCGGCCTTCTGGGCTTCTTGGACGATCGTGCCGGCAATGGCGGTCGCCGCGGAGAAGCTCACAGCGGCCATGAGGGCGAGCGCCATCGTGGCGCGTTTCAGCGCATACATTGATTGAACTCCCTATCGTGAGGTTTCGTCATCGATGGGGCGCTTACGTGGCAGCGCTGGCCGATGGATCAGTCGGACACTCGAAAAAGCGAGTGTGCGCTCGCGTGCGAGCAAATCGCGTCATTGTCGCGGAGCTGTCCAGGAGCTACACTCAGTCATGGCTCGTCGGTATGGCATGTGCTGTCTGGTGATGCTGTTGCTGGCGCTTCCGGCGCCCGGCCGGGCAGACTTCGCGACCTCGCCGCTGCCGCCGCGCTTCGACTATCCGCCGACCGACCGGACTTGGACATCGCTCGAGCTTGCAGCCGTCGAAGCGATCCTTCGCCAAGGCCGGCCCGAGGTCTATCCGCGCCTCGCCTTGACCCAGACGCGGGACGTGTTCCTGAAGATGGTCGATCCCGGCCGGCTCGCGAGCGCGCGCTCGGGCACGGCACCCATGCTGCACCGCCTCATCGACCTTCGCACCTTAGACGGTTATCTCGGCTGCTATCGCTCCCGCTACAACATCCAGGTGCTCGGCGGCGCGCCGTTGCAGAGGGAGCTTGTGCGCCTTCAGGTCTATCAACTCGAGCTGTCGGCTCTGGCAGTCGAACTCTCTGGCCCGTTCATCGAGAGCCTCGACGCCGAAGAGCGCGAGCGGCTGAAGCAGGCGGGGTTCTTCGCCGGCTTCGGCACGCTACGCACGCATCTGGCAGGCACCGTCACTTCGCTCGCCGAAACTACGCTCTATTCGACGGCCGATCGCATCGAATTGGCCGAGGCCATCGCCAGGACCTTTCCGAGGTTGCGGCGGATCGTGCCCGAGGACGACCGGGCGCGGATTGCGGCCGAGGTCGACCGCCTCGCCGGGGACGCTCCCGAGCCCGCGCTTGCCAAGGCCCTGGCTACCCTGGTCCAGGTTGTCCAAGCCGAGTAGCCTCCACGGCTCGGCCCTGTCTGGACTTGTTAAGATCGATCTGCTATCGGGACGGCATCATTCGGTGGGCCAAAAGCCTGCCTTTTCGCCCTAACCCATTGATCAACCAGCGAGGCAAGACCCGCGTGCAGGTACTCGTTCGCGACAACAACGTCGACCAGGCCCTCAAGGCGCTCAAGAAGAAGATGCAGCGCGAGGGTATTTTCCGCGAAATGAAGCTCCGCGGCCACTATGAGAAGCCTTCGCAGAAGAGGGCGCGCGAAAAGGCGGAGGCCATCCGCCGCGCGCGCAAGCTTGCGCGCAAGAAGTTGCAGCGCGAGGGTCTGCTGCCGCCGACCCCGAAGAAGCCCCGGCCGGGCGAGGGTCCGCCCCGCAGTGGTGGTCCGAGCACACCCCGGTTCTAGGCGGCGGCGCCTGGATTGTTTCATGCAACGGCCCCGGTGGCAGGACCACCGGGGCCGTTGTCATTTGGGATCTCGAAAACGACAAGGGGCGACCGGTGGGCCACCCCTCGCAGTACTCTTTGTCGCTGTGGCCGGTCTCAGACCGCGCCCTCGCCCATGGCGGCGGCATAGTCCCAGTTGACGAGGTTATCGATGAAGGCCTCGAGATACTTCTGCCGGGCATTGCGATAGTCGATGTAGTAGGAGTGCTCCCAGACATCGCAGCCGAGCAGCGGCTGGGCGCCCTGGACGAGCGGGCTCTCGCCGTTGGGCGATTTCATGATGACGAGCTTGCCGTCCTTGGCGGCCAGCCAGCACCAGCCCGAGCCGAACTGCGTCAGGCCGGCCTGAACGAAATCGGCGCGGAACTTGTCGAAACCACCCAGATCCGACTTGATCTTCGCCTCGAGCTTGCCGGGCATCTTGGCGCCGCCGCCGCCGCGCTTCATCCACTGCCAGAAGTGGATGTGGTTGTAGTGCTGGCCTGAATTGTTGAAGAGGCCGGCATTCTTGCCGTGCGAGCCCTTGACGATCTTCGTCAGGCTCTTGCCCTCCCACTCGGTGCCCTTGAGGAGATTGTTGCCGTTGTTGACGTAGGCCAGGTGATGCTTGTCGTGGTGGAACTCGAGCGTTTCCTTCGACATGTAGGGCTGGAGCGCATCATAGGCATAGGGAAGATCGGGGAGCGCGAAGGACATGGGACCAACTCCGGTTGTCAGTGTTGCGGAAGGGGCTGGGCCGCCGAGGGTCGGGAGCGGCCGTCAGGGACGACGTTAGCCAGTCCCGTTAGCCATGACAAGGCAACGCGGCTAGACCGGTTTTCCGATCCTTGCGGATAGGAAAACCGGTTTAGCCTATTGGCTTGGAGCACTTTCTTTCGACCAACCGGAATCCACTTGGAGGGACAAGTGCTCTGGCACTGACCGGGTCGCCATCAGCGGAGGTTTTTTGGAGGGGGTGGGGCGCGATGACCCTGGGCACCGCGCCCCTGGATCACGCCGGGGAAGATACGTTTCCGTTCCAGGGTGATGGTGTTCTAGGCCGCCGCCATTGAACCTCTTCTGAATGAGTTGTTCATCTGGCGTTCATGCCTGAAAGCCTCTTCCGCACCTTTATCGTTAATGACCCGTTAACGCGGCGCGGAGCATTCTCGCTTCCGAAGATATGCGGCCGGCATCATCCGGCCAGACCAGAGGACCGGCGCGCAAAGCCGCCCGGCGAGACCCATGCAAGTCGGACGCGACCTGACCGGCGACCATACGAAGCCTCCGCATCCCGGAGAAATTCTCCGCGAGGAGCTGCTGCCCCGGCTCGGCATCACGGCCGCCGAGCTGGCCGCGCATCTGGGCGTCGAAGCGAAAGCAATCGAGGCTATTCTCGACGAGCAGCGCGCCATCAAACTGAAGTTGGCGCAGCGGCTCGGCGCGGCACTCGGCACCGGCGCCCGCTACTGGCTGGCGCTGCAAATGCAGCACGATGTCTGGGTGGCCGAGCGCATGGCCCCCGTCGAACTCGCACCGATCATTCCGATGAAGCGCCGCCTGACCGGAACGCCGCACGCGCGGTGAGGCTGGGCGACCGGCAAGTCGCCCGTGGCGCCTCCCCCCTCAATCCTTGAACGGATCGACCTCGCCGCTGCCGGCCATGACGACGACGAAGGGGCGGAGCGTGTGCAGCACGCGCACGGTGCCCTCGTGGTGGGCAAGCACCTCCGGTAGGCGGCGATAAGCCATCGGGCTCTCGTCGAGATCGGCGCCCAGCAGCGTCACGCCCCGCTTGCGCAGCCACGCCTCCATCTCCTCGCGCTGGAAGCGGCGCTTGGCCTCGTTGCGGCCGAACAGGCGCCCCGCCCCGTGCACGGTCGAATAGAGAGAGGCCCGCGACGCCTCGCTGTCGACGCCTTCCAGGATCACCGCGTCGTCGCCCATCGAGCCGCCGACGAAACCGCGCTGGCCAGGAAACGCGGGCGTCGCGCCCTTGCGCACCACCCAGAGGTCGCGACCGCCATGCGTCTCGCGCCAGGCGTAGTTGTGATGGTTGTGCACGCGATCGGTCTCGGCGCCGCCGATGATCTGGCGCACGCGCTCGACCACCCACTCGCGCCCCGCATAGGCATAGCGGCCGGCGAGCTCCATGGCGGCGATGTAGCGTTGGCCGATCTCGGCCTCCTCCGGCACGACGGCCGGCGGCACGTTGATGCCGTCCTTGCCGCCGGCGGCCTTGAGATAGCGCGTGGCGCTCGAATGGCCGAGGCCGCGGCTGCCGAAATGCACGCCGATCCAGACGTAACCCGCCTCGTCGCGCATGAGGTCGACATAGTGGTTGCCGGAGCCGACGGTGCCGAGCTGGGCCATCGCCTTCTGCCGGTAGGCTTCCATGTCGGAGGCCTTCCAGGCCTCGCCATCGTCGAACAACTCATGCGCGACGCGCTCGGCGTTGGTGCGGCCGACGCCGAAGGAGATCGTCCGGGCAATGTCCTTGCGCGATCTCGGACACGCGCGGCGCGATGTCGTCGAAGCGCGTGTCGAGGCGGACCGCGAGGTTGCCGCAGCCGATATCGAAGCCGACGCCCGAGATGCTCACCTGCTTCTCGTAGGCGATAACGCCGCCGACCGGCTGGGCATAGCCCAGATGCCCGTCGGCGCAGATGACGCCGGCGACGACATTGCCGACACCCATGCAGGTCTGCATCTGCGCGATCGTGTTGGGATCGTGCTCGCCGATGACTTTGAGAGGGCTCCCCTGGAACGCGGGCGCTTGCGGCGGGATGATCGCTGCCGCATCGGCCTCGGCCCTCAGCGCGGCCATCGCCGCCTCGCGAAACGCCGACCAGGCCGGCATCATTTTACCGCCCGGACCCGCGATGCGGGCGTCGGGGTCATGGCCAGCGGCTTCCGCGAGAGCGCGGGCACGGGCGATCCAGGGCTCGTTTGGGGGCA
>CAVUIW010000005.1:0-421386 GCA_963741525.1 uncultured Alphaproteobacteria bacterium
GCCATCGATGATGTCGTTGCCCGCGCCGCCGTCGATGGTATCGAGGCCCGCGCCGCCCTTGATCTTGTCGTTGCCGGCCTCACCGAAGATCTTGTCGTTGCCCGCGCCGCCGTCGATGGTGTCGTTGCCGGTGCCGCCCTTGATGATGTCATTACCGCCGTTGCCGAGCAGGAGATCATCGCCGCCCAGGCCGAGGATCGTGTCACTCGCCGCTAAGCTGACCAGCTTGTTCTTGACGTTCGTTCCGAGAATGGTCGCCATCTGGAGAACTCCTTACCCGCGTTGGACCAGCACCAATCATCCAGTACCCGCCAGATGGACGACACCGGCAGGAAACTCCCTTGCCTCCGCACCCGAAGTCCGGGCCGGAGATCGTCCACAGGGAGTTATGCTAGGGTCTAGCCCAAGGCCGCCGCAAGTGGCATCCGTCACCAAACAGAATTTTTTTACCCGATTTGCGCAAAAGTCAGTGTATCAGCTCTCGGACGATCGGGAACGATGGGCCAACCGGCCTATTCCGGGAGCCAGCTCTTGAAAACCTGGAGTTTTTCCTGGATCGCCGGATCGGCGAGGTCGGCGCCATTGCGCCAGATGTTGACCCCTTGCATGCCGTATTGGCGCACGATGCCGCGGGCATAGGTGACGCTCGCCAGATCGTTGGTTCTGAGGTCGACCGTCACATAGAGTTTGTGGGGCGCCCGGTAGGCGCCGGCCTGCGTCGGCAAACGCCGGCCGTTCGTCTGCTGCATGATCGAGAAACCATCGAACAGATTGACGATCTGCCGCTCGACGCCCTGCAGCCCGCTGCGCGCGTAGGTGAAGGAGTCGATCTCGTTGGTGTAGAGCAGGTTGGGGATGCCGGCCATCTCCTCGGCAATGCGGGCGAGCAGCCAGGTCGTCGTCTCCGCCTCGCGATCATCGCCCACCTCATAGTCGAGAACGAAGCCATGGACGCGGGGGAGAAGGTAGGGCGGGCAATAGGCGACGTCGATGAGCTCGTCCTCGACACGGCGGCCCTTGCGCAAGCCGTCCATGTCGCCCCAAACGACATAGTGCAGCCCGGCCTTGTGGCAGAGCTGGCGGGCAGAGTTGTCGGCCATGAAGGCACTGCGCAGGCGGGCGATCGTTGCGAGGTTCGCCTTGTTAATCGAGGTGAAGCGGAAGCGGCACTTAGCGCCAGCGAGCTTGACGACCGGGGGATTGGTCTCCTTGCCCGAGCGCCGGGCGTGATTGGCCCAGACCATCAGCCACTGCTTGGCTTTCGGGGTGTCGCGGATGGCGCGCGGGGAGAAGGTGGCGTAGTCGGTTCCCGGCAACTCGGGCGGGGGACGGCCGTCCGGCTCGAGCGGCATTTGATGCATCACGAATGGCACTGTGCCGCTCCTCGTCCCTGGTTCTGCTCGAAGCCGCTCGGGTTTAGCGGGCCTGATCCGGACGGTCCAGGCGATCAGCGCAAACAGCGACGGCCAGACCCGATGGGGCCCGGCCGGCGCTTTTGCTCAGAGCCAGACTGTTTCAGGCGGCGCTCGGCTGCGCCGGACCTGCGGTCCGGGAGTGCCGCTCAGCCATGAAGCGATCGAACTCCTCTTTGTCCTTGGCGAACTTCAGGCGATCGACGAAATCCTTGAACTCAGCTGCCTCTTCCTCCAAGCGCCGCAGCGTGTCCTCGCGGTGTTGGTCGAAAGCGCGATTGCCGGTGTCACCCATGCCCCCATGGCGCGAGCGCCAGCTGGTCCAAGACGTTTTATTCGAGCTATTCGAGCATCCCATGCGTCCACTCCAGATGAGATAGGCCAGAAGTGCGAGGCCAACCGGCCAGAAGAAGATGAAGCTCACCACCATCAGCGCGATCCAGGCGGGCTTTCCCCACCGGTCGAGCTGATCGACGGTATTGGTCATTGCGGCTTGCATCGTCACCCCTTTCGTATCGCAATTGTAACGTTCGACTTAAGTCGTGAGCGGCTCGCACGAGTTCAAGAGGAAATCGGACGTCGCGGCTTCAATGCGAATGCTGTGAGGACCGCTTTCCGCTCGCGTGGATTGGAAACGTGTTGGGCCTGCAAAACCCGTCGCGGCGCTCTCGAAGTTTCAGCGGGCCGCACCGAAATGTCTCGGCAGCGCGACGGCGAGATACTGGAACACGGTCGCCATGGCCTCGTCGCGCTTGAAGGTCTGGGGATACATGAGGCAGTCGATCCACAGGCCCTCGATCATGCTCTGCAGGCCCGAGGCGACGAGGCGCGGATCGATTTGCGCGCCGCCATCTTTCGCGAGCTCGGCAAACAGCGCGTGGATGGTGCGCTCGAACTCGTTGTCGGCGCGCGTGCAGACCTCGAGATAGGTCGGGCGCGCCTTCACCTCGCCGCGGAAGGCGAACCAGACCGCGACCTTCTTGCGGTTGCAGATGCCGGGATGGAAGTCGTTGCGGACGATGGCTGTCAGTTGAGCCGCCGGATCGGGCCCGGCCTTGGCGATCGCCTTCTGCCAGGCGGCGCGATACTCGTCGGTGAGATATTCGAGGGTGGCGACGAGCAGTTGTTCTTTGCTGTCAAAATGGAAGTTGACGAGGCCGCGCGAGACATCCGCACGCTCGGTGATCCGGGCGAGCGTCAAGTCGGCGAGGCCGCCCTCGGCGATCGCCTCGATGGTCGCCTCGATGAGCTCGCGGCGGGTCGCCTCCTTGCGCGCGACACGCGTCTGCCCTTTGGGGGCGCCTTCCGTCTGCGGCACGCCTCAGCGGCCTCCTCGCCTGGTGTGGTGCGGACAGGGACGTCCGAGTGCGGCACTATAGCTGCGTCGCGAGCCTTGGCGAGGGTGGATTTCGCGAACTCGGGCATGTTGACAGGCCATGGGCCCTCGACTAGTTTGCGGCGCTTTCCGGACATTCCGTCCGACCGGCCAGCCGGGCCACTTCAGGTCCCGGCCGGTTCGTGACGCCGCCGACTGGATCCTAGACCCATGAAAGTTCGCAACTCCATCAAGTCTTTGCGCAAGCGCCACCGGGCCAACCGCGTCGTCCGCCGCCGCGGCCGCCTCTACGTGATCAACAAGGTCATGAAGCGCTACAAGGCACGCCAGGGCTGATCGGCCCCTCGCACTACGGCCTTTATCGTAGCGAGAACGCTGTGTATGCTTCAGGCATGCGCACAACAATTTTGCTCGCCTCCACCCTCCTCTTCGCCGCGCCGGTCGCCCCGGCCCTGGCGGGTGACACGGCGGCTGCCGAGACCTTGAGCGTCACGCCGGCGCCGGCCGGCGCCGACATTCCCGAGACCGTCGCCGAGCGCGACAAGCTCATCACCGAGCTGTTCGACCGGCTGCGCGAGGCCAAGGACGCCGCGACCGCCGAGCGCATCGCCGGCGCCATCGAGCGGCTGTGGGTCTATTCGGGCAGCGACACCGCCGATCTGCTGCTCAATCGCGCGGGCCAGGCGATCGAGGGCAAGCAGACAGAGGTTGCCCGCCAGGTGCTCGACGCGCTGATCGGCCTTGAGCCGCGCTATGCGGAGGCCTGGAACCGCCGCGCCTATCTCGACTTCAGCGAACAGAATTATCAGGCGGCGCTGACGGACTTGAGCCATGTGCTCAGCCTGGAGCCCAGGCACTTCAAGGCGCTCGAGGGTCTCGCCGCCATCATGAAGGAGATCGGGCAGAAGCGGCTGGCATTGAAGGCCTATCGCAAGCTGCTCGAGATCAATCCGCAGTCGGCGGATGCGCGGACCGCCGTGGAAGCACTGGCGCGCGAGGTCGAGGGGCAGAAGATCTGACTCTCCACACCCTCCCGCCCTGCTGATCGATGCGACGCGCGCCGGACACCTATGCGGTTGGCTCGATGCGCCCGCTCTTTTTCCATTTCGGCATCGATGGCATGATCGGTTCCCACCCTCCCGGCAGTTCCGCCGGTCCCCACGCCTCTACGGAGCCTCACCCATGATCATGTACGCGACGCTCGGCGCCCACGACATCAAGAAGAGCAAGGCCTTCTACGACAAGCTGCTGAAACCCATCGGCTACAAGCGGCTGAGCGGCGGCGACTGGGGCGTGAGCTATGGCCCGGCCAAGGACACCACCACACTCTACGTCATGAAACCGGCCAACGGCCTTCCCGCCACCTTCGGCAATGGCGCCATGCTCTCGCTTGTCGCGCCGAGCCGCAAGGCGGTCGACGAGTTCCACGCGATCGCGCTGGCGAGCGGCGGCTACGACGAAGGCAAGCCCGGCATCCGCGGCGAAACCAAGTCCAACTTCTACGCCGCCTACATCCGCGATCCCAACGGCAACAAGCTCTGCGCGGTCTGCACGAAGCCCCAGAAATGACGGCCACATCGCTCGCCCGAATATCGCTTGGAGGACAGCACGCATGATCCGCTACATCACGCTCGGCGCCCACGATCTCGCCGTCATGCGGCGCCTTCTACGATCGTCTGATGCCCACTCTGGGCTGCGAGCGGCTGGAAACGCCGGCTTATGGCTTCGGTTACGGACCCAAGGGCGGAAAAGCCGACCTCTGGGTCATCCAGGCCAACAACGGCCTGCCGCCCACCTACGGCAACGGCACGATGGTGGCGCTCGATGCTCCGAGCCGCATGGCCGTCGATGCCTTCCATGCGGCAGCGCTGGCCAATGGCGGTTTCGACGAGGGCAAGCCCGGCATCCGCGGCGACGCAAAGTCCAATTTCTACTCCTGCTATGTCCGCGACTTGACCGGCAACAAGCTGTCGGCGGTGTATAACCAGCCGGTTCTCGTCGATTGAACCCCTTCCGCGGAGCTCAGAAATCACACCTGCCGCTTAGACACCGGCGCCAAACCAGCCCGCCACCGCTTGCGCTTTTCGCGCTCGAGCTCGAGTTCAGCCTCGTCCCAGTAGCCGATCAGGATGCCGGGATCGATGTCGACGTCGTAGGCTTGGGCCGCTTGGTCGTTGGACGTGACCGCGCTGCCGGGCTCGGTGATGCGGGCGTGGGTTCGCCGCGCCCAGGCGAAGTGCGCCGCCTCCATGCGTGAGCGCACCTCCGCCATCGCGGGATCAGCGCCCAGGTCGACGAGCTCGTGCGGGTCCTTCTCCAGATCAAACAGCATGGGCCGGAAGCCCTCGATGTGGATGTATTTCCAGCGCGCGTCCGTGACCATCACCATCTTGGCGTCGTCCGCCGGCAGATCGAGCCAGAGGCGCGGGCGGTCGTAGAGCATGTCGTACTCGCTGACGGCGTAGCGCCGCAAGACGACATCCACCGCACCGTGCAACAGCGGCATGAGCGAGCGCCCCTCGAGGATATGGGGTTTGGGCGCGCCGCCGAACCAGTCGAGGAAGGTCGGCGCCAGATCGATGGCCTCGACCAGCCGGTCGTCCACCGTGCCGCGCGTTCGGCCGGCTTCCGGCGAGGGATCGGCGATGATGAGCGGCACCTTGGCCGACACGTCGTGGAACAACTGCTTCTCGCCGAGCCAATGGTCGCCGAGATAATCGCCATGATCGGACGTGAACACGATCAGCGTCGTCTCGATGAGACCGCGCTCCGCCATGAAGGCCATCAGCCGGCCGATCTGATCGTCAACCTGCTTGATGAGCCCCATATAGGCGGGAATGACGCGCCGCCGCACCTCCTCGCGGGAGAAGGCCTTGGCGACGCGCTCCTGCATGTAGGCGGCAAAAACCGGATGCGCATCGCTCCGCTCGGCCTCGCTGCGCACGACGGGCAGCACATCGGCTGCCGCGAACATGTCGTGATAGGGCGCCGGCACGATGTAGGGCCAGTGTGGCTTGATGTAGGAAAGATGCAGGCACCAGGGCTGGTCGCCGGCTTCCGCCTCGCGCATGAAATCCATGGCGCGCGCCGTCATGTAGGGCGTCTCGGAGTGCTCCTGCGGCACGCGCGCCGGCTTGCCGGCATGACCGAGGAGCCAGCCCGACAGGATTTCTCCGTCCGGCCCCTCCGCCGAGTTGGCCCAGTGCTCCCACGGGTTCGAGGCGTCAAATCCATTTTCCCGCAGATAGCTATCATAGCGCGGATTGGGATCGTAGCGTCCGTCCGGGTGCAGACCGTCGTCCCGCTCGTAGGGCTCAAAGCCGCATTGGGAGGCGTGCACGCCGATGATCGATTGAGGATCGATGCCGAGGCGCGCCATGCCCTCCTCGTCGGCCTTCATATGCGTCTTGCCCGTCAGCGCGGTGCGCACACCCAACTCGCGCAAGTGATCGCCGAGCGTCGGCTCGCCGACGCGCAGCGGAATGCCGTTCCAGCTCGAGCCGTGCGAGCGGACATAGCGGCCCGTATAAGTGCTCATGCGCGAGGGGCCGCAGATCGGCGACTGCACATAGGCGCGTGTGAAGCGGACGCCGCGCGCGGCAAGCTTGTCGATGTGGGGCGTCTTCAGATGCGGATGCCCGGCGCAGCTCAGATAGTCGAAGCGGAGCTGGTCGCACATGATGAAGAGAACGTTCTTCTGCTTTGGCATCTGGTGGTCCTATGTGGAGCCGTCCTTGTTGCGATAGTGCCAGCCGAGCCAGCGCTGCTCGAGCTTCCACACGCCCGTGTTGATGATGAGGCCGGTGACCGCGATCGCCAGGATGCCGGCGAGACCCTGGTCCATGCGGAAAGTCTCCTGCGCGCGCTGCAGGAAGACGCCGATGCCGTTGGTCGCGAGCAGCATCTCGGACGTCACGCTGACGAGGAGGGAGGAGGCGATGGCGAGCCGCGCGCCGGTCGCGATCATCGGCAGGGAGGCCGGCCAGTCGATCAGCCGCATGATCTCGAGCGGCGTCAGGCGGAAGGCGGTCGCCACGCGCGAGAGCATGGGATCGATACCCTTGGAGGCCTCGTAGGTGTTCATGAGCAAGGGCACGGCGGCCGCGTAGCCGATGACGAGGATCTTCGCCCAGTCACCCGTGCCTGCGAACAGCATCGCCAGCGGCACGATGGCCGGCGGCGGCAGCGTCGCCAGCATATCCATGGCGGGCTCGAGCAGGCGGCCGGCCGTCTGGAACCTGCCAAGCAGGAGACCGAGCGGCACCATAGTGAGGAGCGCGAGCGCGAAACCGGCGGCCGCTCTGAGCAGCGTGATGCCGATCTGACTGGCGATCTTGTCCGCATTGTGCCAGAAGGCAATCGCAACGCGGTCGGGTCCTGGAAACAAAGGCGTCGCCTGGAGCCAGGCGGCGAACTGCCAGAGCGCAACGAGTGCCACTGGCACGGCGAGCGGCGCCAGGCGCTCCATGACGGATGGGCCGCTCATGCCGGGCGGTCCATCATTTGGATGTGCCAGCCGGTCAGGAGCCAACGCAGCAAGCCCACCACCCGGTTGAGGGCAACGCCCATGAGCGCGGTCACGAACATCAGCGCGAACACCTCGGCCGTCCGGATGGCGAAGGCCTTCTTGAACAGCATGAAGCCGATGCCGTCGCGGCCGGCGAGCATCTCCGCGACGATGACGGCGATCATGGCGATGGTTGCCGCATAGCGGATGCCGGCGAAAATTTCCGGCATCGCAGCCGGCAGCTTGATCTGCCAGAGCAGGCCCATCCGCTCGAGCCCGAGCATCCGCCCGGTCGCGAGCTGCACCGGGCTCACCGCCGCCAAAGCCGAGACGCCGTTGAAGTAGGGCGGCCACACCGTCACCAGAATGATGATGAAGGCATAGAGCTTGGCGCCGAGGCCGAGCGAGAAAATCGCCATCGGGACCAGCGCCGCCGGCGGAATGGATTGCAGCATCTCGGCGATCGGGCGGAAGCCTTTGCGGAACGTTGGCGAAAGGTCCGAGAGAATGGCGAGACCGACGCCGAGCAGCGAAGCGCCGGCGAGGCCCACCGCGGCGCGCACGAATGTACGTACGCCGTTCGTGAAGATCTCTCCCGAAGCGAGCATCCCGAAGAGTCCGTTCGCGACCTTGTCGATGCCGGGAAAGTAGCGCTCGGGCACGACCCCGCTCCAGGCCGCCGCCTGCCAGACGAGCGCGAACAGTCCGGCCGAGATAGGCACGCGAAAGCGGATGAGATGCTCGGCCGTCATACGTGTCGGGCCTCGGTTGCTGGCTTGCGCATGCGGCGAATGAGGCTGAGCACGTGATGGCGCGCCTCGAGGAATTGCCGGTCCTCGCGGGTCGTCAGCTGATCGCGAGGCCGCTCGAGCCCGATGGCGATCTCCTCGACGACCGAGGTCGGGCGCTGCGACAGCACGACGACGCGATCGGCCATGTAGACGGCCTCTTCGACGTCATGCGTCACGAGCAGGCAAGTCTGGCGGAACTCAGCTGCGAGGCGAAGCAGAAGATCCTGCATGTCGGCCCGGGTCTGGGCATCGACCGCCGCCAAAGGCTCGTCGAGCAGCAACAGCTCGCATTCGGAGGCGAGGGCCCGGGCGATGGCGACCCTTTGCTGCATCCCGCCGGAAAGTTGCCAGGGATAGTGCCGCTCGAAGCCGGCGAGGCCGACGGCGGCCATGAGCTCCTTGGCCTTATCTTTTCTCTCGGCGGCCGAGAACCGGTCGAGCCGGCGCATCCCGAGCAGCACATTGTCCAGGGTGCGCCGCCAGGGCAAAAGCGATCGGCTGTAGTCCTGGAAGACGACCGCGAGCCCGTGGGGTGGGCACACGATCTCCTGGCCCTTGAACGTGACCGTGCCGGCATCGCGAGAGGCGAGCCCCGCCAGCAGCATCAGCAGCGTGGTCTTGCCGCAACCCGACGGGCCGACGACGGACACGAACTCGCCTTGTCGCACCTGGAGGTTCAGACCACCAATGATCGGCAGCGGCTGGGCTTGCGTGCCGAAGGACTTGGAAAGTCCCTCGGCACTGAGGATCGGGTCCATGACCGGCTCCGGGGAAACCACGAAGCGGCGGCGGCCGGCTGCCGGCTGCCGCCGCTTCGTTCGCTCAGTACTTCAGGTCGAGGCTGAAGTCCTCGGCGTTCAATGGCCCCTGCTGCATGCCGTTGCGGATCATGGCGTCGAGCACGCGCTGGACGTCGCCCGCGCCGATGTTCATTTCCTTCTTTACGACCGGCAGGATGAACCCCTTGGCGGCCTCCGGCGTCAGCTCCATGTGCTTGACGGCTGCTCCCTCGAGAGCGGCCCTGTCGGCCAGGAGCTCGGTGCGCGCTTTGTCCATCACCTGCGCGATCTTCTTCGCGGTCTCCATATTGGCGCCGAGCCAATCGTCCTTTGCGTAGAGTCCGTCGGAGATGAGGGGCGTCGAAAGGTCCGCCAGCATGCCGGCCGCGATGTCGACGAGGCCCAGATTGGCGTTGGCCTTCATGCTCGCATAGAAGGGATTGATCGTGCAGACGGCATCGATGTTGCCTTGATCGAGCGCCGGCTCCTGCTCCGGGAACGGCAACACGACCACCTCGGTGTCCTCGATCTTGAGGCCGCCCGCCGCCAGATGGTCGCGCCATGCCAGCTCACACAGACCGCCATTGGCGTTGAAAGAGATCTTCTTGCCCTTGACGCCGGCGAGATCCTTGATGCCCGATTTGGCCGAAGCGGCGATGTAGATGCCGCGCGCCTCGTTGGTCTCGTGCGAGAGCACGAGGAACAGCTTCACCGGCACGCCATTGAGGCGGCCGTTGATCGGCGGCACGACGGCCGAGTAACCGACCTCGGCTTCCCCGGACGCGACCGCCGCCACCACCGCTGGACCGCCCTGAACAGGGATCAGCTCGGCATCGATGCCGGCGTCTTTGAAGTAGCCCTTCTCGTTGGCATACATCGCCGGCAGCATGGAATCGGCGACGAGCATCGCGATCCTGACCTTGGCGTTTTCGGCGATGGCGCCGGTGCTGGTGCCCACTGCCATGGCGGCTGCGGCGACGGCAAGTCCGGTGCGCATCAAGCGGCTCAGACGAAGCTTCGACATGGACCCTTTCCTCCCGATTATCTCAAGCCGCTTCTCCAACACTTCGGGGCTGGCTTGACAGCTTGACATTGTCAAACAATCTTGGCGGCCATGTCAATGATCAATGCAAAGTCCTTGGCGCCGGCAGGGCGTGGCGCGGCGGCCGAGGAGCTTCGTGACCTGCTCTCCTATCGCGTGGCGCTGCTCGGCCGCGTGAACGACCGGGTGGGACAGGCCGAGATTCAAAGGCGGTTCGGCATCACGCTCGGGCAATGGCGCGTGCTCGGCGTCGTCGGCTATCTGGGCGAGGCGACCCTGAGGACCGTCGCCCGGCAGGCCTTTCTCGACGAGGGCCAGGTCAGCCGTTCGGTCGCGGCTCTCGTCCGGCGTGGATTTATCCGGCGCCTCGTCAACGACAGAGATCGCCGCGAAAGGGGCTTGCGCCTCTCGGCATCCGGCGGGCGGCTGCACGGCCGCGTGCTCGACTACGCCCGCAAAGTGAACAGGCCCGGCGCCTATGGGCTGACCGATGCCGAGCAGCGCGACCTCATGCGTCTGTTGGACAAGGTGCTCGAGCGCGTCCATGCGGACTATGCGGCCCTCAAGCGATCCGAGCCTTGAGCCTGTCGCAGCAGAGCTTGAGCCCTGTACGCCGGCGCGGCGCAAAGCGGCGCCCCTGGTTGCCGGCCAGCCAAGGGACCAGCGTCTCATCGGCCCGATCTCGCTCGACGAGGCGACCTCACAACGGACGGTTCGCGCCGTGGAGGGCGAGATCGCCATCAGCCTCGCCGCGGGTGTGGTTTCGGTCACGGACCGGCCAAGCGGGCGCACCGCCGCATTCGCGCTCGCGGCCAATCGGAATCTGATGTCCATGATCAAACAGCAGGATCAAGCTGGCGCCGACGTCACGCAGCAAACGCCGCTCGGGCTCGCGCGCTCCTCGGGCACGCTCGATGCCGGGCTCATCATCGTCCGAGCCTGGGGACAGCGCGACGCGAGCGGAGCGACCAAGTTCAACCAGGCTGGCTTCTGGGTGCTGATCGGGAAGGCCGCGGGTCCATACGGGGATCGCGCGCACGACCTCTACCGGCGGGCCGGGTTCACCCGAACATCTTGTCGCCGCGCTCGTCGATGATCTGGCGGCCTTTCGAGAGCGCGAACCCGGCCGCCTCATCCTCGCCCGCGAAACGGTCGGCGCGGACGAATTTGTGCTCTTTTCTTTCGCCATCGATCTCCTTGGCGATGATGCCGGCGAGCTGGAACTGACCGCCCTCCTTGTAGGGCCGCGCCTCGATTGTGAAGCCCTTGTACTCGGCGGTTTTGGCAGGCGCTCCGCTGCCGGTCTCCGACCCGCCGCCGAACAGCTTCTTCAGGAAAGACATGGGGGGGAACTCCGGTCCGTGCCAGCCTCGATCGGCAGGGACTTTACGCCCGGGCTAGGCCCTGTTCAATCGCGGCCCCCGTCCCAGAGCTGCGGGGCCATGAAGAACCGCGGCAGGAACAGCGCGAAAAACGCCAACACCGCCAGCAGCGCCGCGCGGCGCCAGGAGAAAATCATCGCTCAACTCCACAGCCAGTGCATCGTCGTCGCCGGAGGATGGAGCGGGCATTTGCCGGCCGCTGCGGAACCGCGGCGATCAGGCAACAGAGCGGCGGCGGAAGTGGGGCGGGATGCCGACGGATGGCGCGGCCGCGAGGCGTGCCCTGGACGTTTGGAAATTGTGATCGCGCTGGCGGCGCGGTAGGGTGCCCTCCCATCCTCCACGACCGATCGGCACCTCATGCATTACGATCCGCGCAAGGACAACTGTCCCCTCCCCTTCGACCCTTTCAAGAGCTGCACGGTGCCGCGCCCGATCGGCTGGCTTTCAACGATCTCCAAGAGCGAACAGACAAACCTCGCCCCCTTCAGCCAGTGGCAGAACATCACCTATGACCCGCCGATCGTCATGTTCTCGGCCGACCAGCACGTGGACGCGCGCAAGAAGGATACCGTCGTCAATGCCGAGGAGACGGGCTATTTCGTCTGGAACATGGCGACGTACGATTTGCGCGAGGCGGTGAACAAGTCGGCGCAGCCGGTGGCGCGCGGGGTGGACGAGTTCGCGCTGGCGGGCGTCACCAAGGCCCCCTGCGTCGAGGCGCCGGGCCCGCGTGTCGCGGAAAGTCCCTTCGCCTTCGAGTGCCGCTACATGACGACCTTGCGCTTTCCCGGCACCACCAAGGTCTCCGATGCCGACGTGGTGTTCGGCGAGGTCGTGCGCATTCATATCGACGAGCGCTACGTGCTGGCATCCGGCAAGCTCGACATCCTGAAGGTGCGGCCCATCGCGCGGCTCGGCTACTACGACTACACGAGTGTCACCGAGATCTTCGAGATGCGGATTCCCAACGTAAGTAGTGATGAGCTCGCCGGACTCGAGGGCCGGCCGCGGAAGAGCTGACTACCAGCTGATATCACCGCTGAAGTACGGCACGCGGATGCGCACACGCCGGTTCTTCTCGTCGACTTCGACGCTGGTGTAGGGGGCGTCGACGGTAACCTTGTCCGGCGAAACGTCGACATCGGCCGATGGGGCTTGCACAAGAACCGAGGCGCCGTCCTCGTCGACCTCGGTCGCGGGAGCGCTGGCGGCGACAGCCGTTGCGGCAACGGCGGCAAGCGCCAGCATCGGGAGTACTTTCATGACGGAATCTCCTGTCGGGTTCGTAAGTTGCATGAACACTGGACGATGAGCCGCTGGAATGCAACCCGAAGCACCGCGCCGCCTTACGCCTTCGGGCGGAACACGAGCGCGACGCCGTTCATGCAGTAGCGCTTGGCCGTAGGCTTGGGGCCGTCGTCGAAGACGTGGCCGAGATGGCCGCCACAGCGCCGGCAGTGCACCTCCGTGCGGGTTGTAAAGATCGTGTTGTCCTCTTCCGTGCCGATCGCATTCGGCAGCACGTCGAAGAAGCTCGGCCAGCCGGTGCCGGAGTCGTATTTGGTGGTGGAGGCATAAAGCGGCAGATCGCAACCGGCGCAGTTATAGATGCCCTCTCGCTTTTCAGCGTTGAGCAGGCTCGAGCCCGGCCGCTCGGTGCCGGCCTCGCGCAGCACCGCGTACTGCTCCGGCGTGAGGATCGACCGCCATTCGGCGTCGGACTTGGTGATCTCGAAAGTCCCGGCGGCCAAGGCGGGGGTGAGCGCGACGAGGCTGGCGGTGGAGAGGAGGAAAGCGCGGCGATGCAGCATGGGAGCCTCCGGGATTGGGGCGGCGATTTCAGGAGACTTACGTGGCGGCGAAGGGCCCGGATGCCAAGGCACGATGATGTGATAGAGTGTGAGGGATGGCCCTGCCGGTCCCGGACTCTCGATTTGCCGCGCCGCTTCAATTCCCGTCATGGCCGCGAAGGCGGCCACCCAGACAAGCCAGAGTTAGGCAAAGCGTCCCCGCTCGGATGGTCAACGCCACGCGTAAGTGGCAGGTGATCAGCCCCTGATCGCAAGTGCGTTTCCGGAGACTTGTGTGGGTGTCCGCCGTCCATGCAGAGCATGGCTTCGCCAATGACGCGGCCATGACGTTGAGGATGCGGTGGCGCGCCCCGCGAGCGGTCTCATGCCAGGCGGCCTCTAATAGAATACGCATGCGTCGCATCGGGCTCGTCGATGGGCCTGAAACCGAGACTCTCGCAGAACGCTGCGGCTTCCGGTGCACCAGGCGCTCGCAAGCGGACGCGCTCCAAGGCCTGGGCGCGGGCGAGCAACTCGGCCACAAGCTGCCGGCCGAGCCCCCAGCGGCGATGGCATTGCGCGACATAGACATGCCGCAGCCGCCCGACGGACCGCCCGCTCGTGTCATAGGGATCGCGGTTGAGCCCGCCGATGGCCGCGCGCCGTCGAAGAGGCCAAGCAAACATTCACCGGGCTTGTCGAAGCGGTTCGCGCCGGAGTGCCACTCGGCGATGAGGCGATCGAGGAAGGGGTGGCCGGAGGCGCGGGCTTCGAGGGAGAGTTTGTCTATTCCGCACAAGTCTGTTTCAGATACGGCGGCGAGGGTCATGCGCGGTACAGTGCTATCCGCCGTCCATTTGAGCACCACTCAGAAGCTCCAATAGGCTCCTCTAATTCCGCCAAATACGTGGGTACGAGCAAATGGATTTTCGCCTACCTCTCTTAGAACCACGCGCAGAGAACTCTCAAACTGTTCCAGGAAGATCGCTTCCGGCTCCCCCACATCGCCCAAGTAAACCAGCAGCTCGACATTGTGTCGGATGATTTCGAGTTTCCGCCGTGCCGATCGGCGCAACTTGCTTGGCAGCACGTCGAGCAGCCCCAATCGAAGCGCGTCGACAATCTCCTCGGTTGGTCGGGCGATCTCCTCGTATGTGATTTCATCGCCAAGCTTCACAAATGCTGAGTAGCCCGGAACTGATCGGCCGTCTCGCATCGCTTCGTCGGCGTTGTGACGGTCGTTGCCGTGCCGACTCCGCCGACCGTCCGGGCGAGGCCAACTCATGCCGGCGGTGACAATCTGATAATTTGAGCATGTTTCGCCAAAGCTTATGGACGCATCTACAACGGAGTCCTGACCAAACGGCTCGACACAAATGTCGGCCTCGTCTGGAACTTCGGAACGCTCGGTGAATGCAAGCAGCGGCAGCACTTCATCTTCGCGTAGTTTTGCTTCTGCCACTGTCCAAGGCGCGGCGCCAAATCTGACCACATTGCTGAACAGCGGACTTGCTCGTCGTGCTAAGCTCAGCATACGCTCGTACTCACGGCACGCACCAACCGTATGCAAATGACCACGGACGAACGGATAACCGGACTGCGTTAGGTCATCAGGGTTCACATTGGTGGTGGGCAGCAGACCGTTCATTGGTTCGGTCTCCAATAGCGAGTGGGGTCTGCATTTGCGCGTCAGGCGACTTGCCTACTGAGGATGGTTGCGCGCGCAAGCTCACTCTGCCGCGGCTGCGGCCTGCTTCAGCAGCCCGGCATCCAGCAAATCCTTGTGGAGCGCCCACGGCGCCATGTCGTAGCCATTCGGCCAGGTTGGAGCGCCGGATTCCAGGAACACGCGAGCGAAAAAGTGGGGATCGCGCAAAGGCACGATCATGGAACCCGAACTCGACACAATCCGCCGGCAGTCGAAGACCCCGGTCGTACCGTCCGAAAATTGCAGCTGAAGCTGGAAATCAGGAAGCACCTGAACTTTTATCACCTTGATCATTCGTCGGCTCCCGGAATCTTCACGGGCAACTCTCCCAATTCCACCAAGTGCCAGTTGGCGATCAGCTCGGGCCTATGTTGAGCGGCCCAATCCTTGACGATACGCGCAGCTGTCCGAGGCAATTTTCCAGCGATCACTTCACCCGTTTCGATACTGATGTTCGCTTCGTGACCCTGATATTCCGCTGAGAAGTGCGGCGGCGGATGATCGAAGAAGTACATCCGAACGGCGATGCCATAGAAGAAAGAAATCGTCGGCATCGCCACCCCGCCTAGTTATCCAAAAAGCTCCTCAGCTTCCGCGACCTCGACGGATGCTTCAGCTTGCGCAACGCCTTCGCCTCGATCTGGCGGATGCGCTCTCTCGTCACCGAGAACTGCTGCCCGACTTCTTCCAGCGTGTGATCGGTGTTCATGCCGATGCCGAAGCGCATCCTGAGCACGCGCTCCTCGCGCGGCGTCAGGCTCGCCAGCACCCGCGTCGTCGTCTCGCGCAGGTTCGACTGGATCGCGGCGTCGATGGGGAGCACCGCGTTCTTGTCCTCGATGAAGTCGCCGAGGTGTGAATCTTCTTCGTCGCCGATCGGCGTCTCCAAGGAGATCGGCTCCTTGGCGATCTTGAGAACCTTGCGGACCTTCTCCAAAGGCATGGCGAGCTTTTCCGCCAGCTCTTCGGGCGTCGGCTCGCGGCCGATCTCGTGCAGCATTTGGCGGCTCGTGCGGACGATCTTGTTGATCGTCTCGATCATGTGAACGGGGATGCGGATCGTCCTCGCCTGATCGGCGATCGAGCGGGTGATCGCCTGCCTGATCCACCAGGTCGCGTAGGTCGAGAACTTGTAGCCGCGCCGGTACTCGAACTTGTCGACCGCCTTCATCAGGCCGATGTTGCCTTCCTGGATGAGATCCAGGAACTGCAGGCCGCGGTTCGTGTACTTTTTCGCGATCGAGATGACGAGGCGCAGGTTCGCCTCCACCATCTCCTTCTTCGCCTGCCGCGCCTCGCGCTCGCCCTTCTGGACGTGACGGACAATGCGGCGGAACTCGCCGATTTCCAGACCCGTGTCGGTGGCGAGATTGCGGATCTCGCTGCGCAGCGTCTCGATGCCCACTTTCTCGCTCTTGACGAAGTCCTTCCAGCCCTTGCCCTTGAGCTTGGAGACCTTGACGACCCAGGCGGCGTCGATCTCGGAGCCCTGCCAGTTCTGCAGGAACTCGGTGCGGGAAACGCCATAGGTGTCGGCGAGGCGCATCAGGCGGCCTTCGAGACCGATCAGCTTCTTGTTGATGCCGTAGAGTTGCTCGACCAGCAGCTCGATGCGGCCGTTGTTGAGCGAGAGTGACTTGACGTCGACAATGATCTCGTCGCGCAGCTTCTTGTAGCGCTTCTCCTGGCTGGAGGAGAGCGCATCCTCGTCGTTGGTCGCCCCGTCGACCTTCTGATCCTGGAGCTTGCGGAGCTTCTTGTAGGTGCCGGCGATCCGGTCGAAGGTTTCGAGAACCTTCGGCTTGAGTTCGGCCTCCATGGCGGCGAGCGAGACGGCGCCTTCGTAGTCTTCCTCGTCGAAATCGTCCGGCGGCGGCTGCACACCTTCGCCGCCGACATTGGTGACATCATCGTCGTCGGCGGCCTTGCGCGGCGGTGGGGCGGCCAAAGGCGCCCGGGCCGCGGCGGCGGCGGCGGCCTGCTGGCGGTATTGCGCGGCGGCGTGCGGCGGCGGGATGACGGGCTCGGGATGCTTGCGGTCGGGGCCTTCGTAGGTCGCCTCGAGATCGATGATGTCGCGCAGCAGCAGCTTGCCCTCGTTGAGCTCGTCGCGCCAGATAATGATGGCCTGGAAGGTGAGCGGGCTCTCGCAGAGCCCCGCGATCATGGCCTCGCGGCCGGCTTCGATGCGCTTGGCGATGGCGATCTCGCCCTCGCGGGAGAGCAGCTCGACGGTGCCCATCTCGCGCAGATACATGCGCACGGGATCGTCCGTCCGGTCGGTCGGCTCGCTCGTCTTGGTCACCCGCACGGGGACCGATTGGGGGGCGACCGCGCGGCTGCCACCACTTTCCTCGGCATCCGCCTCCTCGTCGGCCTCGGCAGGCTGCGCCTCCTCGACCTCGTCGGCATCGACGACATTGATGCCCATGTCCGAGAGCATCGCGAGGATGTCCTCGATCTTCTCGGAGGAGACCTCCTCGGAAGGGAGAACCTCGTTCAACTCGTCATAGGTGATGAAGCCGCGGCTCTTGGCGGTCTTGATGAGCCGCTTCACCGCCTGATCGGAAAGATCCAGGACCGGGCTGTCGGTGCTCTCGGGAGCGCCCGCTTCCTCGTTCTGTGCGTTGGTCGTCGCCATCATCAAAACTCCGCTCGGATTGCCGCCCTGCTATCAGGGATGATCGCGAAAACACCCCCTACCCTATGTGGACGGCCTCTATGCCGCTGGACGGCCCCTCAACGGGGCCTCCGGCTGCAATGTTTCCATTGTGTTCTGCTTGTCCCGGATCTCAGCGAGCGCGGCCAGGGCCTGATCGGTGCCCTCGCGGACCAGCGTCGCCTCGGCGGCGGCCATATCCTGGGTCAGGCCTTCGAATTTGTGTTGCAAAGCCAACAACTCCCGCCAGGCCGACAAAACCTTGTCCGGGTCTGCACCGGGCTCGGCAAATCGATCGCTATTGTGTGTCAGGGCGCGGTGCACAAAGCCCACGCCATCCTCGAGGCCTAACTGGGTCAAATGGGTGCTGACAGTCTCCGTGTCAAGGGGGGCGGCGTCAGCGTGAATGCGGAGCAACCCGTCGCGCAGCCGGTCGAGGGCGGGCGTCGACAGTTTCATCGCGGCCACCTCCTCGGCGACCTCGTCGATGAGCCAGGGGTGGTTCATCAGGGTTTTGAGCATCAGGGCCTGGCGAACCAGATCCTGGTTGACGCCGACGACGAGGGAGCTGTTGGCGAGCGCACTGCGCGAGGGAACGGGCTGGGGGGCGAAAGTGCTTTTCTTCTGCCCGATCGCCCGGTCGCGGGCGCGCCAGTCGGCCGCCGGCATGCCGGCACGACCCGGAGCGCGACCTGACGCCTTCACCGCCTGCCAGTTGTAGTCCTTGAGACGCTGACGCAGCTCGCGCTGATATTCCTCGCGCACCGCCCGATCCTGGATGGCCTCGCCGAGCTTCTCGACGCGCTGGCCGAGTGCGGCGCGCCGCTCGGGCGTGTCGGCCGGCTCGCGCTCGCGCTCACGCCTCCAAAGGACATCGAGCAGGCTCGCGGCGTTCGAGAGCACGCGGCGGGCGGCTTCCGGCCCCTGCTGACGCACGAGATCGTCCGGGTCTAGCCCAGAGGGCAAGAAGGCGAAGCGCAGGCTCTTGCCGGGTTCGAGCAGCGGCAGCACGGTATCGATCGCCCGGTGCGCGGCCTTCTGGCCGGCGGTGTCGCCGTCGAAGCAGAGGATGGGCTCGGGGCCGAGCCGCCACAGCAGCTTGATCTGGTCGGGGGTGAGCGCCGTGCCGAGCGGAGCCACCGCATGGCCGATGCCGGCTTCGGCGAGCGCGATCACGTCCATGTAGCCCTCGACGACGACGGCCGTTCCGGCGTCGTGGGCGGGGCTTCGCGCGCGCGCCGCGTTGTAGAGAATGCGGCCCTTGTGGAAGAGCGGCGTCTCGGGCGAGTTGAGATATTTCGGGGTCTGGTCGGGTTTGAGCGCGCGTCCGCCGAAGGCGATGATGCGGCCTTTGAGATCGGGGATCGGGATCATCAGCCGGCCGCGAAAGCGGTCATAGGGGACGGGGATGTCCGAGCCGCCGATCAGGAGGCCGGATTTCACCATCTCGTCCGTCGTATAGCCCTTGGCCGCCAGATGCTCCTTGAGCCCCGCGCGGCTGTCGGGCGCGTAGCCTAGGCGGAAGCTCGCGATGGTCGCCTCGGCGAGGCCGCGGCGCACCAGATAGTCGCGAGCGATCCGGCCCTCGGGCGTCTGGAGTTTTCCCTCGAAATAGGCGGCCGCCGCTTCCGACGCCACGGCGAGCCGATCATACTCATTCGATTGCCGCACCAGCTCCGGCGAGGGCTTGGGCATCGACACGCCCGCTTCCTCGGCGAGCCGCTCGACGGCTTCGGGGAAAGCGAGCCCCTCGGTCTTCATGAGAAACGTGAAGATGTCGCCGTGCTCGCCGGTCGCGAAGCAATGATAGAAGCCCTTGTGGTCGTTGACGGTGAAGGAGGGCGACTTTTCGACCTTGAAGGGGGAGAGCCCGATGAACTCGCGGCCCTGCTTGCGCAACGCCACCCGCCGCGACACCACCTGCGAGACCGGCAGGCGCGCACGAATCTCGTCGAGGAGCTGTGGGGGAAAGCGCATGGGGCTCTTTGGGCGGCTCAGGGCGATTCGCAGTGTAGTCTGATTCGCATAGGCGCCCGGGTGGGGACGGTCGAGGGCTGGCGTCCATGCATAAGCTGTGGACAGGGGGCATGCGCGACGCCTTTGCACGGAGCGCTGCAAACCCGAGGAACACATCGGCCCACTTGGAGTTTATGGACGGGCCGGTCCCGCTCGAATAACAGACACTTCGAAACTAAGTGTTCTCGCTCTCAAATTCTTAGTGACAATTTGCTTGCGGGCAGTGAATTTGATCAGTAACGCTATGACTAGCCGGGAGATAGACCATATTTATACTCTACGGGCACTGCGTGAGGGGGGTTCATGCCAAACTTCATAAACGACAAGAATCCTAACCTCATGCTCACTGTTGGGCACGCGGTGTCGCGCCGCCACTTGCTCCTCGGCGTAGCTGCCACCGCAATCGGCTCGAGTTTCAGCGGGATCGCATTTGCCCAGGCTTCAGCGGCTACGCTGTTCGTCAACGCCAACGTGTTCGACGGCAAGAGCGCCAGCATCATTCGAGGCGTCTCCGTGCTCATCGAGGGAAACACGATCAAATCGATCAGTAAGACCCCCATCCAGGCACCCAAGGACGCAGTCGTCATCGATTGTGCCGGGCGCACGCTGATGCCGGGGCTGATCGACAATCACACGCACATCTTCATGGCCGGCAGCAGCCAGGCGAGGATGCTCGATCCGGCGGTGACTTTCGAAGCGCTCGAAGCGACGGCTTCCGAAGAAGCAAGGAAGATGCTGCTGCGCGGGGTTACGGCCGCGCGCGATGTCGGCGGACCGGTCTTCGGCGTTAAACGGCTGATCGACCAGGGCAAGACTATCGGCCCGCGCATTTATCCGAGCGGCGCCTTGATCTCGCAGACATCCGGGCACGGCGATTTCCGCATGCCCAATGATCGCGCGCACCGGTTCGGCGGCGAGATCACGCGGGGCGAGCTGCTGGGCGTCGGCTTCATTGCCGACGGTCGCGACGAGGTTCTGACTGCTACGCGCGAGAACCTGCGTGGTGGCGCGTCGCAGATCAAGATCATGGCGGGGGGTGGAGCGGCATCAGCCTACGACCCGCTGGATGTTGCGCAGTATACGCTCGACGAGCTGAAGGCTGCGGTTGATGCGGCAAGCGACTGGAACACATACGTGGCGGCCCATGCCTATACGCCCAAGGCCGTCAGGCGCGCCGTTACCGCCGGCATCAAGTGCATCGAGCACGGCCAACTCGCCGACGAGGCCTCGATCAAGTTCCTCGCGGAGAAGGGCGTGTGGCTGAGCCTGCAATCGCTGGATGAAGCACCGCCGTCCGCGCCGGAGAACATCCGCGCGAAAAAGCACACCGTCGTCGAAGGCACCGGATCAGCCTTCACCTGGGCCAAGAAGCACAAGGTGAAGCTCGCTTTCGGAACCGACCTGATGTTCGATCCCAATCAGATGTCCAAGCAAAACACCGACGTCTTGAAACTCAAAGAGTGGTTCACACCGGCCGAGGCGCTGAAGCTCGTGACACACGACAATGCGCAACTGCTCGCGCTCTCCGGCCCCCGCAATCCCTATCCGGGCAAGTTGGGCGTCGTCGCGGAGGGGGCGTTGGCCGACATGCTTCTGGTCGACGGCAATCCATTGGAGAATCTGGATCTCGTCGCCGATCCGGACAAGAATTTCAAAGTGATCATGAAGGACGGCGTGGTCTACAAGAACACGCTTTAAGAATCGTCCAAGTTGTTACGCTCTTTTGAGCGGAGCGCGCTTTGCTCAGCATATCTGTTGCTGTGTTCGATCGCGACGAGAGTGCTTCCGAAAAAAGCCTGTCCCGGCGAAGGCCGGGATGCGAAGCGGTTTTCCGAGAAGAAGCACGACAAACCAAGGAATTAGGGTGGTGAAGTGATTTAACGAAAAACGGAAACACCCTAGCACCCACTCGCCGCCGGGAGGTGATAACTGATCTGAACCCGGCGCCACCTACCCCAAGTTTGCCTTCACCATCTGGCTTGCCGTCGCAAAGTCCATCTTCCCCGCAGACTTTGCCTTGAACTCGCGGTCACCGGCAAGTGCCACAGCCCTTCGCTGGCCGAGCGACGTGCGTCGCACGAGCACAGTCTTGATGGTCGCCTTCCGTCGATCGCGATCAGCCCTCATTCAGAATGCGCCGTGCCACATCAAGCCCGGATTGCAACGCGCCTTCGACCAAGCCGGGATTCCTCGACGCGATTTCGCTGCCCGCGAAATGCAGACCGCCGTGAGCGCCCAGCATGCGCTGATAGGGGTCATCGGTGGACCACGGCCGGGGCCAGGAGCAGTAGCCGCCGCCCACCCAAGGGTGTCCTGTCCAATCTGTCTGAATGACGGTGACAGGCTTGCGCACCGCGGTCCCGAGCATCGGCTCGATAAGATCCATCGCCTCGGCCAGCACATCGGCATCGCTGCGGCCGTGCCAAGCAGCAGCCGAGCTCCCCCCGGCGAAGACCGTCAGCACATCAAAGCCACCCGCATCGTCGGACGAGTTCATCACCGAAAGGCCCGCGGGGTTGTCGGTCTGACCCGGCCAGCCGAAATCGCTGCCCTGCCAGAAGGCCGTTGCGTAACGCATCACGATCTTGCGCATCTGGCCGGGGGCAAAGCGTTTGGGAAAATCGGCGAGCCACTGGTCCTCGGGTGCTGTCCACCTGACGCGACCCAGCACGACCGGATTGGCGGCGAAGACCACGTGCCGCGCCGCGACCTGACCGCCGGGTGTGGCCACCTGGAACAGCCCGCCCTGGCGGCCCACGGCAGACACCGGCGAGTTCAAAAATAGAGTTGGGCCAAGCTCTTCGGCCATCCGCGCCGCCAGCGTTCCCAGCCCCTCGACGCAGGCGTATTCCATAATGTTCCCGTCGAGACCGTCGACCCGCTCCATCCTCTCGCGGATGGAGCGGAACGACAGATCCTCTATTCTGCTACACCACAACTCCTCGGCGCCGGAGCGGATCTTCGCCTTGGCCGCCGCATCGAGCGGCAGGCTCGCGATCCAATCCGCCATGCTATCGGCGGCGTCGGGGGCCGCTTCGAAAAGGGCCGCCCAACAGTCGTGCGCGAGAAAGTCTTCGTTGGAGTTCCGCCGCTCGCCCAGCACAATGCCGACCGCTCCCGGGTCATGCCGTAAGACGCGGTACGTCAGCCCATATCGCTTCAGCTGGCCCATCAGATTGGCCATGCCTCGGCAGAAGAACTGCCCGCCGCAGTCATACATAAATCCATCGTCGTGCCGGACGGACTTCACGCGTCCCCCTGCCCGATCCTGCGCTTCGAACACCGCGATGCTTGCGCCACCGGCCCGCAAAGCATGGGCGGCCGATAAGCCGGCAAAGCCCGCTCCCACAATGGCGACGTCAACTGTTGTCATCTCTGAGCCTCAACAAGAAACACTTCCCACTTAATCTGCGCTTGGCGAAATGGCAGCCGTAGCTCCGCTGATGCGATCGCCTGCTCATCCCTTGGTGACCGACGGATTCTCCTCCAGCACGCCCTCGAGCGAGCAGCGCCCTCCCACGGCAATTGGTTGGCTCTCAGGTTCGCACCAATGGACAAGTTCAGAATGCAATGCAAATGCATGTGAGCTCGCTACCCCAACCGCCCCTTCACCATCCCACTCGCCTTCGCAAAATCCATCTTGCCGGCGAACTCG
The DNA here is from genome assembly GCA_963741525.1 of uncultured Alphaproteobacteria bacterium. Classification (GTDB taxonomy): domain Bacteria; phylum Pseudomonadota; class Alphaproteobacteria; order Rhizobiales; family Hyphomicrobiaceae; genus JANNSX01. Next base: position 23,081 of record CAVUIW010000005.1, read on the forward strand.
GCCTTGAGCTTGGCCATCACCTTGCCCATGTCCTTCGGGCTTGTCGCGCCCACGGCCGCGATGGCCGCCACGATCGCCTCCACCATGGCGGCCTCGTCGAGTTGCGCCGGCATGAACGACAGGATCAGCGCGAGCTCGGCCTTTTCCTTGTCGGCCAAATCCTGACGGGCGTTCTGCTCGAAGATGGCGATGCTTTCCTGGCGCTGCTTGACCATCTTGGCGAGCACGTCGGTGATCTCGGCGTCGCCGATGGGGGCGGACGGCACCTCGCCGCGAATGCCGAGGTCGCGATCCTTGATGGCGGAAGTGATGAGCCGCAGCGTCGAGACCTTCGCCTTGTCGCCGGCCTTCATGGCGTCCTTCAGGGTCTGATTGATCTTCTCGCGCATGGGCGGCCTCCTGTGGATGAGCAGCCCGCAGGAAAAGGCTTTCCCGCCCGCTTTGGCAAGCCCGCGACATCCGGGCCTTGGCTGACGCGTTGACCCGCACCCTCCCCTCCCATAGATCAGCAGCCGATCCAGCGGATTCGGAATGCCGATCTAGGCCCTTGGCTTGGCGCACTTTCTTGCGGCGAACCGGTTTCCACTTCGCCGGAAAGTGCGCGTCTTGGCTTGGCGCACTTTCTTGCGGCGAACCGGTTTCCACTTCGCCGGAAAGTGCGCGTCTTGGCTTGGCGCACTTTCTTGCGGCGAACCGGTTTCCACTTCGCCGGAAAGTGCGCTAGCTTCCGCCCTGTCCCGGATCGGGGACCCTCCGAGGACACCGATGGCCAAGATCACCAAAGCGGCGGCAACGAGCGCCTGGCCACCTCGGCCGGTCACGGCGCTCCTCGTGCTCGCCGACGGCACCGTGATCGAAGGCTTTGGCCTCGGCGCCACGGGTCAGGCCACCGGCGAAGTCTGCTTCAATACGGCCATGACCGGCTACCAGGAGATCCTGACCGACCCCTCCTATGCCGGCCAGATCATCACCTTCACCTTCCCCCATATCGGCAATACCGGCACCAATGCCGAGGACACCGAGACCTCGAACCTCGCCTCCCGCTCGGGCGTGCGCGGTGTGGTGCTGAAGGCCGACATTACGCTGCCATCGAACTACCGGTCGGCCGAGACGTTGGGCATTTGGCTCAGCGCCCGCGGCATCGTCGGCCTTGCCGGCATCGACACGCGTGCGCTGACGGCGCTGATCCGCGAGAAGGGCATGCCGAACGCGGTTATCGCGCATGATCGGGCGGGTAAGTTCGATATCGCGGCGTTGAAGTCGGATGCGGCGGCCTGGTCCGGCCTCGTCGGCATGGACCTCGCCAAGGACGTGACGGCCGGGCAGAGCTATGCGTGGGATGAGACGCTATGGCGTTGGGGCTCGGGCTACGGACAGGCGGCTGACCGGCCGCTCTCGGTCGTCGCCGTCGACTATGGCATCAAGCGGAACATCCTGCGCTGCCTGACCTCGGCCGGCTGCAAAGTCACGGTCGTTCCAGCGACGGCCTCGGCCGAGGAGATCCTCGCGCGCAAGCCCGATGGCGTGTTCCTCTCGAACGGTCCGGGCGATCCTGCGGCGACCGGCCAGTATGCCGTGCCCGAGATCAAGAGGCTCGTCGCCTCAGGCGTGCCGCTATTTGGGATTTGTCTCGGCCATCAGATGCTGGGCATCGCGCTCGGCGGACGGACGATGAAGATGCATCAGGGCCACCACGGCGCCAATCACCCGGTCATGGATCACACCACCGGCAAGGTCGAGATCACCTCCATGAACCACGGCTTCGCGGTCGACCGCGCCTCGCTGCCGTCGGATGTCGAGGAGACGCATGTGTCGCTGTTCGATCGTTCCAATTGCGGGCTGCGCGTCAAAGGCAAGCCCGTCTTCTCCGTCCAGTATCACCCCGAGGCCTCGCCCGGCCCCGAAGACAGCCACTATCTCTTCCGCCGCTTCGTGAACTCGATGCGGGTGAGGAAGGGCATGCCCGGGCTGCCGGAGCATGGGGTGTGAGCGGGCGGTTGGGCACGCTCGCTATGCTGCCGTTACGTCGTTCTCAGTGGATATGCGCGGCTCCCCCTTCCCCCTGTCGTGCCGGAGGCGCGCCTCCGGTACCACGAGGGGGAGGGAGGAACGCGACAGCGATCGCCTACCTCGCAGCAGCACTCCTCCTCGCAAGCACGCTCTTTCCCTCATTCGCCGCCGCCGATTGGCGCGAAAAGCCGTGGGCGTCCTTCGAGTCGGAGTTGTGGGCGACACATCACATCTCCGGACTCATCTGGGGTGTCGCGGAAGCGCGCGAGCTGAAACCGGAGGAGCTTGTCGTCGCGCTTGCCAGCAAACGTTTCGTTATCCTCGGCGAGTTCCATGACAACCCCGATCATCACCGCCTTCAGGCCTGGCTCCTCGCGCAACTGAAACCCTCGGCCGTGGTCCTCGAGATGGTGGAGACCGATCAGGCGGCAGCACTCGCGGCCTTCCAGGCGGTGACCGACTGGAGCCCGGCCGGCTTGGGGAAAGCGCTCGACTGGGAGGCGCGGGGATGGCCGCAATGGTCGAGCTATCAGCCGATCGCGGAAGCCGCCCAGGAAACGGGCGCGGCGCTCCTTGCCGGCAACGCGCCGCGCGACAAGGCCCGGGCGCTTGCGAAGCAGGGGATCGCCGCCCTCGACAAATCCGAAGCCGAGCGTCTCGGCCTCGATCAACCACTCCCCGGCGATGCCGAGGAGGCAATGCAGTCCGAGATCGCGGCCTCCCATTGCGGCATGCTGCCGGAGAAGATCCTGCCCCAGATGGCGCTGGCGCAGCGCTTGCGCGATGCGACCATGGCGGAGACGCTGCTGGCATCGGCCGGGCGTGGCGGTCGCGCCCTCCTCATCACCGGCAACGGCCATGGGCGCCGCGACCGCGCCGTGCCCTATGTGCTCGAGGGGCGCGGCGTCGCGCGCGCCGAGATCGCCAGCGTTGCGCTTCTGGAAGTCGACCCCGAGGCGGGCTCCCCCGCCGACCTCGTGCCGCTCGACGCCGCCGGCCTTCCCGCCGCCGACTACATCTGGATCACGCCGGGAACCTCACGCCCCGACCCGTGCGAGGAGATGGAGAAGCAGATGAAGGGTGGGGGGTGAAGCCCGCTACTTCCCCCACCCCTTCACTGCCGCCGCCTGCTTCACCCAACGCGCCATCTCGGGCCCATCGATCGTCTCGCCCTCGTGGAAGTCGATCCAGCGCGCGTCTTTGGCGGTGCCGCCAGGTGGGACGGGCTTCAGCGACGTGCCCTGGAAGAAGGTGACTTTCAGATAGCGCGTGAAGGCGTGGACCGCGAGGAACCAGCCCTGGCCCTCGATGCCGTAGAACGGCGAGTTCCATTTGACCGCTTTCTTCACGCCCGGCATGGTTTTGACGATGAGCACGTCGAGACGGCGGGCGAGGTCGCGTTGCCAGCCGGATAGGGCCGCGATGTAGTCTTGAACCGGCGCGTCACCTTCTCCCTTGGCGATTTGCGGATTGCCGCCCGAGAGGAGCTTGACCGGCTTTTTCGCGCGCGCCGCGGACTTCGCCGCCTTCACTTTACCAGAGTTCGCGGCCGTCGCCGCCTTGATGAGCGCCTTGAAGGCGGCCGCATCGACCATCTCCCCTTCGCGAATATCGATCGCTCGCCGCGCATTGCCCTCCAGGCTCGCATTGAAGAGGTGCTTCGGATCGGCAAGCTTCGCACCCTTGGCGAAGGTGAGCTTCACGACCTCCTTGTAGGTCTCGCCCGTACAGAGGATGCCACCCTTCTCGAACACCGGCACGCCGCGCCACTTCCAGGTCTCCTCGACCTCGGGGCAGGCCTCGTGGATGAGGGCGCGCATGCGCGCAAGCGTCTTGCCGCGCCAATCGCCAAGCCCGGCGATGCGCGCGTCGATGAGGGCGGAGGGTGATTGCGCGGCGTCTGTGCCGGATTTGTCCGCGTTCTTGCTCTTGCTTGGCACCGTTCGCCTCGCCATTTGTGCGCTCCGCGCTCGCTGCGTCTCGCTCAATCTATACCGCGAATGTGGCCTGACCTGAGAACGCGGGCCCGCTTCATTCGAGGCGAGAAGCGGGTTCCTCTCGGCCGGCGCTTAGAGCACTTGTCCTTCCAAGTGGATAGCGATTGATCGCAAGAAAGTGCTCAAAACCAACAGCCTAGAGTGCTTCCGGAAAAAGCCTGTCCCGGCGAAGGCCGGGATGCGAAGCGGTTTTCCGAAAAGAAGCACGACAAACCAAGGAATTAGGGTGTTGGAGTGATTCAACGAAAAACGGAAACACCCTAGAGAGCCGATCTGAGTCCATCAGATCGAATAGCGCCATAGGGCATCCAAGATATGGCTATGCTGGCTGAAAAACTGGTGCCGCCGAGAGGAATCGAACCTCCGACCCCACCCTTACCAAGGGTGTGCTCTACCCCTGAGCTACAGCGGCAACCGGGTACGGCCGGACATTCGCGAAAAAAGACGACGCGAAGCGGTTAACGGCGCGGGGAACCTGCCACAGCCCCCTTGCCGAGGCAAGCGAAGCTTGCTTGAACCAATGCCGCAAGGGAACAAGACCAAGCCATGGCCAAAACACCCGGTCAATCGACCTCCGACGCCAAGAAGGCCCGGCTCGCCGAGGCGCTCCGGGTGAATTTGAAACGCCGCAAGGCCCAAAGCCGGGCGCGGTCGGCGGCGGACGAGATTTCGGAGATGGCTCCCCCAAAAGCCTCGAACGGCGATTCCCGGCCGGGTTAATCCGTACCCGGTTTTCCTTGACGGCGCCCGGCGCTTGCCCGGGGGGGGCCTTGTCCTCTAGGACAAGCCCAGGGCCGGCGCGCATATTCGGGTTGCAGCGGCCGAGGGAGCACCATGGACAGAATCCGCATTGTCGGGGGTAATCGCCTCAACGGCATCATTCCGATCTCGGGCGCCAAGAACGCGGCCCTGCCGCTGATGATCGCCTCGTTGCTGACGTCGGAGACGCTGACGCTCGAGAACGTGCCCAATCTCGCCGACGTCATGCTGCTGGCGCGCATCCTGCGCAACCACGGCGTCGATCTGGCGGTCGATGGCAAGCGGGCGAAATCGGGCGGGCCGCTGGGTGAAACCTTCCACCTGACGGCGCGCGATATCGTCGACACCACCGCCCCCTATGAGCTCGTCAGCCGCATGCGCGCGAGCTTCTGGGTGCTGGGGCCACTGGTTGCCCGCTGCGGCATAGCGAAAGTCTCGATGCCCGGCGGCTGCGCCATCGGCACGCGGCCGGTCGATCTGCATCTTCAGGGCTTGAAGGCGCTCGGCGCCGAGATCGAGACCGAGGGCGGCTATGTGACGGCGAAGGCGCCAAAGGGCCTGCGCGGGGCCCGCGTGCTTTTCCCGAAGGTCTCTGTCGGCGCGACTCACAATGTGCTGATGGCCGCCGCACTCGCCAAGGGCGAGACGCTCATCGAGAACGCCGCGAGCGAGCCCGAGATCGGCGATGTCGCGCGCTGCCTCATCGCCATGGGCGCCAAGATCGAAGGCATCGGCACGCACATCCTGCGCATCCAGGGTAGCGACCGCCTCGAAGGCGCGCGCCATGCGGTGCTTCCCGATCGCATCGAGAGCGGCACCTTCGCGATGGCGGTGGCCGCGACCGGCGGCGATGTGCTGCTCGAGGGCGCCGAATACGAACATCTGGAAGCAGCGCTTGACGTCATGCAGAAGATCGGCGTCACGGTCGAGCAGAAGCCGAACGGCCTGCGCATAGCGCGAAACGGCAAGGGCCTCGACCCGGTCGATGTCGAGACGCAACCCTTCCCCGGCTTCCCGACCGATCTGCAGGCCCAGCTCATGGCGCTGACGACGACGGCGAACGGCACCTCGACGATCCGCGAGACGATCTTCGAGAACCGCTTCATGCATGTGCAGGAGCTCGTTCGGCTCGGCGCCGATATCTCGCTGCACGGCGACCAGGCCCGTATTCGCGGCGTCAAGCGGCTCGCCGGCGCGCCGGTGATGGCAACCGATTTGCGCGCCTCCGTCTCGCTCGTGATTGGCGGCCTCATCGCCGATGGCGAGACGCTCATCAGCCGCGTCTATCACTTGGACCGCGGTTTCGAACGCCTGGAGGAGAAGCTCTCCCGCTGCGGCGCCGAGATCGAGCGGCTGGCGAGCGGGTGACATCGAGGGCGACCGGCAGGCCGCCCTCCCCACCGCAAAGGAAACGGTCGCAGGTTGGTGCAATGACCGACACGCCGCTCGAAACAACTCTCAAGGCATCCGGCTATCACGAACCATCGGCATTTGCCGCCGAGCGGTCGGCCATCTTCGGTCGCGAATGGCTGCTGATCGGGCACGCTCGCGAATTGCAGAAGCCCGGCGACTATGTCGCCGAGGCGATCGCCGGCTGGCCGCTGTTCGTCATTCGCGACAAGCAGGGCGCGCTCAAGGGATTTCACAATGTCTGCCGGCATCGCGCCGGGCCGCTCGTCGAGGACGGCTGCGGGCACACGGGCGCGCTGCGCTGCCGCTATCACGGCTGGCTTTATGATACGGATGGGCGATTGGTCCGTCGGCCGGACTTTGCAGACGGGAACGATACCTTTGATGGTGTCGCTCTGGCGCTGCAACCAATTGCCGTCGCGGAATGGCGTGGTTTCGTCTTCGTCAATCTCGATGCAGGCACAAGGCCGCTCACCGACGGGCTCGGTGATCTCGTGACGGCAACGGCGGACATCCCGATCGAGCGCTATCAATTCTTCCGCCGCCAGACCTACGATCTCCCCTTCAACTGGAAGACCTATGTCGACAATTATCTGGAAGGCTATCACATCCCGCTGATGCACAAGGGGCTGGCGCGGGATCTCGACATGGCGACTTACCGCGTCGAGAACGCCAACCGCGTCTCCATTCATCGCTCGGGCGCGCGCGCGCAAGGGACTTATCAGGGGCTTTTTATGTGGCGGTGGCCCAACAACACCATCGGCGTCTACGGCAACGGCTTCAATATCTGCCGCATCCTGCCCGTGGCGCCGCGCCAGCTCCGCCTCACCTTCGACTTCTACTTCGATCCCGAGGCCAGTCTTTCGGACGAGGCCAAGCAGAGGGCCTCGGCCACGACGTGCGCTGTCGTCGAGGAAGATTTTCCGATGTGCGAGATCGTGCAGCGCAATCTGGAGGCGGGTGTCTACGAGGCGGGGCCGCTCAGCCCCAAGCACGAGCAGGGCGTCGCCTATTTCCACCGCCTCGTGCGCGAGGCAACTGGGGGAACCGTCGCATGAGCTCGAAACCCTTCATTCTCTTCGGCCACACCGCCTACCGGCTCGGCGAGGCCTTCGAGGCGCGCCAGGGCGACTGTCCGCACATCCATGCCTGGTCGAAGGCCGACGCGCTCGCGAGACTTTCCGAAGCCGAAGTGCTCTGCCTTTCGGGATTCTGGGACAACACCCTCCTCGATAAGATCCCCAACGTCCGCTTTATCCAGCTCTGCTCGGCGGGCTACGATCATTTCGATATCGCCACTCTCAAGTCGCGCGGCATCCGCCTCGCCAATGCGGCCGGCGCCAATGCCAATGCCGTGAGCGAACATACCTTCGCGCTGCTTCTGGCCCTCACGCGGCGTATGAGTGAGGCGCGCGACAATCAGCACAAACGCTTCTGGCGAGGCATGATCTCGGATCTGGGCGCGCGGGAGGACGAGCTCGCGGGCAAGACGCTGCTCATCGTCGGCCTCGGCCGCATCGGTCAGCGCATCAGCCGGATCGCCAAGGCATTCGACATGCGGGTGATCGGCATCAAGCGGTCGGCGGGCGCGATTGCCAGTGTCGATCGGATCGGTACGCAAGCCGAATTGCTGACATTACTTCCCGAGGCCGACGCCGTCGTGCTCGCCTGCCCGCTCACCTCGGAAACCCGCGGGCTCATCGATGCCACCGCCCTGGCGGCCATGAAGCCGTCGGCCTATCTGATCAATGTCGCGCGCGGCCCGGTCGTCGACGAACCGGCCCTCATCGAGGCCTTGGCGTCCCGCCGCATCGCCGGCGCCGGCATCGACGTCACCGCCACCGAGCCCCTCGATGCCGCCTCCCCGCTCTGGTCGCTCGAAAATGTGGTGTTGACGCCCCACACCGCCGGCGAAACCCGCCGCCACGAGGCCAATGTCATCGACATCCTGATCGAGAACCTCGATCGGCTGGCACGCGGGGACACGGTGCTGCGGAACGGCGTGGTTTGATCCCACCCCGCCTCCACCACATCCGTCATGCCAGCGACGGCCCGCATCCATCCAAGCCCCTACGGCATTCGGTCGCGCCGATCGGCGAGGCTGCGTCTTGCTCGACGGCCGGATGGAGTCCGGCACGTCATGGCGGAACCATGCTCCGCATGGACGCCGAAACGACGTCAGTGGGAACACACGCCACTACTTCCGCGCCTTCCCCTTCGATGCGCCTTTCTTGGCGCGCGCCACATTATCGGCGAGCAGGCACAGGATCTCGAACATCAGGTTTGCCGCCACCAGCGCCGTGCCACCCGTATTGTCGAACGGCGGCGAGACTTCCACCACATCGGCACCGATGAAGTTCAAACCCTTCAAGCCGCGCAGCATCTGCTGGGCCTCGCGCGGGTTGTAGCCGCCAATCTCCGGCGTGCCCGTGCCGGGCGTATAGGTCGGATCGATGCCGTCGACATCGAAAGAGAGATAGGTGGGCTTGTCGCCGACGACCCGGCGCGCCTCCTTGATCACCTTCTCGAAGCCCATCTCGAACACATCCTCGATAAAGAGGAGGCGGACGCCATTCTTCTCGGCCCATTCGTGATCGTCGGCGGCATACATGGAACCGCGGATGCCGATCTGTATGATGCGCTTAGGGTCCAGCAGCTCCTCCTCGATAGCGCGGCGGAAGGGCGTGCCGTGCGTGATCTTGAAGCCACCGAAATATTCGTCGTAGAGATCGGTGTGGCTGTCGAAATGCACCATGCCGACCGGGCCATCCTTTGCGAGGGCCCTCAGAATCGGCAGCGAGATCAGGTGATCGCCGCCCGCCGTCAGCGGCAAGATGCCCTTCTTCTTCAGCTCCGAATAAAAGCCCGTGATGCGCTCGAGGGCATCCGGCAAATCGGCCGGGTTGACCGGGCTGTCGCCCATGTCGGCGCAATTGGCCAGCATGAATGGCGAGAAGTTGTGCGTGCGGTGGAAGCGGCGAATGATGGAGGACTGATCGCGGATCTGGCGGGGCCCATGGCGCGGGCCGGTGCGGTTGGTGACGCCCTGGTCGAAGGGCACGCCGACGAGGCCGATATCGAGCTGACTAACCCTTGGATCGTCGAGCGCCACATGCGGCAGCCGCATGAAGGTGGCGATATGGGCAAAGCGCGGCCAGGGGTTGATGCCGAGCGGCATGAAGTTGTCGGTCATTGAGATCCTCCCTTTGTTACCCCTCCTCTAGCCGGTGAGCGCTCCGCCTGCAAAGGCCCTCGGACGCAGACAAGCCCTGCGACATCCGCGAAGCCGGGGAGCCCAAATCCCTGACGCGGCGATAAATTCGGCCTTTACCAAACTGGCGGAAACTCACCGCGAGAGATGCCGTCAGGAGTTTCCATGAGCGCCCCCGCCGTCGCGACAGAGCCCACATCCGAAGCCGCCGCCGTGCCCGCAAAGCCACAGCGCATCCTCGACATCGATCCGCCCGAGAAGCCGCTGCCGTTGCCGCAGATGCTGAAGCTGGTCTCCGAGAAAACGGGCAAATCGCTGCCGCAGATGGTGGCCGAGATCGCCCGCCTGTCCTTCGGCCCCGGCAAGGTCTCGACGGAGGAATACTTCGATCTCCGCCTCTACGATGATCAGGCGCTCGGCGGCCAGGACAAGAAATCCTTCCTCGGCATGCGTGGCTCCAAGCAGATCGGCCTCGAAGCCAATCAGAACGAGCACTGGTTCTCGGTCGTCTCCGACAAAATCGTCTTCTACACGCTGATGGCGGGCTACGGTTTCCCGACCATCAAGCAGAAGGCGCTTTATCATCCCCACCTCCACATGCCCGCCTTCAACATGCAGCGGAAGGGCGGCGACATCGTCCAATTCCTGAAGACCACGACGGATTTCCCGCTGTTCGGCAAACCCTGCAATTCCTCGCTTTCGCTCGGCACCGTCTCGATCGACGGCCGCGACGAGACGACGGGTGAGTTGATCCTGCGCGGCGGCCGGCGCGTGGCTCCGGAAGCACTCGCGCATGAAATCACCGTCCGCTATGTCGGCGGCTATATGTTCCAGGAGCGGCTGGAAGCCCATCCCGACATGCAGGCCCTGATGGGCGACCGGATCGGCACCATCCGCGTCTATACGGCCTTTGGCCCAAAGGGTCCGAAGGTGTTCCGCGCCTGCTGGAAGGTCGCGGCCGGCTCGAACCGCGCCGACAATTTCTGGCGCAACGGTAACATGCTCGCCGCCGTCAACACCGGGAGCGGCACCGTCACGCGCGTCATCCGTGGCATCGGCCCGATGCAGGAGGAGATCGTCACGCATCCCGATACCGGCGCGACGCTCCTCGGCGCCAAGGTGCCTTGCTGGCATGAGGCGCTCGAGCTTGCGATATCAACCGCTCGCGATCTTCCGCATGTGCCGCTGATCGGTTGGGATATCGCAGTGACCGGCCGTGGCCCGGTACTGGTCGAAGCCAACAACACACCCGACTTCCGCCTCGTCGAGATGTGCGAGAAGCGCGGCGCGCTCGATGACGAGCTGAAGGAGTTCCTGACCTTCATCGGCAAGATCTGGTCGAACGCCAAGAGCAAGGACAAGGCGAAGCTCAAGCTGAACCGCGCCAAGGGCGTGCAGAAGGCGATCGAGTCGGGAAGGAAGAGCGCGTAGGCTGGGCGGCTTCTGCCGCCTACGCCGGCGACCCGGCCTCCAACGCGCGCGCGACACCGAGCCGCGTCAGTTCGAACGCGGGCGTGCGCCCAGTTAGCGCGTCGGCCAGCAGCTTGCCGCTATACGCGCCCGCGAGATTGCCGAAGAAGTGCCCGATGTTGAGGGAGAGCCCGTCGATGCCCGGGCGGGGATCGATGATGGGGAGACCGTCGGCGGGGGCCGCAACGATACCGGCCCAACTCCGCGTCAGGGCCAGGTTCGCGAGCGCCGGAATCGTCTCCGGTAGGATGCTCATGGCCAGCGCTTGCCCGCGCACGGTCGCGTGGTCCGCGACCTCGCCAGTTGTGTAGGCGCAGCCAAATCTCAGACGTCCATCGCCCGACTGCGTGATCTGCTCCGTAAAGCCCCGGTCCTCACCATCGGCACCGGGCGGGTGACCAAGGATCGAACTCGATCTGCCGTTTCTCGAAGCCCGGCGGCGTGAAGAAACGGAACAACGCCTGCCCGCACACCACCGGTCCGATCTCGAAGGGCGCCGGCGCGGTCTCGGCGGCTTCGAAGCGGTAGGTCGTCCACGTCGGCGCGAGACCGATGGGTTGCAGCAGATCCCTGGCGCCGGGACCCGACGCCAGCACGACGTGGTCCGCACCAATCGCCGTGCCATCCGAGAGCCCGACGCCCGTGCAGCGCCCGGATGAGATGCGCAAAGCCGCTACGCGCGCCGGCGCCCGCACTTCGGCGCCAAGCTCTATCGCGCGCGCCACGAGGCGATCGACCAGCGCCAGCGTATCCTGATAGGCATCGAGCGGATTGTAGATGCCGCCGATCACTGTTGGCCCGAACTGCGCGCAGAACCCCAATAGCCGTTTCCGATCGACATGCTCGACCTCGAGGCCTGCGCGGCGCCGGTCGGCGACGAAAGCTTCTGCGACGGGCGCGAGGCGCTCGTCCCGGTAGACGATCAACCCGCCCGAGGCGCGAAAGCCGAACGCGCCAACTTCATTTTCGAGCGTGTCGGTAAACGCCCGGCCCTGCAGCGCCAGCGCCATCTGGTCGCCGGCCTGCTTGGTTTGCAACCAGAGGAAGCCCGGATTGCGTCCGCTCGCTCCAAACGCCGGCCGCTCGGCCTCGAGCAGCAGTACGCGCTGGCCCGACTTCGCCAGATAGTACGCGGTCGCCGCACCGGCAATGCCGGCGCCCACAACGATGATATCTTTGCTTCGGCTCATGCCAGTTGAGACTACCAGCCGGTGGTCGCCGGGCCAAATGCGAGCCCACCTCGCTTGCGGCAGGTCTCCCATGCGAGGGCCCGCAGCGCCGGTGCAATGCCCCTCCCCTTCCGATAGGTTGCCCCGCGCGCCGCAGTGCAAGCCGCCGGAACCGATCCTTGGCCAATAGCTCCACCACCGCAACCGACTGGTCCTCGCTCTGGCGCACGGGCGTGCTGCCGCGCTTCTGCTTCGTCGCCCTCGGCATTACCTTCCATGCGGGCGCCGAGAACATGATCTCGACCATCATGCCGGCGATGGTGCGCGAGATCGGCGGCGTGGAGATGGCCGGCTGGAGCTTCGCCATCTACGAGATCGGCTCGATCGTGGCGGGTGCCGCAACCGGACGGCTTGCGACCTACTGGACGGTCCGCACGAATATGGTGGTCGCGGCGCTGATCTTTGCCGTGGGCGCCGTCGTCACCGGGCTCGCGCCGACGATGCCGGTGGCGCTCGGCGGGCGTCTCGTCAGCGGCTTCGGCGGCGGCGCGCTGATTGCCCTCTCGATGGTGGGGATCCAGCGGTACTTTCCGTCCAGCATCTGGCCGCAGCTGATGGCGATCCTATCGGTCGTCTGGGGCGTGACGGCGTTTGGTGGGCCGCTGATGGGAGGCCTCGCCGTCGAGTATCTCGACTGGCGATCGGGGTTCCTGATCTTCGCGGGGTTAGCGATCGCCTATGGCCTCGCCTGCCTCGTGGTGCTCCGGCACGAGGCCCCGCCCGAGCGCGGAGGAAGCCACGCCAGCCGTTTCCCGTTCGCGGCCCTGATGGTGCTGGCGATCGGCATCTCCGTGGTCGCCGCCGCCGGCCTCGAGCAGCGCGCCGGCATGTCCGCGGCGCTGGTTGCCACCGGTGTCGCCGGCATCCTCGCATTCTTCCTCATGGACAGCCGCAACGGCCAAGCCCGCCTCTTCCCCTCGCGCGCTTTCGATCTCCGAACGATCGGTGGGTCCGGCATGCTGATGGTCGGCGCGCTGTCGATCTCGACGGTGTCCTTCCTGTTCTACGGCCCGTTGCTGCTGGCGGCACTACACGAACTCTCGCCGGTGAGGACGGGCCTGCTGATCGCCGGCGAATCGGTCGCCTGGTCGCTGATGTCGATCCTCGTCGCCAATGCGCCGCGCCATCGCGAGGCCTTCATCATCCGCGCCGGCGCGCTGATGATCGTGACGGGGCTCGCGGGCTTCGCTTGGGCCATACCGGCCGGCTCGATTCCGGGCATCCTCTTCTTTGCGCTTCTGCAAGGCGGCGGCTTCGGCATCGCCTGGCCATTCGCGAACCGCGCCGTCGTCGAGGCCGCTCGTGCAGACGAGAAGGAGATCGCGGCCGCGGCCTTCTCGACCCTGCAGCGCATGGGCTATGCGATCGGCGGGGCGTTCGCCGGCATCATCGCCAATGCCAATGGATTTGCCCAGGGCTTCACGCGCGACACGGCTGCGACGGCCGCGGTGCCGCTGTATCTGACGTTCGTGCCCCTGGCACTCGTCGGCGTGGCTTGCGCCTTCCGTCTGGCGCAACTCATCTCGTCGGACGCGGGCCGATGAACTCTACCGGTTGAACGGCTGGTCGTCGGGCGGCAGCGCGCCCGCGATCTCCTCGATGAGCTTGGCCGGTTGCGACAAGGCAGCGCCCAACCGGCGATACTTTCCTTGATGGAAGGCCAACGGCTTGCGCTCGGTATCGAACGCCGCCGCCACCACCTCGCCGACGAAGATCACGTGATCGCCGCCCATGTAGGTGTGCCGCGTCTTGCACTCGAAAATGGCGGCAGCCTCGGTCAGCACCGGAATGCCGAGGCTGCCCGTCTCGCACGCGACGCCAGCCCACTTGTCGCCCTTCGAGCGCGCGAACTGGGCCGACAGCGCGATCTGCTCCTCGGCGAGGATGTTGACCACGAACTGATCGGTCGAGAGATAGGCGTTGAGGCTGAGCGCATGCCGGCCCATGCACCAGAGGATGAGCGGTGGATCGAGCGAGACGGAGGTGAAGGAATTGACTGTGTTGCCGAGCCGCTCACCGCGCGGCCCTAGCGCCGTGATGATGGTGACCCCGGTCGCAAAGCAACCGAGCGCGGTGCGGAATTCGCGATCGCTGGCGTCTACCCGTCGCACGTGGCGCGTCTCCCCGGCCTCTTGGTGTACCGATGGCAATGACTATATGCGAAGCCCGGCCCCGAGCGCGAGCCTTGGAGCGCGGCGTTCTCCGCACGGCGGCCTTGACGGGTGTCAATGCGACCGCAGGCCGATCCGGTGATCGTCCAGAGCGGGTTCAGACCGACCGGAATCAAGAACCCGCTCTAGATTCTTGATTTTGAGCACGTTCTTACGGCGAACCGGTCTCCACTTCGCCTGAACGTGCTCTAACCGAAATGTCGAGGAGTTCCCCATGACAGCCGCCCGCATTTGGATTCTGATCGCCGACGCCTCCCGCGCCAAGGTCTTGCAATGGCGGGGTGCCGGAAACGATTTCTCCGCGGTGCCCGGCATGGCCTTCGAGACGGATCACAAGCTCGCGCACGAGATCGGCGCGGACAGGCCCGGCCGGTCCTACGAAAGCGTCGGCACCGCCAGGCATGCCGTGTCGCCGCGCAGCGATCCGGAGCGTCTCGAGGAGAAGCGTTTCACGCTCGGCATTATCGAGCGTCTCGACACGCATGCCGGAGAGGACCGCTTCGACCGCCTCATCGTCGTGGCGCCGCCGGTGATGCTGGGCGACTTGCGGGCCGCCCTGACGCCGCGCCTCCAACAACGGCTCATCAACACGCTCGACAAGGACTTGACGAAGACGCCGGAGGCCAAGCTCGGGAAGCTGCTCGAGGACGTGCTGCCGATCTGACCAGACGGCCGCTCAATGGCCCGCCGCGGCGCGCCGCGCATGCGCCCGGCGATACTCCTTGAAGAAGGTCCGGCTGTTGCATCGCAGGCCTGGCTCGGCGAGCGAGCGGCGCAGCACCTGCTTGTCGGCCGCCGTCAGCACGGAGCGCGCCAGCGGGATCAAGACCCGGTTCTCCCATTCGATGTGCCGCCGCTGGCTCTCGAAGAAGAAGCGCAGCATGTAGCCGAGCATTTCAGGGTTCTCGACGAATGCCTTCCGACACGAACGCATCGAGCGCATCGGCCACTTCCTCGAGGAAGCCGACGTCGGAACCGTGCTCGCGCGTCAGCTGGGTGGTGA
Organism: uncultured Alphaproteobacteria bacterium; assembly: GCA_963741525.1. GTDB lineage: Bacteria > Pseudomonadota > Alphaproteobacteria > Rhizobiales > Hyphomicrobiaceae > JANNSX01. The sequence continues at coordinate 38,341 of CAVUIW010000005.1, forward strand.
CCACATGCACCTCGGGCCGGCCGGCGCAATGCTGGTGCAGCAGCGGAAATAGAGCTTCCTCCTCGAGCCGCATGTGGCCGGTCACGCCGTGCCGCAGCACCGGCACGACGGCCGCGGCGATGACGACATCGCCACTGGGCAGGCTGTCGGCCAACCCTTCCATGAGGTCGCAGAGCTCGAGCTGGAAGGCGTGGTCATGCTCGAGCGCATCGAGCGGATCGAGGTGATCGACGCCGTTGGTGCTGTCCGGCGGCACCGAGCCTGTCCTCTGGGTCGCCATGTGCCTTCCCTCCCGGTTCGGCCGATGGGCCACGGGTTTGGGGGGCAGAATGACCGAACGGAGCAGTCCTGCCTTTGACCTTGCTCAATCCCGCGTGAGGCGGCCGACCGCATCTCGCGATCCTTTGGACGCCGTGAAGTCACCGCACCTTTTCCTCCCCCTTTCTATGGGGGAGGACCGCGCGCCTTGGACTTAGCGGCGCAGCCGGTAAGTCCTTAGGTGCGCCAAGGTGGGGGTGCTCGTGCCGCACATCACGTTTCGCTGGACGTGTTTATCGGGTAGCTGGCGAAAACTTTTTGAGCACGGCGATCGTGGGACGAGCACCCCCACCTATGTTCGCCTAAGGGTTTAGCTGGCGCTAAACCCAAGGCGAACAGTCCTCCCCCATAGAAAGGGGGAGGAAGGTACGCTGTGAGTTCATGTTCTCGACGACAACTCCATATGCGATTTGACCTTGCTCAATCCCGCGTGAGGCGGCCGACCGCATCCTTCCAGCCGGCGTATTTGCGATCTCGCAGGCTCGCCTCCATGGCTGGCGCAAAGCGGCGTTCGAGGCGCCAAGTCTTCGCGAACTCGGCCGGTTCGGGATAAACGCCGGCCGCCAGACCCGCCAGATAGGCCGCACCCAGCGCCGTGGTCTCCAGTACCTGAGGCCGATCGACGGGGGCATCCAGGATGTCGGCCAGCGCCTGCATCGTCCAATCCGAGGCGACCATGCCGCCATCGACCCGAAGCACGGTGCGGCCCTTGCTGCCCCAATCGCGTTGCATGGCCTCGAGGAGGTCGCGGGTCTGATAGCAGACGCTTTCGAGCGCCGCCCGGGCGAGCTCCTTGGGGCCGGTGCCGCGGGTCAGGCCGAACAGCGCGCCCCGGACATCGGCCCGCCAGTAGGGCGCGCCCAGGCCGACGAAAGCCGGGACCAGATAGACGTCCTGATGGGGATCGGCCGAGGCGGCGAGGCGCCCCGTCTCGGCGGCGTTCTCGATGATGCCGAGCCCGTCGCGGAGCCATTGCACGGCGGCGCCGGCGACGAAGATCGCACCTTCCAGGGCATAGGTCCGTTTGCCGGCGAGCTGATAGGCGACGGTGGTGAGGAGGCGATTGTTCGAGGCGACCGGCTTGTCGCCCGTGTTGAGGAGGGCGAAGCAGCCGGTGCCGTAAGTCGACTTCATCATGCCCGGCTCGAAACAGGCCTGGCCGACGACGGCCGCCTGCTGGTCGCCGGCGATGCCCCGGATCGGCACCGGCGCCCCGAGGATGGCCGGATCGAGGGTGCCGAAGTCGCCGGCTGAATCCCGGACCTCCGGCAGCATGGCGGCCGGCACGCGGAGCAATCTCAGGAGGTCGGCGTCCCACTGCCCTTTGTGGATGTCGTAGAGGAGAGTCCGCGAGGCGTTGGTCGCGTCCGTTGCATGAACCCGGCCGCCGGTCAGCCGCCAGAGCAGGAACGTATCGACCGTTCCGAACAGCAATTCTCCCCGCTCGGCCCGGGCGCGTGCGCCGTCCACCTCATCCAGGATCCAGGCGGCCTTGGTGCCGGAGAAGTAGGGATCGAGCAGCAGACCTGTCTTGGCCGCGACGAACGGCTCGTGGCCCTCGGCCCCGAGGCGCTCACAGGTCTCCGCCGTCCGCCGGTCCTGCCAGACGATGGCGTTGTGGATGGGTTTGCCGGTGGCCCTCTCCCAGACGACCGTTGTCTCGCGCTGGTTAGTGATGCCGATGGCGGCCAGATCGCTTGCGGAAAGTCCGGCCTTGTCGAGGGCCGCCTTCATGGTGGCGACCGTGGTCGTCCATAAATCCTCCGGATCGTGCTCGACCCAGCCGGATTGGGGGTAGTGTTGGCGGAATTCCTGCTGTCCGGCGCCCCGGATAGCGGTGTTGGCCCCGAAAACGATGGCGCGGGAGGACGTCGTCCCCTGGTCGACGGCGAGCACGGCACCGCTTGAAGGCATTTTCCTTCCTCCCGAGTGTAGACAAGCTTGAGGTGCGTTTTCAGAAATCACGGCGACTGCCGTCAAGCAAGCCGCAAAGAACGTGAATGGGCTCTCACTGGTCAGGATGACATTCGAGCGATCGCCTTCGGCGGCCGTTAGGAATTGGCCGGCGTGACGGGCGGCGGATGGTTACGAAGGTATGAAGAGCTGGGCGATGGAAGCGCGCAAAATCCGTGTCGAAATCCGCCGCTGTTGGTTTCCGAAGGCCTAATCGGGCAGCTCAGATTGTTCGGAGTGATCCAGGGATGAGGATGCGGAGGGCTCAACGCGCCCGGCCCGCGGCCCGCTCTATGACGTCCAAAAAGCAAGAGGACCGGGCCAAAAGCCCGGTCCTCTCGTATGCCGCCCCTCGAAAGTGGAATGTTACCGCGCGCAGAGCTCGTAGGCCGTTTGCGTGTCGCGCATCGTGTTGTCGATCTTGATGATGAAGATCTCGTCGTCGCCGAGATTCCAGTGGCACTGCGTGTTGAGGTCGGCGATGTTCTCGCAGACGCTGGTACCTTCCAGATTGGTCACGGCGAGCGTCAATTCAGCGCTTTCTGAGTTCAACACCAGCCGGGCGCGTCGATCCGTGAAGGACTCCGCCAGCCGCTCCTCGAGCTCTGCATAGTCATGGGCCTGCACGAAACCCTCGAGGCAGGCGTTGCCGGCGAAAGCGCCGGCCAAGCTCGGGGCCACGACAAGTGCGCATGCCAGAGTGCCCATAGAAACGAAACCGCGCAAATAGTTCGACATATTTCCCACTCCCAAGACGGAACCGACTGGCGCCGACCATATCGACCCCGGACTAACATTCCCTGGACCGCGGAAGGCAAATTTAGCTCCAATTCGATTGAATGGCCTCGCCGCGCCGTACCAATTTGGTCCGTGATCCCAGTCCCCACGGAAACTCGACTAAAATTTTACACGATAGCTCGCTCAAATTGCCCGACAATTCGCGGAAATAGTCCTGCCTCGATTTATTCGACCCGCAATTCTTCTTTGGTTGAATGCACCCATCACGAGCGGAGTGGCGCGCTTACTATTTGGGAGTGACTGACATGCGGCGTCTCGGATTGAACTCTTGGACTAAGAATGAGGACGGCAACGTCGGCATGATCTTCGCGGCCATGCTGATCCCCACCGTCATGCTGATCGGCGGCGCTGTGGACTACGGCGATGCCATCAACAAGAAGACGCTGCTGCAGAACGCGGCTGATGCCGCGACGCTCGCGGCGGCCAAGCTCGACGACGACGACGCCAACGCCATCATCACGATGGCGAAGGGCGTGTTCGCGGCAAAGCTCGAAGGCACCTCGTTCGAAGGCCTCTCGCCGGATGTCACGTTCGAAAACAGCCAGGTCGTGCTCACCGCAGACGTCGATGTTCCAACCGCCTTCATGAAAATGGCCAACATCGACAATCTGGCGATCGACGTGCGTTCGGCCGCCCAGAAGGGCAATGAGACGACCGAGGAAGTGTCATCCGCCTGGGGCAATATCTGCCTGCTCGCGCTTGATCCGAGCGCGAACATCGGCATCGACGTGCAGGGCAGCAAGGTCGCCCAGCTCGGCACCTGCTGGGCCTACTCGAACTCGGACAGCGAGTACTCGGTCGACTCGACAGGCGGCTCATATACGTTCAACGCGGGCGGTGTGTGCTCGGGTGGCCTACTGAATGCCGCGGCGGTGGATCATAACAACTTCAACCCCTCGGTTCGCCAGGGCTGCGACCAGGTCGACGATCCGTTCGCCGACACCAGCGCCTATCCGAGCGCGGCGAGCTGGGATCCGACCTTCACCATCCCGAGCTACGACCCGGATCACGTCTGCATCCGTGACGGTCTCCGGCTGCGCCGCGGCACCTATACGCTCAGCGCCGGCACCTATTGCAACGGCCTCGAGATCCAGGCCAACGCCAACGTGACGTTGAACGCGGGCGTCTACATCGTCGACAAGGCTCCTCTCTCGATCAAGAGTGGCGCCACGGTCACCGGCAACAACGTGGTGTTTTTCATCACGGGCTCGGGCGGCAGGGTTGACGTGAGTGGTGGCGCCAACCTGTCGCTGGTTGGCCGCCATGACGGCCAGAGCTACGAGGGCTTCGTGATCATCCAACTCGCCACCTCCAATCCGGGCGCCGAGTCGCAGATCAACGGCGGCGGCACCGTGAACGTCGAGGGCGTCGTCTACATGCCGACCCAGTCGCTGACCCTCGGTGGCAACGGTAGCTTGAATGGCACGTCTAAGTACTTCATCGCGGTGGTCAAGAAGCTCTACATCTACGGCTCCGGCACGCTGAAGGTCGTCGATCACCAGAGCGCTTCGCTGCTGCCGGACATCACGCCGCCGATGCCCGACCTCGATGCTCAGACGACCCGCCTTGTCGAATAGTCGAGACGAGACAGACGAACGAGAAACCCCGCCGGCGACGGCGGGGTTTCTGCTTTTTTGAGACGACAGAGCCAATGGCCAGCACCACGCAAAATGACCTATGCCCAGCCGCTACGCGTGGTGAGTATTGCCTGGTCGGGTTCAGCCACTCGGGATTTCCGATCCAAGCAGGTCCAGAGATGGCGAAAACGTTACAACACCAAGGCCCAGTGGCAGGTCACGGCTGCTTGCGCGCAATCCGACACGCACCTCTCCCCTTGCGTTCCCGGAAGCCGCGCGTGGGCGCGGCTATCCGGGATCATCACCGCTCACCGTCTGGTGCTCGGCGTCTCACCATGCCCTCGTGAAGACCCCGGCTCTACGCGCGTCCGGCGAAGCCGGCCACGCTGCGGCCGGGGACTCAGGTGGGAAGGTTGGTGCAGGTCTCGTGTGGCAGCGAGCGAGACGACCGAGGGCGGCGAGGTGTGGCATGCGAACCAATTCGTATGGCAAGCTGACGATGCGGCATCTCTCGCTTCATGAGATGCAGGCGACTAAGCCTTTGGCTTGGCGCACGTTCTACGGCGAACCGGTATCCACTTCGCCTGAACGTGCTCTAACCCGCCGAATTCAACAACCCGCTCCGCCCGATATCGACGATGAAGGCGATGGCCGCGAGGCCGAACAGGATGAAGGCCAGATAGAACATGTAGACGTGGTTCTTGTGGACCAGCGTCTCGTACTCGGCCCGCGCCATCTCGTGCTCGGGCGAGCCCGCGTCCCCTCCCATGTCCCAGGGCGGCGTGCCCTTGACCAGCGCCTTGTACTGGCTCCCCACCTTGACGCTCGCCTTGACGCCGATCGGCACGCCGGAGCGGCGAGATATCTCGTCGGCGATCTCGCGGATCGGAAAGGCCGGGTCCTCGGAGGCCTCGTGCACATAACCCAGATGCACCCGCTCCCCCGTTTTCGTCGTCAGCATCGCCGAGCGCAGCAGCGTCGGCACCGCGATCTCTTTGTAGATTTCTCCACGGGTCTCGATCTTGTCGATGTCGGAATACTTGATCTCCTGCTTGACGTAGCGCAGGCCCGGCGTCGGCCCGCGCCACCTCGGCACCGAAAGCCTGACGGCATCGTCGCCGACCTCGATGCGGCCGCGGTAGGAATAGACAATGTGCGAGAGCAGAAACAGCGCCGCCGAGACGAAGACGATGCCGCCGATCGCCAGGCTCGCAGCGTCGCCGAGATGCCCGGCGCCTGCCCGCCAGAAGATCATGATGGGCAGGCTGACGAGGAACGGCATCAGCACCAGCAGCACGACCGTCAGCACGAATTTCCGGCCACCGCCGGCGCGGAAGACGGTTGGCGGCGACGATGGATGGGCGGGAGCCAAGGCTGCCTCGACGGCCGGCGCGACCGCCTCGGCCATCGGCGCGACCGCTGCTGGCTCGTCCAGCGGCCCGGCCGCGTCCGCCTTGGGCTCAGTGCTGTCGCCCGCCGGGGGCGTCTCGGGGTCGGCCATGCTTCACTCCCTTAGAGCACGTTCAGGCGAAGTGGACACCGGTTCGCCGTGGAACGTGCTCAAATACCAAAACCGAGCACGTTCAGGCGAAGTGGATTCCGGTTCGCCGTGGAACGTGCTCAAAACCAAAGCTCCACGCCCCTCTTTACCACCCCTCCTGGCGGAATTGTGAGAGGCGCGTGAGCAACGCCCTTCCTATATGATAGATTGCGCCGACACCGATCCCCGGAGGTCACCCCATGCTGTTTGCCCAGAAATCGCCTGACATGCCGACCGCCGCCACGGCGCTGCCCGGCCGCGCCGCGCCGATCCCGACCGCCACCCAACACTTTATCAATGGCGCAGCTCTCAAGGGCCCCTTCCCGGCCGGCCTCGAGCAGGCGGTGTTCGGCCTCGGCTGCTTCTGGGGGGCCGAGCGGAAGTTCTGGTCGCTGCCGGGGGTCCATGTCACGGCGGTCGGCTATGCGCAGGGCCTGACGCCCAATCCGACCTATCGTGAGGTGTGCACCGGCCAAACCGGCCACAACGAGGTGGTGCTGGTGGTCTTCGACCCCCGGAAAACCTCCTACGATCAGCTCCTCAAAGTGTTCTGGGAGAGCCACGACCCGACTGAGGTCATGCGCCAGGGCAACGATGTCGGCACCCAGTACCGCAGCGGCATCTATACGTTTTCCCCAGCCCAGCGCTCGGCCGCCGAGGCCAGCAAGGCCGTCTTCGGCAAGGCCCTCAAGGCCCAGGGCTATGGCGCCATCGCAACCGAGATCGCTGATGCCGGCCCCTTCTACTACGCCGAGGCCGATCACCAGCAGTACCTCGCCAAAAACCCAGGCGGTTACTGTGGCTTAGGCGGCACCGGCGTCTCCTGCCCGGTCGGGCTCGGGCAGCAGGCGGCGGAATAGACCCAGATCGCAGCGGCTCAACCGTCCAGACCGCGCGTTGACCGACTAAAACGAGGTAAACGCCTGATTTTGCTCGGGTAGACGCCCGCCATACCATTTGACGCCGGGCCACAGACCCATTATGGCCGTTATGCTCGGCAGAATTCGCGGCCGATCAAGGGACAACGGTTCGAGCTGAATGTCAGTCATAAGCAAATTCTCCAGCGCCCTCGATTTCATTCTCGGGCTGACCGTGACCGGGAAGACCGTCGAGATTATTCCGGGTGGTGCGGCTGACGACAGCTTCGGAGTGATCGCCACTTCCGGCGAGTCCGAGCAGCAGCTCGTCATCGAGAACATACCCGTACCGGATGACACGGCCGTCATCGAGATCGACCTCTATGACGAGGACATCTCGGAGATCGATATCTATCTCGAGAACGGCTATCTGACGCTGATGATCTCGCGCTCCGATCCCGATCTGTTCTGACCCCTCTCGAATTTCAATCGGCCAGGTTCTCGCGCAGCGTCGCGCCCCGATAGGCCGTGCGGAAAAGACCGCGCCGCTGCAGCTCGGGCACCACCGCCCGGCAGATGCTCTCATGCGTCCCCGGCGCCCACAGCGGCGAGAAGACGAACCCGTCGCAAGCTTCCGAGGCGAACTGATCTTCTAGGATATCCGCCACCGTCTTCGCCGAGCCGATGATCTGCCCGGCGCGGACCTTGGCGGCGGCCTCGCGCATGCTGGTGCCCTGATCGCGGGCGAGCTGGGCCAAGAGATCGGCCGAGCCCTGCATTCCCTGCGTGCCACGCTTGTCGAGATCGACCTCCTTCGTCTTCGTGAGATCCACGCCGACCGAGCTCGAGACGGACGCGACGTTCAGCTCCGTCTTGGCGAGGCTGTTGATGAATTCGGCTTTCTCGCGGGCGATATTGTCGGTCTCGCCGAGGATGACGCGCGTTTCGACCAGCACCTTGCAGTCGCTGAGGGCCGGCGTCCGAAGCGATCCATGCGCGCGTGAAGGTCCGCACGGAAAGCCGTCATATCCGCCTTCGTCGCCTGCGCGACGAACACGATCTCGGCCCAGCGCGCGGCGAAGTCGCGCCCACGATCGGATGAGCCGGCCTGCATCAGGACAGGATGTCCTTGCGGGCTACGCGGAATCGAGAGCGGCCCACGGGTCTTCACCCACTTCCCCTCGTAGTTCGCGTACTCGACCTTCGTTGGGTCCGACATGACGCCCTCGGCCTTGTCGAGCACGAAGGCGTCGGCATCCCAGCTGTCCCAGAGCTTGAGGCAGGCTTCCACGACCTCGTCGGCGAAGTCGTAGCGGCTTTCGCGGGGCGGCAGCTCGCGGCCGAAATTTTTCGCTTCGAGGTCGGTGGCCGAGGTGACGATGTTCCAGGCGACGCGGCCCTTGGAGAGTACGTCGAGCGACCCGAGCGACCGCGCGATGAGATAGGATGGGATGAAAGTCGTCGACAGCGTGGCACCGAGCCCCAGATGCCGCGTCGCGTTGGCCATGATCGGCAGCACGGTCATCGGATCGAGATAGCTGATCTGGCCGCCATCGCGGACATAGGTCTCGAACGAGCCGCCGTGGATGTCGTAGAGCCCGAGCAGATCGGCGAAGAAGCAGGCATCGAAGCAGGCGGCTTCAAGCTCCCGCGCCACTTGCTCGTAGCGGGAGGCGTCGAGGATGTCGTCGAGGCGCGCCTCCGGATGCCGCCAGCCGCCGCCATGCAGCGCCGTCGGGCCGGTCTTGAGGTAAGCGACGAGATGCATCTGGCGTTTGGGCATGCGGGGGCCTTCGACTGGCAGGCGTTGACGACCTGAAGTCTTACGGCGAATGCCGCACAATTGAAATCCGACCGGGGCTCAGGGTGGTGGGGCTCGAACCCAAGGTGATATCGCATCGGCGATGAATGGTTGACATTATGGCATTGCGGCCAAAGTCACTTAGCCGCGTGCGCTTTCAATTGGAGCCTTCATGTCGATAAGACATTTGCAGTGTCAGACCTACGTCAGCATGGCGTGGAAAAACGGGCGCGGGTCCACGGACGAAATCTGCCTTCTGCCGCCGGGCGCATCGCGCGACGCGTTTGACCTGCGCATCAGCCGTGCCTCCATCCCGGAGCCTGGGCTGTTTTCTACCTTCCCGGGCGTACAACGAACCATCACGGTTATCGAAGGTTCGGGTCTGGATCTCGACTTCGGCGACCAACTCGCCAAGCTCAAACCCCGCCAACCCTTCAACTTCGATTCAGGCCTCACACCCGACGGCAGGCCCGAAGATGGCCCGGTTCGCGTTTTCAATGTCATGGCCTCCCGGGCCGTCTGGCGCATCGAGCCTGCCACCGTCACCACGGGGGTCGCCGAGCTGGACGCGGTCTTGTCGGTGGTGTTTGCGATCGAAGGCCGCTGGCGGCTGGACACCGGCACGGATCAGACGATACTCATGACGGGCGACACGGCTCTTGTCGATGCCCAAGGACGGGTCGCACCCCAGGACTTCGGCGCGGCCATCGTCGTGCCACTCATGCCCGTATCATGACCGGCTTAGGCACCGTCAGACTGGTGGGCAGTGCCGGTTCGTATCCACCCAACGGCGGGCGGATCAGAGAGGTTATGGCTCCGTCGGCGTACCGCTCTGGTTGGCGCCCTGCGCATGCGGCGTAACCTTGGCCAGCGCCCGGACGAGCCGCTCGCGCGCGTCTGGCAGTCCGTGACCGCTCGGCTGGGCGACGCGGGTCGCGAGGAAATGCCCGGCGAGCACCAGCGCGTCGGCGAGATCGCCGGGCCGAAGTGTGTTGGCGCCCGTGCCGCGCAGGAAGCCAGGCAGCCGCAGCAGCCGGTCGCGATAGGGCTCGCCAGCGGCGGCCGAGACGGCGCGGCCGGACTTGGGCGAGACGTAGATGAGGTTCTCGATCTCGCCCGTCTGCGCGCAACGCGTGAGATCGAGGCCGAAGCCGAGTTCGTCCAGCAGCGCCAGCTCCCAGCGTGCATAGACCGCCGGCCAGACCTCGTCCTCGTCGAGATAGGCGAGCACGAACAAGGTGACCTCATAGAGCGCCGGATGCGGCTCGCGCTCGGCAAGGAAATGCAGCATTGCCGTCAGGCTCGACAATCCCGCGAGCGCCAGCGGGCGATCGAGCGCGGTGGCGGCATGGCTCTTGACCGGCTCGACGGTGAGCTGTCCCAGATGCTCCGACAGCCGCGCCTTCCAGGTCGCCTCGACCACGTTCCCGGGTTGTAGCACCGGGCGCATCCGCCGCGACCGCCCACCTTGCACGAGCCCCAGATGCCGGCCGTGTGTTCGCGTGAACAGCTCGGCGACCGCACTGGTCTCGGCGTGCGGCCGCGCGGATAGGATAATGGCCTCGTCGGTCCATTGCATGGCAGCAGGATTACGCCCGCTGCGCGCCGAGGCCAAGCGCCCAGTTTGGGTTAGACCCTGCGGGTTTGACCCACTGCTTTCTACAAATAGAAGTCCGTCGCGATCAGCACCTTGGTGCCGATCAGTAGGATCTCCATTTCGGCCGCGGTGTCGGCGTCGAGATCGATCTTCACCAGCGTGTTGGCGCCCGAGGCCTGGAACTTGACCTCGTTGCCCGCCGAGGAGAAGGCGCCGGTGCCGCGGAAGGTGAAAGTGCCAGCGAAGGCGGAGAGGTCGATGCGCTCGGTCGTGCCGGCGACGGTGAAGTCGGTGATCACGTCGCGGCTCGCACCGATGACGGAGTTGGCCGCTGTCTTGAACACGAAGCGGTCGTTGCCGGTGCCGCCGGTGTGTGTGTCCTTGCCGGTGCCACCGACCAGCCGATCGCTGCCGCCGAGGCCATTGAGCGTGTCGCTGCCACCCAGCCCGCTTAAGGCATTGACGCCGGCATTGCCCGTGATGGACTGGCCGAGGAGATCATTGCCCCTGAGGGTGATGGCCGTGGTGGCCGTGGCCAGATCGGTTTGCATCTTCTCGATGTCATCGTCGTCCGCGAGGGCGAAGGACGTCGTTGCGGAGACGGTGTCGTTGGTGCCTTCCCCGGCGACCTCGTCTATGGTGTCGTGTTCATCCACGACGTAGACGTCGTCATTGGTGCCGCCGAACATCATGTCGTCGCCTGCACCGCCGGTTAGGACGTCATTCCCCTCTTCGCCGTAGAGACAATCATCGCCCCCGCCACCGCTGAGCGTGTCGATGGCTTCGGCGCCCCAGACGTCCTCATCAGCAGTTCCGCCAAGGTAGGAGTCCAAGCCGGAACCTAGGAACAAAGTCCCTTCGATGGTTCCACGCGTGTTGTTGATGCTATCGTCGCCTTCGCCGAGATAGATGTCGCCCCGAATGATGCCGCTGTTCGTGATTGTGTCGGCACTGCCTCCCAACACGATCGCTTCACCTGACGTGCCACCCTCGATGATGCCTGTGTTCGTAAGCGTGATGCCGCTACCGAATTCTCGAATTGCAAGTCCGACAGCATTGGCAATGAGGCCGTTGTTCTCGAGTGTTGTTGCAACATCACCGCTTAGGTAAACGGTTGGGTGGATGAAGCTGCTATTGAAGATTGCACCATTGTTTACGAAACTTGAACCGGCTCCACACGATTCGACATAGAGTCCTGTCCGTCCGCGCCGCGAACAGTGCCGGCCTCCGCCACTGTGATCGACACTGTATTGCTCGAGCCATATACGGAAATCCCAGAAACATCGGCCGCTGTACTGGCGATCATCCCTTCTACGTAGACGGAGTGGGTCTGCGTGGTGCCGCCCAGAACAAGCCCATAACTTACCGTACTGATCAGATAGCCCAGGGGAGTTACATACAAGGTGTCACCGGTCAACTGGGCGTGCGCAGCGCCGGTGGTAGAGAGAACACTATTCGAGTTGTCGATCACAATCGGCATGATGGCATTCCCGCTTCGAGTCGCAAAAAGCGGTGCCGCGCCGCTTCAAACGGGCGTCTGTCACAGCCTATGACGAACGTGAGATTGCAGCAGGGGGATTAACCGGAGATTACTTTCCAGTCTCGGCGTGCGGGCGCGCGGAAAGGACGATGGCCTCGTCGGTCCATTGCATGCTTAGAGGCTTACGCCGGTTGGCGGCTACGTCCAAGCCTCGGTAATATCAGCACCAGCAGCGCCGCCAAACCGATGGTCGGGAACAGCGCGATGTTGATGCCGTTCCAGCCAACGTGGTTGAGTAGCACGCCCGACATGAAGGAGGAAAAGGCGACGAAGGAGAAGATGACGAGCTCGTTGGCCGCCTGCACCTTGCCGCGCTCCTCGGGCGTGTGGCTGTCGGTCACGATCGAGGTTGCCGCGACATAGGCGAGGTTCCAGCCGGCGCCGAGCGCCACCATGGCGAGCGTGAACTGAATGAAGGACAGCCCGGTCAGCGCAATGACGCCGCACAGCAGGAGGATCACCATGCCGGTGAGCGCGATCTGCTCGCGCCCGTAGCGGGCGATCAGGTGGCCGGCGAAGAAGCTCGGCAGGTACATGGCGACGACATGCCAGCGGATGGCGCCCGCCGCATCGAGATTGTCGAAGCCGCAGGCAATCATGGCGAGCGGCGTCGAGGTCATCACGAGGCTCATCATGCCGTAGCTGACGGCGCCGGCGGCGAGTGCCGCAAGAAATCGCGGCTGGCGCATGATCTGAAACAGTGGCCTCCCGGTCGGCGCGCCCGCCACGACACGCGCCGGTTTGGGTATGCGCAGGAGCGAGAGGACCAATCCGCCGAGTGCCGCCGAGACGGCCGCCGCCAGGAAACATCCGGCACTCAAGACATAGACATCGTTCGTCCACCGGACGATCTCGGGCGTGAGTAGCGCGCCAGCAAGACCTCCGCCGAGCGCATAGGAGATGGCCTTCGGGCGAAACGCAGGTGTCGCCGTATCGGCGGCGGCGAAGCGATAGTAGCCGGCGGTCGCCTGATAGTAGCCGAGGAAGTGCGTCGCCAGGCAGAACAGCCAGAAGCTGCCGGCGAAAATCGCCTGGGCCGCGAGCAGGCTGCCGGCGACGCCGGCGCCCGCGCCAATCATGAAGCCGGTGCGGCGCCCGAACCGCTGCATGAACAGCGAGGCCGGAATGACGGCGACGGTCGTGCCAATCATCATCGTCGTGATCGGCAGCGTCGACAGCGACTTGTCGATGGCGAGCGCGTGCCCGACGACGCCGCCGAGCGTGATCACCAGCGAGACAGCGACGCCGTAGCACGCTTGCGCCACGGCCAGGATCAGCGCGTTGCGGCGCGCCAGACGGTCATCGGCCGGCGCCACCGCCACGGTTTCGCTCATGCCTTGGTCCCCTCGTCCTTCGATCCCATCTCGTCCGGCCGGAGCTTGCGCGCCAGTTTGTCGAGAATGCCGTTCACGACCTTGGGTTCCTCGCCTGAGAAAAAGTCGTGGGCGATGTCGATATAGGCGCTGATGACGGCCTTGGCGGGCACGTCCTGGCGGGCGAGCATCTCGTAGGTCGCCCCACGCAGGATGGCGCGCAGAATGCTGTCGAGGCGGGTGAGCCGCCAGCCGGTGGCGAGCTGCTTGTCGATCATGGGATCGATCTCGAGCTGGCGGGCGACGGCGCCCCGGATCAGGTCATTGAAGAACTCCGTCTCGACCTCGGCATGGCCGATTTCCACACTCGCCTCGAGGAAGCGATGATCGGAGAATTCGGCCACGACCTCGTTGATGTCGGATTTGATGAGATCCATCTGGTAGAGCGCCTGCACGGCGGCAATCCGCGCGCCGTTGCGGGCCTTCGTCTTGGTTCGCTTCGGCTCTTGCTTCGCCATCACTTCGCGCTCGCAAAGGCGCGAATGAGTTCGACGAGCGCAAGGCACGCGCGCACCGCATCGCCGCCTTTGCCCTCGCTGCCGCCTTCGGCGCGGGCGATCGCCTGCTTTTCGGTGTCGACCGTCAATATGGCATTGCCGACGGGAATGGCGTGCTTGATGGCGGTCTGCATCAGCCAGTGGTTCGCATTGTTGCAGACAATGTCGTAGTGGCTCGTCTCGCCGCGGATGACGCAGCCAAGCACGATCGCGCCGTCGAATTTGCCTTTCTTTCGTTTGTCGAACTGGCCGGCCTCGACCGCGACCTTGAAGGCCTGCGGAATTTCGAGAGCGCCCGGCACCTCGATGCGCTCATGAGTGGCACCCGCCTCCGACAACGCCGCGAGCGCACCCTTGAGCAACTCCTCGCCGACGGAATCGTAGTAGCGCAACTCGATGATGAGCAGATGCGCCGCGGTCGCCTTCGCGCGCGCCCGGCCGGCGGATTTCGGTTTGACGCGCATCAGCTCATCTCTTCCACTTGCCTGAGCCGCGCCACATAGCGCGCCAGAAGGTCTGTCTCGATGTTGACGCAATGGCCCGCCTGCAGCCCGCCCCAGGTTGTCACGGCGAGGGTATGCGGGATGAGATTGATGCCAAAACGAAATCCATCGACCTCGTTCACCGTCAGCGAGGTGCCGTCGAGCGCGACCGAGCCCTTCCCCGCGACAAATTTGGCGATGGCCTTGGGCGCTTCCAGCACGAAGCGCTCCGAGTTGCCGTCCGATGTCCGGGACACGATGGTGGCGAGCCCATCGACATGGCCGGTGACGATGTGCCCGCCGAGCTCCGCGCCCAGGCCGAGTGACCGCTCCAGGTTCACGCGCCGGCCGGGCTGCCACTCACCCAGCGTCGTCCGCGACAGGCTTTCGTTCGAAACATCGACAGCGAATTCTGTCTCGCCGGCTTTCGCCGCCACCGTCACGGCCGTCAAACAGCAGCCATCACAGGCGACCGACGCACCGATGGCGATGCCGTCCGCGGGATACCGGCAGGCGATGACGAAACGCCCGCCCTCCCGCGACACGACCCGGCCGACGTCGGTGATGATGCCCGTGAACAACGGCTGCTCCTCAAGTTCCAACGCGACGCCGGTAGACACTCGTGCGGTCGCCGCCAATTCCGGCCTCGCTCGACAGGGCGAAGCCGTCCGCCGGGCCATAGGCGCTGATCATGTCGGCGCTGACGGGTGCCGATCCCTGCCGGAACACCACCACCTCGTCAACCAACTGGGCCGCCAGGAAGCTCCGCCAGACCCTGGGCCCGCCCTCGACCAGGAGCCGGGTGATGCCCTCCCCCGCCAGAAAGGCCAAGACCTCCTTCAAATCAAGGTGACCAGCCGCCATTGCGACCGGAATGAGACGCGCACCTGCCCTGCGTAAAGCCTCGGCGCGGTTGTGTTCCGCGGACACGGCATGGATAACGAGGACGCGATGGCGCGTGGCCGATTGCAGCAGCCGCGCTCCAACCGGCATCGAAAGCGTCGGATCGAGCACGATCCGGAGCGGCGTCCGGTCTTCGAGCCCAGGCAAACGGCAGGTGAGCTCGGGATCATCGTCACGGATCGTGCCCGCGCCGGCGAGAATGGCGTCGGCTTCGGCGCGAAGAAGATGGCCGGCGGCCCGCGCGTCCTCCCCCGTCACCCAGACCGGTTTCCCCGTCGCACCCCGGGCAATCCCGCCGGCGGCATCGAGCGCCAACTTGAGCTGCACGAAGGGGCGTGCTGCCGTTTGCCGAAGAATATGCCCAAGCGTCACCCAGCGCGCTGCTTCGGCAAGCACATTCTCGACAACCTCAATGCCCGCAGCGCGAAGTTTCACAAATCCCTGCCGGGCTGTACGCGGATCGGGATCGCCCGTTCCGCACACGACGCGCGCGATACCCGCCGCGATGATCGCGTCCGCGCAGGGCGGCGTCTTGCCGTGATGCGCGCAGGGCTCGAGCGTGACGTAGAGCGTCGCGCCCTTTGCAGCCTCGCCAGCAATGGAGATCGCCTGCGTCTCCGCATGCGGACGGCCGCCGGGCGCGGTCGTCGCGCGCGCCAGCACCACCGCCCCCCCCGGCTCCGGCCGGACGATCACCGCGCCGACCGACGGATTGGGCGCGGTCGACCCGAGCCCGCGCTCCGCCATGCCGATGGCGAGCGCCATGAAGCGCTCGTCCTCAGTCCGCATCGGATTTGCTGCCCGCCGCGTCTTCGTCGGCGCCGATCTCGCCCAGCACCGCCTGGAAATCGCTCGCCTCGCCGAAATTCCGGTAGACGGAGGCAAAGCGCACATAGGCGACGCCGTCGAGGGATTTGAGCCCCTCCATCACCAGTTCGCCGATGGCTTCCGTCGTCACCTCCGCATCGCCCGCGCTCTCGAGCTGCCGGACAATGCCGTTGACCATCCGCTCGACCCGCTCGGGCTCGACGGGGCGTTTTCTCAAAGCCAGCTCCACCGAACGGTGGAGCTTGTCACGCTCGAAGGGCACGGAGCGGCCCGAGCGCTTCTTCACCATCAGCTCGCGCAGCTGCACGCGCTCGAAGGTGGTGAAGCGGCCACCGCAGGCCTCGCATTGGCGGCGGCGGCGGATCGCCGAGTTGTCCTCGGTCGGCCGCGAGTCCTTCACCTGAGTGTTGCTCGAACTGCAATAGGGACAGCGCATGGTTTTTATCGCCTTTCGACGCGTTGGATAGCACGGGCGGCGCGCGCGACAAACCGAGTGGCCGCCGGGTTCAGGCCCGGCTAAGCTCAACTCCAAGAAATGGAGTTCGACATGCTTTTGCGCGACCGCAAGCTTGCCATCACCGGGGCGGGGCGGGGCCTGGGTGCCGCCCTCGCCATTGTCGCCGCCGACAAGGGCGTGAAGTCCGTTCTGCTCGGACGGAACCGGGAAAACTTGAGCGCGGTTGCCGAGATCATCGAGCGGCGGACGTCCACACGGCCCGACACGATCGCTTGCGACCTCGCCGATACCGGCAGCGCTGCCGCCGCCGCCGACATGCTTTTGCAGCGCCATGCCGATCTCGACGGCATCGTCCACAACGGCACCATGTGGCTGCCGGGCGCCTTCGACACCGTCACCGACGAGCAGATGGCGCAAACCGTCGGCTCGGCCGTTACCGGCGCGCTGATCCTGACGCGGCGACTGTTGCCGTTTCTCAAGACCCGCATGCGCGCGGACATTCACACGGTGGTCTCGATCTCCGGCCTGCCGAATGTGCGACTGCTCGGCGCGTCGGTCGCCTTCCGTGCGGCAAAGGCCGCGCAGGACGGCTTCGTGCAGGGGCTAGCGGAAGAGCTTTCGGGAACCTCGGTGCGCGTCTCGGCCGTTTATCCCGGCAACATCGAGGACATCTCGCCGCTCGATCCGGCCTGGATCGCGCCGCGCGGACCTCGTGATCCGCTCACCAATCGCGAGGTCGTGGATTCGATCCTTTTCACGCTCGCCATGCCGCCCAATGTCTCGATCCGTACGCTCGTGATCGAACGTGCCGCCGGCGATGTGCTGGCATGAGCAGGGACGTTTCGCAGCCCATCCGCTACCTCGCGCGCATCGCCACCTATTATGAGGCGCTCGGCTTTGGCGAGCCCTATCGCTTCGCGCAGTTCGACGATGTGCCGTTCGCGCCGATACGGAAGCCGCTCAGCGAGGCGCGTGTCGCGCTCGTGACAACCGCAGCACCGTACAAGCCTGAGCTCGGCGATCAAGGCCCGGGTGCTGCCTATAACGCCGCCGCAAAGTTCTACGAGGTTTACGCGCACCCCATCGAGCCGCCGCCGGATCTGCGCATCTCGCATGTGACCTACGACCGCAAGCACACGAGCGCGGAGGATCCGGAAACCTGGCTGCCGCTTGCCGCTTTGAAAGATGCCGAGCGCGAGCGCCGCATCAGGTCCGTCAGCCCCCGCGTTTACGGATTTCCGACGAACCGCAGCCAACGGACATCGACCGAGAACGATGCGCCGGCGCTGCTCGAGCTCATGCGCGTGGACAACGTCGACGCCGCCGTGCTCGTCGCCAACTGTCCGGTCTGCCACCAGTCGATCGCGCTCGCCGCGCGCCACCTCGAAGTGAACGGCTTGCCCACCGTCGTCATGGGTTGCGCCAAGGACATCGTCGAGCACGTGAGCGTGCCGCGCTTCCTATTCTCGGATTTCCCGCTCGGCAATGCGGCGGGGCGGCCTCACGATCCGGCCTCGCAACGCGAGACGCTCGCTCTGGCTCTCAGCCTGCTCGCGACGGCCACTGCCCCGCGCACGACGGTCCAGTCGCCGCACGTCTGGTCCGATGACCCAAGCTGGAAGCTCGACTTCTCGAACGCCGAGCGCATGACGCCCGAGCAAATCGCAGAGGCGCGGCGCAAATTCGATGCGGGAAAAGAGGTGGCGCGAAGGCTCCGGGAGCCGGGCGGCGGGTAGCGCCTACTTCTCTTTCCGCACGCCTTTGAACTTCTTCTTGTCCGCCTTCACGTCCATGAACTTGCCCGACTCCGCGTCGCGTTTCACGTAGCGACCGGTCTTCGGGTTGAGCACCTGCGAGCGGGTCTTCACCGCGCCGACGCGGCGGTCGTCGCCGGCTTCCTTGTTCTTCGCCATCTGTCGTCTCCTTTGCGAAATAGGGCGGACACGGACACAGTCTGCGAACTCGATTGTTGCATGATAGCGGCGGGGAGCGTCGGATGCATCGGGGAATTGCGCTTGCGGATTGCGCCCGATCGCGCCAAGCTCGGCTAAGCGAATACCACCGGAGTCCAATGCCATGCAGGCCCTTCCGCAGAACGCCTTGCAGACCCGCCCGCTCCATCCCGATTTCGGCGTCGAGATCGCCGGCGTCGATCTGAGGCGCCTGCGGGCCGACGACGGCTATCCCGCAATCCGCGAACTCTTCGAGCGCCATTCGCTCCTCTATTTTCCTGAACAGGCGCTGGACGACGACGACATCGTGCGGCTGGGACGCCTGTTCGGCCCGGTTGAAGATCGCAAGGATACCAAGGACGGCAAATTCGTCGTGCCGAAAGTCTCGAACCGGCTCGCCCACGACACGATCGAGCCCGCGAGCGAGCGCCAGCTCCTCAATCTCAAGGCCAACATGCTCTGGCATTCCGACAGCACCTTCCTGCCGGTGCCGGCCTTGTCCAACATCATCACCGCGCGGGTGCTCCCTTCCTCGGGCGGCGCCACCGAGCTTGTGTCCACCCGCGCGGCCTGGCGGCGGCTGCCTGAGGAGATGAAAGCGCGCGTCCGCGGCGCCGTCCTCTGGCACCGCTACGCCCATTCGCGCGCCAAGATCGATCCCGAGCTCGCGACCGATCCCCTGTTCACGCGCTGGTCCGACCAGGCCTGGTATGCGATCTGGCCCAATCCGGTGACCGGCGAGGAGGCACTCTATCTCGCCTCACATGCCTACGGCATCGACGGCCTGCCGCAGGCCGAGGGCACGGCGCTGATCGACCACCTCGTCGCCGAGGCGACGGGTCCTCAGCACATCTATGCGCACTCGTGGCGGGTGGGCGATGTGCTCATCTGGGACGAGCGGGCAACCCTCCACCGCGGCACGCCCTGGCCCTACGAGGAGGAGCGCACGCTTGCGAGCATCTGCGTCTCCTTGAGCGCCAGCGACGGCCTTGCCGCCATGAAGCCCGCCCGCACCGTCGGCGTCATCGGGGAGCCGCCACGGGTGTGATCCGGGGGCGTGCCGGGCAGCACCTCGTTGCCGATCACGCAGCCAGCCGCGCGTGCGCCTCCAGCGCAGCAAGACAGGCCGCGGCGGCCTCCCGGCCCTTCGCCTTGACGTGCTTCAGGAAGAACGCCCGGTGCTCGGCACACATGCGACTGGACAGGTCGCCCATCCACGTGTACTACACCATTCGGTTAATTAACCGAATGGTCAATTACAATGCGCGACCCACTCAGCCGGACCTTCGCGGCCCTTGCCGACCCGACGCGGCGCGCCATGCTTGCCCGCCTCTGCGAGGGCGAGGCGAACGTCTCCGACCTGGCCGAGCCATTTCTAGGGGACATGAGCTTTCCAGCCGTGACCAAGCATCTGAAGGTTCTCGAATCCGCTGGGCTGATCACCAAGGGACGCAACGCGCAGTGGCGTCCTTGCAAGCTCAACGGCGAGCCGTTGCGCGAGGCCGGGGAGTGGATGGAACAGCATCGCATCGCGTGGGAGGAGCAGCTTGATCGGCTTGGCGCCTATCTGAAGTCCAAGACCAAAGGAGCCCGTCATGGCCACAAGAAGTAAGTCGAACGTGATCTCCCTCACCCGCGTTTACGACGCGCCATTGCAAGCCGTGTGGGACGCCTGGACCATTCCGGAGGAAGTCGCCCAATGGTGGGGGCCGCGCGGCTTCACGCTGACGACCCACAGCCACGACCATCGCACGGGCGGCCACTGGCACTACACGATGCACGGACCAGACGGAACAGACTACGAGAACACCACCCAGTATCTCGAAGTCGTGCCCAAGCAGCGCATGGTCTATGACCATGGCGGCCACAAAGATCGCCCGCCACTGTTCCGCGTCACGGCGCTCTTTACCGAACGCAACGGACGGACCCAGCTCGACATGAGCATGGCGTTCGCAACGCCCGAAGTGGCTTCGCAAATGCACGGCTTCATCAAGAAGGTAGGCGGCGAGACCACCTGGGATCGGCTGGCCGAGTATCTCGGAAAGAAAGGCGCGGGGGCAGAGCAGTTTTTCATTTCACGCTCGTTCGATGCCCCCATCGGCCGCATTTACGAGATGTGGACCGATCCGCGGCATCTCGCGAAATGGCTGCCACCGGCGGGTGCCAGCATGCAGTTTCTGCGCACGGAGCCAAGTGTGGGGGGCACCTCATTCTATGCGATGACGCTCGCCGGCGGTCCGGTGATGTACGGCCGCGTGACCTATCTGGCCGGCGAAAAGCCTGAGCGCATCGTCTACATGCAACAATTTTGCGACGAGAAGGAGCTGGTGATCCGGCCGCCGTTCTTCGCCAACTGGCCGCTCGCCATGCTCACCACGGTCGAGCTGGCCTCCGAAAGCCCGGATTGCACGCGCGTGACCATTCGATGGGAACCGCAAGAGGCGACCCCGGCCGACATTGCTGAATTCATCAAACAGCGCGGCAGCATGACAGTGGGTTGGACCGGCTCCTTCGACAAGTTGGAGGCTATCGCGTAACAGCGGTGCACTCGAGAGTGTTGCTGCGCACTGCGTTGTCGCTGAAGCGGGCACGTTGTGGAACGGTCGACCTGCCGCCACCCGGTGGCGACGTGATCGGTCGAATGCGTGTCGACACCCGCCTTGGGGCCTTGGAGCAGCTGGGCACGACGATCAGTCTCGCAAGATCAATTAGGATTTCGGCGGCCACATTCCGAAAATAGAGGATCATGCTCTACTCCTTCGACCGCCGCATCACGCTGGACGCGGGCACCGGCGTGACGGGGCCGGGGTAGTAAGGCAAATTGTCGACGCGCGGCGTCCAAATCCCCTTCCGGCGGCAATCCTCGACGTGGAGCGCGATCTCCTCGAGCGTCGCAAACCAGACCTCGCCGGTGCCCAGCATGTGCTCGATCATTTTTTCGACGCGCAGCCAGCGCGAGAGGCGGCCCGACACGAACGGATGCCAGACGGCAATCCACAATCCCCCGCCCACCGTGCGCATCGCCTCGAACTCCGCGAGGAAAATCTCCATCGCGCGATCGGGCGCCATGATCTGCATCTGGAAATTGAGGTCGATCGAGTGAACGTAAGGCGGCCAGTCGTCGGTCGCCCAACTCGCCGGCAGCTCGACGAGCTCGCCCGGCTTGCTCTTGAGGATGTAGGGCACATCGTCGCCCATGAGGGAGGAGTCGTAGAGAAAGCCCTCCTCGATCAGCAGGTCGGTCGTGTTCTTGGAATAGTTGTAGAGGGGTGAGCGATTGCCGCTCGGACGTTTTCCCGTGTGCTTCTCGATGACCGCGATCGAGCGCTGCATCCAGTAATGCTCTTCGTCGCGGCTGAGCTGGTTCGGCGCCTCGTGGATATAGCCGTGGAAACCGATCTCGTGGCCATCCTTCACCATCGCCTCGACGGTGTCTGGGTACTGCTCGATGCACCAGGCGGGCACGAAGAAGGTTTGCTTCAGGCCGTAGCGCCGGTAGGCATCGAGAATGCGCGGCACGCCGACCTTGGGGCCATAGTGCAGCATCGAAATCGTGGAGACGCGGGTGTCGGAATCGCGGGGATGCTCCAGATGCACGAGGCTGTCGGCATCCATGTCGAAGGTGATGGCGCAGGCGACCTTGGCGCCATGGGGCCAGGGGACGGGATTTCGGATCATGCCAGTGTCCTCGCGTGTCGAACGCGGCCTGAGGGTTATCTGCGGCTGCACGGCGAGGACCGCCGGCGAGCCATTATGGTCGTAATCGGGTGGCGACCTCCACGAGGTCGATGCCGGCGATGGTAACGCGCCGGGCGGGGCCGGCAAGCTGCTCGATGCCCTGGCACATCGCTGTGGCGCTCACTCACGGGTCGCCTCGGGTCATGCGGCGGACCACCGCCCGAAGCCGAGCGCACGCACCACGCGTTCGGGCGTCATCGGCATGTCGACGCGGGCGCCGATGGCGTTGTAGACGGCCTGCGATATCGCCGAGATGGCCGCGGCGATCGGTGCCTCGCCGGCGCCGCGTGCACCGAACGGGCCGACGGGGTCATAGGATTCGGCGAACAACACGCCGGCCTTGGCCGGGAAGTCGGCCGCGCGCAGCAGCTTGTAGTCGAGGAAGTTGGCGTTCTTGATCGCGCCTGTCTCCGGATCGAATACAAGCTGCTCATAGAGCGCGAAGCCGGCGCCGCAGATGGCGCCGCCGATCGCCTGGTTCTTCAGGACTTGCGGGTTGACGACGGTACCGCTGTCCTGGGTCGCCAGATAGTCGGTCAGGCGGATCTCGCCGGTTTCTATGTCGACCTCGACCTCGGCGAAATGCGCCGCGAAATGCCGCGCGAACGTCGTCGAGGGCGGCATCGGCAGGGCCGGCCGGCCGGTGATCGAGGAGGTCTGGCCGAGCGTGTCCGAGCGGATCGCACTCAAAACATCGCGGATCGGCACCTGGACGTTGGAGGCGCGGCCGTCACGATGGCGGATGATGCCATCGGCGATCGTCAGGTCGCTCGCCAGTGCGCCGGCGAAGAACTCGCGGGCCGCGATATCGAGCAGCTGCGCGCGCGCGTCGTTCGCGGCGGCACGCGTCGCCCAACCGACCCGGTACATCGTGTTGCTGGCGAGCGAGCCGTGGCTCCAGGGGCAGGAATCGGTGTCGCCGGTCTCGATCTCGACCATGTCATAGGAGACGCCGAGCGCCTCGGCCGCCACCTGCGACTGTGTCGTCTCGCTGCCCTGGCCCTGGCGGCCGACGCTGCAATGCACCTTGATGCTGCCGTCCGGATTGATGCGCACGATCGCGGAGGTCGCGCCCTCGAACTCGACGCCACAGACGTGCGCGCCGGTGCCGACACCGACCGCCCGGCGGATCGGGCCCCTCGCGTGGTTGGGCGTGCGCCAGCCCTTGAAGCGCTCGCTCCAGCGGAATGCCTCCGCGCCGCGCGTCAGGATCTCGGCCGTGCCGCCGCTCGACAGATGGAACAGCTTCGGCCAATCGGCCTTCTGCTCTTCCGGGATCGCGGCGATGTACTCTTCCATCGTCTGCTTCATGTTGGCCTTGGAGTGCTGCATGCGCAGCTTCTCGCCGGCCCGGATCTGGTTCTTGAGGCGGAATGCGATCGGGTCCATGCCGACCTTTTCGGCCAGCGTATCGGCGACGCGCTCGACCGACGCCCCGAGCGTGCAGTCGCCGACCCCGCGCATGCAGCCGGCCGTCAGGAGGTTGGTATTGACGCCATGCACGGCGTAGTGACCGTTGCGCGCGCGACCCCACATGTCCACGCAGAAGAAACCGACATCGTCCTTGAAGCCGTAGCCGCCATTGTCGATGATGTGGTCGAACTCGGCGAGCGTGATGGTGCCGTCCTTGGTGCAGCCCATCCGGCCGCGCGTGCGCTCGATGTGACGGCGCTTGACCGTCGCGATGCACTCCTCGTTGTCGAGCTCGATCTTGACCGGCCGGCCGGCCTTGCGCGCGAGCACGACCGTCACCAGCATGAAGTTGACGCTCCACCAAAGACCGAACGAGCTGCCGCTCGGCAGCGCCATCACGCGCACTTTGCTCAAGGGGATGCCGAGCGCCTCGTGGATGCCGTCGCGCAGCTCCGACGGCGTCTGCGAGGAGGTCCAGACGGTGACCTTGTCGCCGAGCCATTCGGCGATGCAGGCATTGCGGCCGATCGAAGCATATTGCTGGCTGTCATAGGTGATATCGCATTCGGCGATGATCTCGGCTTCCGCTTGTCCCTGCGCCGTGTCGCCCCAGGCGACCACATAGGGGTCGCGGACATTGCCCTCGACGCGGATCTGCGGGGCTTCTGGCCGCATCGCCACCTCCATGTCGACGACATGCGGCAGCAGCTCGTACTCGACCTCGATGAGCGCAAGCGCCCGCCCGGCGATCTCCTCGGTTCGCGCGGCAACGGCGCAGACCTCGTCGCCGACGAAGCGGACGGTGCCGTCGAGCACCTTGCCGCGCCGGTTGAACCAGGCGGACTCCCAGTCGTTCTGCGGCACGTCGTGATGGGTGACGACACCGATCACTCCAGGAAGAGCCTCGGCCCGGCTGGTGTCGATCCTGACGATCCGCGCGTGCGGGTGCGGACTGCGAAGGATCTTTCCATGCGCCATGTTCTGCACGGTCAGATCGACGCCGTATTTGAGCGCGCCCGTGACTTTCTCGACGGCGTCCTTGACCGGCACGCCCTTGCCGACCACGGAGAAATTGCGCTCGATCTTCGTCATCACACTCTCCTCGGGGAACTGGCTCTCGCGAAAGCGCTCACGCCGGCGCCTGCTGGCGCATCATCGCCGCGGCTTTCATCACGGCCTTCACGATGTAGGGGTAGGCTCCGCAGCGGCAGATGTTGCCGCTCATCGCCATCGCCGTCTCCTCCTCGGTCGGATCGGGGTTCTCCGCGAGAAAGGCCTTGGCGCTCATGATGAAACCGGGCGTGCAGAAGGCGCACTGGAAGCCCTGCTCGTCGATAAAGGCCTGCTGGATCGGATGCAGCTTGCCGGGGGTACCGAGCCCCTCGATGGTCAGGATGCTCCTGCCCTCGGCCTGACGCACGAGCATCAGACAGGCCGTCGCGGGTTCCCCATCGACGTGGATCGTGCAGGAGCCGCACTCGCCCTCGGCGCAGGAAACGCGCACGCCGATCAGCGAGAGATCGTTCCGCAGCACGTCAGCAAGCGTCCGGTCGGGTGCGCCCTCGATTTCGTGCGCGCGGCCGTTCACGGTCATTGGGATCACGGGTCAGCTCCTCGGAAGTCTGTTCAAGCAGTCGGCCAGAGCGCGGCGAACCATCACCGCGATCATGTGGCGGCGGTACTCGGCGCTGGCCCGGACATCGTCGATCGGCCTGGCATCAATGGCAGCGCGCTCGCCGGCGTCCGCACGGATCGGCTCGGTCAGATCTTCGGCGGTCAATCCGGTGAGCATGGCCTCTGCGTCTGGCGAGCGCAGGATCACAGGCCCCACCGCGCCAAGCGCAATCCGCGCCCGCCTGACGCGACGCGTGTCGTCGAGAAGCAGCGACGCGCTGGCGTTGACGAGCGCGATGTCGACAACGGTGCGCGCGACCCGGCGGTAAGCACCCGCCAGATACTTTCCGGGCAGCGGAATGCCGATCGACGTCATGATCTCGGCCGGCGCCAGCGCCGTGCGTTTTGGACCGGTGAAGAAGGACTCGAGCGGGATGGTGCGCTCGCCCGCCGGGCTCGCCAGCGTCACGGTGGCATCGAGCGCGACAAAGCAGGGCGACAAATCGGCCGCGGGCGAGGCGTTGCACAGATTGCCGCCGATTGTTGCGATCGTCCGGGTCTGCGGCGTGCACATGAGCTTGGCGACGTCGCTCAGCATCGCCAGCAGCGGATGCCGGGTCGCAGCGCGCTCGAGTTGCGTCAAAGTCGCCAAGGCGCCGATGCGGATCGCATCGGCGCCAACGTCGATCATGCGGTGGCCGTCGAGCGCTGTCAGATCGATGCACAGATCGAGATCGACCTGCTTGCGGCGCCACAGCAGGGTCATGTCGGTGCCGCCGGCCCAGTAGCGCGCTCTCGCCCCATGGCGCGCCATCAAGGCGATGGCCTCATCGACCGTCGCCGGACGCACAACGGCGAAGTGGGACGGGACGGCCAGTCCCGCGATTTGCTCTGCCATGGCGGCACTCCCAATGCTCAGGTGGTCCGGCCGGCATCGCCGCGAGCCGGCTTCATTGCCACAAGCCATGCGATACGCCGACCGCCACCGCTCTGCTGCCCTCTGAGTTCCATTAGCCGAGCAACCTCCAGCCGGACGACAGCGCGCGGATACATCGATTGTCAATGCCGAGATATACATCTAAACATGCATGACTATCGATGTATGCGCTTGGCTAGGCCGGCGGTTCGCTACATTGCCCGGTCTGCTTGTCTTGAGCGTCGCCGCCATGCCCTACCGCTTCGCCGACACCGATTTGCGCCTGCTGCAGGTGTTCAAAGCCGTTGTCGAGAGCCGCGGGTTCACCAATGCACAAGCGATTCTCAATGTCGGTCAGTCCACGATCAGCCACCAGATCAGGCAGCTGGAGACGCGCCTCGGCATCCGGCTCTGCGAGCGTGGACGCTCGGGGTTTCGCCTGACACCGGCCGGCGAGCGCGTCTTTGCGGAGGCCATGCGGCTCTTCAAGGCCCATGAGCAGTTCAGCAACGCCACGGCCGAGCTGCGCAAGCGTCTCGTCGGCTATCTGAACATCGCCGTGGTCGACAACGTCATCACCGATCCCGGCTGTCCGATCACGGCGGCGCTCGCCGAATTCAACCGCAATGACCACGAGGTCAATCTGCGCCTCGAGGTGCTGCACCCCGCGGACATGGAGCGGCTCGTGCTCAGCGAGGATTTGGATCTCGCGATCGGCCCTTTCCACCATAGCCTGCCCGGGCTCGACTACCGCTTCCTCTACGGCGAGACGGAGCATCTCATGTGCGGACGCTCCCATCCGCTTTACCAGCTGAAGATCGGGCAAGGCCGTCGAGGACGCGATCCGCAAGTCACCGAAGGTCCTTCGCGGCTATCTGCACGGCGGCGAGTTCGCCAGGATCGAGGACCGGCACGACCGCCCCAACGCCGTCACGCAAATCATCGAGGCCTCGGCGATCCTCATTCTGGGCGGCTCCCATATCGGTTTCCTGCCGGCACACTATTGCGATCGCTGGGTCAAGTCGGGGGAGATGAGACGCGTTGCGCCGCAAACCCATGTCTACGAGTCGAGGTTCCATGTCGTGACGCGCAGCGGCCAGCGCAAGAACGCGGTGCTGACGGCGTTCCTGAAGGCGCTCGAGATCTCGCTCGCAAAGCGGGAGAGGATGCCGCCCCGGGCCAATCCGCAGGGTCGCCCGAGGGCCGCCCGGGCTCCGTAGCGCCATGGTCTGCGACAGAGCCGGCGGTGGCCCGCGAGCCTGCCGATGGGCCGACGCCGTGCCGTGACGATGACGCGCCGCCACTGACCCTGTCTGCCGGGGACGTGACCACGGCGCCGGTTTGACGCTCGCTTTGACGGGGGTGTTGCCCCCGTCATACCCTCTCGCCGCACACGCAACGGGAGGGCAAGCCCATGGTCGCATCGGTTGTCGGCATCATCGGCGGCTCGGGGCTCTACGATCTCCCCGGCCTCACCAACCGCGAGAAGCGCCGCATCGCCTCGCCCTGGGGCGAGCCGTCGGACGAGCTGACCTTTGGCGAGCTCAACGGGCGCAGGGTCGTCTTCCTGCCGCGCCATGGACAGGGTCATCGCGTTTCGCCATCGGACATCAACTATCGCGCCAACGTCGATTGCCTCAAACGCGCGGGCGTCACCGATCTCGTCTCGATCTCGGCCTGTGGCTCGCTCAAAGCGGAGCTGCCGCCCGGCCATTTCGTCATCATCGACCAGTTCATCGATCGCACCTTCGCGCGGCCGAAGAGCTTTTTCGGCAAGGGCTGCGTCGCGCATGTCTCGATGGCGGATCCCGTCTCGCCGGGCTTGGTGGATCGCATCGCCGCGGCGGCGAGAGCCGAGGGCATCGCCCATACCAAGGGCGGCACCTACATGGTGATGGAGGGCCCGCAATTTTCGACGCGAGCGGAAAGCAACCTCTATCGCTCCTGGGGCTGCTCGGTTATCGGCATGACCAATATGCCCGAAGCCAAACTCGCGCGCGAGGCCGAGATCTGCTACGCGACCATCGCCATGGTTACCGACTACGACTGCTGGCACGACGACCATGACGATGTCGACGTCGCAGCCGTCATTGCGGTGCTGAAAGACAACGCCCACCGCGCGCAAAAGCTCGTTGCCCGGCTCGTCGCCGACTTTCCCCTCGAGCATCCCTCCTGCCCCGCTGGCTCCGATCGCGCGCTCGAGGTCGCCATCATGACGCCCCCCGACAAGCGCGATCCCGCCGTCACCGCCAAGCTCGATGCGGTGGCGGGGCGGGTGCTCAATCGCGCCTAAAATCCAGCGACCCCCGTCTGCCAGCTCGGGCCGGCGCCGGCGGTGAGGCATTTGCGCTTGGCGTCGTAGGCCACCGCCGAGACGCGACCGAAGGCCCAACTGCCGGGCTCCTCCTTCTCGACCGAGACGTCGTGCCCGGCCGCCGCAAGGGCTTCGCGCACCTGCATCGGAATGCGCTCGTCGACGCTCGTCGGCCCGCCTTGTGAGTGAACACGCGGTTGATCGACCGCCGTCTGCAAGGCCATGCCGTGATCGACGACATTCAAGAATGTGTGGAGCACGCCCGTCTCGATGCGATAGCCGCCCGAACCCGAGCCGGCGAACATCCCCCGGCCGTCCTTTGCCGCCACGATCGCGGGTGCTGCAAAAATCGGCATCTTGCCGGGGTGAATAGAGTTCGGCAGGCCCGGCCGCGGGTCGTAGTTCTGCATGGCGTTGTTGAGGAAGAACCCGAGCTCGGGCACATAGACCATGGAGCCAAAGCCCGAGCCGAGCGACATGCAGACCGACGCCATGTTGCCGTCGCGGTCGGCGGTGGCGACCTGGCTCGTGCCCTCGCGCTTGGCGAGCGGGATCGGGTCCGTCAGCGGCCGCGCGACTGGATCATTGCCGTTGAAGGGCCAGGGGTCGCCGGCTTCGATCGGGCGCGCCAGCGCGCGGCCCGGTTGCACCAGCGCCGCGCGGGACTGCGCGAACGCCTTGCTGGTGAGGCCATTGATCGGGCTCGGCACGAAGTCCGGATCGCCGTAGTGGCGCATGGAATCGGTGAAGGCGATGGCCAGCGCCTCGGCGACGAGGTGGCGAAAGAGAACGCTGTCCGGCCCGGCAGCCCTGAGATCGAAGCCTTCCAGGATGTTCAGTGCCTCGTAGACCACCTGATCGAAGCAGGAAGTGTAGGCGAAGCCGCGATAGGTGGAGGGCGTTTCGAGCAATGGCCTCGTCTTGTAGGCGGCGAGATCCGCGTCATCCAGGATGCCGCCGACCGAGCGCATGTAGGCGCCGAAGGTTTCCGCGAGCGGCCCGCGGTAGAAACTCTCCGACCCGTCCGCCGCGACGCGCCGGAGCGTCTTCGCCAGCGCGGACGTATCGAGCCTGGGCTCCCCGCCGGTTATGAAATCCTTGCGGGGAGGCCGGTCGCCGGGCAGCAGCACGGCTTCGGTCGGCCATGGCAGGCCGATGCCGATCGCGCGTGCCGCGATCGTCAGCTTGTCGGCGAAGGAAAACGCGACGCCCTCGTCTGCCGCCTCGATGGCGGGTTGCAACACTTGCGCCCACGGCAATCGCCCGTAGCGCGCATGCGCCTCGCCGAAGCCCTTGATGGCGCCGGGCACGGCCGGCGCCAGCACGCCGTCCATGGCCTTGTTTCCCCGCGTGAAGGGATGGCCGTAATAGGTCGGCGCAACTGCCGCCTCGACCTCGAACATGTCCGCGCGTGATTTCAGCGGCGCCCGGCAATAGGCATCGATGGTGATGTGGCGCTGCTCCCGCTGCAGCCAGATCGAGATATGGCCGTAACCGCCAATACCGCAGAAGGCGGGCTCGACGACCGCGGACGTGAAAGCAGCGGCGATGAGCGCATCGATGGCGTTGCCGCCTTCCTGCATGACGCGTACGCCCGCCTCGGCCGCCAGCGCATGCCCACCCGCGCAGACGCCGTTCTCGGCTTCGACGGGCGTGTGCGTGTAGATGGGCTGGCCGCGGATCATGCAGGTCGCCTCTCGGTGGGTGATGTGTTGGCGCCCACGGCACTTCTGTTTTCCGCTATTCCGGCGAAGGCCCGCCCCATACGACGATCGGTTTTCGACTGGGCTTGGCCGGTGTGCGCAACCATACAGCACCGGGGCTCGGCGGGAAGCCCGTTATCGCCGTCACGACGGTAGAGGGAGGATAAAAGAACGGTCAATCGATGCCGGATTGCGGCGGCTCGGGTCAAATGTCTGCCCGGTGCGAGAAGCGCAGATCCGAGCTGAGTTATTGCCGAGGTCCTCATGAAGGTTAAGGGCAGAGGCGCTTTGACGCCTGACGTGGAACTCGCTACCTCGCGCCCATGGCCCGCATCACGCCCCTCTTCCCGACCCGCCTCTTTCGCGCCGAGCTTTCGGGCCGCGCGGGACAACGCCTCGTCGCCGATCTCGCGCGCGCCAGCCGGGTGATTGCCGCAGAGGATAGCGCCGGCCAACGCTGGAGCTCCGAGCACGCCTATCCTGGCTACACCTCATACGCTTCCCTCAACGATCTGCCCTGGCGCGCGCCCGAGTTCGCTGATCTCGCCAAACACCTCGACAAACATGCCAAGGCCTTCGTGCAGGCGCTCGACTGGGACATGACGGGCCGCCGGCTCGTGCTCGACAGCCTGTGGATCAACATCCTCGAACCCCAGGGCGTCCACGGCTCGCACATTCATCCGCTGAGCGTTCTGAGTGGCACGGTCTATCTGGCGATCCCCAAAGGCGCGAGTGCGCTCAAGCTCGAGGATCCGCGGCATGGGCTGATGATGGCGGCACCGCCGCGCAAGACCAAGACGCGGCCGCAGAACCGCACTTTCGTCGAGATCGCACCCAAGCCCGGCACCATACTGATGTGGGAAAGCTGGCTCCGCCACGAGGTGCCCGTCAATCGCGCGAAGCGCCAGCGCATTTCCGCGAGTTTCAATTTTCGGATGGAAGCGGGGTAGACGACCCCGCCCGCCGCGTCACCGTCCTACCGCTGCGCCGGCATCTCCGGCACCGTGGGCAGCTTCGGGTCGATGTGATCCCAAGCCACGTGGTGCTTGTTGTAGATCGCCAGTTGCGGCGTGATGCGCCCGGGCTCGTCGAGAGAACCCGCCATCAAGAGCACCATTCCCGGCATGTTGGTGGAGCGGAAGGCGATGCGGCCGCCGCAGGTCGGGCAGAATTCCCGCGTTGCCGATCCGCCCGACTCCGCCTTGGTCGTGTAGCTCTTGGTCTGGCCTTTGAAGGCGACGTCGATATCCTTGAAGGCCGCCGCTGTCGCATGGCCGCAGCCGCTCGCCTTCTTGCAGTCGTTGCATTGGCAGTGAGCGGCGAAAAGCGGATCGCCGCTCGCGGTGTAGCGGACATTGCCGCATTGGCAACCGCCTTTGAGTTTGGCCATGGGATTGTTCCTCGCTGAACGACCGGTGATAACGAGTGGCAGGCTAACGTCCGTGCCCACCCTTGTCACGGGGCGGAGACGGCCGTCGCGGGGGTGCGCAGAGATTCTTACCTCGGTGGCATCGCTGGGAACGCCGGCATCGCCGTGTCGACGACGTCCCAGGGGCGGCGGCGCTTGTCGTAGACGCGGAACTGGACAGGGATCGACGATGATTGATCCATGGTCGCCATGGTCAGCGCGACGACCCCCGGCGCGCTGTCTGGCCGTCCAGCGATCCAGCTGCCGCATTCGGGGCAGAAGTAGCGCTTGGAGTGACCGCCCGAGTCAGCCCTTGTCTCAAACATCTTGAGCGTGCCCTTGATCGTCACGGCACTTTCCGGAAACGCCGCGAAGGCCACATGGCCGGCGCCGGATGCCTTCTGGCAATCGAGGCAATGGCATTGCAGCGCGACGACGGGATCGCCCTTGGCCTCGTAGGCGACGGCGCCGCAGAGGCAAGAGCCGTTGAAGGACTGTTGCGGCATGACAAGCTCCTTTGGGTGCGCTCGAGCTGCTGCAGGGATATTGATGGATCGGGGGCCGGGGGGGCAAAGCCTCCCGATCCATCTCGTGGACAAGCATGCCTTGGCGCCTGTCCACGGCCTTGAGGTTGCGTGCATCCCTCTAACCAAACGACGTCCGGCCCGTCGGAATGCACTCAGATATTGTGACCGCCCTAACCTCTCGGCGGCATACCCTCCGAGATGGGCAGTTTCGGATCGAAGTGATCCCAGGCCGCCCGGCGCTTGCCATAGATCGCCTGTGTCGGCGTGATCGCGGAAGGATCGTCCATGGAGCCGGCGGCCACCAGGACCATGCCGGGCATGTTGGCCGCGCGGAATGTCAGCCGGCCGCCGCAGGTCGGACAGAACTCGCGCGTGGTGGCACCGCCCGAATCCGCTTTGCCGGCATAGCTCTTGGTCGTGCCTGTGAACGTGATCGCCGCCTCGGGAAAGGCCGCCGCGGTTGCGTGGCCGGCACCCGTCGCCTTCTTGCAATCGCCGCACTGGCAGTGCGCCGCGAACAGCGGGTCGGCATTGGTTTCATAGCGCACGGCGCCGCATTGGCAGCCGCCGGTGATTTTCGCCATCGTCATCTCCTGTTGGTTGGTCTGTCGCTTACATGTCGAGGGCTTCGGCGATTTCGATACTGCCGCCGGATTTGAGGATGGGGCAGCCCTTGGCCTTCTTGTGCGCGTCATCGAGGGTCTTGGCCTCGATCAGGCTGTAGCCTGAAATCGGATTGGCGCCGCCACCCGCGACGAGCTTGCCGTCGGACTTGATCGTGCTCGACTTGCCGACGGGATTACCGGCATCGATCACGGCTGCGCCCATCCCCTCGAACCAGGCGCCCCAGGCGTCCATCGCCTTCTTGACCTCCTTGGGATCGGTCGGGGCCGAGCCACCGTGGTAGGCGAGAACATATTTGGGCATGGGGGGTCTCCTGTGCCGGGTTGGTTTCTACGCGCTCCTGGTAACTACCGACAACGCATCGGCTTTCCAATGGGCGGATTTGCGGTATGTTTCGCGAGATGACTGTGGAGACTCCACATTTTCCGCTATCCCTGCGCGAGGGCGAGGTGCTCGCTGGCCAGCTCAGGGGCCTCGCAGCGCTTGGTGTCATTCCACGCGCCGCGAAACTGCTGGAGAGGGCCACGACGGAGGCCGCCGCAGCGCTGCGTGACGCCATCCTCGCGGAGGAGCCGGCCTTTCGCGCCTCGGGGAACCCGGAGCTGCTCCCGGCAGTCGGCCGGCACATCGAGACACAGATCGCCGAGCTTGCGCGGCTGTTCGCCGGCGGCACACCCGGCGATTTCACCTTCGTCCGCGATCTCGCGCGCCTCCTTGCCGAGCAGCACTTTCCCCTCGAGGCCTTCCTGCATTCCTATCGCCTCGGCCACCGCGTGCTCTCGCGCTGGCTACGCGACGCGGCGCTCGCCGCCCGCCCCAAGCGCGCGGACGACGCCATCTCCGCGGTCGCCGATTTCGCCATCGCCTACACCGAGACGATCTCGACCATCGCGACCTCGGAATATGTCGCCCACACGCGTCGCATCGCGGAAGCAAGGATCGACTTCAAGACAGAGCTCCTGAGCATCCTGCTCGCCGGCTATGACGAATCCGATCCGCGCGTTGCCCAGATCCTGAAGCGCGCCGGCTACCTGGAACAGCGGCAGACTTACTGTGTCGCCGTGGTGCAGTCGGCCAACCCGGCCGAGATGGAGCAGAGCGCGCGTGCCGAACGCATCATCGCGGCCCTCGCCGATGCGATTGCGCCCTCACCCGTCCGCCTGCTCGCCGGCATCCGCAATAATCTCGTCGTCGCCGTGCTCTCCGCCAAGCGTCGGCAATCGGGCTGGACGGCGCCGCAAGCCGATCTCGCTCTCCGATTGCTGCCTCGACTGCAAGTGCTCGGCCCAGCGGTGCTCATCGGTCTCAGCGCCGATCATCCCTCGACCGCCTTCATCCCGAAGGCCGTCGACGAAGCCAACATCGCACTCGGCCTCGCGAGCGTCGGCAAGCGCGTCGTCCGCTTCTCCGATTTACGGCTGCGCGATCTTCTCATCCATAACGGCGGCCAGCGGATGCAATCGCTGCTGCCGCTATGGGCGGGGGTGCTCCGTCACGCCGATCAGAAAGCCGATGGCGCGCTTCTGGAGACCCTGCGCGCGCTTGCCGATTGCGACATGAACGTGCAAGCCGCCGCCCGCCGCCTCGGCCGCCATCCCAACACCATTACGCTGCGCCTCCAGCGCATCCGTGACCTCACCGGCCTCGATGGTCAGCGCTATCAAGAGCTCGGCGAGCTGCTGCTGGCGGCGGATTGCTCTGCACACCTGTGACAACACTGTCGTGACAACGCTCTGGGCACCTACTCGATCACCTCGTCGGCCCGGAGCAGCACGGCTTGGGGCACCTCGATGCCGAGAGCTTCTGCTGTCAGCGCGTTGATTGCCAGCTCGTAGGTCACCGGCCGCAGTACGGGGAGCTCGGAGGTCTTGGCGCCCTTGACGATGCGTGCCGCGTAGACGCCGGCTTGCCTATAGGCATTGGCAAAGCTCGCGCCATAGCTCATCAAACCGCCATCGCCGACATAGTCCTTCTGATCGTAAACCGCCGGCAGCCGGTGCATGGCGGCAAACCCGATGATGGCCTTGCGCTGGCTCGTCAGCATCGGACTGCCGCCGATAAAGAGTGCGCCGGCCTTCGCCTCGACAATCCGCCAGAGCGCACCATCGAGTTCTTCGGGTTTCTCGAACTCGACGGTGAGGATCTTGACCCCGCGCGGACCGGCAACCGCCTCCATCCCCTCGCGCGCCGCCGCCGACCCCGAGTAGCTCCGGTCGAGCAGCACGGCGACGAGCTTTGCGTCAGGCACGATCTCGAGCAGCAGCTCGGCACGCTTAGCCGCGAGCTGGCCGCCACCGTAGAACGTCACTCCGGTGATGTTGCCGGAAGGGGCCGCCAGATTGTCGACCAATCCGGCCGCGATCGGATCCTCGGCGAGCACGAACACCAACGGTATCTCACGCGATTGGGCTTGCACGGCATCGATGGCGAGACTGTTGCCGGCGATGACGGAAACTTTGTGCTTGACGAGTTCGGCGGCGATCACCGGAAGACGCTCCGGTTTGTTGTCGGCCCAGTGATAGGCGATGTCGACCGTCTCGCCCTCGACGAGGCCCTCCTCGGCGACGCCCTGGCGAAAGGCCTCAACCAGCTTGGCGAAGGGCGCCGCCGGCGAGCTGCGGAAGAATGCGATGACGGGGCGGGATGAGCCAGCGAGGGCCGGCAATGAGCGGATCGCGCCGAAACTCGCGGCTGCTCCAAGCACTGCCACGCGCCGTGTGATGGATGTGATCACGCTCGAAACCGCCCTTTGTTGTCGCAACGCACGCTAACACGGCAAGCTGCCTTTGTGTCCCCCTCGCCTTGACGCCACCGCCTCCGGCCCTAGAGTCTGTCACATCAGGGATTTTGGGGCCTCATGAGCGTTCTGCGACCACCACATCGCTTCTATTCAGCCCTCGCCATCGGCGCACCGGCGCCCTTGCGCGAACGCGCGGCGCGGCTGGAACGCATGATCCATTTCGTGCCGCCGCATCTCGACAAAATCCGCGCCAAGCTCGGTGAGCTGATCCCGACCATCGACGTCGTGCTCGGCAATCTCGAGGATGCTATTCCGGCCGATGCCAAGGAGGCGGCGCGCCAGGGCGTCGTCGAAATGGCCAAGGCGCACGACTTTGGCGCCACCGGCTTCTGGATCCGCATGAACGCGTTGAACTCGCCCTGGGCGCTCGACGATTTGCTGACCATCGTCCCGGCTGCCGGCAACAAGCTCGACGTCGTCATGCTGCCGAAGGTGGAGGGTCCCTGGGATATTCATTATCTCGACCAACTGCTCGCCCAGCTCGAGGCGAGGCACGGGATCAAAAAGCCGATCCAGATTCACGCGCTGCTCGAAACCGCCGAAGGCGTCGCCAATGTCGAGGCGATCGCCGCTGCGAGCCCCCGCATGCACGGCATGAGCCTCGGCCCCGCCGATCTCGCGGCCTCCCGCGCCATGAAGACGACGCGAGTCGGCGGCGGACATCCCTTCTATGGCGTGCTCGCGGACGCCGACCCCTCCCATCCGGCGAATACCCGGCCCTTCTTCCAGCAGGACCTCTGGCACTATACGGTCGCGCGCATGGTCGACGCCTGCGCCATGCACGCCATCAAACCCTTCTACGGCCCCTTCGGTGATTTCTCCGACGGGAAAGCCTGCGAGGCGCAGTTCCGCAACGCCTTCCTGATGGGCTGCGCCGGCGCCTGGACACTGCACCCCTCGCAGATCGAGATCGCCAAGCGCGTCTTTTCGCCCGATGCGGCGGAAGTGGGGTTCGCCAGGCGCATTCTCGATGCCATGCCCGACGGCTCGGGCGCCGTCATGATCGACGGCAAAATGCAGGACGACGCCACCTGGAAGCAGGCGAAAGTGGTTGTGGATTTGGCCCGCGAGGTTGCACGGCGCGATCCGGCGCGGGCGCGGGACTATGGACTCTGAGCGCGGCTGAGGCTACTGCCGCCATACGATGGTTTTGTGCAAGGTGTGACGCGATGACGGACGAGAAAAAAGACCCGGCGAAACGCAGGATCGTGCGCGTGACGGTGACGCCGGCGAGCCCCAAGGCCGTTAAGCCGGCGGTGTCGCCGGCCTCGGCAAAGGCGGCGGTCGCGCGCCGCCGTCGTTCGCGTCGTCGCCAAGCGCGCGGCGGCCGCCAAGGCCGCACCCGCCGAGGGCGCGCGCCCGGAGCCGCCGGCGGTCGAGAAGCCCGCGCCCCGGCGTCCAAGCATCGCGTCCGCCAAGGTGCTGCGCCAGCGCACGGCCAAGTTCGGCATCGGCCATGTGGTGAAGCACCGCGTCTACGGCTTCCGCGGCGTCGTGTTCGACATCGACCCCGTCTTCGCCAACACCGAGGAGTGGTGGCACTCGATCCCCGAGGAGATCCGCCCCCGCAAGGACCAGCCGTTCTATCACCTGCTCGCCGAGAACGCCGAGACCGAGTACATCGCCTACGTGTAGCGAGCAGAATTTGGTGCCGGACACGTCGGGAAAGCCGCTGCGGCATCCCGCAGGTGAAGCAGCTGTTCAGGGCGGGACGGGATGGGATGTTGAAGCCGGTGTTTGTGGAGAGGCATTGAGGGGCTGTTGAAATTCTCGACGACACGCCTCCAGGGCAGAACGAAATCGACGTCGGGGATCGAGCTGAGCGTACTTCGACACGTCGTTCGACATTCTGCTCGACGTAGGAGAGCATCGAAATCTCTCGAAATTTGCATTTCAACAGCCTGTTAGAGCCGATGCCGCGTCAGCAAAGATTGGAGCCCTTCAAATGGGCTGCTCAGGCTCGCTACTACGATTTCGCAGTCACACGATCGAGAACGGTCGCCACTTGCGCCAGAACTTTTCGCCTGAGACGCGCACATTGCTGTCGATGCGCCCTGCGCATGTACCGTGGGCTGGCAGCTCCCGCGTCACCGCGAAGCTGAACTCCCACTTTTCGGTCACCGGGTGCAGGCAGGCCGCCACGACGGAGAAGTCGCTCGGCATGTAGTAGCGCGAGCACGGATCGGACTTGGCCGCCCGCGTGCGCTGGAAGTCGAGCTTCGGCTCCCCGCCTGCATAGCGTCGAGCGCAGCACATTCTTGCACTCGATGAGTAAGTGGCGGCTGCCCCGCCACCGCAGCCGGATGTCGGGCTTGCCGTCCTCCTCGATGCGAACGCAGTCGCTGACGCCACGCCGTCGATGCTGAGGAAGGTCTCTCCAGATGCGTCTCGGCCACCCAGCCGCGCACGGCCATCTTGAGCCGGCTCGCCGATAGATCAGGTCGAGCAGCGCCGCCGGCTGCGATCTCAGCTCGTCGAGCAGCGCATGCGAGACGCGGCTCGCCGCACTTTGTCCGGCAGCTCGCGGAACTTGTCGGCGATCAGGTGCCGCTCGCCGGGATCGAGACCGCGAGCGACGCGCTCCAACAGGATGAGGTCAAGCAGCCGCTCCTGACGTCCGCCGATCAAGGATCTCGGTGCGGATATCGGGCAGCAGCTCGAACGCCCGGCGCGTCGTCGTCTTGGCCTCGCGCCGCTCACGCTCCCACGCGAGACCAGCCGCCGCTCAGAATTCCTGCAACGTTGTCGGCCTTGAACTCCACCGAGCGCGACATCGGCGAGGGATTGTTCATCAGCGGATCGGCCGCCACGAACAGCTTGTGGTCGAGATCGATGCCGACGAAGATCGTCGTCGTGATGCCGAGCGGGTCGACGGCGACGTCGAGCACGCCGGAAAGATCGCCGCCATACTTGATCTGGAAGCGGTGCTCATCGTCGGGCCGATTTCGTGTCGCCTTGGCGTTGGCGAGGAACGCATAGACGAGCACGCTCATGCGCTCGCCGCCGGGCAGGTCGAATACGATGTGGAACGGCGCGCGATTGGCCGGGCCGACATGGTGCACGGTGCAGCCGCGCACCTCCAGCGCCTCGCGAATGAACGTGAGCAAGCGGCTCCTTGTCGCGCGCACGACGGAGTAGACCTTCCAAGCGAAGGCCCTCTCCTCGCCGATCGAGACGTCGTCACTCATGGCTTCGAAGCCCAGATCCCGGCCGCGCGATCACCGTGGACACGCGCGACGCGGACTCTCGCGGCCGGGCCTCAGCGGTGTAGCCTACCCAGGTGCACGATTCGGGCGCCTCGTCCTCTGGCGATCAGTCCGGCAGCTCGCCGTTGACGCGACGAAGACCGTTCTATTTATGTTCTGACGCGCTGATGCCAATTCGAGGGCTTCGCAATGCTGAAGGCCATCAGCCTGTTCACGGGCGTCGGCGGACTGGACTTCGGCTTCGAGGCGGCCGGGTTCGAGACAGCCGTCGCCGTCGAGATGGACGCCATCTGCTGCGAGACGATGCGCCTCAACCGCCGCTGGCCGGTGATCGAGCGGGACATCCACGAGGTGACGTCGAAGGAGCTGCTGCGCGTCGCCAAGCTCAAGAAAGGCCAGGCCGACATGCTGATCGGCGGGCCGCCGTGCCAGCCGTTCTCGAAGTCCGGCTATTGGGCGCGCGGCGATGCGCTGCGCCTCGATGATCCCCGAGCCGACACGCTGACCGCCTATCTGCGCGTGCTGCGCGACACCCAGCCCAAGGCGTTCCTTTTGGAGAACGTCTACGGCCTCGCCTACAAGGGCAAGAGCGAGGGGCTCGACCGCATTCTCGCCAGCATCAAGCAGATCAACGCCGAGACCGGCAGCAAGTACCAGCCGGCGTGGCAGGTCATCGACGCAGCGAGCTACGGCGTGCCGCAGCACCGCGAGCGCGTGTTCATCGTCGCCAGTCGCGATGGCACGACATTCAAGTTCCCGAAGGTGACGCACGGCGAGCCCGACGACCTTCTGCTCGGTGCCGATCTCGAGCCCTATCGCACGACCTGGGATGCGCTCGGCGATTTGCCTGAGCGCCTCAATGATCCCGCGCTCAAGATGGGTGGCAAGTGGGCGGCGCTCCTGCCGAGCATTCCGGAAGGCGAGAACTATCTCTTCCACACACCGCGCGGCGGCGGCGAGCCGCTGTTCGGATGGCGGACCCGCTATTGGAACTTCCTTCTGAAGATCGCCAAGAACCGGCCATCGTGGACCATCCAAGCGCAGCCGGGGCCAGCGACCGGCCCGTTCCATTGGACAAGCCGGAAACTTTCCGCCCAAGAGCTGTGCCGCCTCCAGACATTCCCTGATGGCCTGAAGTTTGATTGCAGCCGTGGCGAGGTCCAGCGGATGCTCGGCAACGCTGTGCCGTCTTTGGTTGCCGAGGTCCTGGCGCGCGCCATTCGTGATCAGCTCCTCGGCAAGCCTCTACGCCGCAAGACGCTGCAGCTCCTTCCTCCACGAAGGAAATCGCTCCCGCCGCCCGTGCGTGTTGCCAAAGTGCCTGCCGCGTTTAAAACCCTCATTGGCAATCACGCGGCGCATCCGGGAACCGGGCAAGGCAATCGCGCGCGTCAGCGCGTGGCCGCTTAACGGTCCCCATTCACCATCCCCCCGCAAAAATCCCCCTAAACTTATCCCCGCTCTCCGCCACGACCTCATACTCCTCCCCGTCACCCGGCGAGGGGCGCATCTGAAGAGGCGTCTTCTGGTGTGCGGGATGACCGGCGGCTGCCGGAGGGCCAACGCAAGCTCGAGGGCAGGGTGCATCTTGGTTCGGAGAGGGTGGATGCCTCTCCCCGTGTGGCGGCTCGCAAGCTCACCCCCGTGGTTGCCGCCTGCTCCGCGGTCAAGCTTGCGAGCAGGACGCCAC
Source organism: uncultured Alphaproteobacteria bacterium (assembly GCA_963741525.1). Classification (GTDB taxonomy): domain Bacteria; phylum Pseudomonadota; class Alphaproteobacteria; order Rhizobiales; family Hyphomicrobiaceae; genus JANNSX01. The sequence continues at coordinate 78,767 of CAVUIW010000005.1, forward strand.
ACGGCAGCATTGGCTTGGCTCGTGTCTTCATCGATCGCGAAGCTCGTGCCGTGCCTGCCGCACATGGTGACGAGCTTCGCGATCGATGAGGACACGAGCAGCAGCTCGGCTTTTGAGGTGACCAAGGCCAGCTTCGAAAACGCATTTTGGCTTGCGCATCGGCGTCCGCCGAAAACCGGGGGCCACTTTTCGGGCCGATGCGGTGACGGGGCGATCGAGAGGTCGCCTTCAAAATTCTTCTTCGGCCCGCGGCTTTAAGATCGCCCCGCGCCCCTCACTTGCACTGAGCCTGGCGGAGAGCCCGCCGGATGAGGGCGAATAGCGAGTAGGGAAAAAGAAATGAGATCGTCGATCTCCCCCAATTGCCATTCGCCATTCGCTACTCGCCACTCGCCGGCGCGAAGCGCCCCCATCCCCCCGTTTGCCGCAGCCCCTCCCCCAGCACGATTGCCGCCGCCACCGCGACGTTGAGCGAGCGCACGCCGTCGCGCATGGGGATGCGCACCCGCGCGTCGGCTGCGCCATGCACCTTCTCGGGCACGCCGGCGCTTTCGCGTCCGAGCAGCAAGGTGTCGCCCGCCTCGAACAGGAACTCATGATGCGGAGTCGCAGCTTTCGTCGTCACCAACACCAACCGTCCTGGCGCGCGGCCTGAGAGAAACGCCTCCCAGGAGACGTGCGGTGTCATCGCCGCCTTTTCGAGATAGTCGAGCCCGGCGCGCTTGAAGGCCCGGTCGCTCAAATCGAAGCCGGCCGGGCCGATGATGTCGACGCCGACACCGAGGCAGGCCGCAAGGCGCAGAATCGTGCCGGTGTTCTGGGGGATGTCGGGCTGGTAGAGGGCGAGGCGCATAGGGGCATTGGCCGATCGTCGTTGGTCGTTTGTCGATGCCAGTTCGATGGCGAACCAATCGGCGGAAGATTTCGCGAGAACCACCGATTGCCGCTGCCCCATGACTAAAGCCGAAGGCCCATACGACGAACGACGAACGACATACGACTCCCAATGGACGGTTTGCCGCAACCCCCAGCGGCCCGTCGCGCCAAAATCGCTTGCTCGCCGGGCGTCCGTCCGATTTTGGCGCGACATGAGGGCCACTAGCAACATCATGAGCTTGGTGTGGCGTTCATCGCGCCATAGTTGACAAGGACCGTGCAGCGAGATTGGTCAACTATGGCGCGACGCCACACTAGTACCCGCCATCAGAAATGGCTGGTACTAGCTTTTTGGCTGAAGTACCCGATTCACGCGGCATTTTCGTGCCACCACGTGTGGCACTCAATTCTGCGATCGGGTACTAGCCCTGCGCGTCATGCCGCAGGAGTGCGGCCGCGCTTCGCTTGAGAATCCGCAGAAACGATGGCAAAAGGTCGCGCGGTTCTGGCGTCGCGCAGGGGGTGCGCGATGGGGGTCTTGCTGACATATTGAGTATGAGCCGCCCGGCTCGATCGAGTATGGCCCCACTCAGTTCCGTGTTGCGATCTGGCCCGCGTCGCGGCGGGCCCGGCGTTCGGCGCCGGGGTGACTAACTGCGAGGGAGGCAAGCCTTGGCTGCCCACACTGCCGACGAAACCGACCACTCCAAGCGAGATTTCCTCATGATTGCGGCTGGCGCTTTCGCCGCCGTCGGCGGGGCCGCCGCGCTCTGGCCGCTCGTCGATCAGATGAACCCGGACGCCTCCGCCTTGGCGCTCGCCACCGTCGAGTTCGACCTGGGCCCAGTCAAGGAAGGCCAGGCCGTCACCATCATGTGGCGCGGCAAGCCGGTCTTCATCCGCCACCGCACGGCGGCCGAGATCCAGATGGCCAAGGACACGCCGCTCGATGACCTGAAGGACCCGATGGCGCGCAATCTGGCGCTGCCTGATGACACGCCGGCCACAGATGCGAACCGGACAAAGGAGAAGGAGGAGCCCTGGCTCGTGCTTCTCGGCGTCTGCACGCATCTAGGATGTGTGCCCAAGGGCCAATCGATCGGCGATGCCAAGGGCGACTTCGGCGGTTGGTTCTGCCCCTGCCACGGCTCGCACTACGACACCGCCGGACGCATCCGCAAAGGCCCGGCGCCGGAGAATTTGCCGGTGCCGCCCTATGAGTTCTTGTCCGAGACCAAGATCAGGATCGGTTGAGGAAACACCCCATGTCGCATCAATCGACCTATCACCCCAAGACCGGCTTCGAGCGCTGGATGGACGAGCGGCTGCCGATCATCCGCGTCGCCTCCGATTTCCTGACCTTCCCGACGCCGCGCAATCTCAACTACCTCTGGACCTTCGGCGGCATCCTCTCCTTCTGCCTCGCCGTCCAGATCATCACCGGCATCGTGCTCGCCATGCACTATGTGCCGCATGAGAGCATGGCGTTCGCCTCGGTCGAGCACATCATGCGCGATGTGAACTGGGGCTGGCTCATCCGCTACACGCACGCGGTCGGCGCTTCGATGTTCTTCCTGGCCGTCTACATCCACATCTTCCGCGGTCTCTACTACGGGTCCTACAAGGCCCCGCGCGAGGTGTTGTGGATCCTCGGCGTGCTGATCTTCCTCCTCATGATGGCCACCGCTTTCATGGGCTACGTGCTTCCTTGGGGCCAGATGAGCTTCTGGGGCGCCACCGTCATCACCAACCTCTTTTCCTCGATCAACTCGATCATCCCGGGCCTCGGCACGCTGATCGTCGAGTGGATCTGGGGCGGCTACGCCGTCGGCAATGCGACGCTGAACCGGCTTTACAGCCTGCACTACCTGCTGCCCTTCGCGATCGCCGGCCTCGTCATCCTGCACATCTGGTCGCTGCACGTCGTCGGCAACAACAACCCGACCGGCATTCCGGTGAAGAAGGACAGCGACGCCGTTCCCTTCAGCCCCTACATGACGATGAAGGACGGCTTCGCGCTCACCGTCTTCGCGCTGTTGTTCGCCTGGTTCGTCTTCTACGCGCCGAACTATCTCGGCCACGCCGACAACTACATCGAGGCGAACCCGCTGCAGACACCGGCGCACATCGTGCCGGAGTGGTACCTGCTGCCCTTCTACGCGATCCTGCGTGCCATTCCCTCCAAGCTCGGCGGCGTGCTGGCGATGTTCGCCTCGATCGCCGTTCTGTTCATCCTGCCATGGCTCGACCGCAGCCTCGTGCGCTCGGCGAAGTACCGCCCGCTCTACAAGTGGTTCTTCTGGCTTTTCGTGTTCACCTGCATCGCGCTCGGGTATCTGGGCGCCAAGCCGCCGGATGGCTGGTACGTCTTCTTCGCGCGCGTTTTCACGATCTACTACTTCGCCCACTTCCTGCTGGTGCTGCCGATCCTCGGCCTCATCGAGACACCGAAGCCAATGCCGAACTCGATCACGGAAGCGGTGCTCGGCAAGGGCGTGGGCCGGCATGGTGCGGGCGTTCCGGCAAGCGCCGCGGCGTCGGCAGAGAAGCGCTAGGAGAACAGACCCATGGCATCCTCACCGTTCAAGGGACTGATCTCCGCGCTGATCGTCTTCGGCAGCATCCTCGGCTTCGGGCTGCTGTTCTTCTATCCGGAGCTGCCGAAGGATTCCGAAAGAGATCGAATTGCTACACAAAGCCGAGATGATGGCGGAAGAGAACGCCGTCCATCATCAGGAGTGGACCTTCGCCGGCGTCATGGGCCATTACGATCAGGCCCAGCTCCAGCGCGGCTACAAGGTCTACAAGGAAATCTGCGCCGCCTGCCACGGCATGAAACTGCTGAAATACCGCAATCTCGCGGAAGCCGGCGGTCCGGGCTTCACGGAAGGCCAGGTGAAGACGCTCGCGGCCGAGGCCGAGTTCGAGGTGATCGGCGACGACGGCACCCCCGTCGCGCGTCCAGGCCTGCCATCGGATGTGTTCAAGTCGCCATTCTCCAACGACAACGCGGCGCGCTCCGCCAATGGCGGTGCGCTGCCGCCGGACCTCTCGGTCATGGCCAAGGCCCGCAATGTGCACGCGGAGGCGCCGTGGTACATGGCGCCAGTGCAGTATCTGAAGGACATCGTCACGGGCTATCAGGAAGGCGGCCCCGACTATCTGCATGCGCTGCTGACGGGCTACAAGGAGACGCCGGCCGGCTTCACGGTATCCGAGGGCCTGCACTTCAACACGGCCTTCCCGGGCTATCAGATCGCCATGCCCGCGCCGCTCGCCGACGCCCAGATCGAGTACACCGACGGCTCGCCCGCTACCGTCGATCAATACGCGCGCGACGTGTCGGCCTTCCTGATGTGGGCCTCCGAGCCGAACCTCGAAACCCGCAAGCATCTGGGTCTGCGCGTGCTGCTCTATCTGCTGATCACGGCGGTCCTCTTCTGGCTCGCCAAGCGGATGTTATGGTCCCGCCTGCACTGAGGCGGACACAATTCCAAAATCTCGAATGGCCGGACCCGCGCCCGGCCATTTCGTTTTTGGGTCAGAGATCGCGGGCGGGCGCTGGTGTGGCGTCGCGCCATAGTTGACCAGTAGCGCTGCACGGTCCGTGGTCAACTATGGCGCAATGAACGCCACACTAAGCTCATGATATTGCTAGTGGCCCTCATGTCGCGCCAAAATCGGACGGACGCCCGGCGAGCATGCGATTTTGGCGCGACGGGCCACTAGGCGTCCGCCTACCGCAGCCGATGCTCCTCGAACAGCTTGACGATCGCCCTCTCGCCCTGCGGCGCCATGATGTGGGCGCCGCCGACGCCCTTGATATCGCGCAAGCCAGCGATGATCTCGGCGCAGATCTGGCGGCCTTCCTTCGCCTGATCCTCGGCCCCCTCGATGCGAGCGATGATCGCCTCGGGAACATGCACGCCGAATAGATTAGCGTTCATCCAGCGCGCCGACTTGGCCGATCCCAGGGGGCCGACGCCCATGATGAAGAACGCCTTCTCCAGCACACCGAAATCGGCCAGCCGCGCCATGTAGCGCTTCACCATCTCGAGATCGTAGACGAACTGGGTCTGGAAGAAATCGGCACCCGCATCGATCTTGCCCAGAATTCCCTTCGGCTCGAAGTCGGGCTTGGGATCCTGGGGCGAGTTGGCCGCGCCGATGAAGAGCTTGGGCGCCGGCTCGATTTTGCGGCCGGAGGGGAACAGGCCGGTGTCGCGCATGTTGCGCGCGGTCGACAGCAGCCCGCGGCTATCCAAATCGCCGACTGGCTTCGCCTCGGGCTGATCGCCCTTCTCGATGCCGTCGCCGTGCAGGCAGAGGATGTTCGGGATGCCGAGCGCCGGCGCGCCGATGTAGTCCGCCTGGATGGCGAGGCGGTTGCGGTCGCGCACGGTGAACTGAAGGATCGGCTCGATGCCGTGGCGCGCGAGGATGGCGGCCGCCGCCATCGGCGCCATATGCACCTTGGCGCCCGCGCCATCGGTGACATTGCAGGCGTCGACCAAGCCCTTCAAGGCACCAGCCTTGGCAAGGACGGCGTCCGCGCTCGCCGCGTCAGGCGGCGTCATCTCGGCAGTCAGAACGAACTCTCCGGCGCGAAGCTTGGCTTCGAGACGGCCGTCGGATTTCAATGCGGTCATGGCTTCCCCGTTAGAATGGCGGGGAACCCTAACCACAGGCCGGGCCTCGGCAAAGTCCGCTGCGCGACCTACTGCGACGCTTCCGGCGCATAGATCGGAAGCGGGATGGACGGGAGCTCCGGCGAGACGACGCCCAACCCAGCGGCCACAACGCCGATAACGGCCGCCAGCAGCGCCACGGCTGGAAGTGCCGCCACCGCGCATTTCAGAAAGAACACCGCGAGCCGCCCGATCGGGACGTCGAGCACGTCGGCCGCCATCGGCTCGGGCGCCGACAGGGCCTCGGCCGCCTCGCGCGCCCGCTGGCGCCGATAGGTGAAAGCCCGCGGCAGATCGTCGATGCGGTCGATATCGGTCAAAGCAAGCGACAGGTTATCCATGACAGCCTCTGTTCTTGCGTCCCCGGAGACGTTTGCGTAACACGAGATTGCGGCAAACCCGAGCAACCCGATATCGGCCTGGAGATCGACAGTGGCGGACCTTCGCGACCTCATTCGGAGCATCCCGGACTATCCCAAGCCCGGAATCATCTTTCGCGACATCACGACCTTGCTCGGCGATCCGGAAGGCTTTCGCGAGAGCGTCGAGAGCATGGCCGCCCCCTTCCGCGGACAGAACATCGCGGCGGTGGCCGGCATCGAGGCGCGCGGATTCATCCTGGGGGGCGCGGTTGCCCATGTGCTCGGCACCGGCTTCGTGCCGATCCGCAAGAAGGGCAAACTCCCCTGGCGCACCATCGGGCAGGACTACACGCTCGAATACGGCGTCGATGTCATCGAGATGCATGAAGACGCCATTCAGCCAGGCAAGCGCGTTCTGCTCATCGATGATCTGATCGCAACCGGGGGCACCGCCGAAGCCGCCGCCAAGCTCATCCAGCGCTCGGGCGGCGCACTCGTCGGCGCGGCCTTCATCGTCGATCTGCCGGATCTGGGTGGCATGATCCGGCTCGGCGAACTCGGCATCGCCTGCCATGCGCTGGTGGCATTCGAGGGGCATTGAAAAAGGGGCGGTAGGCGGTAGGCAGTAGGCAGTAGGCAGTAGGCAGTAGGCAGTAGGCAGTAGGCAGTAGGCAGTAGGCAGTAGGGTTCCTCTACCTCTCCAGCGAGTCAATCAGACTGTTCAGCATCTTCCCTATCTGCTGTGACAGTTCGAAGAATTCATCGGTGTGTTCTTCAGTCAGCATCTTGAGCCTCAATGCCGCAGAGATATGCGTTTCACACTCCTTCAGCGAGCCTCGCGCAATCGAGAGGTGATTGATATAGGCGCCCGTGCTGCCACGCCCATAGCCTTCGGCAATGTTGGCCGCGATCGACGTAGCGCTGCTCTTGACTTGCGCCGAAAGAGCGTACAGCTCGTCCCGTGGCAATCGTTTTGTGATCTCATAGGCTTCGACAACAAGGTCCATAGCACGCTGCCAGACCTTGAGGTCGCGATAGGATTCGATCATCCCACTGCCTACTGCCTAACTGCCTATTGCCTTCTCACTCACACGACCCGTTCCTACGATGCAGATCCTGCAGCGCGGTGTTGGTGCCATGGATCGAGCAGTCGAACTTGCCGGACTTCGTCATTCGCGATTTGGGCTTGGTGGGCTCCGAGGTCACCGTCTTGGTGCGTTTCTTGGCCGTCGCCTTCTTGACGGGCTTGGGCTCGCTCTTCGGCTTTACCCGCGTGACTCTCTTGGGCTCTGACTTCGGCTTCGTGCGCGTGATTTTCTTGGGCTCAGGCTCGCTCCGCTTGACCCGCTTGGGCTCGGGCTCGGTGCGCTTGACCTTCTTGCGCACGACAGTTACAGCCTCGCAAACCGTCTCCTGCTTCTCGGTCACGGCATCGAGCGCTTCGCCCGACGGCTCGGCAACCGAGAGTTCGAGCCCGGCGGCCTCGTTGAAGCGCTCGAGCGCCGACGCACTGCCGCGGCCCCAGTCGCCATCGGCCTCGCCGGCATAGCAGCCGACGCGGGAAAGCTCGGTCTGGAGCTGGCGGGCAAGGAGGGCCGGGTCGGCAGGCTCTTCCGCAATTTCGCCGGTCTCGGCGCTCGCGACCTCGGTCGCGTCCGGGGTCTCGGCGCTGGCAACGACAGTGGTTTCGGCAGTTGCAGCCTCGCTCTCGGCGGGCGTCTCGGTGATTGCCTCGGCCTTCGCAGATTCCGCACCACTGTCCTCGGCCTTCGGCTCGATCGTGATCGTGCGATCGACCAGCGTTGCGACCTGCGCCGTCTTCACTTCCTCGAGCCTGACCTTCGCCATGTCGGCAAAGACCGTACCCTGGTAGCGCGCGATATAGGCCTCGAGCACGGCGATCGAGGTCGAGTTGTTGACCGTGACCCAGGCTTCCGCTGCCTCCGAAACCGGCTGCGCCGTGCTATCCGCCGTCGCCTCGGCCGACTTCGGCTTCAGCACGATCTCGCCGATGATCTGGTCGTAGTAAGCCGGCTGCTGGGCGTGATGCACGGTGCCGGCGAGTGCGTCCACCTGCTGCTGCACGGTTTTCGCCAGCGCCACATGCGTCATGCCGCCGGTGCGCAGGAGCGGCACGAGCTTGCGGGTGAACACCGAATTCTGATCCACGTCCAGCGGGCCCAGCGCATCGAGCGCCGTCTGGCCAATGCCCGCTGAGTAAAGCACAAAGACGCCATCGGGCGTGTCGATGCGGGCAAGGCCACGCTGGGCGCCAAGGTTGCGCGTGCCGGACGCGGCGAAGGGATTGTCGCGGCAGGCATCGAGCACGACCATGGAGACGGCCGCCCCCCGGTTGCGGATGCGTGCGATGATGCTGTCGACGCTATGGGCTTCGTCCTTGACGAGCCCCTCCTCGCCCTCGCGGGGCTTGGGGATGTCGGTCGGCAACAGATAGTTCTCGGCGCCAATGGCGACGCCATGCCCGGCGAAGAAGAAGAACACCGTGTCGCCGGGCGCGATCGAGGCATCGAACTCGGACATGCGCCTGTTCATGTCGCGCCGGGTCGAGTTCTCTGCCGAGATGACTGTGAAGCCGATTTCCTCGAGCGCGATCGCCACCGCGCGGGAGTCGTTCACCGCCTTGCCGAGCGGCGTCAGGTTCTCATAGGCATCGTTGCCGACGACGAGGGCGATGCGCTTGGCTGCCGCCGCCGGGGCCGCAAGGCCCATCAGGACCACGCCGAAAGCGACAAAGGCCGTCCAAATCCGATTGCGCATGGTCGTCTCCTCCCCAAAACAGCCGATCCATGGGGATCCATATAGTATGCCTGATAGTGGCTGCTGTCCCAAGGGGAACAGGTGGGCAGGCTTTCGCGGCCATGAATTCGCCCTCCCCCCATGGTGCTGCTCGACAGGCATGGTGCCGGAGCCCTAAAAGAGGGGCCCTCCGATGACTTGTGGATGCAAGACGCTGGATTGGCTTGGCGCGCGCGAAGGGAGGGGAGCCCCACGATGACCTATCCGGCCCGTGACCCGGACCAAGCCGCAGCCGGCCAGTCGCTCTCGCCGGAAGCTGGCGCGCGCGCGGAGATGCCCTCCGACATCGACACGGTGGGCGCCCTCCAGGCCGAGCTCGAGCAGCAGGAGGCCGAGGCCGCGGCGCAATCGATGGCGGCGGCCCATGCCCATCCGGCACCCAAAGAGAAGTTCATCCCCGTCTCCCGCCAGGAGATCCTCGCCCGCATGACCCGGCCGGGCTTGTGGCCGGCGCGAGAGGCCGAGGCTGCGCCACGATTCTTCCGCTACCTCGCCGCCTGGCGCCACATCACCTACAAGGAGCGGCTGGAAGCCATAGAGAACGCCTACCAGCCCTTCAGCCCGGAATCGGACGTCATCGAGCGCACCGATTTCGCGGTGAGCGAAAAGCAGACGATGAAGGTCCGCCTGCTCGAGCTGGTCCGTCGCCTGCTGATCCAGGCCAACTACACCGAGGTGCCACGGAGCCGGCTCCGCGATCTGCTGACGAAAGAATCCGTCTATCAGCTCGACCTCGACGTCGATTTCGACGACTACGAGGAATGCGTCGTCTTCTGGCGGGGCGCGACGACCAAGAAGCGCAAGCGCCGCTCGCTCAACAAAGCCTATCTCGGCCACGTCGAGATCGAGTACCCGATCTACCAGCGCCTCTTCTTGCTCCTGAAATTGAAGCCCGACGAGGAGCGCATCCGCGAGCTGATGGCCAAGAACGGGCTCGATGCCAAGGAGGCGCGCGCGCTGATGAAGAAGCAGCGCGGCATGCTGCCGGCCGAGCTCACGAGCGACCAGATCCACATCAAGCTCTTCAAGTCGATCCCGCGCGACGATCTGGAGATGCTTTTCCCGACGACCCGCGTGAAATTCCGCTTGAAGGACAAGCTGACCTTGGGCTTCACGGCGGGTGGCGGGACGGTGGCGACGATCGCCGGCGTTGCGACGAAAATCCTCGTCGCGACGAACCCGGTGACGCTCGCCATGGCGGCGCTCACCATGGGCGGCTTCGCCTTCCGGCAGGCGACCGCCGTGCTGAACCAGCGCCGCGCCTATCTGATGGTGCTGGCGCAAAACCTCTACTTCCACACGCTGGCCGACAATCGCGGCGCCATCGCGCTGCTCGCGAACCGCGCCGAGGAGGAGGATTTGAAGGAGGAGATGCTCGTCTACACGTTGCTTTGCCGCGAGAGCGTGCACGAAAGCGAACTCGGCGACGTCCGCCAGGCCATCGAGCAATTCCTTGCCGACGAGTTCCGCGTCGAGGTCGAGTTCGACGTCGAGGACGCGCTGTCGCGGCTGATTGCCGACGGGCTCGTCCGGCGGGACGCGGCGGGCCGCTTGCGCGCGATGACGCCGACGGAGGGCATCACCCATATCGACGCCGCCTGGGACGGGTATCTCGATCCCAAGGGAGTGGACCGGTCGATGCTGGTCGAGGGGCGGTAGGGCGGACCTCGTCTGCCAACGGTAGCAACGAAGAACGAAAATACCCTACGCCGCCCGATCCAGCAGCGGCTGCAGCGAGGCGTGGAGCTTGGGGCTTTCGAGCTTCAGGAAACGCAGCAGCGCCTTCTCGTTCTCGTGGAGCTGACCGTCGCGGCCGATACGTTCGGCGAGCCAGCCGGCCTCGGGCTCGGTCACGGGCTCGGAGGTGATCATGGCGATGCGCTGCTGCTCGACCTTCTCGAGCGCAATCTCCTCCCAGCTCTGCTCCTTGTAGGCACCGAACACGCCCGCGAGACCGCCGGCGAGCATGCCCGACAACATGTGCCCGAGCGAAAGATCGCCGCGGCTCTTCAACCACTCCTCCTGATGAAGCGCTTCCTCACGCGTGGGCATGCTGTAGCCGGAGGCCGCCATCAGATAGTTGGCAATCGCCTTGACGAAGAGATCCGACCAGGCGGGATCGTTTTGCGCCTCGTTCGTCTCATCGTTGATATCGAACAGCACCTCGGCCTCGGCCTTGGAGATGGCGATATGCCCTTCGCCGCCGAAGGCGTAGAGGATGCGCCGGACGAGTTCGACCTCGCCTTCGGTGACATGGCCGGGCTCGAGCGCGCTGCCGGAGCGAAGCGGCCCGCTGCCGTCGACGACGGCGTGCTTGACCTGCTCGAGCGCGAATTTAACGAGGCGCTCGGGCGCCCAGCGCGCGGCATCGAGAATTTTGATCAGCAGCTCGATCTCGGTCATCGTCTGCACGATGCCATCTTCGGAGATGCGATCGATGAGCCAGTCGGCGTTCTCCGCCGTGACGTAACCCTGCGGCAACGCCTGACGCACGACGAAGTCGGTCAGGGCCTCGCAGAAGAAGTCCGACCACTCCGCATCCTGCTCGGGGCAGGAGCGATTGATGGAGAAGAGCGCCTCGGCTTCGGCGGAGGAGATATGGCCGTCCGGATAGTAGGAGCGGCGAAGCTTCAGCACGTCCTCGGCGCGGACCGCGCCGCGTGCCATAAGCTCATCCAGATTGAACTGCTGCTCGCCCATGGCGGGAACCCCGTTCTCAATTGCCCGGGCCGACGATAATCCTCCCCTGTTACCAAATGGCTAACCAGTGTGGCGTCTCGCAAATGGCGACCAGCATGCTCGGCACGTTCGACGTCGCCATTTGCGAGATGAACGCCACACTAAGCCAATCAAATTGCTAGTGTCCCTCATGTCTCGCGATTGCCGAAAGTGCTCGCTGCAAGTTAGTCGGCAATTGCGAGACGGGACACTAGTGTCAGGACATCGGACGAGTGAAATGATCACTGGCCCAATAGCCCAACAGGCCCGCGACGAGCGTTAAGACCGCGATCAGCAGATAGCGCGTGCCGATCGGCCGTCCACCACCGATCCAGGCATAGACGGCCTTCGTCACTGTGTTGACAAAGACGGCGACGAGCAGCGCGGCGGCCGCCCAGTGCCGGCCGAGATCGCCTTTCGCAAGCTCGGTCATGGAGAGCGTGATGGCATCGACGTCGATGATGCCAACGGCGGCAGCGCTCACCAGCACGCCCTGACCACCGAACCAGAGGGCCACCGCCTTCGACAGCAGCGTGATGACGGCGATGGCCGCGCCCCAGAGAAGAACCTCTTTCAACTCGAAGGGATTGACGAGCTTCAAGGCTGGGCGAGCTCCGTTGTCGGCGGGCTCGCGGCCGACGAAGAACGCACCCGCGAGCCACAGCACCGCGCCACCGGCGACGAGCGGTGCCCAGATTTCCAGAAGCAAGTCCCAATTGAGGACGCCGACCATCGTCAAGACGCGCAACACCATCGTCCCGCTCGCCATGACCATGCCGGCCAGACACAGCCTGCTCTGCACCGGATGATCGCGCGCGAGCTTTGCGAGGGTCATGGTGACCGCGGTGGAGGAGACGAGCCCGCCGGCGATGCCGGTCAAGACGATGCCGCGCGTCTCGCCTGCCATCTTGACCGCGATGTAGCCGGCGAAGGAGACGGCCGCGAGCAAGATCGTCAACAGCCAGAGCTGGCGCGGATTGATGGCGTCGAGCGGTCCCATGAAGCGATCGGGCAGCACGGGGAGCAGGATCACGGCCATGGCGAGGAGAAGCAGCGTGGCGCGAAGCTCCTGCCAGGTGAGCCGCTGAAGCCAGCCATGAAGAGCACCCTTCAACGCGAGGAGGCCGGCGGTTGCCACGCTTGCGGCAGCGGCCGCCGCCATGTTGCCGAGGACCGCAAAGGCGCCGAGCGCGAAGGCGAGCAAGCCCGCGACAAGCGTCGTCGCGCCAAATGTCCCCTCTTTCGTGATCTCGCGCAGACGGAAAACCGCCAGCACAGCGGCGGTCACCAGGAATACGATCGACAGCGCAATGAGCCCGCCCGGCCCGCCGCCGGACACGAGAGCCGCCCATACGCCACCGAGCAGTCCCAGGAGCGCGTGCGTGCGCAAGCCTGCTGTCCGCTCGCCTTCGCCTTCGGCGCGTGCGTGCCAGCCCCGCTCGACGCCGATGAGGAGGCCGATGGCGAGCGCGAGCGCCAGTCGCTGAAAGACTTCCAGGGTATCCATCCCGGCACTATGCCTGGACCAAGCGACGCCGAAAAGGGTCACGAAAGCACAGGGTTAGGCGGCCAGGCTAAAAGGTGTAACCGAAGTGGCCGATCTCACGCGCATACCAGCTGGCGATCAGCAACCGGCTTTCGTCCGAGTAGTAGGAACGGTAGTCCCGCTCCTCGGTCTTGGAGACATTGGTTACCGGCAGTGACACGCGGCCGGACAGGCCGACGGCGGAAAGCACCTTTGCAAACCCCGCCTCGAGCTCCTCATAGCGACCGACGAAGTCGAGCACGATCTTTCCCTCTTGCGAATAGAGATCGTAGTTCTCGACATAGGCGCGCGTCTTGTCCCGGTTGAAGGCATCGAATGCTGGTTTCGCCGTCTTGCTCTTGGTCTTGTAGTGATACCAGGAGACCTGCCGGTCCCAGGGATTCCGCTCGAAGGAGAATTTGTAGTAGCTCCACCAGACCTCCTCACCGACATAGCCGCGCACGCGCCAGGCCGGCATGTGCTCGTAATAGCCGATGGAGGGGTGGTAGTAGCGTTCGGGCCGGCCGAGGAGCGTTTTCCAGAGCGGCCGCTTCGGTACCAGCGGATGGTCGAGCCGATAGTTCTGCGCGTGTTGTTTGCGCGCCCCGCGCAGCTGCTCGCTCGCTTCGGTGATGACGTCGTCCGGTCCGCAAATCCCGGAGAGCGCGGCCTCGATGGAGGTCGAGGCCGTCTTGTAGGTCTTGATGTAGATGAAGCGGTGGGCGTGCGAGAGGATCATGCCTCACGCTTATCATGCCCCGCCCCAACCGGCCAAACCGCCCTCAGTCGCAGCCCTTCCAGCGCTCGGCCTTGCGGATCGCCAGCACGTTGGCGCGCTCGTAGGCGTTGAGCGGCACCGCGGCCTCGTTCCAATAATCACAACCGGCATTCGAGAACTGGCGCTTGGCCCGCTTGGTTTTGAAGCAGTAGCCGTTCTCGTCGTAGATGCGATTGCGGACGTGCCAGAGGTTCTGGCAGCTCAGTCGCCTCAGGTCTTTCTGGGAGTAATATTCGCTGTCGGTGCAGCCGATGTCCTCGAAACAATCGGCGCGGGCGCCGGTGAAGCCGCCGAGAAGGAACAGCAGCAGCGCGACAATGACGAGGATCACGGATTCCGGATACTTGCTCAACATGGGATCGAACCCCTCGTGTGGACGGTGTTTGCCCCCCGTCCAGGTATGGTTATCGCAATTGAGACATGAACCCGGCCTGAACCGGACGCACCCCGGCCCAAGCCTCGCCCATTCCGAGGCGTCTCATTCCGAGACACGCGGTAACCTTGCGTTCACACATTCGGCGGCACACTGGGAGAATCGACTGCTTCGAGGTTTGCAGATGTCCCTTCACGCCGCCGAAACGCTCTGGCGCAAGCCGCCCAGCATCCGCTACCGCTGCGGCTCCTGCTCGAAGCTCCACCAGGGCCTGCCGGAGCTGACCTTCTCCTCGCCTCACCCCTACGCGCGGTTGCCGGAGGGAGAGCGCGCCACCCGCGCACGCCTCGGTTCCGACCTCTGCGTGATCGATGAGAACCGCTTCTTCCTGCGCGCCGTTATGCATCTGCCGATCGCGGGCTACGAGGACCAGTTCGGTTTCGGCGTATGGGCTGAAATCAGCGACGCCGATTTCCGGACCTACTTCCAGAATTTCGACAATGCCCGCAACAGCCATCTCGGCCCCTTCGAGGGTGAGATCGCCAATGCGCTGCCGGGCTTTCCCGAGACCAGCGGTCTCGGCTGCCGCATCCACCTGCAGGACGGTGGCCGCCGGCCCTACATCGAGATGGGCTCCGCGTCCCATGCGCTCAGCCTCGCCCAGGCCGACGGCCTCGCCATCGAGCGCGCCATCGAGATCGTCCGCGACAGCCGGATCGGCGCGTTCGTGGTGATCGGGTAGGCAAGCTATTTTTTTAGGAACCCCAGCTCCATCTGCACCTTCTTCGGCAGATTGGCCGCCGCGAGCCGATGACTCTCGCGCAAGTAGCCCTTGAGGTCGGGGTCGCTGACGCTCTCGTCGCTCGTTCGCTGGATCCACAGCATTCCGCGGGAGGCCAGATAGGGCGCCGGGCGGCAGCCGGTTTGCTCCTTCAAAAGCGAGAATGACAGCTCCGAGCATTTGAAGGTGACGGCGAGCGCCTCGCCCTCTTTCTCCCAGCCGCCGATCGCGAACACCTTCCCCCCGACCTTCCACACATGCGCCCCACCCCACTGCACGACATGCGTCGTGTGCGGAAGCGTTTTACAGAAGCGGTTGTATTGGGTGAGATTCACTTGACGACCACGAGATGCTCAGGGCGGGCGCCGCGGATGGTGACGAGAGGAATGCTTCGATCCAGGGTCACCAAGCGTCCGCCATGCTTGATCGCCAGTGCCAGCAAGTACACATCCGATAGCTGGCGCGGGCCGAGCAGGCGTTCGGGATCGATGATCTCCGGATCGAGGAGCGAAATGTCGTCGGGCCAGAACGCATGATCGGGCTCGTCGACTTGCAGCCGCAGATTGCGCAAGGCCGTTGCAAGCTTCACAGGCCGTGAATAGCTGCCGCTAGACACGATGCGCAAATACCCATTCTGAGTGATCGGACAGCTCGCCCAGCCATCGGCTCTGTTCGCCTGCCACCAGGCCATGGCTCGGCCATGGAATATGTGACCCCGATCGAACATCGCCAGCAACATGTTGACATCCAACAGCGCTCGCATTGTTCAGCCGATTGGCTCGCCGGTTTTATGATCGAAAGCTTGCGCGTCTTCACGCAGCAATTCCTCCTCGATCCGCTCGATCATCTCCGGCGTCACAAGCACGCCATCCCGATCGGGAAGCACATGCCAACCCAACTCTGAAATCGAGCGCTGCCCCGCCTCACCCAATCCAGGCTGCCCGGCTTGGGGTGAAGTCAGCGCCTGCCGGGCGAGTTCGGAGATGATCTCGCCAATGGTCTTGCCCTCGGCCCGGGCCAGCTCTCTGGCCGCCGAGAGAATGTCGTCATCGATGTCGAGCGTGGTGCGCATGCATCAGATGCTAGCGCATCAGATGTTTCGAGGCAATTGCGTTTTCACTCGATACCAACGGCATTTGCCCGCCGGAAACAGAAGTCGAGGTCGCGATAGACATTGTCGCCGACGCCCGGCGGGTCCTCGCCGGTGAGGCCCGCGGCGTCGAACAAATGGCCGTTCTCAGGCTTGCGCGTGCGGGTCAGGATCATCACCCGGGTGACGATGCGCTCGAAGCCGTAAGGACATGGCCCGTCGCCGACGAGGAGCAGCATCGGCTGGGCGAGGTCACGGGTGAGGGCTGCTTTGGCTTTCACCAGCTCCATCTCGAGGCCTGCAAGCCGCTGCTCCTGGGCGGCGAGCCGCTCGGTGAGCTTCGCGAGGCCGGCCGTCAATTCGGCTTCACCCGCTCTTGCTGGTACCGTCGTGAACAGCACAACGGCGGCGACAGCTGCCAGCCACTTAAAGCCCATGGTCTGCCTCCGTGGACGCATGATGCGCCGGAGATAAACCTATCACAGGCGATGCAGTCACCTCACAGCGGAATGTTGTCGTGCTTCTTCCAGGGGTTCTCGACGGTCTTGCGGCGCAGCATGTTGAGGGCACGGCAGAGGCGGCGGCGGGTGTTGCGCGGCAGGATCACCTCGTCGATGTAGCCGCGCTCGGCCGCCACGAACGGATTGGCGAAGCGATCCTGGTATTCCTTGATCCGGCCGGCGATCTTCTCAGGGTCGCTGAGCTCGGCGCGATAGAGAATTTCGGCCGCCCCCTTGGCGCCCATGACGGCGATCTCGGCCGTGGGCCAGGCGTAGTTCACATCGCCCCGGATGTGCTTGGAACTCATGACGTCGTAGGCGCCGCCATAGGCCTTGCGCGTGATGACGGTGACCTTCGGCACGGTCGCCTCGGCGAAGGCGAAGAGCAGCTTGGCGCCATGCTTGATGAGGCCGCCATATTCCTGCGCCGTGCCTGGCAGGAAGCCCGGCACGTCGACGAAGGTGACGAGCGGAATGGCGAAGCAGTCGCAGAATCGCACGAAACGCGCGGCCTTGCGCGAGGCATCCGAATCCAAAACACCCGCCAGCACCATCGGCTGGTTGGCGATGACGCCGACGGTGCGCCCCTCCATGCGCGCAAAACCCGTGACGATGTTCTTGGCGAAGCTCTCCTGGATCTCGAAGAAGTCGCCCTCGTCGACGACTTTGTGGATCAGCTCCTTCATGTCGTAGGGCTTGTTCGGGTTGTCCGGGATCAGCGTGTCGAGACTCGGCTCGACGCGATCGGCGAGATCCCGGGTCGGCAGCTCCGGCACGCCCGCGAGGTTGGACGAGGGCAGGAAATCCATCAGCCGGCGCATCTGCAGCAACGCCTCGAGATCGTTCTCGTAGGCGCGATCGGCAATCGAGGATTTCGTCGTGTGGACGGATGCGCCGCCCAGCTCCTCCGCCGTCACCGTCTCGTTCGTCACCGTCTTCACGACATCGGGGCCGGTGACGAACATGTAGCTCGTGTCTTTCACCATGAAGATGAAGTCGGTCATGGCGGGAGAATAGACGTCGCCGCCGGCGCAGGGCCCCATGATCACGGAGATCTGCGGGATGACGCCGGACGCCAGCACGTTGCGCAGGAACACTTCGCCATAGCCGCCGAGCGCGGCCACGCCCTCCTGGATGCGTGCGCCGCCGGCATCGAAGATACCGATGATGGGCGCGCGGTTCTGCAGCGCCATGTCCTGGATCTTGGTGATCTTCTTGGCGTGGGTCTCCGACAGCGAACCGCCAAACACCGTGAAATCTTTCGCGAAGAGATAGACAGTCCGCCCGTTGATGGTGCCCCAGCCGGTGACGACACCGTCGCCGGGGATCTTGTTCTTCTCCATGCCGAACTCGGTGCCGCGGTGCTCGACGAACATGTCGAACTCCTCGAACGAACCGTCGTCGAGGATGAGATCGATGCGCTCCCGCGCCGTCAGCTTGCCTTTGCTGTGCTGCGCATCGATGCGGGCCTGACCGCCGCCCAGCCGGGCATTGGCGCGCCGGCGCTCGAGCTCGTCGATGATGTGTTTCATGGGGCCCCAGGGCTACGAGGAGTGAATGTTCCAGTGCATACCATGCCCCGCCAGGGACCGAAAACCGCAACACCAGATCAGTTTGAACGGCCGGTGGACAGTGCTACCCCACCGTCCCCTTGGCGATCGGCTCCTGATAGGCGAGCCCCATGTCCCAGGGGAAATAGATCCAGGTGTCCTGCGAGACCTCGGTGACGAAAGTGTCGATGAGGGGCGCACCCTGGGGCTTGGCGTAGACGGCGGCATAGTGCGCCTCGGGGAGAATGTCGCGGACGATCTTCGCGGTCTTGCCGGTGTCCGTCAGGTCGTCGACGACGAGGAGGCCGCGACCCCGGCCGTTGCCCAGCGCGCGGATGTCCGGCGCGATCTCCTTCAGCACCATCAACTCGCCCTGATTCTGATAGTCGTGATAGCTCGCAATGCAGATTGTCTCGATCCGCCGGACACCGAGCTCACGCGCGACGATCGCCGCCGGCACGAGGCCGCCGCGCGTGATGCAGACAATCGCCTCGAACGGTGCGCCCTCCGGTCCCTTGCCGGCGAGCCGCCAGGCAAGCGCCCGGGCATCGCGATGGAACTGGTCCCAAGAAACCGGAAAGGCTTTCGGTGCGCCGGCTTCGGCCATGATGTACTCCCCCGCTTCAATGTGATGGCTCTACTGCGGCCGGACGAGTTGGATCAAGCGGCCGGCCGCATCGAAGTCGCCGCGCCGCTTCTTTCGCCGCTCGGCCGCCTCGTAATCCTCGCCCCACCGGCTGATCTGCCAGTCCTCGTCGGCGTGCGCGGTGGCCCAGGCGGCGTCTGGCGAAAGGATCTCGTCGAGAAGTGAGAGTGCGATCAGCACCGAGCCGCTGAGGGTCGTCAGCTCATGCACCCCGGCGAGCGTGAATGGATCGAGACCTGCCAGTCGGCGACGGACCGCGTCAAGGGCCGAGCGCGACTGGGTTCGATGAGCGATGCCCGTTACAGTTTCGAAGACCGCGCCGAGGCCTTCGTCAGCCCACCTCAAAACGGGGTCCCACCGCTCGGCCTGCAGGGCGACGAGGCCAGCCGGATGTTCCGCGCGATAGCAGACTAGATCGGTGCCAGCATACTCGAGCGCATCGGCGCGGACCTCGGCCATGCGATCGGTCACCGCATCGATGACGGTATTGGCGAGGCGGGTCAGCGGCATCGATGCCGGATCGATGCGCTCGCCCTGGGCGCGCCATTCCGTTGCGATGGCTTCGGCAAGCCCTGCTGTTGGGAGAATGAGCGACCGCTTGCCCGGCGTCTTGATGGCGCGACCATCGAGGAGAACCGTGGCTCCTCCTTCAGTGGTCGCGACCGTGGCCTCCTTGTAAAATCGCCGCGGCAGCCCGGGCCGCATCTGCCGCTGCGCCTTCTGCATGGGGCCGAGGCTCTCGTCATTCTCGCCGTTCACGCGACATCCTCCGGCAACGCCAGCGCCGTATGCAATTCTTCAAAACTCGTCACGATGCAATGGGCGCCGGATCGAACGAGCGAGGCCACCGGGTGATAGCCCCACGCGACACCGATGCCGGTGACCTTGGCCGCTCGCGCCATATCGAGGTCGAAGGTGGTATCACCGATCATGATGGTCTTGGCCTCGCCGACGCCGGTCGCGGCCATGGCTTGCAGGATCATCGCCGGATGCGGCTTCGACGGCGCGCTGTCGGCGGTCTCGATCACGGTGAACACGCCCTCGAGCCCCTCCTTGGCGATCAGCCGGTCGACGCCCCGGCGCGATTTGCCGGTGGCCAGGCCGAGCAGAACGTCCTTGCGCCCGGCGAGCGCGTGCAATGTCTCGCGCGCGCCGGGGAAGAATGGTTCGGCGAAGATTGGATCGTCACGCAGCTGAACCGCCGCCGCCTTGTAGCCATCGGCGACTGCCTGAAGCGTCCGGCCGCCCGCATCCGGTATCAGTGTCGAGACCGCTTCCATCAGCGACAGTCCAACGATCGAGAGCGCCCGCTCGCGAGAAGGCGCGGCAAGCCCCACGCCCTCGAAGGCCCGGGACATCGCGGCGTGGATGACGAGTTGGCTGTCGACGAGCGTGCCGTCGCAATCGAAGAGGATGAGTTGCATGGCGAGGGCATAGCACCGGATCGCATGATTTCGCCAGTCTGGCTGCCGCCCTCAATCCTCCGGCGCTTCCTCGATCGGATCGGCGCGATCGAGATCGAAGCCCAAGACCGAGAAACTCTGCTCGATGTGCTTGGGGAGCGGCGCGGTGACGTCGACGGGCTTGCCGGATCGGGGATGCGGAAAAACGATCCTGCGCGCCAGCAGATGCAGCTTGTCCTGCAAACCCGGCGGCATCTCCCAGTCGTTGCGGTCGAAATATTTCTCATCGCCCAGGATCGGATTGCCGAGATGCGCCATGTGGACGCGCAACTGATGCGTGCGCCCCGTCACTGGCTTCAGCGACACCCAGGCGGCGATCCGTGCCGCCTTCTCGACCACCGCGTAATAGGTGAGTGCGTGGCTCGCCCCCTCCTCGCCATGCTCGGCGATGCGCATCTTGGCTTCGCCAGCCGCCTCGGCCTTGGCATCGCGGACGAGATAGGTCGAGATGCGGCCCTGCCTCACCTTGGGCACACCGGCGACGATCGCCCAGTAGATCTTCCGGGCCGAGCGCGTGCGGAAGGTCTTGCCAAGCTGCTCAGCGGCGAAGCGCGTCTTGGCGATGACGAGACAGCCCGACGTGTCCTTATCCAGGCGATGCACGAGCCGCATCCGCTGGCCTTCGATGTGTCCGGCCTCGGCCAGCAAACCATCGACATGGCGCGTCGTCCCCGAGCCGCCCTGCACGGCGAGCCCCATCGGCTTGTCGAGAACGAGCACGTCGTCGTCCTCGTAGAGCGTCATCTCCTTGAGCGCTTGCCGGGCTTTCCCTTCACGCTCGGAGCCAACCGGCCGCTCGAATTCGAGCTTCAGGGGCGGAATGCGCACGACCTGGCCGGCCTCGAGCCGGTCGCTGGGCTTCACGCGCTTGCCATCGACGCGGAGTTCGCCCTTGCGGATCAGGCGCTGGATGCGCGCATAGGCGAGTTTAGGAAACTTGACCTCGAGGAAGCGGTCGACTCGCATGCCGTTCTCGTCGGCGGAGACTTGCGCTTTCTGCACGCCAAAAAACTGCGGCGGAACGGGCTCGGAGATCGGTTTCTTCGGCGGCGCCGGTTCCTCGCGCCGGTGCGCGGGGCGCGGACGCTCGCGCTCTGCTGGTCGCGGCCGTCCGCTTCGATTGCGGTCACCGCCGCTGCGCCGTCTCACAAAGTTGCCTCATCGATTGCGCTCAGGCCGCGATGAACACGCGGCCGAGCCAAAGTCCCAGGAATACGGCGCCAAGTGAGAGCGCGACGGAGCCGCCGGCATAGAACAGTGCCGCTCCCGTTTCGCCCCGCTCGATGAGAACTGCAAAATCGAGCGAGAAGGCCGAGAAGGTCGTATAGCCGCCGAGGATGCCGGTCGCAAGGAAAGTGCGAAGACTTTCGCTGTCGCCTGCGCGCTGCACCAGCAGCGCTGCCAAAATGCCCATGGCGAGTGAGCCCGTAACGTTCACGGCGAGCGTCCACCAGGGAAAGGCGGGGCCGAGCCATCTGAGGCCAGCGACGTTAACGATATGCCTGAGACCGGCGCCGAGCGCTCCGCCAAGCGCGGTCAGGAGCAGGAGACGCAAGCGAGTAGCTCCTCAGGTTTGAGCACGTTCTCACGGCGAACCGGCTCCCATCCCGGCCTTCGCCGGGACAAGCTTTTGCCTGAACGTGCTCTAACGCTCGGGCTTGGCAAACAGCCCGCCGAACCACCAGCCGATGAACCAGCCCACGACCAGCGACAGGAAGATCGTCACGAGATAGCCAAGCGCGTCCGCGGAAGCGGCATCGTCCGGGCTTTGCAGCGTCTGCTGGCCGACGATCCAGCCGCCGACGAGCTCGCCAAGGACCCAGACACCCAGCCCCACCCCGATGAGGGCGCCGAGCACACCGAAAAAGACCCTCATTCGACCTCCCAGAACCAGACTTCGCGCGCCGCCCCGTAGGTGTGATAGTAGCCGAGCCAGGAGAACCACTCCATCAGCCAGGCGGCCGAGGTGCGGTAGCCGTTCCAAACGTCGATGTGATCGCCGGTCGGCGCCTTCTCCTTCACGAACTCGGTGCCGTTGGCCCCGTTCACGGCGACGCTACGGGTCCAGTAATCCTTGATGAACACGATGCCGCGCCGCCCGAACATGCGGTTATAGAAGTCGGCGACGTCGGGTCCGATGATCTTCTCGACCGGCTTGATGCCAGGCATGCTCAACCGGCCGACGGCATCGGCCGTCTGCTGGGCGTTGAGGACGTGCAACTCCTCCTTGGGATGGAAGTCGCAAGTGGTGATACGGCCGAGTTGGTCGATGGTGACGCCCGCGCCCTTGAGCGAGACGCCCATGCGGATGGCGCACTGGTTCGGATAGGAAGGAAAGCCCCGGCCCAAGCCCCCCGCCGTATCCTTCGGCAGCCGGCAAGGCGCCTGCTGGGCGTTGTTCAGCGGATGACTGCGCCAGAGCGCATCGAATTCGAGCTTGGTTGCCATGGGCCCTCTTGATCGACTGTGACTACCTGCCCCGGAGAGCGACGGCAGGCGGACTATAGGCTGACAGGTCCAGGGCGCATAGCGATGACGGTGACGTCGGGAGAAGGCTGTAGCGCCGGCGACACAATCCGACTCGTCACGGATTGCCAGGGCGAGAAGCCTTACCGGACGCATGCATAGCAGAGCCTCGGGGCGATCTGTTGACACCCGGTCCAGCCGCTGATTGCCTCGCTCTGAGCGTAGGATAGCGCAAAGAGCTGATACAGAGGACAGCATGGCAGCTAAATCGAAAACGGGCACTGTCGACTACCGCGCGCTCGTCGAAAATGTCGAGATCGCCTGGATCCCGATGAGCGATGGACGCAAGCTCGCGGCGCGCCTGCTCTTGCCCCGCGATCCCAAGTCCCGCCCAGTGCCGGCCATCCTCGAATACATCCCCTATCGTCGCCGCGACGGAACCCGCGTCCGCGACGACGATACGCATTACTGGTACGCAGCCAACGGCTTCGCTTGCGCCCGCGTCGACATTGCCGGCTCCGGCGACAGCGACGGCCTCATCGAGGACGAGTATGTGAAGCGCGAGCAGGACGACGCGCTCGAAATCATCGCCTGGCTTGCGAAACAGGATTGGTGCACCGGCTCGGTCGGCATGATCGGCATCTCCTGGGGCGGCTTCAACGGGCTGCAAGCCGCCGCCCGCCGCCCGCCGGCCCTCAAGGCCGTCGTGTCGCTTTGCTCGACCGTCGACCGCTATCACGACGACGTGCACTTCGTGGGCGGCTGCCTGATGAACGACACGATGGATTGGGGCGGCTACTTCTTCCAGATCCTGGGGCTCCCCCCCGATCCCGAGATCGTCGGCGAGAAGGCGTGGCGGAAGATGTGGAAGCACCGCATCGACAATATGGAGAACCCGGTCGCGACCTGGATGGAGCATCAAACGCGCGATGCCTTCTGGAAGCACGGCTCTGTGATCGAGGACTACTCCAAAATCCAGGTGCCCGTGCTCAATGCGTCAGGCTGGGCCGATGGCTACACCACCGCCGTGTTCCGTTGCGTCGAGGGTCTCGGTGCGCCGTCGAAAGGCATCGCCGGCCCGTGGGGGCACAAATATCCGCATCACGGCGTGCCGGGCCCGGCCATCGGCTTCCTGCAGGAGACGAAGCGCTTCTTCGACCGCTGGCTCAAGGGCGTGAAGAACGGCGCCGAAAGCGATCCGGCACTGCGCGTCTATGCCCAGGACAGCCTCAAGCCGAAACCCCATCACGATAACCGGCCCGGGCGATGGATCGGCTTTCCCGAATGGCCGAGCCCGAACATCAAGATGCAGAAACTCTACCTGTCGGGCGCCGAGCTGACGAAAACCGCGCCCCGCAAAAACATTGAGCTGCGCTCGATCTCCTCGCCGCTGACGACAGGCTTGGCCGCGGGCGAATGGTGCGCCTACGGGCTCGGCAAGATCGCGCCCGAGCTCGCGCTCGATCAGCGGAGCGACGATGCCGGTTCGCTGTGCTGGGACGGCCCGGTGCTCGAGGAAGCCATCACCATTGTCGGCGGGCCGATCGTCCGCCTTCGCGTCTCGGCCGACAAGCCACAAGCCCATATCTGCGTCCGCCTCAATACCATCCACCCGGACGGCACGAGTGAGCGCATTACCTACGGCCTCCTCAACCTGTCGCATCGCGACAGCCACGAGAAGCCGAAGCCGCTGAAAAAGGGACAGGGCTACGACGTCACCGTGTCCCTCGACGAGATTGCCCAGACCGTTCCAGCCGGGCATCGCCTGCGCATCGCGATCTCGACCAGCTATTTCCCGATGACCTGGCC
Source organism: uncultured Alphaproteobacteria bacterium (assembly GCA_963741525.1). Lineage (GTDB taxonomy): Bacteria > Pseudomonadota > Alphaproteobacteria > Rhizobiales > Hyphomicrobiaceae > JANNSX01. The sequence continues at coordinate 103,209 of CAVUIW010000005.1, forward strand.
TGATCCGGAAATGACAAACGTAACCGTCGATGGCGCCGGCTCGATGCTGGAGCTGCCGGTGCTGACCTCCGAGAAGGGCCTTCCCAAGGTCCGCTTCGAGCCGGTTGTGAAGGCCCCCTCGGCGCCGCTCACCATCAAGGACCCGGGCGGAGAAACGCGCGAGGTGCATCACGACATCTCGACCGAGCGGACGACCTTCCGGCACGCCCGTAACGACGGCACCTTCGTCATCGACGATATCGGCACCGAGATCAGCCTGACCAAGACAAAGGAGTTCAGCGTCGTTCGCGACGATCCGGCCTCCGCCCGCTCACGGGTCGCCTGCTCGACCCACTTCAAACGGGGCAGCTGGGATGCCCGCGCCGAGAGCGAGATCGTCTTGACCTGCGACAAGACCCATTTCCACCTGGAGGGCTGGCACCGCACCTGGGATGCCGGCAAGCCCTTCGCCGAGCGCAAGTTCAAGCGCTCCTACAAGCGGGATCACCTGTAGGACCAACCACGTGCAACATTCCGCCCGAAAGGCGCTTCACGGCCGCCGCATCGGCCGCTAGACTGGCCCTTGGCATAAAGATCGAACAAGCGGCGCCAACGCCGCGATTTGGGAAACGACGCCTACTGACACACCCTTTGGAGGACCTCATGGGTCGCATGGAAATCTCACGCCGCAATGTCTTGATGAGCGCGGGCGCGCTCTCCGCCTTGGCCGCGCTCGGCATCCGCCCGGAGCAAGTGCTCGCCGATGTCAACGGCGTCCTCAAAGTCCGGATGGAAACCGACATCCAGGTCCTCGATCCCGGCTTCATGATCGGCGGCGCGGAGTTCGACCGTCCTCTTCGCCTGCATGTCGCGGCTCGCCGACCCCGTCAAGGGCGCCGATGGCACCTGGGGCTGGAAACAGTCCGACATCGTCGAGAGCATCAGCCAGGACGATCCGACCCACATCACCTTCAAGCTGAAGCCGGGCATGATGTGGAATGGCGGCAAAGGCGAGATCACCGCCGACGACGTCAAGTTCTCCTACGAGCGCATGTTGAAGTCCGATTGGGCCGGCCGCTTCCCAACGCTCGAGAAGGTCGACGTGACGGACAAGCACAGCGGAACGATCGTCCTCAAGACACCGTTCGCCGCGACCTTCCTCATCGGCATCGCCTCCGAAAGCGGAACGATCGTGCCGAAGGCCTTGGTCGAGGGTCTGAAGGACAAGAAGTTCCAGACAGAGCTGCCCGCCCAGCACGGCCCCTACATCATGGCCGAGTGGACACCTAAGCAGAAGATCATCTTCAAGAAGAATCCGGAGTGGAAGGGCGCTCAAGCCGACTACGACGAGATCCACTTCATCTCGATCGACGACGGCAAGGCGGCCGAGCTCGCCTTCGAGGCCGGCGAGGTCGACATCACCGGCATCCGGCCGGACACCGCCGCGCGCTACAAGGGCGCGATGCCAGCCAATTCCAATCTGGTGACGTTTCCGGGCCCGTTCTACACCTGGATCGGCCTCAACCAGGACCATCCGACGCTCAAGGACGTTCGCGTACGCAAGGCCATCCAGCGGGCGATCGACGTCGATTCCATTCTGGCCGCGGCCTTCGGCGGCACGGCGCAGAAATCGCACGGCGTGACGCCGCTCGGCGTCCTCGGCAACCGGTCGGAGAGCAAGTATTCCTACAACCCAGAGGAGGCGAAAGCGCTTCTGGCGGAAGCCGGCGTCAGCGACTTGACGATCGAATTCAAGATGCTGAACGACAGCTACATCACGACCGCCGCTCAGATCGTGCAGGCCAACCTCGCCGATGTCGGCATCAAGGTCGAGATCATGCCGCTCGACTCAGGGCCGTTCTGGAACTTAGGCCTCGAGAGCAAGGGCGAGGATTGGAAGAACCTGCAGATGTGGTGGATGCGCTACCGCACGTCGCCCGATCCGTCCGACGGCTTGCAATGGTTCGTGAAGAGCCAGGTCGGCGTCTGGAACTGGGAGCGCTGGAGCAGCCCGGAGTTCGAGGATCTCTGGGCCAAGGGCCTCGTCGAGGCCGACGACGCCAAGCGCAAGGACATCTATCTCAAGATGCAGGAGATCATGGAGGACACCGGCTGCTACGTCTGGATCACGCACGATCCAGTCAACATGATCCACAAGGTCGGCATGAAACCCGACTGGGATCCGGGCAGCGAGTTCATGATCGAGCGCTTCAAGAAGGGCTGACGCGCCCATCTTTCGAGGGGCGGGCCAAGGCCCGCCCCTTTCGATTTTCACTCTCGCGATCGATCAGCGGCATCATGCTCCTCTACGTCATCCAGCGCATCGGCCTCGCCGCCCTGATCTGCGTCACCTCCATGGTGATGCTGTTCACGGCGCTGAAGCTGGTGCCGGGCGATCCGGCGACCATCATGCTCGGCTCGCGCGCCAGCGCCGAGATGAAGGCGCGCATCACCGAGGAGATGATGCTCGACAAGTCGGTGCCCGAGCAGCTGATCGTCTTCTTCGGGCGCATCTTCCAAGGCAATCTCGGCATCGATGTGTGGAGTGGCCGCCCGATCTTCACCATGATCTGGGACAACCTGCCCTACACTCTCCTGCTGATCGGCGTCGGCCTCGGCTGGGCGGCACTCATCGGCATCCCGCTCGGTTGCTATTCGGCCATCAAGCGCAACTCGTTCGCGGACAAGCTCACCGGCGTCATCTCGGTCGGCACGATCTCGATCCCCTCCTTTGTGGTCGCCGTCTACGTCATCCTGCTGTTCTCGATCGAGCTGGGATGGTTGCCCTTCATCGGCGCCGGCGAGCCGGGCGACCGGGTCGACCAGGCGCTGCATCTCGTCATGCCGGGATTCGCGCTCGGTCTCGGCTGGGTCGGCTACCTCTCGCGCGATCGTGCGCGCCTCCATGCTCGAGGTGATGAGCGAGAACCATGTCCGCACCGCCCGCGCCTTCGGGCTGCCGGAGTTCCAGGTCATCAAGTCCTATGCGCTGAGGATAGCCATCCTGCCGACGATCACGCTGCTCGCGCTCGCCATCGGCGGGCTGCTCTCGAGCGCCGTCTTCATCGAGTTCCTGTTCGCGCGGCCCGGCATCGGCAAGCTCATCGTCAGTGCCGCCAACGTCCGCAATGTGCCGGTTGTCCAGGGCGCCGTGCTGACCACCGTCTTCCTCTTCGTCATCGCCATGCTGATCGCCGACCTCCTCATTGCCTGGCTGGATCCCCGTGCCCGCGCAAAACTCTAGCCCAGGGCCAATCGCGGCGGCGCCGAGCGGGTTCAGCCTGCTCGCCCGGCGCCTCGGCCAGGACCCGATGGGATTGATCGGACTGCTGATCGTGCTCGCCGTCATCGCCGTCGGCATCCTGGCTCCCTGGATCGCGCCCTTCGATCCCTTCAAACTCAACGTTCCCGACAAGCTGCAGCCGCCCAATGCCGTGCACTGGATGGGCACGGATCAGCTCGGCCGGGACGTCTTCAGCCGGATCATCCTGGGAACCCAGATCGCGCTCTTGGTCGGCGTCATCTCGATCTCGGTCTCGCTGGCGCTCGGGATGGCGCTGGGGCTCCTTGCCGGTTATGGGCCACGCTGGCTCGACAACATCCTGGTTCTCATCTTCGACTCCTTCTACTCGTTCCCGACGGTGATCCTCGCGCTCCTCGTGGCCGTGCTGCTGGGGCCTAGTCTGACCACGCTGATGTTCGTCATTGTCGTCATCCAGACGCCCGGCTACGCGCGGCTCACACGAACATCGACACTCGCGCGAAAAAACGCGGAGTATATCGATGCCATCCGCAGCCTCGGCGCGTCGCCGCTCCGGGTCGTCGGTCTTCACGTGCTCCCCAACGTCATAGGTCCGCTCTTCATCATCGCCAGCATGGACATTCCGGCGGTCATCGCGCTCGAAGCCGGGCTGACGCTGCTGGGCATGGGCATCCCGCCGCCCGCCCCCTCCTGGGGCCGTACAATTCTCGACGGCTATCAGCTGATCCGCGAGGCGCCCTGGATCGTGTTCTTCGGCGGCCTGCCACTCATCGTCACGACGCTCGGCTTCACCTTCCTGGGTGAGGCGCTCCGCGATCTCATCGATCCGAAGCTGAGGCGCGTCGTATGACCCTCGCCGCCGCAACGAAAACCGGCGTTACCGCCTCCGCGCTCTCGATCCGCGACCTGAGCATCGACTTCCAAACGCTCGCCGGGCCGGTGCATGCGCTCCGCAACATCAACATCGAGGTGCCGTCGGGCTCGATCGTCGGCATCGTGGGCGAGAGCGGCTCGGGCAAGTCGACGCTGGCGCTGGCCGTCATGCGGCTGATGGCGGCGAACGCCGTCGTCGCCGGTGGCCGCATCGACTTCGACGGCGGCGATCTTCTCGACCTCGACGATGCCGGGATGCGCGCGCTTCGCGGCGACCGCATCTCGATGGTGTTCCAGGATCCGATGACCTCGCTCAATCCGGTCCGCACCGTCGGCCAGCAGATGACCGACATCCAGCATCGCGATCGCAGCCCCAATGCCGCCAAGCGCGCGCTCGCCGTCGAGATGCTGAGGCATGTCGGCATGCCCGACCCCGAGCAGCAGCTGAAGCGCTATCCGCACGAATTCTCCGGTGGCATGCGCCAGCGCATCTCGATCGCCATGAGCCTGCTGCTCAAACCCGAGATCCTGATCGCCGACGAGGTGACGACGGCGCTCGACGTCACCATGGAGGCGCAGATCCTGCATCTCCTCCGCCAACTGCAGAAAGAGACCAACAGCACCATTCTCTTCATCTCGCACAATCTGGGCGCCGTCGCCGAACTCTGCGACCGTGTCGTCGTGCTCTATGCCGGTGAGGTCGTCGAGGACGGCAGTGTCCACGACATCTTCGCCCGGCCGCAGCACCCCTATACGAAGGCGCTGCTCGAATGCGACCCGGCGCGCATCGTCGAGGCAACCCGCACGCTGCCTGTCATTTCGGGCGATGTGCCGAACCTGCGGAACTTGCCTCGAGGCTGCGTCTTCCAACAGCGATGTGCGGTGGCGATCGAGACGTGCGCGACGAGCCGGCCGCCCGACGTGACAGCCGGCCCCGGCCATCACGCCCGCTGCTCGCTGTTGAGGGGAGCGCGCAAATGACCGGCACGCCGCTCCTCGCCGTCGAGCACCTGCATGTGCGCTACACCACCGCCGGCCCGATCAAGGCGGCGTTGCTCCGCCTGCCGAGCCGTTACATCGATGCCGTGCTCGACGTCTCCTTCACACTCGACAAGGGCACGACGCTCGCCCTCGTCGGCGAAAGTGGCTCCGGCAAATCGACGCTCGGCCGCGCTATCATCGGGCTGACGCCGATCGCCGGCGGCAGTGTGCGCTTCGAGGACAAGAACCCCTTCGAGAATGGCAAGGACGGCGGCCGCGCCTACCACCGCGACGTCGCCATGATGTTCCAGGACCCGATCTCGAGCCTGAGCCCGAGACGCACGGTCAAGGCGCTGATCTCCGAGCCCTTCCAAATCCATGGACTGAAGGACCGCGACCTCGCCGCCGAGACGACGCGCCTCCTCGACCTCGTCGGCCTGCCAGCGGATTTCGCCTCCCGCTATCCCCATCAGCTCTCCGGCGGCCAAGCCCGCCGCGTCGGTGTCGCCCGCGCCATTGCCTTGAACCCCAAGCTCATCATCGCCGACGAGCCGACCGCCGGCCTCGACGTCTCGGTCCAAGGCGAGATCCTCAATCTGCTGGTCGAGTTGCAGCAGCAGTTGGGCCTGACTTATTTGATCATCACCCACAATCTGGCCGTCGTCCGCCACGTCGCCGACCGCGTCGCTATCATGTACATGGGCCGCTTCGTCGAGCAGGGGCCGACGGCCGACATCTTCAATTGGCCACTCCATCCCTATGCCGCCGGCCTCATCGCCGCCCAGCCGATCCCTGATCCCAGCCGCCGCCGGACCGAGGCCCCCATCGTCGGCGAAGTACCCAGTCTCGCCCGCCGGCCCACTGGCTGCGAGTTCCATACCCGCTGCCCCAAGGCGCAAGCCCGGTGCAAGGCGGAACTGCCGGCCACCCGCGACGCGGTTGCCGGGCGCACTGTGCGCTGCCACTACCCCCTGGCTAGCATCTGAGGGCTGCGGGCATCGGACTTTGGTCTGATGGACACTCGGACTTAGGTCGCACGCACAAAGGAGACCTCTGCCTGTCTCCCTGCGGCCAGGATTGCGTTATTGCTGGATTTCAGTGTGCGCTCGGTTCATATTCAACGGGATATCGGCATCGGAATTGCAATTTGATATCTGTAGCGCGGCATACTCCGGGAAAACCTGGAATGCGCTGTCCGGTCGGCGGACGGATGTAGTGGCGGGTGAGTGACGGCCATGGTTTTTCAGAGATCAGACATCGAGATCCTCCTGCAACAGATCGTTGCCTCGGGAGCGTTGGCCGAGGGTGGCCCCCTCGGTGCGCCAACAGCACTGACCAGCGCCGCTCCTGAAAGTTCGGGCGTATCATCCGCCGAAGAGCAAAATATCGTCGAGGCCCTGCGCGACGCCATCCTCGCCACCAACGATCTCGACGTCATCAACGGCTGGCTCGCCGAGGACATCGACGCACTGCCGACCGACGAGGCCGCCAGCGCCGCCCTCGCCTGGGATCTGGAACGGATTATCGTGGCCACCCGCAAGCTCGCGGCGGCTGCGACCCAAGAGACAGCCGCGCCCTCGACAAACGGCGAGCATGCGCCACTCTTGCTGAATGCGGCGCGTGCCGAGCTCACAGCCGAGAACGGCGATGACAGCCTCCGGCCCTTCGGCAATTGGGCCGAGCTTCTCGCCAGCCTGAAGCCAACCGACCGCGTCATCGAACTTATCGCCCGCTATGGCACGCACGAGGCGCTACTTGCCGCCGCGACACTTGCCGACAAGCGCGCGGTTGCAACGCTTCTTGTGCTCGGCTCCAAGGACACCAATGGCAACGGCGTTCTCGATGAGAGCGAAATTGCGCCCGCCGATCGCCTCGACTTCCTGCATGCCACAGGCGCTTATGCAGGGGGCTCGCTAGGCGGCCTCAATCTGGTCGAGGTGAAAGTCGCAGGGATCAACGCGGCGACAACGCCAGTCGGCGCCGACTTCGTCTTCGAAAGCGAAGTCGATACGCTGCAAGGTGCTGGGTCCGCCGATGGCCCGAGCCCGTCGGATGCCGGCAACGCCGTACGGGTCGCCGCCGTCAGCAACGGCTCCTCGGTCATCCTCACGGGCGAGGATGCTGGCGATGACCTCGGAGACGACGGCGACGCTGACACTGCTGGCCCGGCTGTCGACGCACGTCACCAGTTTGTTCGCGTCGGGCTCGATGGGCGCGCAGTCGATGACTTCAATGTCAGCCTGCGGTCCGGCGCGGACGGCGCGCAGGACCTCATCATCGTCGGCACGGCCGAGGCGGACTCCCTGACAGGTGGAGCGGGCAACGACACAATCAGCGGAGAGGCCGGCGACGACAAGCTCGCAGGCGGGACAGGAAACGATCGCATCTCGGGCGGCGAGGGCAACGACGTCGTCGCTGGCGGCGCGGGCGATGATCAACTCTCGGGCGATGCGGGCGACGACATCATCTTCACCGGCGAAGGCAGTGACGAGGCCGATGGCGGGGATGGCGATGACTTTGTTCTGGCGGATGCCGAGGACACCGTCTCCGGCGGCGACGGCGACGATTGGGTCGAGAGTGGCGGCACGGCCTCAGGCGGTTCCGGCAGCGACATCATCGTGGCGTCGGGCAACGGCCACGGCCAGTTCCATGGCGGTCGTGGCTTCGACTGGATCAGCGGCTATAACGGCAACAGCTCTAAGGCTGGCGAGGGCGAGCCGGATCACGACGGCGTCGAGGGGCTGTCGGGTTCGGGCGGCGACGACCACATCCAGGGCGACGACCGCAACAGCGATCAGCTAGCTGCCGACGGTGGCGCTCTGACCGACATCACGCTCGTCAGCGGCTTGCAGGCCTACCTCGACGAGTCGCTCGGCACCTCCGGCGCCTCCGTCTTCGATGGCGGCAACATCATCCTCGGCGGCGGCGGTAACGACACCATCCGGGGCGGCGGCGGCGATGACATAATCGATGGTGACCTGGCGCTCGAAGTGCGCATCCTCGTCGATACCAACGCGAACGGCGTAGAGGAAGCAGACGAGGACAGCGTCTCGAGCCTTGCCGATCTCGAAGAGGGCATTCTCGATGGCAGCATCGATGCCGAGCATCTGAGGATCATCCGCGAGATCCTGACCGCGGGCGACGATGACGATGTCGATACCGCCGTGTTCTCGGGGCAGCTCGCCGAGTACGAGATCATGATCGACGGCCGGGTGACGACTGTCACGCACCGGCTGCTCGACAGTTCAGGCGCCCTTGTCGCCAACTCGATCGGCGCGGATGGCGTCGATCGCGTCTCCCGCATTGAACGTCTGCAGTTCTCGGATCAGGTGCTGATCCAGACGCGTGTGGATGGCGAGACCTATGTCTGGCAGGTGCCGACGGCCGTCGCGCTTGCGATCGCCGAAGCGGTGGAGAATGACAACCTGGTTTCGAACAGCGGGTCGGGCTCGGGCCTGGACAGCGCGGAAGCCGCCGCCAGCAGCAGTCTTCTGGAAGAGCTTGCCGCGGCGAATGCCGGCGAGGATTTGTCTTGGCTGTTCGACGAGGTCCAAGGGCCCGCGTTCGACTTCAGCAGCCTCAGCGCCGGCGACCTCGGACCCGCAACCGAAACGGCCGTGCTCGATGGCTCGAGCGGGGCGGGCGGCCTCGACCTCAGCGGTATCGACTGGCTCCTGGGATCCAGCGGCGACATGTTCGTGTTTGCGTCGGACGGCTCTGGAACGGATGTCATCGACCTCGGCGAACTCCCGGCCATCGACGATGTGGCCGCCATATCGCTCGGCACCATCGACGAGAGCTATGTCGGCTATCAGGTCGAGATCGTGGGCGTGCACGACATCATGGCGGCCGACTACGCCGTCTGAAGCCAAGCCTCGCTCGCATGAAGAACGCGGCCGGTCCTTCGGGACCGGCCGTTTCGCTTTTCTCAGGCCTTTAGCGCCGTCGCCCCTGCAAAGTGCGGATTGAGCTTCGCCCATTCGGCGAGCGGATTGTCCGCCTTCCAGGCCCGCGCATAGTCGCCCATGGTCGAGAAGGCGATGGCGCTCTCTTGGCTGAACCGGGCCATCAGCCGCTCAAGGAGATGAATGCGGGCGCCGCGCGCAATGAATTCCGGATGAAACGTCAGCATGAAAATGCCACCGGGCTCGTGGGCGAGCGCATGCTCGAATTCGGCGGTCCAGATGCGCTCGACGTCCGAGGGATCGCGCAAAGCCCCGCCGCCGGTGAAGGTGTATTCGAAATAGGGGTAGTCATCGAGGCCCCAGTAGACGGGAAGCTCGACCAGCTCCGTCAGCCTCCCGAAGGCATAAGGCTCCTCGCGCGACCAGCTGTCTCCGGTCCTCAAATAGTAGGCGCGGTAGTCGTGCCCCATGCAACTGCTGTCGTAGTGAAAGCCGTACTCTGTGAGCAAGTCGAGAGTGAGCGGAGACAAATCCCAGGCGGGCGACCGGTAGCCGAACGGCCGGACACCTGCCGCCCGCTCAATGGCTTCGATCCCCCGCTCGATGATGGCTCGCTCGCCCGCCTCGTCGAATTCGGCCGGGTTCTCGTGGCCCCAGCCGTGGTGGACGAGCTCGTGGCCGTCGTCCCGGATCGCCTTGACGAGATCGGGGAAGGCGAGGGCGGTATGTCCGGGTACGGCAAAACTCGCCCGCACGCCCGCAATGCGCAGCACGCGGAGCACCCGGGGCACGGCGACGGCGGCAAAGGAGCCCCTGGAGATCATGCTCGGATTGTTGGTTTTGTCCGAGCCGATCCAACCGGCCATGCCGTCAAAATCGAAGGTAAGACAGATAGTTAACTTGCGCATGCCACCCTCCTTGCCGGCCATTCGGGCACCCTATCTCCCGCCCTCCGCCTGTCAATTTCTCCCTTGCGGAGGCTAATCAGGTCACAGCTAGACCGGCATGTTGCCGCAAGCTCAGATTTTGGTTTCGTTCACGAGATCAACGTATTAGTTTCACAGGCGTTCGAACCTGCCGGGGGGCTTTCTCGCCGGCACCAATCTCACAGTGTATGCGTCGGCCCTTCGGGCAAGGGCTGGTGAGGAGGAGTAATGCGTATCTCGACCCGTATCGTCTCGAAATTCGCTGCGGCCACGCTCGTTCTGGCCGCGCTGATCGCGCTGCCGATCGCTCCCGCGATGGCCAAGAAGATCGTGAAATTCTCCTCTGGCTACGGCGCCGGCACGATCGTGATCGTCAACAAGGACCGCAAGCTCTACTACGTGCTCGGCGGCGGCAAGGCGATCCAGTATCCGGTCGCCATCGGCCGCACCGCACAGGTGTGGACCGGCAAGTCGCGCATCTCGCGCAAGGTCAAGAACCCGACCTGGCTCAATCCGGACGATCCGGAAGCCGAGGTCGTCCCCGGCGGCCCCGACAATCCGCTGGGCGAGCGCGCGCTGTATCTCGGCTCGACGCTCTATCGCATCCACGGCACACCCAACGCCGGGTCGATCGGCCAAGCCGTCTCGAATGGCTGCATCCGGATGTACAACAAGGACGTGAAGGACCTCTATAATCGCGCCGGTGTCGGCACGAAGGTGGTCGTCACCAACTCGCTAGCCTCGGCCGGCAATGTTCCGTCCCGTCCGAAGGTCGTCAATGCGAAGCTCTACGCCAAGGAGAAGGCCGCCAAGCGCCTCGCCATCGCGCTAAAGAACGAGCAGAAGAAGCAGGGCATCGTGAGCGTTGGCAAGAAGAAGAAAAAGAAGAAGGGCCGCAAGCTGAACGTCGCCGACCTCGTCTACTGATAGCACGCGCAGTGTCGCATGCGGTTTGTTTGCTTTGAGCACGTTCTAAGGCGAACCGGCATCTACTTCGCCTGAACGAGCTCTTTGGTTTGAGCACGTTCTTACGGCGAACCGGCGTCCACTTCGCCTGAACGTGCTCTTTGGTTTGAGCACGTTCTTACGGCGAACCGGCGTCCACTTCGCCTGAACGTGCTCTTTGGTTTGAGCACGTTCTTACGGCGAACCGGCGTCCACTTCGCCTGAACGTGCTCTTTGGTTTGAGCACGTTCTTACGGCGAACCGGCGTCCACTTCGCCTGCACGTGCTCTTGCGATGGCCTCCGTAGTGCCCGGCCAGTCGCGATGGGCCCCGGTCTCCTCACAAGACCGGGGCCCAGCCTTTGAGTTCCCGCCGCACCTGAGCCTCGATTGCCCCCATCCCTTCCGCGCTGTCGTTGAGACAGGCGATGTGGTGGAACTTCTCGCCGCCGGCATGGCGGAAAATCTCGGCGCTGCCGACGGCGATCTCCTCGAGCGTCTCGAGGCAGTCGGACACAAAACCCGGATTGAGAATGGCAAGCCGCTTGACGCCTTTGGCTGCGAGCGCCTTCACTGTGTCGTCCGTATAAGGCTTGATCCACTCCTGCGGCCCGAAGCGCGACTGGAATGTCGTCATCAGCCGATCCTTCTCCCAGCCGAGCGCCTCGCGCAGCAGCCGCGTCGTTTTCATGCAGTGGCAGTGATAGGGGTCACCCTTGTCGAAATAGGATTGCGGAATGCCGTGATAGGAGGCGAGAACCACCTCGGGCGTCCAGTCGAGGAGGCTGAGCTGGCGCTGCATCGATTGCGCGAGTGCGTCGATAAAGGCGGGATCGTCGTGGTAGGGCGGCACGGTACGAAGCGCCGGCTGCCAGCGCATCGCCACGAGCGTTTCGAACACCTTGTCGTTGACGGTTGCGGTCGTCGAGGCGCTGTAGTGGGGATAGAGCGGAAAGACCAGCAGGCGCTCGCAGCCGAGCTTCGCCAATCGCGCGATCCGCTCGGCGATCGGCGGGTTGCCGTAGCGCATGGCCCAGTCGACGATGACGTTCTCTCCGAGATCGGAAAGCAGCGCCGCCAACATTTCTGCCTGGCTCCGCGTAATAGTCCTGAGCGGACTTTCATTGCGCTCCTTGTTCCAGATGCTCTCGTAGAGCTTGCCCGAGCGCTGCGGCCGTCTCTGAAGAATGATGCCGTTGAGGATCGGCCACCAATAGAGTTTCGGCCACTCGATGACGCGTCTGTCGGACAGGAACTCCTTCAGATAGCGCCGCATCGACCAATAATCGGTGCCGTCGGGGGTACCGAGATTGACGAGGAGCACGCCGATCCGGCCATGCGCGACCAGCGGATGGCCGGCAGGCCAATGAGCCGGCCGCCCCATCTTGTCCCCGCGGTTGCTCGCGTCCTGCATCGGCACCTCGTTTAGAAGACTTCACTACGAGGGCAATCACGATCAGATCACCGAAGCAAGCCCCCGGCGCCGTGTCTGCGTTCGAATTCCAGCTCATGAGCGGTTGCGGACCCTCTCGCTGTGGCCCACACTCAACCGCTGCGGGCGAAGTCGAGCAGAGCGGTTTGCGCCGAGTGGTGGTAAAACTCAAAACCGGACTTGAACGAGCTGAAAGATTGCCGGCGCCATGTCCCGCATCGATTATGATCTGATCATCGCCGGCGGTGGAATTGCCGGCTCGGCACTCGCCATCGTGATGGCTAGAACCGGATGCCGTGTCCTCGTCGTCGAACGCGAGACGCGGTTCCGCGACCGCATCCGGGGCGAGCTACTGTTGCCTTGGGGCAGCCGTGAAGCCAAACGATTGGGCCTGTATGAATCCCTCTTGAGCACGTGTGCCTTGGAGGGCCCGTTTTGGTCGGTCTGGTTTGCGGGTGAGCTGGTCCGGGTGCGCGATTTGAAAGCCACAACCCCGGAGGCGAGTTGCTGTCTGACCCTTCCCCACCCGGTGATGCAGGACTCCCTCCTATCGATAGCCCAAGACGCCGGGGTCGAAATTGTCCGCGGAGTGACGCTGGACAATATCGTGCCCGGCTCCCCTCCATCGGTCAGACTGACGAGCGAGGGAGTAGAGCGAAAGCTTTCGGCACGACTGGTTGTGGTTGCCGATGGGCGCGAGTCGCGGCTGCAAAGGAGCTTGGGGTTCGAGGTGAGGGTCCACCCTGAATTCATCTTGACCGGCGGCATGCTGTTGCGGGGCAAGAACGAGATCGGGCGACGTGCCGACGACAAGAATGAGAGTGGAACGCGCTCTGTTCATTCGCTCTACGACCCGATTGGGTTGCGCTACGTCATTGCGCTCACCGTGGCCGACCATCTCAGTCGTGTCTACTTGATACACCACAAGGACGCGCTGCCTCGCCGGCTGTCCGGCGAACGCGATCTCGAGCAAGCGATTGGACATCTCAGAGCGGTGGGTGCGCCCGAGCCTTGGTTCGAAGACATCGAGCTGGCTGGGCCGTTCGCGACGTTCAACGGCGCCGCTCGTTGGGTGGAGAAGCCCTACCGAAATGGCGTCGTCCTGATCGGCGATGCGGCTGGAGCCACGGACCCTACCTGGGGTGAAGGTCTTGCCCGGACGCTGCGTGACGTGCGCCTGCTGCGAGACCGTCTCGTGTCGGACGACGATTGGGACCGGATGGCACTTGCCTTCGCGGATGATCATGACGACTTCTTCAGCCGGATGTTGCGGCACGGAGCCATGCGAGGCGAGCTCATGTTCGATGTCGGGCCGCAGGCCGATGCCCGGCGCAAGCGAGCGTTCGCGGCTCACAAAGTCGATCCTGGTGCCGTGCCGGACATGCTTGCGTTTGGTCCCGATGCGCCTTGTGACGAGGCAGCCAGAGCCCGCTACTACGGCCAGGCGTGAAGCTGTAGAACCGGGGTCTTGGCCCTTCGCAGCACCTCACATTGAGCCATAGCCCCCGGGTTCCGATTGGACCCCGTCGGGCCCGGCATGCTTTGATGTCACATAGAATCGTTATGTCATCGTAGAGCCAACCACCCCGGACGCATGACCCACCGCCCGCCACCCCAGGACCTCGAGACTTTCGACGACGCCGGCAAGGCCGTCGCCCGCGTCGAGGCCATCTACCGGCGGAGCACAGGGCTCATTCGCGAGGCCTTCGAGACGTTCACGCGAACGGGAAGCGTCCCGGGCTCGCTCGCCGGCGCCGTCTACCCCTATCTCGGGCTCTCGGTCGATGCCGACCACCTCGTCTATGACGCCCGGCCCTCCTGGGGCACGCTCGCCTATCCCGGCGTCTATGGCACGACGCTGACGCGGCCCGACATCTTCGCCGATTACTACAAAGCGCAGATCGAGCGCCTCATGCAGTTTCACGGCGTGCCGGTGTCGGTCGGCCCGAGCACGCGGCCCATTCCGCTCCCCTTCGTCGTCGAGGAGGCGACCGCGGATCTCACGATCGATGCGGTCCGCGCGCTGTCGCGCAGCTTCACGCTGCCCAACCTCGCCGAGATCGATGACAGCATCGCCAATGGAACGTTTCGCCCGCGGGACGGCGGGCCGCAGCCCTTGTCGCTGTTTCCGGCCGAGCGCGTCGATCTCGCCCTGCAGCGCATCCACCACTACACGGCGACAGAGCCCGCGCACTTCCAGAGGTTCGTGCTGTTCACGAACTACCAGCGCTACGTCACGGCCTTCGCGGAAGCCGCTGTCGGCACGCTGAAGCGGGGGAGCGACGGCTACACGAGCGTCGTACTGCCCGACAACCGGGTGCTTGGCCCGGGCGAGCCGCTACCCGCCGGCTGGGATCGCGATCACAAGGCGCAGATGCCGGCCTATCATCTCGTGCGCGAGGACCGGCTCGGCGTCAGCCTCGTCAACATCGGCGTCGGCCCGTCGAACGCCAAGACAATCACCGATCATCTGGCGGTACTGAGACCCCATTGCTGGCTGATGATCGGCCACTGCGGAGGCCTCCGGCGCTCGCAGCAGCTCGGCGACTATGTGCTGGCGCACGCCTATGTGCGCGAGGATCATGTGCTGGACAAGGATCTGCCGGCCTGGGTTCCCGTGCCGCCGATCGCCGAGGTGCAGGTGGCGCTGCAGGCGGCCGTCGCGCAAGTGACGGGCCTGACCGGCGACAGCCTGAAGACACGCATGCGCACCGGCACGCTCGTCACGACGGATGATCGCAACTGGGAACTCGGCCACGACGACCGCTACATGCGCTTCAACCAGAGCCGGGCGATCGCCATCGACATGGAGAGCGCGACAATCGCCGCCAACGGCTTCCGCTTCCGCGTACCCTACGGCACCCTGCTCTGCGTCTCCGACAAGCCGCTGCATGGCGAGATCAAGTTGCGCGGCATGGCGAACGCCTTCTACCGCCAACGCATAGACCAGCACTTGGCCATTGGCCTCGAAGCCATCCGCATGATCCGCGAGGCCGGCGCCGAGCGGCTGCATTCGCGCAAGCTGAGATCGTTCGACGAGCCGGCGTTCAGGTAAGACCGCGCGGCCGCTTACGCTGCGACCAAGCCCGCTTCGGATTTCGGGTGCTGCCGCGCGTCGGCCGTTAGCGGTGGGCCGACGGAAACCTCAACCTCGATCGCTTTCCGCCGCGCACGCTTGAGCCACTTGCCAAGCTGCTCTGGCTTCTCGGCAAATAGCTGTTCCCCGATTGCTTGCGCCTCCAGCCGCAGCTCTGCCTGCGCATTGGCAATTGCGCGCTTCAAGCGCTGTCGCGCGGCAGTGCCGAGCGGGAGGGACGGCTGGTCGAGGTCGTTCAGCAACAACCAGAGATCGTGATCCTCGCCGAGCAGGCCGGACAGTGCCTTGGCGGCATCGGCGCGACCACGCGCTTCTGCCGGAGCGCAGGCATCGATCAATTGCATGTGACGCCAGTGCGTCTGCACCTCGCGGCGCCAGGTGTGAAAATCCTCGTCATGGCCGCTCGAGTAGGCCCGCCGCATCGCCCGCCGACCGTGACGATAGGTCTCCACGACCCCATCGATCAAGGCGTCCTCATCGAAGCGCCTGAGGCGCTTGCGACGGAAACGCTCGCCGAGCCGGCCGAGGTCGCGCGCCAGATCGCGCTTGAACTCGTGAGCGACGGCGCGCTCGAGCTTCGCGCGCCGGGCTTCGATGATCTTGCGCAGCATCTTCGACGTCGATGCGCCGATGGCCCGCTGGTCGCGCGCGCCAAGCTTTTCGAACGCATCGAGCTTGGCCTGCTCGTCGCGCGCACCCGCAAGCCGCTGGCCAATGCGCTTGAGCGCCTTCGCCTCCTTCGCCCAGCGGTTTTTGCGGAAGACCGGCTCGAGGAGCGCAAGGAGCGCTCGGCTGCGCTTCAAACACCGCCGTGCGCGATGAACAGCGAGTGCCGATGCCTCCTCGGCTGCGAGCGCCCGCCCGGCTGACCGAAGCTGCCGCCGCATCACTCGGCGAAACGCGCGATCCAACGCCTCGCCGGACGCGAACGCAAAACCTGACATCGAATACCCCACGCGACCGGAACAAGACCTGCATCGTTCCGGACAAAATTCGACTAAGCAGAGGAAACTGTCACAATCAATGGGGATTGGCGCCGGAAGCCCTGTTAATCCCCCGCCGCGATGCCCTCGCGCCGAGGATCGGCCGCGCCCTCGTAGCCGCCGTCGCGGGAGACAATGATATGGAGCCCGCTCGTCATGAGCTGCGGCGAAATCTTGTGGCCTCTGATCCACATCGCCATGCCGAGCCGGGCGCCGGCAAAGCCGCTCTCGACCTCCAAGGCACTGCCCCGGCTGCCGAAATTGACCAACTCGGCTGCCTCCGCCGCCGAGCATTGCCAGTCGATGACGCAGACAATCGACTTAATGACATAGAGGATGATGCGGCTGCCGCCGGGCGAGCCGGTCACCATGAAGAGCTTGCCCTGGGCGTCGAGGACGATGGTCGGGGCCATGGAGGAGCGCGGACGCTTGCCCCCCTCGACACGGTTGGCGACGGACAGGCCCTCCTTGTCGGCCGGCCGGAAGGCGAAGTCAGTCAGCTGGTTGTTGAGGAAGAAGCCTTTGACCATCCGGTGCGACCCGAAAACGCCCTCGATGCTGGAGGTGAGCGCGACGGCATTGCCCTCCGCATCGACAATGGAAATATGGGTGGTTCCGGCCCGCTCGATCGTATTGTCGAGGCCGAAGATGCTGCCGGACTTCATCGGCGGCGTGCCGGGCGCGACGGCCGCTTTGGGATCATCGAGATCGATGAGCTTGGCGCGGTCCGCGAGATAAGCCGGATCGAGCAGGCCCGGCGGCACGGCGATGAAATCCGGGTCCGCCAGATAGCGGTCGCGATCCGCATAGGCGAGCTTCTCGGCTTCCGCGATGGCGCCAACTCCCGTGCGGTCGAGAGGCTCTTCGCCCAGTTTGAAGCCTTCGAGCATGGACAGGGTCTGCGATATGGTGATGCCGCCCGAGGAGGGTGGGCCCATGCCGCAGACTTTGTAGCCGCGATAGGGCGTGCAGACGGGCGGCCGCTCGATGGCGCGGTAGGCCGCAAGATCGGCGATAGTGAGATCCCCGGCGGCAAAGGGGGCCGCCTTCACCTCGGCCTCGATCGCAGCCGCGAGTTCGGTTGTATAGAAGGCGCCAGTCCCCTGCTCGGCGAGCGTCCGCAGCGTCGCTGCAAGCTCGGGATTTTTCAGCAGCGATCCGATCTTGCGCGGCCAGCCGTTCGGATCGAAGTAGAGCGCTTGCGCCTCCGCGTCGAAGCGATCCGCACCTTCCATGTAGAGCAGCAGGTTGAGCCGCGGCGTTATCTCGAAGCCGTCGGTTGCAACTTTGATCGCCGGTGCGAACAGCCGTTGCCATGGAAGCTTGCCGTGCCGCGCATGCGCCAGCTCGAGCATCCGCAACAGGCCCGGCGTGCCTATGCTCAAGCCGCTCAGCACCGCCTCGTCGAAATCGCGAAGGCTTCCGTCGGGCATGAGGAAGCGATCGGGTTTGGCGGTGGCGGGTGCCGTCTCGCGGCCATCATAGGTCGCAATGGCGCCGCCAGCTTTCGCGTAGTGCACGAGGAAGCCGCCGCCGCCGATGCCGGAGGATTGCGGCTCGACGACATTCAAGACCATCTGCACCGCAATCGCCGCATCGACCGCGCTGCCGCCTTCGCGCAAGATCTCGACGCCGGCGGCAACCGCGAGCGGATGCGCGGCGGTCACCATGAAGCGCTTGGCGGTGGCCGCGCTGGTTGCATTCCAGCCGGTGTCGGATTCCGGTGCCGATTGCTTGGGATTGGCGTCTTGCGCCGCGACGGGCGATGGGCCGGCCAATAGCGACATCAGCGCGACGATGACGCCCGCTCGCGCGATCCACCAATGCATTCTCTACTCCCGGACGAGCCAGAGCGTTTTGGGCTGACGGAACTCGGCACCGTGCGGCACCGCCGGCCGCGCCGGGTCCATGTGGCACCGGGGCCAGCGCGCGAGCAAGGCCTCGATGGCTAATCGGACCTCCGCGCGCGCCAGATGCATGCCGAGGCACAGGTGCGGGCCAATGGCGAAGCCCAAGTGGCGCTCTCCGTTGCGCGCCGGATCAAACCGCTCAGGGTTAGGAAAGACATCCGGATCGTGGTTGGCCGCGCCGAGCACCGCGGCCACGACGTCGCCACGCGCCAGTGGCACACCGGCGAGCTCGGTGTCGCGTGTGACACATCGGTGCGCGGTCTGCACGGGGCCGAGCCAGCGGATCGTCTCGTCGATGGCAGCAGGAAGAGCCTCTTTGCTTCCACGCACTTTGTCGAGCGCGTTCGGATGCGCCGATAGCGCGTAGACCGTGTTGAGGATCAGCGCTTCCACGGTCGCAATGCCGCCGAAGAATACGATCGCAGCGTTGTGGCGGATTTCCGCATCCGTGAGGCGCTCGGCCTCGGGCGCGTGGACGAGCTCTGAGAGGAGCGTGCCGCGCGACGGCGATGTCCGATGACGATCGATGGCCGACTGCATGTGCGTGTGGAAGCGGGCGACAGCATCTTTGCCGTCTTGCCGGATGGCTTCGTCCCACGCGGTGTTGGCAAGAGCGCGCTCGAAAGCATCATACCAGCCACGGAACGCCGTCTCGTCCTCCGCCGGCAGGCCGAACAGATCGAGCATGACGAGAATGGGGAGGCGGCCCGCGAAGGCCGCACGCAACTCGACCTCGTGCGCGGTCGCGAAACCGTCGATCAGGCGCTTTGCCTCGGCGCGGATTTTCGGCTCGAGCGCCCCGCGGATCGCCGCCGGCATGAAGGGCCGCCGGTGTGCGTGCTTGTAAGCGCGTGCCACCAGCCCCTCGGTCGACATCATATGCGGTCCGAGAATGTCGAGGATGGTCGAGCGCTCGAAGCCGACGTTGAAGGTCTCGTCGTCGACGAGCACGTCGCGGCAGAGATCGTAGCGCGTGACGAAGTAGATGTTATGGGCGGGCACAAAGGAGACGGGCTCGGCCGCACGCAGCCGGGCGTAAACCGGATAGGGATCGGCCGCGAGCGCGGCATGGGTGATGCTTGCGCCGATGGGGAAGCGCTGCTGGCGGGTGGTATTGATTTCGCTCATGTTGGTCATTGCTTATAACTTTGCCATCGCGGCCGGTCACACCTCAATGGAAATCGCGCGAGGGCGGCAGGATGCGGACGTTCCTGGGATGCCTCGCGAGGCGGGGATGGCCATCGTCGGCGGCGCCACGCGCCGAGCCGGGCTCTGGCCGGAGCACTTCATCGGCATTGGCGATTGGCACTTTCATGGACGGCCCCTCCTCTGCGAGATGACGAAGCCAGGAGCTGCGATCTTCCAGATACTGCGCCACGATGTGGATGATATCCTCGTGCCGCTGCACGACGCCTCTGACGAGGATCAGGCGCGCCGCCATGACCACTTTGCGAAACCGCTCCAGCATGTTCGGCCACACCACGGAGTTGGCGACGCCCATCTCGTCCTCGAGCGTCATGAAGACGACGCCCTTGGCTGTGCCCGGCCGCTGGCGAATGAGCACGACGCCGGCATAGGCGACGCGGGCGCCATCCTTGATCTGGCGGAGTTCCGCCGCATCGATGATGCCCTCGGCGCGGAGTGCTTGCCTGAGAAAGCTCATCGGATGCGCCTTCAAGGAGAGGCGCAGCGTCTGATAATCGGCGACGACATGCTCGCCCAAGGGCATCAGGGGAAGCAGCGTTTGCGGCTCCTCGCCCAACTCACGCGCCGCGGCATGCGCGAACAGCGGCAGCTCGGGCGCGCGCACCAGCGCCCGCACCTGCCAGAGCGCCTGCCTTCGATCGAGACGGAAGGAGCGGAAGGCGTCGGCGGCCGCGAGCCGCTCGAGGGTCGCGACGGAGACACCCGAGCGGCGGTGCAGATCCTCGAGGGTGGTGGGCAACGATCGGTCGGGGGAAGGCGATGCGGATGCTGCCCACTGAGGACTTTTCCTTCCGCTGGTTGCCGTCAGCATGGCTCCGCATTGTTCACCCTCCCCTTGCCGCGCCGGAGGCGGAAGACTAAGCGCCAGCTGGGGGTCGGACCCTGCGGGTCTGACCCCTGGCTCGACCTCAGCGTGTGGGGTCAGACCCGCAGGGTCTGACCCCTGTCTGACGTCCTTAGGCACTTGGGATGGGCAGGATAATGTTTCTGTAGGCTGGGCTGAGAGCGGCGCGGGCCGGTCGAAGCCCGGCAACTCCGCTGAGCCCCACCCCCCACCCCTTACCCCTCCCCACAAGGGGGAGGGGGAGCAAACATCATGCCCGCTTAACTCATTTCTCAACCGTGCGGCGACAGCGCGCTCTTGAGTTACCTCGCTGCCCGCGTGAATAGAGCCCGCTTCCTCGAGATGGTTCGCTCCCGACCCGCTTGCCAACCTCGGCGCGACGGCGTGTCTCTCACCCGCTGTGCCATTCCTTCGAACAGCGCCTGCTATCTCGATCGCCCTCGCCCCAAGGTCCCCTCCCCCTCGTGGGGAGGGACAGGGTGGGGGGTGGGGCTCACAAAGCTCGTAAGTTGTCGTAGCATCGCCAGAGCGTTGTAAATCGTCCGCCTTGGCGCGCATCGTAACAATCTTCTTGACCTCCTCCTCCTTGAGCCCGTCGATCTGGCGCAAGCCCAGCCGCATCGCCCAGGTGCCGGAGCGGCGGCCGGGCTCGAGGGTCGAATCCCAGTCGCTCAGGCCCGCGTCCGCCTCCCGCACCTCGACGCCGTGCTCGCGTGCGTCGCGGACAATCTGTGCCGGCGCGTAGAAGCCCATGGGCTGCGAATTCAAAAGCGCCGCTGCGAACACCTCCGGGAAATGGCATTTGAGCCAGGAGGAGACGTAGACGAGATGCGCGAAGCTCGCGGCGTGACTCTCGGGAAAGCCGTACTCGCCGAAGCCCTTGATCTGGTTGAAGCAGCGCTGCGCGAAGTCGGGCGTGTAGCCGCGCGCAACCATCCGCGAGACCATCTTCTCCTCGAGCAGCCCGATGGTGCCGCGGCGGCGGAAGGTCGCCATGGCGCGGCGCAGCTCGTTCGCCTCGGCAGGTGAGAATTCGGCCGCCACCATGGCGATCTTCATGGCCTGCTCCTGGAACAGCGGCACGCCCTTGGTCTTGCCGAGGATCTGGCGCAGCTCGTCGGGATCATGCGGGGCTGAGGGCGAGGGATAATCCTCGGGCTCGACCCCATCGCGACGCCTGAGATAGGGATGCACCATGTCGCCCTGGATCGGACCGGGCCTGACGATCGCCACCTCGATGACGAGATCGTAGAACTTGCGGGGCTTCAAGCGCGGCAGCATGTTCATCTGCGCCCGGCTCTCGACCTGGAAGACGCCGAGCGAATCTGCCCGGCAGAGCATGTCGTAGACGGCCTTATCCTCGCGCGGCACGGTGCCGAGCGTCAGCCGCTTGCCGTAATGCCTCTCCAGAAGCTCGAAGCCCTTGCGGATGCAGGAGAGCATGCCGAGGCCCAGCACATCGACCTTCAAGAGGCCGAGTGTATCAAGATCGTCCTTGTCCCATTCGATGTTGGTGCGATCCTCCATCGCCGCGTTGCCGATGGGAACGACCTCCGAGAGGGGCCGCCGTGTCAGCACGAAACCGCCGACATGCTGGGAGAGATGGCGCGGAAAACCGGTCAGCTCGGCGGCGAGCGCGATGGTGCGGGCGGTGAGCGGATCGGTGGGATCAAGGCCCGCCTCGCGCACATGCTTTTCCGGCAACACGCCGCCGCCTTTCCCCGTCAGTGGGCGCGTGCCCCAGACCATGCCGGCGAGTGCCGCGACCGTATCCTCGCTGAGCCCCATGGCTTTCCCGACCTCGCGGACGGCGGAGCGCGCGCGATAGGAGATGACGGTGGCCGCAAGCCCGGCGCGCTCGCGGCCATAGCGGGCATAGATGTACTGGATCACCTCCTCGCGCCGCTCGTGCTCGAAATCGACGTCGATGTCGGGGGGCTCCCGGCGCTCGGGCGAGATGAAGCGCTCGAAGAGGAGATCGATCTCGGCCGGGTTCACATTGGTGATGCCGAGGCAGTAGCAGACGGCCGAGTTGGCCGCCGAGCCGCGGCCCTGGCAGAGAATGCCCTGGCTGCGGGCGAAGACGACGATGTCGTGGACGGTTAGGAAGTAGGGCGCGTAGCCCAGCTCGGCAATGAGGCTCAGCTCGCGGGCGATGGTTGAGCGGATTTTGTCCGGAAGGCCTTCGGGATAGCGCCAGGCCGCGCCCTCCCAGGCCAGATCCTCGAGGTGGCCTTGCGGAGTCTTGCCGTGCGGCACCGGCTCGTCCGGATACTCGTAGACGAGCTCATCCAGCGAGAAGCGGCAGGCCCGCGCAATCTCGACCGTTCGGGCAACCGCCTGCTCGTGGCCGCGGAAGAGGCGGCGCATCTCGATCGGCGACTTCAGATGCCGCTCGGCATTGGCTTCCAGGCGGAAGCCCGCGGCCGCGACCGTCGTCTTCTCGCGGATCGCCGTCAGCACGTCCTGGAGCGGGCGGCGCTCGGGCGTATGATAGAGCACGGCGCCGGTGGCGACGAGCGGAAGGCCGGTTTCCTCGGCGAGGTGTGCGAGGGCGGCGATGCGCGCGCGGTCGTCGCCGCGATAGCCGTGGCTCGCGGCGAGGTAGAGGCCGGAGGGGGCGAGATGGTCGCGCAGGCGGGTGAGGGCGGATTTGCAGTCGCTTCCGGCTACGATTTCCTTGGTGGCATGCCGCGCGGGAGCCGCAAAGGGAATAACCTCACCGCCCTCCTCCGCCGCTTCGGCGGGCAGCACCTCGCGCCAGTCCCACGCCTCCGGTGGGAGTGCGATCAGGATCTGGCCTTCGGCGTGGGCGGCGACATCCTCGAGGCGCAGATGACATTTCCCTTTCTCCGCGCGCCGCTGACCGAGGGTGAGCAAGCGGGAGAGTCGCGCATAGGCCTCGCGATCCGTTGGCAGACAGAGGAGGCTCGGCGCATCGAGGAGATCGAGGCGCGCGCCGACGATGAGTTGGAGCCCCACCTCCTTGGCGGCCAGATGCGCGCGGACGACCCCGGCCAGCGTATTGCGGTCGGTGATGGCGATGGCCGACAGCCCCAGCGCCTTGGCGGTCGCCACCAGCTCCTCGGCATGGCTGCCGCCGCGCAGGAACGTGAAATTCGTGGTGACGTCGAGCTCGGCATAGCCCGTTGCCTCTGGGTTTTCGCTTTGTCGCATTTTCTTCGGCGAACCGGGAAGCCACTTCGCCGGAAAATGCTCTGGGGGCAGCGCGCTCATGCGAAGAGCCCGTGCAGATACCAGGCGGGCGGCGCCTCGCTTTCCTCGCGGCCGTAAAGGCCCTCGCGGAACACCCAGTAGCGCCGGCCGGCCTCGTCCTCGATGGTGTAGTAGTCGCGGGTGCGGGCGCGGCGCTTGGGGCGGGCCTCAGTCTCGTCCGGCCGCGCAAGCGCCAGCAGCGGCTGCCACCATTCCGGCGCGATGCGCTCCGGCCCCTCGGCCTTGACGATGCGGCAGCGGCGGCGGCGCCATTCGAGGCGGGCGGGCGGGCCATCGGGGATCTCGGCGACGACGGCGACGGGCTCGGGATGGGGCAGAAGAAAGGGCGGGCGGGCGCCGCCGCGCTTGGGTGGTGGCGGATCGATCCGTGGAGACGCCGGCTCGGCGAAGACCGGCACGAGCACCTCCGCCTGCTCCGGCAAATGGCTCGCATGTGGCAAGAGGCGCAGCACGCGGTCCGTCCCGAGACGGCTCGCCAGACGGTCGACGAGGAGCGCGATGTCGTTGGCGCGGGACGCGACATCGCCCGCGCGGGAGGAGGCAAGATCGGCGAGCGCCGTCTGGGCGGCTCCAAGATGTTCGGTCGCCGGCGCGGCGAGCGTCATCAAGTCGACGCCGAAGCCCAAGTCCACCGCGGCGAGCTTGTCCGCAAGGAGGCGGTGGAAGTGCGCTGCCTCGCGCGAGGGCCGGCTCAATCCGGCGGGGATGCGCGCGAGGCTGCCGTCGCTGCGGTAGAGGGCAAGCACGAGACGGCGGGCGCCGGCCTCGGCCTTGGCGAGCGTCTCGGCAAGCCCGGTCGCGAGATCGCCGAGCGCCGCCATCACACCCTCACTCGAGACGAGCGGCTCGGCGAAGGTCCGGCGCACGCCAAAGCGTGTGGGCGGCACGAGACCCCTTGCCGGCTCGCCAGCGACGCCCAGCGCCTGGTCGAGCCGGGTCAGGACGGCCGCCGTCACGTCGCGGCTGTTGAAGCGCCGCTCGAGATTGGGACGGGGCACGGCAGCGAGCTGACCGATGGTCTTGAGGCCGAGGCGATGGAGCAACATCACCGTCTCGGGCGCGAGGCGAAGGGCTGCGACAGGGAGAGGCGCGAGCCGTGCAGCCGTCTCGCCCGGCGGCACGATGCGATCGTGAAGCTTGCCGCTCGTGATCGCGCGCGCCACCGCGAAGGCGGCACCCGGCGTGCCGGCAAGGCCCGGGCGAACCGTGAGGCCAAAGCCCGACAGGCGGCGCACGAGATCGGCGATGAGCGCCTCCTCGCCGCCGAAGAGATGGGCAACGCCCGTGATCTCGATGCCGATGCCGTCAGGCGCATCGATCGCCGCGCGGAGCTGGCGCGCCTTGCTCTTTCGGGGATCACCCGTCGCCGGGCGTTCGAGCACGACACGAACGCCATAGCGGCTCATCCAGAGCGCCAGGCGGCGAAGCGCTGAAAGATCGGCGGCGGGCTCGGCGGCACGCGTCGCAAGGCCCGGCACGGCGGCACGCGCATCGGCGAGCGCCAAACCCGGCGATAGCCCCTCGCGGCGCGCGGCCCGGTTGAGCGCCGTCAGCGTCAACCGCCCCTGCACGGCTTCCACGAAAGCGAGTGGCATCTCAACCGGCGCGGCGCCGGGCGAAACCCGGGCGAGACGCTCGATCGGCCAATGGGGCAGCCAGACGGAAACGAAACGACGCATCGGACCACTCCACGATCCACGACCGGCCAGCCTCCCGGCCCCGGCAACGCTCGAGTGTTAGGTGAAAGCGCATCTGCGCCGGCAGGCTCGCATCGAGCGCATGGCGCGCGCCGGGGCTCGCACCCACCCGCCAGCGGCTCATAGCCACCGGCACGCTAGGGAGAGCGGCCGGCGTCAGCAGCAGACAAGGCGTCTCGTGGGTGGCAGCCGCCAGTGCCAGCCGCCGCGCCGCCGTCAGGCCGAGCTTGGCGACCGAGCCGACGACCCCGGCGAGCACGTCCGCGCGCAGTCCTTCCTCGATCGCCCAGAGCACCTCGCTGTCGCGCTGGGCCTCGATGAGGATGAGGTGAGCGGGATCGAGGCCGAGGGCGGCGAGGCCCGGACCGTAAGGCCGCCCTGCTTCGCCGATATCGCGCCCGGTGGCGGCCCACAGCAGCATGCGGGCGCGCGGTGGAGCCGCTCGCAACCGGCGCGCCATCAGCGCGAGGCTGAGTGCCTGCGCCGCCGGAGTATCGGCAGGCGTCGCCGGCTTCACCTCGTGCAGGCCTCCGGGGGCGAGCCCGTGCCCGGGCAGGAAACGGTCGATGTCCTCGATGCCGAGCGTCCAAGGACGTCCGGCATCGTCATGAGAAAAAGAGCAGGCGGAGGCTCGCTCCCTCGCTTGGGGGGTGGGGGCTGGGGCGAGGGAGCGCCCGGGATCGGCACGCGGGACAATGGCTTCGATCCGGGTCCGCAGAGTATCGATGAGGGCTTGCCGCGGCAGGCCCCCGCCTGCTGTCGAGGAAACACGTGGGGACAGGGACGCACTCGGGTGATCTGACGCAACTGACGCAACAGATACGGGAGACCCTGACCGCGCTTCGCGAGGTGGAGCGCCGGCCCTAGCCCGTTTTCCAATCCTTGCGGATCGCAAAGCCGGTCCAGGTTGTTGGCTTTGAGCACTTTCTTCCGACCAACCGGTACCCACTTGGCCGGAAAGTGCTCTCGAACTCAAAACATGATCGTCAGCCGGACCCATGACGCAACACCACCCTCGCCTGGTCTTTCAGGGATTTCTCCCGGAGCCCGAGGTTTCACCTCGTGTTCCGTTTTTGTTCTTAACGCAGAGTCGCCGCCCAATCAAGAACAAAAAACGAACACTAGATCTGCCCACAGGTGCCCCACAGCAAAATCCACACCTTGTCCCCTCCGGCCTGTGCCTCGAAAGGCACAACGCTCCCGAAAGGCTGCTTGCTCACCTGTCTGTGACCCGGACTGCGGCGTCTCCGGCCTTGTCAGCGCGCCCCAGTACCGACACAATTCGGCAAATCACCGGCGCGGAACCGCGTGATACGGGATCCGTCGAGAGTCCCGGCTTGGAGTAGCCTAGCGTGCGTAAGAGACCGGACTGGGGGGCTGCAATGCGGGCTGGACGAGGGTTTATCCTCGCCATGATAGCTGTGTCTCTGGCACTCATCGCGAGTGCTGGAACGCGCGCCAGCGCCGCCCCCGAGATCGTCTCCTTCCAGACCGCCTATCCAGCTGGCGCCATCATCGTCGTCAACAAAGACCGCGAGCTCTTCTACGTGCTCGGCAATGGCTATGCGCTCCGCTATCCCGTAGCCATCGGCGTGCCGAAGGAGCAATGGACGGGCCGCATGCACGTTCAATCGAAGCAGAAAAATCCCGGCTGGTCGCCGACACCTGATATGCGGCGTCGCAACCCCGGCCTCCCCCAATACATTCCCGGCGGTCCGCAGAGCCCGCTCGGCCCTCGCGCCCTCTATCTCGGCTGGAGCAACTACCGCATCCACGGCACGCTGGCGCCCGGCTCGATCGGCCAGGCCGCCTCGAACGGCTGCTTCCGGATGTACAACAAGGACGTGATCGATCTCTACGACCGCGTGCACATCGGCGCACCTGTCTATGTCATCGAGGAGTTGGCGCCTCTCGAGGTCGCCCAGACGAATTAATGGCTGCGTTAAGAGTTTCTCAACCAAGGAACGAAATGATTCGGCCACCAGGCCTCCCCGCAAAAGACCGGAATTTGAAGGAGCATAAGATGATACTCAGTCGCGTGACGCGCACGGCCTCCATGATTGGCAGCGCTCTCGTGTTGGCCGCAACGCTCGCCATGCCGGCCAGCGCCGAAAACAGCAGTGGTGTGCTGAGCATAGGCGGCGCCGCGAGCAGCGGTGGCGGCGGCAGCAGCGATTGGTGGGGCGGCAGCTTTGGCGGTGGCGGCTCGGGCGGCCAGATGGTTTCCTTCTCCTCGAAGGTGAAACCCGGCCAGATCATCGTCTCGTTCGGCGATCGCCAGCTCTACTACGTGATCCGGAAAGGCGAGGCGCTCGCCTTCCCAATCGCCATTCCGCGCGAGAAGAGCCGCTGGGCCGGCTCGACCTATGTCTCGATGAAGCGCGTCAACCCGCCGTGGACGCCGACCGCCGAGATGCGCAAGGAGAATCCGAAGCTGCCGGCTTTCGTCCCCGGCGGCCATCCGATGAACCCGCTCGGCGTCCGTGCCATGTATTTGGGCTCCTCGATGTATCGCATCCATGGCACCGACGCGCCTTGGACCATCGGCGAGGCCGTCTCCAAGGGTTGCATCCGCATGTACAACGAGGATGCGCTTGAGCTTTACAACCGTGTGCCCGTCGGCACTCGGGTTCTCGTCACATGGAATCGCTATAGAACTTGAGCCGACACTGTTTCTCCGGGATCCCGGCTCGCCGCGCCGGGATCCGTGCCTGCCATGAGCCGAAACTCGAGGGGTGATCCCCGGATCACCCCTTTTTTCATGGCGCGTTGCCGCGATAGGGTTCTCGCTCTCAAGCTTGCCATCTTAGGGCTTCAAACCAATACATCATGAGATCAGCTCCGGAGGGTTTGGGGATGCGCCATCTGGGTCCTGCCGCACTCGCATGCGCCGGCCTGCTGTTTGCCGCGCCGCCGTCCGCCACTGCCCACCCGCACGTCTTCGTCAGCGTCAGCGCCGAGGTGCAGTACGACGGCGCCGGCCAGATATCCGGCGTCAAGCATCGCTGGGCATTCGATGAGATGTACTCGGCTTCCGCCGTGCTCGGGCTCGATAAGGATGGCGACGGCAAATATACGCGAGCGGAACTTCAGGAGCTGGCCCAGCTCAACGTCGAGAGCCTCAAGGAATTCGAGTACTTCACCTTCATGAAAATCGAGGGCGATGCGGTCGCCTTCACCGACCCCACCGATTATTTCGTCGAAGCCGATGACAAGGGTCTGCTGACGCTCACCTTCACGCTTCCGGCCAAGAGCCCGGTGAAGCACGGCTCCCTCAAGGTCGACCTCTCGATCTACGATCCGAGCTTCTTCATCGCCTTCAGCTTCGCGCAGACCGCCCCGGTGAGCCTCGCCTCGGCAGCGCCCGCGGGCTGCAAAATCGCGGTCAAGCGCCCCGACCAGGAACAGGCGAACAACCAGCTGACCGAGGACATGTTCGCGGGCGAGGCGACAGTCGACTACGGCGAGAGCTTCGCCGACACGGCTGAAATCCAGTGTCAGTAAGCCGGACGCTCATCGCAGCGTTTTGTCTTCTGCTGGCAACGCTCGTGCTGACCACGCTCGCAGAGCCGCTCGCCCTCGCGCAGACCTCGACGGCCGAGCCGGCGGATGCGGCATCGGGAGTGGCCGAAACCACCAAGCCCAAGAGCCTTCTGGCAGGACGCGATGAAGCCCAGGTTGCGCGCGGCTGGTATGGGCAATCGATGGCCTGGCTTCGGCGGCAACAGCAAAGCCTCAACCGGACACTGGCCGGGAGTGTGCGTGACCTCAAGACCCAAGGCTCGCTCGCGGCGGCGCTGGCGCTGGCCGGGATCAGCTTTCTCTACGGCGTGCTGCATGCGGCCGGGCCCGGACACGGCAAGGCGATCATCTCGTCTTATGCGGTTGCCAGCGCGGAAACGATACGGCGCAGCATCTACCTGTCCTTCATGGCCGCCTTCTTTCAGGCCCTCTCCGCCATTGCCATTGTGCTGGTGTTGGCGCTCGCGCTCAAATCGACGGGCCTCGAGATCCAGCACTTCTCGCGCCGGCTCGAGCAGGTGAGTTTCGCGCTCATCGCGGTGTTCGGTCTCTGGCTGCTCGTCGCCGCGCTTCGGCGCTACGTGTTCGCTCCGGCACGCGCAGCGCTCGCCGGCCACGAGCATCACCACCACGACCACGCGCATGATCACCACGAGCATGCGCACGACCACGGCTCGCACCTCGGGCACGCCCATATCCCCGAGCCCAAGGACCTCGCGGGTCCCTGGTCCTGGCGGCGCTCGATCGCCATCGCAGCCGCCGTCGGTATCCGCCCCTGCAGCGGCGCCATCATCCTGCTGATCTTCGCGCTCACCCAAGGCATGCTCTGGGCCGGCATCGCCGGTACTTTCGCCATGGCGCTCGGCACCGCCTTGACGGTCGCCGTGCTCGCGGTGCTGGCGGTCGGCACGCGCCAGCTCGCCGAGCGCACGTCCGGCGAGCGCATGGGCTGGGTCATCGAGGCGGCGGCCGGCATCGGCGGCGCGGCACTCGTGCTCGGGCTCGGTGTCGTCTTCTTCCTGGCATCGCTCGGACCGGCACCGCCGCTCTGAGGTGAAGAGTTAAGGTTTCTTAACCAAATCTTTCCCTGCCGGCCGTCCATCACCTAATATCCGGTCTCAAAGTGGTGGTGATGTTGCGTTCGCTCCGTACAGTCCTGGCCGGTTTGACCTTGCTCGGCACCGCATCAGTGGCCGAGGCCGAGATGCGGCTGTACATGTTCGAGATCGCGGATTGCGCGGCCTGTGACCGTTTCCACGCGGAAACGCTGCAAGATTACTGGGGTTCCGAAGCAAGCCGCACGCTGCCCCTGACCATCGTCGATCTCAATGCCCTCGGCACCGCCGCCCAGCCACTGCGCTCGCCCGTGATCGTCGTGCCGACCTTCGTCGTCATGCGCGACGGCCGGGAGGTCGCCCGGCTCAGCGGCTATCCCGGCAAGCAGGCCTTCGAGGCGGGAATCGCGGCCGTGCTGGCCGAGGACCAACCGACAGCCTCGATCGAACCGTTGCCCTAGGGCATCAGGCCCGCACCCGGTTGCATCCGCGCTGCTGGCCGTTATCCATACCGCTGCTCCCGCCTATATATAGGGACCCATGAAAAGGGAGAGCAGGACATGGATCGTCGCTCGTTTCTGAGATCGTCGGGCGCTATCGCGGGCGCCACCGCGCTGCCCTTGGCCGCTGACACCGTAGTGGCTGCGCCCGCAATCGTGAAACAGCGCCATCGCCTGTCGGTGGCGACGCGCTTCCCCGATAGCCCAGCCCGGTACCTCGACCATTCCAGACGCGCCTCGCCGAGGCCGTCCTCGCCATGAGCGACGGGCGGATCGTGCTCATGGCGCCTCTCCGGCGCAACGGCCGGCACGAGCGCCGATCTCGTCCTCGAGTTCCCGCAGTCCGAGGGCGAGATGGCCTTCGCCCACGACATCATCGCCGGCTACCCCGGCGGGTTGTCGCCAGCCATGTTCGTGACCTGGCTCGACTTCGGCGGCGGCGCGCGGCTGTGGGGCGACATCGCGGAAGCGAGCGGCCGCAAGGCCTTCTACGCCGGCACCACCAATGGCGGGCCAAGCTCTGGTCGCGGTTGGACAAGCTCGACATCGAGGAGCTAACTGGCGATCAGCGTCGACACGACCGGTTTCGGCCGGCGTATGGTCTCCGCGCTCGGCGGCACGGTGCAGGCCGCGCCCGAGGCCGACCTCGCCGATGGCTTCTCGCCCTATCGTCGATTTCATCAACGGCGTGCCTGCCCGCTACAATTGGATGTTCGATTCGCCCTTCCACCCGGAGGGGCGCGTGCTTTCGCTCGCCATGCCGCGCCGGCGTCTGGGACGGCCTCAGTGCCAGCGACCAGGCGCTTTTCGAGGCTGCCGTCGCGGCGAACGCTCGCCTCGTCTCGACCGAGACGGTCGCCCATCGCCGCGTGACACTTGTCGGCCTTGATTACGCGCTCGCAGCGTGCGGCCCATCCGGATCGATCTCACATCTGCAGACGACGCGCCGAGACGGTCGCGCAAGACCTGCTCAGCGAGGCGGCCCAGGCCAATCTCGCAACCGCCAAGCTCGTCGCCAGCATGCGCGGTTGCGCCCAGACCTTCAGTGCCTTCCCGCATGGGAACGAGACGAGCTGAGCCCGCGCATGACCTCCTCTCCCCTCGTCTCGCAGACGGCCGCCACGACAGCCATGAAAGGCGGCGGCTACTACAGCCAGCGCACGCGCGGGGCCAAGGACGTCATCGACAAGGCGTCCGGCATGCTGATGGAGGCGGTGGCCGCGCTGCCGCCTCCCGCGCCCGGCCAGCCCGTCCGCATCGCCGATTTCGGCGCGGCCGACGGCGGCACGTCGAAGAAGGCGATGCATGACACGGCCGCCGCGATCCGGGCGCGGTTCCCGGACAACCAGATCGTCGTCACCTACACGGATTTGCCGAGCAACGACTACTCGGTGTTGTTCAAGAACATGCTCGGCCTCAGCGAGGAGCCGGAGCTCTCGTATCTCACGAAGATGCCGGGTGTTTTCATCGCGGCCTGCGGCGTCGGCTTTCATCGCCAGCTGCTGCCCGATGCCACGCTCGACATGGGCTTCTCGGCGACCGCCATGCATTACATCTCGGAGAAGCCCTGCGAAATCACGACCCATGTGCACATGGTCGGCGCGCAGGGCGAGGAGCGCGCGGCCTTCGCCCAGCGCGCCGAGACCGATTGGGTGAACATCCTCCTCGCCCGCGCCAAGGAGCTTCGCCCCGGCGGCCGTCTCGTGTTCCTCAACTTCGGCATCGACGAGGAAGGCCGCTATCTCGGCCACACCGGCGAAGCCAATATGTTCGACACCTACGACCGGCTCTGGAAGGGGCTGCGCGACGAGGGCCGCATCACGGCGCAAGAGTATGTCCGCGCGACCTTCGCGCAGTTCTACCGGACGAAGGAGGAGTTCTCGGCGCCGCTGCTGCCGGGCGGACCGGCCTACGCGGCGGGCTTGCGCCTGCTCTCCGCCAAGACCGGCGTCGTCAAATGCCCCTACCGCCGCGCCTACGATGAGGCCAACGGCGCCATGAGCCCGCGCGCCTTCGCCGAGAGCTACGTGCCGACGCTCAGGAGCTGGAGCGAGACGGTGTTCGCCAATGCGCTTGATCCGGCCCGGCCGGCGGAGGAGAGGGCGGAGATCGTCGATCTCTTCTATCGCCGATACGAGGATGTCGTCGCCGCTGAGCCCAACCGGCATGGAATGGATTACGTGCATTGCTATCTGGCGATTGAGAAGGGCGGGTAGATTCGGTTTTCGAACCCGTAGGGCGCAATAGCGTTCCAGCGTATTGCGCCGGAGCTGGGCGACATCCGAGCCGTCTTCACTCCCGCTCGCCGAAACGAGTATCCTTTCTGGCGAGGGCGTACTCTGCACACTGCCTCTCGAGGTCTCCTGGCTTGGGTGCGTCGCGATCAGGAAGGTCGAAAACGGCCAGTCCTCGACTTTCGCGACGTGACCGTGCTTGACCGGATTGAACCAGCAGTAATCGATATGGTTCTGCAGGTCGCGCTCGTCGCGAATGAGGTGCTCCCAATAGCGCCGCTGCCAGATGCCGCGCTCGCCCCGCGCCTCCCGGACGGCGCTGAGTTGTTCACACTTCAGGATCGATTTTGAGAATCGAATTTTGATCCAGCGCCAGCGCACCGGAAAGTTCTTGTCGCCTTCGGGCAGAGTCCAAACCGCATGGATGTGATCTGGCAGGATCACCATCGCATCGATCTCGAAGGGAAACCGCTGCCTCGTCTCGCGCACCGCGTCGCGAAGGCTTGCGATGTGCTCGACCAACAAGCGGCTTGTGCGGTCGAGAAGATTGACCGTGAAAAAATATGTGCCACCTGGGACGAACACACGACGATAGTTGGGCATATCCGACGGTAGCCGGAGGGTGTGACGCGGCGCAATACGCCCGAAGTGGGCTATTGCGCCCTACGGCTGGACGCTCAACGGCGGCTCCTGGCCCCAAGCCGAAACCCCAACTTTGACCACCACCTCCCTCTCACCCCGCGTGACGCGCCTGCCCCGCTGCCGTAACGTGCCAACCCTGGACCTACGCCCGATAAGACAGTAATATTGACCTATTCACGGACGGGCGGGCCTGAAAGGGTTCGAGAATGGCGCGGACCGAAGCCAGTCTGAGCGACAAGTTCGATCTGACCAAAGAGCTTGTGCTGCTGACCGGCGCGCAGGCGTCCGTCCGCCTGATGCTGATGCAGCACGAGCGCGACAAACGCGCGGGGCTCAATACGGCGGGCTATGTCTCCGGCTATCGCGGCTCGCCCATCGCCACCCTCGAGGCGCAGTTCCAACGCGCCAAGAAGGAGATCGCGGCCCGCAACGTCGTCTTCAAGCCGGGCATCAATGAAGATCTGGCCGCCACCGCCATCTGGGGCACGCAACAGGCGGAGCTGCGCGGCGAAGGCAAATACGACGGAGTCTTCGGTCTGTGGTACGGCAAGGGCCCCGGCGTCGATCGCTCGGGCGACGCCTTCCGCCACGCCAATCATGCCGGCACCTCGAAGAACGGCGGCGTCCTCGCGCTGATGGGCGACGATCACACCTGCGAAAGCTCGACCACCGCGCATCAGAGCGAATGGTCCTTTATCGACTTCATGATCCCCGTGCTCAATCCGGCGGGCGTCCAGGAGATCCTCGACTACGGCGTCCATGCCTATGCGCTGTCGCGCTATGCCGGCGTCTGGGTCGGGCTCAAATGCGTGAAGGATAATTTCGAGAGCACCTCCGTCGTCGACGGCCGTGTGGATCGAGTCACGGCCGAAGATTCCGGACGACTTCGTGCTGCCCGCAGGGCGGCCTCAATATTCGTTTGGGCGACACCCCGCTCGCGCGCGAGCAACGCCTCCACGCCTACAAGCGCGACGCGGCGGTGGCCTATGCGCGCGCCAACCAGCTCGATCGCGTGATTTTCTCGGGCGGTCCCACGCCTAAGATCGGCATCGTCACGCTGGGAAAAAGCTATCTCGACACGCGCCAGGCGCTGGAGGAACTCGGCCTCGACGAGGGCGCCTGCCAGCGCCTCGGCCTCTCTCTCTACAAGGTCGCGATGACCTGGCCCTTCGAGCCCAAGGGCTTCCTCGACTTCGCCAAAGGCCTCGACCTCGTGATGGTGGTCGAGGAGAAGCGGATGATCGTCGAGGTGGAGGTCAAGGAGGAACTCTACCATCTCCCCTGGGCCCCGACCGTCGTCGGCAAGCGCGACGAGGAGGGCAACCCGCTGTTCCCGGCCTATGGCGCGCTCGAGCCGACGCAGGTCGCGGTCGCCATCGGCGAGCGGCTCTTGAAGTACAACGATGACGCTGCCTTGCGCGCGCGCGTCGAAGAGCTCGAAATCACGCCTCGCCCAGCGCGGGACCGTGAAGGAGCTGGCGAGCCGTACGCCCTATTTCTGCGCCGGCTGCCCGCACAACACCTCGACCCGCGTGCCCGACGGCAGCCGCGCCTACGCCGGCATCGGCTGCCATTACATGGCGCAGTGGATGGACCGCTCGACCGACGGCTTCACGCAGATGGGCGCGGAAGGGCTCGAACTGGATCGGCGAGGCGGCGTTCTCCAAGCGCGATCACGTCTTCCAGAACTTGGGCGATGGCACTTACATCCATTCGGGCTCGCTCGCGATCCGCGCGGCGGTCGCTTCGGGCGTCAACATCACCTACAAAATCCTCTACAACGACGCCGTCGCCATGACCGGCGGGCAGGCGCTCGACGGCGGCAAGACCGTGCCGCAGATGGCGCGCGAGGTGGCGGCCGAAGGTGTCAAGCGCCTCGCCATCGTCACCGACGAGCCCGAGAAGTACGGGGGATTGAGCGATTTCCCGCCGGGTGCCACGCTGCATCACCGCGACGATCTCGATCAAGTGCAGCGCGAGATGCGCGAGATCGAGGGCACCACCGCGATCATCTACGATCAGACCTGCGCCGCCGAGAAGCGCCGCCGCCGCAAGCGCGGCAAGCTCGCCGATCCCGACAAGCGCGTCTTCATCAACGAGGCCGTGTGCGAAGGCTGCGGGGATTGCGGCGTCAAGTCGAACTGTGTCGCCATCCTGCCGCTCGAGACCGAGCTCGGCCGCAAGCGCCAGATCGATCAATCGGCCTGCAACAAGGATTTCTCCTGCCTCAAGGGCTTCTGCCCGAGCTTCGTCACCGTACATGGCGCCAAGCCCAGGAAACCGGATTCGATCGGCGCCGAAACCGTTGACGCCGCGACCGCCGGCCTGCCGGAGCCTCGGCTTCCCGCGCTCGATCACCCCTACTCGCTCCTCGTCACCGGCATTGGCGGCACCGGCGTCGTCACCGTCAGCGCGGTGCTGGGGGAAGCGGCCTACCTCGACGGCAAGGGGTTCGGCGGCATCGACATGACGGGCCTGGCGCAGAAGGGCGGCGCGGTCGCCTGCCACGCGCGTTTCGCCCGGACACCCGATGAAATCCACGCCATCCGCGTGCCGCTCGCCGCCGCCGACGTCATCATCGGCGGCGATCTCCTCGTCACCGGCTCGACGAAGGTGCTGGAGACGATCCGCCCCGGGCACACGCGCATCATCTCCAACGCGCACGAGATCACCACCGGCGACTTCACGCGGAACCGCGAGTTGCAGCTGCCGAGCGCGCGCATCAAGCGTCAGCTCGAGGAACGCGCGGGCAAGGCGCAGGTGACCTTCCTCGACGTCAACGATCTCGCCGTCCGCCTGTTCGGCGACAGCATCGCGGGTAACATGCTGCTTTTGGGGATGGCTTATCAGCAGGGTGCGGTGCCGGTCTCGGGCGCGGCAATCGAGCAGGCGATCGTGCTCAACGGCGCGGCCATCGCCATGAACCGGAACGCGTTCCGCCTCGGCCGGCTTCTCGCACACGACCCCGCGGCGGTCGACCGGCTTGCGCCCCGCACGGCGCCGCGGTCCGAGCCGGAGACGCTCGATGGCGTGATCGCGCATCGCAAGGCGCTGCTCACCGCCTATCAGGATGGGGCCTATGCGGCGCGCTACGAGACGGCCATACGGCGGATCGCCGATATCGAGAGTGCACGCAAGCCGGGCAGCACTCTTTTGGCACTCGCCACCGCAAAAAGCCTCGCCAAGCTGATGGCCTACAAGGACGAGTACGAGGTGGCGCGGCTCTACACGGATGGACGGTTCCGCAAGTCGATCGGCGAGGCCTTCCAGGGCACCGAGCGCATCGAGTTGCATCTGGCGCCGCCGTTGCTGGCACGGCGCGATCCCGTAACCGGCGAACCGAAGAAGATGGTCTTCGGCCCCTGGATCCTCAGTGCTCTCGAAGTCGTTGCCCGCTTCAAGCACCTTCGCGGTCGCTGGATGGATCCGTTCGGCAAGACGGCGGAGCGAAAACTCGAGCGGCAGATGATCGACGATTACGTGAAAATGCTCGAAGCGATCGGCGAGCGGCTGACCGGGGCCAACCATGCAACCGCCGTCGAGCTGGCGCTGCTGCCCCTCGACGTCCGCGGCTTCGGCCACGTGAAGCTCGCGGCTTACGAAACCTTCAAGGCGCGCCAGGCCGAGCTGAAGGCCCGCCTTCTCGTCGAGCCGATCGCCACGCGGCCGGCGAAACCCGAGGCGGCATGAGTGGCGTGCCGAAAACGCCGCTGCTCACCGTCGACTGCGTGGCAACCGACGCCACGGGGCGCGTACTTCTCATCAAACGCGGCCGCCCGCCGTTCAAGGGACAGTGGGCGTTGCCCGGCGGTTTCGTCGGCCTCGACGAGACAGTTGAAGACGCCTGTCGCCGCGAGCTGCGCGAGGAAACCGGCCTCCCGGCCCGCAAGCTCACCCTTGTCGGCGTCTACTCGACGCCCGGCCGCGATCCACGCGGGCCGACGGTGTCGGTCGCCTTCAAGGCGAGGATTGCCGCCAAGCCACCCAGAGCCGGTACCGACGCGGCCGCCGCCGAATGGATTTCCAATTGGCGCGGCGAAGCCCTCGCCTTCGATCACGCTCAAATCATCGCCGATGCGCTGAGCGCATGATCACACGACCGGCACGAAGGTGTAACCCTCGCCTTCCTTGACCACCGTTCCGGCCGCCGGGAAGGGATAGTGATAGCCGGCAATCATGACCTCATCGGCGATGGCCCGTTCCATGGTCGCGCGGCGCACCTCCTCCGCCTTGACCGGGTCGGCATCGAACATGATGTGCCAGCCGGGGTTCCTCAGAAACAAGGCCGGCATGTTCGAAACGTCGCCCAGCACAAACAGCTGCCGGTCGCCGGACGACACATGATAGGACGTGTGGCCGGGCGTGTGCCCGAAGGTCGGCATGGTGCTGACACCGGGCAGCACCTCGGACTCACCCTCGATCTGGCGCACATTCGTCCACTTGCCGAGCGTCGCCTGGATGCGTTGGGCGAGACCGCGCATCGCTTCGGGCAAAGTCGCGGCCGTGCTCTCGTCCGTCCAGAAGGCGTGCTCCGCCGCCGAGACCACGATTTCCGCGTTGGGAAAGAGCGGCGCGTTCGTATCCTTCTCCATCAGTCCGAAGATGTGGTCGGGATGATAGTGGGTCAGGCAAATCGTCGAGACCCTGGCCGGATCGATGCCGGCCGCGGCGAGCGTCTTGGCGCGCATCAGTCCCGCCGTCGGCGCGACCTGCCCGCCGGTGCCGGTGTCGAACAGCACGACCTTGCCGGCGATCTCCGCTGTCATGACGGAGAAAGGGATCGGCACGTTCTCACCCGAATAGCCGGCAACGATGAGCGCGCCTTTCGTCTCACCGACAGTGGCGTTGGTGATGAATGAGGGATCGTGCGGCTTCTCCCACAATCCGTCGTAGAGCGCGGTCATGGTGATGTCGCCGACGAGAAACTTGTGGAAGCCCTGGTCGAGGATCTGATCGGCGAGCGCGGCCTCGGGTGCGATAAAGCGGAAGGGCGCCGGCAGGCCGGTCACGAGTGCGCCGGCGGATGCGCCGAGAACGATGTCGCGGCGGGAGAGTTTTCGCATGTCTACACCTCACTGGCCGCTCTGAGCGTTATCTCAAGTCTAGACCAGCCGGATCGTCCGGGACAGGGCCACCGTCGCGGATTTGGTTCCGAAAATCACCTGGGTGGCGTCGAGGAGAGGAGATCCAGCGCCTCGCCCCAGGTGTCGGTCAGCAGGAAACCCTTGGGGAAAGGGTCACTCGGATCAACGCCGATCTGATGCAGACCGTGGATCCAGCCGCGGCCACTCACCGTGGTCAGCACCGCCGGCCGGTTGGCGACCCGCGCCTCGCCCACATACTCGACCTGGAAGCGCGAACCGATGATGGAGCCCGCATCGACCTTGGCACCCGGTTTGACCTCGCCACGCGCGGCACGAACGGCCATGCGGGCCGCATTACCGGTGCCGCAGGGCGAGCGGTCGAGCCGGCCTGGCGGCAGCACGGTCGCGCCGACCGGATGGCCATCGTCCGCCCAATCGGTCAGCATGGTGTAGGAGATCCCCTTGATCTCCGGAATTTCGGGATGAACGATCTCGTGGGTCCGATTCAGCACTTGCTGCGTGCGCATGGCGATATCGACGAGCTTGCGGGCATTGGCCTTGTCGATCCTGAGGCCCAGCTGGCGCACATCGATGAGGGCGTAGAAACATCCGCCATAGGCGATATCGACCTTGATCGATCCGAGCCCCGGCACCTCGACGATCTGGTCGAGCGCCTCGACGAAGGCCGGCGTCATGTCGAGGCGAACGCGCTCGCATTTGCCGTTGCGGCAAGTCGCGGTTGCCCGCACCAGACCCGCCGGCGTCTCGAGGGTGACGACGGTTTCGGGCTCCTTCATCTCGACCATACCGGTTTCCGTCAGCACCGTCGTCACGCAGATCGAATTCGACCCCGACATGGCGTGAGCCTTGTCGGCCTGAAGGATGATGAAGGCCGCATCGGCTTCTGCCCGCGATTTCGGCACCAGGATGTTCGTCGACATCTGCGAGCAGCCGCGCGGCTCGAAGACCAGAAACCGGCGGAGGCTGTCGTCGACCTCGTTGAGATGCCTGAGCATGCCTGCGGGATTGCCGCCCGGAATGGCCGGCAGGCCGCCGGTCGCCACGCGCCCGACCTCGCCCTCGCAATGGGCGTCAACCATCGAGATCAATCGCTGAAAGCGCATGCCAGCCTCCGGTGTCGGATTGGCCAAGCGATAAAGCGGCCGGGGCGCGAAGGCAATGGCGGGCTGGCAAGCGGGCCGGAGGGCGGGACTAAAGGATGAAGTCGCTCATGCGCAAACCGTCGCCATGGACGAGGAGTTCCACCTCGAAGCTCGGATCATTGTCGTAGTCGACGGTGACCACCCACTTGCCCCCTTGCTTGCCGAACCAGACCCAGTCGGCATCGAAGGCGGTGAGGTCGATCTTGTCCTCGCCTGAATCGAACTGATAGATGCGGTCCCCTTGGCCCGCGGCGACGACATCGCGGTCGCCGTCCAGGCCCAGATAAATCGTGTCGGCACCGGCGCCGCCAACCAGGATGTCGGCGCCTATTGCTCCTTCAAGTCTGTCGTTCCCACTGCCGCCCGCCGCGAAATCGTTACCGCTTCCGCACCTAAGCACATCGTTACCCGAGTAGCCATACAGCCGGTCCTCTCCGTCTCCTGCGGTGAGCCTGTCGTCGCCCTTTTGGCCATCGAGCAGATTATCGGCTGAATTGCCGGTGATGATATCGTCGCCGCTACCACCTCGCGCGTTCTCGATCGTCACATTGTTCGCGATCGTGAAACCGCCGTTGATGCCTTCGGCGTAGCTGAGCCAGCCGCCGCCGCCCGGCTCGACCCGAAGCGTCGCGGCCCTGAGGTCGATGATGGCATCGCGCCCGTTCTCGAAGACAAACGTATCTGTCCCGCCGGTGTCCCAAATGCATCGCCAGTGGTTGGCACCGAGCTTATAGGTGTTGTTGCCGGTCTCGGCGGGCACCGCGCCATACATCTCTTGCAGCGCCGCGATGTCGAAGGCCATGGGGCCGGACACCTGGCCGATGGCCGACGAGGCGCTCAAGGTCAGGCGATTGGAGACGATGGTCATCAGAGAGTGGTTCAACCCGAAGGTTCCAGGATCGTCCGGATCGCCGTGCGCGACTCCAGGAAAGAGCCCTGTCCCCTGCGTGGTCGTATTCGGGTGATCCAGCCCCAAGGCATGGCCGATTTCGTGCAGAATCAACCAGAAGGCCTTACCGCCAGGGGCGAGCGAGCCCGGCCAGAAATCGCGCGTGTAGTCGTAGAAGCCGTAGGTCTGACCAGCCTCGGGATAGTCGTGCCAAGCTGACCAGACATGTTCGTGGGGGCGTGCTGACAACGCTTCTTCCGCCGTGAGCTTGTTCTCGATGATATCGGCGCTGGCCCGGCTGGATTCGACGAAGCGAACATCGCATACGGCCTCGAAGGCCCGGAAAGCGGCGCTGAAGGCGTCGAGCTCGTGCGCTGTCCAGCCGGCGCCGAAGTCCGCGGCCATGTGGTAGGTGATGATGTTGTCCCTACCCGCCTCCCACCAACTCGTTCCCGCGAGAGCATCAACATATGGGTTGTCGATCGGCACCGGTGCGGCCTCGTGTCATTGCGCGTGCCGGGGGGAGCGCAAGGACCGTGCCAGTCGATTTTCAGTTGATGTCTTCGACCCGTATGTCCGATTGTCTTGTTGCGGATTGAAACGCCGATCCGCCGTGCGAAGTGCGGCTTTCGTCCATCAACCTTTCTGCTTCATCTTGATGGAACGCCGCGCAATCCCGATCACGCAATGGACAATTGCCGGATCGGATTGACGCCCTCGATGGCGGCCACGCGCGATAACCATCCCCGGATGCCCGGATAGCGTGCGAGATCAAACTCGCCTTCGTCGGCCATGTGGGTATAGGCGAAGAGCGCGATGTCGGCGATGGTAAATCCGGCATCCGTAAGGAAGGCATGCGAACAGAGCCGCCGCTCCATGACGTCGAGCGCCTTGTAGCCGCGCTCCATGATCTCGGGCAGGCGATCCTTATATTTCTCCTTGGCCTTGAGATAGCTGATCCAGTTCCGCGCCACGGCGATGTAGGGCTCGTGGCTGTATTGCTCGAAGAACAGCCATTCGTGGACGCGGGTCCGTGCAAGGCCCGGCGGCGGCAGGTAGCGCGTGCCTTCCGCGAAGTGTAGCAGGATGGCATTCGATTCCGTAATCACCGATCCGTCCGCCAACCGGACGATCGGCACCTTGCCATTGGGGTTGAGCGCCAGGAACTCAGGCGTCCGCGTCTCGCCGCCATTGCTGTCGATCTCGACCCAGCGGAAGGGCGCTTTCGCAAGCTCGAGAATCTGGCGGACCTTCCAGCAATTGCCGGAGCGGCTGAACCCGTAGGCGTCGATCATGGTGAACTCCTCCCCGGCTTTCTCGCGTCGAGCATTGTGCGGACTTGCGCCGAGGTCAAACAACGAGAGATGATCCCTCGAATGCCGAGCCGTTATCCTCGCCAACAAATGCAGAGGGGCGCACATGGGCGCCCCTCTCACACGCCAACTCGAACCAGGCTCGTTCTAGATTCTTGGCTTGGCGCACGTTCTACGGCGAACCGGTTTCCATCCCGGCCTTCGCCGGGACAAGCTTTTGCCTGAACGTGCTCAGTCCTTAACCCACAGCTCCAACTGCGTCCGGCTGTCGATCGAGGACGAGCGCTCGTAGAAGACCTCGATACGCTCGAAGGCCCGGCGATTGCCAGTCACGTCGATGGCCCGCGTCGTCATATCGGGCCGCAGCCGGTCGTCGAGCGGACGCGCGTCCTTGTCGCCATTGCCGTACATCATCGCGATGCCGGTCAGCCGGATC
Source organism: uncultured Alphaproteobacteria bacterium (assembly GCA_963741525.1). GTDB lineage: Bacteria > Pseudomonadota > Alphaproteobacteria > Rhizobiales > Hyphomicrobiaceae > JANNSX01. The sequence goes on from CAVUIW010000005.1 coordinate 145,323, forward strand.
GCGCCGCCATTGGCGCGGACGCCGACGGCTCTCACCCGGCCGTCGCGCCGGGTCAGCTCGTAGACGACTTTGTCGGCACGGCGGTCGACGGGGAGTGCATCGACCCGCCGCCAGCCGCCGCCGAAGGGCTCGTCCTTGGCTGTGTGGCCCCACAGCTCGACCTCGGCCGGCCGGCCGGACCGGTCGACGGCGCGGTAGCCGAGTTCGACCGCCTGCAGGAATCGCGCGCGGCCCTTGAGCGGCACGGGCTCGGTCTGCTCGCCGGAATAGATGCGCTGGCCGATCTCGATCTCCTCGACATCGCCGGTCTGGTAGATGAGCTTCGCCCGGCGCAAGTCGATGTCGTTGCCGCGCACCCTGAGCAGCAACTGATCGATCCGGCCACCCACCGCGTCGATCTCGAAGATGTCGCGATCACGGCCGAGATCGACTCGATTCTTATCGAGCAGCACCCAGCTCGCATCGAGACGCGGAAGCTCGACATCGCGAGCGCCCCGTCCCCAGATCTCGACCTCCGACGGTTTGGCGCGGCGGCCACCGGCACGGTAGGCGATCTCGATCCGGTCGATGAAGCGCGGACGGCCCTTGATCTCGATGATGGGGCTGTCCTCGCCGGCAAAGACCGTCTGGTCGATGTCGACCGCGTCGCGGTCGCCATTGCCGTAGACGATTTCCATGCCGGTGATCTTGAGGTCGCTCCGTTTGACGCGGACGATCAACCCGTCGTAGCGGCGATCCTCGGCGCCGATCTCGATCGACTGGCTGTCGCCGCCCGGATCGAGCGATTGCTTGCCGATGAGCTGCCACTCCTTCGGCAGCGCCGGCGGCGCGGGCTCGGGTGCGATGCGGCCCCAGACCTCGACCTCGGCGCGGCGGCCGGTCCGGCCGAGCGCGCGCGTCACGATCTCGATCGACTGGAGCGCGCGCGCGCGCCCCTTCAGCTCGAGCATGCTGGTCTCCTCGCCGGCATAGAGGATGGAATCGACCGGCACCTCCTCCTCTTCGCCATTCGCATAGACGAGGCGAAGACGGCGGAGACGGACATCGTCGCGGCGGGCGCGCAGAACGAGCGCATTGATGCGGCCGCCATCCGCGCCCAGATCGATGATCTGCCGCTCACGGCCGAGATCGACGGCCTGCTTGCCGAGCAATTGCCAATCCCGCGCCAGCGGCGGAAGCTCGCGCTCGGGCGCCTGGCGTACCCACACCTCGACCTCGGGCCGGCGCGTGCCGCGCGCTCCCGCGCGGTAGCGCAGTTCGACACCCTCGATATGGCGCGGGCGGCCCTTGATCTCGAAGATCTGCCCCTCCTCGCCAGCAGATAGCGCATCCTGGAATTCGACCTCGTCGGCCTCACCGTCACCGTAGAGTAAGGTGAGCCCACGCATCCTCAGATCGTCGCGGCGGACGCGCACGAGCACGGCATTGTAGCGGCCGAACTCGAGGCCCGTGGCGATCTGGGCGCGATCGCGCGCCGGATCGAGCTCCTGCTTGCCGAGCAGCTGCCACTCCTTCGGCAGCGGCGGCGGTACGGGCTCGGGCGCCTGACGGGCCCACAGCTCGAGTTGAGCGCGGCGTCCTGCCCGGCCAAAGGCACGGGTGCGGACCTCGACCCGCTCGATGCGGCGCGGGCGGCCCTTCAACTCGACGATGGCACTATCCTCGCCGGCATAGACGATGCCATCGAGATCAACGACATCCTCCTCGCCGTCGCGGTAGACGATGCGAAACGACCGGACGCGCAAGTCGTCGCGGCGGACGCGGAGCACCAGCGCATTGGCGCGTCCGAGATCGGGCCCCGCCTCGAAGGCCACCAGATCGGCACCGAGCTCCACCGCCTGCTGACCGACGATCTGCCAGTCGCGGGATAAGGGCGGCAACTCGGCTTCGGGCGCTTCGCGGCCCCAGACCTCGAGCTGGGCGGTCCTGCCGCCACGGCCGGGTCTGAGCCGCAGCTCGATCCGCTCGATGAAGCGCGCACGGCCCTTCAGCTCGACGATGGAGGCCTCCTCGCCGGCAGCAACCGGCTCGTCGAAGGCCACCTCCTCGGCATCGCCATTGCCGTAAACAACGGTCATGCCGCGAACGCGCACGTCATTGCGGCGAGCCCGCAGCAGGATGGCATTGAAGCGGCCGCCCTCGCGGCCAATCTCGATCGACAAGCGATCCCCGTCGCCGGTCACCTCCTGCTTGGCGAGCGACTGCCACTCGCGCGACAAGGGCGGCAGCTCGGGCTCCGGCGCTTGCCGGCCCCAGGCCTCCAGAACCGCCGGCCGGTCCCCGCGGGCGATCGGGCGCAGGCGGAACTCGATCCTGTCGATGAAGCGCGGCCGGCCCTTGAGCTCGATGATCTGCGACTCCTCACCCGCGTAGAGCGGGCTGTCGAGCGCGAACTGCTCCTGCTCGCCGTTACCATAGATGACGGTGAAGCCGCGCAGCCGGACATCGTTGCGGCGGGCGCGCAGCACGAGCGCATTGATGCGGCCGGCCTCCCGCCCGAACTCGATCACGGTGCTGTCGGCATTGGGATCGACGCTCTCCTGGCCGGCGAGCTGCCACTCGCGCGGCAGCGGCGGCAGCTCGACCTCGGGCGCCTGACGCGCCCAGATCTCGACTTGCGGCGTGCGGACCGAGCCGCGCTCGCGCTCATAGGTCAGCTCGATCCGGTCGATGAAACGAAAGCGGCCCTTAAGATCGATCGGCCGCGTCTCCTCGCCGGCCCGGAGTCGGCCGGTTGAAGCTCAGGTCCTCGGTCTCGCCATTGCCGTAGACGATGCGAAGCAGGCGCAGATTGACGGCGTCGCGCTTCACGCGGACGATGATCGCATTGTAGCGCCCATCATCGCGGCCGATGCGGATGACGTCGCGATCGCGCGCCATGTCGACGCGCTGCTGACCGAGCAGGGTCCACTCGCGCGGCAGCGGCGGCAGCTCGACCTCGGGCGCAACGCGGCCCCAAACCTCGACGGTTGCCCGTCCGCGACCGCGCCGGCCCGTGTCATACACGAGTTCGACCTGGCGGATGGCGCGCTCGTCGCCGCGCAAGATCGATGACCTCCGTTTCGGAACCCGACGGAAGCTGGGCGCGCACGCGGTAGAGATCGCCTTCGCCATCGGCATAGATGACGCGCAGCTCGCGCAGGTTCACGTCGCCGCCGCGCACCCTGAGGACGAGGCCGTTGAACCGCCCCTCCTGCGCGCCGATGCGAATGACGTCGCGGTCGCGAGCCGCATCGACGGTGCCCTGGCCGAGCAGCAACCAGTCGCGGCCGAGCGGCGGCAGCTCGCGCTCGACGAGCTTCAGTGCGAAGACCTCGATCTCGGGCCGCTTGATGAGGGCGGTCAGGTTGCCACCGTAGAGCAGCTCGACGCGGGTAATGTTGCGGCGACGGCCGGCGAGATCGAGCGGAACGGTTTCCTCGCCGGGGCGGATGGTCAGGTTCGAGACCGGGAGGTCCTGCGTGCTGCCGTCACCGTAGACGACGCGGGCGTTGAAGATCGTGACGGAGTTGCCGCTGACGCGGAACTTCAATGCCGTGTAGGGGCCGTCATTCCTGTTCAGCTTGATCACATCGCGGTCGATGCCCGGGCTCGCCTTCTGGCGGCCGAGCGATTCCCACTCCTGCGCCGAGGCGACACCCGGCACAATCCACACCAACGCCAGGACCAGCGCGGCAACGACCTTCGACAAACGCGACATGTGGAACCCCATCCAGACAGCGGCCGAGGACCGGCCGTGTTCCCATTTTCGGCACTAATTGCGGCACCTTAGTGTTGATTGGAGCTCATCGCCAGCACTCGAAAGGCCGCCAACGCCGTTTTCCCCGCGCCTGTGGGAAGGCCGCCCCGCCTTGCGCCCCCTACACAGGGACTTAGGATGACATGCCGCCCATTGCGTCGAAGGTCCAAGATGATCGCCCGTCTGTCCCCTGATCGCCTCGCGACGGCGATCGCCGTGCTCCGCCAGAAGTTTGGCCCGCGACTCGAGACCGGCGCCGCGATCCGCACGCAGCACGCCCACACCCTCACCTGGGTGCCGAACGAGCCGCCGGACGCGGTGTTGTTCGCGGAAGAGCAGGGGGATGTCGTGGCGGCGGTCGAGATCTGCCGCGCGCATCGGCTGCCGATCATCCCCTTCGGGGCCGGCACATCGCTCGAGGGGCAGGTGAATGCGCCCATGGGCGGGCTCTCGCTCGATCTGTCGCGCATGAACCGCATCCTCGCCGTCAACGAGGGCGATCTCGATGTCGTCGTGGAGCCGGGCGTCAGCCGCAAGCAAGTGAACGAGCATCTGCGCGACATGGGCCTGTTCTTCCCGGTCGATCCGGGCGCCGAGCATGCGAGCCTGGGCGGCATGGCCGCGACGCGGGCCTCCGGCACCATGGCGGTGCGCTACGGGACGATGCGGGAGAACGTGTTGTCGTTGCGCGCGGTGATGGCCGACGGCAGCGTGGTGACGACGGCGCGGCGGGCGCGGAAGTCATCCGCTGGCTATGACCTGACGCGGCTTCTCGTCGGTGCGGAGGGAACCCTCGGGATCATCACGGAGCTGACACTGCGCGTCTACGGCATCCCCGAGACGATCCTCGCCGCCGTCTGCCCATTCAAGACGCTGGAGGGCGCCTGCAACACCGTCATCCAATCAATCCAGCTCGGGCTGGGGCTCGCGCGCATGGAACTCATCGACGAGTTGCAGATCAGGGGTTTCAATATCCACTCTGGAACCAGCTTCGCCGAGCAGCCGACGCTGTTCCTGGAATTCCACGGGACGCCGGCAGGTGCCGCCGAGCAGGTCGTCCGCTTCCGTGAGATCGCGGAGAGCGAGGGCGCACAAGAGTTTGAGCAGGCGACGAGCCCAGAAGATCGCAACCGCATCTGGAAAGCGCGGCACGATGCCTATTGGTCGGCGAAGGCGCTACGCCCCGGCGCCGATCTTTTCGCGACCGATGTCTGCGTGCCGATCTCGCGATTGGCGGATTGCATCCTCGAGACGCGGCGCGATCAGGAGGTGCATGGCATCGTCGCGCCCATGGTCGGCCATGTTGGCGATGGCAATTTCCATCTAGTGCCGCTGTTCGACAAGACGGACGCGGCCGAGGTCGCCAAGATCAAGGCGTTCACGCATCGGTTGGTCGAGCGCGCCTTGGCGATGGGCGGCACCTCCACCGGCGAGCACGGCATCGGCCAGGGCAAGATCGGCTATATGGCGGCCGAGCACGGGCCGGGGTTGTCGGTGATGCGGGCGATCAAGCAGGCGTTGGACCCGGAGGGGCTGCTCAATCCGGGGAAAGTGGTGCCGGACATGTAGTCTGGTGCTGAGTGACGCATCGCCTCCCGAAGCCCAGAGCGCTATTCGATCTGATGGAATCAGATCGGCGCTCTAGGTTGTTGGTTTTGAGCACTTTCTTTCGACCAACCGGTTTCCACTTGGTCGGAAAGTGCTCTAGCGTGGCGAGGTGCGGACTTGCGGCGCTGGGCTTCCCCCGGATCAAGTCCGGGGTCAGCGCCAGCCTACGCCCACGGCGCCGGCCGCCTGGCGAGGAACGCCTCGATCCCCGCCTTCGCCTCCTCGCTCTCCCAACGGTCGGCGAGCTGTTCGATGGAGTAGGCCACCAGGCTGTCGGCCGGATTGCGGGCCAGGTGCTTGGCGAGCGCCTTGGCATGCGCGGCGGCTCCCGGCGCGCACTGCAGCGCGGCCGCGACCTCGGCCTCGACCGCCGTATCCAGCGCATCCGGCGCCACCACCTCGCTCACCAGCCCGAAGCGCAGCGCGCTGGCGGCACCGAACGGTTTGGCATTGAGGAACGTCTGCCGGGCAAAGCCCTCGCCAATGCGGCGGATCACGAAAGGCCCGATGGTCGCCGGGATGAGGCCGAGCCGCGTCTCGCTCAGCGCGAACTTGGCCTCGCTCGAGGCAATGACGATGTCGGCGACCGCCATCAGCCCGATGCCGCCGCCATAGGCCGGCCCCTGCACCCGGGCGATGAGCGGTTGCGGCAAATCGTCGAGCGATCGCAGCATGCGCGCGAGCACGCTCGCCTCCTCGATGCGGCCCTGCCGGTCCTTCGCCCACTGCTCCTGCATCCAGGTCAGGTCCGCGCCGGCCGAGAAGCTCTTGCCCTCGCTGGCGAGGATGACGGCACGAATTTTTTGGTCGCCGGCGATGGACTTCGCCGCCGCCGCGAGCTCCCGGATCATGGTGGCGTTCATGGCGTTGTGCTTATCGGCGCGGATCATCGTCAGTCGCGCGACGCCGCGCGCGTCCGTCTCGAGCCGGATGGTCTCGTAGGTCATGGCTTGGGTCCTCTGAGGCTCCGCGCGAAGGCTTCGGCAATGTCGAGCTTCGCGAGATCGATGCCGGTCGCATAGCCTTTCGCGGCAAGCATCCGCACGACAGCCCCTGTCGCGACATTGCCGGCGGCGCCGGGCGCATAGGGGCAGCCGCCGAGACCGCCAGCCGCCGCGTCGAATGTGCGCAAGCCCCTCGCTAGAGACGCTTCGATGTTATCGAGCGCGTTACTTTTCGTGTCGTGAAAGTGACCGGCGAGTTTTTCCGCCGGCGCAATTCCGAGAACGGCACTGAGCATCCTGTCGACCGTCTCGCGCGTGCCCACGCCGATGGTGTCGCCGAGACTGACTTCAGTGCAGCCGAGATCGAGGAGGAGCTTCGTCACGCGCGCGACGCTCTCAGGCGGCGTCGGGCCGTCATAGGGACAATCGGTGACGCAGGAGACGTAGCCGCGCATTGGCAAGCCATCGTCTTTGGCCCGCGCGGCCACCTCGCGGAACCGCTCGATGCTTTCAGCGATCGAGCAGTTGATGTTCTTCTGGCTGAACCCCTCCGAGGCCGAGGCGAAGATGGCGATCTCGTCCGCTTTGGCCGCGCGCGCGCCTTCGTAGCCTTTGAGATTGGGCGTCAGCGCCGCATAGATGACGCCGGATTTGCGCACGATGCCACCAAGCACTTCGGTCGCATCCGCCATCTGCGGCACCCATTTGGGCGAGACGAAGCTCGTCACTTCGATTTTCCCGAGGCCCGTGTCGGACAGGAGATCGACGAGCTTGATCTTGTCCACCGACGGGATGAGCCTCGCCTCGTTCTGCAAGCCGTCGCGCGGGCCGACTTCGACGATGGTGACGCGATCACGCATGGAGAGGCTCGAGTGCCACCAGCATGGTGCCTTCCACCACCTGCTCGCCGGCCGCCGCCAGCACCTCGGCGATTTTTCCGTCGCGCGGCGCCGTCAGCGTATGCTGCATCTTCATGGCTTCGAGCACCAGCAATGGATCGCCCTTGGCGACGCTCTGACCGGCCTTCACATGCACGGCCTTGACGAGGCCCGGCAGCGGTGCCGCCACGCGATCGCCGCCGCCCATCTCGTCGTCATCGAGGCGATCGCGGTCCGGACGGCCGAAAAGTTGCGTCGCGCCATCGGCGATGACGCCGGCATGACGGGCGTCGGCAACGGTGATGGCGTCCAACCGACGGCCGTCGATTTCGAGCCTGAGGCGAGCACCATCTTGTGCGACCACTGTGAACGCCACATCGCCCTTGGGTGTCGTGACGGAAAAACGTGCTGGTCCCGCAACCGTAACATGCGTCTCGATGGGCGTTCCGGCTCGCGTAAGAGTGACGGGCACGCGCGCCGCGCCGAACGCGCGCCAACCAGAAAGCGCAGCCCACGGATCGACCGAGCGCGGCACGAGATCAATGTCCAGCGCCGTAACCGCCGCCAGCGCAATCGCGAGCGCCGACGGCTCCGCGCTTCGGTTGAGCTCCGGCAGGATGCGGCCGATGAGGCCGGTGTCGACGCGGCCCGCGACAACCTCCGAATGCGAGACGAGCCGCTCGAGAAAATCGACATTGGTGACGGACCCCGCGATCTCGCTGCGCCGGAGCGCTGCCGCCAGACCTGCGAAGGCCTCGCCACGCGTATTCGCGTGCACAATCACCTTGGCGATCATCGGATCGTAGAACGGCGTGATTTCGTCGCCCTGGCGCACGCCGGTGTCGATGCGGGCGAAATCCCCTGGCAGCGATAAATGCAGCAAGCGGCCGGTCGCGGGCGCGAAGTCGCGCGCGGCATCCTCGGCATAGACGCGCGCCTCGACGGCGTGGCCGTTCAGCGGAATCTGGTCCTGTCGCAAGGGCAGCGGCTCGCCCGACGCCACACGAATTTGCCACTCGACGAGATCGAGCCCGGTCACCGCCTCCGTCACCGGATGCTCGACCTGGAGACGCGTGTTCATCTCCATGAACCAGAAGCCGTCGGGTCTGAGGCCATGAGAGCCGTCGGCGATGAATTCGACGGTGCCGGCGCCCTGATAACCGACGGCCTTCGCCGCATTGACGGCCGCCTCACCCATGGCGCGACGGACCTCGGCCGTCATGCCGGGGGCGGGCGCCTCCTCGATCACCTTCTGATGGCGGCGTTGCAGCGAGCAGTCGCGCTCGTAGAGATGCACGGCATTGCCGTGACCGTCGGCAAACACCTGCAGCTCGATATGACGCGGGGCGGTCACGTATCTCTCGATCAGCACGCGATCGTCGCCGAAGCTCGACTTGGCCTCACCTTTCGCACTCTGCAAAGCGGCATCGAAGTCCTTGGGCTGATCGACGCGCCGCATGCCCTTGCCGCCGCCGCCCGCCACCGCCTTAATGAGCACCGGATAGCCGATCTCGGCGGCGCGCTTGGCGAGTTGTTTAGGCTCCTGCTCGGCACCGTGATAACCGGGCACCACGGGTACGCCCGCCTTCTCCATGACGCGCTTGGCGGCGTCTTTCAGACCCATGGCCCGCATGGCGGAAGCCGGCGGGCCGACGAAGGCGAGGCCTGCCGCGGCAACAGCCTCCGCGAAGGCCGGGTTCTCGGAGAGAAAACCGTAGCCCGGATGGATGGCATCGGCGCCGCTCCGATGGGCGGCGTCCAGAATGCGATCAATCCTGAGGTAGCTCTCGGCGGCCGGTGCCGCGCCGATGTGAAAAGCCTCGTCTGCCAGCGCGACATGCAGGCTCGCCCCATCGGCGTCCGAGTAGACCGCAACGGTCGCGATACCCATCCGCCGCGCCGTCTTGACGACCCGACAGGCGATCTCGCCGCGATTGGCTATGAGGATCTTCTTCAGCATCAGCGCGCCGCGTAAGCCTCGACTTCCAGGAACCATTGCTCGTCGATGATGCCGGTGATGACGCAGGTGAAAGCCACCTGGTGCCCATCGAGATAGGCGTTGCGCGCATCGCGCATGCCGTCGCGATACTTCCGATCGGCGAGGAAGACCGTCACCTTGACGAGGTTCTCCTTCGTCATGCCGGCGGCACGAAGTTGCCGGTCGATGTTGATGAAGGCGTTCTTCGCCTGCGCCTCGAAGGCCGGTGGCGTCACGCGGTTGGCATCGAAGCCCATCTGCCCGCCGATGAAGAGCAGCTCGCTTGCCCCCACCACATTGATCGCGTGCGCGTAAGGGCCGGCCGTCTTGGGGCCATCGGCAGCGGTGACGGGACGAAGCTCCATTGACTTCAACTCCTACATCCGGAAGACGCCGAAGCGCGTCTCGGCTATCGGTGCGTTGAGCGCGGCGGCCAAGGCTCAAGCCCAGCACGTCGCGGGTCTTGCGCGGATCGACGATGCCGTCGTCCCAGAGCCGCGCCGAGGCATAGAGCGGATGGCCCTGCGCCTCGAACTGATCGACGATCGGCTGCTTGAAGGCCGCCTCCTCGGCGGCGCTCCACTTGCCGCCCTTGCGCTCGATGCCCTCGCGGCGCACCGTCGCCAGCACACCCGCCGCCTGCTCGCCGCCCATGACGGCGATGCGGCTGTTGGGCCAGGTCCACAGGAAGCGCGGCCCATAGGCGCGCCCGCACATGCCGTAGTTGCCGGCGCCGAACGAGCCGCCGACGATGACGGTCACCTTCGGCACCTTGGTCGTCGCAACGGCGGTCACGAGCTTGGCGCCGTCCTTGGCGATGCCGCCGGTCTCGTATTTCCGCCCCACCATGAAGCCGGTGATGTTCTGCAGGAAGACGAGCGGGATCTTGCGCTGGCTGCACAGCTCGACGAAATGAGCGCCTTTCAGCGCGCTCTCCGAGAACAGAATGCCGTTGTTGGCGACGAGGCCGACGGGGATGCCGTGGATATGCGCGAAGCCGGTGACGAGCGTCGTCCCATAGCGCGCCTTGAACTCGTCGAACCGCGAGCCGTCGACGATGCGGGCGATCACTTCGCGGATGTCGTAGGGAGTCTTGAGATCGGCTGGTACGACGCCCGCGAGTTCGTCGGGATCGTAGGCCGGCGCTTCCGGCGTTCGCAGCGCAGTTTCGTTGGCGCGCTTGCCATTGAGATGCGCGATGGCACGACGCGCCAGCGCCAGCGCGTGTGCATCATCGAGCGCCAGATGGTCGGCGACGCCGGAGAGGCGCGTGTGCACATCGCCGCCGCCCAGATCCTCGGCGCTGACGACCTCGCCGGTCGCGGCCTTCACCAGTGGCGGCCCACCAAGGAAGATCGTCCCCTGATCCTTGACGATGATGGCTTCGTCCGACATCGCCGGTACGTAGGCGCCGCCCGCCGTGCACGAGCCCATGACGACGGCGATCTGCGGGATACCGGCCGCCGACATGTTGGCCTGGTTGTAGAAGATGCGGCCGAAATGGTCGCGATCCGGGAACACCTCGTCCTGGTTCGGCAGGTTGGCTCCGCCGGAATCGACGAGATAGACGCAGGGCAGCCGGTTCTCGGCGGCGATCTCCTGGGCGCGCAGATGCTTCTTCACCGAGAGCGGATAGTAGGTGCCGCCTTTGACCGTCGCATCGTTGCAGACGACCATGCATTCCCGGCCTTCGATGCGCCCGATTCCGGTGATGAGACCGGCGGACGGCGCATCGCCACCGTAGAGATCATGCGCGGCGAGCAGTCCCACCTCGAGAAACGGCGAGCCCGGATCGAGCAGCCGATTGACCCGGTCCCGCGGCAGCAGCTTGCCGCGCGATGTATGCCGCTCTTGCGCGCTCTTACCGCCGCCGGCCATGGCGACTTCGGAAGCCTTCTCGACGACCGCCAACGCCTCCAGCATGGCCTTGCGCCGCTCGGCGAAGGCCGCCGATTTCGGCGATACGCTCGACGAGATCACGCTCATCCTCGTGTCCCCTCTCGCAATGACCAACCGAAGTTGGACAATGGTCCTCCTCTCTCCTCCCTTGAGGCAGAGCAATCACAAATGCGGACCAAACCCGTTCCGAGGGATCGCCGCGGCCTTTCCTCCCCCTTCTTATGGGGGAGGACCGCGCGCCTTGGACTTAGGCGCACAGCGCGTAAGTCCTCAGGCGCGCCAAGGTGGGGGTGTTGGTCCCACGCGCTCGGACTTTGCAATCTCGCGACACGGTGCCGGCGGGGACGCGAAGCTTTGAAACGTGATAGCGCGTGTCGCCGGACTCCTGGAGGGTCGCCGGCACCTAAATTCCGGCACGAGCACCCCCACCTATGTTCGCCTAAGGGGTTAGCTGTCGCTAACCCCGAGGCGAACTGTCCTCCCCCATAAGAAGGGGGAGGAATCGGCGCGGCGACCTCATGGCTTCCCACAACTTCGCCATATGCGACTGCACTGCCCACGCGGTCCAACGAGTTGGATCTATCACACCAGTATCTCACGCCGTCTCCTTGAACAGCTCGCGGCCGATGAGCATGCGGCGGATTTCGGATGTGCCGGCGCCGATCTCGTAAAGCTTGGCGTCGCGGAGCAGACGGCCGGTGCCGTAATCGTTGATGTAGCCATTGCCGCCAAGGCACTGGATGGCGTCGAGCGCGATCAGCGTCGCCTTCTCGGCGGAATAGAGTATGCAGCCCGCCGCGTCCTTGCGCGTCGTCTCGCCGCGATCGGCGGCGGCCGCCACAGCATAGACATAGGCGCGGCAGGCATTCGTCACCGTGTACATGTCGGCGAGCTTGCCCTGCATCAGCTGGAAGGTGCCGATCGGCTGGCCGAATTGCTCGCGCGTGTGGACGTAGGGCATGACGATGTCGAGGGCTGCCGCCATGATGCCGAGCGGCCCGCCGGCGAGCACGATCCGCTCGTAGTCGAGGCCGCTCATCAGCACGTTGACGCCCTTGCCCTCTTGGCCCAGCACATTCTCGTAGGGCACCTCGACATTGTCGAAGACGAGCTCGGCCGTGTTGGAGCCGCGCATGCCAAGCTTGTCGAGCTTGGGCGAGGGCTTGAAGCCCTTCATGGTCTTCTCGATGAGGAAGGCGGTGATGCCCTTGGGGCCGGCGGCCGGATCGGTCTTGGCGTAGACGACGAGCGTATCGGCGTCGGGCCCGTTGGTGATCCACATCTTGGCGCCGTTCAGCACATAGCGATCGTTGCGCTTCTCGGCGCGCAGCCGCATCGACACGACATCCGAGCCTGCACCCGGCTCCGACATGGCGAGCGCGCCGATGTTCTCTCCCGAGCAGAGCTTCGGCAGATAGCGCTGCTTCTGCTCGACCGTGCCGTGGCGATTGATCTGATTGACGCAGAGATTGGAGTGCGCGCCGTAGCTCAGCGCAACTGAAGCCGACGCCCGGCTCAGCTCCTCCATGACAATGGTGTGAGCGAGATAGGTCAGGCCCGAGCCGCCATACTCGGGATCGGCCGTCATGCCGAGCACGCCGAGCGATCCGAGCTCAACCCAAAGATCGTTCGGGAAATTGTTCGACTTGTCGATCTCGGCGGCACGGGGGCTGAGTTTCGCTTGCGCCCAGCGATGCACGGAATCGCGCAACGCTTCGATCTCCTCGCCGAGCCCGAAGCTCATCCCGCTCGTGAACATGCGTCGCCTCCTCGCCCCCTTCGCGGGGCTATAGGGCGACGTTCTCAGGTGAATCGCAAGGGGCGTCGGTTGTAGGGGCGACCGACGATCGTCCCACATACAGCAGGGACGTCCGCCGGACGCCCCTACGAGAGCGAGCGTTTGGAAACGCCATCGCCCCACAACATCGCATCGAGCGACAGCGGTCCTGGGCCATGCTTCATGATGAACAGCAGCACCAACGCCCAGAGCCCGTGCATCAGATAGGCACCTGGGTAGACGAAGATCTGGATGACCAGCGTCATCATGAGCATGGCGGCGGCGGCGTATCGGGTGAACAGCCCGAGGACCAGCAACACCGGCAGCACCAGCTCGGCCGCGACCGTCAGATAGGCGGCGAGTTCGGACGGCAGCAGCGGCAGCTTATACTCGTTGGCGAAGAGAAAGAAGGTCGCCGGCTTGATCGACATCGTTGCGAGATCGACCTTCGTCAGCCACGACTTGAAAAAGATGACGGCCATGACGAGGCGCGCCAACAATGCCAGCAGGCTATGGGGAATGGCGCCGAACAGGTTTGCGCCGGCGGTAACGAGTGCGCGCATGGAAGCCTCGGGGATTGGCTGCGTCGGTGCGATCGAAGTCCGCCCCGTTGCGGGGCGCGCTATACCGTATAGCCCGTGATCGCGCCGGCATCGATCACGGTTGCGAGCGCAATCTGCACATTGAAGTGATCGTTGGCCGCGAGCGCCGTGGCGGCGGCCTCGGCGAGCGTTCGACCGGTGGCGAGCGCGGCGAGGAAAGTGTCCGTCCCCGGGGGCGCTTTCCGCGTCGCGACCTCGAGCGCCGGACGGACGACGAGGGCCGTCTCGCCGCCCTGATCGAGACGGATCGGTTTGACCTCGTCGTCGCGCTTGTTGGTCTCCCAGATCGAGACGATCGGATAGGCCGAGGCGAAAACACCCACTGATGGATGGAGCGCAAACTTGAGCTTCGGCACGGTGGCCGCCGCGACCGAGGCGAGGTCGCCGGGCCCGAGCGGCAGCGCATCGGCAGCGTGATAGGCGACGTGCTGCAGCCATTCGAGGCGCGCGACGTCGGCGAGATAGGCCAGGTCCTTTGCCGGCTCGAAACCGTTGATGTACTGCGAGAGGCCGCCGCCGAACTCTGCCAACACGGCTGATCGCGGCGGCTCGGCGTCGAGATAGAGCCGCGCCATGCCACGGAAGAACTCCTCGCCCACCAGTCGCAGCACGACGGGATAGCGCGCCTCCAGCACCTGGATGAGGCTCGCCACGACATTGTTGCGGTAGACGTTGTAGCGCTTGACGGGCGGCGTTGCAGACGGGCCATTCACATCCGATGGCGGCGGCGCCTCGGGCTTCAGCAGCTTGTCCGCGAAGTCCGCCTGGAGGTCAGTGAGCTTGGGCATGATTGGAGCGGCGCTCGCTCATCGCGCGTTCAGCGAGTGCCGCCTCGGCGAACAGCTCCGGCCACTGCGGAATGTTGTTGTCCCACTCGATGAGGGTGGGCTTGGCGCCAGCCCGCGCGATCGTGCGGCGATAAAGATCCCAGACGCGGTCGATCACCTTGCGATCGTGCGCATCGATGAGCAATGGTTGGCCGTCGTCATCCTCGAAGCGGGCGTGACCGGCCAAATGAATTTCGCCCACATGCTCGACCGGGAAGGCATCGACGTAGGCGTCCGCGTCATAGCCGTGGTTCGTCGCCGAGACGAGGATGTTGTTGACGTCGAGCAGGAGCCCGCAGCCGGTGCGCTTCACAAGCTCGGAGATGAAAGCGATCTCGCTCATGTCGCTCTCGCCCATGCGGACATAGGTCGAGGGATTCTCGATCAGCATCTGCCGGCCGAGCGCCACCTGCACCTCGTCGACATGATTGCAAACGAGTTCGAGCGTCTCCTGGGTGTAGGGGAGCGGCAGGAGATCGTTCAGATATGTATCGTCGTGCGTCGACCAGGCGAGGTGCTCGGAGTAGAGACCCGGCTCGTAGCGATCGAGGAGTGTGCGCAAGCGGCGCAAATGCAGCTGGTCGAGCGGCTTGGCACTGCCGATCGACAACCCGACGCCATGGACCGAGAGCGGGTAGAGATCGCGGACGCGGGAGAGGTAATGATGCGGCGGGCCGCCGGCGCCCATGTAGTTCTCGGCGTGCACCTCGAGCCAGCCGATGTCCGGCCGGCCGTCGAGGATATCGAGGTAATGTTGCGGCTTGAGCCCGACCCCAGCACGTGCTGGGATCGGGTCTCTTGCCCAAGCTGTCGAAACGGACTGCTCAGCGAGCATCAAGGCGATCAGCCGGCCTTGCCGCGATCCGGGATCGATTCGAGCCCGCCGAGACCGAGCGGCGTCTCGATCGAGGTGCAGGTGCCCTTGGCGACGAGTTTCCAGGCGAAGCCGTCATAGTCGACGGTCGAGGTGCCAGCGCACGACGAGCCGGCCTGCTCGGAGGCGCAGTCGTTCTGGCCCGCGAGCGAAATGCCGAAGCACTTCTCCATGCTGTCGGCCGTCTCCTCGGCCGAGGCGGGGATTGCCGCCATGCCGAGCGCCAACGCAAAGGCACCGGCAAGCGCCAGGGCCGAACCATTCTTGAGCTTCTGATCCATTGCAGTCCCTTTCAAGGTCTTCAGAGCTTCACGCGGCAGGCGGGCCTCTTCAGGCACACCAGCGATCCGGGAACCTCATATAGCGCATAGATGGACGGTTTTATGGCGTTCGTCAGCCCCCTATCACGGGGCTTTGAAACGTCGCGAGCTTTCACTTGGGCTCCAAACTTACAACTGTGTCGGCCGGAGGAGATGTTTCGCAAGGAAGCGACAGCGACCCTTGTCGTTTGCGACATTTTCTGGCAGTGTCGGCAGAATAGGTCAACCTTACTGTCCTTTACGCCGGACGGGGAATTTCGATGCCAGCACCCTTCACCCAGGCCGCCCAGGGCCTATTCGATCCCGCCTTCGAACGCGACGCCTGCGGCGTTGGCTTCATCGCCGACCTGTCGGGGAAAAAAACCCATCGCATCGTCGAGGACGGCCTCAAGATCCTCGTCAACCTGACGCATCGCGGCGCGGTAGGCGCCGACCCGTTGGCGGGCGATGGCGCCGGAATTCTCACCCAGATCCCGCACGAGTTCCTGGCAGCCGAATGTGCCAAGCTCGGCTTCACGCTCCCTGAACCCGGCCACTATGCCGTCGGGCAGCTATTCCTGCCCAAGGACCGCGCGCCGCGCATCCACTGCGAGGAGGTCGTCCGCCGCATCATTCTGCAGGAAGGCCAGGTGTGCCTGGGCTGGCGCGACGTACCGGTTGACAATGCTGGCCTCTCGCCCGCGGTGCTCGATACGGAGCCGGTGCATCGTCAGGTCTTCATCGGCCGCGGCAAGGGCATCAAGGACGAAATGGCTTTCGAGCGAAAGCTCTTCCTCATCCGCAAGGTGGTCTCCAACGTCATCTACGACGAGACGCAGGGCCGCGACATCGGCTTCTATCCGGTGTCGGTGTCGAGCCGGACCATCGTCTACAAGGGCATGTTCCTCTCGCACCAGCTGGGGAGCTACTACAAGGACCTCACGGACAAGCGCTTCGCCTCGCAGATGGCGCTGATCCATCAGCGATTCTCGACCAATACGTTCCCCTCGTGGAAGCTCGCGCATCCCTACCGGATGGTCGCGCACAACGGCGAGATCAACACGCTGCGCGGCAACGTCAACTGGATGGCTGCGCGGCAGGCCTCCGTCTCCTCGCCGCTGTTCGGCAAGGACATCTCGCGGCTCTGGCCGATCTCCTACGAGGGCCAGTCCGACACCGCTTGCTTCGACAATGCGCTCGAGTTCCTGATCATGGGCGGCTACTCGCTGTCGCACGCCGCCATGATGCTGATCCCGGAGGCCTGGGCCGGCAATCCGCTGATGGATCAAAAGCGGCGAGCCTTCTACGAGTATCACGCGGCGTTGATGGAGCCGTGGGACGGCCCGGCTGCCATGGCCTTCTCCGACGGCTGCCAGATCGGCGCGACGCTCGATCGCAACGGCTTGCGCCCCGCGCGCTACTTCGAAACTTCCGACGGCCTCGTGGTCATGTCGTCGGAAGCCGGCGTCCTGCCGATGCCCGAAAGCAAGATCGTCCGGAAATGGCGCCTGCAGCCGGGCAAGATGCTGCTCATCGACTTGGGCGAAGGCCGCATCATCTCAGATGATGAGCTGAAAGCCGATCTCTCGGCCAAGCATCCCTATCAGGCCTGGCTCGACCGCACGCAGTTGAAGGTGTCCGAGCTCCCCCCCGTCAAGGCGAAGGCGCCGAAGACCAATGTGAGCCTCCTCGATCGCCAGCAGGCCTTCGGCTACACGGCGGAAAGCCTCAAGTTCCTGATGGCGCCGATGGCCGAGACCGGCCAGGAAGCCGTCGGCTCCATGGGCACCGACACCGCGCTGTCGGCGCTGTCGTCAAAGCCGAAGCCGCTGCACACTTATTTCAAGCAGAACTTCGCCCAGGTGACGAACCCGCCGATCGACAGTATCCGCGAAGAGTTGGTGATGAGCCTCGTGTCCTTCATCGGACCGCGGCCGAACATTCTCGACTTGAAGGGCACGTCCAAGACCAAGCGTCTCGAAGTCGCCCAGCCGATCCTGACGAACGAGCAGTTGGAGCGCATCCGCCAGATCGGCGACATGTCGGACAATCCGTTCCGCTCCAAGACCATCGATGTCACTTTCCCGGCGGAGTACGGCGCGGAAGGATTGGAGGCCGCGATCTACGGCATCGCGGCGGACGCGGAAGCCGCCATCTTCGACGGCTTCAACATCATCATCCTCTCCGATCGCGCCGTCGGACCAGATCGCATTCCGATCCCCTCGCTGCTCGCGACCTCCGCGGTGCATCATCACCTGATCCGGCGGGGTTTGCGCACGTCTGTCGGGCTCGTCATCGAGACTGGCGAGGCGCACGAGGTGCATCAGTTCTGCACACTCGCGGGCTATGGCGCTGAAGCGGTCAACCCCTATCTCGCCTTCGAGACCATCGAGGCGATGTTGCCTGAGCTGGGCGAGAGCCTCAAGGTCGAGGACGCGGTGAAGCGCTACATAAAGGCCGTCGACAAGGGCATCCTGAAGGTCATGTCCAAGATGGGCATCTCGACCTACCAGTCCTATTGCGGCGCGCAGATCTTCGACGCGGTGGGCCTCAAGGGCGACTTCATCAAGCAGTTCTTCACGGGCACGCATTCCCAGGTCGAAGGCGTCGGGCTCGACGAGGTCGCCAAGGAAACGGCCGAGCGCCATCGTCTCGCCTTCTCGGATGCGCCCGTGCTCGAGGACGCGCTCGATGTCGGCGGCGAGTATGCCTATCGCGTGCGGGGCGAAGCGCATATGTGGCGGCCGGGCGTGGTCGCCGATCTCCAGCATGCGGTGCGCGGCAATCTGCCCGAGAAATACCAGGCCTTCGCCAAACAGATCAACGACCAGTCCGAGCAGCTGATGACGCTGCGCGGCCTCTTCCGCATCAAGGGCGCCAAGGAGATGGGGCGCAAGGCGATCCCCATCGAGGAGGTCGAGCCGGCTGCCGAAATCGTCAAGCGGTTCTCGACCGGTGCCATGAGCTATGGCTCGATCTCGCGCGAGGCGCACACCACGATCGCCATTGCCATGAACCGGATCGGTGGAAAGTCGAACACTGGCGAGGGCGGCGAGGAGGCGGATCGCTTCAAGCCGCTTCCCAACGGCGACTCCATGCGCTCGGCGATCAAGCAAGTCGCCTCCGGCCGCTTCGGCGTGACGACGGAGTATCTGGTCAATTCTAGCGTCATGCAGATCAAGATGGCGCAGGGCGCCAAGCCCGGCGAGGGCGGCCAGCTTCCCGGCCACAAGGTCGACCAGACTATCGCCAAGGTGCGCCACTCCACACCCGGCGTGGGTCTCATCTCGCCGCCGCCGCATCACGACATCTATTCGATCGAGGACCTGGCGCAGCTCATCTTCGATCTGAAGAATGTCAATCCGCAAGCGGATGTGTCGGTGAAGCTCGTATCGGAGGTGGGCGTCGGGACAGTCGCCGCCGGCGTCGCCAAGGCGCGCGCCGATCATGTGACGATCTCTGGCTTCGAGGGCGGTACGGGCGCATCGCCGCTCACCTCGATCAAGCATGCCGGCAGCCCTTGGGAGATCGGGCTTGCCGAAACCCAGCAGACGCTCGTCATCAATCGTTTGCGCGGTCGCATCGCCGTGCAGGTCGATGGCGGCGTGCGCACCGGCCGCGACGTCGTCATCGGCGCGCTCTTGGGCGCCGATGAATTCGGCTTTGCGACCGCTCCCCTCGTCTCGCTCGGCTGCATCATGATGCGCAAGTGCCACCTCAACACCTGCCCCGTTGGTGTCGCGACGCAAGATCCCGAGCTCCGCAAGAAATTCGCCGGCAAGCCCGAACACGTCATCAACTTCCTCTTCTTCGTCGCGGAGGAAGTGCGCGCGCTGATGGCGGAGATGGGTTTTCGCTCCTTCGACGACATGATCGGAGAGACCGACTGGCTCGACAAGGAGAAGGCCATCGCCCACTGGAAGGCGAGCGGACTCGATTTCTCGCGCCTCTTCCACAAGCCGGTAGTGCCCGCGGGCGTCGCCGTGCATCACTCCGAGGAGCAGCATCATGGCCTCGAAGACGTGCTCGACCAGAAGCTCATCAAGAAGGCGAAGCCCGCGCTCGAGAAGGGCAAGCACGTCAAGATCGAGATGCCGATCTCGAACACGGATCGCACGACCGGCGCCATGCTGTCCGGCGAGGTGGCCCGCAAGTATGGTCATGTGGGGCTGCCGGACGACACGATCTGGGTGACGCTCAACGGCACCGCCGGGCAGAGCCTCGGCGCCTGGCTCGCCAAGGGCGTGACGCTCGACCTCGTGGGCGAGGCCAACGACTATGTCGGCAAGGGCTTGTCCGGCGGGCGCATCATCGTGCGGCCGAATGAGCGCTCCGGCATCGTGCCGGAAGAGAGCATCATCGTCGGCAACACCGTGCTCTATGGGGCGATCACGGGTGAATGCTACTTCCGCGGCGTCGCGGGCGAGCGCTTCGCGGTGAGGAATTCCGGCGCCATCGCTGTCGTCGAGGGCACCGGTGATCACGGCTGCGAGTATATGACGGGCGGCGTCGTCGTCGTGCTCGGACAGACGGGCCGCAATTTCGCGGCCGGCATGTCGGGCGGCATCGCTTATGTGCTGGACGAGGACGGTAGCTTCGAGAAGCGCTGCAATCTGGCGATGGTCGATCTGGAACCCGTCGCCGCCGAGGCGGAAGTGCTCGAACGCCGCGGCCGCCAGGGCCGCGACTTGCATGGGCACGGCCTCGTCGATGTCCAGGCCGCCATCTCGGGCCACGACTCCGAGATGCTGAAGGGCCTCATCGAGAAGCACCGGCATTACACGGGCTCGGAGCGCGCGCGGGTACTCCTCGCGGATTGGCCGAAGGCGCTCGCCAAATTCCGCAAGGTGATGCCGGTCGAATACCGCCGCGCGCTCGCCGAAATGGCGCGTCAGCAAGAGGCCGACAAGACGGGCCTCGAGGTGTTGGAAATCGGCCTGCCGCTGAAGGCCGAGGGCGAGGCGAGGAAGAGCTAGGGTTTGTTGTGACTATTCAATCTGTCGGAGCCAGATGAACATGAGGATCCTGCATCTCTTCCGGCAACCAAGTTCCGCAACGAAGAGCGGCAGGGTCCTCAGAGGGTTTTGGCGTCTTGGCTATGGCGCGGCACTCGTGATCGGTCTTTTGGGCACTTTGGGAAGCGTTGGCGGTGCAGTCTACTTCGGATTTGAGGAATATTCAGAAATCCAAACAATTTCGTGTCTGAAGCAGAAAACGGAGTCCGAGCTAGTTTTTTCTGAGTGGTCGAAAGACACAATAGACGAGGTTCGTTCTGGTTGTCCGGGTCGGGTCTATGCGACGGTCGACAGCGTGAGAGCTTACAGTCTCGAGGCTCACAGGTGGTGGCCACTGATGGCGATAGGTCTATTCATCGGTGGGGTTCTGGCCTCCTTCTTGGCTTCGATTCTGAGTTTTCTCGCCATCCGCGGAGCCGGGTGGATCATCGCCGGTTTCTTTTCAGATTGATCATGTCTCGGATCAGTTTTCTACAGTGGAAGGTTGATGTGAATCGCAATTCGATTTCAACCGACAGAGTGCGCGCCCCCTCCCCCCTTGAGGGGGAGGGTCGGGGTGGGGGGTACCGTGCGAGCGCGATGCCCGCGTCTATCCCCCCATCCCAAGCGCCTAAAGACTTAGCCGCTGACGCGTCTAAGTCTAAGGCGCTTGGCCTTCCCCCTCACGGGGGGAAGAAGGTCAACGCACTTGGCAGTCGATTCTTCCACTTCGACCTAGCCCCTGCCGCGCCCTCGCTCATCGAGAACCGAAATCGTGTACCACACGCGCTCTCGCTCGATCACCACATGGTCGCCGGCCTTGGCTTCGAGCTTTTGCAAGAACCCGGGCGGCACGGGAATCACAAGCTGGCCGTCCGGCAATTCAACTATCGAAGTGGTCCAACTTCGTTCGCGATCCGCATACACGATAGCCTCCTTCGTTGCGTGGTGCGCTCACACAAAGATAGCACGAACTCAGCACAGCACGATTAGGTACATCAATGGGCAAGATCACCGGCTTCATGGACTCCGAACGCTCCGATCGCGGCTATGAGCCGGTCGCTGAGCGCGTGAAGCACTGGCGCGAGTTCGTCAAACCGCTGCCGAAGAAAGACGTCGAGACGCAGGCCAGCCGCTGCATGGACTGCGGCATCCCCTATTGTCACAACGGCTGCCCGGTCAATAACCAGATCCCGGACTGGAACGATCTCGTCTTCCACGGCAAGTGGGGGGAGGCCGCGCGGAACCTCCACTCGACGAACAATTTTCCGGAAATCACCGGCCGCATCTGCCCCGCGCCCTGCGAAGCTTCCTGCACGCTCAACATCCACGACGTGCCGGTGACCATCAAAGACCATCGAGTGCGCCATTGCCGACAAGGCGATCGAGGACGGCGCGATCGTGCCCGAAGCCGCCCGAGACGAAAACGGCTAAGTGCGTCGCGATCGTCGGCTCGGGGCCGGCGGGACTTGCGGCCGCCCAGCAGCTCGCCCGCGCCGGCCACGAGGTGCACGTCTTCGAGAAGAACGCGACGCCCGGCGGACTGCTCCGCTACGGCATCCCCGATTTTAAGCTCGAGAAATCGGTGGTGGAACGCCGTGTCGCGCAGATGGAGGCGGAAGGCGTCGTCTTCCATTGCAACGTGGCGATCGGCAAGACGAAAACCATCGCCCAGCTCGAGAAGGAGTTCGACGCCGTGCTGCTCAGCTGCGGCGCCGAGAAGCCCCGCGACCTCACCATTCCCGGTCGCGAGGCCGATGGCATCCACTTCGCCATGGAGTTCCTGCCGCAGCAGAACCGCCGCATCTCCGGCGAGCCGCTCGGCCATGTCGATGAGCTGACCGCCAAGGGCAAGCATGTCGTCGTCATCGGCGGCGGCGACACGGGCTCCGACTGCATCGGCACGTCGATCCGCCAGGGCGCGGCCTCGGTGACGAATTTCGAGATCATGCCGGAGCCGCCGGTAAAAGAGAACAAAGACCTCTCCTGGCCGCACTGGCCGCTGAAGCTCAGGACGACATCCTCCCACGAGGAAGGCGCTGCCCGCGACTTCGCCGTCATGACGAAGGCGATCGCGGTCAAGAGCGGCCGGGTCACCGGCCTCACTTGCGCGAAGCTCGACGGCAAGATGAAGGAGATCGCGGGCACGGACTTCGAGGTGAAGGCCGATCTCGTGCTGCTCGCCATGGGCTTCCTCGGCCCCGTCACCGACGGCATGGTCAAGGAGGCAGGCCTCGAGCTCGACCCACGCGGCAACGTCAAGGCCGACGATCGCCGCTACCAGACCTCGCGCCTGAAAGTCTTCGCCGCCGGCGACATGCGCCGTGGCCAGTCCCTCGTCGTCTGGGCCATCCGCGAAGGCCGGCAGGCCGCGCACGCGATCGATCTAGCGCTGATGGGGAAGACGGATTTGCCCCGTTAACGCCTCCCACCCCGCCACCCCGCCGCATTGCCTTTGCCCGGCCCCGCAGCTATAACCCCGCCCGCCCGGACGCTCCGACACCCCTGGAGGTGGCGCCCGGCCCGGGGCCACCAGGCCCAATCCCAGCAACTCAAATCTATGAGCAACCGCCATGGCTGAACTCGTCGAGATCAAGGCCCAGGCGCGCGCGCGTGCCGGTAAGGGGACCGCACGGGGCGCCCGCCGCCAGGGTCTAGTGCCCGCCGTCATCTACGGGGAAAAAACCACCCCCGTGACGGTCACCATCAAGTACACCGATGTCTGGAAGCACTACCAGACCGGCCACTTCTTCCAGAAGCTGATGAACATCGACATCGACGGCAAGACGACCCGCGTGCTGCCGCGCGATGTCCAGGTCGATCCGGTGATGGACACTCTGACCCATATCGATTTCCTGCGCGTCTCTCCCGGCGCCCAGATAAGGGTCGCCATCCCCGTCGAGTTCACGAACCATGAAAAGTCGCCGGGCTTGAAGCGCGGCGGCGTGCTCAACATCGTCCGCCACGAAGTCGAGCTTTATGTCCCGGCCGAGACGATCCCGGAGAAACTCGTTATCGACCTCGACGGGTTAGACATCGGCGCCTCCATCCACATCTCCAGCGTGAAGCTGCCGGAAGGCACGAGCCCGGTCATTCGCAGCCGTGATTTCACGATCGCGACGGTCGCCGGCGCCATGCAGGAGAAGGCCGAGACGACGGCCGACGGTACCGCGCCCGCCGAGGGCGATGCCGCCGCTGCCGCGCCGGGTGCCGCTGGTGCACCGGGTGCCGCGGCTCCGGCCGCCGCTGCCGGCGCCAAGGGTGCCGCGGGTGCCGCCGCGCCGAAGGCTGGCGCTCCCGCTGCCAAGGCCGGTGGCGACGCCAAGGCCGCAGCCAAGCCGGCTGCGAAGCCCGCCGCCAAGAAGTAGGCTTTGGCCTACGGTCAAGACTGCGCGTGAGGCGGGGCCGGTACAGGGCTCCGCCTCATGCATTAGGGTGCATCCGATCATATTCCGATCTTCGTTGAAAGACTCTAGCACCCTAAATCCTTGGTTCGTCGTGCTTCTTATCGGAAAACCGCTTCGCACTTTTCCGGAAGCACTCTAGAAGCGACCCGGCATCGATGCGAGACCGCACGCCATGAAGCTCATTGTCGGCCTGGGCAATCCCGGCGACGAGCATGCCCGCAACCGGCACAATGTCGGCTTCATGGCGGTTGACCGGATTGCTGCATGCGCACGGCTTTCCGTCCTGGCGCAAGCGCTTCCACGGGCTCGTGACCGAAGGCGAGATCGGGGCTGAGAAATGCCTGCTCCTGAAGCCGCAGACCTACATGAACGAGTCCGGCCGCTCGGTCGGCGAGGCCGTGCGGTTCCTCAAAATCCCGATCGGCGATGTCATCGTAATCTATGACGAGATCGATCTTGTGCCGGGCAAGCTCAAGGCCAAGACCGGCGGCGGCAATGCCGGGCACAATGGCTTGCGCTCGATCAGCGCGCATCTGGAGAACGACTATCAGCGCATCCGCATCGGCGTCGGTCATCCGGGATCCAAGGCCGCGGTCGCGCACTATGTGCTGAACGATTTCGCGAAGTCCGAGCGGGAGTGGGTTTCGGCGATGCTGGACGCCATCGCGGAAGCCGCGCCATTCCTCGCGAAAGGCGATCAGTCGCGTTTCCTGACGAAGGTGGCCCAGCTCCTCGACGAGGACTCCGAAGACGAAGCGCCCGCCAAGCCCGCGCCGAAACCCAGGGACAAACCTGCCGCTCCCGCCCTTCCGCCTGCATCGAAGCCCGAAACCAAGCCCGCCGGCGGCGCGCTCGCCGAAAAGCTCAAAAGCTGGCTCAAGGGTGATAAACGGTGAACGGCGGCTCTCCTCACGCCGGTCGCACGAAGCTTTGATTGGACCTTTGCCCGCCCCGCCGTCTAGCTCATCGCCAACCGTGGCAATTGGGCGTGGCATCGATGATGCGCGCCAAACCAATGTGGAGATTCGATGCGCATTCGAGCGATCCTGACTGCCCTCGCCGTCGTCCTGACGCTGGGGTTCGCCACCGTGATGCCAGTGTCGGCGGAGACCGCATTCTCGGCCGCCGCCCTGGCAGACGCCCAGAAGACCGGTAAACCCGTCCTCGTGGAGATATTCGCGCCCTGGTGCCCGACCTGCAAAGCGCAGAACGAAGTGCTCAACACACTGCTACCCGACGCGCGCTTCAAGGATCTGGTTCGCCTGCGGGTCGACTTCGACAATCAGAAGAGCGAGGTCAGGGCGCTCAATGCCACCATGCAGAGCACGCTGATCGTCTACAAGGGCGAGAGCGAGGTCGGCCGCCTCGTCGGCGAAACGGATCCCGGAGCGATCGAAGCCTTGCTCGCAAAGGCGCCTTAGGCGGGTGCCGCGCTCCGGCCGGGAGTGACGCCCGATGTCGCTTGCAACGATCGGCCTGGCCTTCCTCGCCGGACTGTTGTCGACTCTCTCGCCCTGCGTGCTGCCGCTGCTGCCGATTGTCGTCGGTGCGGCGGCGAGCGAGCACCGGCTCGGCCCTGTGGCGCTCGCCGCCGGGCTCGCCTTGAGCTTCGTCGGCGTCGGCATGTTCGTTGCAACGATCGGGTTCTCGATCGGCCTCGACGGCGGGGTCTTCCGTCTGGTGGCGGCCGTCCTGCTGGTAGCCTTCGGCCTGACGCTGATGGTGCCGCGCCTGCAGCAGGGCCTTGCGGTCGCAACAGGTCCGGCCGCGTCATGGGCGTCTGATCGCCTGACGATGGTCCAGCACGGCGGCTGGATGGGGCAGCTGCTGGTCGGCCTCCTCCTCGGGGCGGTGTGGAGCCCGTGTGTGGGGCCGACCCTGGGGGCAGCGAGCGTGCTTGCCGCACGGGGTGAAAATCTCGGCGCCGTCGCCCTCACCATGACCATCTTCGCCGCCGGCGCGGCGCTCCCCCTGCTCATCCTCGGGCTGATCTCCCGCGAGGGCTTGCTCAAGATGCGCGGCCGCTTGATGAGTGCGGGCAGCGGCCTCAAGCTCGCCCTGGGTAGTTTGCTCCTGGTGGCCGGCCTGATGATCATCACCGGCCTCGACAAATGGCTCGAGGCCGAGTTGGTCGCCCGCTCGCCCGAGTGGCTGACGCGGCTGACGACGCGGTTCTGATCTCCGATTGCCCGCGCACCACGCACCGTCCCGACCTCCGCAGGCCGGGCCATTGCATTGGCGCATGGCACGGTGTAGCCCACAGGCCGGCGAGACCCTCCACATCCGGAAAAATCATGGGCTTCAAATGCGGCATCGTCGGATTGCCCAATGTCGGCAAGTCGACGCTCTTCAATGCGCTGACGCAGACGGCCGCCGCCGTCGCGGCCAACTATCCCTTCTGCACCATCGATCCCAACGTCGGCGAGGTGCCGGTGCCGGACGAGCGGCTCGACATGCTGGCCAAGATCGGTAAATCCGCGCAGACGATCGCGACACGCCTCACCTTCGTCGACATCGCGGGCCTCGTGCGCGGCGCCTCCAAGGGCGAAGGCCTCGGCAATCAGTTCCTCGCCAACATCCGCGAGGTCGATGCGGTCGCCTACGTGCTCCGCTGCTTCGAGGACGACGACATCACCCATGTCGAGGGCCGCATCGATCCGATCGCCGACGCCGAGACGGTCGAGACGGAGCTGATGCTGGCGGATCTCGAAAGTCTCGAGAAGCGCCTATCGAGCGCCGAGAAGAAAGCCAAGGGCGGCGACAAGGAGGCGAAGATCCAGGCCGGCGTCATGGCCAAAGCCATCGCCGTGCTCTCGGAAGGCAAGCCTGCACGCCAGACCCAGCGCACCGAGGAAGAGGAGCCGGTGTTCCAGATGCTCCAGCTCCTGACGGCCAAGCCCGTGCTTTATGTCTGCAATGTCGACGAGGCGAGTGCGGCGACCGGCAACGCCTTCTCGAAGCGCGTCGAGGAACAGGCAGCGATTGAAGGCGCCATCGCCGTCGTCATCTCGGCCAGGATAGAATCCGAGCTGGCGCAACTTCCGCCCGAGGAACGCGACGAGTTCCAGGCCTCCCTCGGCCTGACGGAGCCCGGCCTCAACCGCCTGATCCGCGCCGGCTACCAGCTCCTGGGGCTGATCACCTATTTCACCGTCGGCCCGAAAGAGGCCCGCGCCTGGACGGTGACCAAGGGCACCAAGGGGCCGGGTGCGGCCGGTGTCATTCACACGGACTTCGAGAAAGGCTTCATCCGCGCCGAGACCATCGCCTATAGCGACTTCGTGGCGCTCGGCGGCGAACAAGGCGCCAAGGACGCCGGCAAGATGCGGCTGGAAGGTAAGGACTACGCCGTGCAAGACGGCGACGTCATGCACTTCAGGTTTGCGAATTGAGATTGAGTTGATAATGCCAGCTCGCGCGAAAGAACAACTCCTGACCTTCGAAGACTTTCCCGCCGGCAAGGTGCTTGATCTGGGCGTCAAGCACGTGACCGAGAAAGAGGTGCTGGCGTTTGCCTGGACCTATGATCCGCAGCCCTTCCATCTCGACCGGCTGGAGGGCGAGAAGAGCATCCTGGGCGGGCTCGCGGCGTCGGGCTGGCACACTTGTGCCATGCTCATGCGCATGATCTTCGACGCCTTCATCAAGGACACGGCGGGCGAGGGCTCGCCGGGGCTCGAGCAGCTTCGCTGGAAGCGGCCCGTGCTGGTCGGCGACACGCTCTCGGGCCACGGCAAGGTGATGGAGGCGCGGCTGTCGCAGAGCCGGCCCGGGATGGGCATCGCGCGGATCGTGTATGAGTTGCACAATCAGCGCGGCGAGACGGTCATCACCTGGGACTGCACGCATTTCTTCAAGACGCGCGCGGCCGTCGAGGGCATTCTTCCCAGCGAGTCCGCCCGCCCATGACCATTTATCTGGAAGACCTCGTCATCGGCGAGAAAGTGATCTTCGGCAGCCACCTCTTCACCAAAGAGGAGATCCTGATTTTCGCGCGCGATTTCGATCCGCAGCCGTTTCACGTCGACGAGGCGGCGGCGAAGGCCTCCATCTTCGGCAAGCTCTCGGCATCGGGCTGGCACACGGCCTCGATGTGGATGCGCGCCATGGTCGACTACCGCCAGCGCCAGGCCGAGGCCGATCACCGGGCGGGCAAGACGGTACCGCCATCGGGGCCTTCGCCCGGCATCAACAAGCTGCGCTGGCTGAAGCCCGTCTATGCCGGCGACACCATCACCTACACCTCGACGGTGACGGAAAAGCTCGACGACCCGAAGCGCCCCGACTGGGGGTTGATCGTGACGCATGACGAAGGCATCAACCAGCACGGCGAGCCGGTCTACTCGGCGATCGGCCGGGTGTATGTGAAGCGGCGCGAGCCGCTGAAGGCAAAGCCGCGCTACGCCTGACGATTTCGGGGGATATCAGGAGCTCCGCGGGCTGACGAAGCCGTGCGACTCACCTGAGGGTGCCGGGATGCCATAACGGAGGCCCCGGCCATGCTCGCCCGCCCTATCCGGTGTGCCGTAGCGTTCTTGCGTCGTCCCCCATCGTTGCGTGCCCAAGGCTTGCGGCCGAGCGTCTTGAGCCGGCTGTTCGTTCTGGGTTTCGTGGCGATCGGCGTCCTGACGCTGCTCGCGCAGCCCGTGCGCGTCATCGACGGGGATTCGGTTCAACTCCTAGGAATCGCCAACGCCCGTCTCGCCGGCCTCGACACACCAGAGTTGAAGCGGAACCACTGCGTCGCGGAGAAAGTGCTCGCCAACAAAGCCGCCGAGCGGCTGGCGGAGCTGCTTTCGGAGGGCACGTTGAGTGTCACTTGGATGGTCACGCGAATGGATAGCTTCGCCCGGCCGTTCGTCAGCATCTCGGTCGGCGG
Organism: uncultured Alphaproteobacteria bacterium; assembly: GCA_963741525.1. Lineage (GTDB taxonomy): Bacteria > Pseudomonadota > Alphaproteobacteria > Rhizobiales > Hyphomicrobiaceae > JANNSX01. Next base: position 174,028 of record CAVUIW010000005.1, read on the forward strand.
CCGCGACGTCGCCGAGACCCTCATCGCCGAAGGCCATGGCCGCGCCGCCGAGCCGGGCGCTAAGCGCGGGTGGTGCGGAGAGGCTGGGAAACTGGCGAGGATGACGGGACTTGAACCCGCGACCTCCGGCGTGACAGGCCGGCGCTCTAACCAACTGAGCTACATCCCCGGATCGCCGGCAGAGGCCGCCGGCACGGTGCGATGAGCTTTTAGGGTGCGCCGGGCGCTCAAGTCAAGGATGTCACAGGAATTGCCGCCCGCGGGATGGCCGCACCTTGAGTTTGGGACCTTTGGGCGATCGGACCACGGCAGGCGGGGGCTCATAGTTGCGCAAGAGCTCCATCCAGTTTTCGCAAATCGCGCCGCCTTCGCAGGCGTTTTTCGGGTCGGAACCGTACTCGGGATTTTGCGAGGGTGTTAGGGGGACTAGGGAGACGAGGACGACGGCACTGCCCATCACACCGAAGAACAGAGCGTGCACCAACGGGAGCAATCTGACGACGAACTTCCGCATTTGCCCCCTCCGCTACCCACAGACGAGCACATGATTGGGGACATTGTTGGGCCGATGCGCCGAGCAGCATGCTGGTGGGCGGTGAGAGGGCCGAACACAAGACATCCTCGGTGTAAACGAGGAAACTCATTCACTCTTCTCGGTATGATTCCGAGATATTCCGGGTATGTACGTGCTCAACCGGTCTGAAAAGGTCGAAACAGATCGAAAACACCGGCACGGATTGCCACCCAACATCATCGTCGAGAATGAAAACACCCATGGCGCGCCGGCCAGCCATACTGAGCCGACTTACCGGGGGCGCACAGTTTGCCACAGGCCAGTGGACTGAGGTCAGCCGATGTTCGAGACAGCCTCTTCCAAAGATTTCAAGTGACGATCGATGGCCTTGAGGACGCGCGCGGCATTGCGGCTCTCGAGCGCTTTCAGCGTTTCGCGATGCAGTGCAATGACCACATCGACGTCCTCATAGGTGTCGAAATACTCCTGCGCACGCGAGTAGAGCTGCTCCATGATCTCGTGCTGGTAGTGGCTGAGGAGGGCGCTCCGCGCCGCCCGCCCCATCGCGTAATGGAAAAGATGATCGTGGTGGATGCGCTTGGCCGGGCTCGACTTGCGAAACTTCTCGAGCAACTCGATCTGCAACCGCATGTCGGTGAAGTCCTCCTCGGTGCCGCGCTCGGCGGCGTAGAGGGCGATCCGCGTTTCGATCGGCCGGCGGGCGGCGAGGAGATCGGAAAGAGCAAAGCGCTGCCAGAACGGCGAGCGGTTCATAAGCCGCATCGGCACCTCGTCGCGAACGACGACGACGCCGCCGCCGAGGCCGCGCTTGGTTTCCAGGATGCCGGCATCGCTCAGGATCCGCAGCGCTTCGCCGATGACGGGTTTCGACACCTGCATCGTCTCGGCGAGCTCATCGATTTGGGGCAGCCGCTCGCCGGGCGCGACGGTCCCTGAGCGAATGACAAAGGTGATCTGCTCCACCACCTCGGTCGCCGCCTTCGACAGCGTCACTGGATAGAACTTGCTGGCGGGGCGCGGTTTCGTCTTCGGCGTGCGAGGCGTGGATTTCGTCATCGTCGCTTCTTGATGTCCAGTTGGCGTCGCCTGGCACTTGATCAGATTTCGCCCTTGCGCCAGGCGCGAATGTAGTCCCGGCAATGCTCGTCACGGCCGAGAAGGACATCCTCGGCGAGTTGATAGGCACGCGATTGGGGGTCGAATGCAAGGGCCTTCTCGGGCGGATGGGCGACAGGGTCGATGATGCCGCTGTCGGCGCCGGCCTCGATGGCGAGTTTCAGATAGAGATCGTTGATGGCGCGCCGGTGGGGAATGCCGAAGGAGACATTCGAGAAACCGCCGGTAATGTGGATTTCGGGGCCCCAAAGGCGTCTCAACTCGCGCATGGCATCGAGACTGTGCAGGGCAAAGGTCTTGTCGACCGAGATCGGGAAAATCAGCGGATCAATGTAGATGTCATCGAGCGCAAAGTCCTTGGATCGCGCCGCCTCGATCATGCGTCCGGCGTTCTCGACCCGGTCGGCGACGCCCGCTGGCATGCCCTTGAGACCGGCAGCGGTCACCACCACGCGGGCCTTGCGGGCGGCCACCTGATCGAGCGCATCGATCCGCTCGAGCGAGGCGGAATTGAGCATCGGCCGCTCGCGATCGTCGCGGGCTGCGGCCATGCCGTCTGCGATAACATCCAGGTTCGAGGAATTTATCGACAGTGGCAGTGGGCTTACCGATTGCACGAAGCCGGCGAGCCAGACCATTGCCGCCTTCTGATGGGCGGGTTTAATCGAAATCTCGTCGACATTGATATCGAGGAAGGCGGCGCCGGCGGCCTGCTGCTGGTGGGCGAGGAGCCCGATATAGGCCTCGGCCGCCGGGCGATCCGGGTGATCCGTCTGCATGGCGGTCTGCACGGCGAGCTTTAGATGCTTGATGCGGCCCTCTTCGTAGTCCTGGCCCTTGCGGATGGCATCCGAGATCGGCAGGAAACGGCTTGTCCCGTCACGATCAACGAAGGCGAGGCCCTCGGCGCCGTCGACGGTCTTGAAGCGCGGGCTCTTCTGGGTGAGCACGCGCGTCGTATGAATGTTCTCGCCGATGGCGATGAAGGCGCGATCAGGCGTGAGTTGCATTTGCACTGACTTTCGACTGTTGCCCGCTTCCGGCTGCGCGGGCGGATGAGGCGATGCGCTCCGGCATCGGCTCGAGACGACAGGCCTCGACGAAGATCTCGAAAAAGTCCGGCGTCGTCTCGAGCTCGATGTGCTCGACATGGGCCGTCGCCTCCTCGAGGCGCCGCCGGGCGGATACCGACAGTAGCGCCCGGCGTACGCCATCGAGAGCGGCATTACCGGCTTTGTGAATGCGCTCGCGCGGCACGGGTGCCAGAAAACCAATGGCGATGGCATTGTCGAGGTCAAGGTAGTTGGCGAAGCCGCCGGCGACGTAGAGGGTGGCGATGTCGCCGGCGTCGAGACCGAGCGCCCGTAACACGATGTACTGGCCGCAGTAGTTGGCGGCCTTCGCCTGCGCCAGGTGGCTGACGTCGGCGCGCGACAATGTGATGGCATGGCGCTCGTCGACAGTGAGTTTCGCCCCGCGCGGCACGCCTTCGAATGTGCCCTTGGGCCCGAGGACACCGGCGCGGCGCAAGCCGGCGAGGAGATCGACGAGGCCGGAGCCGCAAATGCCTGAAGGCTCGCCGCCGCCGATCACTTGCACCGAAGCGATGCTGCCGTCGTCCGCGACCTCAATCCTCTCGATCGCGCCATCATAGCCCGGCATGCCATGCTCGACGCCACCGCCCTCGAAGGCGGGGCCTGCCGGGCATGACGCGCAGACGAGGCGGCCGTCATGGGCAATCACCACCTCTGTGTTGGTGCCGATGTCGACGAGCATGCGCGGGTGTGGGGCCGGCTCGAGCAGGCCGAGGGCGAGGATGTCGGCCGCCACATCGCCCCCGACATGGCTCGCAAGCAGTGGCAGGCCATAGGCACGCGTATGCTTGTTGGCAAACATCCCGAGATCGGCGGCGAGCGCCTCGATCGCCATCGACACGCGTTCGCCGGCGCGGAACTGATTCTCGATCGATGATTTGTACGGCTTTTGGCCAATGCCCTGGACATCGAGCCCGAAGACGAGATCGCGCATTGTCGCATTGCCGCCGATGGCGATCTCGTAGATTTCGCGGCGGCGCAGATGGAACCGCTCGCAGAGGCTCGTGATCTCGGAGTTGATGGCGCGGATTATCGCTTTCTGTAGCTCTCCCGGCATCGTCCTATCGTAGGAGATGCGACTCATCACATCGCTACCACCAAAGCGCTGCGGGTTCTCGAAGGCCGAGCGGGCGATGGTGTGGCCGGTCTCGAGGTCGATGAGATCGATGACGACCGTGGTTGTGCCGAGATCAATCGCCATGCCGCAGATGTGGCCGCGGAAGGTATCGATCTCGCGGCCATCGAGCAGCACCTTGTCGCCGGCACGGGTGACGGCCGGATCAACGGGACGGGCCGAGGCCGGCTCGTCGAAGGTTGTCAGAATCTTCGGCCGGCGGCGGAGCGGCGCGAAGGCGATCTCGGCCTCGGTCGAGACAACCTCTGCCTGGCAGGCGAGACGGAATTGATCTTTGAGAAAGCCCTCGGCTTCGCTGCGCGGCGAAAGGGCGGCAGCCCCGGCCTTCACCTCGACGATACACTCATGGCACCGGCCGGTGCGTCCGCAGGAAGACGGCACCAGCACGGCGAGATCGTCAGCGTAGTCGAACAGCGAGCGACCGGCCTCGGCTGGCCGGCGATGTGTGCCACTGACGACGGCGTTCATCCGGCACCATCCTCATGGGGTCCGGCCGTGCCGCGACGGGCTTGACGGGCGGCGTCCGCCTCCTCGCGGATGCGTCGCAGCTTCTCGCGGGTTTTCTCGTAGCTGTCGGGCCGGCTTTCCCAAGCACTGCGATAATCGAAGGTGCCGTCGTGACCGCAGGTGGAGCCGCCCGCGACATCAGCGGCCGGTTGCTGATTGCGGCAGCGGAACTGCGCGGTGCAAGCGCGCGTCACGGCCATGTAGGGGCAGCGATCCTTCGACACTTCCTGGGCGTGGCCGGCGATGTCGGCCAGGATATCGGTCAGCCGATCGAGACGCACCTGATAGCGTTCGTCTTCATTGCCGCTCATATGCCCTCTCCCAGGCCGCCCGATCAGGCCGTGATCTCGAGCAGGCGCTTGGCCTCGGCGACACACGCGAGTGCGTCCTTGCCATAGCCGTCGGCGCCCATGTCGTCGGCGAATTCCTGGGTGACGGGTGCACCGCCGACCATTATGCGCACGCCATCGCGCAGACCGGCATCGATGAACTCCTCGATGGTGCGGCCCATGTTCGGCACGGTCGTCGTCAGCAGCGCCGACATGCCCATGAGCTTGGCGCCATTCGCCTCCACAGCCTCGATGAAGGCGTCCGGAGACGTGTCGACGCCTAAGTCGATGACCTCGAACCCGGCGCCGCGCAGCATCATGATGCAGAGATTCTTGCCGATGTCGTGCAGGTCACCCTTGACGGTTCCCATGACCACCAGGCCCTTCGACTTGAAGCCGGAGGCGGAGAGGATCGGCTCGACATGGGCCATGCCGGTCTTCATGGCACGCGCGCAGGCCAGCACCTCGGGGACGAAGATGACATTGTCGCGGAACTTGATGCCGACGATGCCCATGCCGGCGATGAGGCCGTCGTCCATCACCTCCAACGCCTCGTGCCCGTGGCCGAGTGCTTCTTGGGTGAGCTTGTCGGTCTGATGATGCTCGCCTTCGATCACGGTGACCGCAATCGCCTGCATGCGCGGATGGGCCTTCGAAAAGACGCCGATGTAACGCTGCCGCTCGTTCGGCTTCGTCACGAACTCCTCGATCTCGGCCCGCAGCGCCTCGTTGGCGATGGACGAAAGTTCCGTCATGAGGGCTGTCCTGTCATCGGGTTGGTCGCGACCGGCTTCCTCGAAGCATGCCACTCGCGCACAGCCTTCGGTATCTCGATGAGGTTCTCGATCGGCGTCTGCAGGGGAATTGCACACTCCGGACCGATGAGGTGGATGCCGGCGTCCAGATTGGCGAGGACCTCGGCATGGACGTGCTCGGGCGAACGCGCGAACAAGGTCTCGGGATTGTTGATGTTGCCGACGAGCGCGCATCGGCCACACACCGCGTCGAGCGATTCCTGCGGCTTGTTCTTGGAGTTGTAGTGGAAGGCCGCCATGCCGGTTTCGGCGATATAGCCCATGCGATCGACGGTGCGCCCACAGATGTGCAGGATAATCGGTACCTTCAGCCGCTCAGCGAACTCCGTGTGGAGGTCCTGGAGGAAGCGCTTGTAGTAGTCGGCGCTCACGAGATCGCCGGTCGCGTGGTCGGGAAGCGTCAGAGCGTCGGCGCCGGCCTCGATCTGGGCCAGCCCGAAATCGATCGTCACCTTCTTCAGCCGGTCGAGGCATTGCATGGTCTTGCCGGGATCATCGAGCGCCATCAGCAGGAACGGCTCGACGCCGAAACCGTGATAGCCGAGCGACCAGGGCCCCATGGTCTTGCCGATGATCGCGACCTCGTTGCCGTAGTCCTTGCGCAAGATCCGGATCGCATCGGTGACGCAGGCAGTGTCGGGGTGGATGAGGAAGTCGTTGGGGATACGGATGTCCTCGACATCGTGCCAGATCGGTTCGCGCATTCGAACAGTCGGCCAGTTGTCCTTCTGCTCCCACTGCATCTTGCAGCCGAGTGCCGAGGATTCCTGGATGATCGAGAACACCGGCATGATGGTGTCGAAGCCAAGCTCGGTGTAGCCGGTGGCGGCGAGGCGGGCCATCTTCTCGGGAATGCGGTTGGCCTCGGGAAAATAGGCGTCGGCGAGGTCCATCAGCTCAACCGTTGCGATCGACGTCGGATTGCAGACCGGGGTGCGGTCGACCGGCTCGCGGTTGAGGGCGGCGAGCACCCGCTCCCGGCTCGTCATCGGCTTCACGCCGCTCGCTGTCGCTGCCGTCATGCTCTTCGGCTCCTTTTCCGCCGCCGCTGTCATGTGGCCGCCTGGGCGCTCGGGGCAACCAGCACGCCACGCGACGCCATCATCTCGGTCTCGCGCAACGCCGCGCGCGCATTGAGGGCGCGATAGAGCAAGAGACCCAGGAGAGCATCATGCCGCGTGCCGCAGCCGAAGCGAATGCCGGTTTCGGTGGTCTCCCAGCGGTCCATCTCGGCGAGCTTCAGATAGCCGGCGCAGATGGCTTTGAGGCGTGCCTCGTCCCCCGTGCCGCTCTCCGCGGCAAGCCGGTAGGTGCCGCCGCCTTCCGAGGTCACGACCACAACTCCAGGTAGTTTCGGGTCATTGAGCTGCAGCGGCCGGACGTTAACTTGCTCGGGCTTCGCGAGCTTGCACGCCTCGATGAAGACGCGCTTTGTCGCCGCGAGATGGCGATCGCCGCAGGGCCAACACAGTCGCGGCAGGGAACCGGATATGCGCTCCATGCCGCCGAGCACGCACATCGCCTCAGCCAGAAAGGCGAGGCGGGAGGGCGTATCGGAATGGTGGCCGTAGGAGTGCAGCTGATAGCGGGGACGTCCATCCTCGTCGGCATGCTCGTAGAGGCCAATTGTGATGTCAGCACAATAGGCGTCCATCGATTGCAGCTGAACTCTACGGCCGAGCTCGGGCTTCAAGTGCATGTCGTCCCACCGATCGTCCGGTTCACTAGGGTGTTTCCGTTTTTTGGAATCACTCCAACACCCTAGGCTCCTGGTTTGTCGTGCTTCTTCTCGGAAAACCGCTTCGCGCTTTTCCGGAAGCACTCTAGGCCGCCGGGAAAGTAGGCGGTTTCGGGATCGGGATCAATCGCTCAAACATAAATACTTTTGTTGTTTTCTCCAATCATGGCGCCGCCGCTCGGATCGCCTCGACGGAGGCCTCCGAGCAGAGCCGTGTTTCGGCCCGCGCGAGTTCTTGCGCCGCTTCGACGCTTACGGCGGTAAAGTTGAGAACATCACCCGGAACGGCCTGGGCGAGCTTCCAGAAGGCGCCGCGCGGCACGGTGTACGGGTTGATGAAGCCACCCATCGACGGCGCATCGGCGACGAGGATGATCGGCGTCTGCCCGGCCAGGTTGATGGCGCCGACCGGATAACCCTGGTCGACGATGTTGGCGGGCTCCGCGCCGTTGTCGACGGGCTTTTCGTAGGCCCGCCGCGCGAAGGTCCATTGCGGCCCCTCGAGCCGGTAGCCGGTGCGGTCACTCTTGCCGGTGAGCTTCCAGTCGCTGGTGAGGAACCGGCGATGCCCCTCCTCGTCGATCCAATCGTCGTTGGGGCCGGCGACCACTTCGATTTTGTGCCTGCGCGAGGCCGAAAGTGGCGGTCGGGCGGTCGCTTTCACGCGCCGTCCGGGAGTACCCCTCCCCTCGCCGACTGGGACGGACTGCCCATCCCTCAGGGCGTGCCCCTCGATGCCGCCGACGCCGGCCTTGTCGAAGGTCGAGCGCGAGCCGAGCCACGGCTCGTTGGCGATGCCGCCGGCGATTGCGATGTAGGCCCGCGCGCCCATCCGCGAGCCTGAAAGTGCTAGCGTTTGGCCAGACTTGACCGCAATGCTCTCCCACATCGCGAGTGGCGCGCCATCGAGCGTCGGCTGCATGTCGGCACCGGTAACGGCGATCACGGTAGCACGCTCAAAAAGAAGTGTCGGACCGAGGAACTGGCACTCGAGTCCGGCCGTTCCGGGCGCGTTGCCGACGACCACATTAGCGAGCCGGAACGACCAGCTGTCGAACGGCCCCGACACCGGGAAGCCCTGGTTGGCGAAGCCGATGCGACCTGGAAAGTCCTGAATCGCGGTCTCGAGCCCGGCCTTGATGACACGGAGCATGTTCGGCCTCCCCCATTCAGAACCGTTTTCCAATGTCTAGCCCGCTGGTCCAGCGCTTGTAGAGCGGCACCGAGAAACGCTGATACTCGACGAGATTGAACGCGAACGTGCCCTCCTCGACTTTGCGCTCGGCGGCGTTGAATTCTTCCAGGCTGACGGGCACGAACTTGATCCGATCGCCGGGCTTCAAGAGGCAGATGGAGTCCCGGAAAACCGAAAAGCGCTGCTGCGGATCCCAGATCGGCACTGGAATGCGGGCGAACACTTGGATGCCCCCGGGGAGATCCTCCGGATAGATGCCGGTGTTGGAGCCGCCCAAACCGACGGTGCCCTTCTTGGTCCAGACTCTGGGAGGATCGTAGCGCGGCACCGATAGCTTGCAGCGCGGGTCGAGCGCCAGCATGAACGGCACGCCGGGCCACCAGCCGATCGCCGCGACCCAATACTCGGTCCCGGAATGAACGCGCACGAGCTGTTCGACATCGGCGAGGCCGTTGTGCTCGACGATCATCTGCGGATCGGGCGTCTTCTTGGCGATTTTCTCGACGTAGCGCTCGTAGGCCTCGCGGCTCCAGGGATCGAGGTAGGCCGTCGGCAGGGTGAAGATGCGGCTGTCCAGGACCAGATTGTCCGAAGGGCCGAGCGATTGGATGAGCGCGCGCACTTCCTCGACGACACGTGTGTAAGTGACATCGTCCGGCTCGTAGTGGACGAGAAGCGAGGCGAAAGCCGGTGCCGTCTCGATCACGCCCTTCGGCGTCTCGCTGGCGATGATCGCCGCCAGACCATGCGCCATGAAGTTCAACTCGAGGTTCATCTCGTTGCCGAACTCGACGAGCAGATAGCGATCGCCGGCCGGCCGGATCGTCGGCTGCTCGTAGATCATCGCACGCGTCTCCCCCCGATGCCTGGTGGCGCTCAGGCCGCCTCGATCTTCACGCCTTCTTCGTCCAGCACCTGCCGCAATGTCGTCAGCACCTCGACAGCGTTCGGCCCGTCGCCGTGGATGCAGATGCTGCGCGCCGGAATGGCAATGGTCGTGCCATCGACCGTGTCAAGCCGGCCGTTGTGGACAAACGCGCGAACCCTGCTCTGTAGGCGCTCGAGATCGACGGCAACCTTCTTGCGCTGGAGGACCAGGCGCCCGCGGCTGTCATACTCGAGGTCGAAGTAGACCTCGGGCACCACGTCGATGCCGGACTTGAGGGCAATCTCGGGCAAAGCGAGGCCGTCGATGGGTGCCGGCCAGTAGAGACGTGGCGTCGGGCAGACATCGAGGATGGCTTGGGTCACGGCTTCGGCAAGCTCTTGCTCGTCGCTCAACATCAAGTATAGCGCCCCATGTGGCTTGACGTGGTGCAGCGGCATGCCGGCGGCATCGAGGAAGCTCTTGAGGGCACCGGTCTGATAGACGACGTAGGCATAGGCATCATCCGCAGTCAGCGCCATGCGCCGGCGACCGAAGCCGAGGAGATCGGGAAGGCCTGGATGGGAGCCGACGACTGTGCCGCCGCTGCGGGCCAGATCGATGGTCCGGCGCATGGTCACCGGGTCGCCACCGTGAAAGCCGCAGGCGACGTTCGCCGTCGTGACTTTCGGTACGATCTCCTCGTCGCGGCCCATGCCCCAATTGCCGAAGCTCTCGCCGCAATCGCAGTTGATGTCGATGGATTTCATGGACGGGCCTGCGCTGACTTGCTCGCCGGAGTGGGTGCTCGCCGCCGAGCGATAAGATCAATTGGATTGGTATTTTATCTCGGTTTGTCAAGTCACCCGGTGCGCCGCCAACCGGCGCGATCTGGCGGGCGCACATTCAATGCCGCTTGGCAACTTCCGAATGCCGCTTGCGCTGGCAAGTCGACAAAACTAAAAGACTGTTGATCTTTATGGTTGGTGACCTGTTCCGCCCGCATGCCGAGCAGCGCGCCGCTGCGATTGGATGGTTGTTGCATGGCGAAGACAAATCTTGGTGCGGGCCACAGCTACGGCCACTGGATCGACGGCCGCGAGGCGGCATCTGCCTCGGGGGCTACCTTCGAGGCGACCGATCCCACCACGGGCAAGGTCTGGGGACAATTCGCAAAGGGCGCTGCGGAAGATGTCGACCGGGCCGTGCGGGCAGCGCACGCCGCCTTCGCCGGTAAGGCCTGGAAAAGCCTGACGCCGACCCGTCGCGGACGCCTCGTCATGAAGTGGGCCGATCTCATCGCCACCCACGGCGAGCGGCTGGCGCGGATCGAGACCGAGCAGAACGGCAAGCTGCTCGGCGAGATGAGCGCCCAATTCCGCGTCATTCCGGAATGGATGTATTATTACGGCGGCCTCGCCGACAAGATCGAGGGCGCGGTCATCCCGGTCAACGTACCCAACGTCCTCAACTACACGCTGCGCGAGCCCTACGGTGTCGTCGCCGTGCTGACGCCGTGGAATTCGCCGACCTTTCTCACGATGCAGGCGGTCGCGCCGGCGCTCGGCGCCGGCAATACGGTGGTGATCAAGCCCTCGGAGGTGACGAGCGCATCGATCGTCGAGGTGGCCAAACTCGCGGAGGAAGCAGGCATTCCGCCAGGCGTCGTCAATGTGGTGACAGGCGAGCGGGAGACCGGCATCGCGCTGGTCGATCATCCGATGATCCGCAAGATCACGTTCACGGGTGGCGTCGAGGCCGGCCGGGCCATTGCCGAGAAAGCGGGTAAGCGCCTCATCCCGGTGACGCTCGAACTCGGGGGAAAAAGCCCGCAGATCGTCTTCGCCGACGCCAATCTGGATGCGGCCGAGGCCGGACTCCTGGCCGGCATCTTCGCCGCCGCCGGCCAATCCTGCGCCGCCGGCTCGCGGGCCTACATCGAGGCCAAGGTCTACGACGAGATGGTCGATCGGCTGGTTGGCCGGACCAAGAAAATCAAACTCGGCAACCCGCTGGAGGCCACGACCCAGATGGGGCCAGTCGCAACCAAGTCTCAACTCCATAAAGACCGCTCGATGGTGGAGCGTGCCGTCGCCGAGGGAGCGGAGGTGCTGGTCGGCGGCAAGGACGCCAAGGTTTCGGGGCTTTCAGGCGGCTTCTTCTACGAGCCGACGATCCTTGGTGGCGTCGACAACGACAGCCATCTCGCCCGCAACGAGGTGTTCGGACCGGTGCTCGGTATCGCCCGCTTCGAGACGGTCGAGGAGGGCATCGCCAAGGCGAACAACTCTCGTTTCGGCCTTGCCGCCGGCATCTGGACCAAAGACATCCAGAAGGCGCATCGGATGGCTGCGAGCGTCGAGGCGGGAACGGTCTGGGTCAACATGTACCGCGCCATCGGCTTCAACTCGCCCTATGGCGGCTACAAGGAGTCCGGGCTCGGCCGGCTCAACGGCTTCCAATGCATGAACGAATATCTACAGACGAAGAGCGTCTGGTGCGATCTCGGCGATACGCCCCAGGATCCGTTCGTGATCAAGGTTTGAGGGAGGCGGGAATGTCACCAGCAGGCAAGGCAAGCGTCGTGGTCGGGCACAAGACCGTTGAGGAGGTGCACGGCGAAGCAGAAGGGGTTGAGTTGCGGCAAACAGCAAAGCGCAAGCTGCGCCATTTCCTCGCCGACTTCGTGCGCCTCGAGCAGGAGTACCCCGGCGTCTACCCGCACATCATCGTGCGCGGCGAAGGTCCCTACGTGTACGACGACAAGGGCCACAAGCTGCTCGATGCCGGCAACAATCTCGGTGCCAACAATGTCGGTCACGGCCGCAAGGAGATCGCCCGGCGGATCGCCGAGCAGGCCGAGCGGCTGGAGTTCTCGGCGCTGGACGCCGGCAACTCGCACGATGTCGCCATCCGGTTCGCCGACCGCCTCGCGGCGCTGTTGCCGATGGATGACGCCTGCATCTCGTTCTGCGGCAGCGGCAGCGAGGCCAACGAGCTCGCCTTCAAGATCGCCCGCGCCCATTTCGTATTGAAGGGCGAACCGCAGCGCACGAAGATCCTCTCGCGGGCCGGCTCCTATCACGGCTCGAGCTACGCGGCGATGGCGGCGACCGGAATCGATGCCTTCTCGGCCGGATTCGGACCGCGGCCCGGCGATTTCGCGCGCATCCCGCAGCCCTCGCACGATCGATGCGAATACTGCGGCAACGCCGAGGCTTGCACGCTTGCGTGCATCGAGGCCACCGAGCGGCGCGTTGCCGAAGAGGGGCCGGGAACCATCGCCGCCATCATCGGCGAGCCGGTGCCGATCCCGCAGGCCGTCAAAGTGCCGCCCGCCGAGTACTGGCCACGCATGGCGGCGCTGGCGAAGCGGATCGGTGCGCTCCTCATTGTCGATGAAGTCGTCAACGGCTTCGGCCGCACCGGCAAGATGTTCGGTTGCGATCACTGGGGCCTGCGCCCGGACATCATGGTGATGGCGAAGGGCATCTCATCGGGCTATGTGCCCCTTGGGGCGGTCGCGATCTCGGCGCGGATCAACGAAGTGTTCATCGACAAGCCGCTGCTCCACCTCAACACGTTCGCCGGTCATCCCGTGGCGTGCGCTGCCGGCGAGGCGACGCTCGATATCTTGGAGCGCGAGAAGCTCGTCGAGAACGCGGCACGGCTGGAGCCGGTTCTGAGGACTGAGCTCGAGAAAATCCGCGAGATCGTGCCTCAGCTGCTCAAGGTGACGGTGATCGGGCTCATGAGCTCGACCGAGGTCGATGCCTCCAAGGTCGCCGATCTACCGGCCTTCGTCCGGCGCGCGCGCCATGCGGCCTATGAGAACGGCCTGTTGGTGAGGATCAACCCGGACGGCACGCGCGTGTCGGCGTTCTTCTATCCGCCGCTCAACGTCACCAAGGACGATGTCGTGACTGGCGCCCGCGCTCTCGGCCGGGCCTTTCAGGCGGCGTTCGCGGGCGGTTGAGGCTGGGGCAGGGGTGAGACGCGCGTGAAGGTCATCTTTCACTATGCGGCCGGAACAGAATTGACGCGGCGGCTCGATGCGCTGGCATCGCGCGGCATCGACGTGAAAGTCATTCAACCGACTGACGACGCTGCCTTCGCCAAGGCGCTGCCGGCCTGCGAGGTGCTTTGGCATGTCCTGAAGCCCGTGACCCGCGCCATCATCGAGGCGGCGCCCCGGCTTCGGCTCATCCAGAAGATGGGCGCGGGCGTCGACACGATCGATCTTGCCGCCGCCAAGGAGCATGGCATTCCCGTCTGCAATCTCCCCGGCACCAATTCGCAAGCGGTTGCCGAGCATGCGCTGGCGCTGATGCTCGCCGTGCTCCGCAAGGTGCCGCAATTCGACCGGGAGACTCGCGCCGGGAGCGGCTGGGCCTGGTCCAAGGAGCGACAGGCGCAGCTCGGTGAGATCCATGGGCGCACCGTCGGCCTCATCGGCTATGGCGCGACGGCGAGCCGGCTGGCACCGGTGCTGGTCGCGCTCGGCGCCGACGTCGTCTACTGGAGTCGCCGCGAGGCGCCGGGAGCTATTGCGCGTTTCGTTACCCTCGACGAGCTGATCGCTAGCTCCGACATCATCTCGCTGCATGTGCCGTTGAATGACGCGACCCGGTACCTGATCAACGCCGAGCGCATCGGCCACATGAAGCCGGGCGCAGTCCTGATCAACACGGCCCGCGGCGGACTCGTCGAACCAGTGGCACTTTTCGACGCGTTACGGTCAGGTCAGCTCGCGGGTGCCGGTCTCGATACCTTCGCCGCCGAGCCGGTCGAGCCGGACAATCCGCTGCTCACGCTGGAACAAGTCGTCGTCGCACCGCACATCGCCTGGCTGACCTTGCAGACCTTCGAGCGGTCCTTCGGCCTTATGGCCGAGAACTGTCTACGGCTTGCGGCCAGCCAAGAGCCGAGGTTCCGGGTGGTCTGACAGGCAAGTCGATCCGCCGCTACTCGTCCTTGTGCGCAAGCGCCCGGTTGGTCATCAGCATCTCCTGGCCGCGGAACAGTCCGGCAAGCGTCGAGTGGCTGACACCCTTCAAGTCATCGAACATTTCGATGAACGGCTTGGAAGCGAGGAACTTAAGAGCTTCGGCGTTCGAATCGAACCACAGCTCGAGGTTCCAATCATAGGACAGCATATCGCCGCTCGGCAGCTTGCCCACATAGCCGAACTCGATGACCTTGCCGACGCCGATGCCGAACGTATGCTCGCGCACGAGCGGGTCCATGCCGAGCTTGCCATGGCGCTTGGCATACCAGCTTTTGATCTTCGACTTGTCCTTCGCCATGCCGAAGACGATGAACTTCGTGATGGTGCCGTCCGCCCTGCCGCGATAGCCGCGGCGAATCGGCGAGAACACCGCCGGCTGGGCGACGTCGAACTGGGTCTCCTCGGTGAGCGCGATGCCCGGCAGCGTGCCGGGGTCGAGGCCCATATATGCGAGGCCGTCGCCGAGCAGCGTGTAACCGGTATGATGGTTCCAGCAGGCGACCATCTCGTCCCAGCTCGCCCAATACTCCTGGGCGATGCGGAAGAAATCGCCGTGAGCGGCCGCCGGTTGCTTCTTGACGCGCCGGTTGATGGCGTAGCGCACCATGTTGAGGCCGACCTTGGCGTACTCCGTATGCTTGCCGAGGTACCACTTGTCGAAGCTCGTCTCGTTGAGGTGCTTCGGCATGGTGATGACCCAGTTGAAGCTGATCATCGCGCGCTCCCGGGAGGATTGATAAAAGACCAACGCCTTTTTGATTAGGTGCAAAAATCGGACACTGTCAAGATGCGCCGAAGGGACTTCGATCTGCACTTGGCGGACCTCAAACCCGCGAATTCGGAGGCCGCCACTGCCTTGACAGTGCCCAGGTCGAAAACTACAAAAATCAAAGCTCTTGTTATTTGTCTTGCGGAGACACCGGAGCTACGCGAATAATTCCGCCGAAGGAGGAGAACGCATGTCAGGGTTGAACCGTTGGCCCGTTGCCATAGGCGCTGGCGCCTTGGCACTAGGCTCTTATCTCGCGATCGCGAATGCCGAGGGCACCGGCAAGATCGAAGGTGGCGGCGCGGAGTTGGTGATGTTCACGATCACCGCCTCGAACGTCTACGGCGCCAATCAGATCAAGGGCGCAGAGGCCGAAGCCGCCAAGCTCGGCTACAAGCTGACCGTGTTCCAAAACAACTTCTCGCAGCCCGAGCAAGACCAGCAGGTCCAGCAGTACATCGCCAGTGGCGCCAAGCCGGCGGCGGTCATCTTCTGGCCGTGGGTGGCGGACGCGGCCCTCAATGACACGCGGCTTCTCTCAAAGCTCGCCCCTGTCATTCAGCTCACCCAAGAGCCGAACGAAAAGTCCTGGCCCTTCGTGCAAGCCTATTCAGGCGCCAACCAAATCCTGATTGGCCGGACGCTGGGCAAGTCCATGCTGAAGGCGCGCGACGCCGCCAAGGCCGCCGGTATGACGTTCAAGTCGGATGGCGGCAACCTGCTTGTCTTCCAGCATCCGGCCGGTGAGAAGACCGGAACGGAACGCATGAAGGGCTTCATGGAGGTGACGAAGGACGCACCCTTCAACATTATCCATACCGAGTTCGGCCCGAACAGCCCGGAAACCGGCTATGAGATCGGCTCGACGGTAATCCCGAAGTTCAAGGGTCAGTTCGACTTCCTGTTCGTCTCCAATCAGCAGGCGGCGAACGGCGTTATCCGCGCTCTGAAGGAAAACGGCATCACGCCCGGCAAGGACGTGATGATCGTCTCCGGCGATTGCTCGGGTAGCCTCGAGGCCGTGAAGAACGGCGAGACCTTCGCCACCGGCATCCAGCCGGCCGCCGTCGAAGGCGCGCTCGCCGTCCGTACCGCCGCCAAGTTCATCGCCAACGGCAAGATCGAGGGCGATGTCATTCAGATGCAGGTCGAGGCCAATGCCCCGGCCGTCGATCCAGGCCCGCCGGCAAAGCTCAACTACATGCCGCACGCTCCCGCGATCGGCGCCGACGGTGTCGCCGGCACGAAGATCTGGGGCTACAACGCCGACGAGATCTGCGCATCCGGCTGATCTCGATCACGTCTCCTGCCGTCCATGAATGCCCGAAACGGGCAAAACCTCCACCCCGCTCGTGTCACCGTCCTCCCTCGGCGGCACGGGCGGGGTGCCATCATATCCAGTTGCGCGGACGGACTGATTTCGCAACAGACCTCCTCGGCAATTCGGCTCGACGCCACATCCCGCTGTCGTATACTCGATCATCCAATGCGAAGGATCGCTCCAAGACGGGCCAGCTGCCAGGGGAGGCGCTGACGTGAATGCAATCGCAGGCCGCGTAAGCTCGCCAGGCAGCGCCGCTGCACCCCGCCTCAGCGTGCGCCGGCTGTCCAAGCGCTACGGTACGATCCAAGCCCTCAATGAGGTCGACTTCGAGCTGCGTCCCGGCGAAGTGATGGCGCTACTCGGCGAGAATGGCGCGGGCAAGTCGACCCTCGTCAAGGTGCTGTCCGGCCTCGTCGCACCGGATGCCGGCACGATCGAAATTGATGGCCATGCCGTCTCACTCTACCCAACTGCACGCTCGCAAGCCGCTGGCGTCGCCGTCGTCCATCAGGAGTACAGCTCGGTCAAGACACTGACCGTCGCCGAGAACCTCGTGCTTGGTCAGACCGGCGTTTCGCCACTGTGGCTGCCACATCAGTTGCGTGCACGCGCCCGCAAGTTGCTCGCCGCCGTTGGCCTCGATCACATCGACCCGGGCACGCGGGTCGAGCGCCTCTCGGTGGCCGAGACTCAGCTACTCGAGATCGCCCGCCTGCTCGTCCGCGATGCCCGCATCCTGATCTTCGACGAGCCGACCGCGGCGCTCGCCGATCGCGAGATCGAGCGGGTGCTCGCCGTCATCAAGCGTCTCGCCGCCGAGGGCCGCAGCATCATCTATGTCACCCATCGCTTGCCGGAGGTGTTCCGCATTGCCGACCGGGTGACGGTTTTCCGCAACGGCCGCAGCCTGCCGTCGCGGCCGACCGCTGAGCTCGATGTCGACGCTGTCATCACCATGATGCTCGGTCGTGAACTCGAGACGATGTTCCCGGAGCGCGATACCCGGACAGGCACGCCTTTGCTGGCGGTTGACGGGCTCGTGGTGCCCGGCCTCATTGAACCAATCGGCTTCACTGTCAACGCCGGAGAAATCCTCGGCCTCACCGGCCAGCTTGGCAGCGGCGCCAGCGCCGTCATCGAGGCGCTCGCTGGCATGGCGCCACCATCGGGAGGCCGGGCTCTCCTGAACGGCGCCGGGATTTCGCTCAAGAGCCGCGCTGCAACGCTCGCGCATGGCCTCGCCTACTGCTCCGCCGACCGCAAACGGGACGGCATCTTCGCCGAGCGGCCGATCCGGGAAAACCTGTCGTCGCCGTGGCTCCGGCGCATTGCCAGCCGAGGCCTGCTTTCCTCCCGCCAAGAGAGGGAACGGGCGAGCGATACAGCTGGCCGCTTTGCCATCGACGTGAAACGCCTCGGCACAGTCGTCGGCGCACTGTCCGGCGGCAATCAGCAGAAGGTGGCGGTTGGCAAGTGGCTGGGGGTCGAGCCGAAAGTCATGCTGCTCGAAGAGCCGACGCGCGGCGTCGATGTCGGCGCCCGGGCGGAAATCTACCGGCGGCTCAGGGACCTATGCCGCTCCGGCATGGCCATCGTCGTCGCCAGCTCCGATACCGCCGAGGTCCTCGGCCTCTGCGACACGATCGCAACCTTCTACCGCGGACGTCTGACCGCTCTTCGCGAGCGTGACGCGTGGAGCGAGGATGCGCTCGTCCGCGAGGTCATGCATCAGGAGAAGGCCGCGTGACCGATGATGCGAAAGGTACCGCCGCCGGGAACGCGCCAGCGGTCCTCCCCGAGCCGCCGGCGGGGAGCTTCGTCGATCGTAACTTGCCGGCCATCGTCCTCGGGATCGCCGCCTTGGTCGTCGCTGTCGCGGCTATTCTTACCCCGAGCTTTCTCACGGTCGACAATCTAACGGCTATCTTGAGGAATGCGGCCGTCGTCGGCCTCGTCGCCGTGGCTATGACGCCGGTGACGCTTTCCGGCAACTTCGTCTCACTCGGCATCTCCCAGTCGGCCATGGCCTGCATGGTTGCCTTCGTCTGGATGCTCGGCGAAGGTTGGCCTCAGCCGGCCGCCATGCTGGTCGTCGTCGCTGGATCAATTGTCGTCGGCGTCCTCCAGGGCACGATCGTGGCGGGGGGCCTCAACCCGGTCATCACCACGCTGGCGGCGGGTGCGATCATCTTCGGCGTCGCCTCGGAATTGACCGGCGGTGGCATCGTGCATGTGCGCGGCAATGGCGCGACCTGGGGCGGCGCGGATATTCTTGGCATGCCGCTCGAGGTGCTGGTGTTCCTGATGTTCACGGCGCTACTCACACTGCTGATGTCGCGCACAGTGGTTGGCCGGGAAACCATTCTTGTCGGCGCCAACCGGGCGACGGCGCGCATCTCCGGCATCTCTTATGCTCGGGTGACGGTCATCGCCTTCGTCATCCTGTCGATCGGCGTTGCCGCCGCCGGTATCATGAGCGGCGCGGCATTCGGCGAGGCGACTGCGAAATCGTTCCCGACCCTTACCATCAATGCCATCGCCGCCTTGCTGGTGGGCGGCACGGCAATTCAAGGCGGCGACGGCTCGCCCTGGCGATCGGCGGCGGGCGCCGTGCTGATCTCGGTCATCTCGAACATGATGGTCCTCAACGATTTCAGCCCTGGCGGACGGCTTGCCGTGCAAGGCGGTGTCGTGGTCGTGACCGTCATTCTCCTCGACTTACTCAGGCGGCGTGGACGGAGGGCGCGGTGAGTGGACTTGGTAACCTCTTGCGATCTTACGGGCTGCCTATCGCGGTGCTTGCCGTCACCTGGATCGTCATCTCGACGATCACGCCGAGCTTTCGGGGCGAGGCCAGCATCTTCTCGGTGCTGGAGGGCTTCTCGCTCGTCGGCCTCATTGCGCTCGGTCTCGCGGTGACGATCATCGCCGGCGAGTTCGACCTGTCGGTCGGCTCTATGGCGGCGCTATCGGCGGTCATTGCCGTGTTGACCTCACATCTGGGTCTCGCCGGCTCGATGTTGGTCGCAACCGCCTTCGGCATTGTTTTCGGCGCCGTCCAAGGAGCCCTCATCGGCAGGCTCGGCATCAACTCACTCGTGTTCAGCATCGGCACGCTCATTCTGCTGCGCGGCCTCACCTACATGCTGAGCGGACACGAGCCGATCATGATCGACAACATCGAGATCACCGACCCGCTGATCGAGCGCTACGGCATTTTCTCGTTCTCCAGCATTGCGGCCCTCACCGTTTTCGCGCTGGCCGGCTTGTTCCTGACGTTCACGCGCTGGGGCCGTGAGATCTTCGCCATCGGTGGCGCGCGCAACGAGGCCGTCGCGGCTGGCGTCCCCAAGGTGCGCACGATCGCGATTGCGTTCGCTATATCCGGTGGCACGGCGGCGCTCGCCGGAGCACTGGCAGCGATGCGCGGAGGCAGCGCCGCACCGCAGAACTACGACGATCTGCTCCTGACCGGATGCGCCGCGACGCTCTTGGGCGGCATCAGCCTGTACGGTGGGCGCGGCACCGTCTTCAATGTCGCGATCGGTGTCGCCATCCTGACCGTTGTCGGCGCCGGGCTTGCCGCGCGCGGCACTTCGGCTTCGCTGGTCCAGCTCGTCACCGGAGCGCTGCTGCTCGCTGTTATTGCGGGCGAGTTCGCCGCTGGCCGGTTGGCGACCGGCAAGACGGCGCAGGGCCGGCCCGCCGGCCACACGTAAGGACACTCGGCCCGCAGCACACAATCCATCAACGAACGTCAACGGGAAGAATGACCATGGCAGGACGTCTCGAAGGCAAGATCGCAATCGTCACGGGCGCCTCGACCGGTATTGGCTCGGCGACCGCACGACTTCTCGTCGCCGAGGGCGCACGGGTGCTGGCCGCCGACATCAAGCCGGCAGGCGATGACCTCGCCGCGGCCATCAAGAAGCACAAGAGCACGCTGCGCTTCGTCACGCTCGATATCCGCAAGGAGGCAAGTTGGGCCGCCACGCTCGACGCCTGCGAGAAGGCCTTTGGCAAGCCGAGCGTCCTCGTCAACAACGCTGGCGCGCTGGGCTCGGGCAAGCCGGTGCATCTGGAGTCGACCGAGGCGATGATCGCCGCCTTCGAAAGCAACGTCATCGGCTGTTTCCTCGGCATGAAGACGGTGGTGCCCGGTATGATCGAATTGGGTGGCGGCGCCATCGTCAACGTCTCCTCGGTGTGGGGCTGGTCGGGCGTCGCCAACAATGTCGCCTACCAGACGGCCAAGGGCGCCTGCGTCATGCTTTCCAAGAATGCCGGTGTCACCTATGCCCCCCACAACATCCGCGTGAACTGCCTGCTGCCGGGCTATGTCGATACGCCAATGTCGCGCGGCGTGACACCAGAGGAGGCCAAGACGCTCATCAAGTTCACGCCGCTCGGCCGGCGGGCCGAGCCGCACGAGGTGGCTCCCATGATCGCTTTCCTGTGCTCGGACGAGGCGAGCTTCGTGGCCGCCGGCAACTACATGGTCGATGGAGGCATGGCCGCGCTATGACAACACCTCATCACATTTTCGAGCTGGGCGACTTCAAACTCGACGGCGGCACCACCTTGCCGAAGGCGAAACTCGCCTATGCCACTTACGGATCGCTCAACAAGACCGGTGACAACGCCATTGTCTTCCCGACCTGGTTCACCGGTACGCATTCGGACCTCGAATGGCTGATCGGCGACGGCAAGCCGCTCGACACCACAAAGTACTTCGTCATCGTCCCGAGCCTATTCGGCAACGGCCTTTCCTCCTCGCCGACGAACCAGCCGCCGCCCTTCGACAAGGGTCGCTTTCCGGCCGTGTCGATCCAGGACAATGTCCGCGCCCAACACCGTCTTGTTGTGAAGGAACTCGGCGTCAAGAAGATCGAGCTCGCCATCGGCGGCTCGATGGGCGCGTTCCAGGCCTATCAGTGGGGCCTCGCACATCCTGATATTGTCGAGCGCATCGCGCCCTGCTGCGGGGCGGCGCGCGTCAGCCGTCATTGCTATGTGTTCCTCGCCGGCGCCAAGGCGGCGCTGTGCGCCGACCAGGCCTGGGCCAATGGCGACTACAACACCCCTCCGGTCGAAGGCATGAAGGCGATGGGTCGCGTCTGGGCCGGCTGGGCGCTGTCGCAACGCTTCTATCGCGAGAAACGCTACGAGGGCATGGGCTTCAAGACGGTCGACGAGTTCCTGGTCAATTTCTGGGAGGCCTTCTGGTTGGCGCTCGATGCCAACAATCTCCTCTCACAGCTGCATACCTGGCAGCATGCCGATATTTCGCAAACGCCGGGCTACAACGGCGATCTCGAGAAGGCACTACGGTCGATCAAGGCCAAGGCCGTGCTGAACCCGGGCGAGACCGATCTCTACTTTCCGGTCGAGGACATGGCCTGGGAGGCAAAGCATCTCCCCAATGCCGAGCTGCGTCCGATCCCCGGCCCGTTCGGCCATCTCTCGGAAGCCGGCATCGACCCCGACTGCAGCGCCTTTCTCGGCAACTCGATCCGCTCGCTGCTCGCGCGGTAGCGGCATCGGTCGATCGGAGGGGGATCGGACAAACCGTCGACGACGAGTTTGATCGTCGCAATCGGTCGTGTTTGCGACTGTGGCGGCCGGCGACCTCAATGCTCAGGGAGCTGGCTCGGTGGTGGTCGGATTGCACCAGCCCTGATTGTGAGCTTGCGGAGTATCCCCATTGGCAGTGAGCCGGCTTGCAGGTCAAAGTGTCCTGAGAAGCTCGCGACATGCGGCGCCTTACCCCGAAACACAACTTATCGGTCCTCGCTCCGATAGGGCTGCATGAGCGCGGCAGGGGCGTGGGCATTGCGGGAGGAGAGGATCATGGCGATGAGCGTCGCCACGTAGGGAAGCATCAGCATCAGCTGATAGGGCACGTCGATGACGCCGCTCGTCTGAAGCCGAAGCTGAAGCGCGTCGACGGCACCGAAGAGGAGTGCGGCGGCGGCGACGAGCCAGGGGTTCCACCGGCCGAGCGCCACGAGGGCGAGGCAGATCCAGCCGCGTCCGGAGACGATACCGAAGGAGAAAGACGAGAAGGCGGCGAGGTTCAGATAGGCGCCCGCGAGGCCGGCGAGCGTTCCGCCGATCATCAGCGCGCGCGTCCGCGTCCAGCCGACGGAGATGCCGGCCGAATCGGCGGCATAGGGGTTCTCGCCGCTCGTCCGCAGTGCCAAGCCCGCCGGCGTCCGGTAAAGGAACCAGGCGCCGAGCGGCACCAGCAGGTAGGCGATGTAGGTCAGCGCATACTGGTCGAAGAGGACGGGCCCGAGACCCGGGATCGAGGACAGGATCGGAATGGGGATCGTCTGGAATGGCTCGACGGCAGGCGGGATCGCGCTCTCGCCGAAAATGAGTCGATAGCCGAAGTAGGCGAGTCCCGAGGCCGTCATGGTGAGGCCGATGCCGGCGACCGTCTGATCGAGGCCAAGAAGCACGGTGAGGAACGCCATCACCAATCCGAGCACAAGGCCAGTCAGCGCTGCCGCCAGCACACCGAACCAGAGCGAGCCCGACAAGAAGGCAACCGTGAAGCCCGACCATGGAGGACGAGCAACATGATGCCCTCGATGCCGAGGTTCATGACGCCCGGAGCGTTCCGCGAACACTTCACCCAGCGCGCCGAGGATAAGGGGCACCGCAAGCCGGACAGCGGCGGCGAAGAAGCCGATCTGCAGCACCTGGTCGAGGATGGCGCTCATGCGGCGCGCCTCCACCGGAGATCGAGCTTCAGGCGATGCGTGGAGAAGAGCAGCGCCACGAGCATGGCGAGCAGCGTCACGCCCTGGATGACGTCGGCGAGGAACACCGGCACGCCGGTCTGCCGCGACATCTCGTCGGCGCCGGCGGTGATGGCGGCGAGGAAGATCGCCGAAGGTAGGACACCGAGCGGGTTCAGGCGCGCCAGCATGGCGACGACGAGGCCGGCATAGCCATAGCCGGGGGAGATCGAACCCATCACCTGGTACTGAATGCCGGCGACTTCACCGACCCCAGCAAGTCCGGCCAGTGCGCCGGAGATCGCGGCGGTGACGAGCGTGATGCGCGGCACGCTGTAGCCCGCGTGATGGGCGGCGCGTGCATTCTCGCCGACGGCGTCGATGGCGAAGCCGAGTGTCGTGCGCTTGACGAGGAACCACACGGCGATCGAGGCAAGAGCGGCAATGAGCACGCCAAGATGCAATCGCGTGCCGCGCCAGAGACTGGGGAACTCGGCGGCGCGGAGGATGTCGGGAGAATCCGGCCAGCCTGTCGCCGAGTCCTTCCAGGGGCCCGAGAGCAAGGCAAGCATCAGATAGAGGATGATGAAGTTCAGCATCAGCGTGCTGACGACATCGTCGACCTTGAAGCGCGCCTTGAGGAAGGCGGGCAGCATGGCGCCGAGCCCTCCGGCCACCGCACCGAGAACGATCATCAGCGGAATGAGCGCGACAGCCGGAAGCGCGCTCTGCGCGCCGACGAAGGCCGCGGCCATGGCGCCGAGCAGCAAGCTGCCCCTCCCCGCCGATGTTCCAGAAGCGGGCGCGAAAGGCGATGGCAGCAGCGAGTCCGGTCAAAATCATCGGCGCGGCTTTCGCCAGCGTCTCGGTGATGGCGAACTTTCCACCGAGCGACGACTTGGCAATGATCGCATAGGCCGTCAAAGGATTGGCGCCGGCTAGCAGGATGAGACCGCTGCAGAGCACGAGGCTCGCGGCGACGGCAGCAATCGGCAGCATCAGATTGAGCCCGAGCGAGCTCTCGATAGCGGCGCACGAAGGTGAGCCGCATCATGTCCTCGCCTCGGTCGAAGCGAGA
Organism: uncultured Alphaproteobacteria bacterium; assembly: GCA_963741525.1. Lineage (GTDB taxonomy): Bacteria > Pseudomonadota > Alphaproteobacteria > Rhizobiales > Hyphomicrobiaceae > JANNSX01. Next base: position 198,282 of record CAVUIW010000005.1, read on the forward strand.
GTGACGGCTCGCCCGGCCGTCATCGCCAAGCCGATGGCGCCCCGGTCGGCCGCCTCGGCCGCGAGATCGGCGACGATCTCGCCGTCGTAGATGACGGCGATCGCGGTCGCTGAACTCGAGGACTTCGTCGAGATCATCGCTGATGACGAGGATGGCGCAGCCCTTCTCCTCAGCCGCATCAGCTCGCCATGCACGAGCTCGGCTGCCGAGACGTCGAGGCCACGCGTCGGCTGGGCGATGATCAGCACGCGGGGATCGAAGGCGAGCTCGCGCGCGACGATCGCCTTCTGCTGGTTGCCGCCGGAGAAGAGGCCGGTGGCGATCGAGGAATCGGCGGGGCGGATGCTGTAAGCCTCGATCTGGCGCTCGCGCGAAATTCTGGATGGCCGCGTGATCGAGGATACCGCGCCGGCTGAAGGGCGGCTTGCCGACACGCGACAGAACCATATTGGATGCGGAGCGGCAGCGAGGCGATGAGCCCGGCGCCCAGCCGGTCCTCGGGGATGTAGGCGACGCCCAGCTCCGCCATCGTGCGCGGCGAGGGCTTGAGTACGGCAGCGCCATTGACGACGATCTCGCCGAGCACCGGTGTCACGCCCGAAAGCGCCTCGGCGAGTGCCACTTGGCCGTTGCCAGAGACGCCCAGCAAGCCCGAGTATCTCACCGGAGCGAAGGGTCAGATCGACCGGCCGATCGGCATTCCGCCGCAGCCGCAGACCGTGCGCCTCGAGCCGGAGCTTCGCCGGCCGGCCGCGGTGCGCGGCGCGGCGGATTGAGCGCATGTCCGCACATGAGCTCGGCCAGCTGCGCGTTCGTCAGCGTGCCGTCGTTCTTGAGATTGGCAACAACCGCGCCCTGCCGCATGACGACCACGCGATCGGTGATGGCGCGAACCTCGTTGAGCTTGTGGCTGATGTAGACGACGCCGACGCCATCGGTCTGTGAGCGCCCGGATGGCCTTGAACAGGCCCTCGCTCTGTTGCGGCGTCAGCACGGAGGTCGGCTCGTCGAGGATCAGGATGCGCGCGTCCCGGAACAGCGCCTTGACGATCTCGAGCCGCTGCTTCTCGCCGACACTGAGGCTGCCGACAAGCCGATCCGGATCGAGTGTCAGACCATAGGTCGGCATCGATCTCCGCCAAGCCGGCGACGCACATGTGCATGATCGAGGCGGAGGCCCTTACCCGGCCAGCCGACGAGCAGGTTCTCGGCGACCGTGTGGCGCGGCACCACATGGGCGTGCTGGTGCACCATGCCGATGCCGAGCGCGATGGCGATCGGCCGGCGTCGAGATCGCGACCGGGCGGCCGCCGATCCGGATCTCGCCCGCGTCGGGCCGGTAGAGCCCGAACAGCACGTTCATCAGCGTCGTCTTGCCGGCGCCGTTCTCGCCGAGCAGGCCAAGCACCTCACCGGCATGCGAGCGTCAGGTCGACGGCGCGGTTGGCGACGACATCGCCGAACCGCTTGTCGATTCCCCGCATCTGGACGAGCGGCTCAGCTTCGGCCACGATGGCGCTTCCGTTCCGCCGGCTTCACGCAAGCAATCAGTCGGACTTCGTCTCGCTCTCGTCGTAGGGCACCTTGAAGGTGCCGGCGGCGATCTCCTCGTGGCGCTTCTTGAGGCCGGCCTTGGCATCGGCCGGAGATTTGACCGTCGAAGGCGCCGAATGCCGAGAGGTAGTTGCCGCCATTGGCGATGTTCTCGAGCGTCGAGAAATCCTGGGCCTTGTAGGTGCCGCCCTTCACCTGCTCGGCGGCCGCCTTGATGACCGGATAGGGATCCCAGATGACGCTCGTCACCACGACCTTCGGATTGATGGCCGACTGATCCGTCATGTTGCCGATGGCGTAACCGCCCTTCTCCGCGCAGGCCTCGATGACGCCCAGGCGCTCGGCATAGATGACGTCGACGCCCTGCTCGATCATGGCGATCGCCGCTTCCTTGGCCTTCGGCGGATCGAAGAAGGAGCCGATATAGGCAGCCTTGAAGACGACATCCGGCTTCACCTCCTTGGCGCCGGCGCGATAGGCGTTGAGTAGGCCGTAGGTCGAGGGCATGGCCGGGCCCGGCGACGACGCCGATCTTGCCCGACTTCGAGAACCAGGCGGCGAGCATGCCAGCGAGGTAGGCGGCTTCCGTCGTGACGCCGTAGAAGGTCGAGAAGTTAGGTTCGGTGACGCCCGCGGCCGAGCCCATGGTGAAGGCGGTCTTTGGGAAGTCGGCGGCGACGCGGCGGCAGATCTGCTCGGTGCCGTAGGCATCGCCGACGATGAGCTCGACGCCCTCATCGCACCATTGCCGGAGCACGCGCGAGAAATCGGCCGCCTTGACCGATTCCGAATGCTGGTAGTCGATGCCCATCTCGCCCGCGACCTTCGTCATGGCGAGATGCAGCTGCGTGACGAAGGGCTCCTCCATCGGCGTCTCGAAGATGCCGCGCATGCTGAGGCCCTCGGCGCGGGCCGTGCCGGCATAGCGCAGGGAGGCGGCACTCGCGGCGGCAATGGCAGCAAGCTTCAGGACATCACGGCGGTTCTTCGACATCGGCTTCCTCCCTCGCGGACGTCCTTCAGGGACGCGCTTGTATTCTCGTATCCAAAACCCATAGCATGGGTCCTGGCAGCGGCAAAGATACCGCGCGATCGGGAGGACGCAGCCATGACCAGCGTCAGACGGCTCTACGTGCTGCTCATGCGGCTACGAGTTCCTGCCGAAGAGCGTCTCGGTGCTGGGCGCGCCGGAGACAGTTCATCCTGTCGGAGCCGATCTGCGCCTATCTCCTCGAACCACCGAGGGCTACGTGCTCATCGATTGCGGGCTCAATCTTGAAGGTGTTGCGCGATCCGAACCAGGCCGAGGCGAGCTATGGCCGGCATGTCTATCCGGCGCTGCCCGTCGTGCTGCCGGAGCACGAGCTGTTGCCGCAGCTTGCGCGCGCTCGGCGTCGCGCCCAAGGACATCCGCCACGTCATCCTGAGCCACGTCCACATCGATCACACGGGCGAGCTGCCGACATTTCACCCATGCCAAGATCTCGATCCAGGCCCGCGAGCATGCCTGGGCCTTCGGCGACGTGCCCAACATCGCCGTGCGCCGGGCCGACTTCGACATGCCGGGCCTCGACTGGAACATCGTCGATGGCGACTGGCAGGTGATGCCGGGGCTCGATGGGTTGCTCACAGCCGGGCACACGCCCGGCCATCAGTCCTTCGCCGTGACGCTGCCGAGCGGCGCGGTGAAAATACTCACCATGGATGCCGGCGACCTCTGGGAGAATTTCGAGAAGGAGATCGCCCCGGGCAGCATGGAGACGCCGGAGGAGGGTCTGCCGTCGATCCGCAAACTCAAGCGGATCGCGGCTGAGCGCAACGCCGAGTTGATCCTGCTGCATGATCCCAATCTGGTGCAGACGCTGAGGCTCGCGCCCGGCTATTACGCCTAGGGCGTTTGGTTCCTCTTTGAAGCACTGTAACACCTTAGTTGTCGGTTTGCCGTGCTTCGCATCGATAGCTGCTTCGCACTTTTCAGCAGGTCAGGGCCAGACCCTCACGCCGCCACGCTCTTCTGCTTGCTTCAGGAAACCGGATGATCTGCGGCGCCGTCACGAGCACGTGCTCGCGCATGGCGGCCTCGGCCTTGTCGGGGTTGCGGCTCGAGATGACCTTCAACAGGTTCTGGTGATCCTTGATGGCGATGACCGGACGGTTGGCGTGGAAGAACCAGAGCCGCAAATAGGGCTCGAGCGCGCCGTGCAGCCGCTCGATCTCGCGCACCAGGCGCTTGCGACCGCTCAAGCCGCAGATGTACTCGTGAAATGCCCAGTGGCGGCTCATCCAGTCGTCGGCGTTCTTCTGCCCGAGGCGCATGCGCCGGAGCAGCTCGCCCATCTCCTCGATCTCGGCCGGACCGATACGCTCGGCCGCGAGCCGCGCGGCCAGACCCTCGAGCACGGAGCGGATCTCGAACAGCTCCTGGATCTCCTCGAAGGTGTGATCGGTGACGACGGCGCCGCGATTGGGCCGGATGGTGACATAGCCCTCGGTGTCGAGGCGCCGGAAAGCCTCGCGCACCGGCATCCGGCTCATGCCGATCTCGGTGGCGATCTCCTCGGCGCGGAGCCGCGCGCCGGGCTTGAGCGCGCCGTTGCGGATGCGATTCGAGGAGATACGCATAGGCCTCCGCCTCCGCCGAGGCGGGCTCCTTGACGGCGATTGACGACGATTTTCTCATACGCAAGCGGCCTGAAGAGAAGCGATCCGTGTTGCATCCGGGGGCCGTCATTTGCAACGTCTTAGCACGATTGAATCCAAGTATCCAAACGGATGCCTTGTCGAGAAGGGGAGGCGCGCGATCATGAAGCCCATCAAGGAGATTATCGATCTCGGACGCGAACTCTACAACGGCATGCCCAATGTCGGCGGCCTGCAGATCGCATTCTGGCCGGTCGAGACCTTCGATCAGCTCGAGAAGCTGACGGGCGGCAAGTACGGCCAGGAAAGCCGCATGATGCTGATGGCCGAGCATTGCTCGACCCATCTGGATGCGCCGCGCCATTTCGATCGCACGGGCGTCGCCGTCGGCCAGGTGCCGCTCGAGCGGCTGATCATGCCGGGCCACCTCTACGACTTTACTTGGAAGAAGCGAGGCGAGGCCATCACCATCGCCGATTTCGAGGATGCCGAGCGCAAAACCGGCAAGAAAATCGGACCGGACGCGGCCGTCATGTGCTGGACCGGCGTCGACAAGCATTGGGGCGTCGGCGACTGGATGCTGAACCGGCCGCATGTGCCGACCGACACCGCGCAATGGCTCGTCGATCGAGGCATGGTGCTGTTCGTCACCGACATGATGGGCATGGACGATCCAGCCCAATGGTGGTGGCCGACGCACAAGATCTGGCTCACCAACAACATCTGCATGGTGCAGCAGTGCTGCAATTTCGAGAACCTGGCCGGCAAGGAGTTCCTGTTCGTCGTCTCGCCGTTCAACATGCGGGATGGGACGGGTTGTCCGGTCAGGCCCTTGGCGCTCGTCATGTAGCGGCGGCAGCGGCGGATCGAACACGGCTGATCTGCGGATTCCGCGAGTCGTGAGGCCAATGCCCGCTTGATCACCGCAATCGTATGATTGTATCCAATACAAGTTTCGTCGGCCTTCGGCGTGCTTGGAGGGCTGGCGAGGGACTTCTCCGGCCGCCGGCCACGCAGCAGCCGCGGTTGAAGCATCAAAAAGCGCCGCGGTCCCCAGGGAGAATTCTCCATGTCACTCGCCCGCTCGCTACTGGCAGCAACTGCCGTCGCCGCCGCCCTCCTCGCAGCCCCCTCAATCGCACTTGCCGATGCCGGCAAGTGCGAGCCCGACAAGCTCGCCGAGAAGTATCCGAGCCTCGCCGGCCGGACGATCCGGATCGGCGGCGACGCGCAGACCGCGCCCTTCTTCTTCCGCGACCCGAACAATTTCGAGAACATCATCGGCTTCGACGCCGACCTCGCGCGCGCTGTCCTCGACTGCCACGGCGTCAAGTACGAGTGGTTCATCGGCGCGTGGTCCGGCATCCTGCCGGCGGTCGTCGCCGATCAGGCCGACGTCATTTTCGACAACCTCTACGACACGCCCGAGCGCGCCAAGCAGGTCGACTATGTGCTCAACATGCAGGCGGCGACCGGCGCACTGACGCAAGCCGGCAATCCCAAGAACATCAAAAGCGTCGACGACTATTGCGGCAACAAAATCGCCGTCGGTGTCGTTAGGCATTGGGCTTTAGGAATTTGCCCTGAGCCGCTGACACAAGCTTTCTGAGACAAACAAATATGCGAGGTGCCGCTGCCTACTGCCAGTGCCGAGTACCTAAAGCCTAAAGCCTAAGACATAATGCCCACTCCAGGAGCCCTGCATGCAACTTGCCCGCGACGAGCTGATCCGCGCCTACCGGACGATGCGGACGATCCGTACCTTCGAGGATCGCTGCAACCAGGAGATCGGCACGGGCGACATTCCGGGCTCCGTCCATCTCTATGCGGGCGAGGAGGCCTCGGGCGTCGGCGTCTGCATGCACCTCTCCGACAAGGATACGATCGCCTCGACCCATCGCGGCCATGGCCATTGCATCGCCAAGGGGTGCGACGTCGAGGGCATGATGGCCGAGATCTACGGCAAGGCGACCGGCACCTGCAAAGGCAAGGGCGGCTCGATGCACATCGCCGATCTGTCGAAAGGCATGCTCGGCGCCAACGGCATCGTCGGCGGTGGGCCGCCGCTCATTTGCGGCGCGGCGCTGACGGCCAAGACGCTCAAGACCGGCGCCGTCGCCGTCTGCTTCATGGGCGATGGCGCCTTCAACCAGGGCACGACCGCGGAGTCCCTCAACCTCGCCAAGGTCTGGAACCTGCCGGCGATCTTCGTCGTGGAGAACAACGGCTTCGGCGAAGCGACGAAGACCGAGTTCGCCACCGCCGGCGACATCACGGCACGCGCGGCGGCCTATGGCATGCCGGCGGTCGAGGTCGACGGAACCGACTTCTTTGCGGTGCATCAGGCGGCGGGCGAGGCTGATCGCGCGTGCGCGTGCCGGCGAGGGGCCGGGCGTGCTGCACACGAAGGTGCCGCGCTTCTACGGGCATTTCTCAGGCGATGCCGAGACCTATCGGACGCCGGAGGAAAAAGAGCGGATCAGACGCGAGGAGGATTGCCTCAAATTCTTCCGCAAGCGCGTGACCGAGGCAGGCCTGCTCGAGGTCTCCCAGCTCGACGGCGTCGACAAGGAGGTCGCCGATCTGATCGAACAAGTCGGTCAAGGCTGCGCGCGCCGCGCCGCAGCCCGACCCGAAAGAGATCACAACGGACGTTTACGTCCGCTACGCCTGATGCGCCCCTCTTCGCCAAAGCCCAAGAATCCGAGCGAGACCGTCATGCCGCAGAAATCAATCCGCCAGGCGCTGAACGAAGCCCTGAAGCTCGAGATGCGCCGCGATCCGCGCGTCGTCATCATGGGCGAGGACGTGACCGGCGGCGCCGGCACCGGTGTCGACGATGCCTGGGGCGGCGCCTTCGGCGTCACGAAGGGCATCCTCGGCGAGTTCGGCCGCGAGCGCATCCTCGACACGCCGATTACCGAGAGCGCCTTCGTCGGCGCGGCGGCGGGTGCGGCGGCAACGGGGCTTGCGTCCCGTCGCCGAGATCATGTTCGTCGACTTTCTCGGCGTCTGCCTCGACCAGCTCATCAACCAGGCGGCGAAGTTCCGCTACATGTTCGGCGGCAGGGCCGTGACGCCGATGGTGCTGCGCGCGACGTTCGGTGCCGGGAGGGCGCTCAGCCGCCCAGCACAGCCAGGCGCTCTACTCGATGTTCACGCACGTGCCGGGCCTCAAGGTCGTCATTCCCTCGAATGCCTATGACGCGAAGGGTCTCCTCATCCAGGCGATCCGCGACGATGATCCCGTCATCTTCCTCGAGCACAAGCTGATGTACGACGACAAAGGCGAGGTACCCGATGGCGCCTACACGGTGCCGTTCGGCGAGGCCAATGTCGTCCGCGAGGGCAAGCACGCGACGATCATCGCCATCGGCCGAATGGTGAGAATGGCGGAGATGGCGGCGGCAAGCCTCGCCAAGCAGGGCATCGAGGTGACGATCGTCGACCCGAGGACGACGTCGCCGCTCGACGAGGACACCATCCTCGAGATGGCCGAGGAGACCGGCCGAGTCGTCATCGTGGACGAGTCCAATCCGCGCTGCTCCGTGGCCTCCGACATCTCCTCCATCATTGCCGAGAAAGCGTTCGATGCGCTCGAAGCCCCCATCGTCAAGGTGACGGCACCGCATTCGCCGGTTCCCTATGCGCCGAGCCTCGAGGATGTCTATGTGCCCTCGCCCGAGCGGATCGAGGCGGCCGTAAGAAAAGTCATGGGCAAGAAGGGTTGAGCCAAATGGCCGAGCGCATTCATGCCGTGACAATGCCTCGCTGGGGCATGGTGATGACCGAGGGGCAGGTCTCCGGCTGGCTCGCCAACGAGGGCGCCGAGGTGCGCTCCGGCCAGGAGGTCGTCGAGATCGAGACGACGAAGATCACCAATGTCATGGAGGCGGCGGCGAACGGAATTCTGAGGCGGCAGGTAGTGTCGCCGGGAACCGTCGCACCGTGTGGCGCGATCATTGGTGTCATTGCCGAGGGGGATGTTCCCGAAGCCGAGATCGATGCCTTCGTCGCCGAATTCCAATCGCGCTTTGCGGTGAGTGCCGAAGCGCAGGCGCAAGGCCCGGCCTCGCGGATCGTCGAGGCGGGCGCGCATCGGCTCAACGTGCTGTCGCTCGGCGAGGGGGACGGCACACCCATCGTGCTGGTTCACGGCTACGGCGGCGATCTCACGAGCTGGATGTTCAATCAGGAAACGCTCGCGCAGGGGCGCACTGCACATGCGTTGGATCTTCCGGCGCATGGGAACTCCCCCGTCGTTGATGTATCGGGCGGCCCGCGCCGCTTCGCGGAAGCAGTCGTTGCCCTCCTCGACGCACTTGAGATCCCGAAGGCCCACCTCGTCGGCCATTCGCTCGGCGGTGCCATCGGGCTCATCATTGCCGCGCGTCACCCCAATCGTCTCGCGTCGCTGTCTCTGCTTGCGCCAGGCGGCATCGGACCCGAGATCAGCACCGAGTTCCTGCGCGGCTTTGCGGCGGCCGAGAAGCGGAAAGAGATGAAGGAGGTTCTGGGGCTCCTTTTGGCCGATGCGGATCAGGTGACACGCAGCATGATCGATGCCTCGCTCAAGTACAAACGCCTGGATGGCGTGCCCGAGGCGCTTCAGGCGCTGCTCGCAAGCATGCTCGAGGGCGACGGGCAGAAGAGCGGCCTTCGCGAGCTGCTCACCGGCACGAAGGTACCGACACAACTCATTTGGGGTCGCGATGATAAAATCATTCCAGCCTCGCAGGCCGAGGGCTTGCCCGCACACATCGCGGTGCACTTGCTCGACAAGGTCGGCCACATGCCACAGATGGAGGCCGCTACCGAGGTCAACAAGCTCATCGCCGAGCATGTGACACGCAACGGAGGCTAGGCCATGGCTGAGCGCGGCATTCCGGGCCTCGCGGGGGCTGAGCACATCGGCATAACGGTGCCGAACCTCAAATTGGCCGTCGACTTCCTCGTCAACGTCATCGGCTGCGACTTCGTCTTCGATGGCGGCGACTTCACCGGTGACCCCGACTTCATGACGACCTCGCTCGGCGTCCACCCGAAGGCGCGCCTCAAATACTGCTTCCTGCGCTGCAAGACGGGCCTCAATTTCGAGGTGTTCGAGTATTCCTCGCCGGATCAGCGCACAGTCCCGCCCAAGAACAGCGACATCGGCGGCCACCACATCTGCTTCTACGTCGACGACATCCATGCGGCGATCGCGCATCTGAAAGCCCATGGTGTGACCGTCATGGGCGAGCCAGATCACATCGCGCAAGGCAATGCCGCCGGCTCATGGTGGGTTTACTTTCTGGCGCCCTGGGGCCTGCAGATGGAGCTCGTGAGCTATCCGAGCGGCAAGGGCTACGAGAGAGGCGCCAAGCACGTGCTCTGGCACCCTAAATTCCCGAGCCGCTGATCACCCCACTTGCCAGCCGCCATCGACGGCAATCGACTGGCCGGTGACGTAGCGGCTCAAGTCCGAGCCGAGATAGACGTAGGTGCCGGCGAGCTGGTCGAGGGGCCCCAGATGACCAACCGGGATCTTGCTCTCGAGCGCGCCCCTCACTTCCGCCTCCGTGATGCCGCGAATCTTGGCGCGGTCGCGGAAGAGCTGGCGGATCATGTCGGTGTCCATCTGGCCGGGACAGACGGCATTGACGAGGATGCCGTCGGAAGCGAGTTCCGCGGCAAGGCACTGCATCAGCCCGATCATGCCGAACTTGGAGGCCGAGTAGGCCGCGTTCTCGCGTCCGCCGCGCAGGCCGAAGAGCGAGGACGTCAGAACGATGCGGCCACCACGCTTGCCCGCAACGATGTGCGGCGCCAGCATCTTCGCCGTGATGAAAGCGCCCGTCAGATTGATGTCGATGACTTTGCGGAAGCCGGCGACCTCGGTGTCGACGGCATGCTTGAGGAGCAGGATGCCGGCATTCGGCACAAGGATATCGAGGCGGCCGAATCGCTTCATGACATCCTCGCCGGCCTTGGCGGTCGCCGCCTCGTCGGTGACGTCGAGCGTGACGGCCATGGCACTCTCGCCGAGCGACTTGGCGGCCTTCGCCAACACATCCGCCTGCACGTCGGCGATGGCGACCTTGGCGCCGTGCTCGACGAAGGCGCGCGCGACCGCCAAGCCGATGCCCTGTGCACCACCAGTGATGAAGGCGACTTTGCCGTCGAGCAGAGCCATGGATTGTCTCCCATCGATCGCATGGATAAACGTATCCATATCTTGCATCGCCCCTGGCACCTGTCCAGGTGCGTGCTGGCGACACATGGGAGGGCAGGCGAAGCGGCATGACCGATTGGCTCGACAGTCCCGACGGCCGAAGCGCGACCCGCGAGATCGGCGCCTTCGTCGATACGCGCCGAGAGGAGCTCGTTGGTTTGCTCGGGTCACTCATCGCCGAGAGGAGCCCCAATCCGCCGGGCGATTGCGCGGGCGTCGCGCGGGCTCTGACAGACTGGCTCGGCACGCGTGGCATTGCTTGTGAGACGGTTGCGCGTGTCGAGAGCAAACCCAATCTGGTATCAACCGTCGCGAGCGGCAAGCCCGGTCCCCACCTCATCCTCAACGGCCATATGGACACGATCACTCCAGGCGACGAGTTCGGCCTGGAGCGTGCCGCTCTTTGCGATGACCGCACGCGATGGCAAGCTCTGTGGGCTGGGTCCCGGCAATATGAAAGGCGCGCTCGCGGCGCTCACCTTCGCCTTTGCCTATCTGCATGAGCGCATGCCTGCGCTGAAAGGCCGGATCACCTACACGGCCGTCGCCGACGAGACGGTCTTCGGCCCCGACGGAGCCGGATTTCTCCTCGATCAGCGCCCGGACCTTCGCGGCGATGCCGTCATCTGCGGTGAAGGCCCCGGCGACATGGCACTGGGCGTGGCCGAGAAGGGTGTGCTCTGGGTTGCGCTCGAGGCGGCGTGTCCGCCAGGACAGGGGATGCTGACGACGCGTGGCTCCTCGGCGATCGCTCGCCTCGTCAATGCGCTTGCCGAGATCGACGCGTGGAACGATGAGCAGGTGCGACCGCCCGTTGAGATTGCCCGTGTCGCCGATGCGGCGGGTCCACACCGCCAGCGCCTATCCGTCAATCCGGGAACCATCACCGGCGGGCATTTCGTCAGCCAGGTCGCCTCGAGTGCAACGGCGGAGGTGGACTTCCGCCTGCCGCCTGGCCTGACGCTTGTCGATATGAGCACACGGCTCGACGCGCTCAACGCCGGTCATCCCGGCCTCGCTTGGCGCAAGATCAAGGGCTGGGACCCGAACTGGACGGCGGAGACGAGCGCGATCGCCCGGTCCGTCAGCACGGCAGCCGCACAGGTTCGTGGCGCAGCCCCACCGCCCGTCGTCCGCCTGCCGGCGAGCGATGCGAGCCGCTGGCGCGCGCTCGGTGTGCCCGCCATCTGCTACGGGCCGCAGCCGGAGCTCGCCTCCGGCATCGACGACTACGTCAACGAGCAGGATCTCGTCGACTGCGCGAAGATTTACGCGTTGTCAGCGCTCGCCTATCTCAACTCTTAGAATCCGCGCGCCCGAGGGAAACCCCGTGCTCCACGAGCGCTCCCGCACGCGCCCAGTCGAACGTCCGAGCCATGTTGCCGAGATTCACATAGGTCGCGCCGCCATGGAACATCTCGTACTGCGTGTGGCGCAAGGGGAACTCGGAACCGAGTGCATCCCAGAGGAGCTTCATGACAGCGATGCGGCCGAAGGCGTCGGTCGCCCGCGAGACTTGCGTCGATCGCTTCATTCACCGGCGGTCGAGGCACACTCGGCTGCGGCCATTGTCAGCTGCCACGGCGAGCCGGTTCATGCCGAGTCGGTCGATGGCACCTTTTGGTCAGCATCCCGGCAATCGGCAGCTGATCAATCCGAACATGCAAGCTGACGTGATCATCGTCGCCGACGAAACCCCTGCGCGGGACACGACCCAGACTTTTGGCACGCCGCGCCATCTGACATCCTCGCAGCCCACAATGACCGTTTGACCAAAGTGGCAGTCTGGCAAGGCAATGTAGCCGCATCGATGAAATTGTCGGCGGAATGACCGACAAAGTGGCGCGCTGGCCGAACTGGGTAGTTTCCGATCCTACCGCCCCTCGCGGCATTGCTTACATAGTCTGAAGATAGCCAACACCCCAGTCAGAGGCTGCGGCCCGGCAACGGCGCCACGACAGTGTCGCGGGCCGAAACGCCGGCGCAGTGCTCTGCATTCCAGGTGACTGGCACCGGTTGCATCGGTTGGTCCCAATGGTGGCAACCGCGCGACCCTCAACAAAATGAGGATGACATGATCAAGTTTCCGGCCAAGACACTTATCGCCACCGCGGCCGCCGCCATAGCCGTGCTTGCTTCGGCGAATGCCGCAACAGCCGGTCCCTCGATGCCGGTTGCGACTGCCTTTGCCCAAGACAGATTGATCCTGGATGTCGAGCATCGGGTAAACCCGGGCCGGAAATTCAACAAACACCGGCGCGCAAACAGGGTGCACCGTCGCAGCCATCGGCGAGATCATGCGAGGCATAGCCGCAATCGGATTCAGCACTACGACGTCTATACTCCCTGGTTCGATATCGTCATCGGCGGCGGCTACGGCCAAGATTGCGAGAGGTCTTATCGCAACTGGCAGAGGACCGGCAGCTATTACTGGCGGTCGCGCTACTATGATTGCCGCTATTGATCGAGCCTGACGCGAGAAGCGCGAAGCCGCGACAACTGAACGGAGAGAGGCCTCGTTGTGGTGCGACGGGGCCTTCTTCGCGTACCGCCGTGGTCCTCAATCCGAGCGCTCGGATCAACTGGACCGGATCTCAATGAGTTGGGACGTGCCGCCATCGGGTGCGGAAGAATTTCATCGCCGCCGTCTGAGCGACGGCCGGGCCAGCACCGAGCCCAAGCCCCAGCAGACGATCCCCCTATCCAGGCGGAAAATCTGTCCGACCAAGCGGAGCCATCTCAGCCCGTTCTCCGACTCCGATGCTGGCTGCCGCGCCTACAAATCCAGCCAATGGCTCGCCGGCGGGGAAGCCACACCGTCAACGGCACAGTCACCCTCAATCCCGAACTGACCCGCGCGCCTTCATGCTGCATCGACTACGTCGTCGTCTACGAAATTTGCCACCTCGTCGAGCCCAACCATGGCATCGGCTTTTCAAGTTGCTCGCCAAGATCATGCCGGAGTGGAAATTGAGGAAACAGCGGTTGGAAGCGATCATGAGCTGAGACCCCCTACCATATCCGCTTGACCGGACCGCGAAACCGCCCTGCGAATGTCAGCTATCGGAGCGCACCGGCCATCGTCGTCGAGTCCGCCGACGTACGCGGGCCACAGGGATGTGGTTCTCGTCGTCATTTCCTTGACTTGCGACCTCGCTGGGATTGCCGAACAGCCAGACGCAGCACCTTGGGCCCGGCTTGACTTGAATCAAAGGCGCCATCCATCGGCGACGCTACAGACCTCCCGAAAGGACTTGCAGCGGCCGGCCGGACCATGACGGGGGAGATTTCCAATGAGCTATCAGGTGCGGCGAGCAGAGCTCGTTGCCATGAACGATGCGCTGATGCTGCTCGTCCTGGGGGTAGGCGGTGTGATCGGCATCCTGCTGGCGCTCAACTCGGCTGAGACCGCCATGTCGGTCCACGGGCTCATCATCGCGGCCTTTGCCGTGGCGGGCGGGCTCGGCATTTTCTCGTCGCTTGCCGAGGGCAAGGCGAACCCAGGCACCGACACCTACAGCGACGGGGTCATCAGGGCCGCCGTCATCGCCACGGTGTTCTGGGGCGTCGCTGGATTTCTGGTTGGCGACATCATCGCCTGGCAGCTCGCCTTTCCCATCCTCAATCTCGACTTGCCTTGGACGAGCTTCGGGCGCTTGCGGCCTCTCCACACCTCGGCGGTGATCTTCGCCTTCGGTGGCAACGCGCTGCTGGCGAGTTCGTTCTACATCGTCCAGCGCACGTGCCATGCGCGGCTCGCCGGCCGCTGGGCGCCGTGGTTCGTCTTCTGGGGCTATCAGCTCTTCATCGTGCTGGCGGCGACCGGCTACCTCATGGGCGTCACGCAAGGCAAGGAGTATGCGGAGCCGGAATGGTACGTCGATCTGTGGCTCACGATCGTCTGGGTCGTCTATCTGCTGGTCTTCCTGGGTACGATCTGGCGGCGCAAGGAGCCGCACATCTACGTCGCCAACTGGTTCTTCCTCGCCTTCATCGTCACCGTGGCGATGCTGCACATCGTCAACAATCTGGCGCTGCCGGTCTCGCTCTCCGGAACGAAAAGCTACATTATCTACGCGGGCGTCCAGGATGCGATGACGCAATGGTGGTACGGCCACAACGCCGTCGGGTTCTTCCTGACGGCGGGCTTCCTCGGCATGATGTACTATTTCGTGCCCAAGCGCGTCGAGCGGCCCGTCTACTCCTACCGCCTCTCGATCGTGCATTTCTGGTCGCTGATCTTCCTCTACATCTGGGCCGGTCCCCACCATCTTCATTACACGGCGCTGCCCGATTGGGCGCAGACGCTCGGCATGACCTTCTCGATCATGCTGTGGATGCCGTCCTGGGGCGGCATGATCAACGGCTTGATGACGCTCTCGGGCGCCTGGGACAAGCTTCGCACCGACGCCGTCGTCCGCATGCTTGTCGTCTCGGTTGCTTTCTACGGCATGTCGACCTTCGAAGGTCCGCTGATGTCGATCAAGGCCGTCAACTCGCTCTCCCACTACACGGATTGGACCATCGGGCATGTGCATTCCGGCGCGCTCGGTTGGGTCGGCATGGTTTCCTTCGGTGCCATCTACTGCATGGTGCCCTGGCTCTGGGGCCGGCGCGGCCTCTACTCGATCCGCCTCGTCGAGTGGCACTTCTGGCTCTCGACCATCGGCATCCTGCTCTACATCACCTCGATGTGGGTGTCTGGCGTCATGCAAGGCCTGATGTGGCGCGCCTACGACAGCCTGGGCTTCCTGCAGTATTCCTTCGTCGAGACGGTGGAAGCCATGCACTGGCCCTACATCATCCGCGCGACCGGCGGCCTGCTCTTCGTCCTGGGTGCGCTCATCATGGTCTACAACGTGTGGCGCACCATCCGAGGAGACCTATCCGTCGACATTGCCGAGCAGCCGCGTGTCGCCGCAGCCCCCGAGCTGCGCAACCTCGCTCCGGCCGAATAGGAGGCGGACCATGCGCTTGAAACACGCTATTTTCGAGAAGCATTCGCTGGTGCTGTTGATCGGCATCCTCGTCACCGTCGCGATCGGCGGCCTGGTCGAGATCGCGCCTCTCTACTATCTCGAATCGACCATCGAGAAGGTGAAGGGGATGCGGCCCTACTCGCCGCTCGAGCTGGCCGGCCGCGACATCTACGTGCGCGAGGGCTGCTACCTCTGCCACAGTCAGATGATCCGCTCGTTGCGCGACGAGGTCGAACGGTACGGCCACTACAGCCTGGCCGCCGAGAGTATGTACGACCGGCCGTTCCAGTGGGGCTCGAAACGCACGGGTCCGGACCTGGCGCGTGTCGGCAGCAAGTATTCCGACGAGTGGCATGTGGCGCACATGACCGATCCGCGTGGCGTCGTGCCGGAGAGCATCATGCCGGGCTACCCATGGCTCGCCGCGCGCAAGCTCGACTATGCCGACGCTGCGGAGAAGCTGCGCACGCAAGCCGCTCTGGGCGTCCCCTATTCGCAGGAGATGCTCGAGAACGCCGTGGCCGATGTCGAGCGGCAGGCCAATCCCGATGCGGATGGGGCTGACGGGGTTGCGGCCCGCTATCCGAAAGCTCAAGTCCGCGTGTTCGACGGCGATGCCGGCGCCGTGACGGAGCTCGATGCGGTGGTCGCTTATCTGCAGATGCTCGGAACCCTCGTCGACTTCGCCGACTACGACGAGAGCGGTCCCAATCTCAGATAGGAGGCGATCATGACCTACGAGACAGTCGTCCAGATTTCGCAGACCACGATGCTCATCTTCTTCATCGTCGTTTTCCTAGCCGTGCTCGCCTATGCCTTCTGGCCCACCAACAAGACCAAGTTCGACAAGGCCGCGCGAATGCCGCTGGAGATGGATCCGAACATGGACCGCAGCCGGGGGCCGGTATGACCGAGAAGCACGAGATCGATCACGTCACCGGCTATGCCACGACCGGGCACGAATGGGACGGCATCCGGGAGCTGAACAAACCTCTACCGCGCTGGTGGTTGTGGGTGCTCTGGATCACCGTCGTCTGGGCAATCGGCTATTGGATCGCCTATCCGGCCTGGCCGGCGCTCGCGAGCTACACGCAAGGCATGCTCGGCTACAGCCAGCGCCAGCAGGTGATGGCCGACGTCGCCTCGGGCCGGGCTGCCCAAGCCGAGTATGTCGAGAAGATCAAGCTGGCGGGGCTGGGGGACATCCAGAAGGACCCGGAACTGCTGAGCTTCGCGATCGCAGGCGGACGTGCGGCCTTCGGCGACAATTGCGCGGGTTGCCACGGACGCGGTTCGCAAGGTGCCACCGGCTATCCCAACCTCAACGACGATGACTGGATCTGGGGCGGCAAGATCGACGACATCCACCAGACGATCGAAGTCGGCATTCGCGCCACGCACGCCAAGACCCGCGCCAATCAGATGCCGCGCTACGGGCTCGATCAGATTTTCGAGCCGGCCCAGGTCATCGATGCGGCGGAATACGTACTGTCGCTGTCTGGTCAGCCGAATGACCCGGCGGCGGCCGGCCGCGGCAAGGTCTTGTTCGCCGAGCAATGCGTTGCCTGCCATGGCGACGACGCCAAGGGTAAACTCGATCAGGGCGGCCCCAATCTGACCGACGGCATCTGGCTGTACGGCGGCAACAAGGAGGCAATCCTCACCTCGATCCGGACCGGACGCGGCGGTGTCATGCCGACCTGGTCCGGCCGGCTCGATCCGGTAACGATCAAGCAGCTCGCCGTCTACGTGCACAGCCTGGGTGGCGGCAAGTAGCGGTTTTGGATCGGGAATGACCAAGCTCGAAGCGTTAGCAGCCCAAGCGGTGTCGGAGGCCCGAGGCGCCACCGATGCCGCTCCGGGCATTCAAAGGGTCGACGCCGAGGCGGTCAACGCCAAGGCGGCGCGCGAGTTCTATCAGTCCCGCAAGAAGATCTATCCCAAGCTCGCTTTCGGCACTTTCCGCAACATCAAGTGGCTGGTGATGGCAGTGGCGCTCGGCATCTACTATGTGCTGCCGTGGATCCGCTGGCCGCGAGCGGAAGAGCTGCCCGATCAGGCGTTTCTCGTCGATTTCGCCCATCAGCGCATTTTTCTTGGGCCTATCGAGATCTGGCCCCAGGAGTTCTACATCATCACCGGGATTCTGGTGGTGGCGGCGCTCGCGCTCTTTCTCGTGACGGCGCTCGCCGGGCGCGTCTGGTGCGGCTATGCCTGCCCCCAGACGGTGTGGACCGATCTCATGGTTGCGATCGAGCGGTTCTGGCAGGGCGATCGCAACGCCCGTATGAAGCTCGACAAAGAGGCGTGGAGGGCGAAGAAGCTCCTCCTCAAGGGCCTGAACTCATACCTCATGGATGCTCGTCGGTCTGCTGACCGGCGGCGCGCTCGTCTTCTATTTCCGCGACGCGCCGACACTGGCGCAGGAGCTTCTGACCGGAACGGCGCCCTATATCGCCTACCTCTTCCTCGGCATCTTCGCCGGCACGACCTACCTGCTAGGCGGCATCGCGCGCGAGCAGGTCTGCACCTACATGTGTCCCTGGCCACGCATCCAGGGTGCGATGTTCGACGGCGATTCGCTGCTCGTCACCTATCGCGGACATCGCGGCGAGCCGCGCGGCCCGCACAAGAAGGGCCAAAGCTGGGAGGGCCGCGGCGATTGCATCGACTGCAAGCTCTGCGTCGCCGTCTGCCCGGTTGGGATCGATATCCGCGATGGTCCGCAGCTCGAATGTATCCAGTGCGCGCTCTGCATCGATGCTTGCAACGAGGTGATGCACAAGCTCGGCCGGCCCAGGAACCTCATCAGCTACGACACCTTCCACAAGATCGACGCGGCAGCGCGCGGCGAGACGGCGCCGCTG
Organism: uncultured Alphaproteobacteria bacterium; assembly: GCA_963741525.1. Taxonomy (GTDB): domain Bacteria; phylum Pseudomonadota; class Alphaproteobacteria; order Rhizobiales; family Hyphomicrobiaceae; genus JANNSX01. The sequence goes on from CAVUIW010000005.1 coordinate 216,536, forward strand.
AAGCTCGTCCGGCCGCGCACCATGCTTTATGGCGGGATGATCGCGCTCGTCGGCGCGCTGACGCTGTGGGCCGTCATCGGCCGCTCGACGCTCGAGGTCAACGTGCTGCGCGACCGCAATCCGCTCTATGTCGAGCTGTCCGACGGCCGGATCCGAAACGGCTATACCGTCAAAATCCTCAACAAGCGGCAGGAGCCACGCGATTTCAGCCTCTCGACGAAGGGCCTGGACGGCGTGAGCGTCAGCATCGTCGGTTTCGAGACGATGCCGGAAAAGATCTCTGTCCCAAGCGACGGTTTGCGCCAGCTCAAGGTCTACGTGACGGCGCCCAGGACAAACTCGGCGACCGGTGACACGGTGCCCTTCGACCTCGTCGTGACGGATCGCGGCGACGACGCGGAAAGCATCAACGCGACAAACTTCAGGAGACCCCCCGGATGAGCGAGATCGCCATGAGGAGAATCGAGGGACGCCATGTGCTCGCGGGGCTTGTGATATTCTTCGCTGTGATGCTCCTCGCGAACGCCGTCTTCGTCTACTTCGCGGTCACCACCTTTGGAGGTGTCGACACCGAGGATGCCTATCGCAAGGGGATCGCCTACAACACGACCCTCGATGACGCCGCGAACCAGACGGGTCTCGGCTGGAAAACCAGTCTCGCCTACGACAGCGATCGAGGTTCACTGGCCCTGACGATCGCCGACGCTGCTGGCCAGCCCGTCAGCGGTCTCGACATCACCGGCCGGCTTCTCCATCCGGCGACCACAACGCGCGACGTGGCGCTCGAGCGCTTCGAGGACCACGGCGACGGGCGATACCTGCGCGCGCTCGATCCCACCGTCAAAGGGGCCTGGATCGCCGATCTCGTCGTGCAATCCGGCCAACAGACACCCATTCGCATGAGGCAACGCCTATGGCTGCCACCCAAGTCCTGACGGCTCACCCGGGCGCCGCCTGCTGCACGCCGGCCGAGCCGGCGCTCTCGAGCGTCGTTCTGACGGTCGAGAACATGCATTGCGGCGCCTGCATGTCGAAGGTCGAGAAGGCGCTCGCCGCCCTCGAGGGGGTTGCGGCCGCACGCGTCAATCTTTCGGCGAAGCGCGTCAGCGTCACGGTCGACCAGGACCGCGCCTCGACGTCGCGCCTTATCGATACGCTGGCCGCCGCCGGCTTCACGGCCGCCGAACTCATCGAGGGCAAGGCCGATGCCACCAAGGTGATCGACCGTGATCTCTTGAAGCGTATCGGCGTCGCGGGCTTCGCGGCCGCCAACATCATGCTGCTGTCGGTCTCGGTCTGGGCGGGCCTCGCAAGTGATATGGGCCCTGGTCTGCAGGCCCTGTTCCACTGGACCTCCGCCCTCATCGCCATGCCGGCGATCGCCTATGCGGGCCAGCCCTTCTTTCAGTCGGCGGTGCGTGCCGTGCGCTCCGGGCGCCTCAACATGGACGTACCAATCTCGGTCGCCATCACGCTCGCCACCGCCATGAGCCTCTTCCAGACGACGCGCGGCTCGAGCGAGGTCTATTTCGATGCCGCCATCACGCTGCTGTTCTTCCTGCTGATCGGCCGCTTCCTCGACAACCGTGTGCGCTCGATGGCGGTCGGCGCGGCGCAGAACCTGCTGGCGCTCCGGGCAACACGCGCGCGCGTGCTTTGCCCCGACGGCACGACGCGAGACGAGCCGGCCTCGGCGCTCGTCGCCGGCATGCGCGTGCTGGTCGCGGCTGGCGAACGCATTCCAGCGGATGGCTCGCTGAGAACCTCGCAAGCCGAGCTCGACGAAAGCCTCATCTCGGGCGAGACCCGGCCGCGGCACGCTGGCCCCGGCGATGCCGTCTATGCCGGCACCGTCAATCTCGGCCAGCCGATCGAGATCGAGGTTTCGGCCGCCGAGGATCGGACGCTGCTCGCCGAGATCGCGCGCCTCATGGAGGCGGCCGAGCAGGGTCGCGGCCGCTATGTGCGGCTCGCCGATCGCGCCGCGCGCCTCTATGCGCCGCTCGTGCATCTCCTGGGGCTCTCCACCTTCCTGGGCTGGCTCGCCTTCGGGTATGGCTGGGAAGCGGCGCTCACGGCGGCAATCGCCGTGCTCATCATCACTTGCCCCTGCGCGTTGGCGCTCGCGGTTCCGGCGGTGCAGGTGGCGGCGGCGCAGCGGCTTTTCCGCCGTGGCGTGCTCGTCAAGTCCGCCGACGGGCTGGAGCGGCTGGCGGAGGTCGACACCATCGTCCTCGACAAGACCGGCACGCTGACGCTCGGCCGGCCGGTGCTTATCGGCCTCGACGGCTACGCGCCGGAGTTGCTTTCGCGGGCCGCTGCCCTCGCCGCCGCGAGCCGTCACCCTTACGCACGCGCGATCACGTCAGCTGCGATGCGCCGGGTGGGCGCCATCAAGGTGGCTTCGGGCGTCGAGGAGGTGCCGGGCTCGGGGCTGCGTCGCGATACGCCGGAAGGTGAGGAACGGCTCGGTTCGGCGGCGTTCGTGGGTGTCGTGAATCAAGCTGGAGGCGAGACCCTCTGGTATCGCGGGCCGGGCGGCGAACCAATCGGCTTTTCCTTCCGGGACGATCTCAGACCGGATGCGCCGGCCGTCGTGGCTTCGTTGCGTCAGGCAGGTTACGATATCGAAGTGCTTTCGGGCGATGGCGACGCGCGCGTTGACGAGGCGGCGCGCGCTTCGGGCATCGATCGCTGGCAGGGGCAACGCCGCCCGGCCGATAAATTAGCGCGGCTCGAGCAACTCTCGCGCCAGGGCCGGAAGGTCCTGATGATCGGCGATGGCCTGAACGACGCTCCGGCACTCGCGGCGGGCCACGCCTCGCTCTCGCCCTCGACCGCCGCGGACATCAGCCAGACGGCCTCCGATGCCGTCTTCCAGGGCGACGCCCTCGCGCCGATCGTCGAGGTGCTGGGCGTCGCGCGCATGCAGAAGCGGATGGCGCTGCAGAATTTCGCGATCGCGCTCGCCTACAACGCCGTCTCCGTGCCGCTGGCGATGACCGGTCACGTGACGCCGCTCATCGCCGCCATCGCGATGTCAACCTCCTCGATCGCCGTCACCGTCAACGCGCTGCGGCTCGGCCGCATCGCCTGTCCAGCAAAGGCAGCCAGGCCATGACAGCGCTCGTCTATCTCGTGCCGATCGCGCTCGCGCTCGGCTGCGCCGCGCTGGCGGCGTTTCTATGGGCGCTGAAGTCGGGGCAGTTCGAGGATCTGGAGGGAGCCGGCTGGCGGGTTCTGGAGGACGACGCAACCATGGAACACGCCAAGCCGATCAAGCCAACACATGCCCGCTGACACCTAGAGCACTTGTCCTTCCAAGTGGATACCGGTTGGCCGGAAGAAAGTGCTCAAAGCAAACAACTTAGACCGGCATTCCGATTCCGTAGGATCGAAAAACGGGCTAAGTGCGAGGGAGGAGCCCATGACGCTAGTCTTGCTCGAAAGCGCGAAGAATGCGGCGACCACGAAGGCGGCGCCGGGCTCGGTTCTCGTTCGTACAGGCGTGCCATTCGACGCGCCGTGGAATTGGCTCGGCGCCGGGTGGCGCGATTTGTGGACCACGCCTGCGATCAGCCTCGGCTACGGCGCGGCATTCGCCGGCGCCGCTTTGCTGCTACTCGCGGGGCTGCTGTCCCTGGGCTGGCAGTCGATCGTGCTCGTGCTGGCGGGCGGATTCCTGCTCGTCGGGCCGATGCTGGCCGTCGGACTCTACGAGCTCAGCCGCCGGCTCGAGACCGGCGAGGCCATCGATCCGCGCGACGCGATTTTCGTCGGCGTCCGCTCACCGGGACAACTCGCGATCATGGGGGTCTTGCTGATGATCGTCTATCTCGCCTGGGTCGAGCTGGCGCTAGTGCTGCTCGTGTTGTTTCTCGGCGGGAGCGGCTTGCCATCGCCGGATGCCTTCGTCTCGACGCTGCTCTTCACGCCGCGCGGCCTCGGGCTCCTTGTCACCGGCACGATCGTTGGTGGACTGCTCGCGGCCGCCGTTTACGCGGCGACGGCTGTTTCCGTTCCGTTGCTGATGTCGCGCGATATCGATGTCGCAACGGCTGTGGCCGCGAGTGTCAGGGCCGTGCTCGCCAACCCGAAACCAATGCTGCTCTGGGCCGCGCTCATCGCCGCCATGATTGGCATCGGCATTGCCACGCTCCTGAGCGGCTTCATCATCGCCTTCCCGCTCATCGGACATGCCACCTGGCACGCCTTCCGCAATGTGATCCACATCGAAGAAGAACCGGAGATCGTGCCGGATGTGTTGCGCCGGTGAAGGGGCGCGGTTCCAATTTCACGGCAGGACGGCGCACTGCGAGACAAGAGAATTGGAGAGCGCGATGTTCTCGGGCAGTGAGAACAGGCGGCACACGCCGCCGGAGGCGCGCGGAGTCGAAGCAAGCTTGAAGGCCGGGTCACGCTCGATGAGGGCAACGCTACCGGCTCTCGGATGGCCCCTGAGATAGCAGGCGGCGGCGGCTCCGATCGCGCCGCCCCCGACGGTGGCGATATCGGCTTTCACTGCCCACGTCTCCCTACCTGCGCGCTGAGACAGCTTTTAGCGCGCCGCTGCTCCGTCGGCGAGGGCGATCTCAACACGCCTTTCGGCGGTTACAGACGGTCGGGCTTCGGCGGTCGCGACAAGTCGATCCATGCGCATGACCAATCCACGGAGATGAAGACGATCTGGCTCGACGTGAGTGATCCGGCCGCTGGCGCTACGAAGAGCTGAGCGACCCGCGAGCTTGCGGAAACGCGCACGGCTGACCGGATCGTCGTCGGTGCGGGGTTTGCCGGCCTTTCCGCTGCGCGGCGGCTGACGAAGCTGCGGCCGGGCGAAGAGATCGCCTTGATCGATGCGCAAAGCGAAACTATGGCGGTGCCCACGGCACCGGAAACCCGCTCGCGCTGGTTCTACAGACGCAATACATCGGCGAGCCGGGGCCAGGGAAATACATCCACGTCAAGCAACAGCGGATTACGAGGTGGCCCGTCGCGTTTTTGGCCTGGCTAGAGTGCTTTCCGGAAAAGCCTGTCCCGGCGGAGGCCGGGATGCGTAGCGGTTTTCCGAACAGAAGCACGACAAACCAAGGAATTAGGGTGTTGAAGTGAATCAACGAAAAACGGAAACATCCTAATGTGAACCGATAGGACCATCTCCGGCTTCCTCTCGCCGGATGTTCCGAGCAACGGGCTCGATATTCTGCGAGGCGTTGCGAAGGTGAGCTACCCCCCCCCATTCGCCTCGCCCGTCCCGACCTGCTATACCCCGCCAACCCAACCCCAACCCGTTGAGACCGAGCGTCTGCGAATGCCATTGACCGTCGCCATAGTCGGCCGCCCGAACGTCGGCAAGTCGACGCTGTTCAACCGGCTCGTGGGCAAGAAGCTCGCGCTCGTCGATCCGATGCCGGGGCTGACGCGCGACCGGCGGATGGCGGATGTGGTCCTGGAAGGGCGCGCCGTCACGATCACCGATACCGCGGGGCTGGAGGAGGGTCTCCCCGGCAGCCTGTCGCATCGCATGCGCCAGCAAACCGAGATCGCCATTCGCGAGGCCGATCTCGTGCTGTTCGTGATCGACGCGCGGACCGGCATCACGCCGGCCGACGAGGTGTTCGCCGAGCTCGTGCGCGTCTCCGGCCGGCCGGTGCTGGTCGTCGCCAACAAGTGCGAGGGCCGGGCTGGCGAGAGTGGCTACTACGAGGCCTACTCGCTGGGCCTGGGCGAACCCACCGCCGTCTCGGCCGAGCACAACGAGGGCATGGCAACGCTCGAGATGGAAATCGGCGAGCGACTGGCGGCGAGCGATACCGGAGACGCCGCTCCTATCGACAGCGGGTCCGAGGAGGAGCTGACCGAGGAGCAGGCGCTCGATCCGAAAAAACCGCTCCGCGTCGCCGTGGTCGGCCGTCCCAATGTCGGCAAGTCGACGCTGGTCAATGCGCTGCTCGGCGAGGAGCGGATGCTGACCGGCCCGGAGGCGGGCCTCACCCGCGACACCATCTCGGTCGATCTCGAGACGGCCCAAGGCAAGCTCCGCCTCTTCGACACGGCGGGCTTGCGGCGCAAGGCCAAGGTCGAGGAGGGTGTGGAGCGGCTCGCTGTCACCGACACGCTGCGCGCTATCCGCTTCGCCGAGGTGGTGATCCTCGTCGTCGATGCCATGCACCCTTTCGAGAAACAGGATCTGCAGATCGGCGAGCTCGCGGCGAATGAAGGCCGCGCCGTCGTCATCGCCTTCAACAAATGGGATCTCGCCGACGACAAGCAGAAGCGGCTCAAAGAACTCCGCGAGGACATGGAGCGGCTGCTGCCGGACCTGAAGGACGTGACCGTCCTGCCGATGTCCGCGCTGTCCGGCCGCAACCTCGACAAACTCCTGAAGGCCGTGTTCGAGACTTATCGCGTCTGGAACAAGCGGATTTCGACGAGCCATCTCAACCGGTGGCTGCAGGAGGCCGTCGACCGCCATACCCCGCCGGCAGTGCAGGGCCGCCGCATCAAGCTGCGTTACATGACACAGCCCAATGCGCGCCCGCCGACCTTCGTCGCCTTCTGCTCGGCGCCGGACGCGCTGCCCAAATCCTATGTGCGCTATCTCGCAAACAGCCTGCGGGAGACATTTGAGCTCCCCGGCGTGCCGATCCGCTTTCTTCTGCGGAAGGGCGCCAATCCCTATGACAAGTAGCCCACGTTCAGGCGAAAGCCCGTCCCGGAGAAGGCCGGGATGACTGCTGGTTCGCCGTCGTACCTGCGCCAGCCACAGCGCACGTTCAGGCGAAGTGGATACCGGTTCGCCGTAGAACGTGCGCCAAAAAAATTGAACCGGCGCGCAGGCAGGCGAAGCGTCACCGCAATCGCCCGCCGCGCACCGGCCCGGGCCGCAGCAAGCCGCCCGTGAGGGCGCTCGCCACAAGGCCGTTCCATGAGCATAGCGGATTGGCGGTCGAGGGCTAACAGAATTCTGCGAAAATTCTTCCATCGTTGAATTTGTTGTGCATTCGCAATCGCTTGTGCATCACGGCATGCGCCGCCTCGAACGCATATCCGCGACCCCAAGCCGCTCGATCAAACCAACAACCGAGCGTCGCCGCGCACGGGACTACTCCGTCAAGATCGACCACGCCAATCATTCGACCCTGAGGTTCCACGGCATAACGGCAAGCTTCGCCGGTTCGCCATTGGCGCTCGTGATCGGCAAACCACGACCCGATTTCCTGTGGCGCGGGAGGAAATGACGCAATGCTCAGCATGCCCGTGACTTCCCAGTCCGACTAGAATTTCGTAAGCGCGGTCTTTGTTCGCGGCCCCGGGTCGGTCGCAGAAAGTGACGGTCCGTTCTCAGAGAACGCGAAGGGATAGCGGACATACACACTGTGTCAGTGTCCACCTGAACCGTCGGTGCTACGGAACGGGCCTACTCGCTCCGCCGGTACCAACAATCCGCCAGTTCATACTCGTCTCCGACGGGTTCAGCGACCGCCCGCAAGACTCTCCAAAAACCGCGCCTGCCTCGCCGCCCGCTCGCGCGCCAGACGAACCGCCGCCTCCGGCGTGATCGCCCGGAATTGCACCTCGCCGCGCGGGCGGTTCTGGGCGAAGCTGCTGACATCGTCATCGAGCATCGTCGCGATCTTGGGGTATCCCCCGGTCGTGCCATGGTCGGCCAATAGCGCGGAAGCCACGCCATCGCCCGAGATCTGGATCGAGCCGCGCACGATGGGCTCGGAGGGAATGGAGAGCGCGCCGACCGGCGGCAGGGCCGGGCCTTTGAGACGCACGCCCATGCGATCGTAGGAATCGGTCAGGGCAAACTTCCCGGCAAGGAAGGCCTCTATGGTCTCGGGCGCGAAGAAGCGGGTTTGCGGCCCGAGCACGACGCCGGGCTCGGCTTCCGGGCGCGTCCAGTCCGGCGCTGCAATCGAACGCTCGCGGTGCGCGCGAACTTGCGCATCCTTGATCACCAGCTCCTGGCCGGTCGTGATCTTGCCGCCGCCGAAGCCTGTGAGCGAATGGGTCGCGACGCTGCCGAGCCAGGAGGTGGCCTCGAGGGTGCCGGCGAAGGCGAGCGTGCACCAGGTGCCCCACGGGCCCATCCCAATCGCCAGGCGCTCGCCTTCCCTGAGGGTGGCAACCGTCCAGGAGCCGATCGTCTCAGGCCCGAGCTGCACGCGAAATTCGCCGCCGCAAAGCGCGAAGGTAACGCTCCCCGCAATGCAATCGAGCGTCAGGCCCAGCATCGACACTTCGATCCCAGGCGCTGCGAGCGGATTGCCAAGCGCGGTATTGGCAATGGCGAACGCTCGACGGTCCATCGGTCCCGAAGCCGGCACGCCGAAGCGCATATGGCCTTTCCGGCCGCCATCCTGGACCGACACGTGGGGACCTGCCATCACAACCTTGAGCTTCGCCTCAGCCATGGCCGCCGGCCTCCGTGCCGAAGCGCGCAAAGCCATCCGCCGCGATGCGCTTGAAGCGGATGCGATCGCCCACGTCGAAGAGGAACGGCCTCGTAGGATCGCCCGTCAGCACCTTCACGGGCGAGCGGCCGATGACCCACCAGCCCGTCTGCATGGTGAGCGTCGGCATGATGCACATCGGCCCGGCGATCATCACCGAGCCCGTCGCGATGTCGCGCACGGGCTGGAGCTTGCGATCGAGCTGGATCGCCTCCGGCGTGCCGGCGAGATAGGCGTAGCCCGGCGCGAAGCCGTACATGGAGACCTGATAGTCGCCCGAAAGATGCGCGGCGATCACCGCCTCGACTGAAAGTCCCTTGCGCTCGGCGACCTCATCGAGATCGCGGGAGAAGGGCGCCTCGTAGCAGACGGCGACCTCGTGGAGCCTGGGCGCATGCACCACACGACGCGTCGTTCCCAGCAGACCACGCACATGGGCCTCGACGGCGGCGTGGTCCGTGACGAGCGGATCGAAATCGACGAGCAGGTTCACGAAGGCCGGGATCGCCTCGCTGAAGCCCTGGCAGGGCTGATCCGTGAGCACGGAATCGAGTTGCAGGACCGCGTCATGCGCGGCTTCCCCGATCGTCTCGCCGAACTCGACGAGCAGCGCGTGATCGGCGATCGGGATGATGCGTGGAGATGTGGGCGTAGGTGATGACATGTCAGGCAGTGGCCAGGAATGGCGCGATCTTTAGACCGGCCGCGGTCAGTGCATTCCGCAGCTGCCCGGCAATGGCCACCGCGCCCGGCGTATCGCTGTGGATGCAGATCGACTGCGCGGCAAGGCGAATGGGCTCGCCGTCGATGACGGGCATGAGGCCGGTCTCGAAGAACTTCACCAGCCGTATCGCGGCCTCGGCGGAGTCGTGGATCATCGCTTGCCGGTGACTGCGCGGCACCAGGCGGCCGGTTTTCAGATAGTTCCGGTCGGCGAAGATCTCCGAGAACACCGTCATCCCCCTGGCCCGCGCGGAGAGCTCGAGCTCGGTGCCGGAGATGGCGAGAATGGCGAGCTTGCCGGGGAGTTTCCCAACCGCGTCCGCGATCGCATCCGCCACGTCGCGCTTGTCGGCCGCGAGATTGCCGAGCGCGCCGTGCGGCTTGACGTAGCGCACCGTCGCGCCCGCGAGCGCCGCGATCGCCTGCAGGCCGCCGATCTGAGCGGCGACCATGCGGCCTATCTCCTCGGGCGCCATCGGAATGACGCGCCGGCCGAAGCCCTCGCGATCGGCGTATCCGGGATGCGCGCCGATGACGACGCCCTTCGCCTTGGCGTTCCGGAGCGTCACGAACATGGTCTCGGGATCGCTCGCATGCCCGCCGCAGGCGACATTGGCCGAGCTGACGAGCGCCAGCATCCCCTCGTCATCGGCCTTCGTCCAGGGGCCATAGCCCTCGCCGAGATCGGAGTTCAGGTCGACGGTCGTCATGGGTGAGGCTCCCGGTTCGAGCGTGACGGCGAGCGCCGATATAGCAGGTCGGATGCGGGACGCGAAGGGTGGGCATCGCGGCGAGCGATGGATTCCCACTTGAGGGCAGGACGATCTTACAAGGCGATCGCATGTGGTCTGAAAAATCACCGCTCCCTTCCCTCCCCCTTTTTATGGGGGAGGACCGCGCGCCTTGGACTTAGCGGCGTAGCCGGTAAGTCCTTAGGCACGCCAAGGCGGGGGTGTTGGTGCAGCGTCGCGAGACGCGGCGAGCCGAGAGGCGCTCGTGCAGAGCAATTTGCGGAAAGGTTTTTGAGCGGGCTTATGGCAACGGATTGCGGGTGACACCAACGTCACGGCACAAGCACCCCCACCTATCCGCGCCTAAGGGCTTAGCTGACGCTAAACCTAAGGCGCGGCGTCCTCCCCCGTCGCGCCGGAGGCGCGCCTCCGGCGCGACGGAAGGGGAAGGAAAGGGGCGGCGCCGTCTCGATGATCATCGACGCCGCCCTACCCCACCACATTCAACGTATACGGAATCTCCGGCGTCGCGAGCGTCACCTTGTCCGTCTCGAACAGCAAGGACTCGATCATGAAGAACTGGCCGACGTGCCGCGGCATGAAAATCTGGATCTCGTGATTGACGGCGGTGTTGGGCTCGAAGACGCGATCGGCGTTCTTCTCGGATAAGGGATCGTAGACGAAGTTACCGACCCAATCGCTCGGGAAGCCGATGCCCATCTCGTAGCCGCCGATCCAGCCGCGGCTGGTCCAGAGGTTTTGCCTGTCGTAATGCGCCTTGACCTTCTCGTTGAGCTCTCGGACCGGCAGGTTCGGGCGCAGGCACGCCTTCACCACGTCCATCACGGCCGCCGCGCGATCGGTGACGTCCTTCACATCGGCCGCCGGCTCGCCGATGCTGAAGGTGCGTGCAGCATTCATGTGATAGCGGTTGTGCACGCCGCAGACATCGATGCAGACGATGTCGCCGGCCTGGATTTTTCGGCGCGTCGTGTAGGCGTGGGTGGCGAGCGATTTGGAACCAGAGATCACCGGCATCGGCTGCGCCTGGATTTCGCCGCCGGCCTTCGCCATGGCGAGCGTGATCTCGCCCTGCACCTCGAGCTCCATGACGCCCGGCCGCAGCACTTCGCGCGCACGCTTCAGGCCGATAGTGGCGATGCGCGCGCTTTCCTTCAGCACCGCCATCTCGGCGTCCGACTTCACCCAGCGCACCTCGCGCAAGATCATGCTGCCATCGATGACCTTGGCGCCCGCCGCCTCGAAGGCCGCCTGGAATTTGTCCGAGACGGCGCGGTTCGGCCGCATCGCATGCATCTCGAGGCCGATATTGCCTTTGAGCCAGCCTTCGGCCTTCAGCTCGTCGGCGATGGTGCGCGAGCCGTCGCGGTAGCTCGCCTTCGGGAAAAAGCGCGTGTCGGTGTCGACGGTGAAAATGCGCGTCAGCACCGCCTCGCGCTCGGTCTCGAAATGGATATAGCGGTCGTGATCGACATGCACCGCGATTCCATTTGTCGCGGCCCATTCAATGGGGCTCTCGGTCTGGTACCACATGCAGCGGTAGCCCGAGATCCAGTACAGGCTTTCCGGCGAGGTGAGGAACAGGCAATCGATCCTGGCGGCCGCCATGGCCTTGCGGACGCGGGTGAGGCGGGAGGCGAACTCGGATTCGGGGAAGGGTCGCTCGGGCTCGACGGAAGCGTTGAAGTAGACGTCGTCGCGGTAGTCCATGGGTGGGCTCCTACATTGAGGCCACGGATGCTACTGCGTCGATAGAAGGATGGCACGTCCTCCTGGCCGAGGGCCGCTGACCCAGTTCGAGTTTTCGCTCGTGACCCAAAGTCGCCATTCGCCGGAGAATAGTCGGTTTAGTCAGCCCGCAGTGGCTCAGCGAAAAGCCGTCCGTAGTGGGTTACCGGTTGCCGCACGCCGGCGGCGCGCAGGGCATTCCAGAATGTAACTTGGTTGGCGGTGAGAACGGGGCGGCCGAGATCCTTCTCCAGCGCCTCGATCACGCCCACTGCCCTGAAGCCGTTGCCTCCGGTCAGCACGGCCTCGGCATTCGTAGGCACTTCCGCGCGAACCCACTCATAGAGCCGCCCGGGGTCCTGGTCGTGCTGACTGATTGGCAGTCCCGTAGCTGGAGCAGCGTAGACGACCTCGATCTGCTTAGTGCGGAAATAGTCAGCACCCATCCGAGTCAATTCGGCCGAGAACCACGGCGGATCGACGAGGGCGAGTCGGCGCACACCCAACGCCCGCAATGCGCGCACGGCTGCAAGGCCGGGAATGACAACGGGAATGCCGCGCGTCCGTTTCTCCAGGCGCGCTTGCAGGGCCCGGTCGCCCTCGACACCCAAGACGTAGCTGCTGCTGAAGAAGCCGTAGGCGATCGCGTGCAAGGGCGCCGCGGCCAGAAGCTCGGCAGCATCATCAATGGCCGGCGGCTCGGCGAAGGCGCGAGCCAAGCGGTCTATGGGGGCACCCGGCATCACCCCACTCCGCACGCGCGTCGAATGAATTGTAACGCCCTCCGGTGCCATGGCCGCAAATTCCACCTCCGGGCCGATGTCGTAGTTCGGCATCAGGATGCCGATCCGCACCCGAGCACCCCAACCATCAAGCTGCCACATGGATCCTTCCTGAAAAGAGGCACCGCCATTTACGCGCGGTGGTCAAATGACCGGCGGAACTTGTCGGACTCACGCAGCTGCCCTTCACCTCCGTCGCCCAGCCGGGGAAATGTTACCAACGATCTAAACATCTGAGCAAGCCATATCCGCTTCTGGCCCACCGCGGAAATTCAGATGGTGAGGCAGGGCCCAGCGGCGGAGCAATCCACCATTCAGCTCAACCCCGCCGGCTTCAAGTCTCGGAGCTGCTTGGCCAACAACACTGTCGATCGGCCGAAATGCTCGGTCGTTAATTCAACGCCACCAGCTCCGCGTCATCCCTGAGCACATACATCCGCCCATCCGCCACGATCGGCTGGACGAACACCTTGCCGCCGAGATCGCGCTCGGATGAAACCTTGCCGGTCGTCGCGTCGACGCCCGCCAATTTCCCCTTCGACGACGCGGCCCAGAGCCGGCCGCCGGCCAGCACCGGACCGCTCCAGACGCCCTCGCCCGGCAGCTTCGTCGCCCAGCGGACTTCTCCCGTCGCCCGGTTCAAAGCCACGAGCTTGCCGGCCGTATCGACCACATAAACCGCATCGCCCGCGACCCACGGCGTCTCGATGCCGGCGATGGAGACCGACCAGACGCGCTCGCCGGTTCCGGACGCGGTTGCGATCATGCGGCCGCCGTGGCCGACCGCGTAGACGACGCCGTCGGCGATGGCGGGGCGGCTCGGATCGTTCATGCCGGCGACGGAAGAGGAGGCAGCACTCTGCCCCAGCTGATCCGACCAGACGGGATCGCCGGTGTCGGCGCGGAAGGCCATGACATCGCCCGAGGGGAAGGTGACGACGACCTCGTCGCCGGCGACCGCCGGGCTGACGTTGTTCAGCATGCTCGCCTGCTGCGGCACGCCGCGATAGCTCCAGATCTCGGTGCCGTCCTCGGCATTCAAGCAGAACAGCCGGCCCTCGATCGTCACCGCATAGACGCGGCCATCCGCGATCGTGGGCGAAGCGCGCGCCGGAGACCCCAGCGCCTTCTCCCAGAGCCTGTTGCCGTTGGAAGCGTCGAGCGCCACCGCCATGCCGAAGCCAGTGGTTGCGATGAGCCGCCCGCCGTCGGCCGCGATCCCGCCGCCGAAGCCTTCGTCGTCGCTCTCACTTTCCGGCACCAGGCTCGCCGACCAGACGCGGCTGCCGCCGGACGCCGAGAAGGCCGAGACGGTGGAGGCCGCATCGAGCACGTAGATGCGGCCCTGATGCATGATCGGGTTGGCGGTGAGCTTGGTGTCGGAGTTGGAGCCGGTGCCGGCATCCGTCGACCAGAGTGTGCGCAGTGAGCCCTCGAGCGCCAGATGACCCGGCGCGTTGGAGGCGATGCCGCCCGGCTGGCTCCACTCGAGATTGGGGAGGGACGCCGGCACGGCGACGGACGCCGTCTCCGAGGATTCCAGATTGGTCTCGAGGCTATCCTGCGCGGCGAGCACCGCGACGCGCTTGCCCGGCAGCGGCGTCTCCTTCTCGGCGAAGGGGTTGAGCCCGGAGAGGCTCGGCAGGCTCGGGCCCCCACCATCCGAGGAGCAGCCGGCGCCAAGCAACCCCGCCACCACTGCCGCCATCAGACCGAGCCGGGACGGTGAGCCGTGCATCTTTCAGATCCTCAGTTCGTCGCCGAGGCGGGCTTGGCCGTATCGGCGGCAATCAGCGTCATCATCATCTCGGCCCGTTGGCGCAGGCCCTGCGGCACGCCCGGATTGGCGAGCAGCATCGTGAAGGCCTTGCTCGCCTCCTCGCTATTGCCGGCCTTGTAGGCGGCGAGCCCCAACAGCTCCTGGGCCGTCAAACGCCAGGGCTGGCCCTCGGCCAGCAAAGGGGTGAGCCGATTCTGCATCTCGGTAAAGCCGGCCTCATCGAGCCTGAGTTCGGCGGCGCGCAGTTGTGCAAAACCGCGGAGCATCGGATCGGCGGCCGCATCGTCGGCGACACCCTGGTACTGCGCGAGCGCCTCGACCTTCTTGCCGGCCTTGGCGGACCCGGCGGCGAGGCTCAGGCGGCCGAGCGTCTGGTAGCCGGCGGGAGTGTCCTTGACGAGCGCCTCGAGCGCGGTCGCGGCCTCGTCGGCCTTGCCGTCGCGCATGAGTTGCATCGCGCCCTCGTAGCGGGCCCCGGCCGTGTCGGCGCGGCTCTTCTGCCAGTATTGCCAGCCCTGATAACCAGCGACACCCAGGATGATCGCGAAGGCCCCGGCGACAACGAAGTTGCCGTATTGCTTCCACAGCGCCTCGTAGCGCTCGCGGCGAAGGTCCTCTTCGACCTCGCGGATGATATCGCCGTCAGACATCGTGCCTCGCTCTATTTTTCTTCGGCGAACCGGGTCGGCCCATCGACAGAGAACTACTCCATGCTCGGTCGCATGTCCCACGTCGAACCGGGAACCACTTCGCCTGGACATACTCCAGCCGGCGATTTGCCGGCGGGCCTTGATAGCGTGGACGCTTCACGGAGGCAAAGCGCGGCCGATATGGCCGCAAGCCCTTCCCCCAAACCTATCACGTGACGATGGTTTTCGGCTTTTTTGGGGTTGGCGGGGGGGCGGCCTCGTCCTTCATGCCGTAGCTGTGCTCATCCGCCGGGAAGGTCCGGGCCCGGACCTCGCCCGCATAACCCTCGATCGCCCGCCGGATGCTCTCGCCGACCGAGCCGAACTCCTTGACGAATTTGGGCACCCGTGGCGAGAGGCCGAGCATGTCCTCCATGACGAGGATCTGCCCATCACAAGCCGCCGATGCGCCGATGCCAATGGTCGGGATCGGGCAGGCTTTGGTGATCCGCTCCGCAAGGGGCGCGGCGATGGCCTCCAGCACCACGGCAAAGGCGCCGGCCTCCGCGGCGATCCGGGCGTCCTCCTCGATAGCGGCCCATTGATCGCGCGTGCGGCCTTGCGTCTTGAAGCCGCCGAGCACGTTGATCGACTGGGGCGTGAGCCCGATATGCGCCATCACCGGGATCCCACGCTCGACGAGATAGTGGATGGTCTCGCCCATGCGCTTACCCCCCTCGAGCTTTATCGCGCCACAGTCCGTCTCCTTCATGACGCGCGCCGCATTGCGGAAGGCGACCGAGGGGCTCTCCTCATAGGTGCCGAACGGCATGTCGACGACGACGAGCGCGTGTTTTGCGCCACGCATGACCGCGCGCCCGTGCATGATCATCAGCTCGAGCGGCACGGGAACGGTACTCTCGTAACCGTGCATGACCATGCCGAGGCTGTCGCCGACAAGCAGGAAGTCGACATAGGGGTCGGCGATGCGGGCCGTGTGCGCGTGATAGGCGGTGAGCGCGACGATGGCGTCACCGCCTTTGCGCTCGCGGATATCAAAGGACGTGATGCGTTTGGTCTGGGCTTGAGCGGACATGGGGGTCTCGCGGGATTGATGTGTCGGGCCAGAGTTTGCGGGAGGGACGCGCCGAAGTAAATGACGGCTGGGACCCGTGTGCGTCTCGATTTGGGCGGGCTGGCTCCCTTAGGGAAGTTTTGGCCGCGTCCAGGGCCGGCCTTCCTCGGTAACCGCGACAGCATCGCCCAGAGCGATCTCGCCGCCTTCCACGATGCGACCCGCGATGCCGCCGCGCCAATCGGGCGCAAGCGCGCGCATGAGGTCGGGATGCGCCTCCAGCATTCGCGTACAGGGAAAGACCGGCTTCGTTACCTCGATGCGAACAGTACCAATCACGAGGATCGCGCCCGAGGCCGCCGGCAGCTCGAGGCCTTCGGTGAGTAAATTTGCACGACGTGCCGTCCAAGGGAGATCGGTTGAACCTTTCGCCGAATCGAGATCGGCCAACGCCGCCTGCCAGTCCTCCAGCGCGAGCAGCGTCACCTGCCGGGTCTTGAGCTTAGCCCCTTTGTGATCGCCCTCGATCCCGCTCTCGGGCGTAACGGCGGCGCGTTCGACAAGTTGCATCGGCCGCCGCCGCGCGCTGCGAACGGCGATGCCGATGAGGCGGCCCGTCACGATGGGATGTCGACCATCGGCGATATCAGCGGCACGCCGATGAGCGCCCCGTGCCCCCAGAGCAGCATCGCCACATATGCGGCCAAACCCACCACCACGACGGCGATGTCTCCACCAAGCGAGCCCTTGGCGTCGCCGAGCGGCCCCATCGCGCCGCGCCGCTTGACCGAGATGCGGTCATAGACGGCCCACATCAGGAAGCCGCCGAACAGCAGGAAGGACGCGCCGTCGCCATTGGCGATGAGATGCGCCAGCGCCCAGGTCTTCACCGCCGTGAGCATCGGATGTTTGAGCTTGTCGCGGATGCGCGAGGGGATGTAGGCCGCCGCCAGCATGATGAAGGCGAACAGCATCAGCAGCATCGCCAAGTGGCGCGTCCACTCGGGCGGCGTGAAGAGCTCTGGCGCGACGAGCCGCGCCTCGCCATAGCCCCGCACGATCAGATAGAGCGCGCCGAAGGAGACGAGCGCGAAGGCGATCTTGTACTGCGCCTCGCCCATGCCGGCGATGAGCCGGTGCCTGAACGTCTGGTAGACGGGGATCAGGTGGACGAGAAAGAAGATCGCGAGGCCGGCGAGCAGAAGTCCCATGGGCGGCAATCCTTGGTCGGTGAGCGATATGAATTGTATCACGAGGGCGTATGTTTGGCCCAGCCGCCGGATTGAGAGGCCCACGCGCAAAACCGCCGCCCGTTGCCGGGCGGCGGCAAGTGCTGTCTACAGGAGACGGACGCGCTACTTGTTCTCGTCCGACAGCAGCGCCTTGTAAATGATGGCGCCGATGATGGCGCCCGCGATGGGCGCGAACCAGAACAGCCAGAGCTGCACCATGTGATCTCCGCCCGCGAAGATCGCCTGGCTCGTCGAGCGGGCCGGGTTGACGGAGGTGTTGGTGATCGGGATGGAGATCAGGTGGATGAGCGTCAATCCAAGGCCGATGGCGATCGGCGCGAAGCCGGCCGGTGCGCGTGAATCGGTCGCCCCCATGATGATGATCAGGAACGCCGCCGTCAGCACGACCTCGGCGATCATCGCCGACATCAGCGAGAACTTGCCGGGCGAGAGATCGCCATAGCCGTTGGAGGCGAAGCCGCCGAGGCCGGCGTAGTCAGCCTTGCCGGCGAGGATGAGATAAAGCATCAAGGCGGCGGCGATCGCGCCGGCGAGCTGCGCGATGATGTAGGGAATGACCTCGCCCCAGGTGAAGCGGCCGCCGAAGGCGAGACCGATCGAGACGGCTGGATTGAAGTGGCCGCCCGAAACGGGTCCGACCGCATAGGCCATGGTGAGGACCGTCAGGCCGAAGGCGAGCGAGACGCCCGTGAAGCCGATGCCCAGTCCGGGATAGGCCGCCGCGAAGACCGCGCTGCCGCAGCCTCCGAAGACGAGCCAGAACGTGCCGAATGCCTCGGCGGCTAATCTGCGAATCATGGTGTCCACCCTCGTGTTGGTTGTCGTCCAATTGCGCTGCAACGCCACCGCTACGGACTGAAGCACCGAATCAAACGGTAAGTTGCGCGAGCTTACCGGTAACGGCAGCGTAATGGCCATCACTGCGTAACAGGAGGATGTCGGGGAGGCCGCGGCGGCGCCGGATCGGACGAGCCCGGCCCCTCACACCTCGAACAGCAGTCTCGGGGCGCGCCCCAGCGCCTCGCCGCCCGAAGTCGTCACGCGGAAAGTCTCGCTGATGACGTAGCCGAAATCCTCCTCGAGCCAGTTTCCGAGCATCAGGTGGAAGGTCATGTTCGGCTCGAGCACCGTCGGGATCGCCCGATTTGAGGCTCGCGCTCACTTCGGTCCAGTTGATGCCGATGGCATAGCCGCAGCGGGATTCTTTGTCGACCCCGTGCCTGCCCGCCTCGGCGTAGAAGCGCGTCGGCAACCTGGCCTGCCGTGTTGCCCACCCGCGCGGCGGCGAGCGCCGCTTCGAGACCAGCGACCTCGGCCGCGTGGATGCGCTTCAGCCGATCGGAGGGTTTGCCGAGGGTAACCGTCCGCATGAGGGCCGCCGATGTAGCCGTGCCTCACCCCACCAAGCTCGATATTGACATGGGTGTCCGCGCGGAAGGCCTCGTCCGCCCAGGTGATGTGCGAGGTGCCGGAGCGCGGTCCGGCGCAAATGGCCAGATGCGCAACGTTCGTGCCCGCCTTGCCATTCGCGCCGCGGGCGAGCTGGGCGTAGATTTCGGCCGCCGCGTCCGCCTCCCGCACGCCTGGCTTGATGACCTCGATGGCGCGCAGCATGGCGGCATCCGCGATTGCCGCCGCCTCGCGCATGACATCGATTTCCAAGTCCGATTTCACCAGCCGGAGCCAGGTGATCAAGCCGGTGCAATCGTCGGCCTTGAGCTTCGCCGAGAGCTGGTTGATCGCCGCATGGGAGATACTGCCGAATTCAAGCCCGATCCTGCCCTTGGTCGCGCCCGTCTCCGCCAGATGCTCGACGATGACATCGAAGCCGTTGCGGGTCGTGTTCGCGACAAGGTCTTCCGGATATCCGAGCACACGGCCGCGATCGAGAAAGGTCTGATAGATCGCCGCTGGCGCATCCATCTTGCGCACGATGAAGAAGGGCTCCTCCTCTTCGAGATCGACGATGAGCCCCTGCGGCACGTAGGCCGAAAGCGCGGTGTAGCCGGTGAGGTAGGTGATGTTGGCCGGATCGTTGACGAGAAGCGCGCGAATGTCGCGGCGCGTCATCGCGGCTTTCACGTTGGCGAGGCGGCGGAGATACTCGGTGCGGGGAAAGGCTTGCGGGCCGCGGGTCGATGGGCATGGTGGGGGCTCCGGGGTTTGAGCGGAGGGTAGCATGTGTGCAGCCGTCGCGGCGATGGCCGAATGACCACGGCGAAGCGGCGTCCATTCCGGCGAGTTGGGACATGACGCGGGCGGCGACAGGACCCGATACTGTGAGGCCAGCCCCACCTTCTCGTGCGCCGCATGTTCGCCGACGACGCCGAGCTGCGCCTTCAGTGTCGCGAGTTCAGGACCGTACGCCTTGTTATCGACGCCCCACCGGGGCGTTGGATTGTAGCCACAGGCGAAGCGAAGCGGAACTCGTGGACTCTAACGCAGGTGTTCTGGATCGCCCCGGTGGGGCGAAGGACACCTCTGCCCCTCCGGGGCAGTCAGGAAAGGAGACTAACGCTTCCACGGGTTTCACCCGTGGCTACATTCCACGGCCCCGTTGGGGCCGAGGTGACGCCAGCGGAGCCGCCTGGAGGTTTGACATGCAGACGACTTGTCCCTTCGCAATGGGCGCCGGATGGAGTGTCTGCGGCCTCAGCCCCTACCCCACCCCCAGCTCCCTGACCTTCTTCCGCAACGTATTCCGGTTCATCCCCAGGATCTCCGCCGCGCGCAGTTGATTGCCGCCGGTCAGCGCGAGGCACGCCGCGATCAGCGGCCGCTCGACCTCGGCGATCAGGCGAGCGTGGAGGCCCGGCGGCGGGGTGCCGTTGGCGAGGAGGTCCGCGAGATGCCGTTCGACGAGCTGGCCGAGGCTGAGCGGCTCCTCACCTGAGGCCGATGGCCGCGCGGCGAGTTGGGCGCTGAACTCATGCTCGACGGCCGCCGCCATCACGAGGTCTCCGGAAGAGAGCGCGACGAGCCGGCGCACGAGATTTTCCAGCTCGCGCACATTGCCGGGCCAGGCGTGAGCGGCCAGACGATCGAGCGCCGCCTGCTCGAAGCTGCGCTCGGGCAATCCCTCCCGCCTTGCCACTTTCAGGAAATGCCGCACGAGATCGGGCACATCCTCGCTGCGCTCGCGTAACGGTGGCAATCTCAGCGGCACGACGTTCAAGCGGTAGTAGAGATCCTCGCGGAAGAGGCCCTGAGCCATGAGTTGGCCGAGATCACGATGCGTCGCGACAACGATGCGCACGTTGGTTTTCACCGGCACGCGCCCGCCGATGGTCGTGAACTCGCCTTCCTGCAATACGCGCAGCAGCCGCGTCTGCGCCTCCATCGGCATGTCGCCGATCTCATCCAGAAACAGCGTGCCGCCATCGGCCTGCTCGAAGCGGCCGGGGTTGCGCGCCTGCGCGCCGGTGAACGCACCCTTTTCGTACCCGAACAATTCACTTTCGATCAGATCGCGGGGGATCGCCGCCATGTTGATGGCGACGAATGGCCCGTTGCGGCGGCGGCCGTAGTCGTGGAGCGCGCGCGCGACCAGCTCCTTGCCGGTGCCGCTCTCGCCCGAGATCATGACGGTCAGATCCGACTGCGTGAGGCGCGCGATGACGCGATAGATCTCCTGCATCGGGCCCGAACGGCCAATGAGGGGAAGCTGCTGTTCGGGTTGCTCGGGCTTCGACGGCGCGACGGCCTTCCGCGGCTCGGCCAACGCCCGTTCGATGGTCGAAACGAGCACCTTGAGGTCGAAGGGCTTGGGCAGATACTCATAAGCCCCGCGCTCGGCCGCGTTGATCGCCGTCAGCACCGTGTTCTGCGCGCTCATGACGATGATCGGCAGATTGGGCCTGAGCTTCTTGATGCGCGGGATGAGATCGAACGCGTTGGCGTCCGGCATGACGACGTCGGTGACGACGAGGTCGCCCTCGCCTTCGGCAATCCACCGCCACAGCGTCGCCGCGTTGCCGGTGACGCGCGGAATGAAACCGGCGCGGGCCAGCGCCTGGTTCAGCACCATGCGGATCGCCGCATCGTCGTCGGCGACGAGGATGCTGCCCTTGCTCATCGGCTCTCCCCTCCAATCGGCAGCGCGATGCGGAACATGGTGCGGCCGGGCTCCTGGTCGAGTTCGACGATGCCGCCGTGCTCTTCGATGATCTTGGCGACGAGGGCGAGACCGAGCCCGCTGCCGCCGCTCTTGGCGGTGACGAAGGGATCGAAGATGTGGGGCCTGAGACTCTCGGGCACGCCGGGACCGTTGTCCTCAATGGTGATGGCGAGCGGCAGGCTTTCGCGCATGCCGCTCGCGGCGCCGCGATGATGCAGGCCGGGGCGGAAGGATGTTTGCAGGACGATCCGCGCATCGCTTGCGTTGGCCACGGCTTCGGCGGCATTCTTGACGAGATTGAGCAGAGCCTGGATCAGCCGGTCGCGGTTGCCGGGAATGCCGGGCAGCGAGGGATCGTAGCGCTCGACGATGGGCACGCCCTTCGCGAACCCCGCGCCTGCGAGCGTGCGAACATGCTCCAGCACCTCATGGATGTTGACGGGCTCGCGCGCGGTCACATCGTCCGCGCCAAAATCCTGCATGCGATCGACGAGGCGGCAGATCCGATCCGTCTCGGCGCAGATGAGGCCGGTCAACGCGCGCCCCTCCTCGCTCGCATCGGCCTCGAGCAGCTGCGCCGCGCCGCGAATGCCGGAGAGCGGGTTCTTGATCTCGTGCGCGAGGACGGCAGAAAGGCCGGAGAGGGCGCGCGCGGCGGAGCGATGTGTCATCTGCCGCTCCATCATGGTGGCGATCGAGCGCTCGATGAAGGTCACGAGCAGATGGCCGTCGTCCTCGCCCATCGGCGCGACCATGACATCGACGCTAGGGTGCCGGCCGGCGATCGGCGTCGACAGGTCGAGGCCACGCGCGGTCGAGGGGCTGCGGCGCCGGCGCGCTTCATCGGCGAGCGCGATCAAGGGGCTGGCGACTGGGAGTAGCGCGCTCAATTTCTTACCGATCAGCCGCCGCCGGCTCGCCGCGAAGAAGGCCTCAGCGGCCACATTGGCCTCGGCGACTACGCCCTCCCGGTCGATCACGACGAGCGGATAGGGCAGTGCGGCAAGGATCGCGCTCGCCTCGACCGGAGCCGGCGCGACCGTTGCCGCTTTCCGGGCCGCGCTCATGCGGTCAGTACCCACAATCACTGAAGGACGGTACGTCTGATCGCGGGTCCACGAGGCGATCCGGCAGGAGCGAAGCGAAGAGCGCAGCGGGGCTGCGGTCGAGCATCGCGACGAACCGGGCGCCCGCGGGCCGCGACCCGAAGGGCGAGCAAAAATGAGCGCTGGCGGCGTCGGCGCGCTCGACCGTAGTCCCAGCTACGCTCATCGCGCGCCTCCTGGCCAGCGCACATTTTTGATCGTCATACGTGCCGTCCTTCAGTGATTGTGGGTACCGAGGCCTCGACGGCATGGAGGTCCTTGATGGCCGCGATGACCTCGGCCGGCACTTCCGTCCCGCACAACCGCCGGCGCCACGCCTTCTGCGTGGCAACGTCTGGCACGCGCCGCTCGACCACCCAGACGAGATGCTTGCGCGCGTTCCTCACACCAAGTCCGATGCCATAGTGCGCGAGCATCGCCTCGTAATGCTCGATGAGGATGTCGCTCTGCGCGTCCGGCGACGGATCGCCGGGATCGGCGCCTGTGGCGAGCGCTGTCGCAATGCGTCCGGGCATCCATGGCGCCCCATAGGCGCCGCGCCCGACCATGACGCCGTCGGCGCCGGAGAGCATGAGGGCCTCGCGCGCCTGCGCAATGCCGGTGATGTCGCCGTTGACGAGGACGGGAATGCGCACCGCCTCCTTCACCTGGCGCACCAGCGGCCAATTCGCCTTGCCCTTGAAGAACTGGCAGCGGGTGCGGCCGTGCACCGTCAACAAGCGGATGCCGGAATCTTGCGCGCGGCGCGCGAGCTCGGGCGCATTGAGGCTCTTTTCGTCCCAACCCAGCCGCATCTTCAGCGTCACCGGACGATCGACCGCGCCGACGGTCGCCTCGATGAGTGTCAGCGCGTGATCGAGGTCGCGCATCAGGGCCGAGCCCGCAAGCCCGTTCGTCACGACCTTCGACGGGCAACCCATGTTGATGTCGATGACATCGGCGCCGAGGTCTTGAGCAATCCGTGCGCCTTCCGCCATCCACCGCGCCTCCCGGCCGGCCAGCTGGATGACGAAGGGCTGATGCTCCGGCGGCCGGACCTTCAAGAGCATATCGCCCCGCTCCTGCACCAGCGGCTCGGAGGCGACCATTTCACTGACGACAAGCCCCGCGCCGAACCGGTGCGCCAGATCCCGGAACGGCAGGTCGCTCACCCCCGACATCGGGGCGAGCGCCACCGGGTTGGGCAGGGTGATTGGGCCGATGGCCAGGGGGGATAAAGGTGCGCTGCTCATTTCGTGGGCAGTGATAGTCGTCTGCCTATTTTTTGGGCAATAGGCGCGTTGGGCAGGGTTAACGCCGCCGAACCGTGGCTCCGCGCCCCGCCGGCGTGCTAGGCAGGCGGCGAATGCCCCTCCCAAAGCCCCTAGGAAGCCCCAGGAGCCCCTCCGTGCCGATCGCCCCCACAGTGGCCCTCATCGTCGCCGCCGGCCGTGGGGCGCGGTCGGGGGCGCTCGGGCCGAAACAGTACATAGCGCTCGATGGCCAGGCCGTGCTGCGGCGGAGTTTATCCCCGTTTCTTGCGCATCCCGCGATTAACCACACGCTCGTGGTTATCCACCCGGACGACTGCGAGGCCTATGGTGAATGCGTCGCGGGCATCGAGGGTCGCCTGCTCCAGCCCGCGACCGGCGGGGCGACGCGGCAGGAGTCGGTCCGCGCCGGGCTCGAGGCGCTCAGCCATGCGAACCCGACCCATGTCCTCATCCACGACGCCGCGCGCCCCTTCGTCGATGCCGGCACCATCGACCGCGTGCTCGAGGGCTTGGGCGATGCCGATGGCGCCATTCCGTCTCTGCCGATCCACGACACCATCAAGCGCGGCGACACCGGTTTCATCCGCGAGACCGTCGACCGCACGGGGCTTTTGCGCACCCAGACCCCGCAAGGCTTTCGCTACCCCGCGATCCTCGACGCGCACCGCCGTGCCGCATCTGCCGGCGTCTCGGGTCTCACCGACGACGCCCATGTCGCCGAATGGGCGGGCCTTTCCGTCAAGCTGGTCGCGGGACACGAAAGCAACATGAAGCTCACCACCGCCGCGGACTTTCTGGAAGCCGAGAACCGGCTATTCCGTGATCGCCTCATCGCCCAAGGCGAAACCGTCACCGGCAACGGTTTCGACGTGCACCGCTTCACGGCGGGTGATCACGTCATGCTCTGCGGCGTCCGCGTGCCACACACTCACGGCCTCGAAGGTCATTCGGACGCCGATGCACCTCTGCACGCGCTGACAGACGCCATCCTCGGCGCGCTTGGCGCGGGCGACATCGGCGTGCATTTCCCTCCGAGCGATCCGCAGTGGAAGGGCGCGGCTTCCGAACTGTTCGTCCGCCATGCGGCACAACTCGTCACGGCAGCGGGCGGCCGGATCGTCCATGCCGACATCACCGTCATCGCCGAACAGCCGCGCATCGGTCCCCACCGCGCGGCCATGACCGCCCGCCTCGCCGGCATGCTCGAGCTTGCGCCCCAGCGCGTCTCGATCAAGGCCACCACCAGCGAGCGCCTGGGCTTCACCGGCCGCGGCGAGGGCCTGGCCGCGCTCGCCACCGTGACGCTCAAGCTCCCCTTCGTCCGAAACTGATCCAAACACGTGATGAGCGAAGCATTGCAGGCCCGCCCCGAATTGTAGCAGCTTCGGTTGTATGTCCGCAGCTGACTTCGGGGAGCCATCGCCATGGAAGGTCTGACACAGACCGAGTCGCTGAGTGCCGCCGAGATAGCCGAAAGCTCATCCTCGTGTTGCGTGGCACTCCGCGCCCGCCGCATGAGCCGCATCATTACGCGCGTCTATGACGATGCGCTCCGCCGCCTCGGCCTCACCGCCAGCCAGTTCACGCTGCTGACGGCGGTTGCCCAGCAGGATGGCGTGACGGCCGCCGAGATCGGGTTCGACCTCGACATCGAGAAATCGACGCTGTCGCGCAATCTGAAGCGGCTGGTGAGCCTGAGGCTCATCAATATGGATCCGCCGGCCGGCCGCCGCGGCCGTGGCCTGCATCTGACGGCCGCCGGCGACGACGCGATCCGCAAGGCTTATCCGATCTGGCGGGAAACCCAGCTTCGCGTCGTGCAGACGATGGGCAACGAGTTCGACCGGTACGTTCGATCGTTTGTTGGATTCGGCCGAGAAGCTCGTCGCCGCCTGATATTGGAATCGCAAGACTGAGTAGGCCCTTCGCGCTGCCTCGGCTAATGTGCCGGGGAACAGCACGGAGGGCCTCGTCATTTCCGGTGATCCACAACTCATTGCCGAGGCCAAGGCACTCGTCGATCTCCTGCGCGCCAAGGGCTTGAAGCTCGCGACGGCCGAATCCTGTACCGGCGGCCTCATCGCCGGCGCGATCACCGAGATCGCCGGTTCCTCAGATGTCTTCGACCGCGGCTTCGTAACCTATTCGAACGAAGCGAAATCCGAGATGCTCGGCGTGCCGCCGGCGCTGATCGCCACGCACGGCGCGGTCAGCCCCGAGGTGGCGCAGGCGATGGCGGAGGGTGCGATCCGGCAATCGCGCGCCGACGTTGCGGTTGCCGTGACCGGCGTTGCAGGCCCCGGCGGCGGCACGGCCAGCAAGCCTGTCGGTCTCGTTTATCTCGCGGCGATGCGGCGCGGCGGTGCACCGGTCGTCGAGGAGCTCCGCCTCAGGAGCGTCGGCCGCGGCCCAATCCGGCGCGCGACGGTTCTCGAGGCGATGGCAATGATCGGCCGGGCCTCGGGCTGAACCGCTTCAAAGACTCCACGCGCCAGCAGCACTCAGGCGTGGGCAACCCAGCCACGAAACGCGAAGCCGGCGTAGAAGAGGCTGACGTCGTCGAACCCCGCATCACGCAATTGCCGCTCGTCGTCCTCCGGGCTGAGAATTGGCAAACGGGCCGCGATCGCGGACCGCGCATCGTCCGCCTGTGACGGCTCAACGCCGGAAGCTATCGCAAAGGCGGCATAGCGTGCGAGCCAGAGGTCCGGCTCCCCGGCTCCTTGCGGGAAGCTGAAGTGGGCGACCACGAAGGGCGCCCCGGGTTTCAGGCGGCGTCGCACCTCTTTGAGCGTCCGCAGGCGCTCCTCGCGCTCGATAAAGTGCATCGTCAGGATGCATGTCGCAGCGTCGAACAGACCATCCGGCGCGCAGTCGATGAGCCCATGGTGCAATCGTGCGCGGGTAAGGAGAGGCCCAAGGGTCACCCGTGCCAGGTCGAGCATTGCGGCGGATGGATCGACCCCGTCGAACCGCCAACCGGGCCGGGCTTCGGCAAACACCTTGATCTCCAAACCACCGCCTGCGCCGAGGACCAACACACGCGCATCGTCCGGCGCACGCTCCGCGAGGAGCAGCATGACCATGCGCTGCATGTCAGCGAATCCGGGCACAAGACGCGGCGGCCTTTCGGCATAGCGCGCGACAGCCTGTGGGTCAGAAAACGCGTCCATGCTCGAAGCATGCCCTATCCCGAACTTGTCCATGAAAGTCGACTCCGGCCGAAAGCGGGATTTGCAACCGTGACACTATCAGACTGTTTCAGCGCATGTACGATTGGCGATCACTTGATGTGACCGTCCGCCCCCCGCATCCGCGCCAACGTCTCCGCCTTGAACTCAGCATACCGCCTCTCCGCGATCGCCGCGCGGATGCCCGCCATCAGCGCCTGATAGAAAGCGACGTTGTTCCAGGTGAGCAGCATGGCGGCGAGATGCTCGCCCGCTTTGACGAGGTGATGCAGGTAGGCGCGGGAATAGTCGCGGGTCGCCGGACATGAGGACGTGGCATCCAGCGGCCGCTCGTCCTCGGCATGCGCCGCGTTCTTGAATTTGACCTTGCCGTCCCAGGTGTAGGCGAGGCCGTGGCGGCCGGCGCGCGTCGGCATCACGCAGTCGAACTGATCGACGCCGAGCGCCACCGCTTCCAAGATGTCCTCCGGCGTACCGACGCCCATCAGATAGCGCGGCTTCTCTCTTGGCAGCAGCGGCTCGACGACATCGATCATGGCCAGCATCTCGGATTGCGGCTCGCCGACCGCGAGCCCACCGATCGAATGGCCATGGAACCCCATGGCGACAAGCCCTTTCGCCGAGCGGCGGCGCAGCGCCGGATCGGTGCCGCCCTGGACGATGCCGTAGAGGGCCTGGCCGGGTGTGCTGAGCTTTTCGAAGGCAACCTTCGAGCGCGCGGCCCAGCGCAATGACAGCTCCATGGCACGCTCGGTCTCTTCGCGCGTCGCCGGCATTTCCAGGCACTCGTCGAGCTGCATCTGGATGTCGGCGCCGAGCAGGCATTGGATCTCGATGGAGCGCTCGGGCGAGAGGTGGTGCCGCGAGCCGTCGATGTGCGATTGGAAGGTCGCGCCCTCCTCCGTCATCTTGCGGAGCTTGGCGAGGCTCATGACCTGGAAGCCGCCTGAGTCGGTCAGGATCGGCCCGTCCCAGCCGATGAATGTGTGCAAGCCCCCGAGCCTGGCGACACGCTCCGCACCGGGCCGCAACATCAGATGATAGGTGTTGCCGAGGATGATGTCGGAGCCCGCCTCCTTCACGTCCTTCAGAAACATCGCCTTCACCGTCCCCGCCGTACCCACCGGCATGAAGGCCGGCGTGCGGATCACGCCGTGCGGAGTGTGGATGACACCGGTGCGCGCGCGTCCGTCAGTGGCGTCGAGGGTGAAAACAAACATGCTCATGCTTTGACCTGCTCTGGCGCTTTAAACAACAGCGTCGCATCCCCATACGAATAGAACCGATACCGCTCCGCAATCGCATGGGCATAGGCCGCTTGCATGGTCTCCAGCCCCGCAAACGCCGAGACCAGCATGAACAGCGTCGAGCGCGGCAGGTGGAAGTTGGTCATCAGCACGTCGACAGCCTTGAAGCGATAGCCCGGCGTGATGAAGATTGCCGTTTCGCCGCGGAAGGGTCGGATGAGGCCGTCCTCGCCGGTGGCCGACTCGAGCAGGCGCAGCGAGGTCGTGCCTACGGCGACGATGCTGCCGCCCTTCGCCCGCACCGCGTCGAGCGCGGCGGCCGTCTCCTCCGTCACCTCGCCCCACTCCGCGTGCATCTTGTGGTGAGTTGTGTCCTCGGACTTAATCGGCAGAAAGGTTCCGGCGCCGACATGCAGCGTCACCGTGTGCCGCGAAATGCCGCGCGCTGTGAGCCGCTCCATCAGCTCGGGCGTGAAGTGCAGGCCCGCGGTCGGCGCGGCAACGGCGCCCTCACGGAAAGCGAACAGGGTCTGGTAGTCGGCGCGGTCGCGGTCCTCGACTTGGCGTTTGCCGGCGATGTAGGGCGGCAGCGGCACATGGCCCTGCGCGGCTATCGCCTCGTCGAGGAAGCTGCCGCGCAGATCAAACACTAGCTCGACCTCACCGCCCTCGCCCTTCACCCCCACCGTCGCATCGAGCGTGCCCGCTAGGCAGACATCGCCCGCACCCTCGGCGCCGAAGCGAATTCGGTCCCCGGCCTTCAACCGCTTGCCAGGCCGCGCCAGCGCCAACCAGCGACTGTCGTCGAGGCGCTGCAGCAGGTTCGCATGGATACGCGCCACGGCCCCGTCCTCGCGCGTTCGCGTGCCGGAAAGCTCCGCCATGATGACACGCGTGTCGTTGACGACGAGCGCATCGCCGGGGCGCAGCAGATCGGGCAGGTCGCGCACATGCCGATCATCAAGACTTTCGCCCTGCCGAACAACCAGCAGCCGCGCCGCGTCCCGCGGGCTCGCCGGATAGAGCGCGATCAGGTCGTCGGGAAGCTCGAAGTCGAAGAGGCAGGTGCGCATGGTGGTGGGATGTAAGTGCCGGGTGATGACGGGCACAAGCCGCGTCTCGATCAACCAAGCCGCGTCTCGCCGTCCGGACCGGTCAACACCGCTTCGAACCGCAACTGAGGTGCCTGAACGACAGGCAGAGAAACCCCGATGGCCTTCAATCGCGCGACCAATGCCTCGGGCTCCGGATGCCCGAGCTCGAAGCGCTCGAGTGTAACCACGCCCGCCGCCGAGGCGGAAGGGTGCGGGCTCTGAAGCCAGTCGATGAAGAACGGCACGGCGCGATCGAAAGGTGCTGTCTCGACGTCGAGAAGCTTCCAGCTGAGCAATGCCCCATCCGGCCGGCGGCGGCTGAGGTCATAGGGTCCCTCGGTCCGCCGGCCCGCCGCCGCCTCTCGCCTCGCCAATTCATCGAGAGACGCCGGCGAGCGCATGCAATAGGTCAAAATCCGCGGCTCGGCCGATGCGCGGCAGAAGGACAGCCAGCGGCCCGTCTCCGTCGTGCCCGGCACCGGCGCGACGATTTCGAGATAGGTCCCGCCGCCGAGACTGACGAGCGCATTCTCGGTGCCGCCGCGCGTATGCCTACCGCCCGGCGTCGCGCGTACGCCCGTCAGCGCTTCGAAATGCGCCACGCCCGCCGCCAAGTCCGAGGCCGCCCACACGATGTGATCGAGATGGGGAACGGCCTCGGCTCCAACAGCAGTCATCGCTCAAATCTCCGCCAGCGCCTGCTCAAGATCGGCGATGATGTCGGCCTTGTCCTCGATGCCGACCGACAAGCGCACGACATCGGGTCCCGCGCCCGCATCCTTGAGCCGATCCTTCGGCACCTGGCGATGGGTGGTGGAGGCCGGATGGATGATGAGCGAGCGCGTATCTCCGATGTTGGCCACGTGTGAGAACAGCTCCACCTTCGAGACGAGCTTGACGCCCGCCTCGTATCCGCCCTTGACGCCGAAGGTGAACACCGCGCCCGCGCCCTTGGGACAGATCACCTTGTGGAGCTTGTAATACGCGTTGTCCTCGAGACCGGCATAGTTCACCCAATCCACCTTCTTGTGCTTGGCCAGCCACTCGGCGACGGCTGTCGCGTTCTCGCAATGACGCGCCATGCGCAGCGGCAGCGTTTCGATACCGGTCAGCACCAGGAAGGCGTTCAGCGGCGCGATCGCAGGCCCCAGATCGCGCAGGCCCAGCACTCGGCAGGCGATCGCGAAGGAAAAGTTGCCGAAGGTCTCGGCGAGTTTCATGCCGTTGTAGCTCGGGTTCGGCTCCGAGAGCGAGGGGTACTTGCCCGACTTCATCCAGTCGAAGGTGCCGCAGTCAACGATGAGGCCGGCGATCGAGTTGCCGTGGCCGCCCAGGAACTTGGTCGCCGAATGGATGACGATGTCAGCGCCGAACTCCTTGGGCTTGCAGAGGTAGGGAGTCGCCAGCGTGTTGTCGACGATGAGCGGCACGCCGGCCTTCTTGGCCACCGCCGCGATCGCCCTCAGATCGACGATGATGCCGCCGGGATTGGCGATACTCTCGCAGAAGATGGCGCGCGTTTTCGGCGTCACGAGCGCTTCGAAGGATTTGGCGTCGTGGCTGTCGGCCCATTTCACGTTCCAGCTCATCTTCTTGAAGGACTGGCCGAACTGGTTGATGGAGCCGCCGTAGAGTTGCTTGGCCGCGATGAACTCGTCGCCCGGCTCCATGAGCGTATGGAACACGAGATGCTGCGCGGCATGGCCTGACGCCACAGCCAGCGCCGCCGTGCCACCTTCGAGCGCCGCGATCCGCTCCTCGAGCACGCCCTGCGTCGGGTTGCCGATGCGGGTGTAGATGTTGCCGAAGGCTTCCAGATTGAACAGCGCCGCCGCGTGGTCGACATCGTTGAAGACGTACGCCGTCGTTTGATAGATCGGCGTTGCGCGTGCGCCCGTCGAGGGGTCGGGCTTGGCGCCGGCGTGAATGGCGAGCGTGTCGAATTTCGGGGCGTTGTCGGCCATGGGTGGGGGGCTCCTCGGGCGGGGTTTCCGAGGGAGGCGTAGGCGGAGGCTTAGGACGCGTCAAGCCGAGGCGCATCCGACATCGCGGCGTAGAGCACATTCATTTCCTCTCCGCCCGCCGCTTCGATGGGCGCATCCTCCGCGCGGAGACTTGCAGCGTCATGCGTTGCGTTTGGAGCAGAGATTCTGGATGCGCAAGGCATTGCCATGTGTGGCGCTGGCGTCCAGCCATCGAGCCAGTGACCGACTGAACCGGCCCGGGTCGGCAATGCGCGCCCCCCCGCTGGACACGCCCTCACCCTCTGCGCGGATCTTTGCAGGCCCCGCCCCTCCCGGCCGGAAGCCGTTCCAACCGGTTGCCGCGCCGCCAGACCGCCCAAACCTGTTCCCTGTGTAACAGCCCTCCCCAGGCCGCCACTCCCGGAGACCGGGAAATCAGGCCTTTCCGGTCCCCGGGCTTGTCACATATGTAACAGTTCTGTATCTATTGTAACAGTCACAGCCGCACATGTTCCGCACGTAACTCATATTTTTCAATGGGTTGACATGTTTCAGAACCAAACGTGTATCTCTCCCTTTGGCTTTTCGAGGAGGCTTCCCAACTCCTGGTCATGGCGGACGGGACTAAGCGAGAGCGAAGACCCGGAAGCCGAACGAGAAGAACCCAAGGCTCCAACAAAAACTCAGGGAGATGACCATGATGAAGAAATTGATGATGAGCGTCGGTGCGCTGGCGGTTGCGGCGACGATGGCGACAGCCCCGGCCCAGGCCGGCTACGGCGGCGGCGTGTACTTCAGCAACAAGCACGTCCACGTCTCGTTCTACGGAAACGGCTGCTACAAGTACAAGAAGCGGGCGCTGCGCGCCGAGTACCGCGGCGACTGGCATCGCGCCGAGTATTGGTGGGACAAGTACTGGTACTGCAAGAACGGCTACTGAGATCAGCTAGCCGCCGGGCGCGGGTGCCAATCGGCACCCGCTGCTTGGCCGGGAGCCCCCCGGGCAGGCTTCGGCCTCCCGGGGGGGCCTCGCACGCGCCTCACGACACACCACAGTCACGGGTTGATGAAACACGCTTCCGCGAGGGTTCGCAGGAGGCAGGCCGGGATGTGCCGCGGAACGGGTCAAAGAGCCCGGCCGGGACAGCACATCGCAACGAAGCCTGCGCCCATGCTGCCGAGCGCGACCAAATAAAGGGGAGACTTCCTGTGCTCAGATCCTCACACATTCTCGTCTGCGATCCCGATGCCGCGACGGCATCCGCGATCGAGACCTATCTCACGGCCAATGGCTCGAAAGTGACGCTCGCCGAGGACGCCGACCGCCTCGAGCGCATCGTCATGAGCGACATGGCCGATTTTCTCGTGCTCGACTTCGCGATTGCCGGGGCCGATCCGCTGGCGCTGGCGCGACGGCTCTCCGAACGCACCCGCATGGGCATCCTGATGATGACGCGCAGCGCCGATCCAGTGGAGCGCATCTGCTCACTCGAAGCCGGCGCCGACGATTGCCTTATGAAGCCGCTCGACCTGCGCGAGCTGCTGGCCCGCCTCAAGGCGATCCAGCGGCGGATGGCCAAGGGCATCATACCGGTGACGGCAAAGAGCATCTCGGGCGATCTCATGTCGTTCGGCTCCTGCTTCCTCGACCTCAACTCGCGGACGCTGCGCGATCCGGGCGGGCGGGTGACGCAACTCACCGAGATGGAGATCGCGCTTCTGAAGATCTTCATGGAGCACCCCAACCAGGCGCTCAATCGCGACGAGATCGCCGAACTCGCCTATGGCCGCACCTGGACGCCGTTCGACCGCTCGCTCGACATCCGCATCTCGCGGCTTCGCAGGAAAATCGAGCGCGACCCGGCGCGTCCGGAGACGATCCTGACGGTGCGCGGGATTGGGTACCGGTACGAGGCGCGGGCGATGGCGTAGGAAGATGGGGCGGGTCACGGGGCCCGCCCTTCGCCGCTTCCGAGCAAGCTGCGGTCAAGCGGCTTTGCGGCCTATCCGAAGCACGCCCCGGCATCGATCTCGAGGCCCGGTGGGTCGAGGCGCAGCACGCCAGTGGTGATCGAGGGCTCGCGGCGGACAAGAGCGTCCCCGACGCGCTCGACGTGGATGATCTCCCTCGCTTGGGGATCGAACACAAGGTAGTGCCGGATAGTCGGCACGCGGCCGTAGCCGGCGACTTTCGTATTCAGATCCTTGGCTCGCGACGAGGGCGACAGCACCTCGACCACGATCAACGGATCGGGCGCCTGCCGGTCCTGATCGCCGATCTGCCCAGCCGGGAACACGACGACCTCCGGCACATACTCCTCGTTCGCGCCGATCGCGACGCCGATGCTGTCGAGCGCCGCTTCGAGCGGCAATCCTGATCTCTCGATGGCGTCGCGAAAGGCTAGCCAGATCTGCACTTTGACACGCCCGTGAATCCACTGCTCGCTGGACTGCATTTCCGGCACCCCGTTGAACAGCTCCCACTTCGGTTCGTCATACGCCAGATGCGCCGCCCGCGCATCCAACCAGGCGTGGAACTGCTCGACGGTCATCCGGGAAGGGATCGGAGGTGGAGCGGGGGCGTTCATATGGACAGACTAGCGCATTTGTTCGGTGATGTCGCGCCGCAGGCTCACCAAGCGCGGCGAGAGATTGGCGTCGAACAGCAGGCTCACTTTGCCGTCGCCGACATCAGGCGGCGCTCGCGATCCGCGGCAAATGCCAAGCAAGCCCGAATGTCGTCTCGGGTGAGATAGGGGAAGTCGGCCAGAATCTCATCCTCGGTCATGCCGCCGGCCAAGTATTCGAGCACATCGGTCACGGAGATACGCATGCCGCGAATGCACGGCTTGCCGCTGCGCTTACCCGGCTCGACGGTGATGAACTTGGTGTAGTCCATTGCGCTCACACCTTCTAACTCTTGCCAGAATCATCCTCCGGCAATCCAAACAACATGTTCGCCAACGACTGGTCGACTGCGTAATCACCTACAGAGCGGGCGTCACTCCGCATCGCTCGTACGATACCAAGAAATGCCCTCTGTCCACCCAAGGACTTCAGTGAAGCTCCGGATCGCTCGAAATCTGACATTGCTTCGATGACACCACCTGAACCATAGACTGCGATCCGAGCTTTGGCATCGGCTACCGTTGCCATCTCACTTGGCGACTTGGATCGAAATGCAAGCTCAGCCGCTCCCCGCAGGTAATCCGCGTAAGCCTGATTTCTTGCTTCATTTACCCTCTTCTCGGCTTCGTCTCTGCGGGCAAACAACGACTGCGCAACGACGACCGCGACGCCTCCGATTACTGAGCTGACAAATGTCAGCAACAAAATAGCATACTCGCCCACTGCTACGTCCTTGTATGGTCCACCGCGTCCTACCCCATCGTCGGAATGCTGAACTCCGCCCCCTCCTTGACACCCGACGGCCAGCGGCTCGTCACCGTCTTGGTGCGCGTGTAGAACCGCACCGAATCCGGGCCGTGCTGGTTCAGATCGCCGAAGCCTGAGCGCTTCCAGCCGCCGAAGGTGTGATAGGCGAGCGGCACCGGGATCGGCACGTTGACGCCGACCATGCCGATCCTGCACTTGGCGGCGAAATCCCGCGCCGTATCGCCGTCGCGCGTGTAAATGGCGACGCCGTTGCCGTACTCGTGATCGTTCACGAGCTTCAGGCCCTCGCCGTAGTCCTTGGCGCGCACGACCGACAACACCGGCCCGAAGATCTCTTCCTTGTAGATCTTCATCTCGGGCGTCACGTGGTCGAAAAGGCACCCGCCCATGTAGAAGCCGCTCTCATAACCCTGCATCTTGAAGCCTCGACCGTCGACCTTGAGCTTGGCGCCTTCCTTGACGCCTTGATCGACATAGCCGCGCACGCGCGCCACCGCCTCTTTCGTGATGAGCGGACCGAAATCGGCGCCAGGATCGGTGGAAGGACCGATCTTCAGGCTCTCGACGCGCGGGATGAGCCTTTCGATCAGCTGATCCGCCGTCTTCTCGCCGATTGGCACGGCGACCGAGATCGCCATGCAGCGCTCGCCGGCCGAGCCGTAGCCCGCACCGATCAGCGCGTCGACCACCTGGTTCATGTCGGCGTCCGGCATGATGACCATGTGGTTCTTGGCGCCACCGAAGCATTGCGCGCGCTTGCCCGTGGCCGTTGCCCGCGAATAGACGTAGCTCGCGATCGGCGTCGAGCCGACGAAGCCAACGGCCTGGATGTCGGCATCGTCGAGGATTGCGTCGACCGCCTCCTTGTCGCCGTTGACGACGTTGAGGATGCCGGGCGGCAGGCCCGCCTCGATCATCAGCTCGGCCAGCATGATCGGCACTGAAGGGTCGCGCTCCGATGGCTTCAGGATGAAGGCGTTGCCGCAGGCGATCGCCGGCGCGAATTTCCACATCGGGATCATCGCCGGGAAGTTGAACGGCGTGATGCCGGCGACGACACCCAAGGGCTGGCGCATCGAATACATGTCGATGCCGGGACCGGCCGCGTCCGTGTACTCGCCCTTGAGCAGATGCGGGATGCCGATGGCGAACTCGGCGACCTCGAGGCCACGCTGGATGTCGCCCTTGGCGTCGGCAATCGTCTTGCCGTGTTCGCGGGCGAGCTTGTCGGCGAGCTTGTCCATGTCGCGGCCGAGCAGCGCGACGAACTTCATGAAGACCCGTGCCCGCCGCTGTGGATTTTCCGCGCCCCAGGCGGGCTGGGCAGCGAGCGCATTCTCGACCGCAGCCCTGACCTCCGCCTTCGAGGCGAGCGGCACCCTGGCGGCGACTTCGCCGGTCATCGGCCAATAAACATCGGAGAAGCGGCCGGACTTGCCCTTGATGCGCTTGCCGCCGATGAAGTGGGAGAGCTCCTCGTGAGCCATGGGGATGCCTTGCCTTTCTCGTCGAATGCGGGATTGAGAGAAATTTGGTGGCAATCTAGCGACCGAGCCGCGGCCTGTCACCTGACCAGCCACGCCGGAGGGCGCCCACGATGCTCGTGACCTCGTCCGCCCCTCTATTCGATCACCTCGGTCGCATGCACGACAATCGCCGGTGGGACGGTCACGCCGAGCGCCGCAGCCGTTCTCAGATTGATGATCGTCGTCAAGACAGTCGGCAGCTGGACCGGTAGTTCGGCGACCTTGGCGCCGCGCAGTATCTTGTCGACATAGCCGGCCGCGGCCACTGCCAAGGCAGGGACTGTCGGCCCCATGGTCAGCAGCGCGCCGTCGCGTGCAAAGGCAGCATGCGTCGAGGTCACCGGGAAGCGATGTTCCGCGGCGAAGGCCACGATGCGTTTGCGCACTTCTGGGTCTGCCGCGATGGACGCGTCGTCGACAACGAATAACGCATGGATTTGTTGCGCCAATGCCGCATTGAGCGCGAGGTCGACGTCGCCGGGGCCGGTTGCTTCGAAGCGCATCAGCGTCACATTGGGTTTGTTGAGAACGGCCATTTGCGGCTTGGGATAGTCGAGGGTTTGCGGGTTGTTGGGATTGACCAACAAACCGATCCGCCCAAGGGATGGCACTGCCTCGATCAGCAACGAGATGCACTTCACGT
The DNA here is from genome assembly GCA_963741525.1 of uncultured Alphaproteobacteria bacterium. Taxonomy (GTDB): domain Bacteria; phylum Pseudomonadota; class Alphaproteobacteria; order Rhizobiales; family Hyphomicrobiaceae; genus JANNSX01. The sequence continues at coordinate 253,257 of CAVUIW010000005.1, forward strand.
CGGTCTCGGGCCGGGACAGCACGAACCCGGTGACATTGGTCGTCGGCTTGGAGAGATTGCCACCGGCCAGTTCGATGAGAACGCTGCCGGCCGGCCCAGCGACGATCGGGATCGTGCGGGTTGCAGCTGCGGCGGCGGCGACTGCTGTGCTCGTGTTCGTGAAGAGCACGTCCGGCGCCAAGCCAACCAGCTCGGCGGCAAGCGCCGGCAACCGGCTCGCCTCCCCATGCGCGAAGCGCTCCTCGAGCCTCAACGTCCGGCCCGGCTCCCAGCCGAGCTTCGCCAGTGCGTCCTTGAACGGTTGATTGACGAGCTTCATGACGGCCGCACCCGGATCGGCCGGCGAGAGGATGGCGAGCAACGGCATCCGCTTGCGATCACAAGCGGACAGCAGGGGATGCGCAACAAGCGTTGCACCCGATGCCATCAGAAGTGCACGTCTGTGCAGCACGAACTCACCCGTCGTCGCAGACGCCGGGACGGCGACCGCAGGACCACAGGATAAAGGAGGCAGTTCGGCAATCAAGACACATATGGCGCGCCAGCGAGCCGAGCTACCGGGCGTCAATTACCGCGCGGGCTCAACCGGCGATGACAGCGACCGGCTGAGCCGCCCGCATGGCTTCGGCGAAGCGGGCGCCGAGGATCTCGTGCCGGGCGAGCGCGTCGGCGGCACCGGCCGCGCGCAGCGCCTTCACCCGCTCCCGCCCGCCGGTTGGCCCAATGACGATGATTGGCCCCTGATAGCCGCAGCGGCGAATGATCGGCATGGTCCCGACGGCATCATCCTGAGGCGGCAGGCGATCCGACAGGACGACGAGGTCCGGCATGCCGGCCAGCAGCTGATCGAGGCCCTTGCCGATGGTCCGGGCAACCGCGATATGCGTGCCGTAACCGTACATCAAGCGGAGCATGGCCTCGCAAAGCGAGGCCTCGATCGAACTCCGGCGCGATCAGCACCACCTCGCGAACCGCGAGGCCATCTCGGCCAGCCCGCATGGCGGCGCCGCGACGGCGCAGATAGGCTGGAGCAGGTGAAGGCCGGTAAACGGTCATGGAGCAACCCCGCGAAAGGAAATGCAATCCTAGATTGCATATCCCTGGCAATAGTACAAGGGGGCTCGCGGGCCGCTACTTGGTGAGCCTGAGCGCCACGATCGCCCCGCCGATCAACTCGAAGGCCTGCTCGAGCTCCGAGGCGTTGTCGGCGTTGTAGGCGTTGATCGGGTTGGTGGCACATTCCGAAAGCATGCTCAGCGCGCCGCCATCCGAAACCTGGAAGGCAACCGTGTAGATCGTGATGTGCTCCGCCTTCATCGACTCGCAAATATCTCGGGTATTCTGATTGGCGATGGCGGCATCCCAGCCGTCATGCTCCGGGTAGGTCGGCGAGCGCGAGTTGGCGCCGTCGGTCATGAGCACGACGATCTTGCGGATGTCCGGTTTGATCGCCGGATCGGCGCCATCGCCGAACGGCGGCCGGTGCGAGAGCGTCCGCCAGCCCCAGAGCAGTCCAGCCGGAATGTAAGTGTCGCCATTGGCGACCTGCGCGTCGATTTCGTTGCCAAGCGCGGACCAGTTGTTGCCGAGCCGCGTCAGCGGGCTGTTGCACGAGGCATTGAGAATCCCCGGAACCGGCTCGGCCGAGGTCACCGCGTCGGCAAGATCGAGCGCGCCCGTGCGCGATCCGACGCAACCGTACCAGACATAGTTGTCGGTGACGTCGCCGCAGACCTCGACCGGATCGCCATAGTCCCAGTCGCACACTTCGGTCTCGTAGCTGTAGGGCATGCCGTCCTCAGTCGTGTTGACGGTCTCCTGGCGGCAGTTGGAGCTGACAGCGTCGGGATAGGTGTTCCAGCACTGATTGGCCGTCGTCGAATAGTCGTCGGCGACCGACAGCCAGCTCTCGCCGCGGTAGCCCATGCCGACATTCACATACTGGCCGAAGGGAACGAGCGAGATCCGCAGATGCGCGTCGGCGTCGGGCGCATCTGTCACCCTGTCGACGAGTGTGTGAGCGGCGTCCTTGAGGGCCTCGAGCTTCGTTCCCGACATCGACAGCGTGTTGTCGAGGACGAGCGCGATCTCGACGTCACCGACGCCATAGGCGGCCTCGGCATCGAGCGACATGTTGAGCTCGGCGAGGCCGATCGTCGGTCCGAACACGGCCGGCGACTTGGCGGTCGCGGCAATGCGCACGACGCCGCCATTGATCGTCACGCTGCCGATGGTGATCGGCAGATCGGAATGCTTGTTGCTCCAGTTGGCGGCGATGGCGGCCGCGACGGCTGCCTCCGCATCGCCACCCATCATCTTGGCGCGGGCGCCGGCAAGCGCCGCCGCATCCATGGCATTCTGGATCTCGGCCCGCGTGCGGACGGCATTGCCGCCGTCGACCGCCAGCGCCAGGATGCCGAGAACGATGATGACGGTGGCGCAGAACAGAATCGAGATCGAGCCGGACTGGTCCTGGCGGAAGCTCATGATACCTCGTCATCGGACAAGCAAAATACACCGGACCCGCATTCCGGCGCGCTGCGGATAATCTGGATCAGGACAATTTTCGAAGAGTTAAGTTCGCGAAACCAATATCACCTGGGAGAGATCAAGATGACTGAAACTTTAACGGATCGATCAAGCTGGAACGCCAATGAGGCCGCTCACAGCCCGCGCGCAATGATCACCCGCATGATCTCGTTCGTGCCCTCGAGAATCTGGTGCACGCGCAGATCACGGACGATCTTCTCGATGCCGTAGTCGGAAAGATAGCCGTAGCCGCCGAGGATCTGGAGCGCCCCGTTGGCGATCTCGAAACCCTCGTCCGTGCAATGGCGCTTGGCCATGGCCGACAGCCGCGTCGCGTCGGGACTGCCCTCGTCGAAGGCCGAGGCGGCGCGCCAGAGAAAGGTCCGCGCCACCTCGAGCCCGGTCGCCATGTCGGCCAGCCGGAACCGCAAGGCCTGGAATCGCGCCAGCTCCTGGCCGAAGGCGCGCCGCTCCCGCGCATAGGCGACGGCCTTGTCGTAGGCCGACTGCGCGCCGCCGAGCGAGCAGGCCGCGATGTTGAGGCGCCCGCCGTCGAGCCCGGCCATGGCGACGCGGAAGCCGCTCCCCTCCTCGCCCAGCAGATTGGCGGCCGGCACGCGCACCTTCTCCATGATCACCGGCCGCGTCGGTTGCGCGTTCCAGCCCATCTTGCGCTCGTTCGGGCCAAAGGAGAGACCCGCCGCGCCGCGCTCGACGATGAAGGCCGAGACGCCCTTGGCGCCCTCGCCCCCGGTCCGCGCCATCACGAGATAGATGTCCGCCGCGCCAGCACCGGAGATGAACTGCTTCGTGCCCGTTGAGCATGTAGGTCATCGCCCTCGCGGACGGCGCGCGTCTGCAGATTGGCGGCATCCGAGCCCACCCCCGGCTCCGTCAGGCAGTAGCTCGAAAGCTTCGTCATCGAGACGAGATCGCCGAGCCAGCGCGCGCGCTGCGCGTCGGTGCCGTGCCGGTCGACGATCGCGGCGACCATGTTGTGGATGGAGATATAGGCGGCGATGCACGGGCAGGCGCTCGCCAGTGCCTCGAAGACGACCGTCGCGTCGACGCGGGAGAGGCCGGTGCCGCCGCTTTCCGGCCTGACGAACATGCCCCCCAAGCCCAGCGCCGCCGACGAGCGGATGACATCGATAGGGAAATGCCGGTCGCGATCCCAATCGAGCGCCTTGGGCGCGATCTGCTCGGCCGCGAAACCCTCGGCCGTTTCCTTGATCAGCCGTTGCTCGCCGCTCAGCGTGAAATCCATGACGTCAGGGGCTCCTCAATCGGTCCATGAGCGTAGCGCGGTTCGCCATTGCGTTGAAAGCCCGGCGCGCCAGCGAACCGGCCTGCTATGGTTCGAGCGTAGAGGAGATGTGCCATGCCCCACCCCGACACCGGCAAGATCGTCACCGTCCGCGGACCCATCGCGCCCTCAGAGCTCGGCTCGACACTCATGCACGAGCACTTGAAAATCGATTTCCTGGCCGTCCCCGCCGAAGAGCAGCCAAGCCACAGCCTCGCCTTCCAGCCGGAAACCTTCGGCGCCGGCTGGCACGCGCCGCTCGGGCCGTCCAACGCCTACGAGGCCCGCCGCAACAGCTACAGCCTGAAGGCGACGCTGCAGATGGTGAGCGAGGAGGACGCTGTCGCCGCCATGCGGGAGTATCACGCCCATGGCGGCCGGGCGCTCGTCGAGCTGACGCCGATCGGCGTCGGGCGCGATCCAGCCCTGCTCCGGCGTGTCTCCGAGCGGACGGGCGTGCATGTCGTCATGGGGACGGGCTACTACGTCAACGACCTTCATCCGCCGGGCTTGGCCGAGAAGTCCGAAGACGAGATCGCCGAGGCCATTCTCGCCGACATCCACACCGGCACCGCCGGCATCCGGCCCGGCATCATCGGCGAGATCGGTCTCGTCTGGCCGGTGCATCCGGTGGAAGAGCGCGTGCTGCGCGCCGCCGTCCGCTGCCAGCGCGAGACGGGCATGCTGCTCACCATCCATCCAGGACGCCATCCGGCCGCGCCCATGGATGCCATCCGTATCGTCGAGAAAGCCGGTGGCGATCCCACCCGCACCATCATCTGCCATCTCGACCGCACGATCTTCACCGATGCCGATTTCCTTAGCCTCGCCAGGACCGGATGCTACCTGGAGCAGGATCTCTTCGGCCTCGAGAGCAGCTACTATCCGCTGGCCGGGATCGACATGCCGAACGATGCCCTGCGCATCGATCGCATCCAGATGCTGATGGAGAAAGGCCATCTCGATCAGGTGATCATCTCCGAGGACATCGACAACATCTCCCGCCACACGGCCTATGGCGGCGAGGGCTACCATCACATCCTCGCGCGGGTCGTTCCGGTGATGCGGCGGAAGGGCATGAGCCAGGCCGAGATTGATCGGATCCTCATCGGCACGCCTGCACGGGCCTTGAGGATCCGGTAGGCCAATCGCCTAGAGTGCTATTCGATCTGATGGAATTAGACCGGAACTCTCAGTTATTGGTTTTGAGCACTTTTTTTTGACCAACCAGTTTCCACTCGGTCGGAATGTGGGTAGTGCCTCAGTTTGCGTTTCCGCTTCGGGCCAATTCGTCGAATTCGAGATCGTGCGATGTGCAGCTTGTGCTTCGACCGCTTCTGAGTAGGATAGCTGACAGTCAGCGAGGGGCAAGACGGTCGAGGTGGCCCCTTCTCTTCCGTCGCGGCCCAAACATTATTGGAGGCACACGTGCCAGACGAAGAATTCAGGGATTGCAAGAATTTGGGCAGGCGACTGAGAGCTTACCTGTTGGCACCATCCTGCCTAGCATCCTTCCTCCAAAGTCTATTCCTTTCCCTCGCGACACCCAAAGGCGCTTGGATGTACGCAGATGGAACGAAACTTGCTGACCAGAAAAGTGGGCTGGCTGCAGTTTATGCGACTAAACAGAGACGCCTACTATGATGATCGACTGGTCGACAAAGATATTGCGATGACCCCCGATCTTCGAGGCGTTTTTTGCGAGGCGTTGACGACGGTCGCGGGCGACGAGAGGGCGACACCGATCCCATGCTAAGATCGGCAATTATCAGACCGATACATTCGCCGATCATGCGCATACCTATGGCAGCCAGACGGCATTTACTGAACTCGACCGAGGAGCTCCGGTCGTGCGGTATGATGACGGCCGTATCCCAACGCGTAGCTACGGCGGTTCTGAGACGCGACCTCGGAATGTGGCGATCTACTATTTCAGTACGGGTGGCGTAACGAAGCTCGCTAGCCCGGCCGATACGCGCGCATCGCTTCGACGTTTCGACTGCAGCGATGTCCTCGTTTCTCTTCGGCATGCCCAGAGCGAGCACCGATATCCCGTTGTCCCCGTACCACTCGCTGACGCGAATGACCGTAAGCGGACTCGGCGAGGTAGCGCGAAACTCAGCCGTCGGCTCTTCCGCTTTGGGCCAAAAGCTGAAACTCAAACTGATACACCACCGGAAAGTGCTCTAACTCGAGCCTACTTCCGGCCGCCGGAACGCTCTTCCCGATTGCGGATCGTGGCTGGAGTTACGAGCTTGGCGAGCTTCTTCAATTTGGGCTTACGCGTTCTTCTTCGCTGGCCGATGCGCCTCCGGCAAGGCGGCGACCTCCAGGTCCGGCCCCGGCCCATCGTCGGCCGCCGTGACCCGGTAGCCGGCCTCGCGGAGCATCCTGACCAAACCCCGATCGCCGGGAAGGTGGGCGGCGCCCACTGCGATAAAGACCCGGCCCTTGTCGATGAGCGGCCGCGCGTTGGTGAGGAAGCGCTCGTTCCTCTGGCCGATGATGGTCTCCCAGAAGGCTGCGAGATAGGCGTCCGCGATGCCGGCCTCGGGGGCCCGCATCCTGGTCAGCGCATCCGCCGCGGGCACCTGGCGCCGGAGATAGAGGCCGATCATCGTCTCCATCTCGTTTTCGGCGGATTGATCGTCGTGGGTGAGCGCATAGCGCAGCATGGCGATCTGCCGATCGTAGGGAATGGCCGCCATGGCCTCGAACTGCTCGGCGACCGTCTCGAGCTTCTTGAGCGGCATGCCCTGCGCCACGGCCCTGCCGGCGATCCAGGCGTCGAGGACGATTTCGCCCTTCTCGATGCGCTTGGCCTCGCACGAGCGGCCCTGGATCAGCATCTCGGCGACCCAGGGGTTGAGCTCATCGAGCTCGTCCCGGGCGAGCTTCGCCTCCTTCGTGAGGCGCTGCAGTTTCGCGAACTCGTCCTTCGAGAGATGGTCGCTCAAGCGATGAAAACGCGACGAGATGGTTTCCGAGCTCATCCCTTCCAGCACACTTGCGGTATCCTCACCGCTCTCGAAAAAGGTCTCGACCGCGACCTGGTGCGCCCGGCCGAGAGCGATCTCGGCGGCCACGGGCAAACGCTTCAACCTCGGATCGGTGAGATGCACGGTGCCAAGCAGATAGGAGGGCTCGGCCCCCTCCTTCTCGATGAGCCAGAAGATGGCGCGGCTGTTCTCGAACTCGGCCGATCGCGCGACGATGCGGCGGTGACCCACCGGATCGGTCTGCGCCAGAGTTGCAATCAGGTCCGTGCCCCCGCACGCCGGCGCGGGCTCGCGCTTGGCCGCAGCGACGCTGGGCCACAGCCCCGCCGCAACGATCATGACGAGCAGAACGGCGGCCAACCTCACCCGATGCATCGCAACCCTCGGCGCGTTCGCGAGTAGTATGCTCCTATCCTGAATTGGGCAGTGCCAGAAGTGGGCCAGCACAGTTTCGGCAAAATCGGCTCGCTGGCGTTGCGGCCGTGCATCCAATCGATGACAATGCCGACAGCAGAAGCTCGAAATCAGGCGCATCAATGCTCGGCGGCTCCTACCCCCTTTTCCGGATCGGCGGCACGCTGCTGCAGGTGCATCTGACCTTTCCGCTCCTGCTCGCCTATGTCGCCTTCGATGGCTGGCAGAGCGGCGGCCAGGCCGGAGCGGTCTATGCGGTTGTCTTCATCCTGTTGCTGTTCGTTTGTGTCATCCTGCACGAGTTCGGTCACGTCGGCGCTGCCCGCCGTTATGGCATCCGCACACCCACGGTGACGTTGACGCCCATCGGCGGCGTTGCCGCCTTGGAGCGCATGCCGGAGAAGCCCGGTCAGGAGATTGTCGTGGCGCTTGCCGGACCGGCCGTGACTCTGGCCGTCGCCGTCGTGCTTTTCGCGTTTCTCTTTTTGCTCGGCGTGACCGCCGATCTGAGCGAGCTGACGCGGGCCGAGGCCGGCACGCTCCACCTCGTCAATCGCCTCGCCGTCGCCAATGTCGTGCTGCTCGTCTTCAACCTCATTCCCGCATTCCCGATGGACGGCGGGCGGGTCCTCCGGGGTCTCCTCTCGCTTTGGCTTGGCCACCCCAAGGCGACGCTGATCGCGGCGCGGATCGGCCAGGCCTTCGCGCTCGGTTTCGCCGTGCTCGCCTGGCTCTACGATCCGATGCTCCTGCTGGTCGCGATCTTCATCTTCCTCGCGGCCGAGGCGGAACTCCGGCATGCGCGCCGGGCCGGCCGGCCGGATGCGCCAACCGCCGGCGGCGCGAGCTTCTCGAACCTTCGCACGCTCAATGCGTCGGACACGGTCGAGGCGGTCGCGGCGACCTTCAACGAGCTGGCGCAACCGGCCTTTCCCGTCACCGGAGCCGGAAAATCGATCGTCGGCACCGTAACGAAGACGAAGCTCGCCGAGGCCTGGATTTCGGGCGCGCGCGGCGCCCGCATCGAGGCGCTGATGAAGCCGGGTCTGCCGACAGTCAAGGCCGAGGCGCCTCTGAGCGCCGTTTATTCCGCGGTCATGGCGAGCGATGCGGCACTCATCGGCGTGGTGGACGATCGCAACAGGCTGGTCGGCTTTCTGTCGAAGGAGCATCTCCTCGGCATGTCACCGGAGCGGCGAACCACACGCCCGACCGGGCCGCTCGTCTCATGACGAAGCGTCTTCTTATCGTGGCCCATGCGCCGTCGGACAACACGCTGGCGCTGCGCGAGGCGGTCGTTCACGGCGCACGCACGGCCGAGGTGGATATCTCCGTCACCGTGAAAGCCCCGCTCGAGGCTGGTCCCGAGGACGTGCTCGCGAGCAACGCCGTCATCCTCGGCACACCTGAGAACCTCGGCTATATGAGCGGGGCGCTGAAGGACTTCTTCGACCGCAGCTATTATCCGTGCCTGGAGAAAACCGAGGCGCTGCCCTTCGCCGTCTACATCCGCGCCCGCCACGACGGCACCGGCACGCGCCGCGCCATCGAGAGCATTACGACGGGCCTCAAATGGCGCGCCGTGCAGCCGCCCCTTCTCCTCAAGGGCGAGTACAAGCCGGAGTTCGCAACGCAATGCGAGGAGCTCGGGCGGCTCATGGCCTATGGCCTGGATGCCGGTGTCTTCTGAAAAGGCGGGTTGCATCAGCAGAGTGATGCCAAATTGCACAGGCAATCGATAATCCCGTCATCGTGCAGTGCAACCTGACTTTGTCCACGCTTGATTTGCGCGATGCCGCCTGCCTAAAGTCCGCTCACTCGAAGATTGTACGAGCGTAGCGAGGGCGTGCCGTGACGGAGCAGAAGAGGGACTTTCCCGATTTCTACATCACGGCACCGCAGACGTGTCCCTATCTGCCCGATCGCCAGGAACGCAAGCTCTTCACGCATCTGTCGCGGGAAAAGCCGCGCCATGTCATCGACCATCTGCTGAAGAACGGTTTTCGCCGCAGCCAGAACATCGCCTACACGCCCTATTGCGAGGGCTGCTCGGCCTGCACCTCGGTCCGCATCATCGTCGGGGATTTCGAGGCGAAGCGCACGATGAAGCGCATCGAGACGCGCAACACCGATCTCGTCGCCCGGCGGATGCCGCCGGCGCCAACCTCCGAGCAGTACGCGCTCTTCCGCGCCTACATCGATAGCCGCCACGGCGATGGCGGCATGGCCGAGATGAGCATGCTCGACTATTTCATGATGGTGCAGGACAGCATCATCGACACCTTCATCACCGAGTACCGGCTGCCGCCGGAAGGCGAAGGAAGCACGGCGTTCGAGGACTGGCCACTGGTCGGCGTCGCCCTTTGCGACCGCCTCTCCGACGGCATCTCGATGGTCTATTCCTTCTTCGAGCCCGGCCTCGAGGAGCGCAGCCTCGGCTCCTACATGATCCTCGAGCATGTCGAGCACGCCCGCGCGCTCGGCCTGCCCTACGTCTATCTCGGCTACTGGATCGAGGGCTCGCGCAAGATGAACTACAAGACGCGGTTCTCGCCGCAAGAGCATTTGACGACGAACGGTTGGGCGCGGACGTAGGTAAAGTTGGCCTCCGCAAACAGCAAACCGTCGTCGATCCTCTTCAAGAAGATTCGATCAACGCCGAGAAGTGATTTCCTTTCAGACTTTCCACCCGCTGAGCTGCCGATGTAGCCGGCCTTCTCCCTTGGGAGACCTCTGAACAATTGCTCGATTTGGCCGACCGGACCAGCGCTGTGTTTGGAGTGATGATTTTCGACAATGCTGAGGCGGAAGCGGCAGAAAGTGGTCTCGCCGGGAGTCGCCTCGTCGATGGCGAAGCCGCAAAAGTGGCGGAACGAGATGCGGTCGGCCATCGCCTCTTCCAGCCCCGGATCGGACAGTTGGTACCATTGGGCAAGCAGCAACGCCTCGAACATGGCCAGCGGCCGGTAGGCCGGGCGACCCGGACCCGACCGCGCCATTGCACCCGGCAGCAGCACCTCCAGGGCACACCAGTCGATCAGCTCGGCGATGCATGCCAGCCGCCGTTTCTGCCCGGCCTTGCCGGCCAGAAACGCATCCGCGAAACCCAATTGCTGTGCCATGGTCATAGCCCTCAATGCCACAATTGAATCAGACCCGCTCGGCACGCGCAATTATGCAGAGGTCTCCCAAGGGAAAAGGTCGGCAAAAGCGGGCTTCTGCTGTGCGGCCCTTGACTGGGAAAGCGTGAAGTGAACCGATCACACAGTGGTCATAGCCAGACACACAACGCTCACCCGCCGGCAAGCTTCTCCGCGAAATAGGCCAGCGCCCGCTGGTACTTCTCGGACTTGTTCCACTCGGCGAGCGCGCCCTGGCTGAAGCCGCCGCCCGTTTGCCAGCCGTGGCCCTTCAGGTAATTCGCGGTCGACGCCAGCACGTCCGCCGTCGAGCCGACGAGATCGCGGCGGCCGTTACCGTCGTAGTCGACGGCATATCCGAGATACTTGGAGGCGAGGAACTGGGTCTGCCCGATCTCGCCCGCCCAGGCGCCGCGCATCGCGCCGGGCGACATCCAACCCTTCTGCACGATCTTCAAGGCACTCATCAGCTCGTTAGTGAAGAAGGCCGAGCGGCGGCAATCGTAGGCCAGCGTCGCCAGCGAGCGGAAGATGTTCATGTTGCCCTTGTTGGCCCCGAAGTCCGTCTCCATGGCCCAGATGGCAACGATGATCTCCTTGGGTACGCCATAGCGCTTCTCGATGCCGGAGAGCAGCTTGCCGTGCTGCTTGAGCTTGGCCCTGGCGCGGCCCATGCGCGGGCTGACGCGCTGCGCGACGAATTTCTCGTATGAAATCTTGAAGGCCTTCTGATTGCGGTCGAGGCGGATCACCTGTTTATCATAGGTGAGGCCGTCGAGGGCGGCGAGCGCCTTGCCGGACATGCCGGCGCCTGCAGCCTCCTGCCGGAAATCGGCGAGCCAGGCGGAGTAGCCGCCGGCATTGCTGCCGCATTGGGCGGCGAGCGCCGGAGTGGAGAGCGCGGCTAACATCAAACCTGTCATTGCCAGGCGGCGGAAGGTCATGGAATTCCCTCGGGCTCGGAGCTTCGGCTCAGATACTGTATTCTGTAGGTGCCATGCTTGGGCAGCAACCGGCAAGCCGTGTTGTCGTCAGGCGCCGCATAAGGGGCGATTGTGATGCAAATGGGGAGCGGCCCGCTTACGCCTCCAACCCCGCCCAGATCGCCTCGACGCGCCGGCGGATCATCAGCGCCTCCTCCCAGCGATCGGAGAGCTCGAAGCCGTCGGCGCCGGTAATGGCATACTCCTTGGGACCAAGCTCGCAGCAGAAGTTGAGCACTGCATCGGGGCCCGAACGCGCCCGCCAGCTGCGGAACCCCTCCTCCCACCATTGGGCGAAGAGATCGAACCATTTCTGGTGCTGCGGGAAGGAGATCTGCACCTGGATCTGCTCGCGCGAGGCGACGCGGCCCTGGAAGGCGTTCGAGCGATGCAGCACGCGGCGGATGAGAGCGTGGTTCTCCTCCGCGATCGGATACCAGAATTCGCGATCGAGGAGAAAATGCGAGAGATCGGCGCAGAGCGCCATCTGGGGAATCGCATCGATCAGCTGCAGCGTCGCGAAGAGATCATTGGTGATGCAGTTGCGGTGCGTCTCGAAGAGGATCGGCACGCGCTCCGCCTCCGCCATGGCGATCCAGGCGCGAATGACGGGGATCATCTCGGCGACAGAAATCGGCATCACCTGACCGATGATGTTGACGAAGCGGGCATCGAAGTCACGCGCCATGCGCAGCACGGGACGCAAATCCTCGATGGTCTTGGGGAAGGCGTTGATCAGGCAGCCGAGCTTGTGGCGCTCGAACAGCGGCTTCGTGGCCCGCATCTTCTCGTCGTCGAAAACGCCCATGTCGATGGCCATGCCTTGATAGCTGGCCTCCGCCACCATCTCGAAAGCTTCCTCATGGCTGCGCTCGATGCCATCCGGCCGGCGCAGCTCCATCGCCCAGAGGGATTGGAAGATTTCGAGGCGTTGGGACATGACGCGCCGCCCTATTTGACGAGCAACTTCGCTGCTTCGGCGATCTTCGGCGCGGTGATGCCGAAATGCTCGTAGAGCTTCTCGATCGGAGCCGACGCGCCGAAGCCCGGCATGCCGATGAAGACGCCATCGGGCCCGAGCCAGCGGTCCCAGCCGAAGGAGACCGCCGCCTCGATGCCGATGCGGGGAGCCTTGCCCAGCACCTCGTCGCGGTAGGGCTTCGGTTGCTTGGCGAATAGCTCGAAGCTCGGCATGGAGACGACGGCGGCCTCGATCTTCTCAGCCGCAAGCAGCTTCGCCGCATCCATGGCGATGGCGACCTCGGAGCCGGTGGCGATCAGCGTGACGTCGCGCTTCTTCCCGCCCGAGAGCACATAGCCGCCCTTGGCCGACAGATTCTCATCGCCAGCGGAACGCATCGTCGGCAGGTTCTGCCGCGTCAACGCGAGGACCGAGGGAGTCTTCGCCGCGCCGAGCGCAATCTCCCAGCACTCCGCTGTCTCGATAGCGTCCGCCGGGCGCAGCACGTTGAGGTTCGGCATCGCGCGCAAGGCCGCCAGATGCTCGACCGGCTGATGCGTCGGCCCATCCTCGCCGAGGCCAATCGAGTCATGCGTCATGACATAGATGACGCGCTGCTCCATCAGCGCGGAGAGGCGGATCGACGGCCGGCAATAGTCGGTGAAGACGAGGAAGGTGCCGCCATAGGGCACGAAGCCGCCATGCAGCGCCATGCCGTTCATGGCCGCCGCCATGCCGTGCTCGCGCACGCCATAGTGGATGTAGTTCTCGCCGAACGCACCGGCTTTGACCGGCTTGTGCAGCGCGGTCTTCGTGCCAACCGAACCCGTCAGGTCCGCCGAGCCTCCCATCAAGCCCGGTGTTACCGGCAGCAACTTCTCGAGCACCTGCTGGGAGGAGACGCGCGTCGCGAGCTTCGGCTTCTCGGCGGCGTACTTGGCTTTGATTTCGGCCGCCGCCTCGGCGATTGCCGTCTTGGCATCGGAATCGATCGGATCGCCGAGACGGCCGCGCGTCGCGGCGTCGAGCTTCGCTGCGCGCTTCTCCCACTGGGCATGCGCTTCGACACCGCGCGAGCCTGCCGTGCGCCAGGGGCCAAGAATGTCCTCCGGCACCACGAAGGGGGAATGCTCCCACCCGAGCTGCTTCCTCGCCGCCGCGATCTCCTCCGGGCCGAGCGGGGAGCCATGCGTCGCCGCCGTCCCCTGCTTGCTCGGCGCGCCGTAGCCGATGATGGTGCGGAAGGCAATCAACACCGGCCTGTCGGATACTTGCGCATCGGCCAGGGCCTTGCGGATCGCCGCAGGGTCGTGACCATCCGCCTGCATCGTCCGCCAGCCCGACGCCTCGAAGCGCTTCAGCTGATTGTCCGACACGGCGAGGTTGGTCGGCCCGTCGATAGAGATCTGGTTGTCGTCGAACAGCACGATGAGCTTCGACAGCTTCAGATGTCCGGCAAGCGAGATCGCCTCGTGGCTGACGCCCTCCATGAGACAGCCATCGCCGGCCAGCACATAGGTCTTGTGATCGACAATATCGTCGCCATGCCGCGCATTGAGCAGCCGCTCGGCGAGCGCCATGCCGGCCCCATTGCCGACGCCCTGGCCAAGCGGGCCCGTCGTCGTCTCGATGCCAGGCGCGTGGCCATATTCGGGATGCCCCGCCGTCTTCGAGCCGAGCTGGCGGAAATTCTCGATTTCCTTGATGTCCATCCCCGGATAGCCGGTGAGATAGAGCAGCGAATAGAGCAGCATCGAGCCATGACCGGCGGACAGCACGAAGCGATCGCGATCCGGCCAGTCGGGCGCGGCGGCATCGAACTTCAGGAACTCGGTGAAGAGCACGGTCGCCACGTCCGCCATGCCCATGGGCATCCCTGGATGGCCAGAATTGGCCTTCTGGACCGCGTCCATCGACAACGCGCGGATGGCATTCGCCATATCCTTGTGGCTCGCCGCCGCCTTTGTCTTGGCCATGGAGCGTCACTCCCTTATCCGCAAAGACCCGAAAAGGGCCGTTGGGCGGGAGGTTTAGCGGCTGGGGGCGGGGGCGTCCACCGGGCGGGGCGCCGGATCGGGCCGCCATCCCGGTGCATGTCGCCGCATGTGTGAGACTGTACGTTGGACTATCGGCTCTGCGCCGGTGGCGGCTTCGCTGCTGGCCCTTCTCAACGGCGAACAGATGCGTAAGCCAATTGCCACACTGGCAGATTTGCTAGTGTGGCGGCTCAGAAGTTCGCCCTATCACTGCGGCACGCTCCGGAGGCGAACTTCCGAACATGACGCCACACTAAGCCATTGACTGCTCTAGTGTCCTTATCGATCCCGAAGTTCGCGCTGAGCCCGCAGCTTGATCTGACGAACTTCGGGAACGCCACACTAGATCCGGCGAGAAGATCAGGACGGAGAGATAGTGGGCGGAAAGCGCGGCCGATGATTGCACTTTCCCGGGCCCTCCGGTGTCGCATCGGCCCCAACGGGGCCGGGGCCTGTAGCCACGGGTGAAACCCGTGGGAGGCTCGATTACTCCTGTGTACTGCCCCGCGAGGGGCAGAGGAGTCCTTCGCCCCGCTGGGGCGATGAAGACTCAATCACGCATTCCACGGGTTCCGCTTCGCTTCACCCGTGGCTACAGTCCGACGCCCCGATGGGGCGTCTGAATATCGCCGAGCACCGTAGCGCTGCGGCAATTGTGGCCTCAAGCCGGGCGCTGCGGTCAATCACATCAGAGCAAAAAATCGCCCTTCGCCAGGTTCGCAACGCCGAGCACCGTGATCGAGAAATCGGCCCGGCCGTCGCCGTTGACATCGCCCTCGACGATGATGTTGGCGCCCGAGTCGCGCAAGTGCAGCTCGCCCTTGCGGTCGTGGAAGGCCTGGGCGCCGATGAAGGTGAAGGCCTGGTTACCGGCGACGCCCGAACGCGCATCGAGCGTTCTCAAGTCGATATCGTCGATGCCGCGCTGGAAGCCTTGGATGGTGTCGCGCGTGGCACTGGTGAGGCCAGAATCGGAGAGAACGTTGTAGTCGAAGTCGTCGGCGCCCAAGCCACCGTTGAGGATATCGGCGCCCTTGTCGCCATCCAGAATGTCGTTGCCGCCGAGCCCGGTCAGCTTGTTCTTGCCCGTGCCGCCCTCGAGGCGGTTGGCGGCGTTCGTGCCGGTGCCGTTGAGCGCGGCGATGCCGAGCAGTGTCAGGTGTGAAGCGCCGGTTTTCAGCGTCGCCGTCGCCGAACTCTCGATGGTGTTCGAGTTGACGAGGTCGATCTTGACGTTGGTCGAGCCGATGGCGATGCCGACCGTCACGGGTGCGGCGAGCCCGCCGCCGGAGAAGATGATATCGGCGGCGCCTGCCGCTCCGGTCACTGCATAGCCGCCGGCGGCCGCTGTCGCCGTCATTTGATCGACGGCCTGATCGACCGTCACGGTGATGCCCGAGCGCCCCTCGCCGACCGAATAGAAGTCGTCGTTGACGATCGTGTCGTTGTAGGCGACGCCGGTAACGATGGGGGTGCTGTTCTTGGTGCCGAAGTTCTGGGTGGTCAAAACCGAGTTGAAGCCCTGGAAGCACGCCGATCAATGCCCCGATGCCGATCTCGCGGAAATCGTTGTCGAGAATGTTCTGGCGATGACCGGAGGTCGACTTGAAGAGGTCGCCGTGCTCCTGGACGACGAAGGCTGTAAGGGGGGCCGGGCCGGGCGACGTCCCCCGCTGGGCGATGTTCTCGCCGCCGCCAAACGTGCCGAGCGCGGCGTAGCCCGCGGTCGCCATGCGCTGATCGAAGGAGCTGCCGCCGGCCCCAGTATGGCTGAAGATGTCGTTGTCGATCATCCACTGGCTATGGGCACGCGCCGAATCGACGAGCAGCTCGTTCGGCGCCAGCGGCTGCTTGGCCGCGCCCGAGATGGTTCCGGCGCCGATCCCCTGGTTGAGCGTGATGCCTTGACGCGCCGCTTCCGCATTTGGATCGAGACGGGCGCGATTGATGAGCTCGAGCATGAGTTGCTCTTGGGCGCTGAAGGCGGCCATGTCTGTCTCTCCTCCGAATGGTCGAGTAAGGCAGGTGGCGCGTCCGCCCCCCGGCGTCAAGTCCGCGGAACTCTAACCATGCCAGGGCAGCATCGAGAACCCGTTAGCACGTCCTATAATCTGGAATGCTCGTTAACGACGCCAGACGGTGTATCTGAACTGTAACAGCAAAAGGGGCGGGATGATGATCCGGCCCCGTCTCTGGTGACGAGGTGTAGGCTCAGGCCGCCTTCTCAGTCGCGTGCGCCGACTTCTTGAAGCCGTCGCGGCGGGCGCGGATCTGCTCCTTGCGGTGCGATTTCATCTTGGTCTTGTAGGTCTTCTCGGCGCTCCTGCAGCCGGCGAGGAAGGCCGCCATCCGCCCGTCCATGATGCCGCGCCGCTCGGCCATCTGCACGAGCTTGAAGTCGGGGGCGAAATTGCCCTCGATGATGACGCCGCTCTCGTCCGTCGGCACGATGTCCCAGCCGATCAGGTTGACCTCACCGAAGATGCGGTGCGCGTGCTTGGCGAGCTCGACGACCTTGTGGAAGTTCGGGATTTCCGCGCCAACGAGCTTGCAACCAGAATCGGGGTGATGGTCGACTTCGACCTGGTCGAGCGCGACGCCGGTGACGGCACGGGTGATCTTGCCTGTCTCGTAGTCGAGGGCGGCGAGGATATTGCCCTTACGCCAGAAGTTATCCGCCGCGTTCTTGCCGCCCGGCACCTTCCAGACCATGCGGAAGACCTCGGGGCCTTGGGGGCCCATGATCGAATAGACGCGCAGCGTCGCCGCGCGATCGCCGCAGATCTTGCGCACGCCCTGATGCGGCACCACGCGCTCCTGGAAGAGATAGCCTTCCGAATAATGTTCCAGGATATCGTCGACGAAAGCCGAAAGCTTCACCGACTTGCCGGAGAGCATCCGGATCGCGTTCGTCTCCTTGTCGTAGGTGACGGCGGACGCCGAGCCGAGCGACAGCGAGGAGGAGCGGGGCTTGGAGAAGAACGGATAGTTGTCCGGGTTCGTCAGGAAGGCCTCCAGCTCGGCGCGCGTGCGCATCTGCTTGAAGGCGGGCACGTCGTAGCCGGTCGAGAAATAGGCCTTGCTCTTGCAGACCGGGAGACCAAATCCGGCGAGCATGGTGTCGAAGGCGAGTTTGTCGCTCATCGGCCCGAACCAATTCTCCTTGTAGTTTGCGGTCATCCAGACCTTGCGGATGCCGTTCTTGCCGGCAAACGTGTTCTTGGGGCTCTGGAGGTTCTTCTCGTCGAACAGGCGCAGCGTGAAATACTCATCCGTAAGCAGCCCGGTCTTGCCGAAAGACAGGCGCGCGATGTCGGCAACGACGGACTGGAGGGATTTGCCGTAGTCGGTCGCGATCGCCTTCAGCATCAGTGGCAGCGGCAGCACCTTCTCGGCCTCGGCGATATCGAGCACCTGGGCGGCGGGCTTGGCGGGTTGGACTGCGGGCTTCACTGCGGCAACGGCGGCGGACATCTCAAACCTCGGCATGGGTTACAACTTGTCCGCCGATGATCGGCGCGATTGGTAAAGGCGGGCCTAAGAAAGTCGATAGAAGTGTTTGATTTTGCGATATTAAATTCCTTCCTAATTGACTTCCCTGAAGCCGTCATGCTGACGGAAGTCAGCATCCACGAGTGGCCGTGGTCAGAACGAGACCGCGCCGGATGGCACGATCCCGGATCAACGCTTGCTCCCGTGGATGGTCACTTTCGTGACCATGACGGTGGGGAGAAGATTGCTCACAACATCAACGTCGGTGGATGCTATTCGAGGGGAACAAGCTTCCCCTCCCGCGCCAACTCCCGCAGCTCCACCTTGCGGATCTTGCCGGAGGGCGTGAGCGGGAATTTTTCCACGACATAGAACCGCGCCGGCACCTTGAAGCGGGCGATGCGGGCTGCGGCGAAGGATATGAGATCCTTGGTGGTTGCATCGCCACGAAGCCGCACCGCCGCCGCAACGGTCTCGCCGTAATAGTCGTCCGCCTCGCCAAACACCGCGAACTCGGCGATGGCCGGGTGCTCAGCATAGAGCGTCTCGATCTCGACGGGATAGATGTTCTCGCCCCCTCGGATGATCATGTCGCGCAGACGCCCGCCGGCGATGACGAGATGGCCGGAAGGCTCCAAGTAGCCGAGGTCGCCAGTGCGGAGCCACCCATCGTCCGTGATCGTCTCGGCGGTGGCTTGGTTGTTGTCGTGATAGCCGAGCATGACCATGGCACCGCGCCCCTGCACCTCGCCTATGCTGCCGGACGTCAACACCTCGCCGGTGGCGGGATCGACGATGCGGACCTCGTAGCCCGGCAAGGCACGGCCGGCGGTGCGGAAGCGCTCGGGCTCGTCATGGGCGGAGGCGGTGACGAGCGTCGAGCTCTCGGTCTGGCCATAGACCTGCGCCAGCCCCGGCATCGGGAACTCGCGCGCGCATTGGGCGAGCACCTCCGGATTGGCATCGGCGCCACCGCAGGTTCCCGTGCGCAGGCTCGACAGGTTGTATTTCGCGCGCGTGGGATGCTGCAGCATGGCGAGGTAGGAGGTCGGCACGCCCGAGAGCGCCGTGCAGCGCTCGGCCTCGATCAGCTGGAACAGCGCCTCTGGATCGAAGGCGGGCTGGCCGGCATAGGCAGCCCCCACCTGCAGCGCGCCCTGGATATTGAGAATGCAGCCCGCGCAATGGAACAGCGGTATGATCGAAGTCCAGCGGTCGCCTTCGTGTAGTCCGAGACGAGCGGCGGTCTCCCGCGCGCACATCATCATGCCGGAATGGGTGAGCAGCGCGCCCTTGGGCTTGCCGGTGGTGCCGGAGGTGAAGAGCAGCGCGCCGGGGGTGCGCGGGGGATCGGAAATCACCGGGTTGGCGAGGCGCGCATCCCCAGCAAGGCCGACGATGCCGAGGACTTCGAGTTCTGGATTAGCACCATCAAGCGAGACGATGTGCATCAACTCCGGCAGCCCCGCGCGCGCCGCCAGCACGTTGTCGAGATAGGGGTTCGACCGGAACCGCTCCGAGAGGAAAATCGCCTTGGCGCCAGAGGCTTGCAACGCGTAGGCGAGATCGTCGGCGCGGTAATGCGTGTTGAGTGGCACGAACAGCGCGCCGAGCGCGGCGGCCGCCATCTGCACGACCGGCCAGTCGAGCCGGTTCTCGGCCAAAAGCGCGACCGGGTCGCCGCGACGGAGGCCAAGGCGATGCAGCGCACCGGCGATCCTCAACGACCGGTCATACCATTGCGCAAAGCTCAGCCGCCCGCCCGCCGCCGGGAACACGAGCGCCTCCGCATCGCAACGCACGCGCGCCTGATGCGACAGGGCGGCGATCGGATGGTCGAATGCGGGCGCGGTCATTGGTGCGGCTCTCGGCGGTTGGACGGACTGATATTCCAAACCCACTGGCCGCTGTCACGCCCCCCTTGTCCGGCTGGTGTTCCTGTTCGAGTCTCCAGGTCATGGTCAGGCCTAGTACCCGGAATCACAAGTCCCTAAGACGGCGACCTCTGACACGGCGTTGGTGAACTTTCGACTTCGTCCAGACGAACGGCTCGGCGTCGTCGTTGTAGGTTTGGATGAAGGCATTGATGTGCTCCTTGAGCTGCTCGATGGAGGTGAACGAGGCATCGGCCAGCGACTGGCCTTGCAGGATCGAGAACCATCCCTCGACTTGGTTGAGCCAGGATGCGTGCGTCGGCGTGTGGTGGAAGGTTACGAGCGGATGTTGCGCGAGCCATCCCTCGTTCTTCTTGTGGGTGTTCAAATTGTCGAGGATCACCTCGAGGCGTTTCTTCGGATAGGCTGCGACGATCTCGTCCATGAAGGCCAAGAACTCCTTTCGGCGCCTGCGCTTCTCGTGCTTGGCCTTGACCTTGCCGGTGGCCACTTCGAAGGCCGCGAACAACGTTGTTGTACCATGCCGCTTGTAGTCGTGGCTGTGGCCCGTCAACGTACGGCCGTTGGGCAGCTTCAAGTAGCCTTGCGCCCGTTCCAGCGCCTGGATCGACGGCTTTTCATCGACGCAGAGAACAACCGCGTTCTTGGGAGGCGCCAGATAGAGCCCAACCACGTCGGCGGCCTTGGCGGCAAAGTCCGGATCGTTGCTCTCGCACCAGCTCTTGCGCCCCGCCAGATCGATCTTCTGCTTGCGCAGCGATCGCCACACGTATTGCACATCAACATTGCCCAGCGCGTCCGCGATCAACGGTCCGCTCCAGCGCGCGAAACCCTTCGGTGGCGGAGCATCGAGGACCTTGCGAATGGCCGCATCGGTCGCCTCGCCGTAAAGCGCCGGCGGTCCGCCGCGGTCGCGATCTTCCAGCCCATCAAGACCTTCCTGCGCGTAGCGGATGCGCCAAAGGCTCACCGTGGTCGGCGTCGTATCGAGATCGCGGCCAATCTGCCGCGTCGTGTGCCCGGCAGCCGCCGCCAACACAATGCGCGCCCGCAAAACATGCCGCTGCTCGGTCGTCGACGCCCGAACCCGCGCCTCCAGGATCGCGCGATCGCCACGCCGCAACCGGACTTTCTGTGCCGCTGAAATCATGCCATGTTGAATCACGGCGCGCGGCATCGCGATAGTGCAAACGTGACTCAGTCAAGTGAGATAGCGGGTACTAGCAACTTTACTGCTTGCACCACTCGATCTCATTTGCGCCGGCTGGCGGCACGGGTAAGCTCGCCCTCATGGATTTCCGCCCGAACCGCCGACTGACCGCCATCGTCGCCGCCGACATTGTCGGCTACTCGCAACTCATGAGCGAGAACGAGAGCGCTGCGCTGTCGCTGGTGCAGCAGCACCGGGCGGAGGTCTTCGATCCCGAAGTGGCGCGTCATGGCGGGCGGATTGTCAAGCTTATGGGCGATGGCACCCTGGTCGAGTTCGGCAGCGTGGTCGATGCCGCCGGCGCGGCGCTTTCGATCCAGCGCCGGATGGCCGAGGCGGGTGGCCCGATCCGGCTGCGCTTCGGGATTAACCTCGGCGATGTGATCGACGAGGGGAGCGACATCTACGGCGATGGCGTCAACATCGCCGCCCGCCTCGAAGCCATCGCACCGGCGGGGGGAATCTGCGTCTCTGCGCCGGTCCGCGAATGCCTCACCCAGGACGTCGCCGCCGAGTTCGCCGATGCCGGGAGTCACCGGTTCAAGAACATCGCGCGCGCGGTCGGCGTCTACAGCTGGCCCACGGGCGCAGCGCTTTCGCCCGGCGAAGAGGGGGAGTTGCCTCAGAGTACTGCCATCGTGGCGGCACTTCCATTCGACGATCTGACGGGCGATCCGGCGCTGAAGCACTTGGCTGCTGGGTTCGACGAGGACCTGTTGGCGATGCTGTCGTCGCTCGATGAGGTCAAGCTCGTGACCGCACCCCCGGCAATGCGCGAGGGCTCACTCGCCCAGGCCGGCCGCAGACTAGGGGCCGACTGGATCCTCAGGGGGTCGGTGCGGGCGGCCGGCAACCAGGTGCGGACCGGTGTGCAGTTGATCCAATGCGCGGCGGACCGGATCGTCTGGGCGCGGCGCTTTGACGGTGATCTGGCCGATCTGTTCGCTTTCCAGGACAGCGTCGTCGAAGATATCGCGTCGACCCTTCAGGTTACCGTCACTGACGGTGAGCAGGCTCTCGTCTGGCGCGCTGAAGCGGGCAGTCCAAGAGCCTACATGCACTTCCTCAGCGGAAGAGCCAGCTACAAGGAGTACAGGCGCAGTGCGATCAGGCGCGCGCGGGAGTCCTACCAGCAAGCGATCGACGCCAGTCCGCGCTTTGCCGCGGCCATCGTGAGCCTCGCCCGCACCCACATCGAGGACGCGACCTGGGGCTGGTCGGGAGATAAAGCCGCGAGTTGCGAGAAGGCCAGAAAATTGCTCGAGGGTGCCTTTGCGATCGAGCCCGACCACGCGCTGGCCTGCGCGGAGATGGCGCATCTCCTGATGGTCGAGAAGGAATTCGACGCAGGCCTGGACTGGGCGCTGCGGGCCACGCGCCTCGCTCCCACATTGGGTGACGCCTATCACGGCAGCGCGGCCTTGCTGAATTGCGTCGGCCGCTTTGAGGACGCGCTGCACTATTCGCGCGAGGCCATCCGACGAACGCCGGCTGCACCGGACTTCTATTTCGTGGCCATGAATGACGCTTACATTGGGCTCGGCCGATGGCGCCAGAGCGCGACGCTCTCGCGGAAGATACTTGCCCGCCGCCCCGACTGGCTGATGAACCGGGTCCTGCTTGTGATCGCCCTCATGGGCCTCGACCAGCGGCGCGACTCGGCGCGCGAGGTCGACGAGATCAGGCGCCGCAGCCCCCAGTTCAGCGTGGCGGAGTGGCGGCGGCTCCTGTTCTTTCCGGATCGCCAGGACATTCCCGCGCTCGAGAAGAAGCTCATCGACGCGGGACTGCCTGCTTGAGCACGTGCGTCAAGCTCGTTCGGAGCGAGGGTGTGGCAGGCCCGTCATGCGCTGCATGCCCCGGAGTGTGCCCGCGAGAGCACGCCGTTCAATCGTACCTGAATTTCGCCACCCAGTCGCCGGTGCCGCCCGGCAGCAGCGCGAAGAGGTGGAAGGCTGGATTGTAGAGGTCGCCGGGGCCGAAGGGGGTGGAGGCGATGCGCTCGATGGTGCCGTCTTTGCGTTTGCGGAAGGTGGTGCAACCGGGCCAGATGCCGCCGTCCGAGCCGCAACCCATCGCGGCAGAGAAGGCACCCTTGGGATCGCGCACCATGGTGAAATCCCATCCCCGGCCTTTCGCAAACTCGGCCTGTTTCTCGACGGGATCAGGAGTAGCGACCGCGAAGGCGGCGCGATCTTCCAGATGCGGCAACAGGCCGTTGAAGCCGTCGGCCCAGAAGGTACAATAGGCGCAGCCGCGACCCATGTTGTGCACGAGCATCAATTCGTCTCTGTCGCCGAAGAGGTCGCTCAAGTGAACGGTCTTGCCGCCCTTGCCCTCGAATGCGGCGTCCTCGACCGGCTCGGGCTTGGCCTTCAATCTGAGTTTCGCCACCGCCCCGATCTGGCGCATGAGGGCCTTCTCGGCTTTCATGATTTCGGCGCGCGAGACGCCGGCCTTGCCATTGCGTTTCGACTTTGCTGCGACGGCCATGAAACTCTCCTTGGATGGACCTCAGATTTCGACGACGCGAGCGAGGCGGCCGAGACACCCCGACCAGCCCTCAGCATGCTTGCTCTTCGCCGCGTCGTCGGCGAAGCGCTCGTGACGCAATATCAACTCGGTGCCGTCCTCCTTCGGCCGGAGCGTCACGGTGAGGAGGCTGACACGATCGGGCGCGTGCTCCCACGCCCAGGTGAGGACGAGCCGCTCGTTGGGAACGATCTCCTCGAAGGTGCCGCTCGCCACCGGCCTGTCGCCATTCGGCGCCGACATGGCGAAACGGTACTGCCCGCCCGGCCGTAAATCGACTTCGGCGACGGTCGGTGCGAAATCATCGCGAGGCGCCATCCAGCGCGCGAGCAGCTCCGGCGTCGTCCAGGCGGCGAAGACACGCTCGGGCGGGGCCTTGTAGTGGCGCTTTAGCGTCAGGCTGACCGAAGGGGCGGGTTTCGTCTTGGCTGCTTTCATGAACCCATCCCCGGCGTTTCATCCAGCAGCCGGCCCAGCGCATCGAGCCGCGTGGTCCAGAACCGCAGATGTTCGTCGAGCCAGCCGCGGGCCTCCTCGAGCGGGCCGGCCTCGAGGGTGCATGTAACGGTGCGGCCTTGCTTGCGCCGCGCGACGAGGCCGGCATCGCCCAGCACCGCCAGATGCTTCATCACCGCGGGCAGCGACATGTCGTGCGGCTTGGCCAGCTCCGACACCGAGGCTTCGCCTTGCGCCAGGCGGGCGACTATGGCCCGCCGGGTCGAATCGGCGAGGGCGGCGAAAACCGGATCGATGGTGGGTTCGCTATGCTTTACCATTTAGTATAGTATTGAACGCTAGGTGATCGGTGTCAAGCCCGATCGTGACGTCGCATGCAATGTCCCAAAAGCGACGCGTCGGATTCCGCCGTGTCGCATGTCGCACCTAAGCCGTCGCACACTCACCCAAATCGGCAGTCATATCCCCCGAAACCGCTAAGAGTTGGGGACCCACCGCCCATGTATGCCGTCCGCCGCTTCGCCGTCCGCCACGCCCGCTTTTTCGAGGGCTTCTATCACCGTTTCGAGCGGCTCATGGTGGCGCTCGATCCCGCATTCGCGGCGATCGGCTACAACCGCGTCGAGCGGCCCGTCGCCTTCATGGAGAAGGTGACGAAGGGCCTCCTGTTCGACTGCAAGATGTGCGGCCAGTGCGTGCTCTCCTCGACCGGCATGTCCTGCCCGATGAACTGTCCGAAGACCCTCCGCAACGGCCCCTGCGGCGGCGTCCGCCCGGGTGGCTTCTGCGAGGTGAAGCCCGAGATGCGCTGCGTCTGGATCGAGGGCTGGGAGGGCGCGCAACGCATGCGCCAGGGCCTGGAACGCATCGCCGTCGTCCAGCCGCCGGTCGATCGCACGCTCGAGGGCTCGTCCAGCTGGCTCCGCGTCGCCCGCGAGAAGGCGGCGCAGAAGCGAGGCGCCACCGAGGCCGTCGATCCCGGCAAGGCCGTGATCGCCAATGCCTTCAAGCGCGCCCGCACCTTCGAGCCGGCTTCCGCCCCGCTCGCCAAGGAACCGGCGAGTGCGCTCGCCGATCAGGCGGTGGGCGAGCGGACCAGCGTGCTCAAGCCCCGCTCGACCGGGGAAAACACACCATGATGCGGCTGCACGCCCCCGAACCCTACGATCCGGTCCGCGACCCCCCGCTGATACCGCCGCCGGGTCATAAGTCGGCCTCGATGCTCGAGCGCACGTTGCGCAAGGGCCTGTTCGCCGTCACCGCCGAGCTCAACCCGCCCGACAGCGCCGACCCTCGCGACGTGCTGAAGGCCGCCGAGCCGCTCGCCCATGTCTGCGATGCGATCAACGCAACGGATGCCTCCGGCGCCAACTGCCACATGTCGTCCATGGGCATCTGCTCGATCCTCTCGCGCGCCGGCCTCGGCATCGTGCTGCAGATTTCCTGCCGCGACCGCAACCGCATCGCCATCCAGGGCGACGTACTGGGCGGCGCCGCCATGGGCGTCGGCAACATCTTGTGCCTGACGGGCGACGGCGTCGGCGTCGGCGATCAGCCGGGTGCCAAGCCCGTGTTCGATTTCGATTGCATGAGCCTGTTGCGCACGCTCAAGACCATGCGCGATGAAGGCACGTTCCTGTCGGGGCGCAAGCTCACGACGACGCCGAAGATATTCCTGGGTGCGGCCGAGAACCCCTGCATCCCGCCCTATGAGTGGCGCGCCAATCGGCTGGAAAAGAAGATCCGCGCCGGCGCCGATTTCATCCAGACCAACTACATCTACGAGATCGACCTGTTCCGCCGCTTCATGGATCGCGTGCGCGACATGGGGCTCGACAAGAAGGTGTACATCCTCGCCGGCGTCGGTCCGGTCGCCTCGGCCAAGACCGCCCGCTGGATGCGCACCAATGTGCCCGGAATTCACATCCCCGACAGCGTTATCGATCGCCTGGAGAAGGCGGCGAAGCCTGGCGAGGAAGGCAAGAAGCTGTGCATCGAGCTCATCCAGCAGATCCGCGAGATCAAGGGCGTCGCAGGCGTCCACGTCATGGCCTACCGCCGCGAGCACCTGGTGGAAGAGATCGTGGCGGAGAGCGGGATTCTCAAGGAGCGGCTGGCGGCGCGGGAGACGGCGGGGGCGAGTGCGTGAGTGTCGCGATTTCGCACGACCTCACCCCACCGTCACGGCCGCGTCATTGGCGCAGCCATGCTCCGCATGGACGGCGGCCGCCTAGCCATCTCAGGCTGCGCGTGGCGGTCGTGAATTCGGCACTATGCCGAACCGAGAGTTCGTGGGTCCTCCCGAATGGATTGCGCAGAGGCTCAAACGAGTTTTTCTGGGTTCCCGCCTTCGCGGGAATGACGATGGAAGGAGCGGGAATCTGGGCAATTCCGCAAGAGTCTCGACGCTCGCTAAGCCGCGCTCGCCTTGCGCGCACCAAGCGGCAAATTCCGGCACAACATCTCGGAGAACCCCGCCTCGTTCAGCGTGAAGACATGGATGTGGTCGACGCCGTTGGCGAGCAAATCCTCGACCTGGCGCAGAAAGACCTCCTCGCTGACGCGGCGCTGATCTTCAGGACTCTCGAAACGTGCGAACTTGTCGACGAGCCACTGCGGCACGCTCGCCCCGCAGCGCGCGGCGAAGCCTTGCATCTTGGCGAAGTCGTGAATGGGCAGCACGCCGGGATAGATCGGGATCGTGATGTCCGCATCCTCCGCCTCTTCCAGGAAGCGGTAGTAAATGGCGTTATCGAAGAAGAACTGGGTCAATGCCCGGCTCGCCCCCGCGTCCGCCTTGCGCGCCAGCATCTCGACGTCGCCTTCCGACGTCGGCGCGTCGGGATGCTTTTCCGGATAGGCGGAGATCGAGATGTCGAAGTCCCAGGCGGTCTTGAGGCTCGCAACGAACGCCGGCGAGGAGCGGAAGAAGCCCGGGCCGCCATAGCGGTCGGCAGGCCGGCCCTTCGGCGGATCGCCACGCAGCGCCACGACCCGGTCGATGCCGGCGTCGCGCAGCTTCTGCGCGTAGGTCGCGACCTCCCAGATCGGCGTCGAGACGAAAGTAATGTGGGAGGCCATCGGCACGCCGGTTTGCTCGCCAATGGCGAGCACGGCCGTCAGCGTCGGATCGGCGGTGGTGCCGCCGGCGCCGTAGGTCACCGTCATGTATTCGGGTCCGAGCGCCGCCAGCCGCTGAGCCACCGCCGACAACTCCTGCCCGGCCTTTTCAGTGCGCGGCGGGAAGAACTCGAAGCTCACTGTCGCGCCTTGCGCCATGCCGGTCGCCTTCTCGAAGGGGTTGACCCCGCCGCCGGGCCCATGCACCTAACAGCCAACTCGGAGACTACAGCACGGGCGGCCCGAAATCAGGTTCCCATTTTCGCAGGAAAGATAGAACAATGACCCGGACCCTCGTAGCCTCCCAATCGAAGGAAGTCTTCATCGGCTTCGACCAGCCCTTCTGCGTCATCGGCGAGCGCATCAATCCGACGGGCCGCAAGAAGCTCGCCGCCGAGATGATCGAGGGCAACTTCGAGACGGTGAAGAAGGACGCCATCGAGCAGGTGGCGGCCGGCGCGCTCGTCCTCGACGTCAATGCCGGCGTCACCGCGGTCAACCCGAACGAGACCGAGCCGCCGCTGCTGCGCCAGACCATCGAGCTCGTGCAGTCGCTCGTCTCGGTGCCGCTCTGCATCGATTCCTCCGTGCCCGCCGCGTTGAAAGCCGGCCTCGAAGTCGCCAAGGGGCGTCCGCTGGTCAATTCGGTAACGGGCGAGGAGGATCGGCTCGAGCTCATCCTGCCGCTCATCAAGAAATACAACGTGGCGGTCATCGCCATTTCCAACGACGAGACGGGCATCTCGGAGGATCCGGATGTGCGCTTCGCGGTGGCGAAGAAAATCGTCGAGCGCGCGGCCGATCACGGAATTCCGGCGCACGACATCGTCGTCGATCCGCTGGTCATGCCGATCGGCGCCATGGGGACGGCGGGCCTGCAGGTGTTCCGTCTCGTCCGGCGGCTGCGCGAGGAGCTGAAGGTCAACACCTCGTGCGGCGCCTCCAACATCTCCTTCGGCCTGCCGCACCGGCACGGCATCAATGCGTCCTTCCTGCCGATGGCGATTGCCTCCGGCATGACGAGCGCCATCATGAACCCCTGCCGGCCGCAGGAAATGGAGGCGATCCGCGCGGCGAACGTGCTGATGGGCACGGATCAGAACTGCGCCGAGTGGATCATGACCTATCGTGATCACGTGCCGACAGCGGCAGCTGCAGCCGTGACGCCGGCCGGCGAGGCCGGTGGCGGCCGCCGCCGCGGCGGACGTGATGCGCGCCGTGGTGGGGGCGCGGCGAGCTGATGATCGGCTGTGCCGGACACCGACTTGGGTCAGACCCTGCGGGTCTGACCTCTGCCGGAGGTCTTCGTATAGGGTCACTAAGCTGACGCCTTTAGCCCGACTTCGCCGGCGCCCACTCCAGAAACTGCACCATCCAGCGGGCCATCAGCGGGCTGTCCTGTGGGGTCTCGATGTCCTTGCGGGCCTGGGCGATGATTCCCTGATCGAGATAGGCCGAGAGATACGCCGTCAACCGCCGCATGAAGGCGACAGTCATCTCCGGATGGTGCTCGGTGGTAAAGATGTGGTGGTCGATGCGGAACGAGCCGATTGGGCAATGCGGGCTGCCGCCGAGCAGCTCGGCGCCATCGGGGAGCGCGGTCACCTGGTCGCGATGCGCCGTATAGAGGTGGATGACCTCCTTCTCCGGCGTCATCCAAGGGGCTGATCTCGCATAGCGCGTCTCGGAGACACCGAAGCCCCAACCTTGAGTTCGCGCGCTCGACCTTGCCGCCGAGCGCCAACGCGATCGCCTGATGGCCGAAGCAAACGCCGGCCATCGGGATTTTCCCGGCATCGGCCTCTCGAATGAAGCCCAACAGCCGTCTGATCCAGGGCTTGTCGTCGGTGACGGTGGCCGGACTGCCGGTGATGACATAGCCGTCGAAATCCGCCACCTGCTTCGGAAAGACGTTGTCCTTCACATAGGCGATCTCGAAGCGCCAGTCCGGCCGGAGCGGCGACAACAGATTGCGAAACGCCTCGCCGTCGTCCGGGAACTCGGCCGCGAAGGCCGGCGTATCCGTCGCGGTCATCAGGATGCCGATGCGGCGGGACATGGGACACTCCCTCATGGGCCTTCGGGCCGTCTATAAGCCGCTGCCGGAATAGTTGCAAACGAGACTATCTTGTGCACCAATCGGCCTGCTTGAGATAGGAGTTCGGGGCCATGGACCAGCCAGCATCCAACGACGACGGCCATGCCGATCTTTCCAACCACGACGTCTTCCTTGACGGCCCGCCGCACGAGACCTTCAAGCGGCTCCGCCATGAGGACCCGTGTGCCTGGAGCGAGATGAAGGACGGCCTCGGCTACTGGTCGCTCACGCGCCATCACGACATCGGCGAGCTCAACCGCAACTACGAGCTGATGAGTTCCGCGCGTGGCATTCGCATGGAGGACCAGACCTACGAGGAGTATCTGGCGCGCCGCACTTTCCAGGAAACCGATCCGCCCGACCACACACGCGTGCGCGTGCTCGTCGCCAAGGCCTTCTCCAAGCCGGTGGTGGCGCAGTTCGAGGAGACGATCCGTCAGCTGTGCAACGACATCCTCGATTCCGCGCTCCAGGCGAAAGAGTTCGACTGCGTCCAGGCCATTGCCCGGCAACTCCCGATGCGCATGCTCGGCCGCATTCTCGGCACGCCGGACGAGGATTTGCCCTGGCTCGTGCAGAAGGGGGATAGCCTCATCGCCAACACCGATCCCGACTTCACCCCGCACGTGCTCGACAAGCTCGATGGCGATGCCTACCGGATGATGCCCTTCCGATCGCCGGCCGGCATGGAGCTCTACGACTACGCCGAGAAGCTGATGGCGCGAAAGCGTGCGGCGGGCGATACGTCGGGCGTGCTCAACCTCATCATGCAGCCCGACTCGGCTGGCAACGTGCTCTCCGATCGCGAGTTCAAGAATTTCTTCTGCCTGCTGGTCGCTGCCGGTAACGACACGACGCGCTACTCGATCGCCAAGGCCTTTCACGTGCTGGCCAACCGGCCGGACCTCGTCGAGGCGCTGCGTGCGGGCGAAGGCGACATCTGGGAGACGGCGCCGGACGAGTTCATCCGCATGACCTCGCCCGCGCTCTACTTCCGCCGGACGGCGTCGCGCGACGTCGAGATCCACGGCAAGCAGGTGAAAGCCGGCGACAAGGTGCTGCTCTGGTTCGTCTCGGGCAATCACGACGAGACGGCGTTCGCAGATCCGTTCGTGGCGGATTTGCGCCGCTCGCCCAACCGCCATTTCGCTTTCGGCCAGGGCGGCCCGCATGTATGCCTCGGCATGTGGCTCGCACGCCTGGAAGTCAGGCTCTTGCTGCAAGAGTTCGTCAAGCGCGTGAAAACCATGCAGCAGGCGGGGCCGCATGCCTACTTGCGCTCGAATTTCGTCGGCGGCATCAAGCGGCTGCCGGTGCGCGTGACGCTCAACTGAACGAAGCAGGCCCTACTCATCATGCCGAAAGTCATCTGGAAGCTCGCTGGCGGACGCGAGATCGTGGCCGAGGTCGCGGCCGGCCTCAACCTGATGGAGGCGGCCGTCGCCAACAACGTGCCGGACGTCGTCGGCGAATGCGGCGGTTGCCTTTCGTGTGCGACCTGCCACGTCTATGTCGACGAGGCCTGGCACGCGAAGACCGGTGGTGCTGGCGAGATCGAGGACGGCATGCTCGAGGCGACACCGGCGCCGCGCCAGGGGACGAGCCGGCTGAGCTGCCAGATCACGGCAACGGCTGAACTCGATGGACTGGTGTTGCACGTACCGGCGGAGTAACCGGACATGACCGGCATCGTCATCATCGGCGGCGGACAGGCGGCGCAGGCGCTGATCGGCAAACTCCGCAAGCTCGCCTGCCCCGATCCGATCACGCTCATCGCCGATGAGCCGGTCGTGCCCTATCAGCGGCCGCCGCTCTCGAAGGCCTACCTCACCGGCGAGCTGAGCCTCGACCGGCTACTGCTCCGGCCGGAGAGCTGGTATGGCGAGCAGAACGTGACGCTGAGGCTCGGCACTCGCGCGGAGGCAATCGATCGCGCCGCAAGGCAGGTGAGGCTCTCGACCGGCGAAATCATCCCCTATGCCAAACTCGCGCTGACGACCGGTTCGCTGCCGCGGCTCTTGCCCGAGGCGATCGGGGGCCGGCTCGGCGGTGTCTACGCCATGCGCACGCTGGACGATGCCGACCGCATGGCGCGCGAACTCATGCCCGGCAAGCGCGCGCTCGTGATCGGCGGCGGTTACATCGGCCTCGAAGGCGCGGCGGTGTGCGCCAAGAAGGGGCTGACGGTTACGGTGATCGAGCTCGCCGATCGCATTCTCCAGCGCGTTGCAGCACCGGAGACATCCGACTTTTTCCGAACCGTGCATCGCGCGCACGGAGTCGACATCCGCGAGAGCACTGGCTTGACCCGGCTCATCGGCGAGAACGGCCGCGTCATCGGCGCAGAATTGGCCGATGGCACCCGCCTCGACTTCGACTTCGCCATCGCCGGCATCGGCATCGTGCCCGATGACCGGCTGGCGCGCGCGGCCGGCCTCACCATCGATAACGGCATCGCGGTGGATGGCTTCTGCCAGACGTCCGACGCGCGCATCTTCGCCGCCGGCGATTGCGCGAGCTTTCCCTACGAGGGCGAGCGCATCCGGCTCGAGTTGGTCGGCAACGCCATCGACCAGGGCGAGGCGGTGGCTGCCAATATGCTGGGCCAAGCGAGCGAGTACCGCGCTAAGCCTTGGTTCTGGTCGGACCAGTATGATGTGAAGCTGCAGATCGCTGGTCTCAATCGTGGTTACGATGCGACGGTCGTGCGCCCGGGAAAACGCGAGGGCAGCCAATCGGTCTGGTACTTTAGGAGCGATCGGCTCATCGCCGTCGATGCCATGAACGACGCGGCGTCCTTTGCGTTGAGCCGGCGGATGATCGAGGCGGGAAAGACGTTGCCAAAATCGGTCGCAGCCGATCCGGCGGCGAACTTGAAAGAGTGGATGTAGGCCGCTCCACAACTCGCACCAAAGGAAACCACCATGGCGCTCACAAACCCCCTCGACTTCACATCCAAGCGCGTCGTCGTGTGCGGCGGCAGCCGCGGCATTGGCCGCTCGATTGCCGAAGCCTTCTCGATGGCCGGAGCGGATGTATCCTTTTGCGCGCGCGGCGCCGGGGGCGTGGATGCGGCGCGCAAGTCGCTCGAACGACATGGCCATCGGGCTCATGGCGGCGTCTGCGATCTCGCCGATGAGAAGGCGATCGCAGCCTACATCGCCGAGGCGGCCCAGGCGCTCGGCGGCATCGACATCCTCGTCAACAATGCGTCCGGCTTCGGCATGTCCGACGACGAGACCGGCTGGGCCGCGAGCATCAGCGTCGATCTCCTGGCTGTCGCGCGCGCGAGCCGGGCGGCGCGGCCGCATCTGGAAGCCTCGGCCAGGGCCGGGCGCGCGCCGGCCATCGTCACGACCTCCTCGATCTCGGCGGTGAGGGCGTCCGTCCGTTCGGCGCCCTATGCGGCGGTCAAGGCGGCCGTCAACAGCTACACCGGCAGCCAGGCGGCGAGCCTCGCCAAAGCGGGCATCCGCGTGAATGCGGTGGCGCCCGGCTCGATCGAGTTTCCGGGCGGCGTCTGGGACACTCGCCGGAAAGAGGGCTCGCCCATTTATGATGGTGTGCTGCGCTCGATCCCTTTCGGCCGGCTCGGTGCGCCCGAGGAAGTGGCCGATGTCGTGCTGTTTCTCGCCTCGCCCTTGGCGCGTTGGGTGACCGGTCAGACGATCGCGGTGGATGGCGGGCAGTTGTTGTTCAGCTAAACGGGGCGGATCTGGGGTGTTTCCGTCATTGATTGAATCACTCCAACACCCCAGATCTTTGGTCTGTCGTGCTTCTTATCGGAAAACCGCTTCGCACTTTTCCGGAAACACTCTGGTCAAGGCACGGTTTCCGTCAGCACGCCCGCCGCGCCATGCTTCTGATCGGTGTACTGCAAGCCCTCAGCGGCACGAGTAGCGGTGCCGCACCACGTCCCGCCCTCCCAGGCTTTCTGACTTTCCGTCGCCGGGACCGGATCATAGACCCGGCAGAACAACCCGTTGGCATCGACTGACCACTGGAACGGGCCCGAGCGCCCGCTCGGCCGCCGCCATTCGCCGGTGCCGCCGGCGAGGAACGTCTCGGTGACCGTGCCGTTCTCGCTATAGGTGAAGCTCCGGCCGGTGATGTAGGTGGCAAGCTCGGTTGGCGCGGGCAGCGATGGCGATACGGCAGGCGACAGCACTGCGGTGCCGCCCGGTGCGGTCGAAGGTTGTTGTGAGCACGCGGCAAGTGACAAAGCGCCAGCAAACACACAAAGAGCAACAGCTCGCATGCTTCGTTTCCCTGCCACCCAAGGCCCGGCCGTTTCAATACCGCAAGCTCAGGCGTCGCGAAAGGACCTTCCCGTTCATGTCTTCGCATCACATGACGCGCGAGGCTACTGACGGATATCCGGCTCGACGAGCCGCGCCAACTGCACCAGCGACTGCTACCAGCCGAGATAGCAGGCTTCGAGCGGTATGACGGCCGGAATGCTCGCCTGCTCGATGTCGATCTCGGTGCCGACCGGGACCGGTCTCAGCTCGATCGTCACCTCGAGCACGCCTGTCCGGAACCGGCTTTGAAGGCAATTTTGGTGAGCACGGGTAAGCCGTCCACGACCTCGACGGCATTCTTGGGAAGCCAACCGAGCAGTTGACTTTCGGTTTCATCCACGTTGCGTCTCCCGCCCCCGCCTCCCTCTTGACACGATGACGGCCTAACGGCGCGGTCAGTGGTAGCCGGGGCGAATCGCGCCTCGCCTGGAACGAGCGGAGCCCAAGAGCATGACCTCTCAGAGACCGTCATGGGACTCTCCTCGCCCGTCAGATCCGGCGGTAGGCCGGTCCTCTCCATTTGGGAGAGGGCTGGAAGACGCGATCGTCTCAGGCAGATCAGGGACCGGCAAGAGTCCGGGGGGCGTAGTGGTCACCGCCCTCCTCGTCCTCGCCTTGAGTTGTGTGGGCCTCGCCTCGCCAACCCACGCCGCCGACGCCAAGTTCCGCACCTGGCTCGAGGCTCTCTGGCCCGAAGCCGAAACCCTCGGCGTCTCGCGCGCTACCTTCGAAGCCGCTTTCGACGGCGTGGAGCCCGATCGCAATCTCCCCGATCTCGCCCCCGCCAAGGGCTCCGAAAGCAAAGGGCAAGCCGAGTTCATAAAGTCGCCCCGCGCCTACATCAGCGAGAGCCAGATCGCGACCCTCGCCAAGTCCGGCCGCGCGCGCGCGCAAGACTGGAAAGCCGACCTCGAAAAAATCGAGAAACACTATGGCGTGCCGCGCCAGATCATCCTGGGCATCTGGGGTCGCGAGACCGTCTATGGCACCCACAAGCTTCCCCATCACGTGATCCGGGTGCTGGCGACCCAGGCCTATCTCGGCCGCCGCAAGGACTTCTTCCGGAAGGAATTGCTCTGGGCGCTGAAGATCGTCGAGGATGGGCACGCGAAGCTTTCGGAAATGAAAAGCTCGTGGGGCGGCGCGATGGGGCTGACGCAGATGCTCCCCACCAACTTCCGCGATTACGCCGAGGATTTCGATGGCGACGGGCGGCGCAACATCTGGACCTCGATCCCCGACAGCCTGGCGTCGACCGCGCGCTCGCTCACCGGCGCCAAGCATATCGATGGCTCGGACGCACGCTGGATTTCAGACCAGCCCTGGGGCTATGAGGTAAGGAAACCCGCCAAGCTCGATTGCACGCTCGAAGGGGTAGCCAACCGCCGGCCGATCGGCGAGTGGGTGAAGCTCGGCTTTACGCGCAGCTACGACCGCGACTTCAAGGACAGTCAACTCGACGACGAGGCGTTCCTGCTGATGCCCGAGGGCATCTACGGCCCGGCCTTTCTCGCCACGCGCAATTTCCTCGCGCTCAAGAGCTACAACTACGCCGACCTCTACGCCCTCTTCGTCGGCCACCTCGCCGACCGCATCGCGGGGGGAAAACCCTTCGAGACGCCCTGGGCGAAGCTCGAGCCCATGCGCGAAAAGGACGTCATGGAGATGCAGGAGCGCCTGACCGCGCTCGGCCTCTACGCCGACAAGATCGACGGCAAGGCCGGCATGATCACCCGCGTTTCCATCGGCCAGTTCGAGAAGCAGGCCGGCGTCAAGACCGATTGCTTTCCCACGGCCGATGATTTGCAGGCGATGCGGGCGGCGCAATAGAAGCTCCGCTTGGACGAGGGTCAGACCCCCAGCGGGCATTGGCCCCGCCTCCTCCACCTCTCGCAGCCCAGCCCTCGCGCTTTCGGCATGGACCGGCGGGGCCACATTCCCTAGACTCCACCGCGACCGGTCGCCAACACGCTGCGGAGCCCGCCATGGCCTTCGACTACAACGCCGCCACCAACCACGGCACATCCGAGCCCGACGATCTGCTCGCGCCCAAGCACTACGCCTCGGTCCGCAAGAACGGCCAGCTGATGCGGGCGCTGCCGCTTTGGGCCTACACGTCGGAGCGCTTCTGGCAGGCGGAGAAAGAGCGGATCTTCCTCACCTCCTGGAACATGCTCGAGCGGGCCGAGATCGTGCCCAACGCCGGCGACTTCCACACCATGAGCTTCTTGGGCGTGCCGCTGATCGTGGCGCGCGGCAACGACGGCAAGGTCCGCGTCTTCGCCAACACCTGCCGGCATCGCGGCGCCAAGGTCGCCGACGGAAAGGGCAACTGCAAATTCTTCCGCTGCCCCTATCACTTCTGGACCTACAATCTCGACGGTAGTTTCATCGGCGCGCCGCAGTACAACGCACCCGACGGCACGCCGCTGATCGATGCGTCCAATAAAGGCGAATTTGGCCTCGTCGAGGTCGAGAGCGGCACCTGGGGCGGCTTCGTCTTCATCCGCATCAAGCCCGGCAAGGAGACGCTGGAGCAGCATCTGGGCGTCTGGGTGGAGACGCTCGCCTCGCACCGCCTCGAGGACATGCGGGTTGCCCGCAGAAGCGTCTACGACATGGATGCCAACTGGAAATGCTTCGTCGAGAACTACATCGACGCCTATCACATTCCCTACGTGCACAAGGACAGCTTGGCGCTATGGAAATCCGAGCGCTATGTTGGCTATGACTCGCGCGGTAACGAGCATCTCGTCTTCGCCGTGCACGACGGCAGCCAACTGTTGCTGCCGATGCCGGGCTTCGACGGCTTCCCGGCGATGGCGCAAATCGATGCCGACAAGAAGCGTGGCACGTATTTTTCCACGCTGAAGCCGGGCGTGCTGATGACGCTCGGTAACGATGGCGCGCTCGTCTTCCAGAACGAGCCGATCTCGGCCGGCAAGTCGCGCCTGACGGTCTCCTCCCTGTTCCCAAAAGCGTATTTCGAGCGGCCCGACTTCGAGCGGCTGTCGGCGAACTACTTTCGCCGTAACGAACTCGTCGTCGCCGAGGACAAGGACGTGTCGCTGCGTCAGTATGCCGGCCTGCAATCGCCCTATGCGCGGATCGCGCGCCTCTGCAAGGACGAAACCATGGTGCACGATTTCGCGAACTGGATCGTCGACCGTGTGATTGGCCCGGATCGCGGCGCGGCGTTGGCGGCGGAGTAGATCAGATATGAGCCGCAACGCCCGATTGCATTTTGCTAGACCCGGGTACCGACCACCCTTTCGCCCGATTTTCCAGGGAAGTTCCTCGGGCTAGGCGATGACCGGGCAAGACCGTCCGGACGCCTCACCGAGAACCGCTTGACAGACTGACGACGGTCGCGCTCTGAAGAACGCGGGGACGGACGGGGGGGGCCGTCTACTGGCCCGTTTTCCGATCCTTGCGGATCGGCGAAGCCGGTCTAAAGCGCTATTCGATCTGATGGAATCAGATCGAATAGCGCTTTAGGGTGTTGGTTTTGAGCACTTTCTTTCGACCAACCGGTATCCACTTGGTCGGAAAGTGCTCTGGGTTTTTTGATTTTGAACACCTTCTTTCGACCAACCGGCTTCCACTTAGTCGGGAAGTGCTCTGGGCAGGGGGCAAATGCATGGAGCCGGCAATGCTCGCGATCCGGCTGATGATGAGCGCACGCCGCGTGCTTGTCGCCTGCGTTTGCGTCTTCGCCCTTCTCCCATTTCCGGCCGAAGCCCTGGCGCAGGATGCAGGTTCGAGCGAGTTCATCGAAACTTATGTCACGCCCTTCCCGGACAACGAGAATTACCGGATCGTCGTGCTGGGCGACTCGCTCGGAGACGGCGTTTGGGCCGGTCTCGTCCAGGCCTTTGGTGACGATCCGCAAATCGAGGTGTTGAAGCGAACCGACGGCGCCAACGGCCTCACGCGGGCCGACGAGACGCCCTGGGATCAGATCGTGGCGTCCCTCGGACCAGCCGAGGCGCCGCATGTAGCGGTCGCCGTGTTCGGCATCGCCGACCGCCGGTCGCTGCGCGTCGAGGGCTCCAAGCTCGAGGTGGGCTCGGAAGGGTGGATCACCGAGTACGGCAAGCGGGTCGATGTCTTTCTCAAGGCCCTGAAGCGCCGGGGCGCCGCCGTCTACTGGATCGGCTTGCCCATCATGCGCGGCCCCAACACGCGCCGCGACACCGAGATCATGAACAACATCTTCCGTGAGCGCGCGCTGCTCAACGGAACGAAATTCATCTCGACCTGGGACGGCTTCGCCGACGCCGCAGGCAACTACACCGATTACGGCCCCGACTTGACCGGCAAGGAGCGGCAGCTGCGCGAGGACGACGGCGTGCACCTGACGCTGCGCGGCTACGAGAAACTCGCGCATTTCGCCGAGCAGGAAATCCGCCGCGACATCGCACTCGCCCGCTCCGAGCGCGACGTGCCCCTTGCCGGCGACGCGGAGGAGCAGCGGCAGGTGGCGCGGCAGGCGCGCGTCGCTTCCGGAAACGCCGGCGGCGAAGCCGATCAACTGGCGGCCGAAAAGGCCGAAGCCGACGATGTTCCCGCGGCGAACTCGTCCATCACGCTCGGCGAAAACGAGACCATCGAGATCGTACGCCCGAAGCTGCCGGGCATCGTGCTCGCACATTTGCAGCGCTCGACGCCGGGCCGTCCCGCCCAGGTCGGCCGCACCGTCGGCTCCGACTTGCGCGGCGGGCTGACGGCGCTGAGCTCCATCGCCTCGGCGAGCGACCAGACGGTGACCGGCGGCAAGGCGCGCGTGCCGCTGTCGCAATCCCCTTACTATAAGGTCCTGATCAAGGGCGAACCGATCCAGCCCAAGCCAGGACGTGCCGACGATTTCAGCTGGCCGAAGAGCGGCGTGATCGTCACCGATTGATCTTGAGCAAGGCGTAGCGTGGTGTTGTGATGAGTTGCCGATCCTTGGTGCCCTTTGGCGCGCTCCTGGTGCTTGCCGGATTGATCGCGGGCTGCGAGCCCGACGGCAAGGAAACCGGCGCCATCAACCGCACGAACAAATCCGATCCCTTGCAGATCGAGGCCGCGACCGGCGCGCTGCAGACGACGAGCGCGGTTGCCGGAGCACTGCTGAGCGAGCCAGCCACTGTTCAGGATGCCGGGGCGCTGCTCAACCGTTTCCACGCCGACCTCAGGGCGCTCGCCGCCGGCGAACGGGCGAAGCCCTTGACAATTCTCCACATCGGCGACGACCACATCGCAGCCGACCGTTCGACGGGTGAGCTCAGGCGCCTGTTCCAGTCGCGCTTCGGCGATGCGGGCCGCGGCCTCGTCATGCCGGGCGGCATCTTCAAGGGCCATCGGGCGGACGGGGTCCGCTTCGGTCTCGACGGTCAGTGGCAGAGCGAGCTCATCACGACGACCGCCGCCGGCGGCTTCGGGCTGACCGGCGTCAGGGCCGTGGCGACCGCCAAGGGCGATCGGATGACCATCGAGGCCGAGGCGGGCTTCGATACAGCCGAAGTCACGTTCGCTGGCGGGCCCGATCGCGGCAAGGCGAGCGTTGCCTTCGACGGGCAGACGAGCGATATCATGACACGGCGCGCGCGGGTGCAGGCGATCAAGGTCGCAACCCAGCGCCCCGGCAAGCTGATCGAGATCAAAGCCCTGCAGAATCGCAGCATCGCCGTCAGCGGCATCACGCTCGGGCGCAACCAGCCGGGCGTCCGCTACATCAACATCGGCCTGCCGCAGGCCGATATCGGAGCGCTTGCCGGCCTCGATCAGGCACTCGCCGGCGAGGAGCTCGCGCAAATGGCCCCGAGCCTCATCGTGCTCGGGTTCGGCACGCATGCGGGCTTCGACGACGAACTCGACAAGGCCGCCTATGCCGAGACCGCTCAGAGCCTGGTCCGGCGCATTCGTGATTGGTCGCCCGGCACGTCGCTGGTGATCGCCGGACCGCCGGATGCCGTGACGCTGCCTGCCTATGCGGGCGATGCGGCGCGCGAGTCGAGCGACACCGCCTGCCGGGCGCTCGGGCCCGATGAGACGGGTGGCTACCGTGACGGCATCGCCGCAGCCGAACCCCGCCTCGCCCGCTGGCATCCACCCATCAACATGGCCGCGATCAGGTCCATTTGGCGGCGGATCGCGGCCGAGGAAGGCGCGCTCTACTGGGACTGGCACGGCGTCATGGGGGGTGATTGCAGCATTCATGCCTGGGCCTATGCCGAGCCCCCGCTCGCCCAGCGCGACCACATCCTCATGACGGAAGCCGGCTACCGCCGCTCGGCCGATGCCCTGTTCCAGCAGCTGCTGACGGGGCTCAACGCCCAGCCAGCAACCAAGGTCGAGACGGCGGGCGAGGCGACCGCGAGCCAGTAGGTCATGTCGCAGAAGAGAGGCCCGACGCCGCGTCCGGTGTGGCGGGCATGCCGGGACTCTGGCATTGTGACGACACTGCAAATCGCGCCGGAGCCCACCCAATGAAACCGATCGATCGCAGCATGCTCGCGCAGGTCATGGCGCCCGTCGCCACCGCCCGGGGCTTGCCGAATGCCTTCTACACCGACCCAGAGATGTTCGAGGCCGAGAAGAGCAAGGTGTTCGCCGCTGGTTGGCCGCTCATCGGCTTCGGCAAGGATGTGGCGGAGCCAGGTCAGGCCAAGCCCATCGATTTCCTCGGCGTGCCCCTCGTCATGGTGCGCGACCGCGACGGCACGCTGCGCGTCTTCCAGAATGTCTGCCGGCATCGCGGCATGGTCATCGTCTCCGAGCCGACGCGGCTCAAGGGCGTGCTGCGCTGCCCCTATCACTCCTGGTGCTACGAGCTCGACGGACGGCTGCGCTCGACGCCGCATGTGGGCGGGCCGGGCCAAAACGTGCACGAGGCCATCAATCGCGAGGAGCTCGGCCTCATCGAGGTGCGCTCGACGGTGTGGATGGACATGGTCTTTGTAAATCTCTCGGGCACCGCGCCGGCCTTCGAGGTCTACGCCGCCGATATGCTCGCGCGCTACGCCGAGTTCGCCCGCCAGCCCGTCTATCACAGCGGCGCGGATTCCTCCTTCAAGCTCGACGTCAAGACAAACTGGAAGCTCGCGGTCGAGAATTATTGCGAGAGCTATCATCTGCCCTGGATACATCCCGGCCTCAATGCGTACTCGCGGCTCGAGGACCACTATCACATGTTCGAGGGGAGCTTCGCCGGCCAGGGCTCGTCGGCCTACACGGCGGGATTCGGCCCGAACGGCGAACGCTTCTCGACCTTCCCGAAGCTCTCGGAGAAGTGGACGAAGGGCGCGGAGTATCCGAGCTTCTTCCCGAATGCGCTGCTCGGCTTTCAGAACGATCATTTCTTCGCGCTGATGATCGAGCCGGTGTCGGTCGGCCACTCGATCGAGCACACCGAAATCTACTATGCCGACAAAGCGATGACCGAAGCCCCCTATGCGGCCATGCGCGAGAAGACCACGCGCACGTGGAAGGAGATCTTCGTCGAGGACATCTTCGTCGTCGAGGGGATGCAGAAGGGACGGACGGCGCCCGGCTTCGACGGCGGCAAGTTCTCGCCCGCCATGGACGGGCCGACGCACGCCTTCCACCACTGGGTCGCCGAGCGCTTCGTCGCCTGATGGCAGGTAAGGACAACGCACGAGGCTCGCTCGACGCCGAGCTGATCGCCGCGCACGGGGCGGGCGACAAAGCGCGCATGGCCGCGCTCTACCACGAGGCGGCAACGCGGATCACGGCCGAGGGCCGGGACGACGAAGTCGCGTTCTTCCTGACCCAGGCCTATGTGCTTTTCCTCGACTGCGGCGACCGTGAACGGGCCCGCGAGTGTCACCTGCGTCTCGTGGCTATGGGGCGGGAGGCGTAGCATTCGCTGGCATCATCACACCAGCCGCGCGACCCCACCCTCCTCCAGCCGATCGAGCAACCGCGTGATCATCCGCTGGCACGCCTCGACCTCGCTCACCGCCAGAAACTCATCTGCTTTATGGGCTTCCCCGATCGAGCCCGGCCCGCAGACGACGGAGGCGACGCCCGCGCGGCCCTGGAACAGTCCGGCCTCCGTGCCATAAGCGACCTTGGCGTGATCGTTGCGGCCGACGAGCTGCTTGACGAAGGTGACGGCGGGATGCTCGGCGGCGATGTCGAGGCCCGGATACTCGTAGAGCGGCTCGAAGGTGATGCTGGCCTCTGCCGCCTTGGCGCGCATCGGCGGCAACAGCGTGTCGTGGCAGTAGGCCATGATGCGGCGGGATACGGCTTCCGCATCGACGGAGGCCAAATGCCGGAACTCGAAGGTGACGTTGCAATGCTCGGGCACGATGTTGATGGCCGTTCCGCCGTCGATCATGCCGACGGAGAGCGTCGAATGCGTCACATCGAACTCGCCGTCGAAGGGGCCGGAGGCGGCCCAGTCGCGCGCGATGCCCTTCAGGAACATCACCAGCTCGGCGCCGGCCTCGATGGCACTGACGGCATGTGGGGCGAGCGAGGAATGCGCGGGACGGCCTGTGATGTGAACGCGATAGCTCCGCCCGCCCTTGTGGCCGATGATCACCTGCATCAGCGTCGGCTCGCCGACGATGCAGAGCGCGGGCTTCACGCTCATGCCGGCGATGCGCCCGACGAGGCTGCGGACGCCGAGACAGCCGACCTCCTCGTCGTAGGAGAAAGCAATGTGGACGGGCGCCTTGAGCTTGCGCTTCAGAATCTCCGGCACGGCGGCGAGCACGATGCCGAGAAACCCTTTCATGTCGCAGGTACCGCGGCCATAGAGCTTGCCGTTCGCCTCACGCAGCTTGAAGGGATCGCTCGTCCAGTCCTGGCCGTCCGTCGGCACCACGTCGCTGTGGCCGGAGAGGATGACGCCGCGCTCGCCCTCTGGGCCAATGGTCGCCCACAGATTGCCCTTCGCCCCGCCCGGCGCCCAGAGGATGTCGGAGGCGATGCCGAGCTTCTTCAGATACGCCTCGACATAGAGCAGCAGCTCGCGATTGGGATCGCGCGAGACCGTCGGGAAGGCGATGAGATCGCGGATGCGGGCAACGCTGGCGGCGGTGTCGAGGGGCATGGGCTACCTACTTCATCACGAACGGATTGGCGACGGGCGCGGCGCTGGTATTGATCCACACCGTCTTCGGCCGCGTGTAATCCCACATCGCCTGGAAGCCGCCCTCGCGGCCGTAGCCCGACATCTTGTGGCCGCCGAACTCCGCGATCGGCGAGACGACGCGATAGGTGTTGACCCAGACGATGCCCGCACGTGTGGCCTTGGCGACTCGCAT
The DNA here is from genome assembly GCA_963741525.1 of uncultured Alphaproteobacteria bacterium. Lineage (GTDB taxonomy): Bacteria > Pseudomonadota > Alphaproteobacteria > Rhizobiales > Hyphomicrobiaceae > JANNSX01. The sequence goes on from CAVUIW010000005.1 coordinate 296,013, forward strand.
GGCGCGCGCGCTGTCGCGGGTAAAAATGCCGGCGGCCAGACCATGGCGCGTGTCGTTGGCGAGACCGATCACCTCCTCTTCCGTCTTGAAGCGGAGCACCGTCAGCACTGGGCCAAACAGCTCGGTATCGACGATCTTGAGGGATTGGCGCGGCGCTTCGATGACGGTCGGCTCGTAGAACCAGCCGCGGTTGAGCTGGGGCGGGCGTTTTCCTCCCGTGAGCAGCTTGCCGCCTTCCTCCTGTGCATGCGCTACCTCCCGCTCGATCCGCTCGAGCTGGCCGGTGGTGGCGAGCGGACCCATCTGGGTCGCGTCCTCGAGCGGATCGCCGATGACGATCTGCTTGGCCTGCGCCGTCATGCGATCGAGGAACTTGTCGGCTATGCTCTCATGCAGATAGGCGCGGCTACCCGCGACGCAGGATTGCCCGCTCGCCCCGAAAATGCCGCTGATCGAGCCGTTGACGGCGCTCTCCAGATCGGCGTCGTCGAACACCATGAAGGGCGACTTACCGCCGAGCTCCAGCGACACTTCCGCGAAATTCTCGGCCGAGTTTCGGATGACGTGGCGCGCCGCGTTGGGCCCGCCCGTGAAACTGATGCGGGACACCAGCGGATGGGATGTCAGCACGCGCCCGCATGGCTCGCCGCCCCCGGTCAGGATATTGACCACGCCCGGAGGAAACCCCGCCTCCTCGAACAGTTTTCCGAAGGCGAGCATCGCGACCGGCGCATTGTCGGAGGCCTTGAGCACGACCGTATTCCCGGCGGCGAGCGCCGGGGCGATCTTCACGGCGGTCAAGAACAGCTGCGAGTTCCAAGGCACGATCGCCGCGACGACGCCCAGCGGCTCACGCAGCGTGAAGGCCAGCATGTCCGGCTTGTCGATCGGCAGCGTCTCGCCGGTGATCTTGTCGGCGGCACCCGCGAAGAAGTGGAAGAACTCGGCGATGTATTTCGCCTGCCAGCGGGTCTCCTTCAACAGCTTACCGGTATCGATGGTCTCGATGCGGCCGAGCTCTTCTGATTTCGCGGCGAGCAAGTCGCCGAGCCGCCTGAGGCATCGCCCGCGCTCGGAGGCGAGCATCCGCGACCACGGGCCCTCGCGGAAAGCGCGATCGGCGGCGCGCACGGCGCTATCGACATCCTCCGCGGTCGCCTCCGGCACGATCGCCCAGGACTCCGCCGTCGTCGGATTGAGGCTCTGCGTGGTACCGCCGTCGGAGGCGGCGACCCAGGCGCCGTCGATCAGCATGTCATAGCGGGCGAGGTTGGCCATGGGTGGTCTCCGCGGCAAAGATGAGTTGGATCGGTGGACAGTGTCCACCGGAAGATCGGATGCTTCCCGCCTTTCCGACAGATTGCAGCCGGAAAAACGGAATGCAAGGATCAGAGCGTTGGAGTATAGCCGCCGGGAGGTCCAGCTTGAGCAAGAAAAAAGTCATCGGCGGCCCGCTCGTCATCGGTGGGCGGACCTTGTCGCTGTCGCGGGCGACAAGGGCTGGGGACTTCGTGTTCCTGACGGGCCAGGTTCCGATGCGGGATGGCGTGCCCATGACAACCGGCTCCATCGAGGAACAGTCGCGGGCCGTGCTAGACGCCATCACCGCGACGCTCATGGAAGCTGGCTGCGATCGGGGCGATGTCGTCAAGGCCATGGTGTGGCTGCGCGAGCGCGCGGACTTCCCGGGCTTCAACGCCGTCTATGCCGAGTATTTTCCCGATCAGCCCCCAGCCCGCTCGGCGGTCGTCAGCGATCTCCTCGTCGATTGCCGCGTTGAGGTCGAGGTGGTTGCGTACAGGCCGGAGTGAGCAGAAATGGCCGTCACACAGTCCGGCGAGACGCACTACACGATCGAGGGATCCGGCTCGCCGCTTATCCTCGTGCACGGCCTCGGCATGCATCGGGAGATGTGGCGGCCGCTGATGCCGGCCCTCGTCGCCAAGCACAAAGTCATCACCTATGACCTCGCCGGCCATGGCCAAAGCTCGCCCCCCGCCGATCCAGTGACGCTCGGTTCGCTCTCCGAGCAACTATTGCGATTGATGGACGAGTTGCAGATCGTGAAGGCCGCCCTCACCGGCTTCTCGCTCGGCGGCATGGTCGTGCGCCGCTTCGCCGTCGATCATCCCGAGTACGCCAGCGCCGTCATCGTCCTCAACTCCGCGCACGGCCGCACCGAGGCGGAGTGCGAGGCGGTGAGGAAACGCGTCGAGCAGGCGAAGATTAGCGGACCGGGCGCCACCATCGATGCGGCGATCGAGCGCTGGTTCACGCCAGAGTTCCGGAGCGCGCGCCCCGAGGCGATCGCCGAGGTCCGCGCCGCCGTGTTGGCCCAGGATCGCGCCGTCTATCCGAAGCTTTATCGCGTGCTCGCCGATGGCGATGCCGAGATCGCGACCAGCATCGCCAGCCTCCGCTTGCCCCTCCTCGCCATGACCTCCAAGGACGATCCCGGCAACACGCCCGAGATGTCGCGACGGATGGCGGGGCTCGTGCCAGGCGCTGAGGTCCGCATCGTGCCCGGCCTGCGCCATATGGGAATCTGGGAGCAGCCGCAGATTTTCACCCATGCCATCCTCGACTTCCTCGCCCGCCGCCTCTGACCACAACCCAAACTGGAGCCCACCATGACCGACGACCTATTCGACAAGGGCCTCGAGGTCCGCAAAGCCGTGGTCGGCAAAGAGTATGTCGAGCGCTCGCTCGCGCAAGCGGACGATTTCATGATGGCCTTCCAGGAGCTGGTCACGAAGTTCTGCTGGGGGCATGTGTGGACGCGCGACGGGCTCTCGCGCCGCGACCGCAGCCTCCTCAACCTCGCCATGCTCGCCGCCCTCGGCAAGACCGACGAGTTGAAGCTGCACACCAAGGGCGCCATCAACAACGGCCTGACAAATGAGGAAATCCGCGAGGCCCTCCTGCAGGCGGCGGTCTATGCCGGCATCCCGGCCGGACTGTCGGCATTCAAGGCCGCGCACGAGGTGTTGAAAGCGGAGGGACGTCTCTGATCCGCGCCAGCCGCGCGGAGCATGCTCGCGATATGCTGGAACGACACAGAGGAATGGACGCGCCATGAACTCCACAACCATCAAGGCCCTGCAAGCTCCACTCAAGGAGCAATACCGCACGATGCCGGACTCTGCCCGCATCACGTTGAAACGCGAAGGCAGGCTCGGCGAGGGCGTGACCTGTTCGGTTGCGACTGGGCGCGCGCTCGTCGAGGCCGGGCTGCATCCCGCGACCGGCGGTACGGGTCTCTCGGCTTGCTCGGGCGATATGCTGCTCGAGGCGCTCGTTGCCTGTGCCGGCGTTACGCTCAATGCGGTGGCGACCGCTCTCGACCTGCCCGTTCGCGGTGCGACTGTACGGGCTGAGGGCGATCTCGACTTCCGAGGCACGCTCGGCGTCGCCAAGGACGCTCCCGTCGGCTTCTCCGATATCCGCCTCGCTTTCGAAATCGAGGGTGATCTTTCCGAGGAACAGTGCGCGACACTCGAGAAGCTGACCGAACGCTACTGCGTGGTGTTTCAAACGCTCAGAACGCCGCCGAGGCTGTCCGTCACTCTCAAGCCGTCGTAGATGACAAGAAAATTGCCATCCTGCCGGTCGGGGGGAGATCCTCAGGCAGGATGGCCGAGTTGGGACAGGGGAGATAGGCACATGCGTGGAAGGCAGAACTTCGGCCACGCCCGCGTCAGTCGTCGATAGCCAAGAGATGGGTCGGCGATCCTGGTTCCGCCAGGGCGCCGCCGTAACTTCGTTTCACGGATGTGTCATCGCCGTTTCAATGGCGGCCGGCCGATTGGCTTGGGCCGCGACAGACGCGTATGATCGCGGCATGAGTTATGAGAAGTACACTTCGGCGCAAGCAGGCCGGCCATGGCGCGCGGTGGCCATCGCCCTTGCCATTGCGATCGCCCTCGCCGGCCTCGCCCTGACGCCACCGGGAGCGCGCGTGCTCGCTTGGTTTGGCGAAACTCTCAGCCCCCGCCCCGCCGTCGGCGGCCCGTTCTCGCTCATCGATCACGCGGGGCAGCGCCGCACGGAGAAAGACTTCGCGGGCCGGCCGATGCTGCTCTTTTTCGGGTTTACGCATTGCCCCGACGTCTGCCCGACGACGCTCGCCTCTGTCAGCCGCTGGCTCGCGGCGGCGGGGCCGGAGGCGAATCGCATGGCCGCCCTTTTCGTGACCGTCGATCCCGAGCGCGATACGTCGCAAGTGTTGGCCGAGTACATGCAGGCGTTCGATCCGCGCATCGCCGCGCTGACGGGATCGCCGGACGAAGTCGCGCACATGCTCAAGACCTTCCGCGCCTTCGCCCGCAAGACCGAAACCGGCGACTTCGAGCACACAGCGGCGGTTTATCTTTTCGACGAAGACGGTCGGCTCATTCGCCTCATCGAGATGACGCAACCCGATGACGTTGCGATTGCCGCGCTGAAGGGCGCGCTCGAGCCCCATGGCGGATGACGGCGGCAAACCCGGGAGACCCGAGCGACCCCGGCGCGCCGAGCGTCGGCTCGCAATTGCGGGCGCCGTCCTCTTCGGTCTGATGCTGCTCGCTTCGCTCGGCCTGTGGATGCGCCACGGCGAGGAGATTTTCTTCTCCCGCATCGTCTCGGCGATCCGCAGCTGCTTCTGACGCGAACCCTTACCCGGCCGGCGGGCGGGATAACAACCCTTAGCATCAAGGGCTGTTCAAGTCCGCGGTTCGGTCGTATAGTATTTAAGATTAAGCATGCGGTCTCAGTGTTTTGCGGCGTTCTCTGGAGGGTTCGATGCGGTTCCACGCGATCGCCTTCGCTCTGTTTCTGATACTTTCGGCCGGTGTGCCGGCGGCCCACGCCGCCGATCCAATCGGTGCCGCGGCCAAAGTCGAGGACACGTTGACAGGGCCCTCGGGCCAACTCGTCACCGGCGCTTCTGTCTACTTCAACGACAAGCTTAAAACCGACGCGACCGGCGTCGGCCAGATCGTCTTCAAGGACGACACCAAACTCGCCATCGGCCCCAATGCCGAGGTGACGATCGACAAGTTCGTCTACAACGACGATGGCTCCTTCAAGGAGCTGGCGGTCGGATTGACGAAGGGCACGTTCCGCTGGATCAGCGGCAAGAGCAAGCCGGAGGCCTACAAGCTCTCGACCGGCTGGGCGAACCTTGCGATCCGCGGCACGGCATTCGACGTCAACGTCGACCCGGCGGGCTCGCTGACGTTGGTGCTTTACGAGGGCGAGGTGACGGTCTGCCTCGCCACCGGCGACTGCCGGACAGTTGCCGGCCGCTGCCAGTACATCGTCTCCGAGACTCGCATCGAGGTGAGGGATCCGGAGGCATTGCCACGAAGCCGGGCGCGCGAGTTCAAGAAGTCCGGGCTCATTCCCTTCATCGACAATGAACGGCTCTCCAAGCCGTTCCATGTCAAGAACGCCTCGTGCAAGGTTCGCAAGGTGCAGCGACAGCGCAAGGCGCAAAGAACATTGCGCACGCGGAAGGCGCAGCGCGCGACACGAACGAAGACGGCGGCCCTGGCGGCAAAGCCGGCCAAAGCTTCGGCGATCAAGTCAGTCTCGACCGGCAAGGCCCGAGGCCGCACCACCTCCAATCCTGATCCCACGCCCCCGAGCACTCCGGACCCGACGCCGACCAATCCCGATCCGACGCCGAGCGCCATGCCCGATCCGATCGAACTCACCGACACCGACCGTCGAGGGACCGACTGCCGAGGACGGTGGCGGCAAGAAGGGCCGCCGGGGGCGTCATGGACATCGGGGCAAAGGCGGCCACGGCACCGGTAATCCAGGCAATGACGGCGACAATGGTCATGCCGGGGAAAATCCCGGCGGCGGCGACTTCGGCGACGGGGACACCGGTAAGGGTGACACGCACGGCAAGGACGGAAAAGGCAAAGGCCGGAGCGGGAAAGGCGGCGGCGGCGACAGCGGCAAGGGTGGAAAGGGCGGCGGCGACGATTGAGCTACGCGCGACCGGGCGTTTCAACCGCGATCGCCGCGAGCTTCGTCCAATCCGCATCGATGCCGAGGCCCGGTGCGTCGGGCAGCACCGCCATCGCTCCATCGAACGTCAGGCCGCCGATGAAGACGGTCGGGTCGGCGAGCTTCAAGAAGGTGATGTGACCGTCGCAATCGATCGGGTACGGATCGGCCGCGGTCGCCGCCAGATGCAGATGCGCCGTGTCGCCGACCAGCGTGTAGGGCGCGGTGTCGATGCTGACACCCAGGCCGGCCGACTCCATGATTGCCATCACCTGCCGCGCCAACGTCAGCCCACCGACCCGGCAGGCCTTGACGACGACGCGGTCGCAGGCGCCCGAGCGCACCGCCTGCATGGCGGCCTCGGGTGAGTGGATGCTTTCGTCGAGGATCACCGGGACGCGCGTCGTCATCCTCACCTCGCGGTGCCCCTCGATGTTGGCGTAATGCAGCGGCTGCTCGATCGACAGGTTGTCGTAGGCGTCGAAGCGCGAGATCTTGGCGGTGGCGAGCTTCGGATTGCGCCAGGCCTGGTTGGCGTCGGCGTCGATCATGACGTCGCGGGGGACGGTTGCGAGCGCTGCCTCCAGGAATGATAGCTCGCGCTCCAGCGCCGGTCCCGTCAAGCCCTGCTGCCAGACCACGTCGCCGACCTTGATCTTGAGGGCGCGGAAGCCCCGGGTAACGAAATCCTTGCAGGCTTCCGCCATGCTCTCCGGCGTCTTGTGGTAGAGATTCGTCAGCTGCTCGAGCCGGGTGCGGCGCGCGCCGCCGAGCAGCGTCGCAACCGTCAAGCCGCGATGCTTGCCCATGGCGTCGAGCAGCGCCATCTCGATGCCGGCCCTCGCCGAGCGCCCGCCCGGCATGCCGCCCGAATAGGCCATGGTCATCTTGTGCTGCGCGAGCGCGATGTTTTCCGCATCGGCTCCCTTCAGCACCTCGGCGTAGAGAGCAAGGCATGAGCGGATCTGATCCGCCGTCTCGCCATAATACCAGACTTGGCTCGTCGCCTCGCCGATGCCAGTGAGCCCCGTGTCGGTTGCGACGCGCACGATGAAACAGGGCGGCGTCGCCGGCCAGACCGAGGTCTCGTCCGACCAGCTCTCCTTGACGACCTTGGGCTCCAGCCGGAACCAGTCGATGGCTTCGATGCGCATCGGGTTGGCTAACGTCCTCTCCGCTGTAGGGGCGACCTGCGGTCGCCCGCCTTTCGCCAATACTATGACCGTCGCGTCTGCGGATAGCCGGGCGACCGCAGGTCGCCCCTACACAATTTGCACGGTGCTCGCGTGACGGCGGGCAATGCCACCGCCAGGATCGCCCGCCCACGGCTGACCAATGTTTACCGCCACTGTTTCTCGTCCGAGATCCATTCGCCGCCCGGGAGCTTGCCGGGTTTCGAAAACGCATCGAGCACGTTCTTCATCACCGTCGAGACGTTGTTCTTGAAGCCGTTGATTGGCAGCGCCTGGCCGAAGGCGATGGAAGCCGGTGAGAACACCGCGCCGTGCTTGGGCGTCGTGAAGTAAACCATATCGGCGCGGATGCGATAGTCGTAGGTGCCGTACATGCCGGGATGGGCGTAAAGGATCTCCTCGCAGACCAGCATGTAGTTGTCGGGATGGCCGCCCGATGAGGCAACGATCTTGGCGTGCGGCGGCGTGCCAAGCGAAAGATCGTAGCGGTCGATCTCGATGCCGGCGGCGCCACCATGGCCCAGGCCCTTATCGCCGATGATCTCGCCGTCGACGCCCTCCATGATCCACGACACCGTGCGATGCCAGCTATCCGGCATTCGGCGATAGGGTACCGACACCTCGAAGCCCTGCGAAATAAAGCCGACGCCGGTCAATTTCTGCGGCGGCCTCGCGAGGTTCTTCCACAGGCCGCTCCTTTGACCGGTCGTCTGCAGATAGTGCTCGCCCGGCCGCGCCTGCCAGGCGCGCATGCCGGAGTCGAGCTTCCTGACCTCCATTACCGCCGGTTCTTCGGGGCGGAACGCGACGTTCCAGTAGTAGCCATTGCCGCCCATGTAGATGAGGCGTCCGCCCTCGGCGAGATAGTCCTCCGTCGCGTCCAGCATCTTCTCCGAGTAGTACTCGGGATGCGTGCCGGTGACGATGACGTTGTAGGGCTTGATGGCGTCCAGCCCCTCGCGGTCGAGATCCTCGTCGGTGACGATCTCGTAGTCGTATTTCATGTGCTCGAGCCAGGCGACGATCGAGAGATCCGCCGGGAACTGCCACGGGATGCCCATCGAGGCGATGCGGTATTTCGGACGCATGTTGATGACCGGGCGCAGATAGCTCGTGAAGCAGACGCCCGCGCCGTCGATGTGGCTGTCGTAGGTCGACATGCCGAACTCGCGGCTCTGGTAAACCTCGACGTCGATGGGCGAGATGATCGGCGTCTGGCCGGTGATCGGCTGGGCGATCATGGCGTCAAAGGCGAGCCGCTCGTTGGCATAGGCGAGATAGCTCGCCGTCGGCACCAGGAAGCAGATCGGTGCTCTGGGTTTTGCCGCCCGCACGAAGAAGACGATGTACTCTTCGCCGAGCGCGCCAGAGCCCGAGCGAAGGCGGACGGCATAGATGCCGCTCTTCATGCCTACGGGGATCGTGAGCTCTTTCGTCACCTCCCACTTGCTGTCGATGATCGCGTCCTCGTGAAACTCGACGCCGCCGTACTCCTTGGGGTTGAGGCGGAAGCAATCGTTCTTGCCGCCCCAATTGTAGCCGGTCTGGGCGCGGACCGGGCGGTTGTAGCCTTGCGCATCGAGCCCGTTCGGGCCGACGTCATGGACGGTATCGCCGATGCCGTTGTCGGTGTAGCCCTTCGTCGTATCCCAATAGGCGACGATGGCGTCCGATGGCGGCGTACCGCCTGTCCTCAGCGCATCGAGCTCCTCGCGCGAGAGAACGCGGTTGAACACGGCCGGGCGGTCGATCTTGCCGTTGTAGAGCTGGGAGACGAAGTTGCCGCGCAACTCGTGCCAATCCTTCGCGCCCGCCATCAGGAAGGGCGTCCCGGCGGCGTTCTTGGCGCGGAAGCGCAGCGTTTCGGCGACGTGGCTGTCGAAAGCCGCCGACTCGTTGATGATCTTGCTCCAGATGCTGTTGTAGCGATTGAGCGCGTTCGCCTGATAAAGCGTCGCCTTGCCGCTCGAGGCATCGTAGCTGACGGCGACCATGTACCAGACCTTGGGGCCGAGTTCGGCCTCCGAGGTGAGGTAGTCGATCTCCTTACCGTCGCCTTGCCAGAACTCGAGAAGGCCGCGCTGGTTGATGCCGAGGCAGTAGCCCTCGTTCTTGTACATGTCCCAGCGGCCGATGATGGCCTGCCGCCGGCCTTGGCCGAAATGACCAGCCCAGATAAAGGCGCAGAGCGTGAAGGAGCCATCGAGGGCGAGCTTGCGTTGCGGATCGGTGACCGTGAGGTAGGAGCCCACTTGTGTGAACTGCTTCTTGACCGCCCACGAGCCGTTGACGGGAGAGCCGACCTCCTCCTCGATGTAGCCAGGCCCTTGCGGATTGTGGTCGCCATGGATGAGGCGGACCATCTGCGCATTGGCCTCGAAGGTGCCATCGGCGTTGACGTGAAACGTGATCTCGTCTCCCGGCTTCACCGAGATCTTGTTCGCGTATCCGAAGAGCTTGATTTCGGCCATGGGTCAGGCTCCTTCGGAGCGGGCGAGTGGCGAATGGCGAGTGGCGAGTGGGAAAGTGTGCTGGTTTGGAGACACTGAGATCTCAGGCGCGAGGGACCGCTTCCATCGCGGGATATGCAATGACGTCGTAGAGTTCATTTCTTCACCATTCGCCATTCGCCATTCGCGCTTCTAGGCCTCGAGCAAATCCTGCACCCGCCGCAAGAACACGCCCTTGTAGGCTTCCTCGATGGAGGGATAGATCTTGTCCTCGACGAGCCGGGGCGCGACGCCGCGCACGCCCGACATCGCAACGATCCGATAGGCCTTGAACTGCTCGACCACCATGACCGCGTATTTGTCGTTCTGCGGCTGGCGGCGGAAGTAGTTCAGCAGCCGCTCCAGCGCTTCGCTGTGCTGGCCGGTGGGCCTCGCCTTGAACTCCTCGATCAGCTCCGGCGAGATCAGCGTCTTCAAGTAATCGCGCTGCAGCTTGTCAAAGCGGCGGAAGTAGACCTCGTCCTTGTTCATGGCTTCGGTTGCTTCTTCGGGCAAGATCTCGCCTCCTTTTTCAGCTCGCGACGAGCGGCGCTCGCTCTTTTTCTTGTCGCGCCAGGCGCGGAACTGCGGCTTGATGCCGAAGATGCCGTCGCGCAGGTAGAGCACGGTCAACAGCATGAGCGTGCCGATGAGCACGAGCCGCAAGGGCCCGAGGTCGATCAGCACGCGGTCGATGAGCACGACGATCAAGGTGCCGACCACCGCGCCTTCGGCGCGGCCGAGCCCGCCGATCACCAGCATGGCGAGCGACATCAGAACCGTGTCGAAGGAGAACAGGTTTGGCGAGGCGCCGCGGAAGTGGGTCGCGTAGAAGCCGCCGATAAAGCCGAGCGCTACCGAGGAGATCAGGAACACCATGATGCGGGCGCGGCGATAGTCGACACCGGTCGCCTCCGCGAAGGCCTCGCGCTTTTCGGGCGCCATCCTGAGGATTCGCCCCAATCGCTTGCCGTCGACAAAGCGATAAAGCACCAATGCCAGCAGCATCACCACGAAACAGGCATAGTAGGACACGAGGAGGCGCGGATACTCGGCGATGGTATCGGGCGCGTAAGGCGGCGCGCCGTAGAGACCGCCGGTCGCCGAGCCGAGCTGCCTCGATTGCAGCACATAAACGCGGCCCAGCTCGACGACGCCGAGCGTCAGGAGCGAATAGTAGAATCCTTCGAGCCGCGTGGCCGGAATGGCGATGAGCACACCAAAAATCAGACCGACGATGCTGCCGAGGAATGGGAGTGCATACCAGGGCAGCCCGAGCTGGATCGCTGCATAGGTCGTGGAATAGGCGGCGGCACCCACGACGGCGTAGGTCGCCATCGAGAAGATCGAGGCCGTGCCGATAATGAGCATCCAGCAGAGATTGATCGCCGCGTAAATGAAGAAGGTCGAGACCGCCGAGAACAGTGAGCCCTGCATGGAGCCCGGAAAGAACAGCGGCCCAGCGGCCAAGGCGGCCAGCCCCAAAACCCACCAGATTGGCCGCTTGTCGACGATCGTCTTCTCGCGCGCGAGCGTCTTCGGGTTGTACTCGCCGCGGAGCTGCAGCACCCGCCGCCGCGTCGGCCAGTAGCGCCAGCGCTGCCAGAGCTTGTCGTTGTGGCCGCGCCATTTGTGATAGTAGCGCAAGCGCCCGACCTTGTAGGTCGGCACTTTATAGTCGCGCGTCTCCTCCCAGATCTTCCGGGGGTCCTTGTACTCGCCGACCGCGACCTCGTGCTTGGAGCCGTCGAGCAGCGCGGCCGTCGGATCTTTCCACGTATTCGCCACGCTCAGGCCTCCCGCGCCTTGTCGAGAATGCCGGCGATGCCGCGCGGCCTGATCAAGAGAATGAGGATGATGAGCCCGAACTGAGTCATCAAAACGTACTGCCCGCCGATCATGCGCGAGGTCAGCGCTTCGTTGAAGCCGAGGATGATGGCGGCGATGACGGCGCCGGCAACGCTGCCGAGCCCACCGGCGAGCGCGATGCTCAAACCCTTGACCATCGGCGTCACGCCGCCGAATGGGCTGATGAAGTAGGTCTGGGCCAGCAGCGCCGCGGCAAGTCCCGCGAGGCCACCCGTCAGCGCCATGACCGAAAGCCCGGTACGTCTCACGCCGATGCCGACGATGGCCGCCGCCGCCGGGTTCATCATCATGGCGCGGATCTCGAGGCCGCGGCGGCTCGAGCGCATCCACATGAGCACGGCGACCAACAAACCGATCGAAGCGATGACAGCGCCAAACTTCTCCGCCGTCATAGTTACGCTGATGCCGGGTATCTCGACCTTCCAGTTGCCAAAGATCGGCGGAATGCTCTTCACCCGGGCGCCGAACCACCACATGATTAGTTGCGGACCCACCAGCGAGATGGCGAGAGTCGCGATCATGCCGCGCAGCACGTAGTTGGGCTTGTCGTGGATCGGGATGAAGGCCAGCAGGCATACGAGCACCCCGCCGAACGCGCCGGCGAGCACGGCAACGGGGAGCAGAATGAGCCCAGGCGGTATGGGCGAATCGGGCGGCAGGTATTGCGCCACCACCCAGGCGGCGTAGCCCGAGAAGGCGAAGATGAAGCCATAGGCCATGTTGATGAGGCCGACGCTCGACCAGGTGATCGAGAGGCCAATCGCGAGCGTGCCATAGATGCACGCGAGCGTAATGGCGTTGACGATGACGAAGCCCCAATCCATCCGCTAGACCTCACGCTTGGTTTGGTGACTGAGGGACGCCGACGCCTCGCCCTTGAGCTTACCGACATGCATGCCGATGACGCGGTCGACCCGGCCCTGAAGCAGCGCCATGTTCTGCTCGGCAATGATCATGGCGGCATCGCCCAGCTCGACCGACAGCAACGCGTCGAGCACGCCCTTGCCGATCTTGGGCGCCAAGCCGAGCGAGGGCTCGTCGACGAGGAAGAGCGAGGCCTCCGCCATCAACCCGCGGCCGATCGCAACCATGCGCCGCTCGCCGCCGGAGAGCCGTCCGACAGCCGTGTTTTTCAACTTCACCAGCGGCGGGAATACTTTGTAGACATTCTTCTTTCGCTCGGCCCGCTCGCGCCACGCGCGCGGCGTGAAGGCGCCGGAGTCGAGATGCTCCTCGACCGTCAGTCCGGTAAAGATCTCGTCGCCCTGCGGAATGAGCGCGAGCCCCTGGCGGACGACCAGATGCGTATAGCGGCCAGGACCTTGGCTGCGCGTGCGGCCGACCTCGACGCCGTTGAGCTTGATTGAGCCGCGCTGCCAGCCGGTCAATCCGGCGATGGCGAGGAACATGGTCGACTTGCCGTGCCCGTTCAGGCCGACGAGACCGACCCGCTCGCCGGACTGCACGATGAGATCGAGATCGTGGATGACGCGCAAGGGGCCCCAGCCGGCGGAGAGACCCTTGACGTTCAAGACGTCGCGCCGGGTCGCCACGGCCGATTGCCCGGCGCGCATGTCGACCAGCGCTGTGGATACTGCGTCCATACCGACCCCTCCCGTCGCGCTATTCTTCGAGCGCGCCCTCCTCGACATTCTCGAAGTAGGCGGCGTGCACCTTCGGATCGTTGAGCACCTTGTGCAGGCTTCCGGCGGAAATGACCTCGCCGGCGTCCATCACCATGGCCCGGTCGGCGATGGTCTCGAGCAACTCAATGCGGTGCTCGACGATGATGATGGCGACGTTCATCTCCTTCGACAGGATGCGGATCAGATCGTCGAACTCGTCGACCTCGGAGTTGATGAGGCCGGCGGCGGGCTCGTCCATCAGCAGCAGGGGAGGACGGCGCATCATCAGGCAACCGAGCAGCAGCTTGCGGCGGTTGAGCGTGTCGAGCTGCGCCGTCGGCAGGTCGTCCGGCACGTTCAAACGGACGAGCTCGGTGCCCCATTCGGCGTGATGGCGGGTGAGATAGGGCCTGAATGCCTGCCGCGCCGCCTTCAGCGTCTGCCCGACGGTAAGCTCGTCGGGGACGACCGGCGTCTGATAGGTGCGGCCTATGCCGAGGCGCGCGCGCGCGAACAGCGGCAGCTTCGTCACGTCCTTGCCTTGGAACATCACGCGGCCGGACTTCGGCTGCAGACGGCCCGACAGCACCTCGAACAGGCTCGTCTTGCCGGCGCCGTTCGGGCCGATGATGCCCAGCACCTCGCCGCGCGACACCTCGAGTGAAATCTCGCGCAGAATCTCCCGTCCCCCGAGATCGAGGCTGATGTCTTGACAGGAGAATATGGGAGGCGACGAACGCGGGGAAACCCCCGCGTTCGCCGTCAATGCGGTTTGCATCAAGCCCAAGACCAGGGACGGAGCTTCGATTCCGCCAGCACGTCGGGATAGACGATCTTGTGCTGGACGTCCTGCACCTGCACGTAGAGCTGGCCCATGCCCTCCTCGAGGGTCTTGGCGGTGATCGGGTGGCCGTCGTCCGGGTAGTGGGCGGCTTCCTGCCACGGATTGTTGAGGTCCATGTAGCCGCAGACGCCGCGATAGGGATTGTTGCGTATCCAGTCGCAGACGCCCTTGAAGTCATTGGGATCGCCGACGGCTTCCCAGGCGAGCTTCAACCACTGCATCGTGTCATAGGCATTGCCGGTGTAGACGAGGCCCATGATGCCGGGGAAGCGCTTGACGTACTTCTCGCGGAAGGCCTTGCCCTTCTCGTCGGCGTAGACGCCCAAGACCGTCGACCAGACGAAGCCTTCGGCCTCGGCGCCAGCCAGCTGCAGGAATTCGGGCTGCGAGGGGCCGTACTGCATGTAGATGAGCGGCCCGGGTTTCACAGGGTCGGCCAGCCACTGCTTGCAGAAGGACGCATACTCGGCGGCCACCCAGTGGTCGAGCATGACCGTGCCAGCGCCGATCTTCTTGATCTCCTGGATGACCGGGCCCCAGTCCTGCACCGGGAACTGGATGTCGGTGATGCCGGCGAGCGTGAATTCGCTCTTCGGCAAGACCTCCTGCAGCGCCTTGGATATAGTCTGGCAGTAGGCGAGCTGCTCCTGGACGATGTGCACGCCGTTGTTCAGCGGCTTCCAGAGGCCGCGATCCTTCATATCCTTGAGGAAGATCGGGAAGGTGAAGCCGTAGTGGTCCTCGGACGGGTCGGTCTGGAAGCAATGGTCGTACTTCGGCATATTCGCTTTGACGTGCTCGGTGTAGTACCGCGATGTCACGCCCCAGAGCAGCGGGCATTTGTAGTCGACCGTCGTGTCGATCGTCGGGATCGGCGCCAGCGTGAAGGCCGTCGTAATGGCATGCACCTTGGAATCGATGAGCTTGCGGAACGAGGCCTGGCAACCTTCCGGCGACAGGATGTCGATGTCGACGACGACCGGCTCGATCATCCGGCCACCAACACCACCAGCGGCGTTGATCTCCTCGATGGCGAGCGTCGCGCCGTTCAAATGGTCGGTGTGATCGGCGACGCCGGCGGCCGACGTTTGCGCCGTCGGCAGGCCCATGCGGATCGGCTCGGCGGCCATCGCGTGCCAGCGGGTGACCCACGGCATCGGCAGCGTCGAGGCCGCCGCGGCGGCAGCCGTCGTCTTGATGATACTACGGCGACTGATTTTCTTCGACATGTCTCCTCCTTCTCGCGGCCTTGGGATCGTTCGCCGTCCCGGCCGATGTCCTATCCTCATCCGGATTTTCGGAATCGGCAACAGTTTTGGCTTCCCTGCGTTGCCGACTGTATACAGTCTCTGTGCCTGCGCCACAGGCATTCGGTGCACGGGGCCAATTCCTGAACTGCATAGCGGTTCCATTCCCCCAACACCCACCAGATTGCCATCGCTGGGCGGAGCCGCTATCGCTGCGCCGCAACACGTGACGGGGGAACCTCATGAAGCTCCACGACTTCTCGACCCTGACCTTCGACTGCTACGGCACGCTCATCGACTGGGAGAGCGGGATTTGGAACGCGCTTGCGCCGCTGGCGAAGAAGGCGAAGCTCGGGCGCGAAGCGGCGCTCGAGGCCTTCAGCCTCGCCGAGACAAGCCAAGAGCACGCCACCCCCTCGCTCAAATATTCTTCGCTGCTGACGACCGTGCACGCGCGCCTCGCACACGACTGGGGAGTCCATGCCATCGCCGCCGAGCATGAGACGTTTGGCGCCTCCGTGCCGGACTGGCCGGCCTTTCCCGACAGCGCCGCTGCGCTCAAATACCTCAAGAAACACTACAAGCTCGTCATTCTCTCGAACGTCGATCGAAAGAGCTTCGCGGCGTCCAACAAGAAGCTCGGCGTCACCTTCGATGCGATCTACACCGCCGAGGACATCGGCTCCTACAAGCCGGACCCGCGAAATTTCGACTATCTCTTGAAGCATCTGAAGCGCGATCTCGGCGTGTCAAAAGACGAGGTGCTGCACACGGCGCAAAGCCTCCACCACGATCATGTGCCGGCGACGAAAGCGGGCCTCGCCCGCGCCTGGATCGACCGCCGCTTCGGCCGCGAGGGCAGCGGGGCGACAAAGAAAGTCGCCAAGCCGCCAAAAGTGCATTTCCATTTCAAGAGCATGGCGGAGCTCGCCGAGGCGCATCGGGCGGAGGCGGGAAGGTAAGACATGAAGCAGGTCGCGCCCAACTCAGGTGTCATCCCGGGCCTTGTGCCCGGGACCCATGCCTCGGCAGGAGCCGGATGCCCGAGATCGGTTTCGGCATCGTTTGCCGCGGCCAACAAATCTCTACCTAGCGGTTTGAACTACTCGGCCAGGACGCGCCCTATCTTCAAAGATGAGAGTTTGCGGTCCAATGGGTCCCGGGCACAAGGCCCGGGATGACAGTCTTTGCGTAGGCTGGTTCCGTGCCCAACTTCGCCCGCCCTACTTACACACCTCGAACGCTCCCTGGAGCGCCGCATCAGCGCAGAAAATGCCGCCCCAGTGGTAGCCGGTCCGGCCCTTCCGGTCTGGATCTTGAACCACGTGTAGCCATTCATGGTGACGCCGGTGTCCTCGAGGATCTCGATGCGGTCGCCCTCTTTCAGGCTCGCGATCTTTTTCGACGCCATGTTGGGATTCGATCGCATCACACCACCGAGCGAGCGGCCATACATCGGCAGGGTTCCGCCACCGGCCTCGCCGGCGGGAACGCAATTGTCGGTTTCGGGAACCGGAACCGTGCCAGCCGGGCACGAGGTCTGCGCTTGCCCTTCTTCGCCGCCCCCGGCCGGAACACAGTTATCCGTCTCGGGCACCGGCACGGTACCGGCGGGGCACGAGGTCTGCGCCTCACCCTCCTCGCCCGCTCCGGGGCCCTCGTCGAACAGCGAGACGGTCGAGCCGCCCGCGACCGGCATGACGATTTCCAGACAATCGCCCGGCCCGGTCACGACCATCCAGGGGTGGGTCAGGAAGGTTTGCAGCGTGACGCTCTCGCCCGTCTGCAGGTTCGCATAGTCCTTGGGATGCCCATCGAAGCCGAGCCACATGATGCCGCGCACGGTCGAGGCGCCATTGACGAAGGTGATGGTCGTCGGCGTGTTGGAGTTCTTGGATTTGAGCTTGAAGAGCTGCTGACAGGAGGCGTCGGCGGCGAGCGCGGAACTCGACGAGCCGAGGCCGAGCGAAAGCACGACAGCGGCAATGAGCGTTACAATCCGATACGTCCCATCCCGCATGTCCGATCATCCCTTGTTTGGCGCGCACTCCAGTGCCCACGGCGCGATCGCCACACTGGCATAGGCTTATTCAGTAAACCAGCATTTCATTGTACGGCGCCTACGGCCTTGTGCTAGCGCCGCGGCCGATGGGGGGAGGGGGCGTCGTGCTCCGCGTCAGCTGCAAAGTGTCAACCCGCTGAGGAGCACCGCCTATGCCGACGATCAACACTGCCAATAGTTTATTGTCGTTTGCGGTTGCTGCGTTTGATATTCCGATGGACAACACCGGCGATCCCCTGATCGTCGAGTTCCAGCGGTTTTCTGATCAGCACAGGCAATCGCGGCATCGACCTTTCGGGGGTCGGCCAAGACTATGATGTCAACGTCAACGGCATCGTCTCGGGGCTCGGCACGGGCTTTGACGGAATCTTCATGGGGTCTAACAGCAGCTTCGCGGCGATCGACGTGGGTGCGACAGGGCGCGTCGCCGGCAATCGGGCCGGGATCTGGCTGGATGGCGCCGGCACGATAACGAACCTCGGCCTCATCACGGGCAACGCCGATGCGGGCATCGTGCAATTCGGCGCTGGCGGGCTCACGATCATTAACGAGGGAACGATCGTCAGCGAAGCTCAAGCCGCGATCCAGATCGTCGGCGATGGCACGCATGTTATCAACAATTCCGGAACGCTGAAGGGGGCGTTGGGGGGCATCCGTTCATTCAATTCGGGTATAGAGATCGTCACGAATACCGGGACCATCATCGGCAACATCGAGCTCGGCGGCGGCGGCGATCAGGTCTTTAACACGGGCACCATCACAGGCACGGTGTTCCTTGGGAGCGGCGGCGATCTATACGAGGGCTCTTCCGGCGTCGATATCGTGAATGGCGGGGCCGATGCTGACACTCTAAGGGGCTTTGGCGGCGACGATCAGTTGACGGGCGGCGACGGCGGCGATTTCCTCACCGGCGGCACCGGCAACGACACGATGACCGGTGGCCTCGTCAACGACGATTACTTCGTGGACAGCCAAGGCGACGTGATCGTTGAGGTCGCGGGCGGCGGACTGTTCGACCAGGTCCTGGCCAGCGTTTCGTTCGCCCTTGCCGGCGATGATGACATCGAGGGCATGAAGGCACTAGGTCCGGCATCGACGGCTGCGATCAATCTCACCGGCAACGCACATTTCCAGGAGATCATTGGCAACGCCGGCAACAATATCCTCGACGGCGGCGTTGATTTACTTGTCGATGAATTGATCGGCCTCGGCGGCAACGACACCTATGTGCTGGGTACCTCGACCAACGACACGGTGACCGACAGCGCCGGCATCGACACCATCACCTCGTCCATCACGCGCTCGCTGCTGTCCTACACCAACATCGAGAACCTGACGCTCACCGGCTCTGACGCCGCGAACGCCACGGGCACGGCCGGCGCCAACGTCCTCATCGGCAATGCCGGCATCAATCGGATCGAAGGCGGGGCGGGCAAGGACACTGAGACGGGCGGCCTCGGCAACGACCGCTTCGTGTTCAAGACCGCGGCCGACTCCCTCGTCGGGGGAAACCGCGACACCATCACGGACTTCACGGTCGCCGGCACGCTCGAGCGCATCGATCTCTCGGGCTTCGCCGGCAGCTTCGCCTTCCGTGGCACCGGCCCCTTCACGTCCGCCGCCAAGGAAGTAAGTTACAAATTCTCCGGCGCCAAAACGCTGGTGCGGATCGACCTCGACGGCGACACCGCCGCCGAGATGGAGATCATGCTCGTCGGCCACAAGGTGCTCACGGCGACGGATTTCTTTTTGTAGGCCCGGCGGGCCCTCGGCAATGTCCCCGCGCCAGAACGATGCTCGAATAGCCTTTCGATTCCGTCCCCGCCAACTCGCAAGCGACGATGGTGAGATCCTCGGGGCGGAAGTGGCGGTCCAAGACAGCGCGAAGATCGTGCTCGTCGACATTCGGGCTCGGAAACAGCTTGCCGCCGACCCGATAGCCCGAGGAGCGGCGCAACGCAGCGGTGATGAGCGTGCCGCCAGGACGCACGAGCGAGGCGATGCGTGCCATGTAGGTCTCCCACGTGTCCCGGTCGCCAGTCGCGGAATCCGCGCAATAGGCACTGATGACCGTTGCGTACATCCGCGTGTGCCGGTCGCCCAGTGGTGCTGGGCGCCGGAGGTCGACCTCGAGCAACCTCGTGATCCTGGCACGCGTCAGGTCCTCGCGTTGCCTGATCTCGTCTTCGGTGGGGGAGACAATGCCTTCGCACTCCAGCGTATGGCGGACGAACGGACGCCAGTCATGGGCTTGGGGCTCTCGCGCGATCCAGCGTTCGATTTCTCGCAGGTTCGCCGGCAGATAGTCGCCGAGATGGATCTCGGAGGCCGTGTTGGCGGCAAGGAACACATGGTGGAGGGTAGGGCCGACGCCGAAGCAGAGCGCTGGTTCATCGGGCGGGGATGCCTGCATGGCCTCGGCGAAGAAGGCGATGGTCTGGCGCTCGTCCGGCTCGACGGCGCTATAGTAGTCCGCCAGGTAGTCGCCGGGAACCCAATCGGCCTCGAAGGATGCGTATGCGGGTGCAGCTTTCTGGTGCAGAAAGGCCTGGGTCAGGTGAGCGAGCCCGTACTCGTAGACCGCGGCGCCGAGGTTCGCGCCACCGAGAAAAATCAGCGCATCGGTCGTCGAGACCTGCTCGGTGAAAAGAACGGCGCCGAAGGCACCAGCGTAGTAGGGGGTCTCCTTGGCGATTTCGGTGCCGGCATAGCCGATGGCGGCCGCGATCCGCTGGGCCCGGATGCTCATGGTCTTGAACTTGGCCAGGTCGTACAAGACCTTCGACAGCACGTTGGTACTGGTACCCGTCGCTTCGAGCAAAGCCCAGTTCGCCTTCAGGGTGACCGACATGCTGACGCCCCACGCTATGTAGGTGCTGGCCAGGAAAAGAAGAGCGGATAGCTGGTCGACGCCGCGCAGGAGTTGAGTTGCGACAAGCAGTAACCCCGCTGCGGTGGCAGCAGCATCGAGCGCGTAGGTCGAGACGGCGGTTGCTGCGCAGGTCGCCAACCATTGATTGGCCGTCGAGAGACCGAGGACCTGGGGAGTGCCAATTTGTGGCTCTGCATGGGGTGTGGACATGGCCGACCTCCATTCATACATACGGTCCGTACGTATTCAGAAGTGACATATGCATGCGAGGGTGGACGAGTTCAAGGCAAAAGGGTACATACGGTACGCACGGATACAAATTAGGGGATGGCCGTTACAATCAAGCGCAAGCCAAAACGCTCGAAGCTCGCGAAGTCAGAGGCGCGACAACGTTACGTCACCATCGGCCAACTCGTCGTGCTGGAGCAAATCCAGCAGGACGCCGGGTTGCTCGACAATGACTCCATTTCGATCGGTCCGTTCGCGCGCCTCGACGCCAACGATGTCGCTGCCCGCGATGGCAAGTCGCGCGGCGCCATCACCAACCTGTTCGGCAGCCAGGCCGCCCTACAGGCCGAGACGATGGCGCTGGCGCTCAATGCGAGCGAATGGATCGAGCGGGTCAAGCTGCCCGAGCCTGGCGATTTTGCCAGCGCCGAGGCTTGGCTCGACGCGCTGCTGACCGGCCAGTCGGCGCGCGGACCCGCGCACGGCGCCGCACCCGCGGTCGACGATGGTTTCCTCTGGGCGTTGTGGCTCAGCGCTGTGCCCTACGGGATCTGGAGCGAGCATATCGCACGGCCCGGCATGCAGGAGTATGTCCAGTGGGTGAGGCGTCTGGAAGAGCTTTTCAAGCAAGCGCTCGACCATTTCGGCGTGCTGCTGCGTGAGGATACGACGACCAACGATTTGGCCTGCGCGGTCGCCAGTATGATCGAAGGTGTCTGGCTCAACCAGTGCCTGACTGGTCAGCATCCATGTCACCCATCCGAACCGGTCGCTGTTTTGTTGCGGCGGTCCGGTCGCCTGCTGTTGCGCGGGGCAACCCGGTCTCCCGGCGCCGTGTGATACCGGCCCGGGATTCCTGTCTCCAGCCGCTCACACCTTCGCCAGAAACTCGAGCATCGGTTTCGCCACCTTCTCGGCCGCTTCGAGCAGGATGGCGTGGCGCAGGCCGGGCAGCACGACGAGTTCGGCGTTCGGCATGGCCTTGGCGATCTTCTCGTTGAGACGCGGCGGACAGCCGCCGTCGTTCTCACCCGTCAAGACGAGCGAAGGCGCGGCCACCTCGTGGATCCACGGCGCCATCTCCGTCCCCGCATAGATGTCGAACACCGAGAGGAACACCTCCGGATCGCAATCGATCACCTGCTGCATGCGCCGCTCGATGATGTCGGGGCGGACTTTGGCAAACTCCGGCGTAAACCAACGATCCTTTAAAGCCTCGAGCACGGGCGCGATGCCTTTCGCGCGCATTGCCGCGACGACGCTCTTCACTTTCGCCGAGTCGTCCTCCGTGCGGAAAGCCGCAGTCGAAAAGAGCCCGAGCGAGAGCACGCGGTTGGGATACCGCCGCGCATAGGCCGGCCCGATCATGCCGCCCAACGAATGCCCGGCGAAATGCGCCTTCTCGATGCCGAGCTCGGCCCTAAGCGCTTCCAGATCCTCGACGAGATCGTCGAGCGTGTAGGGGGGCTTGGGCTTCGGCGACAGGCCATGGCCTCTGAGATCATAGTGGATGCAGCGGAACTTGTGCTTCGACGCCGCGACGAGCCCGTCCCAGGAATGCCGCGAGGCGCCGATGCCGTGGATCAGAAACAGCGGCGGGCCTTCGCCCTGGACGGAAAAGGACGAGCGGATGGGGGTGGGCATGGGAACCTCGAAGAAGGGGCGAGTGGCGAATGGGGAGTGGCGCGTGGGGTTCAACTATCGCATGACGTGCATCGTCTTACCCCATTTCGCTACTCGCCATTCGCCACTCGCCTCTATTCCGCCGCCCTCGCCTGCGGCTTCCGCAAATGCGGCATCACCTCTTCTGAGAACCGGCTCATCATGTCGAGCGTCCAGGCCTGGTCCTGGCCGAAGTTTGAGGTCGTGAAGACGGCATCGATGCCGAGCTCGGCGTAGTGGGCGAGGCGGTCGATCATCTCTTGCGCCTCGCAGACGATGAGGTTGTCGGTAAGCTCGGCAAGCGTCTGCGTTCGCGGCAGCGGACGCACGATGCCCTTGTCGACGATGCCCGCGCCGCCGAACACGTTATCGAAGCTGCTGTAGTAGGTGTAGGCGTGCTCGGCGATGCGGCGTTTCTCGGCGTCGTTCTTCACCAGGAATGTGCCGCGCTGGAGGCTCAAGGTCGTCGAGAGCGGCCGGCCCGCCGCCGCTCGTCCGCGCTTGTAGGCATTGACCTGATCGAGCAGCTGCTGATGGGCGCCGCCGAGCGGCGTCGTCTGCACGTGATAGCCGCCCTTGGCGGCCGCCTCGATCGCGGGCGGGGCCATGACGGCTACCATCAGGGGAATCGGATCCTCAGGACGCGGCATGATGGTAAGCGGTTCGAAGCTGTAGCGCGGGCTCGACCAGCTTACATCCTCGCGGGTGAGCAACGCCTCGAGTAGCTTCAGGTCCTCGTCGAATTGCGGCTTGGTTTCCTTGATGTCGACGCCCATGCGGCCGGTCTCATAGCCGAACGCACCCTTGCCTAGCCCAAGCATCAGCCGGCCATCGCAGAGCGCCTGCGCTTCGACGACCTCGCCCGCGAACACGCGCATGTCGCGGATCGGCAGCTGGCAGACGGACGTGGTGAGGGCGATGCGCGCCGTGTGCGCGGCGATCTTCACCGCCATCATGAGTGGTGAAGGCACCAGCAGGATGTTGACGAGATGGTGCTCGGGGATGGCGACGCCCTGATAACCCACCGCCTCGGCGTGGACCGCCTGCTCGACGACGTTTCTGTAGAGCCGCTTGCCGCCGACCTTCGGGTCGAGCATGTGGCTTGAGAGGAAGTGGTGGAAGTCCATGCGTCACCCCGCCGAGTCGTGATTGCTCGCGCGACTTTGCCCTGGCCCAGATTATCTGGAAAGCGAATAATCATTGACATCTTGTTCGATTTTTTCGAACTTCAATCTATGAACCTTCCGGAAATCCAGACCTTCCTTGCCGTCGTCGAGACGCGCAGCCTCGTGCGCGCCGCCCGCCGCCTCAACGTCACGCAATCGACCGTCACCGCCCGCATCGACAGTCTCGAGGAGCGGCTTGGCCAGAAACTACTGCATCGCGCCAAGGCCGGCACGGAGCTGACCTCGGCCGGCTTCAAGTTCCAGCGCTACGCTGAGCTGTTCGTCCAGCTGTGGGGCCAGGCGCGGTACGAGATCGGCCTGCCGCAAGGCTTCACGGGAGTCTGCAATGTTGGGTGCTATGTCGATTTGTGGGAAGGGATAGGTGAGCGGTTTCTCGCCCATGTGCGCCGGCATCAACCCGATGTCGCCGTTGCTATCTGGCCGGGCGACCAAGCCAGTATCGATCGCTGGCTGGCGACCGGCCTCGTCGACATGGCCTTCTGCTATGCCCCGCAGGCGCGCGCGCCCTTCGCGATCCGCGAGCTTGGGGAAGATGAACTGGTGCGCGTCGGCTTCGCGCCGCCCAAGGACAAGACAAGCGCCGGCTATGTCTATGTCGATTACGGCGCGCAGTTCCGCCGCGATCATGCAGTGCTGTTCGCGCACGAAAGCCCGTCCGCCGTGACGCTCGCCTCGGCCCGCTGGGCGATAGATTATATTTCGAAGGTGGGGGGCTCGGCCTATCTGCCGGTCCGGCACGCGCGCCACTTCGCACGGAATGGCAAGCGCGACGCGAACGCACCCGTGCTCCATCAGACCATCGCGCTCGTCGAGAATACGAGCGTCACGCGCAACTGGCCCTGGCTCGATGCCGCGCTGAAGACGCTCGATGTCTAGAGCACGTTCAGGCGAAGTGGAAGCCGGTTCGCCGTAGAACGTGCTCAAAACAGTGAGTCTACAGCGAGCTCATGGGTCCGGTTGATCTGAACCCGCTCTAGGTCGGCTCGGCGCCGTAGCTCTGCCGTGGCGGCGCTTCTCCAGTGTTACTGACATCCGGCGGCGAGCTCGGCCGGCGCATCTTCGGTCCCTCGTAGGGACCGGTGCCGATGGCCGCCATCGCCACCTCGTAGGCCGCCTGCTCGTCGGCCATGTAGTCGGCGAACTCCGAGCCGTCGGCGAAAGCGAGGCCGAAGCCCCGGCGCAGCATCGGCCGTTGAAATGCGCCAGCGCTGGCGATGTTTCGCAGCGAGGCAGTCATCTTTCGGGCGATCGACGCCGGCAGGCCGGGAGGCGCGGCAACGCCACGCCAGAGCCCGGCGCGCAAGGCCAAGCCCTGCTCCTTGAGCGTCGGGATGCCCGGATAGCGCGGATGGCGGCTGCGTCCCATGATCGCCAGCGTCTTGATGCTAGCAACGGAGGGCGCCATACGGATTTCCGGCACCGAGCACACCACCACATCGGTGTTGCCCACGACGAGGCTCTGCGCGGCAACAGAGGCATTACGCGACAATTCCCAGTCGACGCTCTCCGCGCCGAGCCCCGAGGCCGTCGCCCAGCGCTCGATCGAGACGTGCCAGATCGCCTTGCGGCCGGCACCGGAGGCCTTGAGGGTGCCGCCATTGCTTCGGGCCGCGTCGATGACGGCCGAGGCGCGGCGCCAAGGCGCGTCCTTGCGCACGTGAATTCCGGCCGGGTCCTCGCTGAGAAGGCCGAGCGGCGTCACATCCCCAGGCCGGACCAACGACGTGCCACCAGCATGGAGCGACACCAGATCAGCCGCGACGAGGCCGAACGTTCGCCCGTCGGGGCGCGCGGCGGCGAGCATCTCGTAGCCCTGGCCGGGCTGCTGGATGTTGATGATCTTTACCGGCCGGCCGAGCTCTCGCTCGAGAGCGGCTGCCACCAGCTGTCCGGCGATGCCCGTCCGGCTCGACGCGCCGGCGGGCACGATCAGCTCGATGGATTCAGGTGTTGCGGCCCGCGCGGACCGGCTCGCGGCCTTGAATGGAATGAGGCTGGAAACGGATGTGGCGCAAGCACGCGCCAGGAACGATCGGCGACTGATACGCATGACACTTACCCCTTTGTCACACTGTGACAAGGGTCAGCCGCGGCGGGTGCATTATCAATCGGATAGAGATAAGCCGATTATGCGCGATCCGAGACTAACACTTATCCCTTCGACGGCGGGCTTTGGACTGCATGCCTCACATGATAAAAAAATTCTTGGCACCGATGCCGGGACGAGTCACGGTGTACACTGTTTCGCGACGCAACTTGCAGTCGCGGGGCAAGCGCCCCGGTGAGGCCATGAGATCCCGCAAGACCCCACCGGAGCGGACGCAGTGGCGGCGCCTGGAGTAGAGCGCTGCCATCTTCGTCGTGTGATGGCGAGGAGATCCCGCAATTCTCGCCTGACCACCGGACGGCGGCGCTTGGGACTCCAGGCGTCGCCGTCTTGTAACAAATCAGATACAATGCCCCCCGTCTGTGACACGAATGTGAGGTGGGGATACCTCGGATGACACTCAGCACGCGCATCCGCGACTGGCGGCGAAGCCGGCACCTGACGCAAGACCAGCTCGCGGAGGAGTTCGGCGTAACGCGCGAGACCATCAGCCGGTGGGAGCGCGGGCGCGAGGAGCCGAACCTCTTCTTCATGAAGGCGCTCAGCACGCGGCTGCCGCCTGTGGCGTTACCCGACGTGACGGACGCGCTACCGGCCGATCTCACCCGCGCCGACGACGGCACCGTCCGGGGCCTCATCGACTTCATCGACAATCTCGATGCGCTGGCGACGCTGCTCGATGCCGATTTCCGCGTCGTCAGGACGACCCGCCGGCACCAGCAGCTCATGGGCTACGACCCGGGCAACATCTACGGCCAGTCGAGCGAGCGCTTCTGGTCGGCGGATATGGAGCGGATCATCGCTCACGTCGGGGGACTTGCCGGCTACCGGCGCAACGGCATCCACTGCATGGACTTGGCGCTGGTTCGCCTGCCCGGCAACAGCTACGCCGCCAACCAGAGCAAGATCGTCACCCTCGGACGCACCGTCGCCATCGGCCCGGCCAGCAAGCCGCACTGCCATCTGACGACGTTACGCACGCTCGAGCCGGGCGAGCAGCGGCCGCATTGCGTCATCAAAGCGGGCGACGGCGAGATCTTCCTCGGGCCAAGCTGACGGATTAACGCTGTCGGTGCATCGGCGGCACGCACGCGCACAACGGCGGATAATGTGACGCGTCCCATTCGATGCGTTCTGGAGGAGCCCCGATGTTTCGCGTTCTCGCCGCCACGATCATGGCCACCGCATTCGCTTGCACTGCAGCCCCCGCGGTGGCCGATATGAAAATCGTCTCAGCCTACGCCCGCCAAACCTCTCAGCAGGTGAAGCGCGTTCATCGGCGGCAGGTGACGGCGCTCGCCGTTCCGCGCTGCCGGATGGTCCGCAGGACGAGCTATCACGTGCACTGGCGCGGGCTCGCCTGCCCGAGGATCGCCTGGGCCGGATCGGCGCCACGCCAGCCGTGGTCCTATGCGGTGTTCCGCCACCAGGCACGATGGGAACAGCGCAGCGGCCTCTGGCAGAGCCACATCCGCCCGAGCCGCAGCCACCCGACGATCTATTGGGGCTATTGAGGTGCGATCAACCTCGAGCCGCAACTCTCGCGTCAAACCGAGCCCTGGTGCGGCGTCGCGCCATAGTTGACCAGTAGCGCTGCACGGTCGGAGTCAACTATGGCGCGATGAACGCCACACGAAGCTCATGATATTGCTAGTGGCCCTCATGTCGCGCCAAAATCGGACGGATGCCCGGCGAGCATGCGATTTTGACGCGACGGGCCACTAGTGCGCGCGCAGCACCTCCAGGAACGCCGCGCCGTAGCGCTCGATCTTCTTGACGCCGAAGCCGATGACGAGGGCGAGCTCGGACGTATTGCGCGGCTTGAGCCGGATGAGATCGACCAAGGTGCGGTCGTGGCAAATGACGTAGGGCGGCACGTTGGCGGCCTTGGCCAATTCGGCGCGCTTGGCTCGGAGCGCGTCGAACAGCGGCCCGCCTTCGCCGGCCTGCCGCGCGACCTCGCCCCGCTTGCCCTTTTTCTTCTTGGGCTCGGACTTCGAGGCCTCCCGCATCGTGAAATGCGCTTCACCGCGCAGCAGCGGCCGGCAGGCCGGATTGAGCTTCAAGATACCATGCCGCTCCAGATCGACATCGACGAAGCCGCGCGTCACGAGCTGGCGGATAAGGCGGCGCCATTCGGTCTCCGGCACGTCCTGGCCGATGCCGAAGGTCGTCACGCGATCATGCCCATTGCGGCGGATGCGATCGTCGGCCTTCCCCACCAGCACATCGACCACATAGCCCGCGCCGAACCCCTCGCCCGTGCGATAGATCGTCGAGAGCGCCTTGCGCGCGGCTTCCGTCACGTCGCGGCATTCGGGTGGGCTCAAGCAATTGTCGCAATTCCCACAGGCCTCGCCGAGCCGCTCGCCGAAATAGGCGAGCAGCGACTGCCGCCGGCAGCTCGTGATCTCGGTCAGCCCCACGAGTGCGTCGAGCTTGGCCTGCTCGATCCGCTTTTGAGCCTCGCCCGCCTCGCTTTGTACGATCCACTGGCGGTAGGTCACGACATCTTTCAGCTTGTAGGCAAGCCAGGCGTCGGCGGGTTCGCCATCGCGGCCGGCGCGACCAGTCTCCTGATAGTAGGCCTCGACCGACTTCGGCAGGTTGAGATGGGCGACGAAGCGCACGTCCGGCTTGTCGATGCCCATACCGAAGGCGATGGTCGCCACCATCACGAGCCCGTCCTCCTCGAGAAAACGGCGCTGGTTGACGCGGCGCGTCTCGGCATCGAAGCCGGCATGATAGGGGAGCGCTTTGCGGCCCTTCTGGTTGAGCCAAGCCGCGGTCTCCTCGACGGCTTTGCGCGAGAGGCAATAGATGATGCCGGCATCCGCGGGATGCTCGTCGCGCAGGAACCGCCACAGCCGATCGCGCGCGTCCCCGTCGCTGTCGGTGATCTGATAGCGGATGTTCGGACGATCGAAGCTGGCGATGAAGGTCTGCGCCTCGGAAAGATGTAGCTGGGCAACGATCTCCTCGCGGGTTCTGAGATCGGCGGTTGCCGTCAGCGCGATGCGCGGCACATGCGGGAAGTGCTCGGACAGCACCGAGAGCTGGCGATACTCGGGCCGGAAGTCGTGGCCCCATTGCGAAACGCAATGCGCCTCGTCCAGCGCGAAGAGCGCGACATGCGCGCCGCGCAGCAGCGAGAGCGTGCGCTCGGTCATCAAGCGTTCCGGCGCCACGTACAGAAGATCGAGATCGCCGTCGATGAGCCGCGCCTCGACCTGGCGCTGCTCTGAGGGCTCTTGGGTCGAATTGAGGTAGGCCGCCCTGACGCCAAGTTCGCGGAGCGCATCGACCTGATCCTGCATCAAGGCGATGAGCGGGGAGACGACGACGCCGGTGCCGGCGCGGACGAGCGAGGGGATCTGATAGCAGAGCGATTTGCCGCCCCCGGTCGGCATCAGCGCCAGCACGTCCCGGCCCTCGATCAGCGCCTCGATGATCGCCGCCTGGTGCGAGCGGAACGAAGGATAGCCGAACACGCGCTCGAGCACGGCTTGTGCACGCGCGAGCGCGGGTTGCTCGACCGGATCGAGCTTCAATGCGGCTTGGGCCCCCATGAGCGCCAGTATGCGCGATTCGAAGGCGCTTTGAGACTCCGGCTTGTGGATGACACCTGCGGCCTCTGATCACCAGGGGAGCGCCTGCCCATCGACATGCCAGTAGGTGCCGGTTTTCTCGAGCCCCAAGCGCTCGATGAGGGCCAACACCCCCTTGGCCGAGGTCTTGGCGTCGATATCGCCGCGGCCCTCGTTCATCCCGGTCTTCACGTAACCCGGATGGATCATCAACACCGTGATGCCTTTGTCCTTGAGACTCTCGGCCATGAGCTTGCCGGCAATATTGAGGGCGGCCTTCGACATGCGATAGCCGATGTCGGGAATGGTCGCTGTCGTGCCGGCGATCGAGCCGAGGCGGCTCGTGATCATGGCGATCTTGGCCTTTGGCGCCAGATAGGGCAGCAGCCGCCGTGTCACCTCGACGGGCCCGAGCGCGTTCACCTCGAACAGCTGGCGCATATTGTCGAGCGGCTCCTTCTCCCAGTCGTCGGAGTTGGAGATACCGGCATTGTTGATGAGGACGTCGATGGTCTGGCCCTTGAGCTGGCCGGCTAGGTGGGCGACCGCGAGTGGGCTCGTAACCTCGACGCCGTCGATCACCTTTGCGCCGAGTTTGGCGAGATGGGGCGCGGGACTGCGCGTAGCGGCAATGACGGTGTCGCCGCGATGGCGCAGCTCCGCCACCATTTCCGCCCCGATGCCGCGCGCCGCGCCGGTAATGAGATAGGTTGTCATGCATTGGTCTCCACGATTGAGGCAAACCTAACACAGCAACCGTCAGACTCCAGCGCGCTCGGGAAAGGCTGCCTTGATGGCGACGCTGCTCGCGCCGATGACGCCGCGCTCGGTGATGAGGCCGGTGACCAGACGGGCGGGCGTCACGTCGAAGGCATGATTGGCGACAGACGTGCCGTCGGGGACGATGCGGACGGTCGCCGTGCCGCCGTCGGTGGTGACGCCGGTGATGTGTGTCACCTCGCGACCCGAGCGCTGTTCGATCGGGATATCGCGCACGCCGTCCGACAGCGTGAAGTCGATGGTTGGCGACGGCAGCGCCACATAGAACGGCACGCCATTGTCGTGGGCGGCGAGCGCCTTGAGATAGGTGCCGATCTTGTTGCAGACGTCGCCCTGAGCGGTCGTGCGATCGCTGCCGACGATGCAGAGATCGACCTCGCCGTGCTGCATCAGGTGGCCGCCCGCGTTGTCCGCGATGAGCGTATGCGGCACACCGTGCTTGCCGAGTTCCCAGGCCGTCAGCGAGGCGCCCTGGTTGCGCGGCCGCGTCTCGTCGACCCAGACATGGACGGGAATGCCGGCGTCGTGAGCCATGTAGATCGGCGCGGTGGCCGTGCCCCAATCGACGGTCGCGAGCCATCCGGCGTTGCAGTGGGTGAGGATGTTGACCGGCTGGCCCGCCTTTTTTCTCGCTGCAATCGTTTCAATGAGTTTCAGCCCATGCCGGCCGATCGCCTGGTTGATGGCGACGTCCTCATCCGCTAGTGCCGCGGCACGTGCATATGCAGCGGCGACGCGCTGCCCGGGCGGCAAATGCGCGAGGACGCGCCGCATCTCCTCAAGCGCCCAGCGCAGATTGACAGCCGTCGGGCGCGTGGCGAGCAGTGTGGCATTTGCCCGCTCGAGCATCGCGTCGCTCGGCTCCTGGCGCATTGCGAGCGCCATTCCATAAGCCGCCGTCACGCCGATGAGCGGCGCGCCCCTGACAAGCATGTCCTTGATGGCGCGCGCGGCCTCCTCGAGCACGCTCAGCCGTACGATCTCGAAGGCGTGCGGAAACTTCGTCTGATCGAGGATCTCGACGGTTGCACCATCTCCAGCGAGCCAGATGGTGCGATAGGGTTTTCCGTCGACGCGCATGGGCGCTCGCCTTTCAAAAGCTTTCCGCGGACATCAATCCGGCCCAGGAGGGCAAGGTCAAGGGTGGGAAGAAGAGAATTGGGAATAGGGATTAGGGAGTAGGGAGTAGGGCCAGTGTCGCGCCGCTTGATCGCACGCCTACTCCCAATTCCCTACTCCCTCTTTTTCACAGCCAACGCTGTGCCCGCACCGCGGTCCGTTTCCGAACCCGAGAGCATGACAAGTCCAGAGGGACGGAGTGGCCGGCCCGTGATCAAATTCAATCGGATGTGGCACGCGCACGATCGCCTCATGCCGGATCGCATTGGCGATCCGGCATGAGGCGTGAATCGTTCGCGAAAACCAATGTGGCGCGAGAGATTCACGTCATCCACCGGCGCGAACGCGCCCGTGGATGACGATCTCGCGCGCGGCCACTACGTCGTCGCCGAGGGTTTGCCGCCGCCGTGGGTTTCCGAAACCGAGGTTCCAATTGGGAACCCCTCGCCTACATCCGGGGCGAGAGTAGCTTGGGTCAGGTGTTCCCCATCCCAAGCGGCAGGTAGGCGCCGGATAGCTTATGTCCGGCCTCCTCGACGCTCCCCGCTACCGGCTCACCAGCGCGCGTTCCAGTCCTCTGGCGACGGGGTTGGGACGGAGTATGGGGGCGTGCGGAGGGAGCGGGGATAAGTTCTTTGCGGGTATGGTGAATGAAAACGAAATGCTTGTGGGGAGGCGATACGCGCGCGACCGCAGATCGCACCTACGCAATGCGCTCAATTCGTCCCTTACGTTCGTGTGGCACGGCCTCACCACCGTAGGGGCAACCTGCGGTCGCCCACTTTTAACTCGTGGGAGCGACATGCTATGTGGCCGCCCCTCACCCTGCCCTCTCCCCGTATGCTTCGCTACGGGGAGCGGAAGGCGAAGGCTGTGCCCGCCTCACCTGTCAGGGACGCACCGCGTTTCTGCCTCTCCCCGCTGAAGCGGGGAGAGGGTCGGGTGAGGGGCGGCCACAAGGGAGGTCGTTGCCAATCCCCCAGAAAACGCGGGCAACCTTACCGCCCCAACGCCATGTCGTCCCGGTGAATCAGCTCGGCGCGGCCCTCGAAGCCGAGGATCTCCGCGATCTCCTTCGACTTCTTGCCAATGATGCGGCCTGCCTCCTCGGAGCCATAGGCGGTGAGGCCACGGCCGATCTCGCGCCCGGCAAGGGTCCGGATCGCCACGGCATCGCCGCGCTCGAAGCTGCCTTCGATGCGCCGGACGCCTGCCGGCAACAGGCTCTTGCCGGTCTCCAACGCACCCGCCGCGCCGTCGTCGATGACGATCGCGCCCTTGGGCTCCAGCGTGCCGGCAATCCAGCGCTTGCGGGCGGCGACCGGATCGGAAGGCGCCAGAAACCACGTTGCGCGGCCGCCGCTCGAAAGCGCGCCGAGCGGGTTCACCACCTTGCCCGAGGTGATGACCATATGCGTGCCGGCCCCCATGGCGATGCGCGCCGCCTGCAGTTTTGTCACCATGCCGCCGCGCGACAGCTCGGTGCCGGCATCGCCGGCCATGGCGAGAATGTCGGGCGAGAGGTCGCGCACCTCCGCGACGAACGCCGCATTGGGATCGCTCGAGGGCGGCGCGGTGTAGAGCCCGTCGATGTCCGACAGCAGCACCAGGCAATCCGCACTCGCCATCGAGGCGACGCGGGCCGCCAGCCGATCGTTGTCGCCGTAGCGGATCTCGCTCGTTGCCACCGTGTCGTTTTCGTTGACGACGGGAATGGCCTTGAGCTTGAGCAGCGTCGCAATCGTCGAGCGGGCGTTGAGATAGCGCCGCCGCTCCTCGGTATCGCCGAGCGTCAGCAGCACCTGGGCGGTCGCGAGGCCCCGCGCGCGGAACACGTCCTGATAGGCCGCTGCGAGCGAAATCTGCCCGGTCGCCGCCGCGGCCTGGCTTTCCTCGAGTTTCAATGCGCCCTTCGGCAGGCCAAGCTGCCCGCGCCCGAGCGCGATGGCGCCGGAGGAAACGAGCACGATCTGCTTGCCCGCCGCCGCAAGCGCCGCAACGTCATCCGCCAGCGAATTGAGCCAGGTCGTCTTGAGGCGGCCCGTCGCCCGGTCGACGAGCAGCGCCGAGCCGATCTTGACGACGATGCGGCGGGCCTTGGTCCATTCGGGGCGCATGGGGCTTTGATCGGGGTTGAGGGGGTGCGAGGAGATAGCGCCCCCACCGCCGGGCTGTCCAGCCGCTCGGCTTGCCAAGGTCAATCGATGCCGCCAGAGTGCAGCCCAATCCCCCCAAAACCGGAGCCATAGCCGATGAAGTACCTCCACACCATGGTCCGTGTCGCCGACGTCGACCAGTCGCTCGATTTCTACTGCAACAAGCTCGGCCTCACCGAAGTACGCCGCTACGAGAACGAGAAGGGCCGCTTCACGCTGATCTTCCTGTGCGCGACCGAAGACGTCGCCGCCTTCAAGGCCGGCAGCGCGCCCGCCGTCGAGCTCACCTACAATTGGGACAAGGAGGACTACGGTCAGGGGCGAAACTTCGGCCATCTCGCTTTCGAGGTCGAGGACATCTATGCGCTCTGCGACAAGCTCCAGAAGGCGGGCGTCACCATCAACCGGCCGCCGCGCGACGGCCACATGGCTTTCATCCGCTCGCCCGACAACATCTCGATCGAGCTGTTGCAGAAGGGCGAGTCCAAGGCCCCCGCCGAACCGTGGGCGTCGATGCCGAACACGGGCAAGTGGTAGTTTATACCAAATCGCAGAGCGCTCGACCGGTCCGATGGCCCCAATAGGGGCCATGGATTGTAGCCACGGGTGAAGCGGGAGGCTGGGCCAATGCCCAGCCTCGCAGCGGAACCCGTGGGAGGAGAACGTTGCACGATGCTGCCCCGGCAGGGGCAGAGGAGGACCGCTCGCTCTTCCTCCGCCCCTTTGGGGCGGGACTCCGGAGTGACGTTTCCACGGGTTCGCTGCGCTCACCCGTGGCTACAGTCCGAAGCCCCTCCGGGGCTTAGCCGGGGCTGCCGCAGCAAACGAAACGGGCGTCGATGCCGAACACGGGCAAGTGGTAGGTTAGGTCACTTGGCTTGGCGCACGTTCTACGGCGAACCGGCATCCACTTCGCCTGAACGTGCTAACTCTTGGCTTGGCGCACGTTCTACGGCGAACCGGCATCCACTTCGCCTGAACGTGCTGACTCTTGGCTTGGCGCACGTTCTACGGCGAACCGGCATCCACTTCGCCTGAACGTGCTGACTCTTGGCTTGGCGCACGTTCTACGGCGAACCGGCATCCACTTCGCCTGAACGTGCGCTGTCCGGCGGCTGCCAGAACGCCGCGATGCCGGTCTCGGCGTAGCGGATGGCGATGGCGAGCGACAGCGCCATCAAGCTGTAGGCCGCCGCGAGCCAAGGCTGCCAGAGCCCCCAGGAGAGACCCGCCATGACGACACCGGCAATGAGGGCGGCGAACACGAAGGGGCGTGCCAGCGCGGGCACGTCGTAGAGCCGCCGGAAGAGAACCAGCCCCACCACCAGCATCAGGCCGGCGCCGATGGCGCCGAGCTCGAACCAGGCTTGCAGATAAACATTGTGGGCGTGCCGGCCGGTTCTGAGCGCGTACGGCGCGCCCTTCTCCTTGACTGCCGTCTTCGCGAGCTCCGCATCGATGTCGCGCGTGGAATCGACGCCCACACCGAGGATCGGGCTCTCAAGCGTGCGCTGCGCCGTGACACCCCAGAGGATGATGCGCGCGCGCCCTGAAATCTTGCAGCCATTGGGCTTCGTGCAGGCCATTTCGGTGCGCGTAAAGCGACAGGGGCACCGCCCCGACGAGCACCACGACCCAGCTCGCGTAGAGAACCCGCCAGGCCCATTTGGCCGAGACTTGCGCGAGTGCGAAACCGGCGAAGCTCAACAGCAGCGCGAGCTTCGATGTCTCGTGCGCGGAGAAGGCCGTCAGCGCCGTCGCGGTAATGAAAAAGCCGTACACCATCAGGCGCCGGCGGCTCTTGACCGGCCAAAGCGCGGCGATGAGGGCGACCGGCCACACCAGCAGCACCATTACCGCGATACCGCGGTTGAGGTAGTAGGTGGCGATCCGCACGATCTCGCCATTGCGAATGCCGAAATGCTTGTCGGTATCCGGGCGGAACGAGTCGAGGTTGAACAGCATTCGCTTGAGAAGCTGACCGGTCGCCATCTCGAAGGCGAGAAAAGCCAAGCCGAGGGTGAGCCCGATCAGTAGGCCGAGGCCAAGCCGAGCCAATCGCTCCCCTGTCTCGCCGTCGATCCAGCGCACGAGCAGGATGCCGGCGAGGACGTTGGCGGCAAACATGAGGGCGAGCTGGAACGATCTCGTTGGATCGCGTGCCCACAGCGCACTGAGCATGGCGAAGCCGCAGAACAGCAACAGCAGCATGACGGGCACCGACGGCCGCAGCACGGGTACGAAATTCCGCCTGTCGCGCAACATGACGGCGATGGCGAGGATGAGAACGAGCCCGAGCTGAAACGGGGCCGAGCGGGGTGCCGCGAACATCGCCAGCACCATGGCGATGAGTGCCGAGCCGACGAAGCGGCCGAACAGCCGCTCGGACACCTCATGCCCGAGCACGCTCACCCGCTGGGACGGTTGCCAATAGCGATCGGTCACGTTGCGTAGTATCCCAGCCTGCCCCATGCGCCCTTCTTCCCCGAGGGTTGGCCGAATCCTAGAGCACTTGTCCTACCAAGTGGAATCCGGTTGGTCGACGACAAGTGCTCAAAGCCAACATCCTGGACCGGCTTTCCGTCTGCCAAGGATCGGCAAACGGTCTAGGCGGTTCGCAGGTCACCCGCAATCGCGGGATGTCCTAATCCCTGTGGGCTGAGGATAGGCCGGACATGAGGTCGCGCAGCACATGGGGAATGACTTCAGGCAGGTCCTCGGCGATGAGACCAGGCCCGATTTCGCAGGCGGCCGCGCCATGAACCCACGTCGCGGCCGTGGCGGCATCGAAGGCCGGCATGCCTGCGGCAAGAAGTCCTGTCACGAGCCCAGCCAGCACATCGCCCGAGCCGGCGGTCGCAAGCCAGGGCGGCGCATTGGCGTTGATGGCGGCACGGCCGTTGGGTGCCACAATGACGGTGTCGGGCCCTTTGAGAACCAACACCGCACCCGATCGATGGGCGGCGGCCCGGGCGCGCGCGAGTTTATCGCCGGCGACGTCGGGAAAGAGGCGCGAAAACTCGCCCTCGTGCGGCGTCAGGACAACGGGCGCGGAGCGAACCTTGATTGGTTGGAACAACAGTTCCGGCTTGCCGGCGAACATGGTCAGCGCATCCGCGTCGAGGACGACCGCGGCCTTGCTTTCGAGTGCCGTCAAAACATTGCGGCGCGTGGCCTCGCCGATACCTGCCCCCGGTCCCAAGAGGCAGACGTTCTTCCTCGCATCGCCGAGGAGCCTGGCAAGCGCCGATGCCTCCGCCACTGGCTCGACCATCACCGCCGTCAGCCGCGCCGCATTGACGGCGACGGCGTCGGGCGGGCTCGCGACCGTGACGAGCCCAGCGCCGATGCGCAG
The DNA here is from genome assembly GCA_963741525.1 of uncultured Alphaproteobacteria bacterium. GTDB lineage: Bacteria > Pseudomonadota > Alphaproteobacteria > Rhizobiales > Hyphomicrobiaceae > JANNSX01. The sequence goes on from CAVUIW010000005.1 coordinate 332,395, forward strand.
CGCCGCGCGGGCTGCGAGCCGGGCGGCGCCGGTGCGATGGGCTGGCCCCGAGAGAACGACGGCATGGCCGCGACGATACTTGTGTGTGCCCGCCGATGGCGTGGGAAAAAGGCCGCCCCACAGTGAAGGTCCGTTCAGGAAGGTCGCGACAGCGAGCGGTATCAGCACCGCAGCGGACACACCAATGTCCGCGACGATCAGACGGCCCACGAGCGCGCGGCCCGGCATCAGATAGTGGCCGGGTTTCGCGCGGAAGAAAGTGACGGTCACGTCGGCCTTCGGCGCGGCACCGAGCACGGCGCCCGTCGCGCCATCGACGCCGCTCGGCACATCGACAGCGACGACTTTGGCTGGCGACGATGCGATAGCCTCGATGACCTGCCGCGCCACGCCATCGAGGGGCCGGCTGAGGCCCGCCCCGAACAGCGCATCGACGATGATGTCAGCACGATCGAGAAGGCCGGGGGAGATGGTCTCGATCGGCCCGGACCAGCGCCGCGCCATCTCGGCGGCATCGCCTGTGAGCGCCGCGCGCTCCCCCAGCAGACCGAGCCGGATCGCGTAGCCTTGCGCGGCAAGATGCCGGGCCGCAACGAACCCATCACCCCCGTTGTTGCCTGGACCACAGAGGATCGCGACTCGTGCCGGCGGGTTGTGAAACGCGCCCACGGCATCGGCCACGGCCCAGCCGGCCCGCTCCATCAGCGTCAGGCCGCAAATGCCTTGCGAAACCGCCGCCCGGTCGCAGGCCTGCATCTGCGTTGGCGTTATCAGCTCATGCATGACGCCTGCCCGCTCCTTGTGCAGCCTGCCTACCGAATGGGCAGGACGGCGGCCGGAATTTCCAATTACAGTCGCGACCGAATTCGAAAGACTTGATTCCACTGCCGCTTGCCGCGCCCTGTGGATTGGCACGGCGAATGCTAAGTGCCTTCTCAATCCTGATGCCGTGTCGTTCCCTGGAGATCATCCGCCGATGAAGAAAATCGAGGCGATCATCAAGCCGTTCAAGCTCGACGACGTCAAGGAAGCGCTCCAGGAGGTCGGGCTCATGGGCATCACCGTGACGGAAGCCAAGGGCTTCGGCCGCCAGAAGGGTCACACCGAGCTTTATCGCGGCGCCGAATACGTCGTCGACTTCCTGCCCAAGGTGAAGATCGAGATCGTGTTGCCAGACGACATGGTCGAGAAGGCCGTGGAAGCGATCCAGACGGCCGCCCGCACGGGCAAGATCGGCGACGGCAAGATCTTCGTGTCCAACGTCGAGGATGCGATCCGCATCCGTACCGGGGAGAGCGGCAACGATGCGAGCCGTTCAGCGAAGTGGACACCGGTTCGCCGGAACGGCAAATTCAATCCTCTAAAAATTCATCCAACCAATCAACCAGCCAGACAAAGGGGAAACCAATGGCAGAGAAGGATGGCAAAGCCGTACTGAAGGAGATCAAGGACAAGGACGTGAAATACGTCGATCTCCGCTTCACCGATCCGCGCGGCAAGATGCATCACGTGACGCAGGATATCTCCACCATCGACGACGAGGTGTTCGCCGACGGCATTATGTTCGACGGCTCGTCCATCGCCGGCTGGAAGGACATCTCCTCCTCCGACATGACGCTGGTGCTCGATCCCTCGACCGCGCACATGGACCCCTTCTTCGCCCAGACGACCATGGCGATCTTCTGCGATGTCGTGGAGCCCACGACCGGCGAGCTCTACGATCGCGACCCGCGCGCCATCGCCAAGAAGGCGGAAGCCTATCTTCAGCACACCGGCATCGGCGACCGGGTCTTCTTCGGCCCCGAGGCCGAGTTCTTCATCTTCGACGACGTGCGGTTCACGTCCGACCCGTATCACACGAGTTTCAAGCTCGACTCCTCCGAGCTACCGACCAACACCGGAACCGAGTACGAGATGGGGAACCTCGGCCACCGCCCCCGCGCCAAGGGCGGCTACTTCCCGGTGCCCCCGGTCAATTCCTGCCAGGACATCCGCTCCGAGATGCTCTCGGTGATGGCCGAGATGGGCGTGGTCGTCGAGAAGCACCACCACGAGGTGGCCTCCGCCCAGCACGAGCTCGGCGTCAAATACGGCCCGATGACCAAGATGGCCGACCACATGCAAATCTACAAATATGTCTGTCACAACGTCGCCCAGGCCTACGGCAAGTCGGTGACCTTCATGCCGAAGCCGGTGTTCGGCGACAACGGCTCGGGCATGCACGTGCACCAGTCGATCTGGAAGGGCTCTGACAACAAGTTCGCCGGCACGAAATACGCCGACCTCTCCGACATCGCGCTCTACTACATCGGCGGCATCCTCAAGCACGCGCGCGCCATCAACGCCTTCGCGAACCCGACGACGAACTCCTACAAGCGTCTGGTGCCCGGCTACGAGGCGCCCGTGCTGCTCGCCTACTCGGCGCGCAACCGCTCGGCCTCCTGCCGTATCCCGCATACGGCCAACCCCAAGGGCAAGCGCATCGAGATCCGCTTCCCCGATCCCGCCGCCAACCCCTATCTCGCCTTCGCGGCCATGCTGATGGCCGGCCTCGATGGCATCGAGAAGAAGATCAATCCGGGCGAGGCGATGGACAAGAACCTCTACGACTTGCCGCCGGCCGAGCTGCGCCAGATCCCGCACGTTTGCCGGTCGTTGCGCGAAGCCATGGAGCATGTCGACAAGGACCGCGACTTCCTCAAGAAGGGCGGCGTCTTTACGGATGATTTCATCGACAGCTACATCGAGCTGAAGATGGCCGAGGTCGAGCGCTTCGAGATGACCCCGCACCCCGTCGAGTTCGACATGTACTATTCGTGCTGAACCGGGACTTTTATCACCGACGACAAAGGGCAGCACCCAGGTGCTGCCCTTACCATTTTCAGGCCCACTGAAAAGTTGACCCTACTCCTCCCGCAGCGACTTCCTGATCGCATCCATCAGCGGCGCCGTCAGGTAGTCGAGCACGGTGCGCTCGCCGGTCGCGATCATGATGTCGGCCGGCATGCCCGGCGTCAGCCTGCCGCGAATCTCGGCGGGAATCGCCGACTCCGGCACCTCGACAATGGCGAGGTAGTAGGGCTGTCGCGCCACCTCGTCGAACAGACTGTCGGCGGAAACGGAGCGGACGCGGCCCAGGATCGAGGGCGCCGTGCGGCTGCGGATGCCGGGAAAGCGCACCTCGGCATCGAGATGCGGGGCGACGTAATTGATGTCGATGGGCGACACGCGGGCCTGGATGTTGAGCGGCTCGTTGAGTGGCACGATCTCCATGATCACCTCGCCCTGGCCGATGACGCCGCCCAGAGTATGCGCCTTCAGATTCTGGATCATGCCCGACTGCGGCGAGATGATCTCGATGCGCTTCAGGATGTCCTCGGCAACGCGCAGCTTCTCGGAATACTCCGCGATCTGCACGCGCACCTCGCGGAGCTGCTGGAGCACGTCCTCCTGGAATTTCTTCTCGGTCTGGACGATCTGCAGCTCGGTCTCGCTGATCGCCTGCAAGCTCCTGGCGATGTCGGCGCGCGACTGGCCGAGCCGGCCCTCGATCTGCAACAGATCGCGCTCGATCGCGCGGAGCTTGTTCTGCGGATAGAGCCCTTGGTCAGCGAGGCCTTTGACCTTGAGATACTCGCCTTTCAAATTCTCATGCTGCTGCACGCTCGAGGCAACGACCGCCTCGAGGCCGAGGATCTGGCCCCTCAGTTGCTCGATCTGCGCCCGCAGGATGTTGGCCTCGCCCTCGAGCGCCTTCTTGCGCTCGGAGAATTGGTTCTGCTGGTCCTGGATGATCTTGCGCGTGGTCGGCAGCGTGGCACGCTCGAGGAGACGATCGGAGAAGGTAATGGCCGACGCCCGCTCGCTCTCGGCCATCAGGCGCGCCTCGAGGGCGGACACGCCGTCGAGTTGGCTGCCGAGCGTATCGGCCGAGGCGGTCGCCTGTGTCGAGCGCAGCCTGACCAGCACATCGCCCTTGTTGACGATCTGGCTCTCCCGCACGAGAATTTCGTCGACGATACCGCCCTCATAGTGCTGCACCGACTTGCGGTTGCTCTCGACGGCGACCGAGCCGCTGGCAATCACCGCGCTGTCGAGCTTGGCATAGGCCGCCCAAGTGCCGAGCAGCCCGAAGGTCGAAACGATCAGCAGATAGCCGAGCAGCACGAAGGGGCGCGGATTACTCGAGAATTTCGGCGCGCCCATCGGTTTTTCGCTCATTATCCAACCTCACGTTTCTGGGGGGCGCTGTCGTCCGGATTCGTCACGGCATTGGCCGCCTCGCGCGGATCGCGTCCTGCTGCCTCGGCCTGGCGCGCCGCCTCCTCCTGGTCGATCCCCGATTGTTCGGCGGAGGCGATCGGATTGACGGCCGGCTCTTCGGTCGGGATCGGCGCGTTCGGCTTGATGATACCTTGCTTGGCGAGCTCGGCCATCCGCTCGGAGCGCAGCTCGTTGACGACGCTTTCCGTTGGCCCGAGCTTCTTGATGCGGCCCGCCTCCATGACCAGGAGCTTGTCGGCGAGCGGCAAGAGCGCAGGCTTATGCGTTACCAGGATGACGGTCGAGCCGTTCTCCTTCATCCGCTTCAAGGCTTGAGCAAGCGCTTCCTCGCCGGCACTGTCGAGATTGGCGTTGGGCTCGTCGAGGATGACCAGCTTGGGCTTGCCGTAGAGCGCGCGGGCAAGGCCGACACGCTGGCGCTGGCCACCCGAGAGCACCGAGCCCGACTCGCCGATCTGCGTGTCGTAGCCGTTGGGCAGCATCTGGATCATCGAGTGGGCGCCGGCCATTTCGGCGGCTTCCACCACCGCCGTCGGATTGGGCTCCGTGAAGCGGCCAATATTTTCAGTGATGGTGCCGGCGAACAGCTCCACATCCTGCGGCAGGTAGCCGATACGCTGGCCGAGCCAGTGCCGATCGATCTTGGTGAGATCGATCCCGTCGATGGTGACGCGTCCTTTCTCGGCCGGCCAGACGCCCACGAGGGCGCGTGCCAGCGTCGACTTGCCGGCGGCGTTCGGCCCGATGATAGCGAGGCACTCGCCGGCCCCGATCTTGAGATCGATGGCATCGACGATGGGTTGCGGGCGGCCGGGCGCCGTCAAGGTGAGTGTCTGGGCCTCGACCGCGCCCTTGAGCCCGGCGATTTCCTCGCCGCTGCGCGCGTCGGGCAGCTCGCGGAAAAGCGCATCGAGCCGCTTCCAGGCGGTGCGCGCGCCGATAAAGCTTTTCCATTGGCCGACGGCCTGCTCGACGGGCGCCAAGCCGCGCCCCATCATGATCGAGGCGGCAATCATGATGCCGGGCGAAATCTCGCGGCGGATCACGAGCCAGGCTCCGACGCCTAGGATCGCCACCTGCAGCAACTGGCGGAAGAATTTCGTGAAGGCCATGACGATGGAGGCGCGATCGGCACCGCGGATCTGCCAGCCGAGCTTCTTCTGGTGCATGCCCGACCAGCGGTCGAAGATCGCGGTCTGCATGCCGAGCGCGTGTACGGCTTCCGCGTTGCGGAAGGTCGAGAGCGCGTAGCCGGTCGCCGTTTCGCCCATGCGCTGCGCTGTCTTCTGCGCCTTGCGGGTCAGCAGCTCGTTCGCGAGCGCACAAATGAAGAGCACGGCGACGCCGACGAGCGCCACCATGCCGAGATCGAAGTGCAGCAGGAAGCAGACACCGACGAAGATCGGCGAAAAGGGGGCGTCACAAAGAGTGAGCAGGCCTGTGCCGGTCCAGAACTCGCGGATGGAATCCATGTCGCGGAGCATCTGCGGAGAATCGTTGCCGCGATGCTTGAAAGCGTGCTTCAGCGTCGAGCGGAAGAGCGGCGCGCTCAAGGCTTCGTCGAAGCGAACGCCGGCGCGGACGAGCGCGCGGGCACGCACCCAGTCGATGAGCGCATAGACGGCAATCCAGAAGGCCGCGATTGCCGTCAGCGCGACAAGCGTGGTTTCGTTGCGCCCGACCAGCACGCGGTCGTAGATCTGCAGCATGTAGAGGGGGCCGACGAACTGAAGAATGTTCGCGAAAATGGAAAAGACGATCGCGGCCCTGAGCGCCGGACGGTAGTGCAAATAGGCGACGTCGAGCGGCGATCTCATCAGGCGATTCCCTCGGCCTACGGGTGGCCTCAGACGACGTGGGTCACGAAACACCAATCCCGCTTGCCATCGATCGGCTGAACCGATGCTGAAAGCGGCGCTCGCCGGGGTGCTCCCGGCCGGACTATGCTAGCATGAATGTTCACAACTCGTTAACCACGAGTAAACCAAAAGCGCAAACGAAAGACCGTATCATGACGGATACGCGCGCCACCGAAGGCGGCTGCCAGTGCGGCCAAGTCCGCTACCGGATCACGGGCCCGATCTTCAATCGCCAGCTCTGTCACTGCCGCATGTGCCAGAAGGCTTTCGGCAGCTATTTCGCGCCCTTGGCTGGAGTTGCATCCGCCGACATTTCTTGGCTCGGCGAACGCCCGGCCATCTATCGCTCGAGCGCCGCCGCCGAGCGCGGCTTCTGCCGGTACTGCGGCACGCCATTGACGTTCCAGTACATTTCCGAGCCGCACGAGATTTCGATCGCCTTGGGGTCTTTGGACGATCCGGCGGCGTTTGCGCCAGAGTTCCAGTACGGTATCGAGAGCCGCATGCCGTGGTTCGACCGGCTGGCCGGGCTGCCGGGCGAGACGACGGAATCGAGTACGCCGGTGGCGTTGTTGAGGGAGATTGGGAAGGCAGGGCGCCGTTGAACAGCAGGGGCGACCTGCGGTGGCTCTGCACCTGGATCGGATGCTACGGAACACCTGGGTTCTCTGTGTTTGTTGCTGAGAAACCGCTACGAGGCTGGACAACTCGTGTAGACCGCGAATCGCGTTTTCTGAAGAGTGCGAACTCCGGTTTTCCTAAGGACAAAAGGGAATGTCTGCGATGTCTCAACTCAATATCTGCGACAAAACTCGCTGGGCGGCGCTTAGTATCCTGACAACTATGCGACTGCGGCGAACCTCTCGCCGCAATCAATAGCCGTCAGCCGAGATGCCGAGGGTGCTCACGGGTTTGAGACGACGGTCTTATGACCGTGGCGCACAAATCAAACTTCGTTCTCAGCTTCCACACAGCCAGTCTATCCGTGGGAGGTTGCCGAGGCCGATGAGTTTGGCGCCATAGAAGTCGCCGGCGACGAAGATGATGAGGGCGGCGAAGACGGGGGAAGACGAGGAAGACGAGGAAGACGAGGAAGACGAGGAAGACGAGGAAGACGAGGAAGACGAGGAAGACGAGGAAGACGAGGAAGACGAGGAAGACGAGGAAGACGAGGAAGACGAGGAAGACGAGGAAGACGAGGAAGACGAGAGACTAGGAGAAAAGCGATCAAGACGAAGAAGAGTGAAATGCGAACTCCCGGCTGTTCACGCTTGTTAGGAACCTAAGCACGCAGAGACCCGTGCGCGAATTCATACCTGCGCGATGCTCAACAAGCATTGCGCAGTTTTCTCTGTCACTTAACTAGGAGGCGAGGATGGCTTGGGCCGATTTGGTAGTCGTAATGCAGGCCTTGGAATCGCCGCTCGTTTTGCTCGGATTGGCGATTACGGTTTACTTCTCCTACCGAACCAGTGAGAATGAAAAAAGGCAACTCACAGTTGTCGCTCTCGAGGACTTCAATAGGGATATGACAGAGCGCTACCGCTTGCTGCGGGAGCAATTCCGCGAGGATGAGTGGCAAGCCCGCCTACCGATCGAAATTCTTACCGAGAAAATGAAAGATCCAACCGCAGCGATGGCAATTCGAAACTATCTGAATCGAATTCGAACTCTTGCGTTCTAGGTGTTCAAGCCGGAATTTATGACGAGGCAACAGTACGAATGGCTCGGGCATCAAATGTCCGAATCGCACCATAAGCTGTTCGAAGTCTGCCTGCGACGGGCCGGGCGACGGAAGCGCAGCCTGGCAAGCACTTGGAGGAGGTTGCAAAAAAGTGGAGAGGACGCTATTGCTACAGAATAGGCCTAATTCTAAAAAACATCTAAAGGTGCTGTTGTGAGAATTGTCGCTTCTGGATTTATTGACAGCCCGAAGAACACCAGGTCGCTCGAAGAATGGCAGCGATCGTGGGAACGTCTTATCATTGAGAGATTTTCTAATTCTGGAGAGAATTCAACTAAGTGTGAGTTTGAGTTGAAGCCATTCAACTCGTCTGATGAAGGTGACACTTTGAAATCCAAACATCGGGTGGTGCGCTTGTTCTTCCAAGTTTGGGAAGAATAGACCTGCAAGAGGCATCGGAATGCCACTGCGTATGTGAAAATTGCAGATCATAGCGCTCTTTCGCACCCGAAGGCGTCCCAGGCAGGAGATGAATATTGCAATCACGAGGAGGCGAGGCAACGCGACAAGCCTAACGGTCGACCGAATTTTACCCCTTCGCCTTCACCGCCGCGAGCACGGCCTCGACCGCCGCATCCGCCTTCGCGCCGTCCGGGCCGCCGGCCTGCGCCATGTCGGGCCGGCCGCCGCCGCCTTTGCCGCCGAGGGCCTCGGCGCCGACGCGCACGAGATCGACGGCGTTGTACGTTCGCGTCAGGTCGTCGGTGACGCCGACGACGAGCCCGGCCTTGCCGTCCTCGCGACACGCCGACGATGGCGACGATGCCGGAGCCGAGCTGCTTCTTGCCGTCGTCGACGAGGCCGCGCAGGTCCTTCGGCGCGATGCCCTTGACGGCGCGCGCCATGAACTTGATGCCGCCGATTTCGCGGACGCCGACGTCGCTGCGTCGCGCCGCCGCCGCCGCCCATGCGCGAGCCTGCGCCGCGCGTCGGCGAGCTGCGCGCTCGAGCTGCTTGCTGCTCCTCGATCAGCGCCTCGATGCGGTCGACGATCTCGTCGGGCCGGGCGCTGCAGCACGGCCGCCGAGCTGGCGCGCACGCGCTCGTCCTGCTCGGCGAGGTGCTTGCGCGCGCCTTCGCCGGTCAGCGCCTCGATGCGGCGCACGCCGGCCGCGACGCGCGCTCTCGCCGACGACCTGGACGAGGCCGATGTCGCCGGTGCGGCGCGACATGCGTGCCGCCGCACAGCTCGACCGAGTAGGCCTTGCCGCGCCTTGCTCGCCGGCCAGTCGCCGTGCCCATGCGAGACGACGCGCACCTCGTCGCCGTATTTCTCGCCGAACAGCGCCATGGCGCCGGACTTCATCGCCTCCTCGCGCGCCATCAGCCGCGTCTCGACCGGCGCGTTCTGCAGCATGATGGCGTTGGCCATCGCCTCGACCGCCGCGATCTCCTCGGCCGTCATCGGCTTGGGATGCGAGAAGTCGAAGCGCAGGCGGTCGGGCGCGACCAGCGAGCCCTTCTGCGCGACATGGTCGCCGAGCACCTGGCGCAGCGCCTCGTGCAGCAGATGGGTCGCCGAGTGGTTGGCGCGGATCGCCGTGCGGCGGGCGCTGGTCGACCGACGAGCTCGACCGCGTCGCCGACGGCTGAGCGTGCCCGTCTCGACCTTGCCGACGATGCACGAACAGATCGCCCGCCTTCTTCTGCGTGTCGGTGACGCGGAACGAGGCGCCGCCTTCGCGCCGCGGATCGACGCCCTGTGTCGCCGACCTGGCCGCCGGACTCGCCATAGAACGGCGTCTGGTTGAGCGACGATCGCGCCCTCCTCGCCGGCCTCGAGGCTCTCGACCTCCTTGCCGTCCTTGACGATGCGCGCGCGACCTCGCCCTCCGCCGTCTCGGTGTCGTAGCCGAGGAACTCGGTCGCGCCGAGCTTCTCGCGCGAGCTCGAACCAGATCGGTCTCGGTCGCCGCCTCGCCCGAGCCCGCCCAGGCCTTGCGCGCCTCGGCCTTCTGCCGCTCCATCGCGGCGTCGAAGCCGTCGGTGTCGACCCGATGCCGCGCGGCTTGCAGCGCGTCCTCGGTCAGGTCGAGCGGAAAGCCGTAGGTGTCGTAGAGCTTGAAGGCGACGTCGCCGGCGAGCGTGTCGCCTTGCTTCAAGCTGCCGGCTCGCCTCGTCGAGCAGCTCGAGGCCGCTGCTCCAGCGTCTCGGAAGCGCGTCTCCTCGAGCTGCAGCGTCTCGGTGATCAGCGCCTCGGCGCGCGACAGCTCGGGATAGGCCTCGCCCATCTCGCGCACCAGCGCCGGCACCAGCCGGTACATCAGCGGCTCCCTGGCGCCGAGCAGATGGGCGTGGCGCATGGCGCGGCGCATGATCCGGCGCAGCACGTAGCCGCGGCCCTCGTTCGAGGGCAGCACGCCGTCGGCGATCAGGAAGCTCGACGCGCGCAGGTGGTCGGCGATGACGCGGTGCGAGGCCTTGTGTCCGGCGCCCTCGGCCGGCACGCCGATCAGCGTCGGCCGAGGCCGCGATCAGCGCCTGGAACAGGTCGATGTCGTAGTTGTCGTGCACGCCCTGCAGGACGGCGGCGATGCGCTCGAGCCCCATGCCGGTGTCGATCGAGGGCTGCGGCAGGTCGATGCGGTCGCCCGGGCGCCGCGCTGCTCGTACTGCATGAAGACGAGGTTCCAGATCTCGATGAAGCGGTCGCCGTCGGCGTCCGCGCTGCCCGGCGGGCCGCCCGGGATCTTGTCGCCGTGGTCGAAGAAGATCTCCGAGCACGGGCCGCAGGGGCCGGTGTCGCCCATGCGCCAGAAATTGTCCTGGTCGGCGATGCGGATGATCCGCTCGTCCGGCAGGCCCGCGATCTTCTTCCAGATCGTCGCCGCCTCGTCGTCCTCGTGAGTAGACGGTGACGAGCAGGCGCTTGGCGTCGAGGCCGAACTCCTTGGTGATCAGGTTCCAGGCAAGCTCGATGGCGTCGCTCCTTGAAGTAGTCGCCGAAGGAGAAGTTGCCGAGCATCTCGAAGAAGGTGTGGTGGCGCGCGGTGTAGCCGACATTGTCGAGGTCGTTGTGCTTGCCGCCGGCGCGCACGCATTTCTGCGCGGTGGTCGGCGCGCTTGTAGGGCGCGCTTCTCATGGCCGGTGAAGACGTTCTTGAACTGCACCATGCCGGCGTTGGTGAACATCAGCGTCGGATCGTTCCGCGGCACCAGCGGGCTCGAGGCGCACGATCTCGTGGCCGTTCTTGGCGAAGAAGTCGAGGAAGGCGGTGCGGATCTCGTTGACGCCGGTCATGGGTATTCTCTCGGCCAGCCTTCGATGCCGCTGGTGCCGTGCGGCTCACCGCGCGCAGTGCATGGTATTGGTTTCTTAGCTCGGGTCATAAAGGGCCGGCCAGGGCATGTCCATACGGCTGCAGTCTGTCAAACCACCAGTCCCCCAATGGCTAGTCGAAAACCTGAAGCCCCGAGCAGCCAATGGCGATGGGCTTCGAGGAAACGCAGACACCTTACATAGCGGCTCACAGAGCGCCCGAGTCTGGAGCGAGACATGGGTAAGCAGCTGGGCTTTTTGCGTCAGCTGTGGTCATGCGGGACTGACGAAATTCGCCAACAACGCCCCAGTCGCCGACTTTCACTGTGAAGGGTGCAACGAGCAATTCGAGCTCAAGGCCAAGAGCGGCGCTTTGCAGCCCAAAGTGGCAGACGGTGCTTACCGGACCAAAATCGAGCGCCTGTCGTCGGCGCAAAACCCCAACCTACTCTTGATGACCTACAATCGCGAAGAGCGGGCAGTCACCAATCTGATCGCGGTCCCGAAGCACTACTTCGTACCTCGTATCATCGAGCAACGGCCGCCGCTCCGCGAGACCGCACGACGTGCCGGTTGGGAGGGATCAAACATCCTTCTCAAGGAAATTCCAGACTCGGGAAAGATATTCATTGTAAGGAATGGAGTTCAGCAAGAGCGAGACTCCGTTCTTCGACAATGGCAAGCGACGCGCTTCCTGGCGAATGAGCCGATCGACGGGCGAGGTTGGTTGCTCGAGGTCATGCGCTCCGTCGAGCGCATCGGCAAGCCCAATTTCGAGATTGCCGATGTCTATGCCGACGAAGCACGTCTAAAGGCGATCTATCCGGACAACAAACATGTCCGCGAGAAAATTCGCCAGCAACTCCAAGTGCTGCGAGACAATGGATATCTCGATTTCGTATCGCGCGGAACCTATCGCCTTAGGCGAGCCTGAAACCTACCCCCGCCCCTTCCTGCCCGGCTTCTTCGCCACCACCACCTCGCCGGTCTCGGCGTCGACCTCCTCGTCGGGCTCCTCGCCATCAGCGTCGGTCTCGGGCGTCGCCAGCAGCTTTTCGGTCATCACGCCGGCGTTATGGCGGATCGCCTTCTCGATCTCGGCGGCGACCTTGGGATTGTCCTTGAGGAACGCCTTGGCGTTCTCGCGGCCCTGGCCGATGCGCTCGCCGTCGTAGGAGAACCAGGCGCCCGACTTCTCGACGATGCCGGCCTTGACGCCGAGGTCGACCAGCTCGCCGGTCTTGGAGATGCCCTCGCCGTACATGATGTCGAACTCGACCTGCTTGAAGGGCGGCGCCACCTTGTTCTTGACCACCTTGACGCGGGTCTGGTTGCCGACGACCTCCTCGCGCTCCTTGATCTGGCCGATGCGGCGGATGTCGAGGCGCACGGAGGCGTAGAATTTCAGCGCGTTGCCGCCCGTCGTCGTCTCGGGATTGCCGAACATGACGCCGATCTTCATGCGGATCTGGTTGATGAAGATCACCATGGTCTTCGACTTGGAGATCGAGCCGGTGAGCTTGCGCAGCGCCTGGCTCATCAGGCGCGCCTGCAAGCCGGGCAGGCTGTCGCCCATCTCGCCCTCGAGCTCGGCCTTGGGCGTCAGCGCGGCGACCGAATCGATCACCAGCACGTCGACCGCGCCGGAGCGGACCAGCGTGTCGGTGATCTCGAGCGCCTGCTCGCCGGTATCGGGCTGGGAGATCAGCAGATCGTCGACCTTGACGCCGAGCTTCCTGGCATAGACGGGATCGAGCGCATGCTCGGCATCGACGAAGGCGCAGATGCCGCCGAGCTTCTGCGCCTCGGCGATGACGTGCAGCGCCAGCGTCGTCTTGCCGGAGCATTCCGGCCCGTAAATCTCGACGATGCGCCCGCGCGGCAGGCCGCCGATGCCGAGCGCGATATCGAGGCTCGAGCGAGCCGGTCGGGATCGACCTCGACATCGATCGCCTTGTCGTTCTGGCCAAGGCGCATGATCGAGCCCTTGCCGAAATGCTTCTCGATCTGGGCGAGCGCCGCATCGAGCGCCTTCTGCTTGTCCATGCCACCCCCCTCGACGAGCCTAAGCGCTGTCTTTTCCACCGGATTTCTCCTTATTCCACGAATCGGGGGCGTTAACGAGTCCCCAGCCCAGAGACCATTGTACATATTTTGTTCTCACTATCAAGGACCCATATATCCCCTTGAAACATGTAGGCTTCGATGCTATATGTTTCTCATGAGCGACAAACCCGAGAAACCAACAACTATATCTGAATTCAACGCCCGGTTCCCGGATGACAAGTCATGCCTTGAGCATGTCTTTCGCAACCGGTACGGCAAAACGTTCGAATGCCCGAAGTGTAACCGCGAAGCCAATTACTATCGCGTTTGGAAGCGCCGTTGCCACGAGTGCGAGCACTGCGGTCATCAACTCTTTGCTACTGCCGGAACACCTTTCGAGAAGACGAGAACGTCTCTGAAAGTCTGGTTTCACGTCATGTTCCTTTTTTGTGCCAGTCGCAATGGAGTTCCGCGAAGGAAATCCAGCGGCAGACCGGCGTGACCTACAAGACCGCTTGGCGCATGGGTCATGAGATCAGGAAGTACATGGCCGAGACAGACGGCGACCATATGCTCGGCGGCGATCATCCCTTTTCGCCCATCGTCGAAGCCGACAAGGCCTTCATCGGCGGCAAGGACAGGCAGGGTGAGGACGACAAGGCCATCGTCATGGGCGTGCAGGAGCGGGGCGGCCCCATCGTGACCCGTGTCATCGAGGACCGCTCGTCTTGGTCCGTCGAGCCGGTGATCCAAGATGACGTCAAGGTCGGTTCGAAAATCGCCACAGACGAGGCCAAGGCCTTCTATGACCTCGCCAAGCGCAGGTTACTTCCATTCGACCGTCAACCACTCCGAGAAGGAATGGGCGCGCGGGCCGGTTCATACCAACACCGTCGAGGCGTTCTGGGGCAATCTCAAGCGTGGCATCAATGGGACTTACGTTTGGGTTTCGAAGCAGCACTTGCAGAAGTATCTCTGCGAGTTCGAGTTTCGTCACAACCTGCGGAAGCAGCCTCGGGCAGATGTTCGAGCGGCTTTTGGTTTCTTTCCCGAAGCCGAAGACGGCGGGGAGCCGGTGACCATGCGGCGGAGGAGGCGGTCGAAGCGGCGATCTTTGTCTTCATGCATCGGTGCTCAATCCGGCAGTGCACGTCTCCCAATTGCCCGTCCAGTCTATGATATAGAAAGCATCGGTCAGCGGGCCGACTTCGGGTCCACACTTCAGATGAAGTCTATATTTGACTAAATCTAGAAACTTGTCCTCATTCTGATGAAATGAAAGCAACGTATCTGCTTTGCCTGATTTTATATTTAGTTTGTTGTTTGTCTCGTCAACGGAAACCACATCGCATATCTCGGTTTCTCCTTGCCGAATATCCAGCGGTCGCCAATCGTTCTTTGAGGCCCATCGCAAAGTTAGAGGACCAAAGAAAATCCGACACGCTGGTCCAGCCATCGTCTGACATTCGTTCGACAGAGTGGATTCGAATATCGCATGCCTTGGCTCTCAGGATTGAGCTGAGATTTTGGATTCCGACACGAAACATTCGAACTGTCCCTCGGGTTACAGGATGGCCGGTGGGGCTCGTGAGGCCGTTGGCAATGCGCAATTCTTGAGCGGCCACGAACTTCAACGTCGGTATTCTCTCCGTTTCCAGACCTCCGATTTTCTTGGTCTTTGTTATGTCTCTGCTCGCGGGAACAGCACACAAATGCCACCCAAACAAAAATGGCCATGCCGCAAGGACAAGTCCGGCGAACACTGCGCGAACAGATTGTCTCATCCCGCGAAGCGTCATCTGATCCCCACAACGCAAGAGCACCAAGAAGTGCCACCACTGCGACCACCCGAATCACAATGCGGACCCGGCTGTTGAGACCAAGTTCCGCATTGGTGGTGTGGGCAGCCTCCTTCCTGACTTCCCGCCAATATGCCTTGATCTCAGAAAACGAGGCCGACTTTTCGCTGTCTTGCATCCTCCCTTCATACCCAATTCTCCCTTACATGGCCAGAGGGGATATAGGAGATCAAGGAAAAAGAACAAATAGGGATCGAAAAGGAGAGAGGGATAAATGCAAGAAGGCCTGCCGAGGGGGGATCGGCAGGCCTCCAGGAGCGCCGGCAATTCGGGGGAGGAAGGGCCGGCGCGGCTTTTCGTCGAAGCGAGCCTACAGGCTGCAGCCCTTTGCCGCTTCGATCGACTTCAACATGTTGACGTTGGCGCGCTCGTACCTGTTGAGGATCGAATAGCTGCCGGAGACGCAGTTGTCGTTGCCAAAGGCGGAAATCGCCCGGTCGGTTTTGAAGCAGTAGCCGGCCTCGGCGAAGATCTGGTTGCGGAAGTACCATAGGTCATCGCAGGCGAAATGCTTGAAGTGCTTCTTGTTGAGGTAGTAACCGTGGGCATCGGCCACCGGATCGCCGGCCTGGGCGAGCGAGGCACCACCGGCCAGAGCGGCCGCGGCGAGGAGCGCGGAGGCGAGGATTTTGTTCAGCGTGAGCATGTGTGTGTCTCCCGTTTTTTCTTGTTCGCATGTCCTTGCGATGGGAGAGATTTGTGAGCGCACCCCTAGGTAATCAAGCCACGCGTTTGTTCATCTGCGATGCTCTGAACGGGCGTTCATGTCTGAGTGCGTTGATGCACTACCCATCCATCGCATCCTTCACCGCCGCGACCAGATCCTTGAGCTGGAAAGGCTTGGCGAGGAACGAGAACTCCTCATCGCCCGAGAGCGATTTCAAGGCGTCCTCGGCATAGCCCGAGATGAAGATGATCTTGAGGTCCGGCAACTGTTTGCGGAGCTCTTTCAGCAACGCCGGCCCATCCATCTCCGGCATGACGACGTCGGAGAGCACGAGGTCGATCGCTCCGGAATGGCCGGCGATGACCTCGAGGGCTTCGACGCCGCTTCCCGCTTCCAGCACCTGATAACCCTGGCGCGTCAGGGCCCTGGCCGCAAAACGGCGGACCGCCTCCTCGTCCTCGACGAGGAGGACGGTGCCGGTGCCGGTCAGATCCTTCGCGCGCTCCTTCTTTTCAATCTTGGCGACCTGGGGAACCGCGGCGTCGGCGCGATGGCGCGGCAGATAGATGCGGAAGGTCGTGCCCTTGCCAAGGATCGAGTTGCAGAAGATCGAGCCGCCCGTCTGCTTGACGATACCGTAGACGGTGGAGAGGCCGAGGCCGGTGCCCTTGCCCACTTCCTTCGTCGAGAAGAAAGGCTCGAACATCTTCTCCATGACCTCACGCGTCATGCCGGTGCCGGTGTCCACCACCTCGCAGACGACATAGTCGCCCGGCTCGATCGTATCGCCCTTCAAGCGCGCGACCTCGGCCGCCGGCAGATTGCTGGTGCGGATCGTGAGCTTGCCGCCATCGGTCATGGCATCGCGCGCGTTGACGGCGAGATTAATGATGACCTGCTCGAACTGCGTGACGTCGGCCTTGACCTCCCAGAGATCGCGGCCGTGCGTCACCTTGAGTTTGACCTTCTCGCCCAAGATGCGCGACAGGAAGATCGAGAGATCCGAGATGACGTCGGAGAGCGAAAGCACTTCCGGGCGCAAGGTCTGCCGGCGCGAGAAGGCCAAGAGCTGGCGCACGAGACTCGCCGCGCGATTGGCGTTCTGCTTGATGGCGACGATGTCGCGGAAGGCCGGATCGGTCGGGCGATGGTTGGCGAGCAGGAGATCCGAGAAGCCGATGATCACCGTCAGTACGTTGTTGAAGTCATGCGCGATGCCGCCGGCGAGCTGACCCACCGCCTGCATCTTCTGGCTTTGGGCGAACTGCAGCTCGAGCTCGCGCTCCTTCGTCGTGTCGATGGCGTAGAGCACGGCGGCGTCGCTGTCGCCGGCCCGCTGACCGAGCGGGCTCAGATAAAGGCGACCCGTACGCGTGCCGTCGGCGCCGAAGCCGATCTCGATCGGCAGCATGGCCTCACCGCCGCCGAAGAGCTTGGCGAGCGCCTCGCGGACCGCTCCCTGGCTCTCCTGCTTGACGAGGTCGACGATGCTGCCACCGCGCATCGGCTCGTTGCGACCGAGGAACATGCGGGCGGAGGCCGCATTTGCGCTGGTGATGGCGCCGTCGCGCTCGACGATAGCGATGGCGATGGGGGCCGCGTGGAAGAAGCGGGCGAACAGCTTTTCGACCGGTTCGCTCTCGACGTTTGCGACGGCGGTCGAGGCCGGCCGGTCGCCGCTATCGGGGACAACCAGGCCAATGACGACATCCTCACTACCGGGCATCGGCCGCTCAATGACGCGGACGGCGATCTTCGTACCGTCGCGGCGCTGCATGTCGAAGGGCTGGCCGACGGCCTCGCCCTGTCTGAGACCACGGGTCTGCTGGGCAGCGCGCTCGGGGCGTGCCTCGAGGCCAATGGCGGCGAGGCCCGTGCCGCGGGGCAGCGCCTCAGCGCGCCCGATGCCTGTCCAATCGGCGAGCATCGTGTTGACATGCACGACCTCACCTTGCTGCAGCGTGAAGACGCCGGCCGGCAGATCGTCGAGCGCGGCCAATGCATTTGCCTTGGCCGGAAGGGCTGCGGCGGCCGCCGGCTCCTGGGCGGCGTCGGCGACGCGCCAGACGACATGCCGCGCGCTCCCCGGGACTATGACATGCGAAACGGTGATGCGGAGCGTTGCACCGGCGGCGCTGGTCTCACGGGCTGGAAGAACGACGGATTCCTCCCACTCGTAGCCCCGCTCGGCGGCGCGCATCAGGCGGAACAGCGGCTCAGCCGTTCCCGGCGCTTCGGCGAGAATATCTTCGACACTACGGCTGCCATCGTTGAGCGGCAGGCCGAGGAGCCGCGCGAAGGCTTGGTTGGCGTAGACCGGCCGGCCATCGGCTGTGCGGATCTGCACGCCGTCGCCGAGTTGGTCGGTGAAGGCTGCCAGCACGGGGGCGACCGGGCGCGCCATCTCCAGGCGGTAAAGACCCGCCGAGACGGCAAACAGGAAAAAGACGCCGGTTGCGGCGAGCCCTGCGAGAATGAGAAGGATGGCCGGTTCGCCAGCCTCTCGGGAGAGCATGGCGAGCGCCGCAAGAGCAATCGCCGCGGCGACGGAAAAGACGACGACAAAGCTCGACAGGCCTTCACGTTGGGCCTGCCGGTCTACGGGTACCGGACTGGACAAATGCGCCTCTATCTTACTCATGCAACGCAACTTAACTGATTCGATGGCCCAGATAGGGCCACGGTCCAGGTCCACCGTCCCAGTCCGCTGCGGAGGAGAATGGAACCTTAGGGTTAAGGCGGAGTGAAATCATAGTGTGATACTTCCGAAATCCGCCCTGTCGTCGCGGCTTGGCTGCGGAGCGGATTTCGGAATTCGAATCACACTAGAATTAAAAGGCTTGCTGGTGTCCTTTCAATCGCGAAGCTCGTCTTGAGCCCGTGGCAAATTGCAGCGAGCTTCGCGATCGGGACACCAGCGGTGGATGGGAAATCAATTGCTTGGGCGGAGCCGGGCTGCTGGTCTAAACTAGGCTTGAGCCCGAATTGGTCGCAAAGTCCGGGGCGTAACGGCTTGGAGCGCGTCATGCTGGAATGGATTGCGGGAATTCTGATCGTCATCGCGCTGCTGGGCCTCGGATTCTGGCTGCTGCGCGGCTATCTCTCGGGCAATCCGGTCACCGAGGCGATTTTCGGGGCGAAGGCGGAGAAGCGTATCGGGGTCAGCGAGGTCGTGACCGTCGACGGCCGGCGCAAGCTCATGCTCATCTATCGCGACGGGGTCGAGCATCTCGTCATGACGGGCGGGCCGATCGACGTTGTCATCGAGCAGAACATCCAGCCGCAACGCCGGTCGGCCTATGAGGCGAGACCCGCCGCGGCGGTTTCGACGGCTGAGTCGAGCGAGAATGGCGGCGGCTTCGGCAGGGCACGCCAGCGCCCGCCCCAGCCCACACTCGAGAGCTGAGACGGGCGCTGCCAAGGCCCGGCCGGGCGAAACCCGTTCAGATCACGAGGAAGTCGCCGGCGCTGACGAGGCCGCTGCCGGCGAGGCTCGCGACCAGCACGAGACCGTGTGATGCGGCAACGCCGTCGGCGTCGAAATAGAGATAGAGATTGCCGCCCGAGAGCGATTGCAGGAATTGCGGCCCCGCGCCGTCGAGCAGCGTCACCAGCTCGGAAGGATCGAGCGCGCTGCCGATGCCGAATTCCGCCCCATCGATGACAAGCGTATCGCGGAAGGCCGAGGTCGCATTTGTCCGATCGAAGCCAGTGATGTAGTCCGCGCCACGATTACGCTGGAGCTGGAACTCGTCCGCACTATTGGCCGCGGCGATTAGCTGGTCGTTGCCGAAGCCGCCGATGAGCCGCTCGCCGCTCGCTTGATTGGCGATCAGCGTATCGTCGCCCGCCCAGCCGTCGATGCTCTCGGCCGCGCCGGACGCACTCGCGGTGATGACATCGTTGAAGACCGAGCCGATCACGCGGTGGATGTTGGAGAAGCTGTCACCGAAGGCGGCGCCGCCGGTCGTCGCCGTTTCGAGCAGCAGGAAGACGCCGCCCGCAGAATCGGAGTAATCTAGGGTGTTGTAGCCGGTGCCGCCGTCGATGGTATCGATGCCAGCGCCTGGGCGCAGGATATCATCGCCCGCGCCGCCCAGGAGCTGATCGTTGCCGGCCCCGCCCAACAGCCAATCGTCGTTCTCGCCGCCGAGCAATTGATCATTACCCAATCCACCGTCCAGGATATCGTTGCCGGCAAGGCCTGAAAGTACATCGCCGCCGGCATTGCCTTTGAGGTGGTTCGACCAAGCCGAGCCGGTGAGCTGATCCGCATACTTACTGCCGAACAGCGCCTCGACCGAGAAGAGTTGATCGCCAGCCGCGTCGCCGCCGTTCGTTGCGCCTGTCGTCAGATTGATCGAGACAGCCTGCTTGGAATAGACATAGGTCGCGGTATCGTAGCCGGCGCCACCGAGCAGCCGGTCACCATCCGAGCCGCCGTCCAGAACGTCGTTGCCGGCCTGCCCGCTGAGTGTGTCCGTGCCACGACTGCCGAAGAGCCTGTCGTTGCCATCGCCGCCGTTGAGCTTGTCGTTGCCGGATTGCCCAAAGAGGCGGTCATGGCCAGCCTCGCCATTCAGGATGTCCGAGCCCGCGCCACCAAACAGCTCGTCATTGCCGGCCCCGGAAGAAATGATGTCGCCGGCGCCGGTGCCGGCGAGCTTGTCGCGCAGCTTGCTACCGCTCAGAATAGCCATGAAACACCCCACTCAACACTACCCGTACCTGGCGGGCATGCTGGCAGGAGTTGGTAAACGTGACGTTGACGAGGTTGCCGGTCTGGGGCAGGCGCGCCCCGGGGCAGGAATTTATTCCGCGCGCTCGTCGCGATAGACGCGCTCGCGCCGCTCGTGGCGCTCCTGGGCTTCGAGTGAGAGCGTGGCGATCGGACGGGCATCCAGACGCTTCAAGCCGATCGGTTCGCCAGTCTCCTCGCAATAGCCGTAAGAACCATCCTCGATCCGAAGCAAGGCCGAATTGATCTTGGCGATGAGCTTGCGCTGCCGGTCGCGGGCTCTCAGCTCGATTGCGCGGTCGGTTTCCGAGGTGGCGCGATCGGCAACGTCGGCGTGCTGGCTCGTGTCCTCGTGGAGATGCGCGAGCGTGCTGCGGCCCTCGCGGAGGATTTCCTCCTTCCACGCCACGAGCTTCTGGCGGAAATAGGTCCGCTGCAACTCGTTCATGAACGGCTCCCTTTCCGTTGGCCGATAGCCGGCGGGGAGCTCGATTTCGGTCTTCGGCGCTAGCCTCATCACCGGCTTCCCATTCGTGCCGCCATTCGTGGCGGCTTTCGTAGGTGCCGATTTGGGTGACGCTGAGGCAGGCAGCAGTTTTGCGAGAATTGGCTTTGGAGGAGCCTGCGTCGCCGGCTTTGCGGGCTTCGCGGCAGGACGTGGTGCCGGCTTGACCGGCTTGGCGGGCGCAGTCTTGGCTTGCTTGGCGGGGGCGGTGCTCTTGGTAGCCTTTTTGGGCGCCGTGGGCTTGGCCTTGGCGGCGGCGGGCTTAGCGGGCTTGCCTTTGCCCGCGATAGCCCGCACATGCGAGCCATTCGCCTTTTTCTTCGCCTTTACAGGCGTCTTTGGCCTTCGGCTCATTGGTTTCGACCCACCAGCAGCATTGAGGCGGACGGCACTCGGCAGCGCTTGCCGACTAACTTTCCAGGCACACGAACTGCCCCCGGCGAAGCGCGCCCTGTATGATTCCCGGCCCCCTCACCTGTCAAGACGGATCGGACAGATCGGTTGACGGCGCACGGTGGCCGGCCAGCCGCAGCACCCCAACCAACCCAGCAAACTGGAGTTTATTGCTACCGTAAATTGTCTTTCATCATGAACGGCAACTTAAACGTGCATAAATGTTTGCCGGGCATGCTCCTCCCATCGGCGCCCATTGGTGCCGGAGAAGACCGAGAAGCAGGACCGGCCAATCGATGACGAAAGCCACCCCCATCCTGAAGCGGCCCTGCACCCCGCTACGCCTCTCCCCGGCGGCGGATCCGAAGCCGCGATGCATGGGTATGCGACCCCTATGCAACGCACCCCTAGAAAGCGCCGTAACAGCCAGCAAAGGAGCCCAATGACGACAGAAAACCGGGCGATCGGCGACCACGATCGCTCGTGAAAAAAGTGATGCCGAGGACTGGATCGACCAGCCCGCCGGATTGAAAAGGGTCTCCCCACCCACCGAGCCTCAGGTGCCCACTCCCCTCCGCCACCCGCACCCTGGCTCGCCGGCGAACCGCCCTCAGGCATCCTTTGACGCCGCCCACTCGGCGTCCAGCGCCGTCCCGATTGCCTCCCGGGACGGCGCTTTGCGTTTTCCAGCGCACTCTCGACAGCCCTCGCCCTTTCGGGAAGAAAGGTGCTCCAGCGAGGAAGGCCCGAGCGCATGAAGTTCCAAGGCACCAAAACCTACGTCGCGACCGATGATCTGAAGATCGCCGTCAACGCCGCCGTGACGCTCGAGCGGCCGCTCCTCATCAAGGGCGAGCCCGGCACCGGCAAGACAGTGCTGGCGGCGGAGGTTGCCCGGGCACTCGGTGCACCCCTTCTCGAGTGGCACATCAAATCGACGACGAAGGCAGCGCAAGGGCTCTATGAGTATGACGCGGTGGCGCGCTTGCGCGACAGCCAGCTCGGCGACCCCAAGGTCAAGGACATCAAGAACTACATCCGCAGGGGCAAGCTCTGGGAGGCCTTCACCGCCGCCGAGCGTCCCGTGCTGCTGATCGACGAGATCGACAAGGCCGACATCGAGTTCCCGAACGATCTGCTGCAAGAGCTCGATCGCATGGAGTTCTTCGTCTACGAGACGGGCGAGACGATCAAGGCGACCGCTCGCCCAGTCGTGCTCATCACCTCCAACAACGAGAAGGAGCTGCCGGACGCCTTCCTGCGCCGCTGCTTCTTCCACTACATCAAGTTCCCGGACCCTGAAACGATGCGGGCGATCGTGGACGTGCATTTCCCGGGATTGAAGGGCCGGCTCGTCAAGGAGGCGTTGGGGCTCTTCTACGAGCTGCGCGAGGTGCCGGGCCTGAAGAAGAAGCCGTCGACCTCCGAGCTGCTCGACTGGATCAAGCTACTGCTCTCCGAGGACATCTCGCCGGAGACCTTGAAGGAGACCGATCCGCGGAAACTCATTCCGCCGCTCGCGGGTGCCTTGCTCAAGAGTGAGCAGGATGTGCATCTGCTCGAGCGGCTGGCGTTTATGTCGCGGCGGGGGGAGTAGAAACGCGAATGGCGACATGGCGAATGAGGTAGGGCCACTGGCTCCATCGATGGCGGCGGTGTGGCCGCCACATGAACTCCTGATGAACGCCCGGTTAAGACTGCTTTCAGCTCTCGTCCCTATATTGCCTCACAACGAAAACACTGGGCTTTGGGGTCGTGTGATGGCTGAGTTCTTCCGCGGTGCTGCGTTCATCGCCATGTCGATGACGGTTCTGGCCGCCGCCATGTTCGTCGCGATCAACTGATCGCGAGCCGTCTTGCTTCAAACGGCGTGCGATTGGCTGGCGATCACAAGCAATCTCCACTCCGCCGGTCATTGCGGGCCTCGTCGACCTCTCCACACCGTCACGGCCGCGTCATCGACGAAGCCATGCTCAGCATGAACGGCGGCCGCCCAGACAAGCCAGTGAGGATCGAGGTACTCGTACCACGGGCAGCTTCAGTGTGCCGTGGTTGACCATCCGAGATCTGACCGCAACTTCACGCTCAGCCACACATGGCTAGGCGGCGGCCGTGACGGTCGGGGGCGTTTTTGGAACCAATGGACGGTCGTGCGGACGCATGGAAGTTACCGCCGGCCCCGCTCCTCCAGCCGATCCCGCATCTGCATCCCCCAATAGCTCAACTGCACGCCCGCCTGGCCGAAGGGGCCGCCGGCCCAGCGCGGGCCAAAATCGGAGAACAGGCGGAACCGGTCGTCGCGACGGGTGATGGCGCGGGCCACGAGGCGTCCCGCCATCGCCGTCGTGTTGAGGCCGTGGCCGCCGAAGGCGGTCATCGCCCACAAGCCCCGGTCGACACGGGTGATGATCGGCATCTTGTGCAGCGCATAGGCCATCTGGCCCGGCCAAGCGTAATCGATGTTCGGGCGGCCAAGTTGCGGATAGACCGACACCATGTCGCCGCGCATCTTCTCGGCGAGCCGCGCAGGCTCGGAGCGGCGCGTCGTGATGCGTCCGCCCCAGAGCAGGCGATCTTCATCGACGACCCGGTAGTAGTCGCCGGCGCGCCGGTCGTCGCTGATGGCTGAGCGCGTGCCGACGATGCCGGCGAGCCGGTCTCCGAGTTTCGAAGTCACCGCCACGTAGGTCGCGACAGGCAGCACCGCCCGGCCGATCTCTTTCACCAAGTGGCGATCGTAGGCCGAGGTCGCCAGGATGACGTTCTCGGCGATGAGTGTACCGGAAGACGTTTCGATCCGCCGCGTGCGGCCGTCGGAGCGGATGGAACGGACGCGGCTCCCTTCACAAACAACGCCTCCCTTCTCCTCGATGGCCCTGGCCAAGGCGAGGCAATAGCGCAGCGGATGGATGTGGAAGGCCTCGGGATCGAGCAACGCATCGAAGTAGCGCTCGGATTTCAGGACCGCCCGGGTCTTTTCCGCTGGCCAGTATTCGCGCGACGCATCCGTGATCTCTCCCGACGCCTCAATGCTCAGTCGAGCGCCCTCCGCATTCGGATAGCGATGCACAAGCAGCCAGCCCTCGCCCATCAAGGCTTCGGGGCAGAGCGCGCGGACCTCTTTCCGCACATAGGCCGCGCCCTCGCGCGAGAGCTGATAGAGTTCCTTTGCCTTGTCGCGCCCGGCGATCTCCGCCACCTCGCCGATCCCCCGCGCGAACCCCGCCGAGACGAAACCGCCATTGCGCCCCGAGGCCCCCCAGCCGATCCGCTCGGCCTCGAGCAGCACGACCTCCTTGCGCTCGCGTACGAGCTCGAGCGCCGCCGTCAGCCCGGCCAATCCGCCACCGATGACGGCATTCTCGACCCGCCGCTCTCCGTTAAGCGCCGGCCGCGGGGGCGGCAGCTCGACGGTCGCCGCGTACCAGGTGGATGGATAGCCGCTCTCGGGTTGCATGCGCTTCTTTCTGGCGGGGCAATGCCTATATTCAAACGTGCCCGAACCGCCGCGAGTTTGGCGGGTGCCCGCGAAATGGTAAAGGACAGACCTGACCCGAGCCGGGCGAGGAGAGGACGTTGCGCATCGACGAGCTGACGACGACCACGGCCGATGCGCTCCGCAACGCCCAGCACCGCGCCACCGCCCTTGTCGAGCCGGTCGTGCGGTTGGGCGTGACGGGGCTCTCCGGCGCCGGCAAGACCGTGTTCATCACCGCGCTGGTGCATGCACTCACATCCGGTGCGCGTCTGCCGCTGTTTCGTGCGGCAGCGGAAGGTCGGCTCGAGCGCGCCTATCTCGCCCCGCAGCCGGACGACGACGTGCCGCGCTTTCCTTTCGAAACGCATCTCGCCAAGCTGACCGCCACGCCGCCCGTCTGGCCCGAAGGCACACGCTCGATCTCTGAGTTGAGATTGACTTTGGAGGTCGCGCCCGAGGGGCTCGTGCGCCGGATGCTCGGCATCCATCGCATGCATCTCGATATTGTCGACTATCCCGGCGAGTGGCTGCTCGACTTGGCGCTTCTCGACATGGACTATAGTGCTTGGAGCCGTTGGACGCTCGAAGCCGCGCGCGAGCCGGGACGAGCCGAGGAGGCGAAGGCTTTCCTCGCGTTTCTGGCCACGCAATCGCCGGGCGCTCAATCAAGCGAGCCGGCGATCCAACAGGGGACTGTACTCTGGCGGGACTACCTCCAGGCTGCCCGCAAGCGCTTCACGCCCTTCGCCGGCCTCTCGCCCGGGCGCCTCTTGCTGCCGACGGACATGGAAGGCTCCCCCGCACTGACCTTCTGGCCGAACGATGCTTCAGGTGGCGCACTCGCCGCCGAGCTGGAGCGCCGCTACAAGGCCTATATCAACCACGTCGCCCGCCCCTTCTATCGCGATCACTTCGCGCGATTGGATCGTCAGATCGTCCTTGTCGACGTGCTCTCCGCGCTCAACCAAGGACCGAAATCTGTAGCCGAACTTTCCGCCGCGCTCGAAAGCCTGTTGAAAAGCTTCCGGCCCGGAACCAATTCGCTGCTCTCGCGCTGGTTCAGTCCCAGGATCGACCGCATCATCTTCGCGGCGACGAAGGCCGACCACCTGCACCAGACAAGCCATGATCGCCTGCAGGCGATCCTCGATGGGATGGTGACGAAGGCGGCGGAGCGCTCGCGCTTCGAAGGCGCCCTCATCCGATCGGAGGCGCTGGCCGCGATCCGTTCGACGCGAGAGGCCGAGACGTCGAACGGGGGTCAGCGGCTTCCCGTCATCGCGGGCACGCCGTTGCCGGGCGAGCATCTCGGCGATCGAACGTTTGATGGCACCACCGAAATCGCCATCTATCCGGGCGAGCTGCCCGAGGACCCGGCGCTGGCGATGCAGACCGGCGTTACCGGGCTCGATGCGGCCTGGAGCGATGTCAGGTTCCTTCGTTTCCGCCCACCCACCGTCGCGCGAGCGGCGAACGGCGCGCCAGGCCCCTTCCCCCACATCCGCCTCGACCGCGTGCTCGACTTCCTGATCGGAGACCGGCTGCCATGACGACGAAGGACGAGCGGGCGAAGCCCCAGGTCTTCGATCTCGACGAGACCGATGTCGAGGCGCGGGCGAAAGTCGAGGAGATTCCGGCGGACGAATTGGCCATTTCCGCCGCGCGCCGCCCGCTTTCGACCTCGGCGGGAAGCTGGCGCTGGCTCAAGCTGCTGGTGAAGGCGATTGCCGCGCTCGTCGTCATGTCGCTGGGCTTGCGCCTCTACGACCTCGCCTGGACGATGATCCAGCGGAACGACTGGTTCGGCTGGCTCGCGCTCGGCATTGCCGGGATCGCGGCGCTCGCTTTCGTGATCCTGATCGTCAAGGAGCTGGCGGCGATCATCGGCTTGTCGAAGTTGCAGTCGCTCCGCCGGTCGAGCGAGCAGGCACTCCGCGACGAAGACACAAAGGCTGCGCAGCACGCCGTCGCCGATCTGTCCGCGCTCTATCGCGACCGGCCGGACCTCGCCCTTCCCCGCCGCGAGGTCGAGGCGCACAAGAAGGACGTACTTGCCGCACGCGAGCGGCTGGCGCTCGCCGAGCGGACCCTCATGGCGCCGCTCGATGCCGACGCCATGGCGATCGTCACCGCCTCGTCCAAACGGATCGCCACCATCACGGCGCTGAGCCCGTTCATCCTGCTCGATGTCGGAACGGTCGCCGTCGAGAACTTGCGCATGCTCCGCCGCATCGCGACGCTCTATGGCGGCAGGCCCGGCACCTGGGGGGCGCTGCGCCTCGGCCGGCTTTCGATCGAGCACATCGTGGTGACGGCCGGCATCGACATCACCGGCGACCTCGTGCCGGCGGGTGTGGCCTCTGGCCTCGCGCCGCTGTTCGGCCGCAAGCTCGGCGAGGGTCTCTTCAACGGCGCCATGACGGCGCGCCTCGGCACGGCGGCCATCGAGATCTGCCGGCCGATGCCCTTCGTGGACGCCAAGCGCCCCAACCCCGGCTCCGTCATCGCCCTCATCACGCGCGAGGTCGGCGGCGGCGCGGTCGACTATGTGAAGCGGAAGGCGGGCGAGCGGCTGGGGTTTGGGCGCAGCAAGACGGACAGTTAGTCGAGCGCCTCCATATTCCCCAGCACCACCGGCAGATACTCCGACACCGTCGGATGGATGTGCACGGCGCGGGCCATGGCGGTGTAGGGGACGCCGGCCGACATCAGCTCCAGGAAGGTGTGGATCACCTCATCGCCGCCGATCCCCAAAATGCAAGCGCCCAAAATGCGTTTCGATTCCGCATCCGCAATCACCCGCATGAAACCCTTCGTCTCGCCGCGCTCACGGGCCCGGCCGACCGATTTCATCTCGAGCCGGCCCGACAGCGCCTTGATGCCCTTCTTGCGGACCTCGGCCTCCGTCATGCCGACGCGGCCCAAGGGCGGATCGATGAAGAGGCCGTAGGCCGGGATGCGGTCGCCTATTCCGCGCGGATCGTTGTCGAACAGGTTGGCGGCGACGATCTCGTAGTCGTTGTAGGCGGTATGCGTGAAGGCGCCGCGGCCGTTGACATCGCCCATGGCCCAGATATGCGGCACGCTCGTCCGGCACTGATCGTCGACGGTGATATAGCCTTTCGCGTCCGTCTTGACCCCGGCCTTGTCGAGGCCGAGATCATCCGTGTTGGGACGGCGGCCGACAGCGAGCAGCAGGTGCGTGCCGCCGACGCTCGGCGCACCCTCCGCGCAATCGAGCTTCAACCGGATGTCGTCAGCCTCGCCCTCGACCGAAAGGCACTTGGCGCCGGTGCGGATCTCGATCCCCTCCTCGCCTAGGATCTGAGCGATGGCTTCCGACGTCTCGACATCCTCGCGCGCCACGATCCGGTCGGACATTTCGACGACGGTTACCTTGGCACCAAAACGCCGGAAGACTTGCGCAAACTCGAGGCCGATGTAGCTGCCGCCGACGACGATGAGATGCTCCGGCAGCGTCGCAAGATCGAGAATGGACGTGTTGGTCAGGTAGGGCACGGAATCGAGCCCCGGCATCTCGGGGACGAGCGCCCGGCCACCGGTGTTGATGAAGATCCTGTCGGCCTCGAGTACCCGGTCGCCGACCCGAACCGTGCGCGGCCCCTCGAAGCGCGCATGCCCCTCGATGACCGTTCCGCCGTCGAGCCCGGTCATCCAACCCTTGATGCCGTTCTGGCCACGCTCGACGATTGCGTCCTTCCTCGCCTTGACCTTGGCCATATCGACCGTCACGGGGCCAGTCACGACGCCATATTCGACGCCCCGGCCTGCCATGTGTGCCACATAGGCGCTCGCCACGATGGTTTTGGTCGGCACGCAGCCGGTGTTGACGCAGGTGCCGCCGAAGCGGTGGCGCTCGACAATCGCGGTTTTCAGGCCCTCACTGACGAGCCGGTCGGCGAGCGGCGGTCCGGCCTGCCCGGTGCCGATGACGATGGCGTCGAATGTCTCGGTCATGACGAGGCCTCCTCGGTGCAATAGACCCGCCACTTGAGGAATGCTGGCGGTGGTATCCCGGTTTCCCTAAGGGCAGTGCGGCGTCGCAATGCGGTGTGCCGCCCGAACGCCCCATCGCCACCGCGACTTCATCAGCCTTCCACGAAATCGCCATTCATGGAACCTTAGTCATGGCATGGATGTATGGTGGGTCTCGCGACTCGGAAGGATTTTGGTCTTGAGCACGTTCTCGACGCGCGAACCGGCTACCACTTCGCCGGAACGTGCTCTGACAACTCGAAAGTAGGCGGCTGCCGGTGGGACCCCATATCGAGTTGATCCTCGCCGGCATCGGCGTCGGTATCCTGGTCACCGCTCCGGTCGGGCCGGTCAACGTGCTGTGCATTCAGCGCACGCTCGAGCGGGGTTTCTGGGGCGGGCTGACGGCGGGCATCGGCGCCCTCATCGGTGACGGCCTCATTACCCTCATCGCCACGTTCGGCTTGACCGCCATCTCCGACTTGATTCAGGAGAACAAAACCTCGCTCAAGCTGGTCGGCGGCCTGCTGCTCGTCCTCTTCGGCTGGAAGCTGTTCCAGACCAAGCCTCGCGCCAATGGCGCCGGTGTCGAGGACGACGGCCATCACTGGGTGATCCCGCAGACCTTCTTCCTCACCATCACCAATCCGGGCGCGGTGCTCGGACTTTTCGCCATCCTCGGCAGCGTGACCTCCGCCTTCGGCGGCATCAAGAGCTATACCGAGGCGGGTCTGTTGGTGCTTTCCGTCATGGGCGGCAGCCTGCTCTGGTGGGTGGCGCTCGCCCGCATCATCGCCACTATCCGCCACAAGCTGACGGTGGAGCGGCTGACGGCGATCAACCGTATAGCGGGCCTCATCCTCGTCGCTTTCGGCGTCGTGCTGATTGGCCAGACGCTAATTACAAAGTTCTCTTGAAGATTATTGCAGGCACCGCACGGTTGAAAACTCGCCCTCGCGGATACGTTCGGGCAGGCCGCTCGTAAGCGTCGCCACCGCTTCCTGACCATACGCGTGGACGAGGCCGGTCAGCGCCGCATAGAGTGCGGCATTGGCGAGCAGGTCGGGATCGACGCCCTCCTCGAGCGCGGCATCCCAGGCTTCGAGCATGAACCGGAGCGCGGCCGTGCCGCGGGACTCATCGCTCTCCCGATCGAATGTCCGCATGATGTCCCAAAGCTCCCCCCCGCGACGCTCAAATTTCCCTCGCCTGATCGCTCTCTAACACGGGTCATCGGAGCGAAAACCGCGAACACGCGATTAGGGTGAATGGTCAACTAAACGACGAGAGCGGTCTGCCTTGGGTCGGCGGCATCAGCCCGCTCTCGTCTTTTTGGCCTGGTCGCATGCTTTCGCGAGTAACCGGCATCCACTTAATCGCAGCATGCTCCCGGCGGATCAGGACCCGCTGGCGGAGACCTGCTCGGCGATCTCGGCCCCTTCGGCAAGGAATCGCGCGACGGCCGTTTCCGCGGATTTCGTGCAGGTCTGATAGGTACGGCGATAGCTGCGATAGCCCTTGTTGAAACTCTGAACAAGGCGCGCCTGGCGGATCGCCGTTGTGCCCTCGGCCTCGACGAGCGCGTCCATTTTCTCGCGCCAGAGTTGCCCCTCGTTGGCGCCACACAGCTCGCGCAAGTAGTGCACCGCACCCAATAGCTCGGCCAAGCGGAGGAGTTGTGCGTCGTAGGCCTTGCCTTCCTCGGCGGCACGTGTTGGCGCGCCGAGGCCGAGGCTCAGCAGAATGACGGCCATGAGCGTGATGCGGAACGGAAGCATGGAAACCGGTGATTGCATTGCGCGAGTCGTAAGCATCATTTTAGGCCGCGCCGTGGCCGGGCGAAAGCTCATCGCGCCGGGCGGCCAGCGCTTCAGACACCATCGCGGCTGCTTGCAGAATGATCCCGGTGGCACCCTCGGTCATACGGTAGTGCGTCAGATCCACCGGATCGACGAAACGCGCAGCCGAGACGTCGCTCTTCGCCATGGGCTCGCCCGATTGCCAGATCCCGGCGTGGGCGAGGATCACATAATGCGCCTCGATGCGGCCATCGTCTGTCTTGCGGATCAATTCCCGCGTACCGGCGAGGCCCAGCATCTGGGCCACAACTCCGGTTTCCTCCAGGAGCTCGCGCTGCGCCGCATCGGCCGCGGCCTCCCCCGGCTCGACGTGACCGCCGGGCAGGCTCCAGACGCCGGCAAGCGGCGGCTTTGCCCGCTCGACGATCAGCACCTCACCATCCCGGAAGACGGCAATGCTGGCGCCGAGCTTGGGCCAGTGAGTGGATGTTTTCGTGATCGCCATCGCACCTTAGGATATCATGCCGGGGGTCTCCGCCGATATGGTGCCGTGTAGGAGGTGCGCCATGTGCTCGCGCTATAGCCTGACCTCGCCGCCCGAAGCCGTCCGGGCCTATTTCAAGTACAACAACGAGGCGGAGTTCCCGCCCCGCTACAACATCGCACCCTCCCAGCCCGTCGCAATCGTCCGCCTCGATCTCAAGGGTGAGCGGGAGCTGGCGCTGGTCCGCTGGGGATTGATCCCCTCCTGGGTCAAGGATCCGCGCGAGTTCTCAACCCTCATCAATGCGCGCGGCGAGACGGTCATCGAGAAACCCTCGTTCCGCGGTGCCATGCGCCATCGCCGTTGCCTGATCCCCGCTGACGGGTTCTACGAGTGGACGGGCGAAGCCGGAGCCAAACAGCCCCATCTGGTCCGCCCGAAAGCCGGCGGGCCGATGGCCTTCGCCGGTCTGTGGGAGCACTGGCTCGGCGCCGACGGCAGCGAGATCGACACCATGGCGATCATCACGACGTCGGCCAACCGCACCATGCGGGGTATTCACGACCGCATGCCAGTGATCCTGGCGCCGTCACAGTTCGGCACCTGGCTCGATATGAAGGGGGTTTCGGCCAAGGACGCCGCGATGTTCCTGCAGCCGGCGCCCGATAGCCTGCTGGAGGTGATGCCGGTCTCGAAGGCGGTCGGCAATCCGCGCAACGAAGGGCCGGACCTGTGGAAGCCGGTCACAGCCGGCGGCGGCCGGCTAATTTGACAGGCGGTGCGACCAACGCCAGCCGCCAACGATCGTCCAGTTGAGGAGGATCACTGGCACGAGCCCGATGGCGACGATGGTGAGCGCGCCGAACGCCGCCTCCTCGAAGGCTTCGATCGCCGCGAAGCCATAGACCCTGGTCGCCAGCGTCTCGAAGTCGAAGGGACGCAGGAGAAGCGTCGCCGGCAACTCCTTCATGACGTCGACGAAGACGAGCAGCGCCGCCGTGCCTATCGCAGGCCTCAGCAGCGGGAAATGCACACGCCGGAAGGCAGTCGCCGCCGTTTCGCCCAGTGTGCGCGCCGCCGCATCGAGATTGGGCGAGAGCCGCGAGAAGCCGGACTCGGTTGCCGACAGCGCCACCGCCATGAAGCGGACGAGATAGGCCAGCAGCACCGCGAAGATGGTGCCCGAGAGGATGAGCCCCGTCGAGGCGCCGAGCCAAGACCGCATGAGACCATCGAAGCCGTTATCGACGGCGGCGAGTGGGATGAGCAGGCCCAGCGCCAGGATGGTACCGGGGAGCGCATAGCCGAAACCGGTCAGGCGCACCGCCGGCCTGATAAAGCCGTTGGGTGCGACCCGCCGTGCATAGGCGAGGAACAGAGCGAGCGCGGTGGCGAGACCGGCCGCAAGCGCCGCCAGCACCAGACTGTTGAGCGCGGCGCGCCAGAACCCCGGCTCGAGCACCTCGCTGAGATACCGCCAGGCGCTGCCGGTGAGCATTGCCATCGGCAGCACGAAACCGAGCACGACAGGCACCAGCACAATCGCCAGCATGCCCCAGCCGGTCGCACCGCGGACTTCGATCTCCGGCACCGGCCGCCATCGCGCGATGGGGTCGTGATAGGCGCCACCGCCGCGGGAAGCGCGTTCCAACGCAAAGGCCGCCGCGACGAAGAAGAGCGTGATAGCGGCGATCTCGGCCGCACCCGCAAGACTCGAACGCTGGAGCCAGGTTTGGTAGGCCGAGACGGTCAGCGTCCGCACACCCAGATACTCGGTCGCGCCGAGATCGTTGAGCGCCTCCATGAGGACGAGCGCGAGGCCTCCCGCCAGCGCCGGCCGCGCGAGGGGCAGCGCCACGCGGAAGAAGGCTCCCGTCATCGAGGTGCCGAGCGTTCGGGCAACCTCGAGCGTGCCCACCGACTGTTGCAGGAAGCTCGCCCGCATCGAGAGATAGACATAGGGGTAGAGCACGGCTGCGAGCACGAAAGCGGCGCCCGGGAGTGATCTCACCTCGGGGAACCAGTAGTCGCGACGGTCCGCGAACCCGAAGAGCGCGCGCAAGCCAGCTTGCATGGGCCCGGCATAGTCGAGGAGCGCGCCGTAGCTGTAGGCGACAATGTAGGTTGGAACAGCGAGCGGCAGCAGCAGCAGCCAGGAGGCCACATCCCGGCCGGGAAAGCGGTACTGCGTCACGAGCCAGGCTGTCGACGTGCCGATGACCGCCGTCACCACGCCGACGCCTGCGAGCAACAGGACCGTCGTGCCAATGGCATCGGGGAGAACGTTCCTGGCAAGATGGGCCCAGCCTCCGCCTTCACCTGAGATGGCGAGCCAGAGAATCGAGGCCACGGGCAGCAGCGTCACCGCGAGGATGACCGCAACGCCCGCTGTCCAAAGTGGGGAGGCTCGGCGGCGCTGCCGCCAAGCCTTGAGAGCACGAAGCGGCGGCAGGGAGCCGATGCCGCCGCCGCCCGATACCGATCCCGACCGCCTGTTCATGATGCGATGGTCTTAGCGGGGCGGTTCGTGTTCGTCATGGGCGCTTATGAACTCGGCCCGTTGTCGAAGCCGACCTTGTCGACAAGCTCGGAGGCCTGCCGGCGAAGCTTGGCGATCTCCTCGAGCGCGATTGGGTCGGGCTTGAGCGCGCCCCAGCTCTGGACCAGATCAGACGGCGCCACGCCGTCTTTGACCGGATACTCGTGATTGGCGGCGGCATAAGCCGTTTGCGCCTCGGCGGAAGCAAGATAGGCGATGAGCGCCAGTCCGCTCTCCTTGCCGGGCGCATTCCTCATGAGGGCCGCCCCCGTCAGATTGACGTGGGTTCCGCGATCGGCGGCATTCGGGAACAGCACTTTCACGGCAGCCGCCCAGTCCTTCTGCTCGGGCTCTTTCTCGTTCGTCGCCATCAGGGCCATGTAATAGGTGTTGCCGATCGCGAGATCGCATTCGCCGGCGAAGATCGCCTTCACCTGATCGCGATCGCCGCCCGAGGGCTTGCGGGCGAGGTTCTCCTTGACGCCCTTCAACCAGGTCTCGGCATCGGCTGCGCCGTGATGGGCGATCATCGAGGCGACGAGCGCCACGTTGTAGGTGTGCTGGCCGGAGCGCGCGCAGATCTTGCCCTTCCACTTCGGGTCCGCGAGCTCCTCGTAGGTGATCGCATGCTGGCCGACACGCTTCTTCGAGGCATAGACCACGCGCGCCCGCCGCGTGAGGCCGATCCAATGGCCTGCCGGATCGCGGTAAGCGGCGGGAACGTCAGCCTCGATGGCAGGCGAGAGCGCCGGCTGCGTGATGCCGGCATCGCGCGCTTGCGTCAGCAGTCCAAATTCATTTGTCAGCAGCACGTCGGCCGGGCTGTTGGCGCCCTCGGCGACGATACGCTCGATCAATCCGTCCTTGGCGAAGACGGTCTTGACCTCGATGCCGGTCTTGGCCGTGAAGGCCGCAAACAGCGGCTCCATGAGTTTTGGCTCGCGGAAGGAATAGACGTGGACTTCGGCGGCGCTCGCGGCCACCGGAAGAAGCAAGCTGAGGAGCGCTGCAAATCCAGCGCCTCGTGTACGGCAGATCGTCATGTGATTGTCTCCAATTTCCGGGGTTCAAGGCCCCGGTATCGGTTGCGGATGGTGCGCCGGCCATAGGCCAAGCGCGCGTCGAACATGTGCAATAGAGGTTCCGGATGTCAATGAATTTGCGAAGAATAGAACTCTTAAAAATTCAAACCTTGGAGGAGTTCTAGTTTCGAACGGCTCCAAAGATCACAGCAACCGAAGATTATCTGCAAGTCATCACAAGACAACAACAACGAAATCTTGACCGCTCGGCCCTCCGAGATGGTGGCACCGAAACACGGCGGCAGCGATTTGCCGCATCTTCGTCAGGGCGGCACCACTGACGACGCTGGAAAACTCAAACTTACGAGAGTGCCAATCCCCGGCCTGCTGTCGATCGACAGCCTTGCCCCATTGGCCTCGGCGAGCGCGCGCGATAGCGGCAGGCCAATGCCGCGGCCGGCGCGCCTTGGCGCCGCCGCCTGCGCGCCGAGCACCGCCGCCATCTCGGCCGGCGCCATGCCGCTCCCCGTATCGCTGACGCTGACCTCGACACCACCGTCGGCCGCATAGACAGCGCCAATCCGAACCGTGCCGCCGGGCGCCGTGAACTTCACCGCGTTGGCTGCGATATTGACGAGCACCTGCCTGACCCGGCGCGCGTCGGCCACGACCTTCGGCACTCCAGGCGCCGGCATGGCTAGCAGCCTCACGCCGGCCTTAGCAGCTTGCGGAGCAACCATGGCGGCCGCCTGCTCGATCTCGAGGGCCAGGTCCACATCGGTGAAGACGAAATCGGCCTGCCCCGTGGTGATCTGGCGGGCATCGAGGATGTCGCCGATCAGCGCCAGAACGTGATCAGCCGCCTCGACGATGTGGCGCGCACGATCGCCAACACGAGCGTCATCCGGCCTCGTCGAAATCAGCTCGGCATAGCCGCGAATGGCGGTCAGCGGCGTGCGCAGCTCATGGGAGACTTCCGCGAGCAGGCGCATCGGCTCACTGTCGAAGGCCGGTTCCTCAGCGCCAATAGTGATTGCGCTGCTCGGATCGTGCGCTGGAGGGATGCCGGCTGCACCTTCGTTTCCGGCAGGCTCGTCGGCTGCATCGGGCTGCATCGCGCCGATCACCGGCCTGCGATCGGGCAGCTCGGTCAGCTCGCCCTCGCGAATGAGCCGCGCGATTTCGCGCAATGTCTCCTCGTCCTCGCGACTGAGCTCGGCACTCGTCCGGCACTCTGCGACGATCGCGGGTGCCGCGAGCGCGGATTCGAGCGGCGGAGTTGGTGACGCCGTGACTAGGCTTATGGTGGGACCGGTCGCAGCGGTTTCCAAGTCCTGTTCGCGCGGGCGAAGACCTGTGTCCTTGAGCATCTCGACATCGGCGCTGCGGATCAGCACGCCGGTCTTGTCGCGACTGAGCGCCAGCCGCTCGACAACGGCCTCGATATGCACCAGACCGCGGGGCGTCCAGAAATCGAGCGGCATGGCTCGGGCGCCACCTTCCACTTCCCCGGCGAAGGCAATGAGCCGCGCCGCGGCCGGCAGCGCACGGTCGAGCCGGTCTTGCGTGAGGCGCGCGATGCTCTTGACGCCGAACAGCGTCAAGCCGGCTCCGTTGGCCCAAACGAAGGCCGACTGTGCGGGATCGAAGATCAACGCCGGCGCCGACTCGGCTCGGGCCGAATCCGGCTCACGCCGTGTCTTGCGCTCTGAGCGCTCGCTCCTCACCTCTGGCCTCGTCTCCAGCCGGCTCGTGTGGCGTCGCGCCATAGTTGACCAGTAGCGCTGCACGGTCCCGTGTCAACTATGGCGCGATGAACGCCACACTAAGCTCATGATTTTTCTAGTGACCCTCATGTCGCGCCAAAATCGGACGGACGCCCGGCATTCATTCGATTTTGGCGCGACGGGTCACTAGGACGCCCACCCATGTCAGTCCGGCAAAATTTCTCTAGCACATTTCGCCGGGCGATCCGAAATGCGTCGTCGGCGGTCGGATCAATGCTCAGCGCAACGCATGCCCACGCATGCTTTTATCATGGGAAATCATATGATTACTAAGCCGATCCGCTTCGGCTTCGGCACCGGTGGAGAACCGCCCGGCGGTGGGAAAGCAGCGAACAGCAGAGAATCAGGAGAATCACCCGCCGGCCGGGCGGCCGGAAGATAGAGCCAGCCGCCCGGACCAACGATGTTGGCTCAGGCTTTCCTCAGCCCCATCTCGTTGAGCTGCGCCGCGGTAAAGGCGCGCTTGCTCTTGCCCTGGCCGCGATGCTGGCGCGCATCGTGCGGCGGATCGGTCTTGAACTGGCAGACCGGGCAGGGCCGGTCGGGATTGGACTGCCGCATTCCCTTGCCGCGGCCGCTGGCCCGCACGAGACGATAGCGATGACCGAGTGAAGAGAGCGTGGCGATGGCCTCTTCGGCATGCTCGAGCGCCTCGGCCACGGCTTCCTTGGAGTACTCATCCATCTCGGCCTGTAGCTTCTTGATCTTGCTCAGCGCGCCACCCTCTTGGCCGCCGGTTTTTCTCGTCGCGTTCATTATCCGTTCCTCTCCATTTCAATAACGGCTGCAACTTCCGGCGCGCATGTTTGGCGTGAGATCAAAAGCTGCAAATCGCGAGCCTCTCCTGACTCGCCCAAAGGCTGTCTATCACTGATTTGCCTATTGTCACCAGCGGCATCGCTACGATTGCACGCAAGGTTAGCGAAACATAGGCAAAGACATCTCCAATTCATGCAGGAGCACTAGAATTCTCTGCGAGCATCAACGGCATCATTCCAATTCGTAGTGAGTTGAAAATAGATATCCGAGCCCTTGAACATTTGATGATGCCTGCTGTTTTCAACGGGCCTTTGCCGTAGGCTGGTGGCGCAAAACGGTTTTGTCGACGTTCTAGATATCGCGGTTGCTGTCTGGGCACGTCAATCCGACAACTATGAATGTTTTTCTTATTGCATCCTCGTTCATTACATCCTGTCTCTTTCCTGGTGCAAACCAATCAATTGTACCGCAAAGCACGCGTTCGGCAGGCCCCCAACCCGGTCAGGCCGCATCCCAATTGCGCGAATGCCGCGCTGGAGCGCGGCTACCGGCTCAGCGAAGCCTTCATGCAGCATTGTTTGCCGGCTCTCGTGGAATTCCGGAGTTCCGCACCTCCGGCACCGGACACGTCAATGTGGCAGCATCCGGAAAATCGAGTTGTCAATTACTCAATAGCGGCCGGCCGGGAGCCCGACATTGACTCGGCGTAGCAGCCAGGATGAATGTGACGGCCCTTCGCACAAGGAACAGCCATGGCCTACGCCTCCTCGCCGCGCCCGACCTTCGACCGGCCGACTCACATCGCCTATGACCGCGTGACACGCCATCTCTGGGGCGACGATGCGTCGGGTAAGGTGGACGACTGGATCTATGTCTCCTCCCAAAAGATACATCAGCTCATTTTTGGCCTGCCCCCCGGCCAGGCCTTCCGGCATTCGCCCGACTACCGCACCGTGTTCGGCGCCGACGAGGTGCTCTATGTGCTGTCGGGCACCTATGTATCGGCCAATCCGGAGACCGGCGAGGTACATGTGGCGAAACCCGGCGAGGCGATCTTCTTTCGCAAGGACACCTGGCATCACGGCTTCAATCACTCGACCGAGCCGCTCCGAGTGCTCGAATTCTTCGCGCCGCCGCCAGCAACCGGCACGTCAGGCGCCTATGCGCGCACCAAACCCTATGTCGATCAGCCGCGCTACACGCGCAACGACTGGCTCGGAAAGTTGCCGATGCGGGCAGGGGAGCTTGCGAAAAGCAACACAATGCACGTCATGCGCGATAGCGATCTCGTCTGGCGGATGGAAGGGCCGAGCCAGGAGGCCCTGATCGGGCTCTATTGCGCGACTGAGCATCTGACCGTCGGGCGCATGCGCCTGCTCCCCGGCCAGCGCAGCGCCGTCGAGCGGCATGGCGGCGATGAAGGGCTCTATGTGCTTTCGGGCGACGTCAATGTGCTGGCGCCGGAAGCGGAGGGCCAAGTCTGGTTCGAATTGAAGCCGCGCGACGGTTTCTACATTCCCGAAGGCGCACCGCATCAGATTCATAACACCGGCGCGACCCCCGCCGAGATCATTTTCGGCATCGCGCCGAAGTATCTGCCGGGCTGAGGTATGCCGCTCGTGTGACGGTTCGGAAGTCTGCTTCAGCCGTTGGGCGAGATCAGCGAGCGGACTTCCGAACAGAACGCCACACGAAACTATTGACTCTCTCGTGTCCTGGAGCAGGCTGCGATTAAGTGGAACCCGGTTAATCGCGAAAGCATGCGACCAAGCAAAGATCAAGAGCGGGCGGCACTTCCGTCTAAACGTCGCCCGCTCTTGTCAAACGCGACGTTCGTGAGTGGTTGCAACAGATGGTGACGAACGTCGCGATCGGGACACGAGTTCCTCGGCATCGACATCGGCGGCACGAGCGCGCGGCTTGGCCTCGTCGATACGCAGACAGGGCACATCGGCGCGCGCATGGCGCTTCCAACACCGCCGCGCGAGGAAGCTGGCTTCACGTTCCTCGATGCCGTCGCCGAGGCGGCATCTGGTCTCGTGTCTGGCACTCCGGTTGCAACCGTCGGCCTCGGCATCTGTGAGCTTGTTTCACCGGATGGCCGGATCGAGAGCGGCCATCGCGTGCCATGGCGGGGGCTTGCGGTTGCAGGCCGGCTCGGCCGCATCGCACCGGTCACGATCGAATCCGATGTGCGCGCGGCAGCTCTTGCCGAAGCGCGCTTCGGCGCCGGACGCGGCTTCGATCCGTTCCTCTATCTCAACATCGGCACGGGCGTATCTGCGGTACTTGTGCAGGCCGGTATTCCCTATCGTGGTTCGCACGGTCACGGCCTCGTCATCGCTTCCGGGCCGACGACGTCGGTCTGTCCCCACTGCGGCAAGCGGCACGAAGCCGTACTCGAGGATATTGCCGGTGGCGCAGGCCTCACCGCCGCCTACGGCAAAGCTTTAGGTGCTGGCGACGCCGCCATGCCCCTGATCCTCTCGCGCGCAGCAGCCGGCGAGCCACTTGCCCGCAAGCTCATCGCTACCGCGACGCTGACCCTCGCCAATACCCTCGGCCCGCTTCTCGGATTGACGGATCCCGCTGCCCTCGTCATCGGCGGCGGCCTCGGAGCGGCACCGGGGCCGTACTTCGATGCGCTCGTTCCCGCGATCCGCCATCACATCTGGAGCGAGAAGACGCGGGCCATTCCGATCGAACAGGCCGCACTTGGCCCCGACGCCGGATTGATTGGCGCGGCACTGGCGGCAGGTCCGTAGGGGCGTCATGCGGTCGCCCTTCCTCGATGGTTCCCGTGCCGCGTGAAGGGCGACTTCATGTCACCCCTACAACACCGCCATCACATCGTCGCGCCAATCTGCCAGGGCACGTACTCGGCACCGCCGTAGCCGAGATCCTCGGATTTGGTGCGCTCGCCGGATGCAACCTTGAGGATGAGGTCGAAAATCTCGGCCCCCTTGACCTCGATCGTCACCCCGTCCAGCACGTCGCCGCAGTTCAGATCCATGTCGTCGAGCATGCGGCGATAGATGTCCGAGTTGGTCGCGAGCTTGATCGAGGGCGTCGGCTTGCAGCCGTAGGCGGAGCCGCGGCCGGTCGTGAAACAGAGCACGTTGCAGCCGCCCGCCACCTGCCCGGTCGCGGAGACCGGATCGTAGCCGGGCGTGTCCATATACACGAAGCCCTTCGACTTGATCGGCTCGGCATAGCGGTAGACGGCTTCGAGCGTCGTCGTGCCGCCCTTCACCGCCGCGCCGAGCGATTTTTCGAGAATGGTGGTGAGCCCGCCGGCCTTGTTGCCGGGCGAGGGGTTGTTGTCCATGCTCATCTTGTTGCGCGCGGTGTAGTCCTCCCACCAGCGGATGACGTCCACCAGCTTCTCGCCGACCTCCCGCGTGCGGGCGCGCCGCGTGAGCAAATGCTCGGCGCCGTAAATCTCTGGCGTCTCGGACAACACCGCCGTGCCGCCGTGCTTGACGAGCATATCCGTTGCCGCCCCCAGCGCCGCATTGGCAGTGATTCCCGAATAGCCATCCGAACCACCGCATTGCAGCGCCAGCATCAGCTCGGAAGCAGGGATGGTCTCGCGCCGCGCCTTGGCGGCGATCGGCAGCATGGCCTTGACCGCTTCGACACCGGCGGCGACCGTCTTCTTGGTGCCGCCCAACTCCTGGATGGTCATCGTGCGAAACGTGTCGCTCTCGACGATGTTGTAGGCTTCCTTCATGCGCGCGATCTGGAAGCCTTCGCAGCCCAAGCCCACGACCAGCACGCCCGCCATGTTCGGATTGCACGCATAGCCCCAGGTGGTGCGCTTCAAAACCTCGAAGGTCTCGCCGTTGGAATCGATGCCGCAACCCGTGCCATGCACGAGCGGGATGACACCGTCGATTTCGGGGTGACCGTCAAGCAGGCGAAGCCGCTCGACCTCGGCGGCGATGAAACGGGCGACGGAGGCCGAGCAATTCACACTGGTGAGAATGCCGATGTAGTTGCGCGTGGCCGCGCGGCCGTTGGCGCGGCGGAAACCCTGGAACGTCGCCTGAGCTTCCACCGGCAACACGCCTTCATCCTTGGCATCCTGTGCGAAGGCATAGTCGCGCTCGAAGGTGGCGAAACTGCAATTGTGAGAATGGACGTGCTCGCCCGGTGCGATGTCGGCGGTGGCGAAGCCCATGATCTGCCCGTATTTCATTACCGGCGCGCCTGTGGCGATCTTTGCCACCGCCATCTTGTGGCCGCGCGGGATCTTGGCGGTGGCTTTGACACCCGCCGCCGTTGCGCCCGGTTCGATCAGATCGACCGCGACGACGACATTGTCGGCGGCGCTGAGGCGGAGTGTGCGGGGAGCAGAGTTCATCGACACAATCCTCTTGTTCGCACAAAACCCATCCCACCCACCGTCATGCTGGCACAAGCCAGCATCCACGGGAGTTTGTGTAGCACTCCGACCGTGCCACTGGATCGGCCCCTACTCACCTCACACACCCGTGGATGCTGACTTACTTCAGCACGACAAAAGGAAGGCGATTGGCGTTCCAGTGCCCCTCCATTAGCATGTGGCACCCACAAAATCGAAGCTGCGGCGACAATCACAGATGCGCACCGTTCCCTTCAAAGCCCCTTCGGGCGCCCGTCTCGCCTTCACCGAGCTCGGCTTCGGCTCGGCGGCGCTCGGCAATCTGTATCGGGCGCTTTCGGAAGATGAGGCGCAAGCCACGCTCGATGCGGCTTGGGATGCTGGCATCCGGTACTATGACACCGCCCCCCTCTATGGTCTCGGACTGTCGGAAACACGGCTCAATCACTTTTTCCGCGGCAAGCCGCGCGAGTCCTACAGCGTCTCGACGAAGGTCGGGCGGCGGCTCATACCTTGCGCGCCCGGCGAGCGCACAGGCATCGGTAAGTTCTTCGACACGCCCTCGCGCAGAGAGCTCTACGACTACACGCATGACGGCATCCTGCGCTCGCTCGAGGACAGCCTCGAACGTTTGGGCCTCGACTCGGTCGAGATCCTGCTCGTCCACGACATCGACGTCTTCAATCACAAGTCGGCCGCCGTTCGCGATGCCCATATCGAGACGCTGATGGGGAGCGGCTACCGCGCACTTGAGAGACTTCGCAACGAGAAGGTCATCAAGGCCTTCGGCGCCGGCGTCAACGAGTGGGAGGCCTGCCAGATCCTGGCCGAGCGCGGCGACTTCGATCTGTTTCTCTTGGCCGGCCGCTACACGCTGCTCGAGCAGGAGGCGCTGACGAGCTTCCTGCCACTGGCCGAGAAACGCGGCATCGGCATCGTCATCGGCGGCGCCTATAACTCAGGTATCCTCGCCTCCGGCGCGAAGCCCGGCGCCTGGTACAATTACGATCCAGCGCCCCAGCCGATCCTCGATCGCGTGGCACGGCTCGAAGCGGTCTGTGAGCGACATGGCGTCAAACTCGTCGAGGCCGCGCTCCGATTCCCGCTCATGCATCCGGCGGTCGTATCGGTCATTCCCGGTGCTGTGCATCCCAATGAGATCGCGCGCAACATGCAGACGCTGGCGGCACCGATCCCGCCGGAA
The DNA here is from genome assembly GCA_963741525.1 of uncultured Alphaproteobacteria bacterium. Taxonomy (GTDB): domain Bacteria; phylum Pseudomonadota; class Alphaproteobacteria; order Rhizobiales; family Hyphomicrobiaceae; genus JANNSX01. The sequence goes on from CAVUIW010000005.1 coordinate 375,183, forward strand.
CTGTGGGCGGATTTGAAACGCGAGGGCCTAATGCGCGAAGATGCGCCGACGGGAGCGTAGCAACATGCGTATCGACAGCCACCAGCACTTCTGGTCGCTCGCCCGTGGCGACTATCACTGGATGGGTGATGGTCCGGCGCTGGCACCAATCCGCCGCGACGTCGTCCCGGACGACATGCGGCCGATCCTGAAACGTCATGGCATCGATAGGACTGTTCTCGTACAAGCCGCAGCGACGATGGAGGAAACCGAGTACATGCTCGGCCTCGCCGACGCGACGGAATTCATCGCCAAGGTCGTGGGCTGGGTGGATTTCGAGCAGCCCGCGCATCGAAAGCACCTCGAGCGCTTCGCGACGCATCGGAAATTCGCCGGCGTCCGGCCGATGATCCAGGACATTCCCGATCCCGATTGGATGTTTCGCGCCGATGTGCAATGGGGCTATCAGGCGCTGATCGATCTCGATCTCACCTTCGATGCGCTCGGTTTTCCCATTCATGCCGATCGCCTCCGGCGGCTGATCGACCGCTATCCCGGCATGCGGGTTGTTATCGATCATTGCCTGAAGCCGAAAATCCGCGACGGCGCTTTCGACGATTGGGCGCGCGACATGGAGCGGCTGGCCAGGGAGACGACGACGGTCTGCAAGCTCTCAGGCCTTGCGACCGAAGCCAAGCCCGACTGGACGGTTGAAACGCTGCGCCCCTATGCCGAGCACATCATCGCCGTGTTCGGACCGAGTTGCGTCATGTGGGGCTCCGACTGGCCGGTCGTCGATCTGGCTGGCGGATATGACCGGTGGTGGTCAGCTACCGAGACGATCCTCGACGGCGTCGCGGGCATGGACGATATCCTCGGGCACACTGCGGCACGGTTTTATCGGATATCGACGTAGACAGCCGCCGTGCGATACGCCCCTACCCCTGCCGGATCATCTGCGCGATGGCAAAGCGCACGATCCGCCCCGCCACATAGGCGGCCGTCTTCGCCGGATCGCGCTCGGGCACGAACTCGATCATGTCGAAGCCGGCAAGTGTCGCCTTCTTGGCGATGCCTTCGAGCAGCGAAATGACTTCCAGATAGGTGAGCCCGCCCGGCGTCGGCGCCAGCACGGCTGGCATGATCGACACATCGAGGCTGTCGCAATCGATCGTGAACAGCACCTTCGAGCCTTTGGGCACGTGCTTCAGAACCGCCGCGACGCCCTCCTCGTGCACCTTCCTGGCCGTCACGATCTCGACGCCCCAATCCTTCGCCGCCTTCACCTCCTTGGCCCGCGCGCTACCGACGGAGCGCATGCCGACCTGGATGATCTTTTCGACATGCTTCATCTCGGAGGCGCGGCGCATGGTGGATGACAGCCCCAACGGCTCGTCATGCCGCTTCTGCCGCCAGTCGATATGGGCATCGACTTGCACGATGGTGATTGGGCTGTGGTTCTCGAAGGCCTTGATAAAGGGAATCGGCACGGAAGTCATCGCCCCCGATCATGACCGGCATGGCATCGCGCTCGAGAATTGCCCGGGTGGTCACCTCGATGAGGCTGCGGTTGCCGGGGCCGTCCTCGGGATGGGTGTTGAGGTCGCCGAGATCGGCCAAGCGGAAATTGGAGCCGTCGGGATAGAGCGTGTCTTCCAAATCGAAGTCGTAATGGTCGAGCCAGTTGCTCTCGAGCAGCAACGCCTGCCTCAACGCCTTGGCCGTCCCCTCGAAGACGCGACCGTCATTGCCACGATAGGAGGTACCGTGAGGCGCGGCGAAGACCGCGGCATCCGCGTCGAGCTTCTTAAGGTCCTTGGCGTGGGTGGCGCCGCAGAAGGGGTGGTTGGGCGGGTTGAAGGTCGGGGTAGCGGCCATGGACGGGCTCCGGAATGGCTGGGGCAGGACAGCTCCCAAGCTCGCGCCGACGCCGTTCGTTGGCAAGCCCGCCGTCGGGCCGGTTATGCAGGGCCGGCCCTACAGGCGTGAGGCATGAAGCTTGCATTCCAACGGGCATGCGCGACATCGATACCCGCCCCATCACCGCCCTGATCGACAGCCTCGCCTATTGCTTCGTGCTTGCCAGCCTTGGCGGATTTGGTCTGATTCTGCTGGTTTCTTCGCTCTACGTCACGAAGTCCGCCATGGGCATCGACCTGATGGACGGCCCCTCGCCGCTGCACGGGTTCTTTTTCGATTGACGCCGGCCGGTGCGGTTCCGGTACAGCGGTCCCGTCAGAGCCCCCGAACGAGATTCCCGAGCATTAACAACAGGTAACCGATGACCGCCAGCCAGAATTCCTGGTGCGGCATGTATTCCGGGATGGGTGCTATGCCGAGCCGGCTCAGAATGCCCAGGCCGACGAGCAGCACCGAAATCACGAAGATGAAGATGGTCGGCGGGTTGAGCCGCATGATTTGCCTCCCCAGGTCCTAGAGCCCCGATCTGATAGAATCAGATCGGCGCTCTCGGTTGTTGGTTTTGAGCACTTTCTTTCGACCAACCGGTATCCGCTTGGCCGGAAAGTGCTCTAGCAGGATTTGGCCGGGTTGTAGCGCCTCGGCGTGACCGCCGCACCTGGGTAGACCTCGAAATGGCGCCGAAGGTGGCGTTGCCGTGCCAGCCCGGCCACAGGCCCCGTGTGGCCTTATGAGGCCTTGTCCCCGCCCTTGGGCAGGAAGAGACAGACCGTTGAACGAAGTTATCGGAGGCCCGAGGTGGTGACCGCCTCAATCGAAACAGAGATCCCGGACTATTTCGTCTGCGTCGGCGCCCAGAAGGCCGGCACGACTTGGCTCGGCCGCGTGCTCGCCCGCCACCCGGACGTTTTCTTCACACCCGTGAAGGAGATCCATTACTTCGACCATGTGCGCGGCCTGACCCAACACCTCGCGGACAAAAAGCGCCGCTCGCGGCTCCGGAAACATTACCAGCGACTACTCACCCAATGGGGTCGCCTCTCCGAACTCAAGGCCCAGAACGGCTGGTACACGCGCTACATGGCCGATCCGATCGACGACGCCTGGTATCGGTCGCTGTTCGCCGACCGTCTCGGCCGCCGCTTCGCCGGCGAAGCGACGCCCGAGTATGCGATCCTCGGCGTCGAGGGCTTCGAGCACATCCGGCGGCTCGCGCCATCTGCCCGCGTGATCTTCATCATGCGCAATCCGGTGCGCCAGGCCTGGTCGCAACTCCTGCATCAGGCCCGCGTCCGCCGCCTCGATGCGCGCAAGCTCGGCGAAAGTGAAATGCGGTCGATCCTCGCCGAGGATCGGATGCGTGCGCTGGGCGACTTTCCCAAGACCCTCGACGACCTCGCGCACGTGTTTCCACAATCGCAGATCTCGACGATGTTCTACGAGGAGATTCACGCCGACCGGCTCGCCGCCATTGAGCAGGTCGCTGCCTTCATCGGCGCCGGCTTTACCGCGAGCGCCTTCAAGGGGCTCGACGAGAAGCACAACAAATCCCAGGACGTGGCGCTTCCCGATGGGTTGCGCGAACATTTACAGGTCGCGACACGCAGCATCGCCATCGGCGTGGGCGAACGCGTTGGAAAGCTGCCGGATGCCTGGCGAAGCGAATACGGGATCTAGCCAGTTACAGCGGCTGCTGCTCGCTGTGAACAGGCGCTTGCGGCACGACGGGCGCCGGGAGATAGCTCACGGGGGCCATATCGTCGGCGAGCTTCAGCCAATCGCTCTCGGACATTGCGATCGATGGCTCGGTCTTGCCGCCATGGGGATCGCGCCAGTTGGCGTGCATGCGATCAGTATCCACACGCAAGCCGGTCCCGCCTATCGTGCCCGAAACGAGCTGCCGCAGACCCATCTCGGCCTGATGCATCCAAGTACCCGAGGATAGCCAGGTCCCAGCAACGACACCCGCAACGAGCACTAGCCCAAGGCCGACCCGCATGTCAGGCTCTCCTTCTCGATCCCTTGCCACCAACGGTCAGCTCAACCGGGAGCCGCCGTCCCAAAACCATGATCGCACCGCACACCGATGCCAGCAACATCGCAATCCAGGCGAGTTGGCCGGGCGTGCTCGGCGCCAAATCCCGCGGCGCCGCAATTTTGCGGCTCGCGGAGGCGTTGATCAGATAGGACTTGGCCTTGCGATCGGCAAGATGTCCGGCGCGCGTCAAGGGACCACCAGAGGGGAGAGACAGACTGATCTTGATGGGGGCGCGAACGTTGGCGATGTCCTCGGGCAGCAACATCGCCTGAGCCGACCCCACGGGCCAAGCCGCCAGGACGGCCGCGATCAGTGCGGCGACGCTAACCTGCAAGGCCCTGCTCAACGACGGAGACCACCGTTTCGTCATATCCGCCTCCTTGCCAATCCGAGGTGCCGTTCTTCGCTAAGTGGGCATGCCAATGCGGCGCGCCTAGGGGTCAATTGCGGCAAAAACCACACGATGCTGTGACACGAGTGGCCCGTCGCGCCAAAATCGCATGCTCGCCGGGCGTCCGTCCGATTTTGGCGCGACATGAGGGCCACTAGCAATATCATGAGCTTCGTGTGGCGTTCATCGCGCCATAGTTGACTGCGGCCGTGCGGCGCTACTGGTCAACTATGGCGCGACGCCACACTTGCGGGTCCCAGGCGACCTCATCCTGGAATACAATGCTGTTCAACCTGTTAGCAGGGGCCGCTCGATTTGAGCCTACTGCCGCTCACTTTTCTGCCCTGGCTGGTGCTGGCGCTCGTGGCGCTGGTGGGCTGGGGCGTCGGGAGACAGGCCGCCGGCAGAAGGACGCCAGCAATCGAGCCGCTGGCGCTGAGCGTTCACTTCCGGCCCGCGGAAGCCATACCACCCGACACTTTGCAGCACCTTCGCCAGAGGATCGGCCTGGCCCTCGTCCGAAACCAGCCCGAGATCGACCTCAGATTTGTGGAGGCCTCCGGCGCCGGCGCGTTGCCGATCATTGTTGAGACCGCGGACCCGGATGGTGGTCTCGTCCTACACTCCGGATCGGCCGGCCTCCCGGCAGTGCTACCGCGAAGTTTCGCCGTCGGGTCGTCGGTGCCCGGTGAACCAATCGCCGCCTGGCTGCTACTCCACTGGCACAGCCCGGCGACCACCGAGGCGGCCCGCGAGCTTTCCCGGGGCCACGACACCGTCGACAGCCTGCTGATCCATGCAGCAGCCAGCGCGCGGCTGGCAACCGTCGACACGCCCGCCTCCGCCGCACAACGACAAACCCTTAGAGAGCTCCTCCTCGCCTGGCCGGCCAGCGCATCGGACGAGGATCGGCTTCGCGTCGTCGAGATGCTCGCGACGGCACTCATCACCCGGCCTCACGCACCCGCAACGGCAGTCGGAGCCTACGAGGCGCTCGACCTCGCCAACCAACTCCTCACAGACCACTGGGCGGCAGGGCGAACCCAGGAGGCCGCAGCCGCCCATCACCTTCTGGCCCGCATCCGTCTGGCGCTCGGGCGCGCCGAGAGCGAGGCGTCGCATGTTCTTGCGGCACACGAGGCGATCGCGCACGCGCTCGCCCATGGTCCGCGCGGTGGGACGCGCGCCAACCGTGCCGCCGATCTCGCTTTGCTCGGCGAGATCGAACTCGCTGCCGCCGAACACGAGCCCGGCACCGCGTCCCTGCATCGCGCGGCGGCGGCGAGCCGCGAAGCCATCGGTCTGACGGAGGCTGGTAACCCTGATCTCACGCCACGGCTGGACGTTGCAATCGCCGCGCTGACAGCAATCGGTGAGCGAGAGTTGGCGTCCCACCGGCTCGAAGAAGCCGTGGCTTTGGCGCGGCAGGCGCACCACACATCAGCATCCGAGCAGTCGCGCATCGCACTCGCCCGTTCGCTGCTCGCGCTGGGCGGGCTGACGCAGCGCCAAGGGCTCGTTGACGAGGCCGTAGCACTGGTTGCCGACCGTCAGTCGGTTGCTTCCCGCCTGGTCCGCGCCAGAGCACTTGAGACCAACGGACGATTGCGCCTCGACGCTGGTCCGCTCAAGGAGGCGCTGCAGGTTTGGGACGATCTTGCATTGCAAACCCCAGACCCGCTGACCGCAACCGACCGGCGCCTGCGCGCCCATTGCGCCCTCACGGCTGCAAGATGGTCGGTGGAGCCTGAGCTTCTGGACATGGCGGTGGACCTCGCACGTGTCACCGTCGCAGAGACGGTCCCATCGGCAGTTACCGCTGCCCTTGATCTGGCTCTTCTCGGCGAAGCCCTCGTGTGCCGCGCCGAGGCGAAAGTCGCCGATACAGCCGGGGCCGCCGAGGCGACTGCTTGTTTCGCCGAAGCGATCGACCGCCTTGGAACCGAACCGCTCCCCCAGCTCAAGAATCGACTTGAGACGTTGCGACGTGAGGCGCAGCGGCTCGAGAAGTGCGGAAACTCACGTGCAACACGCGCAGCCCGGGAGGAGACGCCGGCGCCCGACATTCGGCCTCAGCTTAATTCACAGATCGAGGACGAGCCGGCGCTCGGAGCGATTGCCGAGGCGCTCGAGGACCACCCGGCCACCAGCGAGGCCCAGCGCTTGGCGCAGGCGCGCCAGATGCTGCTCGCGCGAACTCGATCGGGTAGCGGGGGAGTTGAGGGATCTCGCCACCACGCCAGAGTTCGACTGGCTCAAGCGGATCGAGAGTGCACAGCAGCGATACCGCTAGAGTGCTTCCGGAAAAGTGCGAAGCGGTTTTCCGAAAAGAAGCACGACAAACCAAGGAATTAGGGTGTTGAAGTGATTTAACGAAAAACGGAAGCACCCTAACGCCTCAACTCCGCACACCGCTTCACCAATCGCTCGGCAACAAGGCCTTGTAGCGTCTCGATGTAACCATCCTCGATGCCGGCTTCCCGACAGGTCCGCCAAGTATCGAAGAGATAGGCAGCACTCGGGCCGGCGTGCCCGCAGGCCGTGGCTATATGATCGGCAATGACCGAGGGACCGAGGCGGCCGGAATAGCGGGCACCGGCCCGGTTGACGAAGAATGTCAGGGCGCGGGCGGCCCCGATTTCGCTGGCGACCTCGACGAAGCCCGGCAAATAGCCCCGGCCCGTCATCTCGCGCTTCCACAGCGGAATGAGCTGCTCGCGAAGCCCCTCTTCATCGAGCCGGTAGAGAACGCCGGTGCAAACCCCGCCCTCATCGAGTGCGAGCATCAGTCCCGGCCGCTCGCGTGTGCCGCGATAGCGCCATTGCCAGAGGCAGAAGGAGCGCTGCCAGCCAGTGAGCGTACCCAAGCGCCGTTCGACCACCTCTAACTCTGGCCGCCACATGAGCGACCCGTAGCCGAAAACCCAGAGGCCGTCTCCCGGCTCGCGATCGGCCATCGTGGCGTCGAGCGAGGCGAGCACCTCCGCCTCGCCCGCCAACGACATCGCCGCCTCGTCATCAGGCACGGGATCGGGGAATGCCGCCGCGATGAGCTCGCCGGTAAGTTCCACAAGTGGCTCTGACGAAGACATGGCGATCCGATGCACGGAGTTTATCTCACCCATGACCGATCGCCATCGGCCCCGCAAGGGCCACCCCAACCGGAGCTACCGCGACTTTTCCCCAATCATCGTCACGCACATGGTCTGATTGAGGAAGCGCGCGTGTTGGCCCAATGGCCGCCCGAGCTCGCCATATGAGTAGAAACCGATCTGTGGAACGCCACCGGTCCGGCGCGTGACCGCTCTGACCTCCTCGGCCGCCCCGGTGCCCAACACCTCCTTGCGTCCGATACAACTTACGGAGATGGCGAGACCCGGCGTCGTGACGCCGGTCGCGGCGATGGCGGCCGCTTCGGCGCCCGCGGCGATGTCGCCCGGCTCGGCCCGCATGATGCTGCACTCGCCGTGGCGCGGCACGTCGCCTGCCATGACCAGGGAGCCGCGGCTCTCGTCGATGCCCACGACCGTCCGGATGAGGCCACTCTCTGGTCGCCCCGCATCGGCGATCCACAACGGCATGGTCATGAGGTCGTGAAAGCTGATGCTGGAGCCGAGCCGGGCAACCTGCCGCAGAGCATCGAGTGCCGGCTGGTGATCGATCTCGTAGATAATGCCGCCCGCCGAATTCGTGATGGTGCCGATGTCGCGATAGGCTTGCCAGCCGGTGCCAGTGCCATGAGCGATTTCGATGCCAGCGCCGAAAAATCCGACTATGACGGCTTGTCCCGACTCGAACGGCCCGTTGGCGGCGACGCGTGTCACCACGAAATCCATGCCATCGCCTGCAAGCCCGCCAAAGATCGGGACATCCTCGTCCAGCGCATCGACGATGCCCGAGAGCAGCAGGCTGCCGTCGCAATCGATGCCCTCGGCGAGCACGAGCGCGCCCTTCAATCCTGGAGCGGCAATGGCCTGCCCAAGCCGGCGGCCGGCGGTGAAGCTGTCGCGGCGGCTTGCGATTTTGACACTATGCGTATGGACATGGGAACGCTCGAACTGGAGCGCGGCCGCGACGATGCTGCCCTCGAACAGCTCGCCCGACAGCATCTCGCCCCCCGTCGTGCAACCGGCGATGTTGGCCTCCGGAAAGCCGGCTCTGAGCGCCGCTATGGCACCACGCATGGCAGCAGGCTCGGCGGAGCCGAAGACGATCACCAGATGCGGGTGCGTTGGCTCGCCGCCATCGACAAGCGTCCAGCCCTGATCCGTGAATTGATAGAGACCAACAATCATCGCACTGTCCTAGTCGCCCGGGTGCAACCACGAATAGCAGCTAGGTCTTTGGCAAGTGTTCGTTTAGGGCTGATAATTTGCATATCGCCGGTTACGCGACTTTAGCCAATTTTGTTCCGCAAAAAGAGCAAACGCGAGGCAGATACTTCGCGGATCGTCGGGCAAATCAGGCGATTCGCGAATACTGTCCGTATCCGGCTGGTTCCAGTAGCGCAGCAAGATTCGGTTCTATTTCAATTTTATCGAAAACCACGTCACAATTATTTCGCGTCCCGCAGCGTGCGTCGATTAGGGCGCCCGGCCGATCAGCTCATAGCCGGCGGTCTTGGAAAGCGACCAGTGGACAAGAGCCGACAACCCGGCGAGGACACCGACAGCCACGAACGCGATGGCGAAATCGGCATCCCTGAGGGTCGCATCGCCGCGCAAGGCGCGCGCCGTCTCGAGGACCAACGCCGCCGCCGCGACGCCGAAGGACGAGGCGAGTTGCTGCGTCACGCTGGCAAAGCTCGTGGCCGCGCTCATCTGGCGGGTCTCTACATCCGCAAAGGCGAGCGCGTTCAAGCTCGTGAACTGCAGCGAGCGGAAGAATCCTCCGACGAGCAGGACGGCGAGTATCACCAGATATGGTGTCTCGGTCGTAAACATCGCCGTCGCCGCGATGATGACGCCGCTCAGCACGGCGTTGCCGACGAGCACGTCGCGGAAGCCGTAGCGCTTGAGGATCGGCGGCGCCGCCAACTTCATGGCGATCGCAGCCAACGCCGACACGAAGGTGAGCATGCCGCTCAGAAACGGCGACAGGCCGAACTGGAGTTGCAGCAGCAGGGGCAGCATGAACGGCATCGCGCCGGCGCCGACGCGGAATAGGAAGCCGCCGGCGACCGAGGAGCGGAAGGTCTCGATGCCGAGCAGACGCAGGTCGAGCACCGGCGACGGCTCTTTCAGCGCATGAACCACGTAGATCGCGATCAGGATCATGCCGCCGCCCGTCATTGCCCAGGCCACTTCGCCCTGAACGATGTCCCGGCCGATCACCGTCAATCCGAAAATCAGGCATGAGAGGCCGAGCCCCGAGAGGAGAAAACCCTTGAGGTCGAGCGGGGCGGGGTTTTCCTCGCGCACGTCGGGAATCCAGAGGCTCGCCATAACCAGACCGAGGACTCCGATCGGAATGTTGATCCAGAAGATCCATCGCCAGTGGAAATAGGTCGTGATGAAGCCGCCAAGTGGCGGACCGATCACCGGCCCGACGAGCGCCGGCATGGTGACGAGCGCCATCGCCGCGACCAGCTCGGACTTGGGCACCAGCCGCAGCATGATGAGGCGTCCGACCGGCACCATCATGGCCCCGCCCAGCCCCTGCACCATGCGCGCCCCGATCAACCCCTCGAGCGTCGAGGTCATGGCGCAGCCGATCGAGCCCAACATGAAGACGAGGATGGCGAGGCGGAAGACGAGGCGCGAGCCGAAGCGGTCGGCAGCCCAGCCGCTCACCGGAATGAATACGGCGAGGCTCAGCAGATAGGAGGTAAAGGCGAGCTTCAGGATGACGGGGTCTTCGCCGAGATCAGCGGCGATCGCCGGCAGCGAGGTGGCGATCACGGAGGAGTCCATGTTCTCCATGAACAGCGCCGCCGCGACGATGAAGGGAACGATGCGATTGTGCGTCACCGCATCGCCTGCCTGTCAGATCGTGCCGGATTGCAGCTTCTTGCCGTGTACGGCGAGGATCGGCAACGAGGTGTAGTCGGTGATGGAGAGACCGCCATCGACGATGAGCGTCTGCCCGGTCACATAAGAGGCCTCTTCGCTGGCGAGGAACAGGGCGGCGGACGCGATCTCGGCCGTCGTGCCGGTGCGCCCGAGCACCGAGGGTGGAAGCTGCCACTCGCCGCTCGAAGCACCCGAGGGCGGCGCGGCCGCGTCGTTCTCGGTCGAGATCCAGCCCGGGCTGATGCAGTTGGCGCGGATGCCGTGCGGCCCGCCTTCGGCTGCCTGCGCCCGCGTCAGGCCTTCGACCGCGGCCTTCGCCACGCAGTAGAGACCCCAGTTGCCATGCAGCGTCGCCGTCGAGGAGATGTTGACGATGGCGCCCTTCGCCCGCGCCAAATGCGGCATGGCATAGGCCGAGACGAAATAGGTCGAGTTCGACATTGGGTCCGCGCATCTTGTGCCAGCGCGTGCCGGGTCCGTCCTCCGTGACGATGCCCGAGCGCCGGCCGCCGACGCCGGCATTATTGATGACGATATCGAGGCGGCCGAAGCGGCGATCGATGCGCTGGATGAGATCGGCAACTGCCTCCTCATCTCCCAGATCGAGCGCGTAGAAAGCGCCATCGCCCTTCTTCTCGGCGATCTCGCGCAGCACGGCTTCGCCCTTCGTCCGGTCGCGACCGGCAAAGGCGACTTTCGCGCCTTCGTCGATGAAACGATGGACGATGCCGCGGCCGATGCCGGAATTGCCACCCGTGACGAGAGCCACCTTGCCGTCGAGCTTACCCATCAGGACCTCGCGAAGGATTTGACCAGGGCGTCGATCGCCATCAGCTCGCGCATCACGCCCTCGAACGCGCTCATCGGCAGCATGTTGGGACCATCACAGGGCGCGCGATCGGGATCGGGATGCGTCTCGATGAAGACACCGGCGACGCCGACCGCGACGGCTGCCCGCGCCAGAACCGTCACGAAGCGCCGCTCGCCGCCCGAGGTCGCGCCCTGTCCGCCCGGCTGCTGAACGCTGTGGGTCGCGTCAAAGATCACCGGACAACCCGTCTCGGCCAGGATCGGCAGACTGCGCATGTCACTCACCAGCGTATTGTAGCCGAAGGAGGCGCCGCGCTCGGTGAGCAGCACATTCGGATTGCCGCTGCCGACGATCTTGGCGACGACGTTCTTCATGTCCCAGGGCGCGAGAAATTGCCCCTTCTTTACTTTCACGACGCGACCGGTCAGCGCAGCCGCGACAAGCAGATCTGTCTGACGGCAGAGGAAAGCCGGGATCTGCAGCACGTCGGCTGCTTCCGCGATACGCGCGCATTGCGAAGCCTCGTGCACGTCAGTCAGCACGGGAAGACCGACACTCTCTCGGATCTCGGCGAAGATCGGCAAAGCGCCCTCGATGCCGAGGCCGCGCGCCGAGCTGAGCGAGGTCCGGTTCGCCTTGTCGAAAGATGTTTTGTAGACGAGGCCGATACCCAATCGCGCCGCCATCTCCCTCAGCGCGTGTGCGGTCTCCAGAGCATGCTGGCGGCTCTCGAGCTGGCAAGGACCGGCAAACACCATCAACGGCGCGTCGTTGGCCGCGAGCACGTCTCCGATCTTCACTCGTGCAGCGGCTTTCGAGGGGATTCGCTCTTGCATGAGGCCTCTATAGCGCGACCGACCGACGGACGCGAGACGCCGCCTCACGTGCGGTGCTGGCGCCCAATTCACATCTGATCGGAACAAACTCATCCAGGTCGTTGCCTGTGTTGCAAATTGTCGCGCCCCCCTGGCCTCTGCCACGATCTTGTCTCACCAAGTTGCGAAGCGGGACCTGCATATCGAGGCCACTTCACCCGGCCTCATGCCAATGCTCCGGAAGAGAGCACTTTCAACCCACCGTTCCGTTTCAATGATCTTAGCGTAAGGAGTTTTTCATGAGGCCGTTCCCCGCCAGCGGGCGCTTTGGCGCGTTCCTAGCTTTGACCTTCCTCTGCATACTCACAATGGCGCAGCCGGCTATGGCGGCCAAGGGAGCCTCCACCAGTGGCGGCTGTCTGCCAGGCGCCATCAAGGCCAAGCTCAATGACATCCGCGCCAAGTTCGGCCCGATCACGATCGTGTCAACTTTCCGTCGCGGCGCCCGCATCGCCGGCACCGGCCGCGTGAGCCTGCACGCCTCCTGCCGGGCCGTGGATTTCCATCCGCCCAAAGGCAAGTACAGCGCGGTTCTGGCCTATCTGCAGCGTACGCATTCAGGCGGCTTGGGCACCTATAGCTGCGGCATGCATCACATGCACATCGACAACGGCCCGAAGGTCCGCTTCCACCATTGCGTCAGCGGCTCCGGCCGCATCGCGAAATCAGGCAAACGCCGGAGCAAACGCTCGAAGGCCTATGCGAGTCTGAAGAAGAGCAAGAGCCAGGCTTTCGTCGCCCAAGGCCAGAGCAAGAAGGCGCGCAAGAAGCGCAAGAAGACGAAGAAGGCTTAGCCAGCGGATTGAGACCATCGGCGGGTTCCACAACGCGTGGAATCCGCTGCTACTTTTTCAGCACCACTCTGGGGCCGCGTCCGACGGGCTTGGCGCCGATGCCGCTGGCCTCGAAGCGCGGCCGGTCGTCCTGCACCTCGAACCAGGTGAGCTGCTCGCCGGTGTGGACGTGTGACGTCGCGCGAACCGCGTTCGGATCGTCGAGCGTGCCGAGATAAAGATGTGTCTCGCCCGGAAAGTCCTGCTGGCTGGCAAAGGCGATTGGCGCGCCGCAGCGCGGGCAGAAGCTGCGATCGACACCCGCTGTCGAATGGTAGACGCCAAGTGTGCCCGACGTGAAAGTGAGCGTGTTCGTCCGGACGCCAACGAAGGTCGCCACGGCGGACGACGTCTGGCGCCGGCAGCTGCCGCAGTGGCAATGCGCGACCCAGAGCGGCTCGCCTTCGAAGCGGTAGCGGATGTCGCCGCAAAGGCAGCGGCCAGTCGTTGTCATGGCGGCCTCCTCAATCCGTCAGCATCAGCGCCCGCCGTCCATTCGCCGAGAACATGGCGATGAGATCGTCCTCGGAGACGATGCCGGCGAGCAGATCGAACAGAATCTCCGCATAGCGGATCGTTCCCGCCGGGAACGGATCGCTCGAGGTCTGGCCGAAATCGGTCGAGAGCAGCACCTGCTCGGGGCCGGTCGCACGAATGCCGTCGGCATACATGGCGAGCGGCACGCCGTCCTGTGTATGGGTTGCGAAGCAGTGCTCCAGGAAAACCTCGGGCCGCTTCGCGAGCGCCTTCTGATCAGCATCCGACAAACCGATCGGGAAATGATGCGGATGGGTGAGGATCACGCGCTTGACGCCCATCTCGAGAGCGAGCGGCACGAGACGTTTGACCTCCTCGGCGTCCAGATGCCCGGTCGCGAGGATGCAGTTGTGGCGAACGATCGCCTCGAGCGTGGCGATGAGCTCAGGCGTCGGCTTGAGACTTTCGTCGAAGGCGATGACCGGGGCCTCCGGATCGACCTCTGCCGCAGGCTTCGACTCGTGCCCATGATCGCAGCAGCCGGCCCAATTCGGATCGAAGCCGAAGCCGTGATGGTCGAGATGCGCTTTCGCATGCACCGTCGGCATCCAGACGACGATGGGCGAGGGATCACTTGCCTGATCTTCGACGGTCGCGCGGTTGCCGGAGACCGCGCCTTCCACCGCCTTCGGATTGAGCCCGCCGACATAGGCGTTGAGCACAACACCGCCGAAAAAGCGCGCACCGTAGCGTTTGCGGGCAAGGGCTGCGAGCGGCGTCGTCGGATAGGTGTGGTTCTTGAGGACGAGCGTCGCACCAAAGGGTGCTGCAACATCGGCGAGTGATTTCACGTCATAGCGGCGGACGATGAGCTCCGGGCCGATGTGATAATGCGTGTCGACGACGCCGGCCTCCTGCAGCTTCTCCGCGAGACTGCGCGTTGGCATTGTCAGCTCCGCTTAGCGTCGAAATAGCCCGCGCGCACCGCCGTGCCGATGAGGTTGACCATGAAGCGCCCGGCGGTGATGGCGGTGATGTTGTTGACGTCGCGCTTCGGCGTGATCTCGACGATGTCCATGCCGACGACGCGGCCTTTGCGAACGAGACCTTGGATGAGCGTGCGCATCTGACTGTAGTTCACACCACCCGGCGCCGGTCCCGCCACCGCCGGCATGATCGCCGGATCGACGCCATCGGCATCGATGGTGAGATAGTAGCGGCGCCCCGCCGGGATGCGGTCGAGCACGGCCTGCATGCCGACCTCCTGCAGCTCCACATCGGGAATGAGGTGCGCGCCATAGGCCTTGGCTGCCTCGTACTCCTCGGCCCGGCCGCTGCCCGCGGCGCGCAGTCCGATCTGGAAGATCGCCTCGACATGACCCATCTCGGAGGCGCGGCGGATCGGGCTCGACAGGCCCTCGGTGACACCGTTCATATGATCCCGCCAGTCGATGTGCGCGTCGACCTGCACGAGCGTGATCGGCCCATGCTTGTCATAGGCCCTGAGCACCGGGATCGGGATGCCGTGATCGCCGCCGAGCACGATCGGCAGCGCGCCGGCGCTGAGGATCTTCCGCACCGCCTCCTCGCCGCGCCGGATGTGGCCGCGCAGATCGGACTGGTCGCCGATGACATCGCCGCAATCTACGACGCGGATGTCGCGCCCGTCGAGCAGCGTGCCGCCGATGTCGAAGTCCCAGCGGTCGAGCCCGCGCAGCGCCCGCTCGCAGAGACGGCGAATGGCGGTCGGTGCGTTCGTCTGGTCGTTCGAGACCTCGTCGATCGAGTAGGCCGCGCCGTAGGGCAGACCGAGGATGGCGATGTCGGCCTGGAGGTTGTCGAGGTCGGTCGCGAGCGGGAAATCCCAGAAGGTCTGGAACTCGCGGCGGGGTGGCTTGGTGAGGGGGGTGGGCATGGGGGACTACTCAACACGCAGCATGCTGTTGTGCAAACCGCCAAGACTACTCGGCGGCGTTGCGATCTTGCCTGCTCATCGCCAAGAGCGAATCGAACATCGTGTCCCAGTGGAGTTTCGCTTCACGACCAAGTCGTTCCCTGGCCATGCCCGCGCTCTCCGCAGTTCCCACCATGAGCAATGCATAGTCGGTAGCCAAATCAAGTGTCAGGTCTAAGAACCGGGAAATCTGCTTGATGATGGGCGCGGCGAACTCGCCACCCAGAATCGCATGGGCCATTCGATTGCGAAGTGGTCTTATAGCTGTTCTCAAATCAAGGAACTCCGGCGACTTTGGCTTGTCCTGCCCGCTCCAATCGCTGACGATGAACGCTTGAAGCCGCCTGGCTCGATCTTCGTTCCCAAGCGCCGCAGCTTCCGCCATGTTCGCGCGATATCCTAGCTCCAGAGCCCACTCGCGCCTAACCACTCGGCTTCTCACGGCACTATCTTCGAGCAGCTTAGCCGCATGACAAAGCGTAATTCTTGACTCGTTATTTGCCGAATTTGTCTGCGGTGGGTCGGACAATCTAAATGCCAGCAGAACCGCATCTCGGGCCATGGCTTGACGGACTGCGACCAGCCCGTTGTTCGTATAGTCCGCGATCACCGTTTGGAGCTCAGCCGATTCCATCCGGTCGTTTATGGCGACCCAATGTGACCAAGATCGATAGGCCGCCTGCGCCTCGCGAACGAGTTCATTTGCCAGTTGCCGTTCGCCGACGAACTCGTCGATTTGCCCCGCCTTGACCGAAGGCGAGCCTGATCGGACCGAGCGCGCGACGCGCTGCTCAAGCTTGTCAGTAATACGATGTTCACCGTTGCTCATGCGGAACGGCCTCCTGAATCCACCAGTAGCACATCGCCTTCTAGGCTATCGTACACGGCCCACTTGTCGACAACCGTCTTGTAGACATTTTCCAGATTATCGAGGCTTTTTGTGAACCGACGCCTAAGATCCGCTTCCGGAATGCCATGCCCGCCGGCGGCAACTCTGCGCTTTACGCGCTCGATCGACACTTCGACCGACGCCAACCTCAGATAGTAAAGCTCGACAAAGTAACCAAGAGCAGACCAGCCGGGAATTTGCCGTGCATATGACGTCGACGACAGAGTCGTTTCTATCATGAAATCGCTTCGCTGGCTCAGATGATTGTCGATGGACCTCAGTAATTCACGGCCAGCGGTAATGCTGGGTCGGACCAACGCCGGCTGGCTCGCAATCAACTTGCGCTCTATCTCATCGGCATTGAGGAACGCTACGTCGAAAACCTCCCTCGCAAGCTCGAAATCTGTGAGTAGCTTGCTCGCAAATGTCGTCTTTCCGGCGCCGTTGGGTCCGGCGACCATAATCGCTCAATAGGGACCCCGGGCCACCACATCACCCCTTCTTCTCGACCTCTATCACCCGCAAGCTCAACTCCCGCATCTGCTTCGCTGTTGCTTCGCTCGGCGCACCCATGAGCAGGTCCTCGGCCTGCTGGTTCATCGGGAAGAGCGAAATGTCGCGCAGGTTCTTCGGCACCGACAAGCAGCATGACGATACGGTCGACGCCGGCCGCCATGCCGCCGTGCGGGGGGGCGCCGTACTGGAAGGCGCGGTAGAGGCCGCCGAAGCGGGCTTCAACCTCGGGCGGCCCAAGCCTGTCACCTCGAAGGCTTTCACCATCGTCTCGGGCAGATGGTTGCGCACCGAGCCCGAGGCGATCTCGAAGCCGTTGCAGACGATGTCGTACTGGTTAGCTTTCAGCGCCAGCAGCGCGTCGCGGCCTTTCGCCTGCGCCGCTTCGATCGCCTTAGCCCCGCCTTTCGGCATCGAGAAGGGATTGTGCGAGAAGTCGACCTTCTTGTCCTCCTCGTTCCATTCGTAGAAGGGGAAGTCGACAATCCAGGCGAGCGCGTAGGCGTTCTCGTCGACGAGCTTCAATTCCTGACCGACCTTGTCGCGCGCCTGGCCGGCGAACTTGTAGAACTTGGCGGGATCGCCGGCGGCGAAGAACACGGCGTCGCCGGTAGCGAGACCCAGCTGTGCTCGGATGGCTTCCGTGCGCTCCGGTCCGATGTTTTTTGCGATGGGGCCGGCGGGGCCTTCCTCCAGCTTCTCCTTCAAGTCGGCGGCGCGCCAGAAAATGTAGGCCATGCCGGGTTGGCCTTCGCCTTGCGCCCAGGAGTTCATCCGGTCGCAGAAGCCGCGGGAGCCGCCTGTCGGCGCTGGGATGGCCCAGATCTGGACCTTCGGGTCCTTCTCGATCATGCCGGCGAAGACCTTGAAGCCCGAGCCGCGGAAATGCTCGGTGACATCGGCCATCTCGATCGGATTGCGCAGATCCGGTTTGTCGGAGCCGTATTTGGCAATCGCCGTGTCATAGGGAATGCGCGGCCAGACTTTCGTCACACTCTTGCCTTGAGCGAACTCCTCGAACACGCCGGTAATGACCGGCTCCATGGTGACGAAGATGTCCTCCTGCTCGACGAAGCTCATCTCGACGTCGAGCTGGTAGAACTCGCCGGGCAGCCGGTCGGCGCGCGGGTCCTCGTCGCGGAAGCAGGGCGCGATCTGGAAATAGCGGTCGAAACCCGAGACCATGAGGAGTTGCTTGTACTGCTGCGGGAGCCTGCGGCAGGGCGTAGAAATTGCCGGGGTGAATGCGCGAGGGCACGAGGAAATCTCGCGCACCTTCGGGCGAGGAGGCCGTCAGGATCGGAGTCGCGAACTCGAAGAAGCCTGCCTCCGTCATGCGCTTGCGCATCGAGGCGATGACGGCTTGCCGCTTCATGATATTGGCGTGCAGCGTCTCGCGGCGGAGATCCAGGAAACGGAATTTGAGCCGCGTGTCCTCGGGATAGTCGGGCTCGCCGAACACCGGGAGCGGCAGCTCCTCGGACTTGGACAACACCTCGATTTCCGTCGCAATCAGTTCGATCTCGCCGGTCGCCAGGTTGAGGTTGTCCGTCGACTCACCCTGCTTGTCCTTGTTCGTGCTCAGCGGACGCTTCGATACCTGGCCCTCGACGCACACGACCCACTCGGAGCGGACGGTCTCGGCGGTCTTGAAGGCCGGTGACGCCGGGTTCGCCACCACCTGAGTGATACCGTAGTGATCGCGCAAATCGATGAACAAGACGCCGCCAAGATCGCGCACGCGATGCACCCAGCCGGAAAGCTTGGCCGCTTGCCCCGCATCGCTCGCCCGCAGCGCGCCGCAGGTGTGGGTTCTATAGCGCTCTGAAACCGTGCCGCTCTTCGTCATCGTCTACCCCTTCGCAGGCTCGAACCGCGCCGTCAGGGGGAGGAAGCACGAAACCGAAAGTCGGGCAAGCGGCGGAAAGAGCGTCAGAAATTCTTAGGAGTTGCCGAACCTCGGCAGACGTGCCGTTGGTTCCAGACGCCCATGCAGAGCAGCAATGCGGGCCGATTCGCGTGAGGCGTGCTTGCCCCCGCGTCCCTCGCCCTGTACTCCTCGGCGCCTCATGAAAGTCCAGCATCAAGAATCGAGCGAGCCCGGTCAGAAAACCCAACAGCTCAGCCTCGTAGAGTTCGTGCCGCTGATGGCGCTGGCGACCGCCATCGACGCCATGAGCATCGATGCCATGCTGCCGGCACTGCCGGCGATCGGCGCCGATCTCGGCGTCAGCGAGACGACGCAGCTTCAGCTCATCATCCAATTGATGTTCGGCGGCTTCGCCATCGGCCAGCTCCTGGGTGGTCCGATCGCCGACAGCTTCGGGCGCAAGAAGGCTTTCTACGTCGGCCTTTCGATATACCTCGCCGGCACCGTACTCGCGATCTTCGCCCCGACCTTCTCGATCTTCCTCACCGCCCGCGTTTTGCAAGGCCTCGGCGCCTCCATCCCCCTCGTCGTGCTCGCCGCCCTCGTGCGCGACCAGTACGAGGGCGCGCCGATGGCCCGGATCATGTCGCTGATCGGCGGCGTCTTCATCACCGTACCGATCATCGCGCCGCTGCTCGGCCAGGGCATCCTCCTCGTCGCGCATTGGCAGATGATCTTCGTCATGTTCCTGGTGCTCGCGGTTTTCGTGACGATCTGGTTCGGCATAAGGCAGCCTGAGACGCTCCCGATCGAGAAGCGCGCGCCGTTCCGCGTCTCGAGCTTCACGGCGAGCTTCCTCGAGGCGGCGACACATCCGATCGCCATGCCTTTCATGGTGGCCGAGGGCTTCGTGTTCGGCGCGTTCCTACCCTATCTCGCTTCGGCTCAGCACATCTTCCAGGACATCTACGGCCAGGGCACGGCCTTCGTACTTTACTTCTCCTCGCTCGCCGTGGCTCTGGGTATCGCCTTTTTCGCCAACAGCGCGCTCGTCATGCGCTTCGGCATGCAGCGGCTGACGCAGGGCGCGATGCTCTATCGTGGTAGCACTCGCGCTGCGCATTGCTGCCGTGGCAATCCTGGCGATCGGCGCGCGAGCCGCCGCTCTGCGCTCTTCATGGGCTATTTGCTGCTGACCTTCCTCGGCGTCGGTTTTGTCTTCGGCAATCTCAATGCTCTGACTATGGAGCCGCTCGGCCATATCGCTGGCATAGGTGCGGCTGTGCTCGGCACGGTATCGACCTTCGTCGGCATGGCGCTTGGCATCTTTGTCGGCTGGTGGATCGACGGCACGGTGGTGCCGCTGATCGCTGGCATCGCGGTCATACTTCGCGGCGGCGTATCCTGCTCGTGCGCCTTGCCGAGGCCGGGCGAGCCAAAATCGGTCGCGCGAAGCACTTAAGGATAGAGCCGCGTCCGCGTCCAGGCCTCGCCCACATTCGCGCGCCGGAAGACGATTCGGTCGTGCAGCCGGAACGCTCTATCGTGCCAGAACTCGATCTGGACCGGGGTCAGGCGGAAGCCCGACCAATGGGGCGGGCGCGGCACCTCGCCGATGGCGTGCTTGGCCGTATAGTAGGCGACGCGCTTTTCGAGCGCCATCCGCCCCTCGAGCGGGCGCGACTGCTCGGATGCCCAGGCGCCGATCCGGCTCAGCCTTGGCCTCGATGAAAAGTAGGCATCCGCCTCCTCGGCCGTCACCTCGGCGATGGCTCCGCGCACGCGCACTTGCCGGCGCAGGCTTTTCCAGTGGAACAGCAACGCCGCCTTGTGGCTCGCCAGAAGCTCAGCTCCCTTGGCGCTCTCGTAGTTCGTGTAGAAGACGAAGCCATCGGCATCCGCGTGCTTCAAAAGTACCATGCGCACATTAGGGAGCCCCGCGGATCAGCCGTCGCAAGTGCCATCGCGTTGGGATCGTTGGGCTCGTGGGTTTCGGCGTCTTTGAACCAGTCCGAGAATAAGCGGAAGGGCTCTTCCGCGCTCGTGAAATCGGGGGCTGGCGGAGCTGTGTAAAACTCCTCTTTCGGCTTGTCGGGCATCGTCGCCTTCATCACTCTAGAGCGGGTTCACCTCGGGCGGCCACAAGAACCCGCTCGAGATTCTTGGTTGTGAGCACGTTCTGCAGCGAACCGGTGTCAACTTCGCCTGAACGTGCTCTTGAGAGCGTTGGCCAGGGCGTTGCGCGAAGCGGGAACACGTCTTCACCCAGGATTAACCAGAAGCACGCAATATCGTGTGTGTGCAAGAGCAGTTGCTCTTCGTGTGTTTGTGTAGCGTACGGGTAAATTAATGCGTTGGTTCCCCGAGCAGCCTTGGGCCGAGGCCTATTTCGGCGCCGTTATCCTCCTCGCCGCGACACTCGTCGCGATGCCGGCGAAAGCGCAATCCCTCGAGACATACGCGGACTGGTCTGCTTCCGTCCCCGGCGGGGATGAACTTGTCACCGACGAAGCGGACGCATTTCCCATCAAGCTCAAGGTCGATGACCGCGTTGCGGCGCTACAGGCCATCCAGTTCACACTGGACGAGGTCGGCGACGGCGCGACTTACCTCTGGCACCGGAAGGTCGGCGAGCTGCACGGCTATGTGAAGCCGGTTGCCACCTATTGGGATGAGCAGGGCCGTGTCTGCCGCCGCCTGCAACTTGCCCTGACGGTTGGCGACTTCTCCCGCGAGGTCGAGGGCACCGCTTGCCGGGCCGAGGACAAACGCTGGCGGCTCGAGCAGTAGAGACGCCTCCGCCTCTCCGCTCAAAAACGATATCGGCGCCCAGTGGGCGCCGATTGTGTTTCTCGACTTGATACCTAAAGCGGTTAAACCGGCCGCCGATCAGACCTGATCGGTATCCGAGCCGCGGTTCCCTGCGGAGGCCTCGTGGCGTGCACGATCCTCTTGGCCCTTGGCTGCCTCGTTGCGCTCGACCAGCTCGATGACGGCCATCGGCGCCGAGTCGCCGTAGCGAAAGCCGGCCTTCAGCACCCGCGTATAGCCGCCAGCACGCGTCTTGTAGCGCGGCGCCAGGTCATTGAAGAGCTTCTTGACCATGTCCTCGTCACGCAGCCGCGCGATGGCGAGGCGGCGCGCGCCCTGGTCGCCTTTCTTGCCGAGCGTGATGAGCTTCTCGACGATCGGCCGCAGGTCCTTCGCCTTCGGCAGCGTCGTCACGATCTGCTCGTGACGGATGAGGGACGCCGCCATGTTGGCGAACATCGCCTTCCGATGACTCTGGGTCCGGTTCAGCTTCCGGTGGGCGTTGCCGTGACGCATTTTTCAGTTCCGTTCTTGTGAATTGTGAAATGTGAGTTGTGATTTGAAGAAAATGGCGCCGCTGCTCGACACCACTCACAACTCACCACTCACAACTCGCACATGCTTCTAATAGTGATCCTCGAAGCGCTTCGCCAGCTCCTCGATGTTGTCCGGCGGCCAGTTCGGCACTTCCATGCCCAGATGCAGCCCCATGCCCGCCAGCACCTCCTTGATCTCGTTCAAGGATTTGCGGCCGAAATTCGGGGTGCGCAGCATCTCGGCTTCCGACTTCTGGATGAGGTCGCCGATGTAGACGATATTGTCGTTCTTCAGGCAGTTGGCCGAGCGCACCGAAAGCTCGAGCTCGTCGACCTTCTTGAGCAGCGCCGCGTTGAACTCGAGCTCGGGCGTGCGATCCTCGATCGTCGCCTTGCTCGGCTCTTCGAAGTTGATGAAGATCGAGAGCTGATCCTGGAGGATGCGGGCGGCCAGCGCGATGCAATCCTCGGCACGGATGGCGCCGTTCGTCTCGACCGACAGCGTCAGCTTGTCGTAGTCGAGGATCTGGCCCTCGCGCGTGTTCTCGACGCGGTAGGAGACCTTCTTCACCGGGCTGAACAGGCTATCGACCGGGATGAGCCCGATCGGCGCGTCCTCTGGACGGTTCCGCTCGGCCGGCACATAGCCCTTGCCGATCGCGGCCGTGAACTCCATGCGGATCGAGGCGCCCTCGTCCAGCGTGCAGATGACGTGGTTCGGATTGAGGATCTCGATATCGGACGAAGCCTCGATATCACCCGCCGTCGCCACGCCCGGGCCCTCTTTGCGAAGCACCATGCGCTTCACACCCTCGGAGTGGCACTTGAGCGCGATTTCCTTGATGTTGAGGACGATATTCGTCACGTCCTCGCGAACGCCGGCGATCGAGGAGAACTCGTGCAGCACGCCGTCGATCTGGACGCTCGTGATGGCGGCGCCCTGGAGCGAGGAGAGCAGAATTCGCCGGAGTGCGTTGCCGAGCGTGGTGCCAAAGCCCCGCTCGAGCGGCTCGGCGACGACGGTCGCGAAGCGCACCGGATCGCGCTCGGCCATCACCTGAAGCTTCGCCGGCTTGATCAGATCCTGCCAGTTTTTATTGAGCACGTCACATACCCTTGTTGCCGTCGGGCGCGACCGGAGGGGGCGGCCGCAGATTGCCCATGCGCGGAGAGCTTCCCCGAAGCCGCTCGCCGCCGGGGCGGAATGTAGATCAGACGCGCCGGCGCTTGCGAGGCCGGCAGCCATTGTGTGGGATCGGCGTCACGTCGCGGATCGACGTCACCTGGAAGCCGACCGACTGCAGTGCGCGCAGCGCCGACTCACGCCCGGAGCCCGGACCCGATACCTCGACCTCAACCGTGCGCATGCCATGTTCCATGGCCTTCTTGCCGGCATCCTCGGCCGCCATCTGCGCGGCATAAGGCGTCGACTTGCGCGAGCCCTTGAAGCCCATCGTACCCGAAGACGACCAGGCGATGGTGTTGCCCTGCGCGTCGGTGATGGTGATCATCGTATTGTTGAAGGACGCGTTCACATGCGCGACGCCGGACGAGATGTTCTTCTTCTCGCGGCGCCGCGGTTTGGCCGCGGCTTGCTCTTTCGCCATTTCGTGTTCCGATCTCTAGACGGTCATGGTGTTGAATGCGGGCAAGTCAGGCTCAGACGACCTTCTTCTTGCCGGCGATGGGCTTGGACGGTCCCTTGCGGGTGCGGGCGTTGGTATGGGTGCGTTGGCCACGCACGGGCAGGCCCTTGCGGTGGCGGAGGCCCCGGTAGCAGCCGAGATCCATCAGGCGCTTGATGTTCATCGCCACTTCGCGGCGCAGATCGCCCTCGACCACATAATCGCGGTCGATGGTCTCGCGGATCTGCAACACCTCGGCGTCTGTCAGCTCGTTGACGCGCCGCTCGGCGGGGATATTCACCTTGGTGCAGATCTCCTTGGCGAACCTCGATCCGATTCCGTGAATGTAGGTCAGCGCCACGAGCACGCGCTTGTTGGTCGGGATATTCACACCGGCGATACGGGCCACAGTCCTCTCTCCTTCATTTCGAGCTGGGCTGCCCTCGCGGCGCCTGGCCCTTCCTCAATTCACCTGAGACCGATCGACGCACCAGTCTCTAGCGCGCAAAAATCGGCATCCGGAACAGGCTTTCCGGAGCCGATCAGGCCGTTATCCGACAATTGAGGGGCCCCTTCTAGCGAGACCCCGCCTTGCCGTCAACTCGTCAAACCGCCTCGGGGCCAAAGCGCACGTTCCCGCGAAGTGGGTACCGGTTCGTCGAAGCACGTGCGCCAAGTCAAGACCCTAAGCGATCCAGAACACTGCCGATCTCGGCGGTAACCTTGCCGATGTCGGCCATGCCATCGACGCCGTGAAGAACTTCCTTGGCGTAATAGTAGCCGATGAGCGGCGCCGTCTCCTTGTAGTAGGCGAGTAGCCGCGTCCTGACCGTCTCGGCATTGTCGTCGGCGCGGCGCTTGAACCCGGTCGAGCCGCACTTGTCGCAGACGCCCGGCTTGGCCGGCTGCCTATGCTTGTCGTGATAGCCCTCGCCGCATTCGGCGCAGGTGAAGCGGCCGGAGATGCGATCGACGAGGACCTCGTCGTCGACCTTAATCTCGATGACACCGTTGATCTTGCGGCCCTTGCGCTTGAAGAGCGCACCCAGCGCATCCGCCTGGACGAGCGTCCTCGGAAAGCCATCGAAGATGACGCCCTTGCGGCAATCGGGCTCCTCGATCCGATCGGCAATGATGCCGATGACAATCTCGTCGGAGACGAGCTTGCCCGCATCCATGATCGCCTTGGCCCGCTTGCCGATGTCGCTTCCAGCGGCGACCGCGGCGCGCAGCATATCGCCGGTCGAGAGCTGGACGAGGCCGCGATGCTCCTCGATGAGGCGCGCCTGCGTGCCTTTGCCGGCGCCCGGCGGACCGATGAGAATAATGTTCACCGCCGCTTGCCCCCGCCGCGATCGGGCCTGGAGCCCTTGAGGCGCGCCTTCTTGATGAGGCCTTCGTACTGATGCGCGAGCAGATGGCTCTGGATCTGCGCCACCGTATCCATGGTGACGCTGACCGCGATGAGCAGCGACGTCCCGCCGAGCACCATCGCGAAGTTCTGCGGCACCCCGGCACTCGAAATCATCAGCTCGGGGAACAAGCAGACCGCCGCCAGATAGGCCGCGCCGATCACCGTGATGCGGGTCAGCACATAGTCGATGTACTGGGCCGTTTTCTCGCCCGGACGGATGCCCGGAATGAAGCCGCCGTATTTCTTGAGGTTATCTGCCGTCTCTGCCGGATTGATTACGATCGCCGTGTAGAAGAAGCAGAAAAAGACAATGAGCAGCCCATAGAGAATCATGTGCAGCGGCGCACCGTAGCCGATCCACGCCAGCAGCGTGCTCAGCCAGTCGCTCGAGGTGGTCGTCGTCTGCGCGGTCTGGAACTGCGCGAAGGTCGAGGGCAGCAGCAGCAGCGAGGATGCGAAGATCGGCGGAATGACGCCGGCCGAGTTGAGCTTCAGCGGCAAATGCGAGGCATCGCCCTGCATCATCTTGTTGCCGACCTGGCGCTTTGGGTAGTTCACGAGCAACCGCCGCTGCGCCCGTTCCATGAAGACCACGGCCGCGATGACGACGATGAAGAGGATGAACAGCACGAGCAGCGTCAGCGTGCCGAGCGAGCCGGTCCGGTTCAACTCAAACAGGCCCGCGATCGCGCCGGGCAGATCGGCGACGATACCGGCGAAGATGATGAGTGACGTGCCATTGCCGACGCCGCGCGCCGTGATCTGCTCGCCGAGCCAGAGCAGGAACATGGTGCCGCCGACGAGCGTGATGACGGTCGTGGCGCGGAAGAACCAACCGGGATCAAGCACGATGTTGCCGGAGCCCTCGAGACCAACCGCCAAGCCATAGGCCTGCACGGTCGCCAGCAACACGGTCGCGTAGCGCGTGTACTGATTGATCTTCTTGCGGCCGGCCTCGCCTTCCTTCTTGAGCGCCGCCAATTGCGTCGACACGCTCGTCATCAGCTGCATGATGATCGAGGCCGAGATGTAGGGCATGATGCCGAGCGCGAAGATCGCCATCCGCCCGACGGCGCCGCCCGAGAACATGTTAAACATGCCGAGCAGGCTCGACCGGCTCTGCTCGAAGGCCTTGGCAAGCTCCACTGGGTCGATGCCCGGCATCGGGATGTAGGTGCCGAGCCGGTAGACCAGCAACGCACCCAGTGTGAACCAGATGCGGCGCTTCAGCTCGCTGGCCTTCGAGAAGGCCGAGAAATTCAGATTGGCTACGAGTTGCTCGGCAGCAGACGCCATTTGAGCGCTCTCCTGATCATCCTAAAGGACACCGGCCATTCCCTCGGCGGCCAGTGTCCTAACCTCGAGCCCCGTCCACAGCACTTTCCGACCAAGTGGATGCCGGTTGTTCGAAAGAAGGTGCTGAAAGCCAAAAGGTCTGTTTAGTCCTCGGCAGCCGCCTTCTTGGAGCGGCCGCGGCCCTTGCCCTTGGCGGCCGTCTTGGCGCGCTTCTTCTCGGCGTCCTCGTCGACCTTGCGCTCGATCAGCTGGATCGCGCCGCCGGCCTTCTCGACGGCAGCCTTTGCCGAGGCCGTCGCGTGATTGACGACGAAAGTCAGCTTCGCGGTGATCTCGCCGTCGCCGAGCAATCTCAGACCGTCCATCGGGCGGCGCAGGATGCCGGCCTCGACGAGGCTCGCCACCGACACGGGCTCACCCGTCGGGATCCGCCCGGCCTCGACCGCCGCCTGCACGTCGCCGATGTTGATTTCGTTATAGTAGTTCGGGAACGGCACGTTGAAGCCGCGCTTGGGCAGGCGCCGGTAGATCGGCATCTGGCCGCCTTCGAAGCCGTTGATGGCGACGCCCGAGCGTGCCGTCTGGCCCTTGCCGCCGCGTCCGCCGGTTTTGCCGAGGCCGGAGCCGATACCGCGGCCGAGGCGCTTGCGGCCCTTGCGGGAGCCGGCGTTGTCGCTGATTTGATTGAGGCGCATCTTCAGATTTCCGTTCTTCAGGCCCGGTCGCCGACGACGCGGACCAGATGTTGGACTTTACGGATCATGCCGCGGACGGCAGGTGTGTCCTCGAGCGTGCTCTGCCGGCGCAGCTTGTTGAGGCCGAGGCCGATCAACGTCTGCCCCTGGCTGCGCTCGCGGCGCGCCGGACTGCCGGTCTGCTCGAGGGTAACTGTCTTGCCGGTTTTGGCGCCGGCCGTTGTCTTTGCCATGTCACATCACCTTGAAAACGCAGATGGCCAAAGATGGCCGCCTGCTCGCATAGTCCCTTAGCCCTCGGCCGCCGCCGCTTCGGCCGCCGCAGCATCGCTCGCGCCATCGCGGCGCCGGGTGATGATGTCGGAGACTTTCTTGCCGCGACGCGCCGCGACGCCGCGCGGGCTATCTTCGTTGCCGAGTGCATCGAAGGTCGCGCGCACCATGTTGTAGGGGTTCGACGTACCGACCGACTTGGCCACGATGTCCTGGATGCCCAGCGTCTCGAACACGGCGCGCATCGGGCCGCCGGCGATGATGCCAGTGCCGGGAGGCGCCGCGCGCAAGATAACGCGGCCGGCGCCGTGGCGCCCGACGACGTCATGATGCAGCGTCCGGCCTTCGCGAAGCGGCACACGGATCAATTTGCGCTTGGCCTGATCGGTCGCCTTGCGGATCGCCTCGGGCACCTCGCGCGCCTTGCCATGTCCGTAGCCGACGCGGCCCTTTTGGTCGCCGATGACGACGAGCGCGGCGAAGCCGAAGCGCTTGCCGCCCTTCACCACCTTGGCGACGCGATTGATGGCCACCAGCTTGTCTGTGAACTCGCTGTCGCGCTCCTCGCGCTTCTCGCGATCGCGTCCGCGCCGCCCGCCATGCTCGCCCGGAGTCCGTGCCACGATCCGATGTCCTTTCCGTTAGAGCACGTTCAGGCGAAGTGGATACCGGTTCGCCGTAAGAACGTGCTCAAAGCCAAAAAACTAGAACTTGAGGCCGCCCTCGCGGGCCGCCTCGGCCAGCGCCTTGACGCGGCCGTGATAAAGATACGGGCCGCGGTCGAACACGACCTCTTTGATGCCCTTGGCCGAGGCGCGGCTGGCAATCAGCTTGCCGACCGCCTTGGCCGCCGTCTGATTGGCGCCGCTCTTGAGCTCGGTCTTCAGCTCTTTGTCGAGGGTCGAGGCCGACGCGAGGGTCTTGCCCGCCGCGTCGTCGATCACCTGCGCATAGATGTGCATCGAGGAACGATGCACGGATAGCCGCGGCCGGCCGTTTTCGGCACGGCGGATGCTGGTCCGCGTCCGGTTCTGACGCCCGAGTGTCTTCTGATCGCGAATGGCCATGGTCTCTCGCTACTTCTTCTTGCCTTCTTTGCGCAGGATGAATTCGCCTTGATAGCGAACACCCTTGCCCTGGTAGGGCTCCGGCGGGCGATACGAGCGGATCTTGGCCGCGGCGTAGCCCACCTTCTGCTTGTCGATGCCGGTGATGACGATCTCGGTCGGCTTCGGCAGCTCGATCTTAAGACCGTCGGGAATAGCGAACACGACCTCGTGGCTGAAGCCGAGGTTGAGTTGCAGATCCTTGGGACCCTTCATCTGCGCGCGATAGCCGACGCCGTGGATCTCGAGCGCCTCGCGGTAGCCGGTGGTGACGCCATCGATCATGTTCTGCACCAAGGTGCGCGACATTCCCCACATGGCGCGCGCCCGCTTGGTGTCGGAGCGCGGCTGCAGCGCCACGCCGCCATCCGCCATCGACACCTCGATCTCGTCGACCACGGTGACACCGAGCTCGCCCTTGGGGCCCTTGATCTTGACGGACTGGCCGTCGACTCGCGCCTCGACCCCCTTCGGGATCTTGACCGCCTTCTTACCGATGCGCGACATCGCTCATCTTCCTTCGTTGGGTCTGCGCGCTAGAATACGCTGCAGAGAATCTCGCCACCGACATTTTCGGCGCGTGCTTTCTGGTCCGACATGATGCCCTTGGGCGTCGAGAGGATGGCGACACCCAGGCCGTTGCCGACATTGGGTATATCACGCACCGGGCTGTAGACCCGGCGGCCCGGCGTCGAGATGCGTTTGATCGTCTTAATGGCCGGCTCGCCATTGTGGTACTTGAGCTCGATCTCGAATTCGGTCTTGCCGTCTTTCTCGATCTCGGCGTAGCCGCGGATATAGCCTTCCTCGGCCAGCACGTCGAGGACGCGCCGGCAAATCTTCGAGGCCGGCGTTGCCACCTTGGGGCGCCGGCGCTCCTGCGCATTGCGGATGCGCGCCAGCATGTCGCCGAGTGGATCGGTCACGAACATGTTCAGTAATTCCTCTCGTCTTACCAGCTCGACTTGACCATGCCCGGGATGAGCCCCTGCGAGGCCAAATCCCGCAGCGCGATGCGCGACAGCTTGACCTTCCGGTAGAAGCCGCGCGCCCGTCCCGACAGCTCGCACCGGTTGCGGATGCGCGTCTTGGACGAATTGCGCGGCAGCTCGGCGAGCTTCAAGCGCGCCTCGAACCGCACCTCCATGGGCTTCGACTTGTCCATGGCGATCGCCTTGAGCTTCTTGCGCTTGGCGTCGTACTGCTTCACCAGCGCGCGGCGCCGGTTGTTCTTCTCGACTGAACTCGTCTTGGCCATAGGGTCCTCCTCCGTAGCCGCGGGTTACGTGCGGAACGGAAAGTTGAAAGCGCGCAGCATCTCACGGGCCTCTTCGTCGGTGCGGGCCGTGGTGCAGACGATGACGTCCATGCCGACCACCTGGTCGACCTTGTCGTAGTCGATCTCGGGGAACACGATGTGCTCCTTGAGGCCCATGGCGAAGTTGCCACGGCCGTCGAAGCTCTTCGGGTTCAAGCCACGGAAGTCTTTCACGCGCGGCAACGCGATGGTGACGAGCCGGTCGAGGAACTCGTACATCCGGTTCTTCCGGAGCGTCACCTTGGCGCCGAGCGCCATGCCGTCGCGCACCTTGTAGGTCGCGATCGACTTGCGGGCCTTGGTGATTACCGGCTTCTGTCCGGCGATGAGCGCAAGATCGCCAGCCGCTGAATCGACCTTCTTGCGGTCGTTGACGGCTTCGCCGACGCCCATATTGATGACGATCTTCTCGATCCGGGGAATCTGCATCACGTTGTCGTAGCCGAACTTCGTTTTCATCGCCGGGCGGACCACGTCGAGGTAGTGACGCTTCATGCGCGGCTCGTAGCCGGCCGGCCACTCGAACGTCTCGCGCTCTTGCGGCTTGCCCTTGTCGGCCTTCTTGCCCTTGGCCTGCGCCTCGGGTTTGCCTTTCGGCGCCTGGGCGGCCTTTGGCTTCGCCTCGGCGGCCTGCACTTTATCCTTAGCCATCGATCACTTCTCCCGAGCGCCGGGCGACGCGAACCTTGCGTCCGTCTTCCAGCGTCTTGTAGCCTATGCGCGTCGCCTTATCGTCCTTGGGGTCGATGTAGGCGAGGTTGGAGACGTGGATCGTCCCCTCGCGGGCGATGATGCCGCCCTCTTGCTGCGCCGACTGCTTCTGGTGACGGCGCACGATATTGACGCCCTGTACGATGGCGCGATCCTCGGCGGGGATCATCTTCAGGATATCGCCCTTCTTGCCCTTGTCGCGGCCGGTGAGCACGATGACGCGATCACCCTTCTTGAGCTTCTGCTTCGCCATCACAGCACCTCCGGCGCCAGCGAGACGATCTTCATGTGGTTCTTCGCCCGGAGCTCGCGCGTGACGGGGCCGAAGATGCGGGTGCCGACCGGCTCGCCCTGCGGGTTGATCAGCACGGCGGCGTTGCGGTCGAAGCGGATCTGGCTGCCGTCGGCCCGGCTGATCGCCTTGGCGACGCGCACGACCACCGCCTTCATCACCTGGCCCTTCTTAACGCGCCCCTTCGGGATCGCCTCCTTGACGGCGACCACGATGGTGTCGCCGATGGTGGCATAGCGGCGCTTCGAGCCGCCGAGCACCTTGATGCATTGAACGCGCCGCGCGCCCGAATTGTCGGCAACGTCGAGATTGGTCTCTACCTGGATCATATCGATCGTCCTTTTGCGTCCGCAGTCAGCCCTTCAAGGCTCTTGCGGGCGACCCCTCAACCGGCTGCCGCTGCGCTCTTCGTCACCACCCACCGCTTCAACTTCGAGATCGGCGGGCATTCCTCGATCCACACCACATCGCCGAGCTTCGAGGAGTTGTTCTCGTCGTGGGCATGGTAGTTCTTCGACCGGCGGATGGTCTTCTTCATCACCGGATGGATAAAGCGGCGCTCGACCTTGACCACGCGGGTCTTGGAATTCTTGTCGGAGACGACGACGCCCTGGAGCACGCGTTTCGGCATATTCTTAACCCTCTAGGCCTTGGCCTTTTGACGCTGGACGCTCTGCAGCGTCTGGATGCGGGCGATGGTGCGGCGGATCACGCGCACACGCGACGTGTTCTCGAGCTGCCCCGTCGCCTTCTGAAAGCGCAGGTTGAACTGCTCCTTCTTGAGCTTCGTCAGCTCGTCGTCGAGCTGGTCGGGCGTCAGGTCGCGGACTTGCTTGATCTTCATGGCTCTACTCCTCGCCCCTTCGCTCAGCCCTGAAGCCCGACGCGGGCGACGATGCGTGTCTTGATCGGCAGCTTGGCGGCGCCGAGCGTCAGCGCCTCCTTGGCTGTCTGGCCATTGACGCCGTCGATCTCGAACATGATGCGGCCTGGACGGACGCGGCAGGCCCAGAACTCGGGCGAACCTTTGCCGGAGCCCATGCGCACTTCCGTCGGCTTCTTTGACACCGGCAGATCCGGGAAGATGCGGATCCAGACGCGGCCGGCGCGCTTCATGTGACGCGTGATGGCGCGGCGGGCGGCCTCGATCTGGCGTGCGGTCACCCGCTCGGGCTCAGTCGCCTTCAGGCCATAGGAGCCGAAGTTGAGCTGGGTCCCGCCTTTGGCGGTGCCGGCGTTCCGGCCCTTATGGGCCTTGCGGAACTTAGTGCGTTTGGGTTGCAGCATGGCTGTCTATTCCTGCTCTTTTTTCGCTGCTTCAGGCGCTCGGCTGCTCGCGGCGCGGCGGACGGCCACCGCCACCGCTTTCCTGCGCCTCGCTCAGCTTCTTGTCCTGTGCCATCGGATCATGCTCGAGGATCTCACCCTTGAAGATCCAGACCTTGATGCCGATAATGCCGTAAGCGGTGCGCGCGACGCCGTAGCCGAAATCGATATCGGCTCTGAGCGTGTGCAGCGGCACGCGCCCCTCGCGATACCACTCGAGACGCGCGATCTCGGCGCCGCCGAGACGGCCCGAAACGTTGATGCGGATGCCCAGCGCGCCCATCCGGATCGCCGACTGCACCGAGCGCTTCATGGCGCGGCGGAAGGCGACGCGACGCTCCAGCTGTTGGGCGATACCTTCGGCCACCAGCACCGAGTTCGAGCTCGGGCTTGCGGATCTCCTGGATGTTGAGGAACACCTCGCTATCCGTCATCTTCGCAAGCTCCTTGCGGATCTTGTCGATGTCGGATCCCTTGCGGCCGATCAGGATGCCGGGACGTGCGGTGTGAACAGTCACGCGGCACTTCTTGTGCGGACGCTCGATGATCACGCGGGAGATACCGGCCTGCCGGCGCTGCTGCATGATGTGGTCGCGCATCTTGAAGTCTTCGTGCAGGAGGCGAGCGTACTCGCCGCGGCTCGCGAACCAGCGGCTGTCCCAGGTCCGGTTGATGCCGACGCGAAGGCCGACGGGATTGACTTTCTGACCCATAGTCGTCTCGTCCTCTCAGGTCGCTGCGGCTTCGGCGGCGGGTTTGCCGGCCTTGCGGCCCTTGCCTTTACGTGTCTTTTCCTCGCCCTCGCCCTCGCTCTCACGCACGACGATGGTGAGCTGGGAGAAGAACTTCTCGATGGCCCCGGCGCGGCCACGGCCACGCGCCTGGAACCGTCGCATCACCAGCCGCTTGCCGACATAGGCCTGGGCGACGACCAGACTGTCGACGTCGAGCTGATGATTGTTCTCGGCATTGGCGATCGCGCTCTCGAGCGTGCTCTTCACCTGGCCGGAGATTCGCTTCCTCGAGAAGGTCAGCTCGGCCAACGCCTTGTCGACTTTCTTGCCGCGGATCATCTGCGCCACGAGATTGAGCTTCTGCGTGCTCACGCGCATGAACCGGTTGACGGCGAAAGCCTCGTTCTCGGCCACGCGGCGCGGATTGCGTTCCTTACCCATGATCTCAACCCGCTCTCTTCGCGGCGACTTTCTTGTCGACCGCCGTGTGCCCGCGGAAACTGCGGGAAGGTGCGAACTCGCCGAGCTTGTGGCCGACCATGTCCTCGGTCACCAGCACCGGCACGTGTTTGTTGCCATTGTGGACGCCGAAGGTCAGCCCCACGAATTGCGGCAGGATGGTCGAGCGGCGGCTCCACGTCTTGATGACGTCCTTGCGTCCCGAAGAGCGGGCCTTGTCGGCCTTCTTCAGGAGGTAACCATCGACGAACGGGCCCTTCCAGATCGAGCGTGTCACGGTATCGACCTCACTTCTTGTTCAAGTGGCGGCTGCGAATGATGTACTTCGCAGTCGACTTGTTCTTGCGTGTCTTCTTGCCCTTGGTGGAAATGCCCCAGGGCGTCATCCAGTGCTTGCCACCCTTGGTGCGGCCACCGTTGGGGTGATCAACCGGGTTCATGGCGATCGAGCGGACGCAGGGCCGGATGCCGAGCCAGCGCGAGCGGCCGGCCTTGCCGATCACCCGGTTCATATGGTCCGGGTTCGAGACGGCGCCGACGGTTGCCATGCACTCGGCGCGGACCATGCGGGTCTCGCCCGAGTTGAGGCGCAGAATGGCGTAGCCCTGGTCGCGGCCAACGAGCTGCGCGTAGGTGCCGGCGGAGCGCGCGAGCTGGCCGCCCTTGCCGATGTGCATTTCGACATTGTGGATGATGGTGCCGACCGGCATCGCGCCCATTGGCATCGCATTGCCGGGCTTCACGTCGGCCTTGGCGCCCGAGACCACCGTATCGCCGACAGCCAGACGTTGCGGGGCGAGGATGTAGGAGAGCTCGCCGTCCTGGTACTTGATGAGCGCGATGAAGGCCGAGCGATTGGGATCGTACTCGAGCCGCTCCACGGTCGCGGGAATGTCGTACTTCTTCCGCTTGAAGTCGATCCGCCGATAGGCCTTCTTGTGGCCGCCGCCCTTGCGGAAGGCGGTCAGCCGGCCGAGATTGTTGCGGCCGCCGGACTTGTTGAGACCTTCGGTCAGTCCCTTGACGGGCTTGCCCTTCCACAAGGCCGAGCGATCGACCAGCACCAGGTGCCGGAGGCTCGGGGTCGTGGGATTGTATGTCTTGAGCGCCATCTCTTAACTCCTAGAGCCCGGTCGTCACGTCGATGGTCTGGCCCTCTTCCAGGGTGACGATCGCTTTTTTGATCGCGCTCTGCTGTCCTCTGACGCCGCGGAAGATTTTTTTCTTGCCCTTCCGGAGCAGCGTGTTGACCGATTTGACCTTCACCTTGAAGAGCTGCTCGATCGCCTTCTTGATGTCGGGCTTGGTGGCGTCATGGCGCACCTTGAAGACGACCTGGTTCGCCTCCGAGGCGGCCGTCGCCTTCTCGGTGATCACCGGCGACAGGATGATGTCGTAAGCCTTGAGCGGTTTCATCGTCCTATCCTCACGCGCCAGCTGCTTCGCCAGCGAAGCGGGCCTCGATCGCCGCAATGGCGTCCTTGGTCAGCACCAGCGTCTTGCAGCGAATGATGTCGTAGACGTTGATGCCGGCGGCCGGCAGCACGTCGATGTTGGGAATGTTGCGGGCGGCCTTCGCGAAGTTGGCGTCGACCTCCTTGCCGGCGATGATCAGCGCCGAAGTGAGGCCGAGCTTCTCGAGGCGCGAGCGCAAGCCCGCCGTCTTGGCCTCGCCCGATTCCGCCCTGTCGAGTACCATGATCTCGGAGGCCTTCGACTTGGCGGAGAGCGCATGCTTGAGTGCGAGCGCGCGCACCTTCTTGGGCATGTCGTGCGCGTGGCTGCGCGGGCGCGGACCGAAGGCCTTGCCGCCGCCTCGGAACTGGGGCGCGCCCTTGTCCGCGTGACGGGCGCCGCCGGTGCCCTTCTGCTTGTACATCTTCTTGCCGGTGACCTTCACCTCGGAGCGGATCTTGGCCTGATGCGTTCCGGCACGCCGCTTGGCGAGCTGGTAGCGCACCATGCGATGGATCAGATCCTGGCGCGGATCGAGACCAAAAATCTCGTCCTTGAGGTCGATCGTCCCGGCCTTGCCGGCGTCGAGCGTGTTGATATCGGCCTTCATTTCAATTGCCCCCCTTGGCCTTCGCCTTGGCGGCGTCCTTGACGAGCACCCAGCCGCCCTTGGAGCCGGGAACCGCGCCCTTGATGAGCACCAGGCCACGCTCGGTGTCGACCTTGACGACCTCAAGGTTCTGCGTCGTCACGCGAACGTCGCCCATATGGCCGGCCATTCGTTTGTTCTTGAACACCTTGCCGGGGTCCTGGCGGCCGCCGGTCGAGCCGTGGCTGCGGTGGCTGACCGAGACACCGTGAGTGGCGCGCAAGCCGCCGAAATTGTGCCGCTTCATGGCGCCGGCAAAGCCCTTGCCGATCGAGGTACCCGTCACGTCGACGAGTTGGCCGGCGGCGAAATGGTCCGCCTTCAGCTCGGTGCCGACCTCGATCATGTTGTCGGGTGTCACGCGAAACTCGACGACTTTGCGCTTGGGTTCCACCTTGGCGATGGCAAAGTGCCCCCGCTCCGCCTTGGGAACGTTCTTCACCTTGGCGAGACCGGCGCCGAGTTGCACTGCCGTATAGCCGTTCTTCTCTGCCGTCCGGTGGGCGACGACCTGACAGCTGTCGAGCTTCAACACCGTCACCGGCACGTGCTCGCCGGCGTCGTTGAAGATCCGCGTCATTCCCACCTTCTGCGCGATCAAACCTGAGCGCATCGCAGCGTTCCTAATCATCGGTTCCGGGGGCAAACGCCCCATTCTTCGTTCCGGCGGCGCGGATCAGTCGCGCTACCTGCTCAATTCCAAGTCAGCCCGTCAGAGCTTGATCTCCACGTCGACGCCGGCGGCGAGATCGAGCTTCATGAGCGCATCGACCGTCTGCGGCGTCGGATCGACGATGTCGAGTAGCCGCTTGTGGGTCCGCATCTCGAACTGCTCGCGGCTCTTCTTGTCGACGTGCGGCGAGCGGTTGACGGTGAACTTCTCGATGCGCGTCGGCAGCGGGATCGGCCCGCGGACGTCGGCGCCCGTGCGCTTCGCCGTGTTGACGATCTCGCGCGTCGAGCTGTCGAGCACGCGATGATCGAACGCCTTGAGGCGGATGCGTATGGTTTGGCCGTTCATGTCTCTCGAAACCCACGTTGCTCTGGAATTCTAAGGCGGCGGGTCATCCCCGCCGCCTCTGCAATTCAAGCCCTACTCGACGATCTTGGTGACGACGCCGGCACCGACGGTGCGACCGCCCTCGCGAATGGCGAAGCGAACCTTCTCCTCCATGGCGATCGGCGTGATGAGCTCGACGTCCACCGCGACGTTGTCGCCGGGCATCACCATCTCGGTGCCCTCCGGTAACGTCACGACGCCGGTCACATCAGTCGTACGGAAGTAGAACTGCGGACGGTAGTTCTTGAAGAACGGCGTGTGACGGCCGCCCTCTTCCTTGGTGAGGATGTAAGCCTCGGCCTTGAACTTCTTGTGCGGCTTGACGGAGCCGGGCTTGCACAGCACCTGGCCGCGCTCGACCGCTTCCTTGTCGATGCCGCGCAGCAGGCAGCCGACGTTGTCGCCGGCCTCGCCCGAGTCGAGCAGCTTGCGGAACATCTCGACGCCGGTGACGACCGACTTCTGCGTGTCGCGGATGCCGACGATCTCGACTTCCTCGCCGACCTTGACGATGCCGCGCTCGATGCGGCCGGTGACGACCGTGCCACGGCCGGAGATCGAGAACACGTCCTCGATCGGCATCAGGAAAGGCTGATCCTTCGGGCGCTCGGGGAGCGGGATATAGGTGTCGAGCGCCTCGTACAGCTTCAGGATCGCCTCGTCGGCGAGCGGACCCTTCTCGCCGTTGAGCGCCTTCACGGCCGCGCCGCGAATGACCGGCGTGTCGTCGCCCGGGAACTGATATGAGGTGAGGAGATCGCGGACTTCCATCTCGACGAGGTCGAGGAGCTCGGGATCATCGACGATGTCGCATTTGTTGATGAAGACGACGACGTAGGGTACGCCGACCTGGCGTGCGAGCAGGATGTGCTCGCGCGTCTGTGGCATCGGACCGTCGACGGCCGAGACGACGAGGATGGCGCCATCCATCTGCGCCGCGCCCGTGATCATGTTCTTCACGTAGTCGGCGTGACCGGGGCAATCGACGTGCGCGTAGTGGCGGTTGGCCGTCGAATACTCGACGTGGCTGGTTGCGATCGTCAGGATCTTCGTCGGATCGCGGCGGCCTTGGCTCTCGGAGGCCTTGGCAACCTGATCGTACGAGATGGCCGTCTGTGTCCAGCCCTTGTCTGCGGAGACCTTCGTCAGCGCCGCCGTCAGCGTCGTCTTGCCGTGATCGACGTGGCCGATCGTGCCGACGTTCACATGCGGCTTGTTTCGCTCGAATTTCTGTTTTGCCATGGGTCTTCTCCGTCTTATCTTTTGTCTGGCTCGATATTACTCGGGTCTATCGCTCATCGCCGTCGCGAGGACAGCGCGATGGGCGCTTAGGCGTACTTCTTCTGCACCTCGGCGGCGACGTTCGGCGGCACCTGGGCGTAATGGTCGAACTGCATCGTGAACTGGGCGCGACCCTGGCTCATCGATCTCAGATTGCCCACATAGCTGAACATGTTGGCGAGCGGCACCAGTGCCTTAACGACGTTGGCGTTGCCGCGCATGTCCTGGCCCTGGATCTGGCCGCGCCTGGAGTTCAAGTCGCCGATGACATTGCCGGTGTAATCCTCCGGCGTCACGACTTCGACGGCCATGATCGGCTCGAGCAACTTGGGGCCGGCCTTCGTCAACGCATCGCGCATGGCGGTGCGGGCGGCGATTTCGAACGCGATGGCCGAGGAGTCCACCTCGTGATAGGCGCCATCGACCAAGTCCACGGCCACGTCAAGCACCGGGAAGCCGATCAGCGGACCGGCATCCATGATGCTCTTGACGCCCTTCTCGACCGCGGAGACGAACTCCTTGGGGACCGAGCCGCCGACGACCTCGTTCTCGAACGTGAAGCCGGCGCCAGGTTCGCCCGGCTTGACCACGATCTTGACGCGGGCGAACTGGCCGGAGCCGCCGGTCTGCTTCTTGTGCGTATAGTCGACCGTCGCCGGCTTGGTGATCGTCTCGCGATAGGCGACGCGCGGCTGGCCGATGTTGGCGTCGACCTTGTAGGTGCGCCGCAGGATGTCGACCTTGATGTCGAGATGCAGCTCGCCCATGCCCTTGAGGATGGTCTGGCCGCTCTCGTGATCGACCGACACTCGGAACGAGGGATCCTCCTTGGCGAGCTTGGCGAGCGCCTCGCCGAGCCTCTCGACGTCGGCCTTCGATTTGGGCTCGATGGCGATCTCGATGACGGGCTCGGGGAAGGTCATCTTCTCGAGCACGACCACCTTGACTGGATCGCTCAGCGTATCGCCGGTGATCGTCTCCTTGAGGCCGGCGAGCGCCACGATGTCGCCCGCATAGGCTTCCTTGATGTCCTCGCGATTGTTCGCGTGCATCAGCAGCATGCGACCAACCCGCTCGCGCCGGTCGCGCGTCGAGTTGACCATGCCGGTGCCGGAGGTCATGGTGCCCGAATAAATGCGGCAGAAGGTGATCGAGCCGACGAAGGGGTCGTCCATGATCTTGAACGCGAGCGCGGTCATCGGCTCGTCGTCCAAGGCCCTCCTGAGCACAACCTCGTCGGTCTTTACGTCGATGCCTTGGGTGGGCGGGATATCGGCCGGGCTCGGCAGATAGTCGACGACGCCGTCGAGCAGCGGCTGCACGCCCTTGTTCTTGAAGGCCGAGCCGCAGAAAATCGGATACCAGGAGGCCGTCACGACTGCCTTGCGGATGAGGTTGCGCAAGGTCGCCTCGTCCGGCTCCTTGCCGTCGAGGTAATCCTGCATCGCGCCCTCGTCCATCTCGACGGCGGCCTCGATGAGCTGCAAGCGGTATTCGGCGGCCTTGTCCTTGAGGTCGTCCGGAATTTCGACGTCGGCGAACTTGGCGCCGAGGCTCTCCTCCTCCCAGATGACACCCTTCATCCGGACGAGGTCGACGATGCCCTTGAAATTGTTCTCGGCACCGATCGGTAGCTGCACCGGCACTGGCCGGGCGCCCAGACGCTTCTTGATGTCGTCGAGGCACTGATAGAAATCGGCGCCCGTCTTATCCATCTTGTTGCAGAAGACGATCCGCGGAACCTTGTACTTGTCGCCCTGGCGCCAGACCGTCTCGGTCTGCGGCTCGACGCCCTGGTTGGAATCGAGCACGCACACCGCGCCGTCGAGGACGCGAAGCGAGCGCTCCACTTCGATCGTGAAATCGACGTGGCCGGGGGTGTCGATGATGTTCAGGCGCTTGCCCTGCCAGAAGGCGGTCGTCGCGGCGGACGTGATGGTGATGCCGCGCTCTTGCTCCTGCTCCATCCAATCCATCGTCGCGGCGCCATCATGCACCTCGCCGATCTTATGGCTCTTGCCGGTGTAATAGAGGATCCGCTCAGTGGTCGTGGTTTTGCCGGCATCAATGTGGGCCATGATGCCGAAGTTGCGGTAGTCCTCGATAGGATGCGAGCGGGGCATGTCAGTCTCCGAGGGTTCCGATTACCACCGATAATGCGAGAAGGCCCTGTTGGCCTCCGCCATCCGGTGGGTGTCCTCGCGCTTCTTCACCGCTGTGCCGCGGTTGTTGGCTGCATCGAGCAGCTCGTTCGACAGGCGGTCGACCATCGTGTTCTCGTTGCGGCCGCGCGCGGCCGTGATGATCCAGCGGATCGCCAGCGCCTGCCGGCGCTCGGGGCGGACCTCGACCGGAACCTGGTAGGTGGCGCCGCCAACGCGCCGCGAGCGCACCTCGATGGTTGGCATGACGTTCTTCAGCGCCTCGTGGAACATCTCGATCGGGTTCCGGCGCGTCTTCTGCTCGAGGCTGTCGAACGCGCCATAGACGATGTTCTCGGCGACCGACTTCTTGCCCTGATACATGATCGAGTTCATGAACTTCGAGACCACGAGATCCGAGTATTTCGGATCCGGGATGAACTCGCGCTTTTCTGCACTGTGGCGGCGGGACATGGGGCTCGTCTCTCGATAGTTCGAACTTCGCTTAGGCGCCGACCGTTATCCGGCGGCGCAGGATCAAATCACTTCGGCCGCTTGGCGCCGTACTTCGAGCGGCGCTGACGGCGCTTCACGACACCCTGGGTATCCAGGACGCCGCGGATGATGTGGTAGCGGACGCCCGGCAGATCCTTCACGCGACCGCCGCGGATGAGCACCACCGAATGCTCCTGAAGGTTATGGCCTTCGCCCGGGATGTAGCTCACGACCTCGAAGCCGTTGGTGAGACGCACCTTGGCGACCTTGCGAAGCGCCGAGTTCGGCTTCTTCGGCGTCGTCGTGTAGACGCGGGTGCAGACGCCGCGCTTCTGCGGGCACTGCTCCATGGCCGGCACCTTGTTGCGGTGCACGGGCGCCTGGCGCGGCTTGCGGATCAACTGTTGAATCGTTGGCATGTGCCAAGTCCACCATTCATTGCCAAGAGCGCAGCATGACGCGGCTGGACGAAAATCGCCCAGCCGAGCCGCCATGACCGGCGCCCGGCTCCAAAACCAGAGGATCTTCAGCCCGGTTTCCCAGCCCGAAGATCTTGCGTCGTATCTGTCCGTCGGATCAGGACAGCAGCGTTTAGGCTGTTTTCCGCGCAAAACACAGCGCGACGACTCTGCCTACCGCCTGCCGCAAAGTGGCCGGAACATATATGCGCTTCGAAACGAGGTCAATGGGGATAAGCGGGCCTATTGGTGATTTTTCGCCGCGCCTGCCGAGGGCCGACTTCGCGCGGTTTCTGCGGCGAAAGCAAACACCATTTACCAAAGGGTTGGCAGACCGGCAATGTTGCGGCAGACTTCGGCGGTCGCGTGTGTGCCGGGGTACCTATGAATTCGTGGCGTGTGATCGAGTTGCTGGGCGTTCTTGCCGAGGAAAGCCGCTATGGCATTGTCGCCATGCTGGTTCAGGCCGGCGAGGACGGGCTGCCGCAGAACCGTCTGCTGTCGCGGACCGGCCTTACTCATCCGCGCCTGAAGCGCCATCTTGCCAAGCTGGTCAAGGCCGGAGTTGTGCGCCGCAACCATCGCCGCAAGGGAGTCTTCTGGAAGGTCGACGAGCACCGGCTCGGCGATCTCGTGGCCACGATGAACGCGAAATTGCAGCCACAGATCAAAGCGCAACATCGGGTGATCGCGATCGAGGCGCCCAAGGCCTTTCGCACACTCGCCTCGAAACTTGCGAAAGTGGCCCCTCGTGCGCAACGAGCGGAGTCCCGCCTCGCCAAGTGTTCCAACCGCCGCTTGCCGTCGCGGTTAACCGAGGCGATCGCCCGTGCAACCGGGAACGAGGTTGCGACGCCCGATCCGCAAGCGCCTGCTCAGATCTCCGCGCCAGCTGCGCGACTTGCGCTCCCCGCTCCCGAGCCGGTCAAAGAAGCAGCTCCGGCCCAAGCCCGGCGGCGCCATCCCGTCCGCTTGTCGGACGCCATCGCCGAAGTCTCCGGCTGATCCCTGCTCTGGCAAGGACGAAGGGCACCGCAGCTTTCCGCTGCGATGCCCTCACTGTCGCAACGACGTGTGGACTTCGGCTCAGGCCGCGTCGTCGGCCGCCTTGGCCGCTTCGACCGCCTGGGCCGCCTTGGCCGCTTCGACCGCCTTGGTCCGTTCCTCGGCGATCTTGGCGCGCTCCTTCAGGATCAGCTCGTCGCGGTGTATGGCCGTCTGCTTGATGCGCTTCAGAGTGCCACCGGTTCCGGCCGGAATGAGGCGGCCGACGATGACGTTCTCCTTGAGGCCTTCGAGCGTATCGACCTTGCCGGCAACGGCGGCTTCGGTGAGGACGCGCGTCGTCTCCTGGAAGGAGGCGGCCGAGATGAAGCTGCGCGTCTGCAAGCTCGCCTTGGTGATGCCGAGCAGTACCGGCGTGGCCGTCGCCGCGCGCTTGCCCGCCTTGTCGAGGGCGGCGTTGAGATCGTCGAACTCGATGCGATCGAGCTGCTCGCCCTTGAGCAAATCGGTTTCTCCCGGATCCTGGATCTCGACCTTCTGCAGCATCTGCCGGACGATCACCTCGATGTGTTTGTCGTTGATCGTCACGCCCTGCAGCCGGTAGACGTCCTGGATCTCGTTGACGAGGAAGGAGGCGAGTTCCTCCACGCCCTTGATCGCCAGGATGTCGTGCGGCGCCGGGTTGCCGTCGACGATGTACTCACCCTTCTCGACGTGATCACCCTCCTGCACCGCGACGTGCTTGCCCTTGGGAATCATGTACTCGACGGGTTCGACGTTCTCGTCGGCCGGCTTGATGATGATGCGGCGCTTGTTCTTGTAGTCGCGCCCGAACTCGACCGTCCCGGTGATCTCGGCGATGATGGCGTGATCCTTCGGACGCCGCGCCTCGAACAGCTCGGCGACACGCGGCAGACCGCCGGTGATGTCGCGGGTCTTGGCGCTCTCGAGTGGGATACGCGCGAGCACGTCGCCAGCCTTGATCTCGGTTCCCGGCTCGACCGAGAGAATGGCCTCGACCGAAAGCAGGTGACGGGCTTCACCACCGCGGCTGAGCTTCTTCGGCTTGCCCTTGGCATCCTTGATGACCATGGCCGGACGAAGATCGCTGCCGCGCGGGGAGGCGCGCCAATCGACGATGACGCGGTTGGTGATACCGGTGCCTTCGTCGTACTGTTCGTTGATCGACACACCCTCGACCAGATCCTCGAAGTCAACGGTGCCCTCGACTTCGGTGATGATCGGACGCGTGTAGGGATCCCACTCCGCCAGACGCGTGCCGCGCTTGACCTTATCGCCGTCGTCGACGCGCAGATAGGTGCCGTACCCGACCTTGTGGGTGGCCCGCTCCTTGCCCTCGCCATCGAGGATCACGATCGACAGGTTGCGGTTCATGGCGATGAGCTGGCCGTCGGAGTTCCTGACGACGTTGCGGTTCTTGATCTTGACCGTGCCGTCGAAGGCACTCTCGATGAAGGAGCTGTCGACCACCTGCGCCGTTCCGCCGATGTGGAAGGTGCGCATGGTGAGCTGCGTACCCGGCTCGCCGATCGACTGCGCCGCGATAACGCCGACCGACTTCACCCATGTTGACGGGCGCGCCACGAGCGAGATCGCGTCCGTAGCACTTGGCGCAGACACCGTTCTTAGTCTCGCAAGTCAGCACCGAGCGGATGCGAACCTGCTGGACGCCGCCGCCTTCGATCTTCTCCTTGGCGGCCTCGTCGATAAGCTCACCCGCCTTGATGATGACCTTGCCCGTCGTGGCGTGCTTGATGTCGTCGGCAGCCGTGCGGCCGAGCACGCGATCGCCCAGCGTCACGATGATCTCGCCTGCTGCCACCACGGCCTGCATCTTGATGCCGCCGTCGGTACCGCAGTCGTCCTCGGAGATGATGGCATCCTGCGCGACGTCGACGAGACGGCGGGTCAGGTAGCCCGAGTTGGCGGTCTTCAAGGCCGTGTCGGCGAGTCCCTTGCGGGCGCCGTGGGTCGAGTTGAAGTACTCGAGCACCGACAGGCCTTCTTTGAAGTTCGAGATGATCGGCGTCTCGATGATCTCGCCCGAGGGCTTCGCCATCAGGCCGCGCATGCCGGCGAGCTGCTTCATCTGCGCCGGCGAGCCGCGGGCGCCCGAATGGGCCATCATGTAGATCGAGTTGATGGGCTTCTGACGGCCTGTCACCTTGTCCTTATGCACGGCCGAGATGCGATCCATCATCTCCTTGGCGATGCGGTCAGTGCATTTCGACCAGGCGTCGACCACCTTGTTGTACTTTTCGCCCTGCGTGATGAGGCCGTCGTTGAACTGGTTTTCGAACTCGCGAACGAGATCGCGCGTCTCGTCGACGATCTTCTCCTTGGTTTCCGGGATGACCATGTCATCCTTGCCGAAGGAGATACCGGCCTTGCAGGCATGGTTGTAGCCGAGGCTCATGATCTTGTCGCAGAAGATCACCGTCTCCTTCTGACCGCAGCCGCGATAGACGGCGTCGATCATCTTGGAGATCGCCTTCTTGGTGAGCAGCTGGTTGACGAGATCGAACTTGACGTTCGCCGACGTCGGCAACAGCTCGCCCAGGATCATGCGGCCGGGCGTCGTCTCGTGCACCTCGACCAGCTTCTTGCCGGCGGCATCGACGGTGATGAAGCGACCTTTGATCTTCGCATGCAGCGACACGACCTTCGCCTCGAGCGCGTGATGGACCTCGGCGACGGAACCCAACAGCATGCCTTCACCCGGCTCCTTATCCGAGATGAGGGACAGGTAG
Organism: uncultured Alphaproteobacteria bacterium; assembly: GCA_963741525.1. Classification (GTDB taxonomy): domain Bacteria; phylum Pseudomonadota; class Alphaproteobacteria; order Rhizobiales; family Hyphomicrobiaceae; genus JANNSX01. The sequence goes on from CAVUIW010000005.1 coordinate 419,655, forward strand.
TAGAGGCCGAGAACGATGTCCTGCGAAGGCACGATGATCGGCGCGCCGTTGGCGGGGTGCAGGATGTTGTTCGTCGACATCATCAGCACGCGCGCCTCGAGCTGGGCTTCGAGCGACAGCGGCACGTGCACGGCCATCTGATCGCCGTCGAAGTCGGCGTTGAAGGCGGCGCAGACGAGCGGATGCAACTGGATCGCCTTGCCCTCGATCAGAACCGGCTCGAAGGCCTGGATGCCGAGTCGGTGGAGCGTCGGCGCGCGGTTCAACAGCACGGGATGCTCGCGGATCACCTCGTCGAGGATGTCCCAGACCTCCGGCTTTTCCTTCTCGACGAGCTTCTTCGCCTGCTTGACGGTGGCGGCGAGGCCCTTCGCGTCGAGACGCGAGTAGATGAAGGGCTTGAACAGTTCGAGCGCCATCTTCTTGGGCAAGCCGCACTGATGCAGCTTCAGCTCCGGTCCGACGACGATGACGGAACGGCCCGAGTAATCGACGCGCTTGCCGAGCAGGTTCTGACGGAAGCGGCCCTGCTTGCCCTTGAGCATGTCGGCGAGCGACTTCAGTGGACGCTTGTTGGCGCCCGTTATGACGCGGCCGCGGCGGCCGTTATCGAACAGCGCGTCGACCGCCTCCTGCAGCATGCGCTTTTCGTTGCGGATGATGATGTCGGGTGCGCGCAGCTCCATCAGCCGTTTCAGACGGTTGTTGCGGTTGATGACGCGGCGGTAGAGATCGTTGAGGTCGGAGGTCGCGAAGCGGCCGCCATCGAGCGGCACGAGCGGGCGCAATTCCGGCGGAATGACCGGCACGACGGTCAGGATCATCCACTCGGGCTTGTTGCCGCTCTCGATGAAGGCCTCGATGAGCTTCAAGCGCTTGGCGAGCTTCTTGGGCTTCAGCTCGGACGTGCTCTCGGCGATCTCCTTGCGAAGATCCTCTCGCAGCTGGGGCAGGTCGAGACCGATCAGCAGCTCGCGGATCGCTTCCGCGCCGATGCCGGCGGTGAAGCTATCCTCACCGAACTCCTCGCGGGCCTGATACATCTCCTCCTCGGAGAGCAGGTCACCCTGACTGAAGGTGGTCACGCCAGGCTCAATGACGATGTAGTTCTCGAAATAGAGAACGCGCTCGAGATCCTTCAGCGTCATGTCCATCAGCATGCCGATGCGCGATGGCAGCGACTTCAGGAACCAGATGTGGGCGACGGGGGCTGCGAGCTCGATATGGCCCATGCGCTCGCGCCGGACCTTGGCGAGCGTCACCTCGACGCCGCACTTTTCGCAGATGACGCCCTTGTACTTCATCCGCTTGTACTTGCCGCACAAGCACTCGTAGTCCTTGATGGGGCCGAAGATGCGGGCGCAGAAGAGACCATCCCGCTTTCCGGCTTGAAGGTGCGGTAATTGATGGTCTCGGGCTTCTTGATCTCGCCGTAGGACCAGGAATGGATCTGCTCCGGGCTCGCGATCGCGATCCGGATTTGATCGAAGGTCTGGGCCGGGACCTGCGGGCTGAAGACATTGGCGAGCTCTTGCTGATTCATCCGTTGTCTCCTCGAGCGCTTCATCTGCGCCGGTGATACGTTCAACACTTGGTGCCGGAGCGAGCCGGCGCTTCAGCGGCCATACCGGCCGTCTGGAGCCTGTCATTTGCGAGCCGTCTACTCGGCGGCCTCGGCCTGCGGTGGACGCGGCAGTCTCGGCCGCGCCGTTACGGGTTTTTCGACCGGCAC
>CAVUIW010000006.1:0-251240 GCA_963741525.1 uncultured Alphaproteobacteria bacterium
CATCCACGAGGGGCAAGAGTTGATCCGAGATCGTGCCACTTGACGCGACCTTGCTCTCACCACGGCCTCCCGTGGATGCTGACTTGCGTCGGCAGGACGGTGTAGGGAGGGCGTGCGGGAACCCGAGGCAGATCCCCGCGGCGGGCTTCAATCTTGCCCGTCAGACTTTCCTCACCGCATCACCAACACTCACCACCCCGTCCTCGACGACGCGGGCGTAGAGGCCGCGCATGCGCAGCTTGAGGCCTTCGCCGGTGTTGACGAACACGCAGGCATCCCGCCCGTAATGCTTGATGAAATGCGCGCAGCCGAGGTTGGGCTCAGCCGAGATCTCAATCACAGCCGCGCCGATAGAAAGCCGCGCGCCCGGCGGCAAGTTCTCCGGCGAGAGATCGAAATCCATGTACAGATTGTTGGCGGCCGCTGGCCAACGCGCGCGCTCCTGGGCAACCAGCGCGATCGATCGCGAATTCATTATGCAGAGCTGCACGTCGGGATCGGGCTTGCCATCGGCCGTCGACTTCCAACTGTCCTTTGCCCAATGATCGCCTTCGACGCCGCCGGCACGGCTCAGGCGGGCGGAGGTCACTTCGCTTTGCTCGCCGGAGACCGGCCTCACGACGATGCAATCGAGCGTGCTCTCATCCTTCGGCGCCGCACGAATGTGGTCGAGGCTAGCGCTGAGTTCGTCGCGAGTGAGGTGGCGGGTCATGGGTCGTGTCTCCTCGTTCGGAAGAGGTGTTGGGGTCAGGATTCAAGCAGGCGGTGTGTTCGCAAGCGGCGCGCCGACAGTCTGGTGCCTACCCCCTGACACCTGATCCCTGACACCTAATCCGTCACGCGAAAACATACCCGCCGCTGACGATCACGTTCTCGCCGACCATGAAGCGGTTGGCGTCCGACAGCATGAACGTCACCCACTCCGCGATGTCGTCGGGCTCGGCGTTGCGGTTCAAGGGTGTGTGGGAAGCAAGCTCCGGCAGCCAGCCGGCCGCTTTCGCCTTGTCGGTCGCGATGCCGGCGGGCGCGATCGAGTTGATCAGGATCTGGTCGGGCGCGAACTCCAGCGCGAAGGAGCGGGTGAGACTGACGACCGCCGCCTTGGTCGCGGCATAGTGCGCGTTCTTGGGATGCGCCTTGAAGGCATCGACCGAGGAAATGTTGACGATGCGCCCGCGAACCTTGCCGTCGAGCGGCTGCGTCCGCATGTGCTCGACGGCGGCCGCCATCACGTTGTAGGTGCCCTTGACGTTGACGCCCCAGTCGAAGTCCCAGTCCGCGTCGGTGATCTCGAGAATTGGCCGGCGCGGATAGACGCCCGCCGCATTGATGACGCCGTGGACGCGGCCGAGCTTGGCGATCGCCTCATCGACGAGCTTGTAGGCGGCCGTCTTCTCGACGATGTCGCCGATGACGGCGTGGACTTCGGCGTTGGTTTTCTTCAGCGCCTTCACCGCGGCATCCGTCACTTGCCTGTTGATATCGATGATGGCAATGCGCGCGCCCTGCTTGGCGAGCTGTTCGCAGCAAGCGAGCCCCAGTCCGCTTGATCCGCCGGTGACGAGGATGCCTTTGTTGGCGACGGTCATGGGGAATGCTCCGTTAGTCGTTCGTCACTAAAAGGCAGGCGGGGATTGTGTCCGATGGTCATCGTCATCAATCAGCTTGTTGATGACCAATCGCCAACGGCCAACGACCAACGCCTAGCCCAAATACGCTTCCTGCACCTTCGGATTGTCGAGCAACTCCTTGCCCGGCCCTTCGAGCACGATCTCTCCGGTCTCGATGACGTAGCCGTAGTCGGCGATCTGCAGCGCCAGGAACGCGTTCTGCTCGACCAGCAGTACCGCGACGCCCTGCTTGCGGATCTCGACGATCGTCTCGAAGATCTGCTCGACGAGGATGGGCGCCAAACCCATGCTCGGCTCGTCCATCAGCAGCACCTTCGGCTTCGACATCAGCGCGCGGCCCATGGCGAGCATCTGCTGCTCGCCGCCCGAGAGCGTGCCCGCCGTCTGGCCATAGCGCTCGCGCAGCCGCGGGAACATGACGAGCACCTCCTCCTCGGTCTGCTTGATGCCCTCTTTGTCGTTCCGCAGGAACGCGCCGGCCTTGAGATTTTCCGCGACCGAGAGACGCCCGAAGATGCGCCGGCCTTCCGGCACCTGGATGACCCCCTTGGCGACCACTTTGTGGGCGGCGAGATCATTGATGCGCTCGCCATCGAACACCACATCGCCCTGGGCGGCCGCCAGCACGCCCGAGATGGCCCTGAGCGTCGTCGACTTGCCGGCGCCGTTCGCCCCGATCAGCGTCACGATCTGGTCGCGGCCGACTTTCAGCGAGATACCGTGCAGGGCTTCGATCTTGCCGTAGTAGACGTGCAGATTGCGCGCATCGAGATAGGCTGGCGGGCCGCCGTCGATTTGTTGCTTCGCGTGGTCGTGCACTGGCTCTTCCCGCCTTGCTACTTGAGCGCCTTGCCCTTGGTGCCGAGATAGGCCTCGATCACCTTGGGGTCGTTCTGCACCTCGGCGGGCGTGCCCTCCGAGATCTTCACGCCATGGTCGAGCACGCAGATGCGGTCGGAGACGTCCATGATGACGCGCATCGAATGCTCGATGAGGAGAATGGTGACGCCGCGCTGGTCGCGCACGCTACGCACGAAATTCATCATGTCGACCGACTTCGCGCGGGTTCATGCCGGCCATCGGCTCGTCGAGCAGCAGTAGCTCGGGCTTGGTCGCGAGCGCCCGGCCGATCTCGAGGCGCCTCTGCTCGCCATAGGCGAGGTTGCGCGCGACGATATCGCCGCGGCCCTTGAGGCCGACGAACTCGAGGATCCGGATCGCCTCCTCGACGGCCTGCTGCTCGTCCCTGCGGGCGAAGCCGCGTGTTGAGCACGGTGCCGAGCCAGCTCGACTTCAGGTGGATGTGCATGCCGACGAGGATGTTCTCGATCGCCGTCAGGTTCTTGAACAGGCGGATGGTTTGGTAGGTGCGGCTGATGCCGGCCTGCGCCACGCGATCGGGCGTGACGCCGTCGATGCGCTCGCCGTTGAAGCAGGACCTCGCCCTCGTCCGGCACGTAGAAATTCATGATGCAGTTGAAGACGGTGGTCTTGCCGGCGCCGTTGGGGCCGATGATCGAGAAGATCTTGCCGCGCTCGACGACGAGATCGAGATGATCGAGGGCGACGAGGCCGCCGAAGCGCTTCGTCATGCCCGAGGTCTGCAACAGCACGCCGCCGGTGCCACCGCGCTCAGCCGTCGCATTCATGATCTGACCGTCCGCCATGGCTCAGGCCGCCTTCCCTGCGAGCATTCCCGTCCGCTCTATTGCCGCGGCTTCGGCGTCGAGCGTGATCTCGCGCTGGCGGGCGGCCGACGGCCACAGGCCTTCGGGCTTCAGTCGCGTCACCGCGATGATGGCGAGCCCGTAGAACAGGAAGCGGAACTCGCCGAACTCGCGCAGCATTTCCGGCAGGCCGATCAGCACCGCGGAACCCAGCACCACACCGGGCAGGCTCCCCATGCCGCCGACGATGATGAGGGCGAGCACGTTGATCGAGATGATGAGCTGGAAGGAGTGCGGAAAGATCGAGCCGACGAGCACGGCGAAGATCGAGCCTGCAAAACCGGCGAAGGCCGCGCCCAGACCCATAGGCCAGCAATTTCACGTTGATGAGGTTGATGCCGAGCGCCTGCGCCACGTCCTCGTCGTCCCGGATCGCCGTCCAGGCGCGGCCGAGCCGCGAGTTCTCCAGCCGCCAGGCGATGTAGGCGGCGAGCAGCGAGCCGAAGAAGACGACGTAGAACAGCGAGACCTGATCGTTGAGCTGGTAGCCGAACACAAATGGCCTGCGGGATCTGCAGCACGCCCTTGGCGCCGCCGAGCAAGGGCGAGGCCGCGTCCGAAAGCACGATGATGCGCACGATCTCGCCCAAGCCCAGCGTCGCGACCGCCAGATAGTCGCCGCGCACCTTGAGCACCGGCACGCCGAACAGGATGCCGACGATGACGGAAGCGAGGATCGCGAGCGGCATCGCCGCCCAATAGGACAGGCTCGCCCATTCCCAGCCGTAGTTCTGGGCGAGCGAGAACTCGCTGTCGGCCATGAACAGCGCCGTCGTATAGGCGCCGACCGCGTAGAAGGCGACGAAGCCGAGATCGAGCAATCCCGCGAGGCCGACCTCGAGATTGAGCCCCATGCCCATCAGCACGAAGAAGCCGACCATCAGGAACACCTGGCCGATGAAATTGCCGCCGTAGAGCGGAAACAGGCCGAGGATCACGATCGACAGGATGATGAGCGGCCAGCGCAACCGCTGCTTGGTTGCCGCCATATCGACGCCGGCCATGCGCATGCTGCCGTGGATGGTGTCGTAGACGATGAGGCCCACGGCACTGGCTATGGCCATGATGACGGCGCCCTGCAGGGTCAGACCGGTGTAGGTGTAGAGCAGATCGTGCAGCCATTTGGTGGCGAGGTTGTTGACGAGCGATGATCCGGATCAGCTCCTGGAACAGGCCGGCGGCGCCGGCGCCGATCAGCGCCGCCGAGATCGGGCCGGCGCAGCACGGAGGGCAGCAACACGAGAAGTGCTGCCGCGGCGGCGGCCGCGGCGCCGATCCCGATCATGGTAGCCGCACCCATGGCCGGCGGCTGCATGTTGAAGGTCAGGAGCTTCAGCAGTTTCGGCTCGAGATTGATGAAGATGAAGCGCGCGTTGACCAGCGTCATGAAAATGGCGAGCGCCGCCAGGAACGCCGCGCCGATCGCACCCGCGACGCCCGCGCCGATGATGGCCGACACCGGACTGCCGAACAGGCCCCGCTTTGCGACCGCGATACCGGCTCCGATCAGCACCAAACCGATCATCGCGTAGGCGAGCGAGAGCACGTCGACGATGATGTTGCGGGCGTTGAACAGCGACAGCACGCCGACGAGCGACAGCAGCAGCACAGTGATGCCCGCATACAAGCCGGTGCGGACGACATGTCCCCAGGCCGTGACATTCTCGCTCTCGGCGCGGGTGGCTGCAATGACGTCCATCGCCATGGGAAGTCCGCTCCCTAAACTTGATGTGGGGCCGCGCGCCCGCTCATGCCCGCTTCTTCGCCAGTTTTTCGCCCATCAGGCCCCAGGGCCTGAAGATCAGAACCATGACGAGCAGCGTGAAGGCGATGAGGTCGCGCAACTGATGGGAGGCCGGGATGCCGAAGCCCTCGAGGAAGAGGGCCGGGCCCATGCTTTCGACGACACCCAGGAAGAAGCCGCCGATCATGGCGCCCGGGATGTTGCCGATGCCGCCGAGCACGGCGGCGCTGAAGGCCTTGATGCCGGGAATGAAGCCCATGAAGGCATAGAATTTGCTTGTAGACGAGACAATAGAGCACGCCGCCGATGCCGGCCATGCAGGCGCCGAGGATGAAAGTGAAGATGATCACCCGGTTGGCGTCGATGCCCATCAGCGCCGCCGCGTCGCGATCCTCCGAGACCGCGCGCATCGCCATGCCCATCTTGGTCTTCTGGACGATGAGGTAGAGGAAGATCATGGCGCCGAGCGCCGTCAGGATGACGATCGGCTGCACGACGGGCACCTGGAAGCCGAACAAGTCGATCGTGCCCTTGAGCCACTCGGCATCGGGATAGGAGCGGACCGTCGAGCCGTACATGCCGCGGAAGACCTGCTGCAGCACGAAGGAGGCGCCGATGGCGCAGATCAGCGGCGCGAGCGTCGCCACATGCCGGAACGGGCGGTAGCAGATGCGCTCGACCAGCAGCGCCGTCACCGTGCAGACCGCCATCGACAGCAGCATGATGAGCAGCGTCGAGGTCACGGGCCAGGCATCGAGGAAGCCCGACTGGTCGAAGCTCCGCGCCAGGAAGAAGGCCGAGAAGGCGCCGGTCATCGTGATATCGCCATGGGCGAAATTGATGAGGCGCAGAATGCCGTAGACCATGGTGTAGCCGAGCGCGATCAAGGCGTAGACGCCGCCGATCGTCAGCCCGAACATGAAGAAGTCGAACCAGTGCTGAACGTCGTAGGTGCCCTTCATCAGGATGAGGATCGGCCCGACGACGACGACGACGAGCACCAGCAGTCTCAGCGCCCACAGGATGATGTCGACGAAGGTAATGCGGTGCACGCCTCTGAAGAGCCCGCCAGAACTCCGCGCCGTGCCCGCCGCAGCTTGAGCCGCAGCCATGCCGAGGGTCTCCCCGTATCGTTTCCGCCCCAAGACCACGGCCGAAACAGCCATGGCCTCCCCATCAAATCAGCCGGCCCCCCGCGTCTCCGCGGGGGGCCGGCCGCCGTGTTCGTCTAAACGATCAGGCTCCGCTCATCACGGATAGATCTTGACCGGATTCTTGCCGGTCTCGAAGGTGGCCGGGTTGCCGTCGGTGAACTGGTAGACGGCGAAGTTGAAGGCGCCGCAGCTGCCATGCTCGTTGCAGTTGATCGGCGCCGCTGATGCCTTCGATACCCCTTGGTCGCGAACGCCGCGTCGCGCAGCGCCTTGCGGCCGATGTAGAGGTTGCCACCGTCCTCGACGGCCGACCTTGTCGATCGCGGCCGCCAGCACCATCATGGCGTCATAGGCCATCGCGTGGAACGACTGGATCGGCTTCTCGCCGTAGTCGGCCTCGTACTTCTTCACGAACTCGGGGTACTTCGAGCCGAGACAGCGATGTGTCGACGTTGGTGATCCGCAAGCCCTTGGCCGCATCGCCCGCCGCTTCCAGCATGGCCGGAGCCTGCATGGCGCTGCCGCCGATGATGTGCGTGTCCTTGAGGTCCGCGATCTCGGACACCTGCTTGGCGATCTGGGCGCCAGAGGCGATGAAGATCGGGAAGTAGAGCACGCAGGGCTTCTTCGTGCCGATCGAGGTCAGAACCGGACGCATGTCGACGTCGGTCGGCGTCACGGCCTCGGCGGCGACGAGCGTGCCACCCAGAGCCACGAAGTTCTTGCCGGCATCCTCGGCGAGGCCCTGAGCGTAGGGGCTGCCGTCATGGATGGTGGCGAGCGTGTCGCACTTCAGACCTTCGCGGAACCACTTGGCGTCGTTGGCCGCCTGGTCGGCGTCCGAGTAGATCGTGCGCATGAAACCCGCGTAATCGGGCTTGCGGTCGGGAGCGGTGAGCTTCGCGGCCGTGCAGGCGGTGCAGATGTTGAGGATGCCCTGCTTCCACAGGATGGGCGCGGCAGCGGTCGTGGCGCTCGAGCAGACGCCACCGAGCACGCCGACGATGTTGGGAACCGCCGCGAGCTTGGTACCGGCCGTCTGGCCGCCCTCGGCGTTGCAGCCGTCGTCTTCCTCGATAGAGCTGGACGTCACGGCCCTTGATCTTGCCGCCGAGGTCCTTCAACGCGATCTCGACCGCGCGCTTGGAGTCGATGCCGAGCGCCGCATCGGCACCCGAGATGACCCAGTAGAGCCCGATCGGCATCGGCGCGCCGGCCGGCAACTCGACGACGCCCAGGTCATCGGTGACCGGGCCTTTCGTTTCGGCCAACGCCGCCGACGTGATGAGGGCCGTTGCCGCAACCGCGACAGCGCCCAAAGACAACTTAAACCGCATGTGCCGCTTCCTCCCAAATGACTGGACCGGCTTTCCGCACGACGCTCCCAAGCTGGGCCTTGCGGGCCCGGCCACAAAATTCGCGGATGCCGACAGTCGCTATCGAGACCGTGCCTTCTAGGGGAGCACCGTTTCTCGCTGGCATCGATTGCATAAGATTACAGGCGGGTCAATCAGTCGCTAGCTCGCTTGGCGACCTGACTTCCACCGAAGACTTGTGCCGTCGGCATGACTTCCACGACCGAGACATCGACATGGACGGGCATGCCGAGAACCGCCATCACCAGTTGCGCCATGTCTTGCGGCTGGATGGCTTCGAAATCCTTGTAAAGCGCGTCTCCCGCCTTGTCGTGGCCGCCGAAATGCGTGTCGTAGATGTTGGTCTCGACGCGGCCCGGAACGAGCACGGCGGTGCGGATCCCAGACCCCAACACATCCCAGCGGATGCCTTCCGCGAAGGCCAGGATCCCGGCCTTGGTCGCCGCGTAGACGGCCAATCCCCGGCTGGCGATCCGGCCGGCGATCGAGCCGGTGAAGAGGATGTGGCCGCGCTTTCGGGCGATCATTCCCGGCAGTGCTGCCCGCGTGAAATGGATCGCCTGGGAAAGGTTAATCGCGATCAGCCGGTCGACGGCCTCGCGCGGTACGTCCTGCAGAGGCGTGTAGGCGCCGAGGATGCCGGCATTGTTGACGAGGATATCGGGCTCGACGCTGGCGACCAGCCGCTCGACGGCTGCCGTATCGGCGACGTCCATGGCATGCGGAGTGGCACCGATCCGCTTGGCGTGGGCCTCGAGCCCGCTGTCCGGCAGGGCGACCGCGTGCACCTCGAGCCCGGCGGCGCGGAGCCTCTCGGCGATGGCGAGACCGATGCCGCTCGAGGCACCGGTGACGAGGGCCGATTTGTAGGCGGTTAAGGGCACGATGGCTCCCCACTTTTGGCTTTGCGCACGTTCTCTCGGCGAACCGGCGTCCACTTTGCCGGAACGTGCGCTAACGGAATTCAACTTCCATCCAGGTCTCGAAGCAGTTGTCGCGGGCGAGCACCTGGATGCCGATGGTGGCGCGGCAGCCGATGCCGATGTCGCGGCCGAACACGTCCGCCAGGAAATCGGTCATGCCGCTCGAGACTATGTGGACATCGGTGAAGGTGGGGGCGGCGGCGACGAAGCAGAGCGACTTGATGAGGCCCGTCACGCGGTCGAGATCGCCCAGCGCCTGCTTCATGCCCGCAAGGGCGTTGATGCCGGTTTGCCGCGCCGACGCGATCCCCTGCTCGAGGGTCACCGTCTCGCCGACACGGCCGGGGTAAAGCGGGTCACCGTCGATATCGCAACCCACATGCCCCGAGAGATGCAGCACATTGCCGATGATGTGGAAGGGCTTCATGGTGCCGTAGGTGGCGCCATAGTAGCTGGCACCTTCCGGCATCGGCAGCTTCACTCCCATCGTCTCGAGACGTTTCTCGATTTTCATGGTGCGGCACTCCTCTATTCGGCGGCGGTTCTGAACGGCGCCGGCGGCTTGAAGCCGTAACGCCGGTCGAGGCCCAGCGCGCGCACGATCTCGATGCCCCTGGCAAGCTGCGCCGGATCGAGACCGGTGAGGGGCCTTCGCGGCTCGCCCACCGGCAGCCCGCAGGCCTTCATGAGCGACTTCACCGCGACCGGATTGATCGCCGAATAGGTGAAGTGCAACAGCGGCAGGCACCTCAGATATTCGTTGCGGAAAGCCATCGCGTCCTCCCCCCCGCGCCAGGGCGTGGACATCAGCGCCATCTCGGCCGGCGCGATGTTGCCGGTCATGTTCGCGAGGCCGTGGCCGCCGAGGCTCATCGTCGGCACGACGAGGCCCAAGTTGGGACTGTCGCAGCACATGACGGATACGTCGGGCCTGCCCGCCAGCACCTGCGCGACCTGTCCGACGCGCGCGGTCGATTCCTTGTGCACGACGATGTTGGGATGCTTGAACAGGCGCAGCAGCGCCTCGTGGCCGAGATCGGTCTTCACGCGCGGCGGGTTGTTGTAGATGCCGAGCGGCAACTCGGTCGCGTCCGCCACGTCGAGGAAATAGCGCTCGATGTCGGCTTCGGAGGCGCAGATGTAGGACGGCGCGGCGAGGATCGCGCCGTCCGCGCCGTTGTCGCGCGCAAACCGCACCATGGCGATGGTGGTGTCCGTGTTGTTGGCGGTGCAGCCGTAGAAGAGCTTCATGCTGCCGGTTTTCATCTTCGCCGTTTGGGCGATGACGGCGTGTCGCTCCTCGCCATAGAGCATCGACACCTCGCCGGTCGAGCCCAGGATCAGCACGGCGGCCGTGCCATTCTCCTCCTGGAAGCGGAGCAGGGTCCGGAAGCCCTCGAAATCGAGCGAGCCGTCGGCGTTGAAGGGGGTGGCCAGCGCCACGAACGAGCCTTCGAGCAGATGTTTTTTCATCGGTTTCACTCCCGCGAAGAGATCGTTTCAACCATTCGGCGCGGGTCGACGAGAGTCAAGGAACGAGATCGCCGCTGCCCGCAAGCGTGCCATTCACCATGCGCACCAACTCAGCCTTGTCCCGCCAGCCGTTCGCAGACAGGATCGCGCACCCGTCGCGCCAACGCGTCGAGGCGACGGAGAGACAGTGTCATGCCATCGCCCGAGACCGATCCGAGCCCTCGACCGACCATCGGCGTCCTGAAGCTCGAGACGCGTTTCGAACGCTTTCTGGGCGACATCGGCAATCCTCACTCGCTGCCCTATCCCGTGCTGATCGAGGAGGTCGCAGGGGCGAGCGCGGAGAAAGTCACCTCGCTCGACGACGACAGCCTGCTCGCGCCCTTCATCGCCGCCGGCCGCCGCCTTGTCGACCGGGGTGCCGACGCCATCACCACGACCTGCGGCTTCCTCGTGCTCTATCAGCAGGAGCTGGCCGTCGCGCTGTCCGTGCCGGTGGCGACGTCCTCGCTGCTGCAGATCCCGCTCGCCCAGGCGATGCTTCCCAAGGGCAGGTCCGTCGGCGTCATCACCTTCAGCGCTGCGGGCCTCGGGCCGAAGCTGCTCGCGGCCGCCGGCGCACCCGCCGGCACGCCCGTCGCCGGCCTCGATCCAGCGAGCGCCATGGTCCAGGACATCCTCGGTCGCGGCCCCCCAAGCTTGACCGAGGAACGAGAACGAACCTCGCTCGTCGCCGCAATGGACTTGAAACGTCGTGTGCCCGATCTCGGCGCCGTCGTCGTCGAATGCACGAATGTGGCGCCCTACTCGGCGGCAATCGCCCGCCGGCTCGGCGTTCCCGTCTATGACACCATCACGCTCGTCGAGTGGCTCGCGACAGCGGTCAGCCCGCATGTCTATGGCGGCGAGCAAGGCGGCTGAACTTGCACCTTTCGGGATTGTATCGATATTAGCACAAAGTAGCGTCACGCTCAAGACAATAGCGCGTAGTTAACAGGCGTTTTGGACGCGGTTATCCCCGCTGACACTTCGCTGCCGCTGAGTTTCCGCAAGAAACGCAAGACTTGGCGACACCGCGTCAAACCCGAGCGCGCTCGTGTTGGATACGGATGCCCCACTCGGTGACAGCTCGTGAATCGGCATCGCAACAACCAACGGTTCGTGTAGTCTCTGCTGGTAGCTCATGCCGCCAGGGAGGTCCTCATGCCGGGCATTGCCATCGATCTTTCGGGACGAGTCGCGGTCGTGACCGGCGGGACGACCGGCATCGGGGAAGCTTGTACGCGCACGCTCGCGGCTGCCGGAGCGAAGGTGCTGTTCACCGGGCGCGACGCCGAGCGGGCGGAGGCGGTCAAGTCGAGCATCCGGCTCTCTGGCGGCACGTCCGACTACGTTCTCGGCGACATTCGCAAGGACGGAATGCCTAAGCGGATCGTCGAAGCCGCTCAGCAGAAATTCGGCGGCCTCGACATCCTCGTCAACAATGCGGGCATCCTCATAGAGGGCACCGCGGAAGCAACGACCGACGCGCAGTGGCAGGACACCATGGACGTCAACGTCACCGGCGTCTTCCGCATGTCTCGGGCGGCTCTTCCCGTCATGCGGGCCAAGGGTCGCGGCTCGATCGTCAACATCGCTTCCGAATGGGGCCTCAACGGCGAGAAGAACTATGTCGCCTACTGCACCAGCAAGGGCGCCATCGTGCAGATGACGCGATCGATGGGGCTCGACCATGCGCCCGAAGGTATCCGAATCAATGCCGTCTGCCCTGGCGAGGTGCACACTCAAATGGTCGACGTCATGCTGAAGGATATGGGGCTGACGCCTGAAGGCCTCGCCAAGGGCATTCCGTTGCGCCGCCTCGCCAAGCCGCAGGAGGTCGCCAACTGCGTGGCGTTCCTCGCGAGCGACCTCTCGAGCTACATGACGGCGTCCATGCTCTCGGTCGATGGCGGCAACGATGCCATCGGTGGGCCGTATCCGTGAGGGGGTGGCGCGGAGGTTCCTTCCCCCTCGGGGATGGGAAGGATTCTCTGCGGTGACCAACCAGGGTATGATCTACCGTCCCAATTCGTCATGCCAGCGTCATGGCGTGAGCCATGCTCCGCATGGACGGCTGGCATCAAATTAAGTCTCGATGATACCGGCCCTTCCCGTCCGGCGCGAACCTCGTTCAAAACATGCCTGAATGGATTCCGGCCTTCATGGCGTGAGCCATGCTCCGCATGGACGCCGGAATGACGGTGGGGAGGGGCCACGGCATGACCGCCGGCGACGAACTCGCCGAGGCAGCAAGGCAAGTGGCCTATGCCGCCGAACGCGGCTTGCGGGGCGACGCGCCCTCCTTCCGTCATTCCGGCGAAGGCCGGAAACCATCCAGCTCTCTGGAGAGACGCGGTCCCACCGCTCGGCGAGACTTCAGGTTATCGCGGCCTGGGTGAATGCCAGCCTTTGCCGGAATGACGGTCGAGGGGTGGTGATACTTCCCCGGCATCTGGGAGCAGGTGCCGCCTCACCTCACCCCTCGATCGTGATCGCCTGCTCGGGGCAGGCGTCGGCGGCGTCCATGGCGTCCCCCTGTTGAGCCTCGGTGATCTCCTCCGTGTAATCGAGCGCACCGTCGGCGGCGAAGCGGAAGAGCCCGGGCGCGGCGATGGTGCATTGGCCGTGGCGATTGCATTTGACGCGGTCGACGCAGATGCGCATGGCCTAAGCCTCGGGATCGAAGGCGATGGGCAACGTGATCGGCCCCGTGTTACCGCTGTCGGGCAGCCACTCGGACGGGCCGTCGTAGCGCGGATTGCGGAGGCGCTGCGCCAATAGTTTCAAGGCTTCCGTCATATCGCCCCGGGCAATGAAGTGCCCGATGCAGTGATGCACGCCGCCACCGAAGGCAAAGTGCTGTTTCCTCTTCACCGTGATGTCGAAGCCCGGCGTGAAATGCTCGGGGTCGGTGCCAGAGGACTCGGCGAAGCAATGGATGGTCGTCCCCTTGTCGATGGATAGGCCCTTGTAGGTGAAGTCTTCAGCGGCCTCACGCGTCACCCAGGTCGTCGTCGGGCGCGTCCGCATGACCTCTTCCACGGCCGGCCGCGCCAGCTCCGGCCGCTCGGCCAGGATCTTCCACTGCTCGGGATTGTCGATGAACTGGCCCATGGCGAGGCCGAGCTGGTTGCGCGTCGTCTCGATGCCGCCGGAGACGACGAGGACGACCATGTCCTCCAGCTCCTGATCGTCCAGCCGGTCCTTTTCCTCATTGGCCTGAACGAGCACGGTGATGAAATCCTCGCCGGGATGCGCGCGCCGGTCCTTGATGAGATCGCGCGCGTAGACGTACATGCGATCGGTCGCGGCGTTGACGATGGCCTGGTCGCGATTGTAGGTGACGCCGAGGGCGAGACCCATTTCCGTCGAGATCCGCGCCAGCTCCGGCCAGTGATCGTGCGAGAGCTTGAACAGCTCGCAGATCACGCGCGTCGCATAAGGAGCGGAGAAGGCGTTGACGAACTCGCAGCGGCCCGCTTTCGCGAAGGCATCGATCAGCTCGTTGGCGATCCGCTGGAAGGCCGGGTTCAAGGTCGCGATGAGCTTCGGTGAGAAGGCCGGATTGGCGAGTCGCCTCAACCGCGCGTGGTCCTGGCCCTCGCGATTGAGCAGCATGCGGTGCCACCAATCGGCATAGGAGCCGGTCGCATTGTTGTGCTCGGGCCAGCGGTGACTGCCCTGGCGGGTCTGGGGAATACGCAGGAGCTCGCCGACCTCTTCGTAGCGCAGGATGGCGAGACCATAGGGCGTGCGAGCGTACCAGCCCTGGGCGCGGGCATCGCGCACGGGCTTGGAACGGATCGAGAAGGCGGGATCGTCGAGATCGAGATAAGGGGCGGTCAGTGCTTCGGCGGCGGTCATGGAGCTGGCTCCCGAAAAAGGCCGACTACTTGTCCTCGGTGTCCTGGATCAACCGCACCGAGAGGATGATGAGCGCGAGCGAGGCGATGACGATGAGCGTGCCGACGGCATTGATCTCGGGCGTGATGCCGCGCCTCAACGTCGACCAGATGTACATCGGCAGCGTGTTGTCGCGGCCGGTCAGGAAATAGGTGACGGGAATCTCGTCGAAGGAGAGCGTGAAGGCGATGAGCGCGCTGCCGATCACCGCCGAGCGGATGTTTGGGAAGGTGACGTACAGGAAGGTCTCCCAGGGCTTGGCGCCCAAATCGGCGGACGCTTCCTCGTAGGAGCGGTTCAACCGCTGCAGCCGCGCGAACACCTGGGTCGCGACGACCGACACGAGCGCTGTCGCATGCCCCAGGATCACCGTCTCGAGGCTCAGATTGAATCCCATGATGCGGAACAGATTGAGCATGGCGATGCCAGTGATGAGGCCGGGCAGCACCAGCGGCAGCAGCACGAGCCTGCGGAAGAAGCGCTTGCCGGGAAATTCGAGCCGATCGAGCGCGAAGGCCGCCGGTACGCCGATGGCGAGCGTCAACAGCGTCGCGATGATGCCGACATAGAAGCTGTTCCAGATCGCGGTCAGGAGATCGCGATTGACGAACATCGCCTCGTACCAGCGCCAGGTGAATCCCGAGAGAGGCAGCGTCAGCGAGCGAGAATCGTTGAAGGAGAAAACGATCAGCACGACGATCGGCAGATAAAGGAAGGCGAGGATCGCGGCCGCGAGCGTCCAGAGCAGGCCGTCGCCGGCTTTCGCCTTGACGCGGGCGAGGCTGTCGGCCTCGGAGGCAAGCGTGACATCGGTTGCGGCGGCCATGCTCCCTCCTCAACCCAGACCGACCGGACCCGACCGCTCGAAGCGGTCGGCGCCCTCGATGATGGCGAGCACGATGATAAGCATCAGCACGGCGAGCGCCGAACCGAGCGGCCAGTTCAGCGCCGCGCCATACTGCGAGGCGATGACATTGGCGATGAGGATGCCGTCCGGCCCGCCGACGAGCGTCGGGGCAACGAAGTCGCCGGCGGCGAGGCAGAAGGTGAAGGCCACGCCCGCCATGACGCCCGGGATCGACAGCGGCCAGATCACCTTGAAGAAGGTGCCGAGCGGGCCGACGCCCAGATCCTTCGACGCCTCGATCAGATTGCGCGGGATCTTCTCCAGCGAGGTGAAAATCGGCATCACCATGAATGGGATGAAGATGTAGGTGAGCGTCACCACCATCGAGAAATGGTTATAGAGGAAGATGTCGGTCGGCTCCGAGAGGATGCCGGTCGAAACGAGAAACGAGTTGAGGATGCCCTCGTTGCCGAGGATCGTCTTCCAGGTGTAGGCGCGCAGCAGATAGGACACCCAAAGCGGCGCGATGACCGCCATGTAGAGCATCATGCGAAGCCGCGCCGAGCGCACCTTGAAGACGAGCACATAAGCGAAGAGGAAGCCGAGCACGAGCGCCGCGAGCGTCGTCAGCCCGGCAATCTTCGCTGTCCGCAGCAGCACCTGCAGATACTGCGGATCGGCGACGATCTGGGCGTAGTTGCCCATCTGGAAGGCCGGCTCGAAGGTCGGGTACTTCTTGAGCCAGAAGCTATAGGTGAAGATCAGCACATAGGGCACGAACAGAAACACGATCGTCCAGAGGATCGGTGCCGCCAGAATGACGTTCGCGAGCCGGCTTTGGGACGCGCCGCGCCGCATCAGCGGCTCCCAGCCGGAAACAGGGTCACGTTCTCGGGCTCGACGGCGATGAGAATCTGGGATCCGGCCTGCGGCAGGCTCGAGCGCGCGGTGGAACGATTGAGCGGCCAGTCGACGAGAAAGGGGCTCTTGTCGGCAAGCTCGGCGCGGATGCGGACGTTGTTGCCGTGGAAGAGTACCTCCTTCACCTCGGCCTTGAGGAGATTGGCGCCCTGGGGGGCAGCGCTCTCGGAGGCGACGACGATGGCCTTCTCCGGCCGGATGCCCGCGAGCACGGACGTGCCGGTCTTGGGCGCGGTGCCATTCGCCAGCGCCCTTAGCTTCACGCCTTTGGCGCCGAGATCGAGCAGGCCGCCCGAGCTGACCTCGACGACAAGCTCGATCAGGTTCGAGGTGCCGATGAAGTTCGCCACATAGGGCGAGGCGGGGCGCTCGTAGATGTCGGCCGGCGTGCCAATCTGGGCGATCCGGCCGGCCTCCATGACCATGACGCGGTCGGACATGACGAGCGCCTCGGTCTGGTTGTGAGTGACCAGAATGAAGGTGAGGCCGAGGCGATCATGCAGATGCTTCAGCTCCACCTGCATCTGCTCGCGCAAGTTCGCATCGAGCGCGGAGAGCGGCTCGTCAAGCAGCAGCACCTTGGGCTTCCGCGCGATGGCGCGGGCGAGCGCCACGCGCTGGCGCTGGCCGCCGGAGAGTTGCGAGGGCTTGCGATCTGCCACGTTGCCGAGCTCGACCTGATCGAGCGTCGATCGGACGATCTCCTCGATCTCGGGCCTCGGCAGCTTCATGCGTTCCAGGCCATAGGCGACGTTCTGGCCGACGCTCATGTGGGGAAACAGCGCGTAATCCTGGAAGACCATGTTGGTCTGCCGCTTGTAGGGCGGCAGGTTCGTCACGTCCTCGCCGGAGAGACGGATCTGGCCCTTGGTCGGGATATCGAAGCCGCCGATCATGCGGAGCGTCGTGGTCTTGCCGCAGCCCGAGGGGCCGAGCAGCGTGACGAATTCGCCCTCCTCGACGGCAAAGCTCACAGTGTCGACGGCGACAACGCCGCCGCCGAAATTCTTCGAGACGCGCTCGAGCTCGACGATGCTGGACATGTGAAGCTCAAGCTCTCTCGACGAGAAACAGAAGCGACCGGACGGCGGCTGTGCCGTCCGGTCTGCGCTTGGGGCCTAGTTCGCCGATTTCACGGCGTTCCAGGCGTTCGTGTATTGCTCGAGGCGCGGCCCGAGGTTTTTCCAGAGCATCAGGCTGTCGAGATAACCCAGATCATCCTGGTGCGAGGCCTTGTACTGCTCGGGTGACATGCACTTCTCGGCCGCGGCCTGATTGGCGGCCGAATAGCCCGTCACGTTGGCGACGCCACATTGGCCGAGTTCGGAGGTCTGCATGTTGAGGAACTTGTAGGCGCACTCCGCGTTCGGCGTGCCCTTGACGACCATCCAGGAGTCCATCCAGCCTTCGGCGTTCTCCTTGGGGATGAACTCGACGACCTCGATGCCCTTCTCCTTGATCTGCTTCGACTGGTAGCCGGCCCAGGTGTTGGAGATCCAGACCTCGCCCGCCGCGTAGAGATCGACGAGCTCGCCGGCGGTCGCCCAGTATTTGCGGACCAATGGCTTCTGCGCGATCAGCTTCGCCTTCGCCTGCTCGAGCTGCGCGTCGGTCAGGTTGTAGATGTCGTTGTTGCCTTCGAGGCGCGCGGCGACATAGAGCGCGCTCTTGTCGTCCCAGAGCGAGACGCGGCCCTTGTACTCGTCCTTCCACAGGTCCGCGATCGAGGTCGGCGGCGTTGGGAACTTGTCCTTCCGGTACATGAAGGAGATGGCGCCCCAGGTGTACGGCATGCCATAGACCGTGCCATCCTTGTTGATGCCGTCGGCGACGCGGAACTTCTCGTAGATGTTGTTCCATGCCGCGATCTTCGAAACGTCGATCGGCTCGACGAAGCCGGCATCGATCATCGTCATGGTCGTGTCGATCGATGGCGAGATCAGGTCGTAGACCCCGCCGCCGGCCGCGAGCTTGGGCGCGAAGTCGTCGTTCGAGCCGACGTAGGTCGCGGTCACCTTGCAACCGGACTCGGCCGTGAACTTGTCCATCACCGCCTGGTCCGTATAGCCCTCCCAGGTCAGCACGTTGACCTGGCCTTCGGCCTGCGCCGGCGTCGCCATGGCGACGGCCAGCACGGCCAGCGAGGCAAACTTCAGTCTTGCGTAGGCCACTTCGTTTCTCCCTAGTGTTCCGGCGCTCTTGGCCGGGTTGGCTTTGATGTCACGTCTCGACCCCGGCGGGCATCTTATCGCGTCAGGGCAGACAGTCGAGATAGGTTTTCACGTCCCAGTCGGAGGCCTGCCAGATGAAGCGGTCCCACTCGTCGCGCTTGTACCAGTCGTAGACCTCATGCATGCGGCCGGGCATCGAGGAGCGCACGACCGCATCGGCTTTGAGTGCCTCCAGAGAGTTCGAACAATGTCATGGGTATGCGGCGGACCTCCTCGCCCGCCCGCATGACCTCGACGAGATTGCGCTCCTCGGGCTCGCCGGGATCGAGGCGGCGCTTGAGGCCATCGTCCATGGCGGCGGTGAGCGCCGACATCATGAGGTAGGGGTTCACCATCGAATCCGGCGGGCGGTACTCGAAGCGGTCGGGGCTCGAGACGCGGACCGCGCAGGAACGGTTCTGCAGACCCCAGTTGATGGCGAGCGGGGCCCACAGGCCCGTGTCGTGTAAGCGCCGGTAGGAGTTGACCGTCGAGCAGGCGATCGCGTTCATGCCCGGCAGATGCTCGAGGATGCCGCCGAGCGCATGCCGGCCGATTTCGGAGGGCCGCCAAGTCTCCCGCTCGTCGCGGAATTCGTTCTTGCCGCCCTTGGTGTGCGCGAAGACGTCGTCCATGCCCGGCAGCGGGGAGCCCACGAGAGGGACGACCTCCGAGGCGCCACCCGACCAGAGAGAGAGATTGTGGTGGCAGCCGTTCGCCGACGTTCCCATGTAGGGCTTCGTCATGAAGCAGGCGATGAGGTTGTTCTCGCGCGCCACCTGCGAGCAGATCTGGCGATAGGTGGTGAGCCGGTCGGCGGTTTTTACCGCATCGTCGAACATGAAGTTGAGCTCGACCTGGCCCGGCGCGTCCTCGTGATCGCCCTGCACGATATCGATGCCCATGGCAATCGCATACTCGTAGACCTTGAGCCAGACATGGGAGAGCTGCTCGAACTGGTCGATGTGGTAGGCGTAGGGCTTCGTCGTGCCGTCGTAGGGGGCGTTGGGATCACCCGTTTTCTTCAGCCAGAGCATCTCCGGCTCGCAGCCGACGCGCATGTGGAGCCCGTTTTGGGTCTGCCGGAAGGCTGCGTCGTTGCGCTTGAGCGCCCCCCGGCAATCGACGTCGAAAAACTGCCCGCCCTTGTCCGCATCCTCCTCCATGTAGAAGAGCGTGCAGAAGACGCGCGCCATGCGCTTGTTCCAGGGCAGCTGGCAGAAGGTCTCGGGATCGGGCAGCGCCACCACCTCATGCGCGTTGGCGGGAAAGCCGATGAGACGGCCGTGCCGATCCGGGAAAACGTTGGTGACGCCGCCCATGAAGGTCTGCACGCCCTTCTTGGCGAGGCTCTCCCAATGACGGGCGGGTGAGGCCTTGCCCATGATGCGGCCGGTGATCGAGATGTATTGCAGGTAGATGTAGTCGACGCCGAGCTCGTCGATTTTCTGGCGGACGCGCTTGACCATGTCGGTGCGCTGCGGATCGGCGACCTCGCGCTGAAGATCGCTTTCGCCCTTGCCGCTCATGCTCAACGCTCCAATTCCCTAGACTCTTGTTTGCCGTGCTTCTTATCGAAAGACCGCTTCGGATCCCGGCCTTCGCCGGGACAGGCTTTTCCGGAAGCACTCTAACCGCCCTCGAGATAGCGCCGGACCTCCTCGGCGCTGACCGCCCGGGCGAGTGCCGCGTGCTCCGCCTCGCAGACGAGGGCGAAGTGATCGACGAAGGCATCGCCGAGCCAGGCGCGGGCTTGTCTGCTCTCGCGCATGCGCCGCGTTGCGTCGAGAAGATCGCTCGGCAATCGCGGCACGCCGTCGGGAATTTCGGAGGGACCGCCGCGCTCGATCGGCTTGTCCTTGAGTGGGAGCTTGCGCTCGAGACCATCGAGGCCGGTTGCCAGCACCAGCGCAAGCGAGAGATGCGGATTGCAATCGCTGCCGGGCAGGCGGAACTCGAGGCGCGTCGCGTCCGGCGTCTCAGCCGCCGTGCGGACGGCGGCGGCATAGTTGTAGGGCGCCCAGCCCATGGCCTTCGGTGCCCAGCTTCCCGGACCCAGGCGCCGATAGTCGTTGACGGTGTGCGCGCACAGCGGGAAGGCCTCGGGCACGCCCTCGATCATGCCGGCGAGGAATGATTTCGCCGTCGCCGAAAGCCCGTTCTCGTCCTTGGCATCGGCGAAAACATTCTTGCCCTTCTTGTCCTTGAGCGAGACGACGACATGGCCGCCGATGCCAGGGAACCCGGTACCAAGCAGCGCCATGAAGGATGCCGTCAGATCGCGCTGGCGGCAGAAGGCCTTCGTGTACATGCGGAAAAAGGCGGCATCGTCGGCGGCGCGCATGGCGGGCTTGTGCCGCAGCGTCGCCTCGAAGCAGCCGGGCCCGAGCTCGACAGACAGTGAAAAGAGATCGACATCGGCGGAGGCGAGGATCGATTCCAGATCGGCGACGAAGGGCGCAAACGTCGCCGCCGTCTGTCCCGACCAGCAGCGATTGTCGGCGGCGAACAGCGCCGGATTGGCGAAGCCCTTCGCGCGGATACTGTCGGCCGTCTCAGCCAGCACGATGAACTCGAACTCGAATGCGGCTTCGACGCTGTAACCGAGTGCCGCGAGCTTCTCGATCTGACGCCTCAACACCGTGCGCGGCAACAGCTCGGCCTGCGGGCCCGTATACTCGGCAACGACCGAGACGGCGCGCGGCTCGAACGGAAACCGGCGGACCGAGTCCGGATCGAGCGCGATGGTCTCGCTGCGATAGGGCCCGGGGATCAGGATGTTCTCGGCCGTGTCCCATTTGAGGGCGACGTTGGCGAACACGGCCGTGTCGGCGGTCGCCAGCAAATCGTCGCGGCGCAGGCGCCGCTCGCGGAACATGGAGGCGTAGTCGAAGAGGCCGACATGGGCGACTTCGGCGCCAAAAGTATCCAGCGCGCGGGCAAGCCGCGCTTTCACATCTGCCACAGGCGTTCTCCCTCGGAGCGGCTGGCTCTTGGGATGCCGATCCGCCGCTCGTGTTTATCGTTGCCCGCATAGAAAGCCGGGGGCGCGGGGGAAGTCAATCGATCACCGGGCGCCGCGATCCCCCGCATGGTTAGCAGACGTGCCATGCGGCGGCATTTTGCCAATACCCAATCGTTTGCGTCAGGGCGCGCGACCGTGGCAAGCTTCCGTAAAATCTCCGGAGCCCCTCCCGTATGAGCGCCAAGCCGAGACGATCCAACACCTCGCCACGCCCGGTCGAGCACTTCGACGTCGTCTTCGTTGGCGCCGGGGTCTCGGCCATCGGCAGCGCCGTGCATTTGAGGCGGCAATGCCCGAGCAAGAGCTTCGTGCTCCTCGAGTTCGAGGCGGGTCACGGCGGCACCTGGCGCACGCATCGCTATCCCGGCATCCGATCCGACAGCGCGACCTTCACCTACTCTTTCCGCTTCAAACAGTGGTCCGCGCCGACCTACGCCTCCGCCGGCGAAATCAACGATTATCTCGCCGAGGTGATCGCGGAGAATGGACTGGGGCCCCACATCCGCTACCGGAACAAAGTCACCAAGGCCTCCTGGTCGAGTGCGCGAAATCTCTGGTCACTGACCATCGAGGGCCCCGAAGGCGATGCGCGTGAGATCACGGCGAGCTTCCTATGGATGTGCCCCGGCTACTATCGCCACGACGAAGGCTACACGCCCGACTGGCCGGGCATGTCCCGCTTCAAGGGGCCGATCGTCCATCCGCAGAATTGGCCGGAGGATCTCGACACCACCGGCAAGCACGTACTCGTCATCGGCTCGGGCGCAACGGCGGCCACCATGGTGCCGGAGCTGGCGAAAATGTGCGGACACGTCACGGTGCTGCAGCGCTCGCCGAGCTACTACTATGCCGGCGCGAGCGATCACCCGCTCGCCGCCGAATTGAGAAGCCTCGATGTCGAGGAGAGCCTCGTGCTCGACATCATGCGCCGGCGCTTTCTCCTCGACGACGAGATCTATCTGAAGCGTTCGGCCGAGGAACCGGAAGTGGTGGCGGCCGAGTTGATCGCCGACGCCCGCAAGCATTTAGGTTCCGGCTACGATATCGAGACGCACTTCACGCCCAAGTACATGCCCTGGCGCCAGCGCCTCTGCCTCATCCCGGATGGCGACTTCTACACGGCCATCCGCGAGGGCCAGGCGAGCATGGCAACGGACGAGATCGAGAGCTTCACCGAGACGGGCGTGCTGTTGAAGTCCGGCAAGAGCATCGATGCCGACATCATCGTCACCGCGACGGGTTTACAGCTCATTCCCTTTGGCGGCATCGCGCTCGAGGTGGACGGATCACCGGTCGCCGCCGCCGACACCATCACCTTCCACGGCATGCTGTTCACCGGCCTACCGAACCTCGCCTGGGTGTTCGGCTACATCCGCGCCACCTGGACCTTCCGCGTCGACCTCGTGGCGGATTTCGTTTGCCAGATGCTGAACCACATGGACGCCCGCGGCCTGAAGCGCGTCGACGTGGTGATCCCGGAGGCCGAGCGCGGCATGCCGCTCAATCCCTGGCTCAAACCCGAGGTGTTCAATCCGGGCTACGTCATGCGCGCCCAGCACCTGCTCCCCAAATGCGGCGACAAGCCCAAGTGGGAGCACAGCCACGACTACTACATCGACCGCGACCGGCTTCCGGCGATTCCGGTGGATGACGAGGCGCTGGTGTATGGTTGAGCTTGCCGGCGAACGAGAGTGACATGCCCAAACCCATCAACTTCTTCGAGCTCGAGAAGCTTTCCGTCGAGGCGCGGCAACGGCTGCTCACGCGGACCGAGGCTGATCTGGGGCCCTACGAGGCCAAGGTGCGGCCGATCATCGAGGCGGTTCGCACGGAAGGCGACGCGGCACTCGCCCGTTTTGCGCGTCAGTTCGACAACGCGGCGGTCGAGGCCAACGCCATCGCCGCGACCGAAGCCGACTTTGACGCCGCCGAGCGCGCGCTCGATCCGAAGGTGCGCGAAGCGATGGCCTACGCGGCGGACTCGATTCGCAAATTCCACGCGAACCAGAAGCCCGAGGAGATGTGGCTCAACGAGGTGAGACCCGGCGTGTTTGCCGGCGATCGCTCAACGCCCATCCCTTCCGTCGCCTGCTACGTACCACGCGGCAAGGGCTCCTTCCCGAGCGTTGCGCTGATGACGGCGATACCGGCCAAGGTCGCGGGCGTCGAGGACATCTGCATCGTGACCCCGCCGGGACCGGATGGGACGATCGATGCCGCAACGCTCGTCGCGGCGCGCATGGCCGGCGTGTCGAGGGTGTTCAAGGCGGGCGGCGCGCAAGGCGTGGCGGCCGTGGCCCATGGGACGGCGACAGTCCCACAATGCAGCAAGCTCGTCGGCCCCGGAAGTTTGTGGGTCGCGGCCGCGAAACGGCTCGTCTCGCACCTGATCGATACCGGCACGCCGGCAGGCCCCAGCGAGGTCATCGTGCTCGCCGACGACACGACGGACGGCCGCCTCGCCGGGCTCGATCTTCTCGTCGAAGCCGAGCACGGCCCCGACAGCTCGGCTTTCCTCGTCACCTGGAGCCGCCAGGTCGCCGAGGATGCTCTGGCGGCAATCCCGGAGTACTGGACGTCGATGGGCGCCCAGCGCGTCGACTTCTCCTCGACCGTGCTCTCCGGCCCCATCGGGGGCATCGTGCTCGCGCCCGGCGAGGACGCGGCCATAGCTTTCGTCAACGATTACGCGCCGGAGCATCTTGAAGTCCTGTCGAAGGAGCCGTTCCGCTATCTGGGTCGCCTCAAGCATGCGGGCGAGATCCTTTTGGGTGAGCATTCCCCGAGCACGCTCGGCAATTTCGTCATCGGCCCCAATCATGTGCTGCCAACCGGCGGCTGGGCCAAGACCGGCTCCGCCCTCTCGGTCTTCGACTTCATGAAGCGCACATCCATCGCCTATGTGACGAGCGCCGGCTATCCGGAGCTGGCGTGCCACGCGAAGGCGCTCGCCACCTACGAGGGCTTCGAGGCGCATGCCAATGCGGTCGGCGAGATGCGGGAGCGGATCCTCAAATCGCGGACCTGATCCCTTGCGCCAGCACGCCAACCCAATTTGAAGCGGACCAATGCAGCGCCTCATCGACCAATCCACCCTTCGCCGACCCCGCCCCGCGAGCCGGACGGCAACGCTGCTGCTGACGGGCTTCGGCCCCTTTCCGGGCGCGCCCGTCAATCAGACGAAGCCGCTGGTCATGCGTCTGGCCGAACGGGTCCGCCGCCGCTGGCCGCGGCTGCATGTGGTGACGCTGATCCTGCCGACGGAATGGGTCCGCGCGCCCCTCCTCGTCGATGCGGCGCTCGATCGCTGGCAACCGGATGTGGCGCTGCATTTCGGCGTGTCGGGCGCGGCCGCCGGCTTCGACATCGAGTGGGTGGCGGAGAACCGCGTACGGGCCATGAAAGATGCCGCTGGTCATCTCCCCGAGCTGCCGCGTCTCGATAGGGACGCCGGCCGGCATGTCACGAGCCGCGCATCGGCCCAGCGTATCCATCGCCATCTCCGGCGGAATGGCCATACCTGCCGGCTCTCGCACGATGCGGGACGCTATCTCTGCAATGCCGTCTACTTTCACTCGCTGACCCATGCGGCGCTCAACGCGCCGAACCGTATCGTCGCCTTCGTGCATGTGCCGAAGCGGCTTCGGGCCGGGTTGCGTCTCCAAGGCGCTATGCAAATCGTCGAAGCCGCGCTTGCCGCCCATGGGCCCGCGCTGCTACGGCGGGTGGGGTAAACGGCCGGGACGGCGCAGCACATCTAGGCTGGTGCGCAGGATGGTGGCGGAATGTAGGGGCGACCTGCGGGAGGTGGCACTTTGGATCAGCTAAGGCGGAACATCTTGGGCGCGGGGCTCGCGCTTGGCGCAGGCGCCACAGCGCTGGCGAGCGGACCGCGGGCGGCACAGGCTGCACCTACTGGGCTCGGCGTCAGCATCGCCAGCTTCGGCGTCGAGCCGGACAGCAAGGTGGATCAGTCGCTGGCCTTCCAGGAGGCCATCGACAAGACGGCGGAAGCCGGGACCGCGCTGCTCATTCCGCCCGGCCGCTACCAGGTCCGCGATCTCATGCTGCGTGCTGGCACGGCGCTGATCGGTATCGAGGGTCGAAGCCGGTTGATCTACGCAGGCGGCAACACCTTCCTTGCGGGGGATGGCGCCAACGGCCTCCTCCTCGACGGGCTCGTGCTCGACGGCAACGCGCAGCCGCTCGATCCGGCGCGCGCTGATGGACTGCTCTCGCTCTCGGCGTCCGAGCGCATCGCCTTGAGGCGCTTGTCGATCGAGAACGGCCTCATCAACGGCGTCTCGCTCCGGGGATGCTCGGGGCAATTGACCGACTGCGCCATCGAAAGCTGCGGCAACACCGCCCTGTTCGCGCTCGACAGCGCCGGCCTCGAGATCGCCCACAACCGCATCGAGAAAATCGGCAACAACGGCATCCAGGTCTGGCGGTCGCAGGCCGGTGAGGACGGCACCACCGTGATCGGCAACCGCATCCGCCTTATCGAGGCACGCGGCGGCGGCTCGGGCGAGAACGGCAATGGCGTCAACCTGTATCGCGCGGCCTCCGTGCTCGTCTCGGGAAACCGCATCGCCGATTGCGCCTTCTCGGCGGTGCGCGCAAATGCGAGCGCCAACGCGCAGATGATCGGGAACTCCTGCGAACGGATCGGGGAAGTCGCGCTCTATGCCGAGTTCGCCTTCGAGGGCGTGGTCATCTCATCCAATCTCGTCGACAACGCCGCCCAGGGCATCTCGGTGACGAACTTCAACGAGGGCGGGCGGCTTGCTGTCGTTTCCGCCAATCTCGTGCGCAACCTCTTCCGCCGCGAGGACAGCGAGGACAAGCGCGGTGTCGGCATTTCCGTGGAAGCCGATGCGAGCGTCACCGGCAATGTGGTGGAGAGCGCGCCAACGGCCGGCATCCTCGTGGGCTGGGGGAGCTTCAAGCGCGATGTCGCAGTGATCGGCAATCTCGTGCGCAAGGCCAAGGTCGGCATCGGCATCTCGTCCGACCCGGAGGGCGGCGTCGTGTTCGTATCGCAGAACATGATCGCAGCCGCCACCGATGGCGCCATCCGCGCGCTCGACGGATTGAAGCCCATCGGCCCGGACCTCACCCAAGGAAGCGCCGAGGCCTATCCGAATTTCGCCATCCTCGCCAATGTGGCGACGCAGGGGTGAGTTCCGCACGTTTTCCTTCGCCATTCCCGCAAAGAACTTATCGCCGCATGTTGCGCACGACCGACAAATTCCGCCGGTGCACCACTTCATAGGGCGCGTAGTCACTGATCCAGCCGGCTTCGATCTCGGGCGCGACGAACTGGCGAACCGGCACGTCGGTCGCCGGGTCGGCGGCGGCCTGTTTCAGGAGGCGCTCCATGTACCGCTCGGTCGCCGTGATGAGCGTCGGCGCGTAGCCACCCCTGGCAATCCAATCGGCGTCGCCGTGATTGGGAAGGAGCCGCGTGGCGCCGAGCTTGGCCAGCCGATCGAGATCCTTGAAGTGAATCTCCAACCGCTCGGGCTCGGCCACATAGGTGATCATGTCCTCGAGCGTGTCGCCCGCGAGCAGCACGCGCTCGTCCTCGAGCATCAGGCCGACGCCGTCGAGGCTGTGGATGTCGAGATGGAGCAGCGTCAGGCGGCGCTTGCCGCATTCGAGCACCATGGTGCCCTCGAAGGTGGTCGTGGGCATGACGATGGGTTTGATGGCCGGCGGGCCGTCGTAGGTCGCGGCCTCCAGCGCCGGCCGGTCGCGGTGCATCGCCGCTTCGGTCAACTTGTGGGCGATGATCTCGCAATCGGCGAAGGCCGCGTTGCCGCAGACGTGGTCGATGTGATGGTGGCTCAGCACCAGGCGGAAATCGCGAACGCCCAGGCCCTCGAGATGTTTGCGAATGAACTCGCCATGCGCGACCGAGAGATTGGCGTCGTAGACGACCGCGTCATGGCCCGAGACGATCGCGAAACTCGCGATGCCCAGCGCATAAGCGCCGTCGTCGACCCAGTTGGGCTCGGGCGAGTAGATACGCGCGCCGTTCAGCCGTCCGTCGAAATAGGAAAACAGACCAGGATAGGGTTCGCTGATGCGCAGCGTTTCCGTCGGCAGTCTCATCCCGAATGTGCTCCCACCAGATCGCTCCGCGCTTTTTCCAGATGCTGGACGAGCAGATCGGCGACGCGCTGGGCGTCGCGCACCGTCATCGCCTCGAAGATGGCGCGGTGCTGCGTGTTGTAGGCCGCGATCTGTTTCGGCGACAGCACCTTTTCCTTCACCGTATTCCACTGCGCGCGCGTGCGGACGGAATTGATGGTTTCGTAGACGTGCAGCAGCAGCGGATTGCGTGCACCGCGCGCGATGCCCAAATGGAACTCCGAATCCAATTCCGTGAAGAGGTCGTTGTCGGCCGCCGCCGCCTCAAGCTTGGCGAGTACCTGACGCATGCCGTCGAGCTCGCGCTGGGTGGCGTGCAGCGCGGCGAGGCGGGCCATGTAGGGCTCGACCGCCATGCGCGCATCGATCAGTTGCAGCGGGGAGATGAGATCGGAGATCTCGCCAGTGTGACTTGCGAGCGGTCCCGAATAGGCGACGAAAGTCCCGGCGCCGACCCGGCGGACGACGAGCCCCTCTTCTTCCAACTGGTCGAGCGCCCGGCGGATGGTCGAGCGGGCGGCGCCGAAGGCGGTGGCAAGCTGCCGCTCGGGAGGAATGCGGTCGCCGTCGGCATAGACGCCGCCCGTGATGGCGCGCCGGAGCCGAGCGATGATACCCCCCGCACCGGGCGTCGCCTGGAGGGTAGCCTCCGTTTCGTCGAGCTGCTGCATGGGCAAAGCCTACACCAATCGAGGCCGCTCGCAACCAAATTGGCGCTCGATTGGTTCGAATTGGTTGCGGCCGCCTGGCCGCTGCGATCCTGAACGAAAATTCATCGGCCTGTTCCGCCGGGAACAGCGGAGGCAGCCCGGCCAAGCCTAAATGTGCGCATACGGCCCACGCTGGAGGGCCCGCAGGTACCGGGAGCATCACATGGCCAACATCTTCGGGAACGACGCCCGCAACCGCCTCAACGGCACCAACGCCAACGACCAGATCGACGCCTTTGGCGGCAACGACATCGCCTTCGGCAACGGCGGCAACGACCACATCGACATGTTCGCGGGCAACGACGAGGCCCATGGCGGGGCCGGCAACGACACTATCCTCGGCGGTAACGGCAACGACCGGCTTTTCGGTGATGCGGGTAATGACCGGCTGCTCGGTGAGGATGGTCGCGACGTCCTCAGGGGCGGCGCTGGCAATGACCGCATCTTCGGCTCCGATACCCTCGACTTCGCACCCGACCAGATGTTCGGGGATGCCGGCAACGATTTGATTTTTGGCGGTCGCGGCAATGATCGGATCGAAGGCGGCGCCAACGCCGATACGTTGCGCGGCGACAGCGGCAGCGATGGGCTGCTCGGCGGCGCTGGCAATGACTTCCTCTTCGGCGATGCGGGGGCCGACCTGCTCGACGGCGGCGCCGGCATCGACGTCATGCGCGGCGGCGCGGAAAGCGACATCTTCCGCTTCAGGGCCGATGCCGGTTTCGTCAACGCCATCGCCGATTGGGATGTGTTCTCGAACTTCGGCGAGGAAGAGGACGTGATCCTGTTGCAGGGCATCGCCGGCGTCACGACGCTCGACGACGTCTTCTTCGAGGAAACCAACGCGGGCCTCGAACTCAGCTGGGGACCAAACGTCAACACGCTCAAAGGCGGCGTGCTGCTCGTCGGCAAATCCCTGGCGGATGTCGACGCGGTCGACTTCGTGTTCGCCTGAACCGCCCTCTTCTCGCCCCCGAATAATTGCTACGACCGCCCCCTCCTCGGGGCGGCCGTCCGCATGTGCACGGATCGCATGGCTGGCCCGGCGAGCCGATTGGTCCCGATTGGCGAAAATTGGTTTGCAATGGGCGGGAGTTTATGTAGTGATAACCGCGCACGGCCCTCGATGGCCGGCGCCGGAAGCCTCTCGACAGCTTTCCATTTCGTCGGAATGTGCGCAGGGCCCGCTCCCGGTCGACAACAAGCTAAAGGCGGCTCCGCCAGGAGCGCCCCGAGGGAGGACGGCGGGCGGATTTCAAAGCCCAGAGACTTGTATAGATTGGCCAGCCGATTGAACCCGATCGCGCCAATCTCGTTTCACCAGCAAACAATCGAAAATGGGAGGAGCCCCGTGGCCACCGATTACGAGACATTTATCAAGTCGCCCGGCCGGGACGACATGATCAAGCAGGTCCGAGCCAAGATCAACGAGCTCGGTATCGAGTATCTCTACCTCCAGTTCGTCTCGATCACCGGCCGCATCATGGGCAAGGGCATCCCGGCCGACCATTGGGAGGGCATTGCCAACGGTGGGTTCCAGCTCGTCTACGGCTCGACCGTCAATCTCTTCATGAACCGTCGCGGCGAGTATCTGGGCTATGGCCCCGAGGCCGCCGAGCTCGTGGGCGTGCCCGAGCCCGAGACGTTCATGCAGCTCCCCTGGGACAAGCGGGTCGCGCGCCTCTTCTGCACCCTCTTCCGCAACCGCGAGGAGAAGAACGACCCGGGCGCTTACTTGACCGCCGACTGCCGCGGCAACTTGCGCCGCATTCACGACCAGTTCGGCAAGGACCATGGCCTGCAGATGCGCCACGGCACCGAGCCCGAGATGATGTGGCTGAAGAAGGACGAGAACGGCAACCCGAACGGCGGCTACTCGCGGCCCTACTGCTATCACATCGACCAGTTCGAGAGCCTGCGCCCCGTCTACATGCGGGTCATCGAGTACAGCCGGAAGATGGGCCTCGACATGATCCAGGGCGATCACGAGGACGCGCCCGGCCAGATCGAGCTCAACTTCAACTATGACGACGCTCTGCGCACGGCCGATCGGCTGACGACCTACCGTCAGATCTGCGCCCAGGTCGCGCGCGAGTTCAACATCATCGCCTGCTTCATGTGCAAGCCCTTCATGGGCGTCTCGGCCAACGGCTGCCACCACAACATCTCGCTGTGGAAAGGCGGCAAGGACGAGGTAAAGCTGCTCGGCAACGATGCCAAGCGGTTGCCGGGCTTCGAGAGCTCCTACAGCTACCGCCGCGGCGGCGAGAACACCTTCATGCCCGACGGCAAGGACCCGCAGATGCCGGGCCAGCTCGGCCTGCATGCCATCGGCGGCATCGTCAAGCATCTGGCGGCGACCACCGCCATCGGCTGCTCGACCGTCAACTCCTACCGCCGGCTCTGGGATACAGGCTTCTGGGCGCCGGTCTTCGCCGACTGGGGCTTCCAGAACCGCACGACGGGCCTGCGCGTCTCCGCACCCGGCCGCTTCGAATATCGCGCGGTCGATTCAATGGTGAACCCGTATCTGATGGCGGGTGCGCTCTTGAAGGGCATGGACGACGGCCTGCGCAACAAGATCGATCCCGGTAAGCCGGAGGAGCGCAACATCTATCAGGCAATGGAGCAGGGCAAGCAGGTCAAGAAGCTGCCGATGACGCTCGGCGACGCGCTCGAGGCGCTCAACAAGGACGAGGTCATCAAGTCGTCGATGCCCGGCGACATGCATCGCCTGTTCGACGAGTACAAGCGCGACGAGTGGGAGAAGTTCCTCCACACGTCGACGGAATGGGATCTGGAGCAGTATCTGAATTGTCTGCCGTAAGGCGGTGAAGAAAAGGGGGGAGTGGGGAATGGGGAGTGGCGAATGGAGAAAAGCCTGCGACCGAAGTTGGAGTATGCGTCTTTCTTCCCCATTCGCCACTCCCCACTCCCCCATTTCTTAAGATAGGTGCGCCAGTGCCTGTCGCCGAAATCAACTCGTTCGAGGATCTTGACGTATGGCAAATGGGAATGACGCTCACGGTGGAGTGCTATCGACTGACTGCCAAATTTCCGATCGAGGAACGCTATGGACTTTCGCAACAGATGCGTCGAGCCGCAGTGTCAATACCGTCCAACATCGCTGAAGGACATGGGCTGGAAACGACGGCAAACTACGTCAAGCATTTGCGGATCGCTCAAGGTTCGCTGAAGGAGCTTCAAACGCAATTGATCTTGTCTCCGAGATTGGATTTCGCATCGAAGTCTGAGCTCGACCCGCTGCTGAACAAATGCGAGAGGATTGGCAAAATAGTCCGGTCGCTAATACGGAAACTGCAAGACAAACTAGATGCTTCGGGTGAGTAACTGGGACGGACAGTGATTGGAGGATGGCAGATCCCGAAGCAGGCTCTTCCCCACTCCCCATTCGCCACTCCCAACTCCCCCCTTTCTTACGGAGACAATCATGTGCGGCATAGCAGGCCTCATCCACCGTGACGGTGTCGGCAACGTCGGCGTCGAGATGACGAAGATGTTGCAGGCGCTGAAGCATCGCGGCCCCGACTCGACGGGATTCGCCATCTACGGGCAACCCGGGCGCAACGAGTACATCATGCGCTTCAAGGTCGCCGAGCAGGACGACCTGAAGACAGGCTTCAAGATCCACGATCAGATCAAGGAGCGCAAATCGACGGTCGATAAACGGTTGAAGGAGTTGGGCGTCACCGTCGCCGCCGCCGACGAGGCGACGGAATACGCCTTCCGCTACCGCATCCAGTACGACGGCGACATGAAGAAGCTCGCCGACTACATCGAGGATATCGAGGGGGCGGAAATCCTCTCGCTCGGCCATGCGCTCGAGCTGATCAAGGATCTGGGCGACTCCGCGACCGTGTCGAACCAGTACGGCATCAACAAGATGAAGGGCACGCACGCCATCGGCCATACCCGCATGGCAACCGAGTCCGATGTCGACATCCGTTCCGCGCACCCTTACTGGGCCTACCCCTACAACGACATCGCCGTCGTCCATAACGGGCAGCTCACCAACTACTGGATCATGCGCCGCGAGATGGAGCGGAAAGGTCACCGCTTCATGTCGAGCTGCAACTCGGAGCTGCTCGCCGTCTATGTCGCCCACTATCTGGAACAGGGCGCGCAGCTCGAGGACGTGCTCAAGGAATCCATCAAGGACATCGATGGCGTTTTTACCTATTTGGTGACCACGAAGGACGCCATCGGCATGGCCAAGGATACGATGGCAGCCAAACCCATGGTCCTCTACGAGAGCGACAACATGATCTGTCTCGCATCGGAAGAGATGGCGATCCGCGCCGTCCTCCCGCAGGAGATCGACACTTGGGATCCCTATGACGAGGAGGTCCGCGTCTGGCGGGCGTGAGAGAAGGTGCGAATGGGGAGTGGCGAATGGCGAATGGGGAAGAAAAACCCCGCGTCACCTCAGCTCACCCCCACTCGCCATTCGCCACTCGCCACTAGCCCCTTCACACGACATGACACATTCGAGGTGACCACCACATGGCCGGCGCACTGACACCCAACAAGGACCATGCCTCGCACGGCATGGGCATGCATACCGAGCAGCTGAAGGGCCGCACCCAGCAGCGCTTCTTCGATCTCTCCGACGAGGGGGGCGGCTTTGGTTATCCCGACGCCTTCGACGTCGACTTCAACAAGCGCGCCGAGATCGATTGCGCCAATCTCGAGCCCAAGCAGATCAACATCCGCTTGCGCGATCTCATGAAGCAGGGCTTCGGCACCATTGTCCTGAAGAACCCCGGCGCCAAGCACGGCGTCGGCGTCGGCATCCTCAACCGGCTCAATCTCATCGTCGAGGGCTCGCTCGGCTATTTCGGCGTCGGCCTGCTCGACGGCCCGAACGTGCGCATTTCCGGCCGCGTCGGCTGGGCGTGCGCGGAGAACATGCTGGCCGGCACCGTCGTCATCGAGAAGAACGCCGGCAGCCAGTTCGGCGCCGCGCTGCGCGGTGGCGACCTCGTCTGCAAGGGCTCGGTTGGCGCGCGTACGGGCATCGACCAGAAAGGCGGCAACATCCTCGTCGGCGGCGACACGGGCGCCTTCACCGGCTTCATGATGCAGCGCGGCCGCATGGTGATCTGCGGCAATGCCGGTAAGAACCTGGGCGATAGCATGTACGACGGCACGATCTATGTCGGCGGCAAGGTACAGGATTTCGGCGTCGACGCCGTTCCGGGCAAGCTCACCGACCTCGACCTCGCATGGCTGACGAGGAAGCTCAAGATGTACGACATGCTCCCCCGCAAGGGCGTCGAGCACTTCCAGAAGATCGTCGCCGGCAAGCAGCTCTGGAATTACGACAATCTCGAGCCGAGCGAGAAGAAGCTGGTTCTGTGAGGAAGAGGGCAGTGAGGCAGTAAGGCAGTGGGCAGTGGATAGGCCGGTGGCAGAGCTAGATGACGATCGAATCGTACAAGGATTTGAAAGTCTGGCAGGGAGCGATGGATTTGGCGGTGGCCGTTTACGCTGGCACCGAGCCGTTTCCGCCTTCGGAGATCTATGGCCTGACATCTCAGATGCGTCGCAGCGCAACTTCCGTCGCCGCAAACATCGCCGAAGGCTACGGCCGAGGGAGTACAGGTTCGTATGTCCATTTTCTGAAGACAGCCCGTGGCTCACTCAAGGAGCTCGAGACTTTGATAATTCTATCGCATCGTGTGAAGCGATTGGGCGAGGCCGAATTCAATGCATTGTTGACCGGCGCGGCCAATGTCGGACGATTGCTGAACGCGCTCATCCGAGCCCTTCAAGACAAACTCCCGACTGGCTTCGCCGAAGACTGACCATCCTCTGACTGCCTAACTGCCTAACGTACTGCCTTACTGCCCGCAGCAGAATGAGAGCGCAAGACATGGCCAAGACTCCCGCTAAGACAACGAAGCGAAAAGCATCCGCCGGAAAGAGTTCCAACGGCAAAATCGCCAAGCTCGAGCCGGCCGAGACGCAGAAGTACATCCTGGGCTCGTCCAAGATCTTCACGCCCGAGGTCATCAACGACATCCACATCAAGGCCGAGCTCGGCCGCTACCGGATGCGCGGCTTCTCGCTGTTCAAGAAGATCCCGCATTGGGACGACCTGACCTTCCTGCCGGGCACCCTCACCCGCTTCGTCATCGAGGGCTATCGCGAGAAGTGCGAGACGAAGACCGTCATCGGCCCCAAGGCGAAGCGTCCGCTGGTGCTCGACATCCCGGTCTACGTCACCGGCATGAGCTTCGGCGCGCTGTCCTACGAGTCGAAAATCGCGCTCGCCCGCGGCGCCACCATGGCGGGCTCCGCCACCTGCTCGGGCGAAGGCGGCATGATCCCCGACGAGCGGCGCTATTCTCAACGGTGGATATATCAGTGCATCCAGTCGCGCTACGGCTTCAACCCGAACCATTTGAGGCTCGCCGACTGCTGCGAGTTCTTCATCGGCCAGGGCTGCAAGGTCGGCCTCGGCGGCCATCTGATGGGCCAGAAGGTCACGGACATGGTGGCCGAGATGCGCTCGCTCCCCGCCGGCATCGACCAGCGCTCGCCCGCCCGACATCCCGATTGGCTCGGCCCCGACGATCTCGCCCTCAAGATCAACGAGATCCGCGAGGCCACCGGCCACGAAATCCCGATCCAGCTGAAGCTCGGCGCGGCGCGCGTCTATGACGACGTGCGCATGGCGGTCAAGTGCGGACCGGACTCGATCTACATCGACGGCATGGAAGGCGGCACCGGCGCCGGCCCGCACATCGCGACTGAGGATACCGGCGTTCCCGGCATCGCCGCCATCCGCGAGGCGCGCCGCGCCATCGACGAACTCGGCAAGCGGGGCGAGATCAGCCTCGTCTACGCCGGCGGCATCCGGAACGGCGGCGACATCGCCAAGGCGCTGGCGCTCGGCGCTGACGCCATCGCGATCGGCCACTCTGTGATGATGGCGCTCAATTGCAACAAGCACATCGAGGGCGTCACCGACTTCGAGGCCGAGATCGGCGTGCCGGCCGGCAAGTGCTACCACTGCCATTCGGGCCGCTGCCCGGTGGGCGTGGCAACGCAGGATCCCGAGCTACGCAAGCGGCTCGATCCGGACGAGGCGGCCGAGCGCGTCTACAACTTCCTGCACACCCTCACCATGGAAGTGCAGATGCTGGCGCGCGCCTGCGGCAAGACCAACGTCCACTCGCTCGAGGTCGAGGATCTGGCCGCCCTCACCATGGAAGCCTCCGCCATGTGCAAGGTGCCGCTCGCCGGCACCAACTACGTGGTCGGCATGGAGGCCGGCGGCGGGAATTATCACAAGTACTGATGGGTAAGTCGTGAGTGGTAAGTCGCAAGTGGCGCGGCCACAGCGACTTCCCCGACTTACGATCTTACGACTTTCGACTTACGGAGATTCATCACATGGCAGGCTCATCCTACAAAGGCTCCGAGATCAAGGACGTCGATCAGTTCATCAAGGACAAGGCGGGCTTAGGCTCGGCGCGCGAGAAGGAGATCGGCCAGCACATCGGCTATCGCTACGATGTGAACCTGGTGCCCGACTACAAGAAGATCACGCCGTTCCTCAAAGGCTACATGGAGTTCATGGGCTGGGACGACCTCAACTGGCTCGAGGACGTCCACATGGGCTACGAGGAAGGCGAGCCCGCGATCTTCGATCGTAACGTCAACGGCTGGGTGCGCATCCCCAAGGGCGTGAAGCTGCCCAAGGATCAGCAGGATCGCGACAACATCGCCCGCGAGCTGCTCATCAAGTTCCAGATGAGCCCCAAGCACCCGCTGATGCAGCTCAACAAGGCGTATCGGAAGTTCTGAGGTCTCGCCCGTAAGATGGACCGCTAAGCACTTCCAGGCACATCGGGGCCTTTTTTCGACATGGCCCTTGCAATCGCGAGCGATTGCGCCTACATGTTATCCATCGACTTTGGCCGGACGACAGGGCCGTGACTCCGTGGTTTTGCCGGGAGCACGTTCAAAACTTCCCCCAAAACATCGACGCATGATTGGGTGCATTCGCATGTGCGACAGCGCTACACGCATGCTAGTCACGGAACTGAAAAGGACATACCGTGAATAAAGGTACTGTGAAATTCTACAACGATCAAAAGGGCTTCGGCTTCATCGCTCCCGATGACGGCGGCAAGGACGTGTTCGTCCATGCAACCGCGCTCGAGCGGGCCGGGATGAGCGGACTGCGCGAAGGTCAGAAGGTCTCCTACGATACCGCTGAAGACCGCCGCTCGGGCAAGATCGCCGTCTCCACGATCCAGGCCGCGTAAGCGCCTGAACGACTAGCCTACGAAGGCCCGGAGCGATCCGGGCCTTTTGCATTTCGCAGCTGTTCCGGCAATGGCGCTATGAATAATCAGAGAGCCGTTCGCGGAGCGGCCGCAGGCGATTTAAGGTTACCTTGCTGCGGCAACACCTCTTGCTCTCGGGCGCTTGGCCCCTTACATTCGCTCATCGACTTTGGCCGGACGATCGGGCCGTAACTCGTCGGGGCGACCCGCAGCGCGATCAGACTTCCCCCCAAAAATCGAGACGCGACTGGGCATGCCGCTTCAGCATACCCGCTTCGCCATGGCGCAGGCCACGGCATCTAAAAAGGACGACGACGTGAATAAAGGCACTGTCAAATTCTACAACGCCCAGAAGGGCTACGGCTTCATCGCTCCGGACAACGGGGGCAAAGACGTGTTCGTGCACGCGACCGCTCTCGAGCGGGCCGGCATCACCGGGCTTCGCGAGGGCCAGAAGGTGACCTTCGAAACCCAGGAAGATCGCCGCACCGGCAAGGTCGCCGTTTCCACGATCCAGGCTTCCTGATCATCGGGCCGGACGCCATCACAGTGCGCGTCCGTCTTTAACGACTGCGGGGCCCGGAGCGATCCGGGCCTTTGCTTTTGTGGGCAGCCATCACGCTCTGGAGACGCGTTTGTACGCCACGCGCCAGACCACCAGCCCGACCAGCGCGCCGAGTGGTGTCATCCAACCGGCTGCCTCGAGACCGCGCCACCAGTCCAGGTCGCGCAGGGTCGCTGCGCCGATCGGCGAACCGGGTGCATTCAAGCCGAACCAATTCGTCATCGCACCAAAGAAGAACAGGAAGCTCAGAACGGAACCGAGGGTCGTAGCCGCTAGCGGTCCTCGCGCCCGCAGTCTGTGGAGGATGAACCAGATCGGACAGGCAAGGACCAGTAGGCCGGCCAGCCAGATAACCCCGGTCACCGCCGTCAGACTAAGGAACGTGGTCAGGTGCAGCGACTGGGTGATTGGCGAATGGTCCACCGTCATAGCACCAACCCAAAAGACCGCCGCCCCGACAACGGCCCCCGAGAGGAGGCCGAGCGCCACGCGCAGAGGCGACGTTTCACGTTTCGTTGTCATAGGGCCTCCTTGCACAGCCTTAAGTGATCAGCGGATTGGCTTCGCGCGGCGCGCTCCCCTGCCCGTTCAGCACCTCGAACAGCCGGGACTTCCGGAACCGGACCAGCCAGAACATGTTGAAGAAGTGCATGAGGCCGACGACCACGATGACGAGGCCGATCTTGGTCGAGAGATACTCGATGGCCCCGACCGCGCTGTCGGGCTTGGTTCCGAAGCGCAGCGCCAGCGATACGAAGCCGATATTGATCAGATAGAAGCCGACGAGCAGCAGGTGGTTGACGCTGTCGGCGAGCGCCTCCCTCCCCTCGAAATTCTCGACCAGGAACACCCGCCCGTTGGCGTGCAGGCTGCGTCCGACCCAGACGGTGATGGCGAGGCTCGCCGCCACATAGACGGCGTAGGTGGCGAGCATGACGGTGTTGGCATCTGTTGGCATGGCAACCTCCCGGTCCCGGATTGAATTCGTTGTTTAGCCAATTGGCTAATTGACAAAATAGGCAGAGCTAGCTATTTAGGCAAGAGGCTAAATGTAACGCTCGCGAGATACGGTGAATGGACAACGTCTTTGAGGCTCTCGCCTCCGGCGTCAGGCGGAGGATTCTCGCCTACCTGTCGGCCGAAGGGCTGACGGCGGGTGAGATCGCGGAGCGTTTCGACATCTCGAAGCCCTCGATCTCCAAGCATCTGAGCATTCTGGAAGGCGCAGGGCTCATCCGCAGCGAGCGGCGCGGGCAGTTCATCCACTACGCCCTGGTGCGGGAAAGCCTGGTCAATACGTTGAACGGCTTCGTGCAGGAGGTCTGTCCGGTGTCGCGGCCATTGAAGCGGGAGGCCGAGCGCAAGGCCAGGTCCCGAGGCGCAGGCGGACCAAAGCTCAAGGTAACCTGAGGCGGCCAACCCTCAGTTCGACTGCGCTTCCCATGCGGGCTCTTGCACGACTGCCTTGTTCTTCTTTTTCTTTGGCTTGGACGGCGCGGTCTGCGCCTCCATCGCTTCTCCGACCGATGCACCAGAGCCGCCGTCCGATTGCGCCGGTAGACTTGAGGTCGCCGGTTCCCCTGACTTCTCGCCGCTCTTGGGCTTGCGCTGTTGGATGCCGGCGGCGCTCGGATCGGTCTCGAAGATCTGGCGGAAGATGCCAGGTGTCAGCAGCGAGGCCGGGTTGGCGCCAACCTGGGGGCTCTTGAGCGGTCCTTGCACCGTGAAGGTGATGCCGAAGAGGCCGCCGCCTTGTTCTCCCCCAAGGATAGTGCCGAGGATTGGCACGCCATTGAAAATCGAGTTGATGCCATAGAGCGGCACATAGGTTCCGGCGAGCTGCACCAGGCCGCGATCGAAATCAATCTTGCCGCGCATGGTGGCTCCCAGCGACGGGCCGGTGATGATCGAATCGTGCAGCACGAGCTGGCCGGAGCCGACCGAGAACGGCACCCTCAGCTGATCGAACGCGAGCTTCTGACGCTCGAATTTCGGGGCGCCGCTGCCGGCATCGGCGATCGCCGCGTCCTGGGAGCGTGCGAGCACCTTTTTGACGACCGTGTCGCCGAGGATCGAAAAATCCTTTGTCCACAGCGTGCCGGTTTTCTCGGCCGCCCCGCGTCCGTCGAGATTGACGTGCAGCACCGCCTCCCCGCCCTCGATGTTGGAGTAGAAGTCGATCAGCCGGAAGGCATTACCGGCATCGCGCGTCTCAGCCACGAGCCTGCGGCCTTGCGGACCCTTCTCGAGCCTGACCGCGATCGGCTTGCCGCTCGCGAGCTTGCCCGTCGCCTTCAGGCTCTGCAGCTTGCCCGCCCGGCGCGTCATCACGAGGTCGACGTCGCTCACCGTCGTATCCTCGAAGCCGACGATGGTCTCGATGCGCGCTTCCAGATCAATGCCGGTTTTCGTTCTCGCCTCGGGCCGGGACGTGCTCGTCAACTCCCCCGCCGAGAAGAACGATTTGAACAGCGTCCGGCCATCGTAAGTCGCCCCTCTTGCCTTCACCTTCCAGACGTCATTCTGCATTTTGCCGCTGATCGCCAGACGCGACAGGAAGTTGATCGAGAACTCCGGAAACTCGAAGGCCGTCAACTTGCGCTGCTTGTCCAGACGAATGGTGCCGGCGACATCGATGCTGTCGCCCTTGATGCGGACATTTTCCAAGTCGGTGCCGCCGTCGGTCCTCGGCGTCAGCCGGAACGAGAGCTTGGCTGCCTGGCCGGGTGGTTTGCGCCAGGCCATGTTGTCGAGCACCAGCTCGACGTCCGTCAGATTCGCTTCGACATCGACGCCCTTCCCGGCTCCGTCGAGCCCCGCAAGGGCGAGCTTGACCGGCAAGTCGCCGATCAGGAAGTGATTGACGGCGAGGCCGAGCTGGTCGCGGTCGCTCGCATCGAGCACCGCCTTGAGCACGAGCGGAGAGGCCGGGCCCTCGAACGGCCTCGACCAGGCAATTTCCGCCGGCACACCATCGAGCAAGACCTTGCCGCTCGCCTCGAGCGCCTTCTCGGTGACGACGAGGTCCAGCGTGCCGCCCTGCAGCGTCATCGGCCCCATCGCCTTCGCCGTTCCGAGATCCTCGATGCGGGCGTTGCCTTTGACCTTCACGTCGTCCAGCAGCAGTTCCTCGATCAGGGGGAAGCTCAACCGGTAGGCGCCGGTGAGCTTGCCGGTGACGTCGCCGGTCTTGAATCCGGCCCGCTGGGCTAGGGCGAGGT
The DNA here is from genome assembly GCA_963741525.1 of uncultured Alphaproteobacteria bacterium. Lineage (GTDB taxonomy): Bacteria > Pseudomonadota > Alphaproteobacteria > Rhizobiales > Hyphomicrobiaceae > JANNSX01. The sequence goes on from CAVUIW010000006.1 coordinate 39,950, forward strand.
TGGGATGGCCGAGCAGCTCCAGGGCGCCGTCGACATCGCCCAGGACCTTGAATTCGGTCGTCGCTTCGGGTCGCTGCGAGAGCGTCTTGGCAATGTCGAAGCGGCCGTCCTCCAGCTCCAATTTCTGTCCACTCGCGAGCGTGACGATGCCGTGCGGCACCTCGGCCGCGAACACCGCGCCATCGAGCTTCAGGCTGGCGCGTTCGGCCAGGATCGGCGGCAGTCCCGGCACATAGCCGATGGAGACACCTTCTCCGGCGAGCCCCGCAACGATCGCGCCCGCTGGCACTTCGCCGGTCGCCTCCAGACTTGCGAGCTCCTTCGGCCCGAGCGCGATATCGATGTGGCCCTCGACGATCGTCCCACCCGCGATGTTCGCCATCACCCATTCGCGCGTGGGGGGCGCGAGGGCGCGCGGCCACAATCGCTTGAAATGATCGGTCGGCATGGCGGTCACCACGCCCCTCAGTCCGAGGCCCATGGAGGCTGACGCCCGGCCGGCGACATCGAGCGTGCCGCCCCCCGCCCTGATGCGCATGCGCTCGACTGCGAGCAGTCCGCTTTGTGGCACGAAGGCGCCGCGGATGGTCCACTCGTCGACCCCGGCGGCGGCCAGACCGAATTCCTCGTCGGCCAGTGTCACGTCCGCGAGGGTGACGTTGAATTCCCACAGATTGACGGAGCCGCCGGCTTTGCGCGGCACGGCGGTTCCGGTGACGGAGGCGCGGCTTTGCCCGGATCTCAGCACCGACGGCAAAACTTCGATGCGCCCTTCCTCCGATACGTAGCGCAAGGTGAGCTTGCCGTCGTCGAGGTCGATGGGCTCGATGCCGAGGCTCGATAGCGCGAGCGCACCACGACCGAGATCGAGCATGGTCTGGATGTCCATGATCTCGCCCGAGCTCGACAGCGAAATCTTGCTCTCCCCGCTGACGGGCATGGCGAGTGCCGCGAGCGCGCCATAGCCCGGCAGCCCCGCGGAGAGATCGCGCGGCACGAGATTGGAAACTTTGAGCGTGAGCGTCAGCAGCTTCTGCTTCTCCGACTCCTCGGCCGACAGCCCGAAGGCAACCGGGCCCGATAACGTCGCAAGCTGACCTTCCCCGCGGATTAGGCTGCGCTTCTCCCGGTGCTCGAGGCTCATGACCAGTTGCGGCAGCCGCCAGCGCGTGACATCCGCGCCTGTGTTCAGCAGCACCTCGGCGTCGACGAGGCCGAGCTCCGTCAGATAGCTCGAGGTGGACGCGGCATGCCGCGCATCGGCGAGCGTTGCAGCAATGGTTTCGGCGATCGAGAGGCGGAACCCCTTATCTTCTGGCTTCCTTCCACCGCTCACTGGCGCATCCGCACCGTCCGTTGGTGCGGTGATGACCTCGGCGTCGACCTCGGGCAACTCGGCGAGTTTTGGACGTTTTGCGGGCTTGGGCTCCGGAATGCTGTCCGGCGTTCGCAGCGACAGTCCGCCGGCTTCCGAGTAGTCCAGCTGGAGGCGCGGCCGGATGAGGTCGATGCTCGACGGCGCGATCCGTCCACTGAGCAGCGCACGCGCCGACAGGCTGATGCCGGCCGAGGGGGCCTCGGCGACGACGCTGCCGTCCTCGCCGTGTATGACCACTTTCTCGAGCCGGAAGCGCACATCGCGCGCGCCCTCCTCGTAGCGTATGACGGCACCGCCGATCTCCGCCCGCAATGGTGCGATCTCGGCATTGATCGCGCGCTCGATCGGTCCGGCGAGGAAGCCCGCATCGATCGGGCCGTAGGAGAGCTTGAGATGCAATCCGCCCAGCAGCACGAGGCCCAGCACGACCGCGCCAGCCAGCACCTCGAGCGCAAGGGTCAGCGGACGCGCCCGCGGCATGGGAAGTGCCACCGGCTTCAGCGGCCGGACGGAACGGGTAACGAGGGGTCGGCCCGTCGTCATTCGCCAGTCCCTGCTGCCGGCCAGTGCTCAGTCACTGTCCTCTCCCGCGCGCCCAATGCCGAACGGGCTCAGGCAGATCCGGGGTCTGTGCCCCTGCCGAACCGCACTTGCCGATTCCAAGACGAGGGAGTGTCATGGGCCTCCGCACGCCGGGATTGACCTGGGCGCAAAGCCCTGATCAGCCTCGGCTCTCAGCCCAAATCAAACCCATCCCTCCACGTCACGAAGCCACAAGAAAAGCGACCAAAGAAAGGCAACCCCATGACATTGGAAGCTGGCCAGCCGGCCCCCGACTTCAAGCTCCCCACCGACGATGGAGAGGCCGTTCAACTCGCCAAGCTCAAGGGCACTCCCGTGGTGATCTTTTTCTACCCCAAGGACGATACGCCCGGTTGCACGATCGAAGCCATCGACTTCACGCGCCTAGCCTCCGAATTCGCCAAGACCGGCGCCAAAATCATCGGCATTTCACCCGATTCGATCGCCGATCATTGCGCCTTTCGCGACAAGCACAAGCTCGGCGTCACTTTGGCCGCCGACGAGGATAAGGGAGTCGCAAACACCTATGGAGTCTGGGTCGAGAAGACGAATTACGGCAAGACTTACATGGGCATCGACCGAACCACCCTTCTCGTCGATGCCAAGGGCCAGATCGCCAAGGTCTGGCGCAAGGTCAAGGTCGAGGGACACGCCCAGAAGGTGCTCGAAGCCGTCCAGGCCCTATGAGCGCGACACTAGTGCCCTGTCTCCGAAATGCCTTCGCACGTGCCGCACCCTCTTCAAGGCATTTCGGAGACGCAAGGGCACTAGAATGCTTATGTTTCTAGTGTGGTTTTGTCCCGCAAATACCTTGGAACGTCTGCCGTGAAAGGAGAAGGTATTTGCGGGACACCACACTAGCGGACCGGGCCCGCGCCATCGTGCTGGCGGCTGACCTCACGGAGAAAGTCGCTCTCGCCAAGGCGACCGCGCAAGACTGGCACAAGCGCAGGCTTACGCTCGTCCGGCGCTCCTCACCCGCGCGCATGCCCGAGCGGCCCGGCCGTCCCCCCGAGTTGCAGCTGCTGCATCCACGCGAGATGCCCAAGCGCGCGCTCGGCGGCGAGAAGGGGCGGATCGCCCATCTGCACGCACTCGCTCATATCGAGCTGTCGGCCGTCGACATGACCTGGGATCTCATCGGCCGCTTCGCCGCCGCGCCTATCCCCCTCGCCTTCTTCGACGACTGGGTGCGGGTGGGCGTCGAGGAGGCGAAGCATTTCGAGCTGCTCTCGGTGCGATTGGAGGAGCTCGGCGCCCACTACGGATCGCTTCCCGCCCATGACGGCCTCTGGCAGTCGGCGCAGGCGACCGGCGAAAGTCTGATCGCCCGTGTCGCCGTGGTGCCGCTGGTGCTCGAAGCGCGCGGCCTCGATGTCGGACCGGCCATGATCGAGAAGGCGACGAAGTTGGGCGATGCGGCCACCGCTCGCATCCTGGAAATCATCTTTCGCGACGAGAAGCGCCACGTCGCCTTCGGCCTCAAATGGTTCCGCTTCCTCTGCGAGCGCGAAGGCCTGGAGCCCGAGCCGACGTTTCACGCGCTGGTGCGCAAACACTTTCGCGGCCCCGTGAAACCGCCCTTCAACGACCGCGCCCGCGCCGAGGCCGGATTGATGCCTGGATTCTACCGGCCGCTCGCGGCGATCGGGCACTAGGGTGTTTCCGTTTTTTGTTGAATCGCTTCAACACCCTAGTTCCTTGGTTTGTCGTGCTTCTTTTCGGAAAACCGCTTCGCACTTTTCCGGAAGCACTCTAACCCAGCTTCGCGGCAATCGCCGCGATCGCATCCCGCCATGGCTTGTCGAAGCCGTCCCGTTTCATCTGATCGAGGCCGAGCTTCGTATAGGTGCCTTCGGTCGCGATCGAGGCGGATATGTCGAGAAGGCTTGCCTTGGGATGGTTGAGCGCATAGCCGGCCGAGCCAGCGATATTGCCGAGCGTCAGCGCCCGCGCTGCTTCGGGGCTCAAGCCATGGCGCACGAAGCTCTCCACCATGGAGTGGGCAAGGTCGTAGATCCAGGTGGCCGCACAGGCGGCAAGCAGCGTTGCGTCGTAGCTTTTCTCGGTGTCGATGGCGACCGGCTCGCCGGCTTGGCGGAGAAAGCGGGCGATCTCGCCTTGCGGTGGCGGAAAGACCGGAAACGGCCCCGTTACCTCCGCGATGAAGCTCAGCGGCATGATGAGGTGGATGGCGCCTGCGCCCGGCAGCATGCGGCGCAGATCGGCGAGGCGGAGGCCGGCCATGGCTGAGATGATGGTCTGGTTCGCCCGCCAGGACAGGCCGTCGACCGCCGCCGCGGCGTGCGGCGGCCTGACGCTGAGGAGTACGATGTCGGCGCCGGCAATGGCTTCGGCATTCGAGGCCGCTATCCGACAACTGGCACTCTGAGCAAGAACCTGAGCGCGCTCCGCATTTCGCGGCGACAGGATAATTTCGCCGTCGTAGCCGCCGCGCCGGAGCGCGGTGATGAAGTAGGTCGCGAGGTGACCCGCGCCGACGACGCCGAGGGTGGCCATGGAGAGCTCGTTATTTGTTTCGAGCCTCGAATTATCGAAGGAAACCCCGCTCCCGGCAATGGCGCTGTCACCCTCCCGTCACTTTCCTTCCCTACCCCGGTGATCACCGCCGTCGTCTTGACCCTTGGATGTGCGTCGCGCATAGATTGTGCCGGGGAGAGAGGCTGAGGGCTCCGGCTGCCACGGTGGCCGAAGAGGGCATGTCAGAGAGACTTTCCGGGATTTGGGATGCCGGCCGTTTCGTGCCGGTGGGGTAGTGCGCGAGTGGCGAGGTGGAGTGCGATGTTCACAAAGAAACCCGACCGTCCGGCGACGACGATCGATCAGCCGCGGCAGTCGCTCGTGCCGGCGGCCTCACCTGCGCAGTCGACAGGGTCCTGGACTCCCACGCCCCCCAGCAGAGGATATGAGAAGATGTCATCCTCCGTGATCGGTGCCGATCTCGTCATCACCGGCAGCCTGCAATCCAATGGCGAAGTGACGATCGAGGGTGAGCTTCAAGGCGACATCCAGTGCGGCTCGCTGCTCGTCGGCGAGACGGCACGCGTGCAGGGCAATGTGGTCGCGGACGAAGTCGTGATCCGCGGCCGGGTCGAGGGCTCGGTACGCGGCAATCACGTGGCGCTGCAGTCGACCTCCCATGTCGAAGGCGATGTGTTTCATCGCTCGCTCGCGATCGAGCAGGGTGCGTTTTTCGAGGGCAAGTCGCGCCGCACCGAAGATCCGGTTGGAACCGCGCCGAAGCCGGCCGACATCGGTTTGCTGACAAACGGCAATGGCAGCGGCCGCAACGGCCTCTATGGCGACACGCCGGCCAGCTGAGCGCGAACGCCTTCACTGCGAAAACAAAAGCGCCGCGAGATGATCGCGGCGCTTTGCGTTTGTACGAATGCGTCAATCGTCAATCTTTCACGGGTACCGGATTGGGACCCCACCGATTCTCGCCCTCCTCGCCCTCGAGAATGCCGAGGTCGACCAGCCACCAGATGAAGCCGATGATCGGGATAAGCGCCACGAGTACCCACCACCCGCTCTTGCCGCGATCATGGCATCGCTTCACGGCAACGGCCAACGACCACCAGATGCCAACAACAGCCATGATACCGCCGATGATCCACAACGGCATCGCCGAGGGACTGGAGAAGTTCATTTGCGGATTGCCGAGGGCGTCGAGCACCGGCAGACCGTCGGCGCCGGTCACAATTAGCTGATCGAACGGAACGAGCAGGTAGATCAACCCGTATCCGACGATCGAAAGCAGGAACTGCGCCAGCACGCCAAGCCAGAACTTGCCGCGCCCGATCCGGCCGGCGAAAGAGAAGAGTAGATTCATGAGTCACCTCCGATGGAACAAGAGCACTTTCCGGCCAAGTGGACACCGGTTGGCCGCGAGAAAGTGCTCCAAGCCAACAAACCTGAACCGTCTTCCGATCCTCATGGATCGGAAACGGTCCAGGGCCTTGGAGGCGACGGGCTTCGTAGACCGGCCCAACTCCGCGACCTCCATTCAGCAATTGTCTTTTTTGCGCCGTGCGCTGTCAATCAATCGCATGTAACGGGGTGAGGCTTCGCAGCCACAAACGGCATTAATGCCGCCGGCCGCGATAGCGTGGCTTGGCGGCGCCAACCCGGCCCGGCGGCAGCCAACGCGCAATCTCCGCGATGTATTCCGGCGGCAAGCCGAACGCCCGCGCGCCCGGCAACACGGCCGTCACCAGATATTCCCGCCGCGCCAAGCCCGGTTGATGCAGGCTCGCGACATAGACGATGGCGTGCGTCTCACGACTTTTGTCGAGCCGGACCACAACGGTCCGGCGCCGGTAGACCCGCAGCCGCACGGCCTCATAGCGATCGAGCATCGCCAGATGCTGTGGCAGGCATCGCCAGAGCGTGCCGATCACCCGGGCGCCCCTCGCCGGCACGATGTTCGCCGTCCCGCGCTTAGTAATGACGAAGCGCCAGCCCTGGAGCTCGGCGACACCCGCAGGCCGCGATCCCGGGCACCGCGCGCGCATCTGCTTGGGCGACATGTTTGAGCCATAGGCGAAGTACAACACGATCTGATCCCGCTCCCTGCCGGCATTCCATCGATTCGGGCATCTGGGATTTTATTCCCGCCCCACTCTCAACAAAAAACATGGGCCGCACGGAATAATCCACAGGGTAGAAGGTTGCATGTGGAAAGCGGTGACAGGCGCAAAAGACCCTGCTACTATCCAAAAGTGCTCAGAGAGCACAGTGGTGTACGAGTAAGCGTAGAGTAATCGGGCCCCAGGGCAACATCGACGAGCCGCGCCGTTTGGTTAAGCGTAGTCACGGCGCGCGCTTTTGTGGATGTTGCCTGGGGTCTTATTGTTTTGTGGCGCCGGTAATTGGCAAAAACCATTCACCAAGCGCCCTTTGCGTCTCCGAAAGCAAAACAACACACCGATCTATTTGATCTCCCTCATAGCGGGCCAACGGCCGCGCTGATTTTCTCGCCGCCGCCGTTCACTGCAAATACAATGGCCCCTCGGGTTGGGCACGCCAAATGCTATCTTCGGCAGCAAAGCTTTTCACTAGACCGTTTTCCGATCCTACGGAATCGGAAAGCCGGTCTAAGTTATTGGCTTTGAGCACTTTCTTTCGACCAACCGGTATCCACTTGGTCGGAAAGTGCTCTAAGACAACGCGTCGAGGAGTTTCGATGGACGACCGCAAAAATTTCGAAGTCGCCCGCCGGCAGGTGCGCGCCATGGAAGGTTTCTACATCCACGCCGCCGTCTATGCGCTGGTGTGCGGCATCCTGATCGCCGTCAACGTCACGTCGGGCAGCAATTGGTGGGCGCAGTGGCCGATCATCGGCTGGGGCCTCGGGCTGCTCGCCCATGGCGTCGCGGTCTTCGGCGGCGCCTCGCGTCGTCTGGAAGCCTGGCGCGAGCGAAAGGCCCGCGAGATCATGGGGAACAACAAGTAGAAAGTTTGGGGTGCCAGCTCGCATCGCACGAGCTGGCACCAGAGGCTCTTGGCCGGGTTATAGCGCCTTCTTGCGCTGCTGGCCCATCATGAAGTTATCGAAGCCGGCTTCGGCGATCTGCTGCCACAGGAAGGCCTCGTTGCGGAACGCCATCATGGAATCGAAGATCGGCTTCCACTCGGCATTGCCGCCCGAAAGCTCGGCATAGATGTCCTTCGCGGCATTGAAGGAGGCTTCCATGACGTCCTGCGGGAAGGGTCGGAGCTGCGCGCCGCCGGCCACCAGGCTACGGATCGCCTTCGGGTTCAGCGCGTCGTACTTCGCCACCATGTCCTGATTGGCGTAGCCACCGGCCGCACGCAGCAGCGTCTTGTAGCTCTGCGGCAACGTCTCGTACTTCGCCTTGTTCACGCACACATGCAGCATCGGCCCGCCTTCCCACCAGCCCGGATAGTAGTAGAAGGGCGCGACCTTGTTGAAGCCGAGCTTCTCGTCATCGTAGGGGCCGACCCACTCGGCGGCATCGATCGTGCCTTTCTCGAGTGCGGGATAGATCTCGCCACCCGCGATCTGCTGCGGCACGACGCCGATCTTGGCGATGACCTTGCCACCGAAACCACCGATGCGCATTTTCACGCCCTGCAGGTCAGCGAGCGTTGCGATCTCCTTGCGCCACCAGCCGCCCATCTGCACACCGGTATTGCCAGCGGCGATCGCGAACAGGTTCTGCTTGGCGTAGAAATCGTTGAGCAGTGCCTCGCCGCCGCCGTGGAACCACCAGGCATTGTGACCGCGGTAGTTGAGGCCGAAGGGGATCTGGGTGCCCAGCGCGTAGGTCGCGTCCTTGCCCCAGTAATAATACATCGCCGTGTGGCACATCTCGACCGAGCCATCGCCGACCTTGTTGGCGGCTTCGAGCCCGGGCGCGATCTCGCCCGGCGGGAAGACCTGGATCTGGAACTTGCCGTCGCTCGCTTCCGAGACGTACTGCGCGAAGATCTCGGCGCCGCCGTAGATCGTGTCGAGCGATTTGGGGAAGCTCGAGGTCATACGCCACTTGAGCTCAGGGCTCGATTGAGCGATGGCCGGGGCTGCAATGGTCGTTGCGGCCACGGCGGCGGCGCCAGCTCCAGCGCCCTTTAGGAACTCGCGTCTCTTGATCTTGGACATGTCGGACGAACCTCCCAGTGTTGTTGACCTTGCGAGACTGGATTGCGCAGCCAGAATTCGCCTGCGCCTGATGTCCGACTATTGGCCAGAATGCCGGGCTCGGCAAGGCGATAGCTTGGCCATCGGGCACGTTGCCATGCTAGAAGCTCGGGCAACTCTTGGGCCCGATACCCGACACATGCCACAGCCGTTGAAACCTTTGGGCGTCATCCTCGCCGGCGGCCGCTCCGAGCGGATGGGCGGGCGGGAGAAAGCCATGCTCTCGCTGCGGCGCGAGCCGATGATCGCCCACGCGGTCGAGCGGCTTTCCTCCCAGGTCGAGCGCATCGTCATCAACGCGAACGGTGATCCGGCGCGGTTCCGCGGCTTCGGTCTGCCGGTCGTCGCCGACACCCTCGAGGGCTTCGCCGGGCCGCTGGCGGGGTTGCTCGCCGGCATGACCTATTCGCTGCAAGCGGCGGGGGCCGCCGACCTCGTGACGGTCGCGGCCGACACGCCGTTTTTCCCGCTGGACCTGGTCGAGAGGCTGAGGGTTGCGCGGATCGAAAGCGATGCCAGGCTGGCGTTGGCAGCGTCGGAGTCCGGCACCCACCAGACCTTCGGGCTCTGGTCGATGGCATTGATGGGCGACCTCGCGGGGTATCTCAGGGCCGGCAATCGCAAGGTCTCGGATTGGACCGGACAGCACCGGCCGGCCCTCGCGCATTTCGATATGATCGTTGCCGGCAGCCGGCATATCGATCCCTTCTTCAACATCAACCGGCCCGAGGATCTGGCGCGCGCCGAAGACTACGCCGAGGCGATGGCGTGAGCAGTCCATCACACACGCCTCCCGTCATCGCCATCGTCGGCTGGAAGAACTCCGGCAAGACAACGCTGGTGACGAAGCTCATCGCGGAATTCGTCCGGCGCGGATTGAGGGTTGCGAGCCTGAAGCACGCCCACCACATCTTCGAGATCGATCATCCCGGCACCGACAGCTTCCGCCATCGGCAGGCCGGCGCGTCGTCGGTGGCTGTTGTCTCGGCACGCCGCGTCGCACTCATCCGCGAGATCGAAGACGGCGCGGAGCCCTCCTTCGACGACATGCTGGCGGCGCTCGGCCCCGCCGATCTCGTCATCGTCGAGGGCTACAAGTCGCTGCCACTCAAGAAGATCGAGGTCCGCCGCCGCCAGAGCAATCGCGATGGCGATCTGGCGGAAGTCGACCCCAACGTGCTGGCGATCGCGGCGGACTATCCGGTGACGGCGGCGGTGCCGGTGCTGGATTTGAATGATGCCGGAGGAATTGCGGATTTTGTCGAACGGTCGTTGCGCGCTCCCCCACTCACACCCGATAGCTCGTAAACACTTCATTCTCCGCCGGCATCGGGCAGATTTCCATGCGACCTTCCGCTGGCGTCATGACGATCGAGGCCACCGTTGCTCCGAGGTTTCCACCCTCCTCCACCACCGGACGGCAGATGGCGAAAGGCGTGCCGAAATCATCGCGAAATGCCGTCTTAAGAGCATCCGCGTCGAGCTGGCCTTGCCGCCCGGACAACAGCTCGCGGATGCGTAACCCGCGGTAGAGGCTGTCGGGCGTATCGGCGAGGCTCGTATCCCTTAGCTTGGCGAGCGCCGCCGGGCTCTCGAAGTGGTTCGCGTGGGTAAGAAGTCCATCGACGGCTTGGATCGGAAAGGCCTCGTCCGGCGCCCGCTCGATGGCAACCGCGAAACCATGGCTGTGCGAAAGCATCATGCAATTGGAGGCCGAGATCGGTGTCGCAGCGACGACGCGGATCATCTCAGCCAACGTCGGAGCCTCGAGCGCCTTACGACGGAGGAATGGCAGCGGCACACCGAGGCTGCGGTAGTCGCGATCGCTCTCGATGTAGTTGGCGGTGATGGCATGGCCGAGGCTGTTGAGGCCGCTGCGGGCGAGGCCGCCGGCTTCCGTGAAGGTCAGGACATCCGGCCCATCGTCGCGATGGACCTTCAACACGATCCCCGTCTCGACGCATTCGGCGCGCCAGTCCCAGTTCTGGCCGTGGATGAGTTTGCCGTTTTTGGTGATCGAGGGCAGCAGCACCGCACCCGTGCAGCCGTCGCGCGCCGCCGATTGCCGCTTGGCGAGTTGCAAGAGCTCGGTGCGGGCATTGACGAGCACGATAGCCTCGAAGCTCTGGCCCGCCCCTTCCGCGATGCCGGCCATCTCCGCGATGGCCTCCGGCGCGAAACCCTCGATCTTCGGCAGAAACTGGCCAACGAGGTCTTTCAGTCCGGCTTCCCCCACGCCCAGGCCCATGAGCGCGCCGCCATAAAGCGCGATACACCGGGCGATGCGGTCGCTCGCCTGGCGGCCATAGCTCGCGCCGCGCGCGCGTGGTGCGCCGGTGATCTCGATCAGCGGAAACGGCGCGTGTGTCATCGCTTCTGGCCGCTCGCTTGTTTCTTCGCCTTCCGCGCCCGCTCCGCCTCGATCGCAGCTATGGCGGCGGCCGTTCCGGTCACCTCGGCATATTCCCCATGCATGACGGCGAGCGAGAGCTGATGCACTTCCTCGGCCGTCCAGCGCTTTCCAGTCCGATCGACGACGTCGACGGCCCAGCAGGCCTCCGCCGGCACGCAGACACGGAATCCGAGATTGCCCGCGTGCCGCACCGTCGCCTCGAGCGAGTTGTGCGTCAGCACACCGGCGATGACGAGGGTCGTCGCCCCACCGGCTTCGAGCAAAATCTCGAGCTCCGTGCCGATGAACGCACTGTTCGTCTGCTTGGCGACCACCGCCTCGCCGTCGAGTGGCATTGCGCAGAGCTTGAAAGCATTTCCGGGCTGACCAGGACGATAGGGCGACGCGGCTTCAGTCAAATCGTGACGGATGTGCACGATGGGGGCGCCCGCGCCCCGCCATGCCGAGAGCAACTCGGCAATGCGCAGCTCGGCTTGGGGGTTGTTGCGGGGCCCCCATTTCGGATCGTCGATGGCGTTCTGCACATCGACGATCAGGAGATGCGTGTCGATCGGCAGCCGCATGTCACCTACCTCGGTACAATCGCCCAGTAGTCGAGCTCGAGCACGACGCCGTCCTCGTAAGTGCCGTCCGCCTTGCGTCCCGGAAAGCCCGCGGCCGGGCGATCCTTGAGGGCGATCGTCCTCACGCGCAGCGCGCCCACATCTTTCCGGTCGCGCACCGCCGACGTCTCGACGATCTCCGACCACGCATAGAGCGTATCACCGGCGAATGCCGGGGCCACATGGCGACCACCATTCAGCGCCGCGATATGAAACGCATTGGCGAGCCCGTTGAACGATAGCGCGCGCGCGATCGAGATGACATGACCTCCATAGACGATGCGCTTGCCGAAACGGCCCTGCTGCTCAGTGTGTAAATTGAAATGCACCTTGGCGGTGTTCTGGTAGAGGCGCGTCGCCAGCTGATGCTCCGCCTCCTCGATGGTCACACCGTCGACGTGGTCGATGCGCTCGCCGGCCACGTAGTCGCCGAAGCGGTGCTGGCTCCCGGCGAGACCCACATCATAGGCCGTGGCATCGAGCGCCGGCACCGCGCCGCCGATGAGAGATGGATCGACGCGATCGGCGAGCTTGGGCACCACCGCCTCGGGTGCCGCCGCCTTCGGATCGCGCTTCCTCACCATCACCCAGCGATTGTACTCGAGCACCGGTTCGCCGCGCTGGTTGCGGCCCGTCGACGTCACATAGACCGTGCCGGTCTCGCGATTGGAATTTTCCTTGAGGCCGATGACCTCGGAGGTCGTCCAGAGCGTGTCGCCCGGATAGACCGGTTTCAGGAACCGCCCGCCCGCATAGCCCAAGTTGGCAACCGCATTGAGCGAAACATCCGCCACCGTCTTGCCGAAGACAACATGGAAAACGAGAAGGTCATCGAGCGGCGCCGCCGGATAGCCGATGGCCCGGGCGAATGCCTCGGAGGATTGGACGGCGAAGCGGCTACCATAGAGCGCCGTATAGAGCGCCACATCGCCCGCCGTGACTGTCCGGGGCGTCGCATGGCGGATGGTTTCGCCCACCCGGAAATCCTCGAAGAAGCGGCCGGGATTGGTCTTGGTCATGCCTTCTCCCCATTGGACGTGATCGCCGCCCGGATTCTCCCCCGTGGTCTATCGCCTGGCTCAAGTCCTGAAAAGCGGGCCTTTCGCGCGGTATCCCGGCTGCGACCTTGGAATCCGCCGTTTTCTCTTGCCTCGCGCCGGGCCGGCCTTTATGGAAGCGTCACTGAAATGGACGGCTGGGCAGTTTGCCCGAGGCCATCCACCCTTCCCATCGGTTCGGGGTCGTAGCTCAGTTGGGAGAGCGCTTGAATGGCATTCAAGAGGTCAGCGGTTCGATCCCGCTCGGCTCCACCAATTTTATGCAGAGCGTCGCGCCGTAGCTGACGAGCTGGCGCGCGCTTGTCCAACCTACTCCTTGCTCGGATCGACGTCCCCGCGATCGACGCGGTTGGAGAATTCGGTCGCCTGGCCCGACGCCAGCACCTGCGCCTGGCCGATCCAGTTCTCCCGCTCGATGCGGCCCGGGATATCGAGGGATTGGGCGACGCGCTCGGCATCCCCCGGCGACCAACGCGCGACGTCGGCATAAGTGCGGATGCCCATGGCGTTGAGCTTGTTCTCGATGACGATGCTGATGCCGCGGATGCGTTTCAGATCCTCTTGAGGCAGGAGGGCTGAAGGCGCTGCCGGCGCGGCGGCGATGGGCACATTGCCGAGCTTCTGGCGGCGCGAATACTCGGTCTCCCCGCCGCGCGCGAGGATCATTGCCTGCTCGACCCAGTTCTCGTGCGTGATCCGGCTGCCGGCCCTGAGCACGTTGGACGCCTTCTCGACCGCCTGGGGTGACCAGCCGGCAATCTGCGCGAAACGATTGACGCCCAGCGCGTTCAACTGCTGCTCGATTTCCGGCGTGATGCCCCGGATGCGCTTCAGATCGTCTGGCTCGGACTTGCCGCCCGGAACGATAGCGGGCCGCTGAGCGGCAGGCTGCGCGACGGGCGTGACCATCGGCTTGACAACCGCCGTCACCGGAGTGGCGGGTTTCAGCGTGATGGTGCCTGCCGAGGCCGCAGCGGCCTGCGCGGCGGATGCACCCCCCGTCGCCCCCGGCACGACGCGTCCACCGGGCACGACCGGCGCCTCGCGACGCCGCCCAACCTCCTCGGAGGCAGCCGCCACGGCGGATGCCGCCTTGCGCGGATCGACGGTCGGATCGCGGGGCTTGGCCTCCGCGCTCACCATGCCCTGCCGCTCGACCTGTCCCGGCGCCACCGCCACCCAGGTGTCGCGCGGGCTCGCCAGTACCTCCTTGCGGTCCATGCGGCGCGAGAACATCGTCTCGCCACCGGCCGCCAGGATGGCCGCCTGCTCGATCCAGTTCTCATGCGTGATCCGGAACTCGGCGCCGATCTCCCGGCCGACGCGATCGACGTCGGCCGCCCGCCAACCCACGATGTCGGCGTAGCGTAAGATGCCGAACGCATTGAGCTTGCGCTCGATCTCGGGACCGATGCCTTTGATGCGCTTCAAATCGTCTTGTGCAGAGACGACTGGCGCCACAGGGGCGACGGGCACGACGGGGACAACCGGCACAACAGGGATAACCGGCGCCTTGACCACCGGCTTTTCTGCCAGCGCGCTCCGGATCGCCTCCATGGTGAGCGCGGGCTCGGTCGTGCGCGGGACGGGGCGCGGCTCTGGCACGCTCGCCTCCTCGAATGCGTTGCGCAGCCGGCCCGAGGGGGCTTGCACGGGCGTGCGCGGCATGACTGGCGCGGGGCGGCGCGGTTCCGGGATGGGAGCTGGCGCAACGGAAGGCACCGTCACCATCTCCTCGACCGGCTGCGGTTGGATGCGGCGGAACCAGCATCCAAAGATGCAGCCGAGAAAGTAGGCGAGTGCGAGCAACAGGAGCGATTGCCCGCTGTACCAGAGCGCGCCCGCGGCGGAGAGCCAATCGGCATAGGTGATCATGGGTCTATTCCCGCCTGTCTTCGACGCGCTGGCAGGAGAACCAGCCCCAGAGCGTGCCCAGCACGAAGGCTGCCAGCAGCCAGGGCCAGAGCTTGTAGGCCAGATAGTCGAGACCCCAGAGATAGCTCATGCGACGTCACTCCCTTCGGCTCAGCGCAGCTGAACCTCGAACTCGATGCGGCGGTTCCTTGCCTTGTTGGCGCGGCCGCGATTGCTGGCAACCGGCTTGGTCTCGCCGTAGCCGATGGCGGTCAGGCGCTTGGCATCGACGCCGACCGAGGCGAGGAAGTCGACGACGGCTTGCGCCCGCTGCTCGGAAAGCCGCTGATTGTATGCGGCGGCGCCATCTGAATCGGTATGGCCGGCGATGAGGAGGGTCGCGTCCGGACAGCGGTCGAGCACTTTCACCAGCGGCTCGACGGTCTTGCGGTCGCGGCCGTCGAGACGCGCGCTGTCGCGGCGGAAGAACAGCTTGCCACTGCGCAGACGGCTGTTGAGCACCGCCTCACACTCCTCGGGCGCGATCGTCTTGGTCGTCGTCTCGATGGTCTTCTCGACCGTCTTGACGTCGACCTTCTTCTCCTTGGCCTCCGCCTTCTTGACCTCTTCGACGTCGGGCTCGGGCGGTGCGACATAGGTCACCTGATCCTCGCCCTCGAAGCCGCGCGGCAAGCCCGATTTCATCGTTTCCTTGGCGCGCGCCAGCGTATCCTCGCTGTCGGTGGTGCCCGTCAGTCGGATCTTCAGGCCGATGACCTCGAGGCGGCCACTTTCCAGACCCGAAAGCTGCTCGAGACCGGCCAGCACCGCGTCGAGCCAGCCGTCGGGAGCACCCTCCTCCTCGCGCGCGCGGTCATCGAAACTGCGGCCCGGCAACAAGCTTTTTGCGCGGTTCAGGATGCGCTCACGCTCGAAATCGCCGGGCACCGAGCCACCGAATTCGAGCCTCAGCCCGTCATAGGTCGCCGACCAGCGATAGTTCTTCGCCTTCTCTTCCTTGAGGCGCTCGGCTTCCGCCAGTTTCGCCTCCTCCTCTTCCTTCTGCTTGGCGATGTCGTCCTCGGTCGGACCGATGAACTCGATGGTCGCGGAGCCGTCGTAGCCGGAGGGCAAATCGGCGCCGACCAGATCGGCCACGCGCGCCGGAAGATCCTGGACTTCCGTCGTACCAGTCACCGTCAGCCGTTTGCCGTCGAGCACGGCGCGGCCGTTACCGACCATGGCGGACGCGCGGATCCCGAGCTTAGCTGCCGTCAGCCAGTCGCCCTCCGAGCCGTCGAGCCCGCCGGCGATCTCCATCCGGTCCTCGACCTCGCGGCCGGGGAAATTCCGGCGCACCTCGGCAACGATCTGCTCGCGCGCATCCTCGCTCGGAACGAACCCGCCGAGCTCGATGCGGGTTTCGCGCACGTCGAGCGTCCAGGTGAAACTCTCGGGCGCGGGCGCGGTGATGTCGTCGGTGGCGAGCCGCAATCCGGGTGGCATGGTCTTGAGGGCCGTCGTAGCGGCGCGATAAGCAGCCGAGTCGATGGCCGTGCCACGGATCGTGAAGCGGTCGTTCGACAGCTCGACCCGGCCGGGATTGAGGCGGCCGAGCTGCTCGAGCGCATAGTCGATGCGCTGCAGCCAGATCTGAGCATCGATCTTGCCCTTGGCCGTTTGCAGGCGGTCGTCGACCTCGGCATTGGGCAACCGGCGGCGGGCCTCGCTGACGACATCGCGCCGGTCGTCCTCGCTCTGCACGTAGCCCTCGAGCCGGACCGTCCGGCCGTCAAAATCGGCGCTCCAGGTGTAGGGATCGATTTCGGGCTCTGGCGCTTCGGCGACCGTCACATTGTCGAAGGAGCGGAAGCGGCTCGGCAGGCCCTGGCGCATCTCGGCGCCGACGCTTTCGGCAACCACCTGCTCGCGGGCGACGCCGGTGATCTCGACCTCGGTGTCGCGCATCGCCATGCGGCCTTCTTCAAGCCGGCCGACTTGGCCCATGCCGGTTTCGGCCGCGTCACGGAAGCCCTCCGGCGCACCGGCCCCGAGCTGCATGCGATCGACAATCTGGGCACCGGGGAATGTTCGCTCGGCAAACCGCTTCAAGGCGTCGCGATCCTCTTGCGTGGGCACATAGCCGTCGAGGATCACTTGCTTGCCGTCGTAGTCGACATTGAAGGTGTAGGGTTTGATCAAGGCGACCTCGGCTTCCTTGGCCGTGATGCTGGCGGTCGCCGTGAAGCCTTGGGTGATCCGCGTTTCGATGGCGGTCTTCACGGCATCGGCCGTCGCCTGATCCTTCGCCACACCGGACACATCGACCGCCGTGTCACGGATGGCCGCGAAGCCCTCCTCGAGGCGCGACAGCTCCCCGAGCACATCGGCCACCGCGTCGCGCCAGCCCTCCGGCGCGCCGGCGCCGAGCTCAATGCGCAGGCTCGGCGTGCCGGCCGTGAAGCGGCGGCGCGCCTCACCCTCGATGGCCGACACCGTCTCCTCGTCCGGCGCATAGCCATCGACCGAGAGGTTGCCTGCGGTATAGGTCGCGTTCAGCGTATAGGGCTTCACCTCGGCGAGCCGGGCTTGTTCGAAGGTGACGTTGGCCGCAGCCCGGAAGTTCGACGGCACGCGATCCTTGATGGCCTGCATGACGGCTTCGGCCGTATCCTGATCCTCGGCACGGCCCGAGAAGTCGATACTTTCGTTGCGGATGGTGGCGAACCCTTCCTCGAGCTTGGCCAACTCCTCGAAGAGGGTCGCGGACGCATCGCGCCAATTGTCGGGCGCGCCGCCTGCGGCCTCGATTTTCACATCAGCACGAAGTTTCGGGAACGCCAGCTTCGCCGCATCGGCAATGCCGGCGATGGCTTGCGCGTCGGACGCATGCCCCTCGATCGATAGTTTGCCGTTCGAGAAGGTGACATTGAGCAGATAGGGATCGACGACTGGCGGCGTGATCTCCTCGGCGACGAGCTTGACGCCGCGCGGCAGATCATCGGCGAGAGCGGCCTTGACCGCCTTGTAGTCGTCCTGGCTCTTGGCCCGGCCGCGAATGGTGAGGTTCAAATCCGAGAGCGAGGCTTCGCCTTCTTCCAAGGTCTTCAACTGGTCGAGCGCGAAGGCAACCGCCTTCGTCCAGCGATCGCGATTGGGCACGCCGCGGCCGACCTCGAGGCGTTCGTCGATCTCGGTGCCGGCAAGCGTGCGCCCGGCCAGATCCTTGATCTGCTGGAGTTCGGAATCATCGGGGGCATAGCCCGCCAGACGAACGCGATCGTTGGCGAGGGTCGCCGACCAGGTGTAGGGCCTGATTTCGTCGGCGAGGCCCGCTTGGTCCTCGGCGAGCCGGACCCCCCAGGTGTTGCGGACGATATCGAGCGCGCGCTCCCGGTCGCCTTCGTCGAAGGCCTCGCCGGTCATGGCGGCATCGCGGCCGACGAAGCTCGAGCTTGCCCAGTCGAGCCCGGACTCCTCGAGCGCATAGCGCGTGCGCTCGGCCAAGTCCGTCTCGATCGAGGCGCGGCTCTGCAGCAACGCGGCGATCGCCAGTAGCGCGAGCGGCAGCAAACCCCACAGCCAGCGCCCAGGTTTACATCTCATACCGGCGAACTCCCCGTACCGCACGACGCTCGGGCATCGGGCCAAAACCGACAGCCAAACGCCTGGGTGCCGACGCCGCGGTAGACCACAAAGCCGCCCGAAAGTCAGCCTTGCCGGCTGGCGTCGTGCCACCAGGTCTTGCCTCGTCCGCGCCTGCCTCCCGTCCCTTCACCGGCCCTGTGCCTTCGAGCCGTTCCCAAACCGGGCCTTCGCCCGGCCAGACCACTATAGTCAAGCCCCCGAGCCATTCCAAGCGTTGGGCTTACTGACTGAACTGCCTCGCAGAATGACTTGGGTCAGGCTGAGGCGAGCCCCCCCTTGCCGGGACCGCCGGTTGGAGTATCTTGCGCCGCAACAAAATCCTAGCCGGCCCGCAAGCCAGGGGCATCCAACAAACAATCGCGCGGTGCCGGCGTATCACCTGTCGGAGAGAGGAACTGAGCCCCAGGCCGAAAGCCTGGCGCCAGCCGTTACGATCATGAGCGCATCGGATGCGGCAGCCGCAAGCGGCGCCGGAGAGGAACACCGGGCCGGCCATGGCCTGCCGCGCAGCACGTTGCCCCTGGTCATCGGCGCGGCCGGTGTCGTCTTCGGCGACATCGGCACCAGCCCTCTCTATGCCTTCCGGGAAAGCCTCGCTCACAGCGGCCCACTAGCCCGCGAGACGGTGGTCGGCATCGTCTCGCTGCTGCTCTGGTCCCTCGTCATCGCGGTGTCGCTGAAATACGTCGTCCTCATCATGCGGGCCGACAATAAAGGCGAGGGCGGCACGCTCTCGCTGATGGCACTCGCCCATGGTGCGCTCGGCCGGCGAACCCCTGCGGTTCTGCTGCTCGGCATTGCCGGGGCCGCACTCTTCTACGGCGATGCGGTGATCACACCGGCTATCTCGGTCATGTCCGCGGTCGAGGGCCTGAAGCTCGTCACGCCGGCGGTCGAACCATTCGTCGTGCCGATCGCGCTCATCATCCTGACTGGGCTGTTCGCGGTTCAAAGCCGGGGCACGGAAAGCGTCGCGGCGCTGTTCGGACCGGTGATGGTGATCTGGTTTGCAGCCCTCGCCGTGCTCGGGCTCATTCACATCGCCGACGATCCCGAGATTTTCTACGCCCTCAATCCATTGAACGGTATCGGTTTCCTTTTGTCTCACGGTACCGTCGGCTTCATCGTGCTCGGCTCCGTGGTGCTCGCCGTCACCGGCGGCGAGGCGCTCTATGCCGACATGGGTCACTTCGGCAAGCGACCCATCCGCATCGCCTGGACGACGATGGTGCTGCCGGCATTGGCGCTCAACTATCTCGGTCAGGGCGCCCTGGTCCTTAGCCATCCCGAAACCGCGGAGAACCCGTTCTTCCTGATGGCGCCGGAATGGGGGCTGCTGCCGCTTGTGGTGCTCGCGACGATCGCGACCGTCATCGCCAGCCAGGCCGTCATCACCGGCGCCTACTCGCTGACCCAGCAGGCGATACAGCTCGGCCTGCTGCCGCGCTTGAAGATCAAGCACGTCTCCGAGACGCTGATGGGACAGATTTACATGCCGCAGGTTACGGCGCTACTCTTCGTTGGCGTCGTCATTCTCGTGCTGGTGTTCCGCTCCTCCTCCAATCTCGCCTCGGCCTACGGCATCGCCGTAACCGGAGCGATGACCGTCGACACGCTCCTCCTGTTTGTCGTCGCGCGCTGGCTGTGGGGCTGGTCGATTGGGCTCGCGGCCGCGATCTGCATTCCCTTTCTCGTCATCGATCTGGCTTTCTTCTCGGCCAATGCCATGAAGTTCGCCGATGGCGGCTACTTGCCGATCGTGTTCGGTCTCGCGCTTGCCGTCGCCATGTGGGTCTGGGACCGCGGCACGCGCTATGTTCGGTCCAAGGTCCGCAAGGACAGCGTGCCTATCGGACAACTCGTCAAGATGCTGCGCCGCTCGAAGCCGCATCGGGTGCCGGGAACGGCCGTGTTCCTGACCGCCGATCCCGACAGCGCCCCGGCCTCGCTCCTGCACAACCTCAAACACAACAAGGTGCTGCACACGACCAACATCATCTTCACCATCCGCACGCAGCAGATGCCGCGCGTGCCGAACGAAGAGAAGATCGAGGTCGAGGAGCTGTCGGAAGGCGTGCTCAAGATCATCGCCAAGGTCGGCTATATGGAGCGGCCGGACGTGCAGCGGCTGCTCGCGATGTCCCGAAAACAAGGCCTGCACTTCGATTTGATGCAGACCTCCTTCTTCCTCAGTCGTTTCCGCTACGTCGCCGATGCCCGTAGCGGCATGCCGCTCTGGCAGGACAAGATCTTCATCGGCCTGACGAAAGTAGCCGCCGACGTGACCGACTTCTACCACATCCCCTCAGGCCGGCTGGTCGAGCTCGGCAGCCAGATGAGCATCTGAAGCCGTCTGGGGCCGTGGCTTGCATCGAGTGTTGCGATCAGGCTTTACTCACAGCTAACCGCATGGGCGGACGCCACCGGAGCAACCGGTGGTGGACCTTTGTTTTTCAGGCCTTACCAGGAGGAGCTGCATGAGGAACTTTGGGACGAAATGGGTGGCGGCGGCTGCCACCGCGACACTAATTGCCGGCGCGCCGACCGGCGCATCCGCGCAAGTGCCGGAATCGACCGATCCGATCAAGATCGCCCTCTTCGACTGGACGAGCGTCAATCTCAACGCCAAGATTCTGGGCGGCGTCCTCGAGAAGCTCGGCTACACGGTCGAGTACCCGACCGCCGACTACCTCTCGAGCCTGACCACCGGCCTCACCAACGGCGACATCACCGTCGGTGTGGAATACTGGGACACGACCGCGGGTGAAGCGATGAAAGCCTCCGAGGCGACCGGCCAGACCGAGCGCCTCGGCCCCTTGGGCCCCAAGGCCAAGGAGGAGTGGTGGTATCCGATGTACATGAAGGAGAAGTGCCCCGGCCTGCCGAATTGGGAAGCCCTCAAGACGCCTGAGTGCGCCAAGGCCTTCGCCACCGCCGATACCGGCGACAAGGGCCGCTATCTCGGGGGGCCAGTCACCTGGGAAGGCTTCGACGACGAGCGTGTGGTCTCGCTGGGACTGCCTTTCGTGGTCGTACACGCCGGCACCGACGGCGCCATGTTCGCCGAACTCGACGCCGCTTATCAGCGCAAGGACCCGATCATGTTGTGGGTCTATTCTCCGCACTGGGCACCCGCCAAATACGAGGGCGAGTGGATCGAGTTTCCGAACCACGAGCCGGCCTGCTACGAGGACCCGGCCTGGGGCCCGAACAAAGAGGCCAAGTACGATTGCGGCAAGCCCAATGGCGACATCTGGAAATTCTCCTGGGGCGGCATGAAGGACAAGTGGCCGGTCGCCCACAAGGTCGCCAAGGCATTCCAGATCGACACCAAGGTGCTCAACGGCATGTCCGGTCAGATTGATCTCGACGGCAAGACCATCGAGGACGTGGCGGCCGCCTGGGTGACGGAGAACGAAGCCACCTGGCGCGCCTGGGCGCAGTAAAGCCCGCGCTCGCAGACTGACACGGCGGCGGGGTCCAAAGGGCCTCGCCGTCGCCATGCTTTCTCATGCTCGATTGTCCCGGCCATGAATGCATCCGTGAAACTCGCCTGCCGGAACGTCTGGAAGCTCTACGGCAAGGATGCCGCGCAGCTCCTCGCCGGCCGCGGCGGCTCCATGACAGCGGCCGAGCTTGCAGAGAGGGGTATGATCGGCGCCGTCCGCAACTGTTCGCTCTCGGTGCAAGAGGGCGAGATCTTCATCGTCATGGGCCTGTCGGGCTCGGGCAAGTCGACCCTGGTCCGCTGCCTCTCGCGCTTGATCGAACCAACCGCCGGCGAGGTCGATCTCGACGGCAAGGATCTCCTCAAGGCGAGCCCCGCGGAACTGATCGAGATCCGCCGGCACAAAATGGGCATGGTGTTCCAGCACTTCGCCTTGTTGCCGCATCTGACCGTGCTCGAGAATGTCGCCTTCCCGCTGTCCGTGCAGGGCATCGATCGTGGAACGCGCGAGACCCGCGCGCGTGAGGTCATCGATCTCGTCGGCCTCAAGGGCCGCGAAGGCCACTATCCGCGCGAGTTGTCGGGCGGCCAGCAGCAGCGCGTGGGCATTGCGCGCAGCCTCGCCGTCAAACCCGAAGTGTGGTTCCTCGACGAGCCCTTCTCCGCGCTCGATCCGCTCATCCGGCGCGAGATGCAGTCCGAGTTGATGCGGCTGCAGAGCGTGCTGAAGAAGACCATCGTCTTCATCACGCATGATTTCGACGAGGCGATCCGGCTCGCCGATCGCATCGCCATCATGAAGGACGGTGAGATCATCCAGGTCGGCACCCCCGAAGACCTCGTGCTCAGCCCGGCGGACAGCTATGTCGCCGAATTCACGCGGGAGGTGCAGCGCTCGAAGGTCATGTCGGCCGGGCGCATCATGCAGCCGGTCGCGAACGGCGCCGGTCATCCCCAAACCGTCAAATCCTCCGACAAGATCGCGAGCTTTGCCGCCGACATCGTCGAGGCGCGCCGGAGCTTCGGCGTCATCGATGATGCCGGAAAACTCGTCGGCGAGGTGACGGCCGATCGGGTGATTGATCTGCTTGCCGGCCGCGAGCCCGCGAGGGTGTCATGACCATCGCCGCCGCCCCGGAGTGGATGACATTCCGCGCGCCCTCCGGATGGACCTGGGCTTGGCTCGCGCTCTTGGGCTTCACGTTGCTCCTGGCGCTCGACCGCGATCTCGTCCCCTGGGCGAGCGACTATCCCGCGAGCCACGTCGTGCCGATCGCCGAGTGGACCTCGGCTTTCATGAACTTCCTCAAGGTCAACTTCACCTGGTTGACCCGGTTCATGACCTCGGTGCTCAGCGTACCCCTCGATTGGGCCTTCGGGCTGCTTTCAAAGGGATTCAAACTGTTTGGCGGCGCACTCGCTCATCCCGCGCTTCTCCTGGGTCGGCGTGACGGCCGTCGCGGCCATCGCCGGCTATGCGCTGGGCGGCGCGCGGCTGGCAGCTTTGGCCGGCGCCTGCTTCCTCTACATCGCGTTCTTCGGCCAGTGGGAAAGCTCGATGCGCACGCTGGCGCTCATCGTCATCAGCGTGCCGCTCTGCATTCTCGCGGGCATCGCCTTCGGGATATGGGCCTACCGCAAGCCCGAGATCGACCGGCTCGTCATCACGCCCGCCCTCGATCTCATGCAGACCATGCCGACCTTCGCCTACCTGATCCCGATGCTGCTGCTGTTCGGCAACAGCCCGGTTTCCGCGATGATCGCAACCGCCATCTTCGCCATGCCGCCGATGGTGCGCGCGACCACCTTGGCGCTCGCTCGCGTGCCGGCCGAAATCGACGACTTCGGCGAGATGGTCGGATGTACGCGGCGGCAGAAGCTCTGGCGCGTGCTGATGCCCTCGGCGCGGCCAACGCTGATGATCGGTGTCAACCAGGTGATCATGCTGGCGCTCAACATGGTGATCATCTCCTCGATGATCGGCGCGGGCGGTCTCGGATACGACGTTCTACTGGCTCTCCGGGCCTTGAAGATCGGCCAAGGCATGGAGGCGGGGCTCGCGATCGTCGTGCTCGCCATCGCGCTCGACCGGCTGAGCCAGGCGGCGGCGCGGCAGCGCCCGGCGGCGCATGTCGAGGGGCTTAGCTGGTGGCAGCGGCATCCGTATCTCGTGCTCGGCGTGACCACGCTCCTGGTCACGACGCTGTTGAGCGTGCCCATCCCCGCGCTTGGGGCCCTGCCGAAGTCGATGACGATCTCGACGGCGCCGATCTGGAAGGCATCCGTCGATTGGATCAATATCAATTTTTTCGACTACATAGAATTCTTGCGAACGACGCTGCTGATCTACGTTCTCAATCCCTTCCGGACCTTCTGCGAGGGCTTTCCTTGGCTCGGGGCCGTGGCGTTGCTCGCACTTGCCGGTTGGCGCCTCGGCGGATTGAAACTTGCGATCCTTGCCGGGCTGTTGAGCCTCTTCTGCGCCGTCACCGGTCTTTGGGAAAAGACCATGGCGACGGTCTACCTCTGCGGCATCGCGGTGATCATCTCCGCATTGATCGGCATTCCGCTCGGCCTCCTCTGCGCCCGCAGCGATCGCGTCCAGGCCTTCATCACGCCGATCCTCGACACTCTGCAGACGCTGCCCTCCTTCTGCTTCATCATTCCGGTCGTCATGCTGTTCCGTGTCGGCGACGTCACCGCGCTGATCGCGACCGTCCTCTTCGCCATCGTGCCCGCCATTCGCTACACGGACTTGGGGCTGCGCCAGATTTCGCCGGCCTTGATCGAGGCCGCGACCGTCTCCGGCTGCACGCCGCGGCAGATGTTCTGGCGGGTGCAATTGCCACTCGCGCTGCCGGAGATCATGCTCGGCATCAATCAGACCGTGCTGCTGGCGCTTTCCATGATCATCATCTGCGCCATGATCGGCACGCGCGATCTCGGCCAGGAGGTCTTCATCGCGCTGGCCAAGGCAAACTCGGGCCGCGGTATCGTTGCCGGCTTCGCCATCGCTTTCATTGGCATCGTCACCGACCGGCTGCTGCGCGCCTGGTCCGACCGCGCCGAGCGCAAGCTTGGATTGAAGTGAGGGGGTCATGAGCGAAGCCGCTGAACGGGTCGCGGGTCTCGCGTTCTGGCAGACTCCAGTGACGCCCGAGCCGCTCTCGGGCGGTATCACCAATACGAACTTCTCCGTACGCCACGGGAGCGAGCGCTATTTCGTGCGCGTCGGCGACGATATCCCCGTGCACCAGATCATGCGCTTCAACGAGCGCGCGGCAAGCCTAGCCGCCTTCAAGGCCGGCATCTCGCCCGAGCCCGTGCACCACGCGCCGGGTGTCATGGTTTTCCGCTTCATCGAAGGCAAGACCTTCGGGGCCGAGGACGTGCGCCGGCCTGAGAACCTGCCACGCATCGTCGAGCTCATCCGCCGCGTACATTTTGAAATGCCCAAGCACCTGCGTGGCGCGGCGCTCGTCTTCTGGCCGTTCCACGTCGCGCGCGACTATGGGCACACGCTTGTCGAAGGGAAGAGCCGGCATCTTGCCCGATTGCCCGAGCTGCTCGGCCTCGCCGATCGTTTGGAGAAGGACCTCGGCCCCATCGACATGGTCTACGGCCACAATGATCTTTTGCCCGCCAATGTGCTCGACGACGGCAAGCGACTCTGGCTTATCGACTGGGATTATGCGGGCTTCAATTCCCCACTTTTCGACCTCGCCAACCTCGCCTCCAACAATGAGATGTCACCCGATCAGGAAGGCCAGGTGCTGACGCAGTATTTCGGCCGCGCGCCCGATGCGCGGCTCAAGAAGAGCTACTCCGCCATGAAGTGCGCCTCGCTGTTGCGCGAGACGATGTGGAGCATGGTGTCGGAAATCCACTCCAAGCTCGACTTCGACTATTCTGCCTACACCGCCGACTATCTCGCCCGCCTCGAGCGCGCGGTCGAGGCGCATGAAAAAGTCTGAACGACCGGAATAATAGATGACCACCATCCCCACCCACGCCCAGGTCGTCGTCATCGGTGGCGGCATCATCGGCTGCTCGACGGCCTATCATCTGGCGCGCGATCACAAGGCCGATGTGCTGCTCTTGGAGCGCGGCAAGCTCACAAGCGGCTCGTCCTGGCATGCGGCGGGTCTCGTCGGGCAGCTCCGCTCCTCGGCAACGGTGACCCGGCTCCTCAAGTACTCCGTCGAACTCTACATGAAGCTCGAGGCCGAGACGGGGCTCGCGACCGGCTGGAAGCAGAACGGCGGCTTGCGGCTCGCCTGCAATGCCGAGCGCTGGATCGAGGTGAAGCGGCAGGCGACGACCGCGCATTCCTTCGGCCTCGAGATGCAGCTGCTCTCGCCGCAAGAGGCGCTGAAGCTCTGGCCGATCATGACCATCGATGATCTCGTCGGTGCGGCGTTCTTGCCCACCGACGGCCAGGCCAATCCGGCCGACATCACCCAGTCGCTCGCCAAGGGCGCGCGCATGCACGGAGCAAGAATCGCCGAAGGCGTGCGCGTGACGGGCTTCGATGTGCGCGACGGCCGCGTCAGGGGCGTCAAGACCAGCGCCGGCGACATCGCCTGCGAGCGCGTCGTGCTCTGTGGCGGCCTGTGGTCGCGCGAGATCGGACGGCTTGCCGGCGTGAACGTGCCGCTGCAGCCGATGCAGCATCAGTACATCGTCACCGAAAAACTCGACGGCGTCCCCGCCAACCTGCCGACGCTGCGCGATCCCGATCGCCTCACCTACTACAAGGAGGAGGTCGGAGGGCTCGTCATGGGCGGCTATGAGCCGAACCCGAAGCCTTGGGCGCTGCAAGGCGTACCCGATCCTTTCGAATTCCAACTGCTTGACGAAGACTGGGACCATTTCGAGCCAACGATGCAGTTGGCGCTCGGCCGCGTGCCGCTGCTCTCCACCGCCGGCATCAAGCAGATGATCAACGGCCCGGAGAGCTTCACGCCCGACGGCATGTTCATGCTGGGCGAGGCGCCGGAAGTGTCGGGCTTCTTCGTCGGCACCGGCTTCAATGCGTTCGGCATCGCCTCGGCGGGTGGCGCCGGCTGGGCGCTCGCAAGCTGGGTCATGACGGGCGAGCAGCCCATGGATCTGTGGGTCGCTGATATCCGACGGTTCTCAAGCCTGCATCGTGACGACGGCTTCGTCCGCGAGCGCACGACCGAAGCCTACGGCAAACACTACACGATCGTCTGGCCGCAAGAGGAGTATTTGTCCGCGCGCCCGCGGATCGTATCGCCGCTCTTTGAGCGCTTGAGGCAAGAGAGGGCCGTGTTCGGCTCCAAGCTCGGCTGGGAGCGGCCGAACTGGTTCGCGCGTTCGCAGGACGAGGCGCGCGACATCTACTCCATGGGCCGGCAGAACTGGTTCGACGCCGTCGGCGAAGAGCATCGGGCCGTGCGCGAGGCGGCGGGGCTGTTCGACCAGTCCTCCTTCGCGAAGTTCGAGTTGCATGGCCGCGATGCCGAGACGGCCCTCGCCTTCATCGCCGCCAACGATGTGACGCGCGCGCCCGGCCGCGTCACCTACACGCAGATGCTGAACTCCCGTGGCGGCATCGAGTGCGATTTGACGCTGGCACGCTTGGCCTCCGATCACTTCTACATCGTCACCGGCACTGGATTCCGCACGCACGACTTCGGCTGGATCGCCGCGCATATCGGCGCCGGGCTCGATGCGCATCTGACAGATGTCACCGAAGCGTGGGGCACGCTCTCCCTGATGGGTCCGCGCGCCCGCGACATCCTCGCCAAGGTGACGAAGGCCGATATGTCGAACACCGCCTTCCCCTTCGGTCACGTCCGCATCATCGACATCGCCGGTGCAAGTGTGCGGGCCTTGCGTATCACCTATGTCGGCGAGCTCGGCTACGAGTTGCATGCGCCGATCAGCGCGGTCGGAGATATCTACGACGCGTTGATGTCTGCTGGCCGGCCACTCGGCTTGAAGCCCACGGGATACCGCGCACTCGAAACGCTCCGTCTCGAGAAGGGCTATCGCGCCTGGGGCTCCGACATCACGCCCAACGACAATCCGCTCGAGGCGGGGCTTGGCTGGGCGGTAAAGCTCAAGCAGGACACGCCCTTCCTCGGCCGCGAGGCGATCGAGAGAGCGGCCAACTCCAAGCTGCCGAAGCGGCTGATGTGCTTTACCGTTACGGATCCGAATGTCGTGCTCACCGGCCGCGAGACCATCCTGCGCGATGGCAAGCCCGCCGGTTACCTGACCAGCGGCGGCTGGGGCTACACGGTGGGCCGCAACATCGGTTACGGTTATGTCCGCAACGCCGACGGCGCCACCGACGACTATCTCAGGGCTGGCCACTACAGCCTGGAGGTCGCGAGCGAGGTCGTGCCGGCTGAGATTCATTTCGGCCCGCTCCACGACCCCACGATGAACCGCATCAAAGCGTGAGCCTCGAGAGGACGCAGATGACCAAGATCGTCCCCGGCAATCCCCGCACCGCCATCCAGGGCGGTCTCATCGTCGGCTATCAGAACGGCGAGCACCGTATCCTCAAGGATGGCATCGTCGTCTACGAGGGCGACAGCATCGTGCATGTGGGGCCACGCTACGACGGCGACGCGGGCACTGTCATCGACGCCCGCAAGCACCTCGTGATCCCCGGTCTCGTCAACTGCCACGTCCATATCGGCTCGCAGGCCGGCGATCGCATGGTGCTCGACGCCGGCCGCCGCGATCTCTTCCGCTCGGGCTTCCTCAATCACTGGCCGTCGAAGGGCGTGCGCGGGCCGAACCTCTTTTCCTTCGAGGAGACCGACGGCCCGATCAAATACTCCATGGCCTCGCTGCTCAAATTCGGCTCGACGACCGTTGTCGAGATGGGGGGCGAAATGGGCGGTGGACCGGGCGGGCTCGCCCCCGTCGCGGCCGAGCTCGGGCTCAGACTCTACACGGCGCCGGGCTTCGCATCTGCCAGCCACTACTACGACCAATCCGGCCGCCTCAATCGCCACTGGGACGAGAAGGCGGGCCTCGACGGGCTCGACAACGCCATCCGCTTTGCCGAGGAGATCGACGGCAAGCATGACGATCTGATCCGCCCGATCCTGGTTCCCTACGAGCTTTACACCTCGACGCCGGAGTTGCTCCGCCGGACGAAGAAAGCCGCCGAGGCGCACAAGCTGCCGATCACCATGCATGTGGCCGAGGCGATCGTGGAGTTCCACGATACCGTGCGCGAGACCGGCCGCACGCCGATCGAGCATCTGACCGACTTGGGATTCCTCGGCCCCGAGGTGATCCTCGGTCACTGCCTCTATACGAGCGGCCACAGCCAGACCGCCTATCCATTTCCCGGCGACGTCGAGCTCGTCGCCCAGTCGGGCGCGAGCGTCGCCCATTGCCCGTGCGTGTTCAGCCGCCGCGGGCTGACGCTGGAAAGCTTCGACCGCTATCTCGACGGTGGCATCAACGTCTCGATCGGAACCGACAGCTATCCCCAAGACATCGTCGACGAACTGAAGTACGCCTCCATCGCCGCCAAGCTCGCCGAGCGCAGCCCGGAAGGCGGCAAGGCGCGCGATGTGTTCAACGCGGCAACGCTCGGCGGTGCCAAGGCGCTCGGCCGCGACGACCTCGGCCGGCTCGCCCCCGGTGCCAAGGCCGATATCGTGCTCGTCGATTTCGACAACCTGCGCATCGGCCCCTTCCTCGATCCCATCAAGGCGCTCATTCACTGCGGTAACGGAGATCTCGTCGATCAAGTGATCGTCAACGGCCGCACGGTTGTGACGGGTGGCCGCGTCATCGCCTGGAACGAGGAGGAGCTGACGGCGTCGGTCCGTCGCTCGACCGATGCCGCCTGGGCCCGCTTCACCGAATACCACAGCGGCCCCGAGCCGCTGGACGTCGCCTATCCGAACGCATTCAAGCCTTGGCAATGATGGCCCCATGACCTTCACTCCCGACACCCACGCCCGCATTCTCATTATCGGCGGCGGCGCCATCGGTCTCTCGCTCGCCTATCAATTCGCGCGGCGCGGCATCAAGGATGTGATGCTCGTCGAGAAGGCGCAGCTGACGCATGGCTCGACCTGGCATGCGGCAGGCCTCGTCGGGCAGTTGCGGGCTAAGAAAAACCTGACGCGGCTCATGCAGAACTCGGTCGCCGTATTCGACCGGCTTGGCGCTGAATCAGGGCAAGCGATCGACTGGAAGAAGGTCGGCTCGCTGCGCTTGGCCGCCAGCCCCGAGCGCTGGAGCGAGATCCGCCGCTCGATGCAGCTCGCCAAGAGTTTCGGCTTCGAGTGCCATGCGCTCTCGGCGGCGGAGGCGAAGCAGCGGTTCCCTTACATCACGACCGACAGCGTCGTGGGCGCGGCCTACATCCCCTCCGACGGCTACATCGATCCCTACGCCCTTGCGCAGGCCTATGCGTCGGTCGCCCGCAAGGGCGGCGTCACAATCCGCGAGGGCGTCCAGGTCGAGGAGATCGTCAAGCAGGGCCGGCGGGTGCTGGGTGTCGTCACCAACGCAGGCACCATCGGATGCGATGTGCTCGTCAACTGCGCGGGCCTCTGGGCAAAACGCGTCGGTGAAATGGCGGGCGTGGCACTCGCCGCCGGCGTCGTCGAGCATCAGTACTTCGTCACCGAGAAGAAGCTCGACTTGCCGCCCGATCTGACGACGTTGCGCGATCCCGACAACAACTTCTATCTCAAGCCCGATACCGGCGCTTTCGCTATCGGCGGCTGGGAGGACGGCACGAAGGGCTGCTGGCGCTCGCGCCCGCCCTTTGAGTTCGCACGCGAGCTGTTTCCGGCGAACATGGAGCGGCTGGAGCTGTTCGCGCTGCCCGCCGCCGAGCGTCTGCCCATCCTCAACGAGATTGGTATTCAGACGATTATCAACGGGCCCATTCCCGTTTCTGCCGATGGCGAGCCGATCATGGGTCTGGCTCCAGAGCTCGATAACTTCTACGTCGCTTGCGGCTTCACGGCTGGGATCGCTGCGTCGGGCGGCGCGGGCGAGGCGATGGCGAACCTCATCCTCGACGGCGATCCCGGCATGGATCTGTGGAGCTTCGACGTCCGCCGCTTCTCCCATGTCCACGCGCAAGGCCGCTTCCTCGAGGCGCGCGCCATCGAGGCCTACGGCGCCTACTACAAGATCCATTGGCCGGGCGAGGAGCCGGAAGCCGCGCGCGGCGTGAGGCGGAGCCCGCTCTACGACCGCCTAAAATCAGAAGGCGCCGTCTTCGGCTCGAAGAACGGATGGGAGCGCGTCAACTGGTTCGCGCCGAAAGGTGTCGAGGCTTACGATCGGCCGAGCTTCGAGGGCAAACCCAACTGGCTCGACGCGGTGGCGCAAGAGCACAAGGCAATCCGCGAACGGGTCGCGCTCATCGACCAGACCTCTTTCTCGAAGTTCCGCATCACGGGGCCGGGCACCGAAGCCGCTCTGCAGCGCATCGCCGCCAACGATCTCTCCGGCCCGCCCGGCAAGGCCGTCTACACACAGCTCTGCAACGAGATGGGCGGCATCGAGGCGGATGTGACGCTGGTCCACATCGCGCCCGATCTGATCTATCTGATCACAGGCGCGGGCTTCGGCGTGCGCGACTCCGGCTGGATCAAGGCGCACCTGCCGGAACTCGGTTTCGATAGAAGAGCAGTCGGGTGCTTGGGGCGTTCTCAACATCTGCGGGCCCCGCGCGCGCGACGTGCTGCAGAGCCTGACGGACGCCGATCTCTCAAATGCGGGCCTGCCCTATCTCGGCGCGCAATGGCATGAGGTGGCGGATACCTGGCTCGGCATCGTGCGCGTCGGCTACGTGGGCGAACTCGGTTACGAACTCTACATCCCCGTCGAGGCTGGCGCGCATGTCTACGACGCACTCTGGCGGGCCGGCGAGGCGCACGGCATCGCCAATGCCGGGTATCGCGCCGTCGAAAGCTGCCGGCTCGAGAAGGGCTACCTCTACTGGTCCGGCGACATTTCTCCGGATTACAACCCATATGAGGCTGGACTCGGTTTTGCCGTTGCGCTCGGCAAAGGCGACTTCATCGGCCTCGACGCACTCAAGCGCATCAAGGCCGAGGGCGTGTCACGGAAACTCTGCTCCTTCACCATCGAGGGATTCGCGCCCTTTCACGGGGCTGAGACGATCCTCCACAGCGGCAAGGTGGTCGGTCAGACGACGAGCGCCGGCTTCGGCCACACGCTCGGACGAACGATCGCCTTCGGCTATCTGCCAGTTGAGTTGACGAAGGAAACGGCCTTCACCGTCGAGGCCTTCGGCAAGGGCTATGCCGCCACGCGCGGCTCCCGCTGCCTCTATGATCCCAAGGGTGAGCGGTTGCGAGCCTGACCCCTACTGTGCCCGGCGCATACGCCATCGGGCATTGCGGAGTCTAACGCAGCGCTGCGTTCGCCGAGCACTCGCGTAAGACACGTCAGGCGGATGTCGCCTCAACACCGAGCCGGCACCAGAGCACGGTATCCCGCGCGGGATCGACATCAACAGCCGTCCGATAACCCGCCGCAGCGAGCGGATTGTCACCCGCCGAGACGCGCCAGGGGCCGTCGAAGCAGGCGGCCATGGGCTCGATGCCGAGGCCACGGTAGCGGCCATGCCAGGGCAAATCCTCGGTGGCGCGATCGTGCAGCCAGAGCATGGCGTGCGGAAGCAACGAGCGATCCCAATCGGTCACGAGGCGGAAACCTTCGTCGAGAAAGGTCGCCGTTACGGGTCCACGCATCCCCGCAAGCAGAATATTGTCCTCGACGATGAGACCTTGCGGCATCGCCGAAAAGTCCTCGGTCTGGCCCTTATGTCCCGGCACGGCATCCAGACGCCGGAACCGGCCACCGGGGGCAGCCAGCGTTTTCCGGTGCGGATGCACGCCCGGATAGTTGAACCCGTCTGCGAAATCAGCCTCGATCTTGAGCCTGCGAGGCTGCTCGGGCAGCCGCAGAATCGGATGGAAGGCCATCGGCACGCGATCCTTGCGGCGGGCTTGGATGCGCATATCGAACCGGGTCTCGGGCCGATCCGCGCCGAGTGTGATTGTCCGCTCGACGCGGCTTACGGCGTGCGGCTCCGGCAAGTCGAGAGTCAGCGTCACGCTGCTTGCCGTCGCCGCGCCAATAGTCCACTCCGCATTCCCCGCCGGCCCGTGCGTCGGCAGATCGAACGGCTCTTGAAACATGGCTTCATAGCCCGGCACGGTATCGTGCGAGGGCCCGCAACCGCCGAAGGGCAAGCAGAAAAATTCGCCGCCCAAACGCAGCAGATGTCCGGGCACCTCGGGCGGCAGTGCCTCGCCGGCCCAGGGCGCCTCCGCGAGCGGCTTCACCCAGCGCCCGTCGGCCAAGCGGAATTCGGCCTCGGTCAACAGACCGCCCGTCGGATAAACCGCCGCGCGGACCGATGGCGTTTCCAGGCGAACCGAACTTGCCGGCATCATCGCACCTCAGAACGTGGCGGAGACACCGCCATCGACGAGCAGGATCTGCCCGGTGACGTAGCGGGAATCATCCGAGCAGAGGAAGTAGGCGGGGCCTGCGATATCGGCGGGCTTGCCGAAGCGGCGCAGCGGGATGCGTCCGTACTTCACATAGATGTCGCGAAACCAATCGGTGTCGTACTCGTGCGTGCCGTCCGGCAGGATCGACATCGGCGTGTCGATGAAGCCCGGCGCGATGGCGTTGACGTTGATGGCATCTTTCGCGAGATCGCAGGCGAGCGCGCGGGTGAAATTGACGATGGCGCCCTTCGCCGTCGAATAGGGAATGGAGTCGGGACTCCCGCGCATCCCCATGATGGAGGCGATGTTGAGGATGCGCCTTCCCTCGCCGCCTTGGCGGATCAACGGCAGGAACGCCATGGTAATGCGAATGGCACCGTCCTGGTTGATGTCGACGACTTCGCGATAGCGCTGCCAGGTCATGCGATCTATGCCGGTGGTGTCGACGATGGCGGCGTTGTTGACGAGAATCTCGACGCGGCCATGCAGCGATTGCACCTCGGCGGCGAGGGCTGCCACGGCCGCTTCGTCTGCAATGTCGACGTGGAAAGCGCTCGCCTTTGCGCCCGCATCGCGGAGTTTCGCGGCCGCCGCTTTCGCCGTCTCGATCTTCCAATCCGCGATGACCACCACCGCGCCCTCGGCCGCCAATCGCTCGGCAATGCCGAAGCCGATGCCTTGCGCAGCCCCGGTCACGACGGCGACGCGCCCTTCCAAACGCCGGGCCTTGCTCTCCATACGCTCTGCCTCCTCACGCCCAAGGCATGCCGCTTGATTGCGCGGACCCTATGGGGAGGGCCAATAGTGGTCAACGTTTGGGGGGAGCTGTGCCGATTGACAGCCGGTTGATCGTGTCAGAGGCTATCCGCCAGCGCGCGGCCGCCTCGAGACATCGGTGTCGTGTTGTCCTGCAATACGGCAGCGATCTCCGGGGTTACCCCGGGGATGGACGTTAGCATGGCATATCGGAGCCTGTAGCACCCGAGGCTTGTCGCCTCGAACGCCACAGGCCTCACCTCGCAGGTCGAGGTGGCCGTCGCGCTGTTGGCTTGAGAACGCCCATGCCGAGCGACTGGTGGATTGCGAGAAATCTCGCTGCGGCGCTCTTGGGCGGCGCCTGGACCGAGCGTGCGCTCAACCATCGGTTCGAGCGGTTTTTCAGAGCGAGATCAAAGGCTGCGCGGCGCAAGCTCATGCACGCACTCTGGAGCGAGGCACCGGGACCCATCCCGCCGTCCGTCGACGAGCTCACGGCGTTCCTGGCCGATCACCCGTCGTTCGAAAAAGCCGCCGAGGCGCTCCGCAAATCGGCGGGGCCCATCAACGCCGTTCTCACGCCGCCCCGCTTTGCACCCGCCGAGCGCTTCAAGGATCTCGATATCCCTCGACTGGCCACGATCGGAGAGCTGGCCGCCTGGCTCGACCTACCACTGCCGCAACTCGACTGGCTCGCGGATCGCCGGCAGCAACAGGGGAAGACCGGCGTACCTGCCCTCCAGCACTACCGTCAAACCTTCATCCCGAAACGCTCCGGCCCGCCGAGACTCATCGAGGAGCCCAAGCCCCGCCTCAAGGCGATCCAGCGCAAAATCCTCGCCGGGATTCTCGATCTCGTGCCGACACATCCGGCGGCGCACGGCTTCGTCCGCGAGCGCTCCTGCGTCACCGCGGCCGCCGCCCATGCCAGCGAGAACGTTGTTCTGACCGTCGACCTCAAGGATTTCTTCCTCAAGACCCGCATCTCGCGTGTGCATGCCCTTTTCCGCAACCTCGGCTACCCAGAGCAGACCGCGCGGGCGCTCACCGGCTTGGTGACAACGGCGACGCCGCTCGCGACATTCCAGCGCTTGCCGGATCGCGAGCGCCACTCCTGGGAAACGCAGAAGACGTTCAACACGCCGCATTTGCCGCAAGGCACTCCCACATCACCTGCGCTCGCCAATCTCGCGGCCTTCACGCTCGACACGCGCATCGCCGGTCTCGCGCGCCGCTTCGGCGTCACCTACACGCGCTACGCCGACGATCTCGCGTTCTCGGGCGGCTCGGGCCTGCAAGCGCGCGCCGATGTCTTCCTCGCAAGCGTCTCCGAGATCACGACTGACGAACGCTACGCCCTCAATCCCATGAAGACGCATCTGATGACCCGCGCCACCCGCCAACAAGTGACCGGCCTCGTCGTCAACGACCGCGTCAATATCGATCGCGTGTCTTACGACCGGCTGAAGGCCATCCTCACCAACTGCGTCCGGCATGGTCCCGCCGACCAGAACCGCGAGAGCGTGCACGACTTCCGCGCGCATCTCAACGGCCGGATTGGCTGGGTCACGCACATCAACCCGGCACGCGGCGCCAAGCTCCGGCAGATCTACAGCCGCATCGACTGGCAAAGCTGAGCACTCACCCCTCCTCCGTCGACAGCCACCAGTCGCGGCCGGAATACCAGCAGGTGTCGTTAGGGGGCGTATCGAGATGGAGCGAGCGCACGGCCTCGAGGCCGCCCGACTTGAACACCGCCGCAAGGCCGGCGACGGCGCGCTCGTCCTGACCGCCGATCATTGGGATGAAGCCGACGCGTCCGATGAGGCGCGCGGCGAATGACCGGCGCCGGCGGCCACGCGTGACGAGCAGCATGCCGCCATAGCCACGACCCGGCGTCAGTGGGAAAATGAGGCGGCCCTTGGGCGCGAGCGCCTCGAGCCAAACCCGAAGTGGTTCGGTGGCGCCGGCCGAGACGTAGATCACATCGCTCCGCGGCAGCGGCCCCTCGGCGCCGGAGCGGCAGAGCACCTCGACATTCGGTCGATGGCGCAGATTGTGTTTCGCCCGTTCGGCCAAGCCGTCGTCGATCTCGATCGCCGTGACATGGCCTTTGGCTCCCACGAGCTCGGCGAGGATCGCTGTGTAGTAGCCGCCGCCGACGCCGATCTGCAGCACATGCTCTCCCTCGGACACACCAACAGCCCCGAGCGAGCGCGCATGCAGGCTCGGCTCGCCATTGTTGACGCCGCGCTCGGCGATGAGGGCCACGACGATATCCTGGTAAAGCAGCGCCGGATTGGCGGAGGGCGTCTCGATGTACGTGCCCTCGATGGCGATCTTCCACGGGCCCGGCCCGAGAAAGTCCTCGCGCGGGACGGTGGCAAAGGCGCTGACAATGCGCGGGTCGGTCACGCCATAGGTGGCGGTGACGAGACAGGCATAGAATTTGCGAAACACCGCAAGATCGCGGCTACTGGTCTCCAGCAAACCCAGTCTCTCCTCCATTGAATGGCGGCGTGAAGACGCAAATCAATCGGGTCGGCGCTTCGGCGACGAAGCGGAAGCGGGCGCCCTTGGGCGCGACCCAGAGCGTGCCCGGCTCGATTACTTCGACTGTGCCGGTCGCCAGATCGGTCAGCTTGGCGCGGCCTTCGATGCAGTAGGCCATCTCGACGTGCCCGTCGTAGCCATAGTCGGCTTCAATGCCGGGTCTGAGGACGATATCCGTGATGGTGACGCCAGCGCCGTCCGGCTTCAGGAGAAACCGGAACGTTTCATAGGTGTCATTGCGGACATGCCTCGCCGTGCCGGCGAGATCGGATTTGCGGATCACTCTGATGGGCATTTCGCAGAGACTAGCATCAGCTGACTTCAGCGCGCCAGGAATTTCTCGAGGACATTGCGCGTCACGCGCTCGACATACGGATCGCGGTCGATGAGACCAGAGACCCATTCGCAGGTGCCGGCGTGGAAGACCTCGCCTTTGCCCTTGGGGAAGGTGACGATCATGCCGGAGGAGCGGCGGAGCTTCTCCATCGCCTCAGGGCTAGCCGCGCCGTAGAGCGTCTCGGCGGCGAAGGCCAGGTCCTCATCGCCGATGAAGAGATCGGTGCCGGGGTTGCCGTGGTTCTCTTCCAGGATCGAGGCGTGGCCCATGGCGAGGATTTCGAGGCCGCCGGGTGCGCCCGCCTCGGATGTCGGGAACGGCAGCCCATCGCGGAACGTATAGTCGAGGCCATCGACCTCGTAGCCGAAGATTTTCGATTGTCCCCCGAGCACATCCCCATAGTAGAGATCGCTGCCTTGGAAGGCCCAGTGCTCCGGCCGATAGACCGTGAACCCGCCCGGTCCGCGCGGCACGCAGCCGCCCCAGCCGACATAGACGCCGCGGAGCGAGTTCAAGCCGAAGGTGGAGGTGCCTGGCCGCCCGACCTCCGGTGCCTCCCAGGCATTGGTTGTCAAATGGCGGCGCGCGGGATCGGTGTAGTAGGGGTCCTCTTTGCGCGCGCGATACTTGTAACAGACCTGCGTGCGTCCCTCGTTCTCGAGCCGGACCTGCCAGAGGAAATTGCCGGCGAAGCGCGCGACGCGCCCGCCGCCTTCGACGTAACGATCGACCGCATCGCGCATCCCGGCCGTCCAGTACTCGTCATGGCCGACGAAGACCGCGAGCTTGTAGCGCTTGAGGATATCCGGATCGGCGTGGAGATCGTGCAGTGTCGCGACATCAACCTCGAAACCCTGCGCCTCCGCCCAGCGGCAGAAGTGCCGGTCGTAGCTCGCCCAGCCGGCGGAGGCATACTTCTTCGAGTAGCCGTTGGCGTAGGCCCATTCCATGTGCGGATAACGAGGCGCCGCGCCCTGGCGAAGCGGCTCGCGCACGGGAATGCGCGGCGCGCCGACGGGGAGGAATCCGAAGCCGCGCGTCCAAGGGCGCTCGGTCGAGAGGCGCGGCGAATATTGGTTGCGCCCTGGCCCGGTGATGCCCTCGTAGTGGTTGGACCCGCCCCAATCGTTGTAGGCGATCCAAGTCGAGGTGGCGGCCACCTGCAGGATCGGTGCGGCGCGTTTCCCCGCGCGCACGATGAAGACGTGATGCGCATCGATCACCGTGCCGTCCGGCATGGTGGCGGCGAGATGGGCGATGTAGCCGCCCGAGCGCCAGTCCTCGCCGACCTTCACCTCGAGCGCCACCGGCCAGCCGCAGCCGACGACCGAGACATCCTCCGGCGTGTCGTGGAGCTTGCCCGGCAAGCGTGCGCGCTCGAACACGACGGTCTCACTTGCGCCGTCGCGGAAAATCTTCAGATCGTAAACAGGCGCGCTCGTCGAGACATGCAGCCGGATCGTCTGGCCCGGCGCATAGGAGAGCTTGTCCGAATAGCCCCAGATCTGCGGCTCATTGGCGTCCGGCACCGGGCGAACGTAGAAGTTCTCCTTCACCGCATTGGGCCAAAGCCCCCGCGTCGTCGACCCGCGCTTGGCTGTCGTCATCGCAGCTCGCTCCCGCGGTTAGAACGCCATGTCTCGCAACCGCCCCGGCAGCTCGGCGATCAGGTCGACGCCGGTGTTGGCGAAGGCGATGCGGACGTGATCGTCCTCCTCGGGACCGAAGTAGCTCCCTGGCAGCCCCAGCACGCCGCGCTCCTTGGCCATCCGCTCGATCACGGTGCGCGACGGCACGCCGCGATAGGGGTGGCGCACATAGGCGAAATAGGCGCCGACGGAGGCGACATGCCAGTCGTTCAATTCCGTGAAGGCCGCGCGGAAGGCGTCCGCCCGCCGGTTGATCTCGGCGCGATTGCCGGCCCGCCACTCGCGCATTGCCGGAATGGCCCAGGTGAGGGCCGCCTGCGCCGGCCGCGGCGGACAGATCTGCACGGTGTCGAGCGCCTTGCCGATCTCGGCCTGCGTGTCACGGCCGGCCGTGATCGCGCCGAGCCGGTGACCCGGAATGCAATAGGCCTTCGAGAAAGAGTAGAGTTGTATGATCGTATCGCGCCATTGCGGATCGGCAAACATCCGGTGCGGGCGCTCATGTTGAACAGGCATCAGGTCGCGGTATGTCTCGTCGAGCACCAAGGCAATCTTCTTCCGGCGGCAGAGCGCGGCGAAATCACGGATGGTGCTCTCCGGATAGACCGCGCCCGTCGGATTGTTC
The DNA here is from genome assembly GCA_963741525.1 of uncultured Alphaproteobacteria bacterium. GTDB lineage: Bacteria > Pseudomonadota > Alphaproteobacteria > Rhizobiales > Hyphomicrobiaceae > JANNSX01. The sequence continues at coordinate 79,051 of CAVUIW010000006.1, forward strand.
GGCGTCACGAGAACGATCGCCTTGACCTTGGCATCGATCAGCGGCTCCGCCTCCTCGACACGCGGGACGAAACCGTTCTCGGCCCTGAGTTGCAGCCGCCGCGCCTCGACCCCCTGAATCTTCAAGGCCATTTCGTGATTGAAATACCAGGGCGCCGGCAGGACCACGGCCTCGCCGGCCTTGGCGAGTGACACCATGGTGATGAAGAACGCGAGATTGCATCCGGCCGTCACCGCCACCTCGTCGGCGCCGACCTCGCCCCCGTAGATCGCCGACTGCTCGGCGGCGAAGGCCTCGCGGAACGTCAAGTCGCCGCCGATCGGCCCGTAGCGCATGCCGGCGGGATCGCTCGCCGACTGGCCGATGCGGGCGATCAGATCGGGATGTGGGGGATTGCTCGGCGCCGCCTGCGCCATGTTGATGAGTGGCCCGTGGCCACCGCCATAGCTCTCCGACCAAGCATAAGCCTCCGGGATCGGCGGTGTCGAGGTGTCGAGGAGGTTCTGATTGAGATGCACTGGCATGGAGGGTTTCGTTAATGCGGAGATCGCCACTGTCGCGAGGCCCGGTGCCTTTGGCAAGGGCACCCGCTGCATCGCCGGGTTGCGGCAGTTTCGCCGTCGCCTCCTGTAGCCCTTGGGTGACAGGGTGCCCTTGCCTATGTCACAAGGAGATGGGTTCCGGCGTGATATTTGGGAGCGACGCCATGTCAAGCGAGCCAGCACGCTGCAACCAATGCTCGATCCGCGACAAGGCCGTTTGCGGTGCGCTTGATCCGATCGAGATCAAGGCGCTGAACCAGATCGCCCGCTGGCGCACCTACAAGGCCGGCGACATCATCCTCGTCGACGGCGCCAAATCCGGCATGCTGGCCAACGTCGTCAAGGGCGTCGTCAAGCTCACCAAGAGCCTCGACGACGGCCGCCAGCAGATCGTCGGGCTCGTCTTCCCGCCGGACTTCCTCGGTCGCGCCTTCCACCCCGAGGCGCAGTACTTCGCCGAGGCCGCGACCGACGTCGAACTCTGCACCTTTCCGAAGGACGGTTTCGAAAAGTTCCTGCACGAGCATCCGAAACTGGAGCATCGCCTTCTCGAGCACACGCTCTCGGAACTCGATGCCTGCCGGGAATGGGCGCTGCTCTTGGGCCGCAAGAGCGCCGAGGAGAAGGTGGCAAGCTTCCTGCTGATGATCGCCAAGCGAGTGCCACGGATCGGTTGCTCGCATTCGGGCGATCCCGGCCCGACGCGGTTCGCACTCCCCTTGTCGCGCGCCGAGATGGCCGATTTCCTGGGGCTCACCATCGAAACGGTGAGCCGCCAGATCACCAAGCTCAAGAGTCGCGGTGTGATCGAGCTGGTCTCGACCCGCGACCTCGCCGTGCCGAGCCTGACGAAGCTCGAGACGGTGGCGCATCAGGAAGCAGCCTGAGAGGTCATCTTTCCGCCCTCCGGCCTGCTATAAGGCTCCCGTGATGATAGGAGCCGATGTGATCCGCCGCGCCGCCGTCCTGCTCATGCTTTTGATCGCCGCGACGGCGTCGCCGGCGCACGCCGCCGATGAACCAGCGGCGGAAGGTCCCGATTGTTTCGAGGAGTTCCTCAACGGCACCGCCGAGGAGATCGCCTGTACCTTCCCGACCCGCATGTCGGCGGACGAAAAGGCGGAAGCCGAGAAGTATACGCGTGGCCTCCTCAAGGACGCGAGCTGCGTGGTCGAGATTGAGCTGCCGCGCAAGCTCATCGCCGAAGCGCTGGCCGCGACCGGCGATCACGTCTTCGAAGCGCCCGCGCAGAAGAGCCATTGCGAGGTGGTGACCTCGAAGGCGACCTTTCCGGTCGCCATGACCTTTGCACCTAAGGTGATCTTCAAGGAGGGTATCGCCATCGAGGCGACGCCCAATCTCGACAACGTCACCGGCGTTCCCAAGGCACTCTGGTGGCCCGTCGCCTACTGGGTCAACTCCTCCAACATGATCGAGGACGCGACCCTCAAGATCGTCAATGCCGTCAAGCGGCGGCATGGCACGCAACAGGCGAAGGCGGAGTAGCCGGACACGGCCAAAGGCCGGGCTACGCGGGTAGCGGCACCCCCGCCGCGCCAAACACCTCTGCCTGACGCCGCCGCACGGTCTCGAGATCGAAGCCCTCGATGGTCTCGTTGAAGAGGCGGTACCAGTTCTGGCGCGCGTCCAGATGCAGGAACACGCCGCCGAGCCCGATCGCCGCGCGATCCATGAACACGAACTCGCGCGGCACTTTCACCGGTCCCCGCTCGCGCAAACCCTCATGCACGCGGAAGGCTTCGCGGCGGCCGTATTCGCCGGGCGTCGTGCCTTCCGCGATGGTCCGCTCGCGATCGTCGAGCAGCGGGCCGTAGATGAACTGCGCCCAGATGTTGAGGATATCGATCACCTCGTGGGAAAGCCCCGCGAAGCCCCAGGTCTCGTAGGCATGCACGATGAGATCCCGGTCGCCCCGCTCGAGACCACGATAGAGATCGATGACGCCCTGCACGAATTTCGGTTGGAAGGCGCGGATGCAGCCATAATCGAGGAGGTTGATGCCGGCGGGATGCCCGCCCTCCTCGAACACCGTGTAGTTGCCCAGATGCGGGTCGCCATGGATGACGCCGTGGTGGGAGAACGGATACCACCAGGCGCGGAACATCGCGCGGGCGATTGCGTTGCGGTCCTCGAGCGTGTGCTTGAGATAGTCGGTGAGCTTGCGCCCCTCGAGCCAGCTCATGGTCAAGAGCCGCTTTGTCGATAGATCCGGCATCACCTCGGGTACGCGAATGAGCGAGTCGTCGTGGAAGATCGCCGCGTAAAGCCGCATATGGGCGGCCTCGCGCTCGTAGTCGAGCTCTTCGCGCAAGCGCTCGGCAATCTCGACCAGCATCTCGCTGGTCTCGATGGCCGGCTCCATGCGCCTGTGGATCTGGAAGATCACCTTGAGCTGGGAGAGATCGGCTTCCACGGCCGAGGACATGTCGGGATACTGCAGCTTGACGGCAAGCTCGCGTCCATCATGACCTTTCGCTCGATGCACCTGTCCCAAGGATGCCGAGGCGGCGGCCTCGCCCTCGAAGCTCCGAAACCGCGCCTGCCAATCGCCCCCGAGCTCGGCCGCCATGCGCCGGCGCACGAAGGCCGCCCCCATCGGCGGCGCCTGGCTCTGGAGCTGCGACAACTCGGCCGCGTACTCGGCTGGCAACGCCTCGGGAATGGTCGAGAGCAGCTGCGCCACCTTCATGATCGGGCCCTTTAGCCCGCCCAAGGACCGCGCCAGCTCGGCCGCATATTTCTGCCGGTCGACATCCATGCCCAATAGTCGCTTGCCCGCGATCCGCGCCGCGAGCCCGCCGACATTCGTGCCGACCCGCACATAGCGAGCCGCCCGGGCCGACAGCCGGTTCTCTTCGTCGTCGTGTTTGTCGCTCATGGGCGACATGGATCAGGCTTCGCAACCCAAACGCAAGTCCCTCTCGTGTCCCGATCCCGAAGTTCGTCAGTTCAGGCAGCGCGAGCGAAACGAACTTCGGGATCGATAAGGACACGAGACGAGTCAATGGCTTGGTGTGGCGCTCAACGCGCCTTAGTTGACACGAACCTAGCCGCAGCACTGGTCAACTAAGGCGCGACGCCACACGTGGTCGCAGGCTTGCTGGACCGGCTCTGGTCGGCGAGCATGCCGGGAATCAATGGAGGAGCGCCATGACGCTTGCTGCGACCTTCGATAGTGCCGGTGCGGCCCTTGCTCGCCCGGCTGCCAGCGCGACACCCTCGCTCGATGCCGCGCTCGCCCGCGACAAACGGGAAGGCCTCGCACTCGCGGTTCGCGCCCGCCTGATCGCCTGCGCGGCGCTCGCACCGCTGATGTTCTATCTCACTCCGTCGTACGAAGCTCTCTACTATGTCGGGATACTCGCGCTATTCGCGGCCATCGGTTGGGCACATCTGAACATTGGCACCGTCGGCCGTTCGCGCACGGAGCTGGGGCTGCTCCTCTGCGATGTCGCGCTCGTCACCTTCGCCCTCATCGTGCCAAACCCATTCCGGACCGATATCTGGCCTGCACCCATGCAGTTCCGCTTCGGCAACTTCAGCTACTTCTTCATTTTGCTGTCCACGGCGGTGCTCACCTACTCCTGGCGCACCATTGTCTTCATGGCGGGTTGGGTGGTCGTCGCCTGGACCGCGGGTGTCGTCTGGTCGATGTCGTCGGTGGCGCATCCCGAGCTCAGCCAGCGCATGTTGTCGGCCTACCCCGACCTGCCACTCATCGCCGAGTTCCTCGACCCGAACACCGTCAACATCCCCAATCGCGTGCAGGAGCTGGTCATATTCCTCCTGGTTGCCGCGACGCTGGCGGCCGCCAGTTGGCGCTCGAGCCGCCTCGTCCATCGCCAGGCCGACGCCGAGCGCGAGCGCTCGAACCTCGCCCGCTACTTCTCCCCAAACGTCGTCGAGACACTCGCCCAGAGCGACAGCTCCTTGCGCTCGATCCGTGCCCAGAATGTCGCCGTCATGTTCGTCGACATCGTCGGCTTCACCACCTACGCCGACCAGCACGAGCCGGCGGCGGTCGTGCGCACGCTGCGGGATTTCCTGGAACGCATGGAGCGCGAGGTGTTCCGCCACGAGGGCACCCTCGACAAATATCTCGGTGACGGGCTGATGGCGACCTTCGGCACGCCGGTCGCAGGCGAGAACGATGCCGTCCATGCGCTCAGATGCGGGCGGGGCATGCTGAAGGCGGTCGAAGTCTGGAATTCCGAGCGAGAACGGCGCGGCGAGGTGGCGCTTCAGATCGGCGTCGGCATCCACTACGGCCCGGTTGTCACGGGCGACATCGGGGTCAACCGGCTGGAGCTCGCCGTCATCGGCGCGACCGTCAACATCGCGAGCCGCCTGGAGGCCCAGACCCGTGTCATCGGCGTCTCGCTCGTGGCAAGCGCCAATCTCGTCGAGCGGGCCCGCGCAGAGCCCGGCTGGCGCGCGGACGACATCGAGAGCCTCGAGCCCGCCGACCCGCAGATGATCCGCGGCGTCGCCGAGCCGATCCGCACCTGGGTGATGGGCGGGTGAGGCGGCCCCTCGACCATTGCCGCGCCCTCGACTAACGTCCTCCCAGGCCCGTTTGGGGCGGGCCGGCTGAAACTTGGGAAGCATCATGGCCTCGGTCGATGTCGTCGACGTCCGGAAGTCCTACGGCAATCTCGAGGTCGTGCACGGCGTTTCGGTCGCCATCGCCAACGGCGAGTTCGTGATCCTGGTCGGGCCGTCGGGCTGCGGGAAGTCGACGCTGCTCCGCATGATCGCGGGCCTGGAAGCCATCTCGGGCGGCACCATCCGCATCGGCGATCGGGTGGTGAACACCTTGCCGCCCAAGGACCGGGACATCGCCATGGTGTTCCAGAACTACGCGCTCTATCCCCACAAAACGGTCGCTGCCAACATGGGCTTCGCGCTGAAGCTGCGCGGCACGCCGAAGGCGGAAATCGATCAACGCGTCAGGCGCGCGGCGGAAATCCTCGACCTTCTCCCTTACCTTGCGCGCTATCCGCGCCAGCTTTCGGGCGGCCAGCGCCAGCGCGTCGCCATGGGCCGCGCCATCGTACGCGACCCGGCCGTGTTCCTGTTCGACGAGCCGCTCTCCAATCTCGATGCGAAGCTGCGCGTGCAGATGCGGGCTGAGATCAAGGAGCTGCATCAGCGCCTGAAGACCACGACCGTCTACGTGACGCACGATCAGGTGGAAGCCATGACGATGGCCGACCGGATTGTCGTCTTGAACAACGGCATCATCGAGCAAGTGGGCTCGCCCCTCGAGCTCTATGATCGCCCCGTCAACATGTTCGTCGCGGGCTTCATCGGTTCGCCGGCGATGAATTTGCTCAAGGGTACGATCCGGTTGAACGGAGCAGCGAGCTTCGTCACCGATGGTGGCGTGACCCTGCCCTTGAAAACCGCCCCCGGCGGCACCGATGGCCGCGCGGCCGTCTACGGCATCCGGCCCGAGCACTTCGTGTTGTCCGGCTCAGGCGGCGAGGCCGAGGTCTCCGTCATCGAGCCGACCGGCTCGGAGACGCAGGTGTTCGCCAAACTCGGCACCGACAAGGTCGTCGGCGTCTTCCGCGAGCGGATATCGCCGTTGCGCCGGGCTCGAAGCTGCCGATGGTGCCCAACCCCGACGCCGTGCATCTGTTCGATGCGTCGACGGGGGGGCGGATCGAATTAGGGGTCGCTCGAGCCGCCTACAGAAAGAAATCCCCCGCCGTCAGAGCGACTTCAATCCGGTCAGCTCGATCTGGAAATCGGCCTTGCCATCGCCGTTGGTGTCGCCTTCGACGATGGTTTTGTCGTTGGCGGTGCCGGCGGCATTGATCTTCAGAACGTGCAGCTCACCCGCCACCTTGTGGAACTTCTGCGTGCCGATGAAGGCAAAGGCCTGGTTGCCGCCTTTGCGGATCGAGGCATCCAACGTCGAGAGATCGATGTCGTCCGAGCGGACAACGAAGTCGACGATGACATCGCGGGTCGCCGCCGTCTTGCCCATCTCGTTCAAGGCGTTGAAGTCGAAGTCATCGGCGCCGAGGCCGCCCGTCATGGCATCCTTGCCGCGACCGCCGGTCAGCACGTCGTTGCCCACCCGGCCGTCGAGTGTGTCGATGCCAAAACCGCCGCCGAGGCGATTGGCCAGTCCATCGCCGAAGAACGTGTCGTTGAAGATGCCGCCGGTCAGGTTCTCGATACCGGTGAGTGTGTCGGCGCCGGGACCGACCGCGCCGCCGAGCCCCAATGCCAAATCGGCAAGCACGTTACCGGTCGCGTCGGCGAAGGAGGCCGTATCGGAGCCGAGGCCGCCATTGAGCGTGTCGTTGGATGCGCCGCCGATGAGCGTGTCGTTGCCGCCATTGCCGTTGAGCGTGTCGCCCTCCACCGAGCCGATGAGCGTGTTGGCCCCGGCCGTGCCCTCGAGCACGAGGCCGGGAATGTCGGCAAGGGCGATCGACAGTTGCTGGGTGTCGAACAGGCCCTCAGATAGGCCGGTCGTCTCGACGCGGATGGTCACGTCGAAAACGTTGTCGCCGCCGGCGTCGCCGGGGGTTTCGTAGTCGGGCGCGGCATTGAAGGTCAAGACGCCCGTTTGTGCGTTGATCGTGAACAGCGCCGCATCGAGTCCGCCATCGATCGAGAAGGCCTTCGGCAGGTTGTCCGGATCGTCGGCCGTGAAAGTCATAACGCGAGTGGAATTCTCGATCGTTGCGATGATGGCTGTCGGCCGGCCGCCGTTGGAGGTGATGAGATCGGCGTTGCTGCCACCATTGTTGGCGCTGATGACGACGGAATCGGTGACGCTGCCGCCCTGACCATCCTCGAAGGTGTACACCATCGTATAGTCGGCGTCGGAAGGCGAGGCGTTGCGGATTGTGATGGCGCGGGCGATGGCGTCGACCTGGGCGCTCGTTGCGCCAGCCTCGAAGGTGATGTCGAGCAAGCCGTTGCTGCCGAACGGCTCGAGGTTCGTGCTCCGGGCGATGAGATTGCCCTGGTAGAGGAGCTCCCCGTCGCTCTCCTGCGTGATGCCCGAGCGGCAGCAGGACCACGAAATTCAACCCGAGCTCGTCGTTGATGCTGGCGCCGCCCTGGCGCTGGACGATGAGCCGCGCGCCGAGCCATAGTCGCCATTGCCGGCGTTTGTCGCATCGAGCTCGGCATCGGCGAGATCGACATTGGTGTCGAGGAGGACAGCCGCGCCCTGCGGCTGCACTTGCCGGATGGCATCGAGACCGGTCAGCGTCGGCGGCGTGTTGGAGCCACCGCCGTCGTTGACGTCCGTGACCTGGACGGTGAACACCTGTTGATCGGACTGGCCCGCGCCGAAGTTGTCGGTGACCTTGATGGTGACCGCGTAGAGGTTGTCGCCGTTGGAGTCGGTCGGCAGCTCGAAATCAGGCCTTGCGGCAAAGCGCAGGGCGCCCGTCGCCGCATCGATGATGAAGTCGTCGGCATCCGCCGCCCCGCCATTGGCGACCGAGACGATCTCCCAGACGAGGCCATTGCCGGAGGTCTGGCCCTCGGGGTCGGTCGCCTGGATGATGTTGTCAAGTGGATACGGGGAACTTTCCGCATAAGGCGTGTTGAACGCGTCGCCAAAAGTGATGTCAGCCCGGTAATCGTCGGCGCAAAATTGGCGGCCGGGCCGATCGTGATCGACAGCGTCTCCTGATCGGCGAGCCCGGCGCCGAACTCGTCCGTCAGCCTGACGGTCACGTCGTAGACGTTGTCGACACCGGCGTCAGTGGGCGCCTCGTGATCGGGCGGCGATGATGAACTCCAGCGCACCCGTCGCGGCATTGATCGTGAACAGCGACGCATCGAGACCTCCACCGTTGGCGACCGAGACGATCTCCCAGTGAAACCCGTTGCCCGAGCCTTGCCCCTCGTTGTCGGAGCCAGCGAGCGCGAACCCGGCGCCCACCTGGTTCTCGCCGCGCGTGATCGCGAAGCCGGACCCGATGAGAAGCCATCGAGAACCGGCGCGGTGTTGCCGGGTCGGTGACGCGAACGAAGACCTGGTGGTTCGTGGTCTGGGCACCCGATGTCGCTGCGACGGTCACCTCATAGAAGTTCATCCCGCGCGAGCCGCTATCGCCGTAGACGGGCGGGTTGACGAAGGCGAGCGCGCCCGTGTTGGTGTCGATCGTGAATAGGCCCTGGTCGGCCCCGGGAGCCAGCGCATAGGTCACTGGCGTGCCGTCGTCGTCAGTCGCGACGATGGCGCCGACCGCCGTCGCCCCGTCCGCCACGGCGACGAGACGTCCCGGCAGGCCATTGTCAAAACGCGGCGCTTCCGCGAGGTCTTGCAGCGTGATCCGGACCGTCTGGTCGACCTGGTTGACGCCATCGCTCGCCCGGACGATCACCTCGTAGATGTTGTCGCCATTGGCGTCGCCGGAACGACTCGAAATCGCCAGCCGCGACCGCGCCGGGCGGCAGCACGAAATAGAGCGCGCCCGTGCCGGTGCCCGCCGTCACCAGCGTGCCGGCATCGAGCGAGAAGAGGCCCATGTCGGCGCCGCCGATGATCGAATAGGTGATCGGGCTTTCCTCGGGGTCGGTCGCGGTGACGGTGGCGACCGCCGTGGCGGAAGTGCCGAGATCGAACGTGACGAGGCCGAAGTTATCGAGGGCCTCGAAGTTGAGATCCGCCGTGCGCAGCGTGCTGTTCTCGTTGGCCGTCGTGTCCCAGGTGGCCGCGCCGCCGCCGGAGGTGAGTGTCGGCAGGTCATTACGGGATCGACCGTGAGAACGAAAATGCTGCCGCTCGGCGCCGAGCCGTCCTGATCGAAGTCGTCGACGCAGAAGGCGAATTCCGCCGTCGGGGTCGCCGTGCCGTCATGGACAAAGGCCACCACCCGCCGACGATATCGTTCGCCGTGAAGCTCGCTGGCCGCCACGCCATTGACGCGGATCTCGCCGCCGTTGGTCCGCGGAATCGACCGTGAACGTGATGTCGAATGCCTCGTTGTCCACATCGGTGAAAAACAGGTCCGACCGTCGTCAGCACGCGCGTGCCGCCCTGCGGCGACAATGCCGGCGAGGTCGCCCGTCAGTACCGGCTGGTCGTTCATGGCCGCCGCATTGACGGAACGATGTCGAGCGACGTGTCCAACGGGTTCGTTGCGTCGTTGTAGGGGATGTGACCGTAGGAAAGATGGTAGCTGGCGGCGCGTCCGACGTATTGGCATAGGTGATCGCCTGCAGGACCTCGTTGACGAGAGCCGTCGTCGGGACTGGGCCATTGGCATCGGTGAAGACGATGTTGAGCGACTCGAGCCGAAGCTCAACGTCGCAATAGTGATTGCCGGCCACCTGTAGCACGTTGCCGGACGTATGACGTTGAACATCGTGGCGAGATCGAACTGATCGTTCCGTCACCGGAGGCGTTCTGGATGACCAGACTCGCCGCCCGTCTAGTTGCCGAGCCCACCCGTGAGGGCGTCGAAATCCCCATCGTGACAGTCGCTTCCGGCGTCGACTGGGCGACGGCGATGGGTGCGGCCTGCTCCTGGATGTTGCGAAGATATTCAGCCGAGGAGAGTGAACTCGGGGGCGATGTCATTGCAGGCGTTACGGCAAAATTGAACCGACCGGTATCGGGGGCGACATGTCCTCGTCACCGTCCTCGACGCTGACGGCGAAGCTCGCGGCGGTCGAATCCGAGCCGTCGTGGTGGAAAGCGACGAGGCCGGTCGCCAATTGCTCGGCCCGGTGAACGACGCCGCCGGTACGCCATTGACCCTGATCTCGCCGTTGCTGAGGCCGAGACCGAGAACGTCATCTCGGCGGCCGTTCGTCGGGATCAGTCGAAGCTGAGATCGGCAGTCGTCAGCACATAGCTACCGCCTTCGGCGACCGTCGCGCGCGATCGCCGAGGAGGACCGGCGCATCATTGACGGTGTCGACCATGACGGTGATGGTTTCCGTCGTATCAGCGGCTCCACGAGATCGCCGTCATTGAACGTGTAGTCCAACGGCACGCTCGCCGGCGGAACGTTGGCGGTATTGACATAGGTGATGGCGCGCGTCAGCGCCTCGACCTGCGTGAAGGTAGACGCCAGGGATTTGCGCAAGATGGCATCGGCCGCAGAGAAGCCGACGGCTTCCCCGTCGAACGAATGGTGGCGATTTCGGGAACCATGACGGGAGGGATGCCGGATATGCTGATTCCGGCCGCTGCCAGAGGCCACGGGAACGAAGGTGAGGCAATGTCCTCGATATCGGCGCCGCCCTGTCGCTGAACGATGCAGCGTGGCGCCGCCATAGTCGCCCAGACCCGGTACCGAGCGGGGTCGAGTTCCGCGTCGAACAACAGTGACGAACGTATCCAGGAGAACGGCAGTTGATCTGCTCCTGATAGACGACTGAGGGCATCGAGAAGCCGGATTTGGGGCGCTGTGTTCGGCATGGCGCTATCTCCCGCTTGTCGCTTGGCTGTCGCCGCCACCTCGTCTCCGCACCGCTGCAGGGCCGGCCGGAGGTCCAGCAGTCATGTTGGGTCGAGCAGAGCACTTTCCGGGCGGGACCCCACATCATCAAGATTGATGAGACGCAATTACGCAACAGTGTGTTTTGCCTCGGGCGGATAACGCCCGGCACCGAGGACACACCCCTCCTGACACCACGCTGTCAGGAGGGGGCTGATTTTCCTCAGACTTATCCCCGCCCGCCCCCTTCCCAGCGCGACGCTCCGGCGGCATACTTGGGTGATGTCCCGAACCCCACGCTCGAAAGCCCGCGCGCCCCTCCCGCCGCCGGTGGAGACCGCTGCCGGAACACCTGGAACCAAAGGCTTCGGCGAGGCGCCGCAGGCAGCCTTCATCGATCCGTCGACTTCGCCCTCAGCCGGGCTCGAGGCGCTGCTCGTCCGGCCCGATGAGCGCTCCGAGCGCGATAAGGCGATCATTGCGCGGCAGCCGATGATGGCGGCGCATCCGCTCGTCTCTGGCGGCATGCCGATGTTCATGCCGCACCGGCCGCCGCGGCCGGAGAAATCCGAGGGCGGACAGCGGCTGGTGTTCGCCTCCGACTTCCAGCCCAAGGGCGACCAGCCGCGCGCCATCGCCGATCTCGTCGGGGGCGTGGACAGCCGGGAGCGCGACCAGGTGCTGCTCGGCGTCACTGGCTCGGGCAAGACCTATACGATGGCGCAGGTCATTGGCCTGACGCAGCGCCCGGCGCTGATCCTCGCGCCCAATAAAACGCTCGCCGCCCAGCTCTACGGCGAGTTCAAGAGCTTCTTCCCCAACAACGCCGTCGAGTATTTCGTCTCCTACTACGACTACTATCAGCCGGAAGCCTACGTGCCGCGCACCGACACCTACATCGAGAAAGAGTCATCGGTGAACGAGCAGATCGACCGCATGCGCCACTCGGCGACGCGGGCGCTGCTCGAGCGCGACGACGTCGTGGTGGTGGCCTCCGTCTCCTGCATCTACGGCATCGGGTCGGTGGAAACCTACTCGGCCATGACCATGACGGTGCAGGCGAAAGAAAAGATTTCCCAGCGCCAGCTCATCGCCGATTTCGTGGCGCTGCACTACAAGCGCAACGACGCCGCCTTCGGCCGTGGCGCCTTCCGCGTGCGCGGCGATACAATCGACATCTGGCCGGCGCATATGGAGGACCGGGCCTGGCGCATCGAGCTGTTCGGCGACGAGATCGAAAGCATCGTCGAGCTCGATCCGCTGACCGGCGCCAAAACCATGGAGCTCTCGCTCATCAAGCTCTATGCCAACTCACACTATGTGACGCCGAAGCCGACGCTCGACCAGGCGATCCGGCGCATCGAGGTGGAGTTGCAGCAACGCTTGGCGGAGCTGAAGCACGCCGGCCGGCTGCTCGAAGCACAACGGCTCGAGCAGCGCACGCAGTTCGACATCGAGATGATGCAGGCGACCGGCTCCTGCGCCGGCATCGAGAACTATTCGCGCTATCTGACGGGCCGTAATCCGGGCGAGCCGCCTCCCACCCTGTTCGAGTATCTGCCCGACAATGCCCTCGTCTTCGTCGACGAGAGCCATGTGACGGTGCCGCAGTTGGGCGGCATGTTCCGCGGCGACTATCGCCGCAAGGCGACGCTCGCCGAGTTCGGGTTCCGCCTCCCTTCCTGCATGGACAACCGCCCCTTGCGCTTCGAGGAGTGGAACGCCATGCGGCCCGGCACGGTCTATGTCTCGGCGACGCCCGGCCGCTGGGAAATGGAGCAGACGGGCGGCGTCTTTACCGAGCAGGTGATCCGCCCGACCGGCCTCATCGATCCGCCGGTCGAGATCCGCCCGGCGAAAACCCAGGTCGACGATCTCGTCGACGAGGTGAAACAGGTGGCCCTCAAGGGCTATCGTACCCTCGTCACGACGCTGACCAAGCGCATGGCCGAGGATCTGACCGAGTACATGCACGAGCAGGGTATCCGCGTCCGCTACATGCATTCGGACGTCGAGACGCTCGAGCGCATCGAAATCATCCGCGACTTGAGGCTCGGTGCTTTCGACGTGCTGATCGGTATCAATCTGCTGCGCGAGGGTCTCGACATTCCCGAATGCGCGCTCGTCGCCATTCTCGACGCCGATAAGGAAGGGTTCCTCAGGTCGGAGACCTCGCTCATCCAGACCATCGGCCGTGCCGCGCGCAATCTCGACGGCAAGGTGATCCTCTACGCCGAGGGCATGACGGGCTCGATGGAGCGCGCCATCGCCGAGACCGATCGCCGCCGCGAGAAGCAGAAGGCCTACAACACCGAGCACGGCATCACGCCGGCAAGTATAAAGAAGGGCATTTCGGACGTCATGGGCTCGGTCTACGAGCAGGACTATGTGACGGTCGATGCGGGGCTGGGCGAAACGGGCCAGGGCACGCTCGCCGGTCACAATCTCGAAGCCGTGCTCGCCGACATGGAGAAGCGCATGAAGGCAGCGGCCGCCGATCTCGAGTTCGAGGAGGCGGCGCGGCTGCGCGACGAGATCCAACGCCTGAAACAAGTCCAGCTCGCCGTGCTCGACGATCCGCTCGCCCGTCAGGAGGCGGTCGAGGATCGCGCCGGCAAATACAACAGCGGCGGCCGTCCGGGCGAAGCGAAGGGCGCGCGGCTGGCGCGGCCGAAGGCGGGTAAGGGCGATCGCGACGAGAGCCGCATCAGCACCGCCTACGAACCCGTGCAGCCGACCTACGCCCAGCAGGCGTCCCGCGTGAAGGCGCCCGATCTCGCGATCATGGGTCCTGGGACCGATCGCGTCGTGCCGAAGCCGAAAGCCGGCGCCTACGGCGAGAATATCCGCGGACCGCACAAGCCGGCTCTCGAGGAGATGGGCCCGCATGCCGAGCAGCCGCTGCCAGCGGGCACCGCAAAGCCGCCACGCCCGTCACGCACGATCGATGTCGACGATCCCACCAAGGCCAAGAGCCGCCGCGGCCGCCAGAAGAAAACGGGACGGCCCGGGGCTTAATTCCACCATGCCTGCCCTTGACTCTTTCGGCCACGCCGAGAACAAGGAAACCCGTCTTCCGGGGCGGCCCGATCCGTCGGTACAGGAGCATTGCGCGCATGGTCCAGAACAGTGGCCCGCTGACATGGCACGAGGTCAGCGAATGCGACCTGTGTCACGGCAAGGATCACCGGCTCTATGCCGAGATCCCCAACAAACATCCGGAGACCGGGGCCGCGCGCTGGTACGACAACCGGCCAATGCGGCTTGCCGAATGCACTAGCTGCGGTCTCGTCTTCTGCTCCCCACGGCCGGATCTGCATGGGCTCTACAAGGGCTACATCAAGGCCTCCGCCAGCGCGACGGAGGCCGTCCATCGCAAACGCGCGCGCAAGAACATCGAGGAGGTGCATCGCAAGCATATCGAGCAGGCGATCTCGTTTCTCGGCCGGCCGGCCAAGACGCTATTCGACATGGGCTGCGGAGCCGGCACGACGCTGATCGAAGCCAAAAAGCTCGGCCTCGAGGCCCAAGGCAACGAGATCAACAAGGCCGCGACCGATCTGCTCACAAGCGAGGGCTTCACCGTCTATCACGGCTTCACGCAGGAGCTCGACCTGCCGCGGAACGCCTACGATATCCTCATCAATTTCGACTATCTCGAGCATTCCTACGGGCCGCTCGAGGACCTCGTCACTTGCCGCGAGATGCTGACGCCGGGCGGCATACTTTACTTGAAAACGCTTTACCTCGGCTGTCCGGCCCACAAAGAGAAGGGCAACGACTGGCAGCTGTTCGGCCCCGGTCATTTCCACTTCTTCACGCCCGAGGTGCTGAGGCGCCTCGTCGAAACGGCTGGCTTCAAGGTGCTGGATGTCCGGCTCGGCCAGCTCGTATTCATCGCGGCGGCCAAGCCATATTGATGACCTGACGCATCGGCTAAGCTCCGTTTATCGGTGGCCTTTCGGCTGCTCAAGGCTGGAGATCGAATCCATGTCCCTCACCTTCTACACCAACCCGATGTCGCGCGGGCGCATTGCGCGCTGGATGCTCGAGGAAGTGGGCGAGCCCTACGAGACGGTGTTGCTCGACTACGGCACGACCATGAAGGCGCCGGAGTATCTGGCCGTCAATCCGATGGGCAAGGTGCCGGCCATCAAGCACAACGGCGTCGTGGTGACAGAGTGCGCGGCGATCTGCGCCTATCTCGCCGATGCGTTCCCCAAGGCCAATCTCGCGCCGCCGCCAGGACACGCCGATCGCGGCCCCTACTATCGCTGGCTGTTCTTCGGGGCGGGCCCCATCGAGGCGTCGGCATCCAACAAGGCCCTCGGCGTCGAGGTGCCGTCAGACAAACGCGGCATGGTCGGATACGGCAGCATCGAAGCGGTGACCGAAGCGCTTGATGGGCTGCTCAAGGACCAGGGACTACATAGCCGGAAACAAGTTCAGCGCGGCCGATCTCTATGTCGGCGCCGAGCTCAGCTGGATGACGCAGTTCGGCATCTTCGAGAAACGCCCGTCCTTCATGGATTACATCGCCCGCCTGCAGGCCCGCCCCGCCGCCAAGCGCGCCCGCGAAATCGACGACGCGATCATCGCCAAGCAGAAAGCGGCAGGTTAGCTCGCGCTATTGCCCGCTTGCCTTCAACGCCCTCAGCGCCTGCTGGATCAGCGGCTGCGATTTCAGCCGCGACCGCTCCGAGCGATCGAAGACATCGTGCTTGCGGCGGCACTTGGCGCTTTCGCTCTCGACAATCTGCGCCACACGGCTCTGCAAGCCTTCGCAGGTCTTCATCCGGAGCGCGCGCACCTTCGCCTGCATGGTCGCGGCACAGGCGACCCAGATCGACTTGTGCGTCTCCTCGTGTTTCTTCACGAAGCTGTAGAAGCTCCGCCAGGCTGTCTTGATGCGGGGCGAGGCGTCGGGCAGATCCTGCGCCGCCGGCAGCGTGATCGTGAAGCTCATGCCGATCGTATAGCGCGGCAGGCTACAGCCTTTGCCTTGCACCATCTGGCCCGACTCGGAGAAGGAACTCTCGATCGTCGCATAGGCGCCCGCGCCATCGACCGTCGGCCCGTGCAGATGCAGATTGCGCATGAGTTGTACGGCGGACGTGCCGCTGACGGCGTAGTATTGGTAGCCGACGGCGACCTTGGGCCCGGCCGCCTCGGCCGGGAGACCGACGGACAGGACAAGCAGCCCTGCGACATATCCAGCCATCCGGACGCGAACTCGCTTTTCCATTACGCACCCCCAAGAGCGAATAGCCGCCGCCAAACCTAGCCGACGGCTTGGCGGAGGCAAGAGGCTGTACGTAGTCCAATGCTCCGTAGAAATCACGATGCCGTCAAAAGCCGGCGCAACCGCCCCGATCACGCCGCATTCATGTTGTGAGGAGCTTCATGAGCACCAGATCGGCCGGCCGTCCGGGCAGGCGATCCATCCCTGCGCACCCCCTGGAGGGTCCCCCATGCAGACCAGAATTCCGATGGCCGTTCTACTAGGCGCGCTCGCGCTCGGCCTGAGCTCGCCACTCGCCTCGTCAGCCTTCGCCGCCTCGGCCGAGGTCGAGGCGATCGTCGCCGACACACGGCCAAGCGCCGAGCTCTCCGAACCGCAATTGCGCCAGCGCATGCAGGCGCTGAGGAGCGCCCTCGACCAGACGACACTCTCCGACGCCGTCCGCCGTGAGATCAGGAACCTCCTGCGGGCCGACCGTGCCGAGCAGGAATCGCGCACCGCCAATGCCGGCACCGGGACCGGTGGAGAAGAACCCGCGGCCGAGCAACCCTCGACCGATACGGCGGCGAGCGGCGACAGCGGCACATCGGCTGGCGCCGAGAACGCCGGGGCGGGCAGCGAGGCAGCGTCCATCGAGTCGCTCGTCTCCTCGACCCGGTCGAGCGCCGACCTTTCCGACGAAGCCCTGCAGGGCCGGCTCGCCGAGATCGAAGCGGGCCTTGCCCGTGGCGAGCTGCCTCGCGCGCTGAAGCGCCAGCTGCGCGACATGCAGCAGACCGACCAGGCCGAGATGGAGCGGCGGCGCGTGTCGGTCGCAGCCGAGGAGCCGGTGGCAAGCGAGGTCCCCGCCGAAGAGCCTGTCGCAAGCGATGATCCCCCGCAGGACGAGCCGGTGACGGCGACCACAGCCGAGGAACCCTCGTCTCAGGACGATAGCGCCGCCGCGGCCGAGAGCGCCGCGCCGAGCAGCGGTAACGCCGCGAGCGATGCGCGACAGCTGCTGTTGTCGAGCCGCGCGCTCGATCAACTCTCCGAGCGCGATCTGCGTCAGCGTCTTTCGAATGCCCGCCAGCTGCTCTCCGATCGCTCGCTGCCTGGCGCACTCAAAGGCAAGCTGACCGATCTCTCCGCCAAATTGCGCAACGAGATCCGCCAGCGCGGCGGCACGACGGTCGCGAACGGAGTCGTCAAGCCCAAAAAAAAGATGAAGACGGTCGCGGTCGGGACGCCTGACAACGATGAAGTCACGACCACGACAACTCGCAAGAAGAAAACTTCGGACGCCGACCGCCAGGCGCTCGAGCTCATCAACGACACCGCACGCCCGGAACGCCTGCCGCGGCCGGTTCTCAGGAAGCGCCTCGACACCTACCGCGATCTGCTTGCTTCCGGCGAGCTCTCGCCCGGCGTCGAGAACGATCTTCGCGTGAAACTCAAACGCGAGCGGTCGCTACTGCGCGAGCGTGTCGCCGTCGAGGAGGTGCAGGCCGGGGAGACGACCGCCAGCACGACCACCAAGCGCACGCGCGTCGCCGTCAAGGTCGCCGTGCCCGAGCCGACCGCCTCGGAGGCGCCACGCCTTGCCAATGACAAGCGCCGCGCGACCGAGCTCAACGAGCGCCAGCTCAATCGCCGCATCATGGCCAACCGCGTCCTGAACCGCAGCGATCGCGTCTCTTCCGCCGAGCGGCTGACCTACCGCGAGCGGCTCCGCGCCGACCGCGCCGAGCTCCGCCGGCGTCTGCTCGAGGACAAGCGCCGCCGCGTCGTCGAGGTTCGCAAAGCCCCTCGCCTTCAGGTCGATGTCGATCTCGGCAGCGATGCCGGCATGACAATCTGGGCGGCCGAGGCCGGCGATCTCGAGATCGAGCGGCAGCTGACCGCCCGCCCCGTCCGGCGCATCCGCGAGCGCTATTCGCGGCGGATCATCCTCGACAATCCCGAGCGCATCGTGACACGTGAGGAGGTTCGCGAGAGCCTCCCGAGCGTCGAGATCGACACCATCAACTTCGGCTTCAACGAGAGTTTCGTCGCCGAGGAGGAGATCGCCGATCTCGACCGGATCGGCACGATCCTGGAGCGCGTTCTGGCCAACAATCCGGAGGAAGTGTTCTTGATCGAAGGGCACACGGACGCCGTCGGATCCGATGGCTACAATCAGAAGCTCTCGCTTGAGCGCGCGCGCGCCGTCAAGTCCGCTCTCATCGACTACTACGCGATCTCTCCCGACAATCTGTCGGTCGTCGGCCTCGGCGAGCGGTATCTGAAAATTCCGACGCCGGAGCCCGAGGAGGAGAACCGTCGCGTGACGGTCAGGCGCATCACACCGCTGCTGTCGGAGTATGATCCGGAATAAGCCGCGCTTATATCGATCGATCGGCGAACGCCCCGGCCAGGTGCCGGGGCGTTTGTATTCGGAACCCGTGAATGTCCAATCGTTGAGTACGGAGTTTGAGCCATGCTCAATTCGGCATTCCGGCGTCCATGCGGAGCATGGCTCCGCCATGACGTGCCGGACTCCATCCGGGCCCGCGATTAAACGCGGACCTGCCGCTCGGCGAAGCCTCAACCCCACGTCGACTTGGACGGATGGCAGCCTGCGCTGGCATGAGGAAAGCGGCACCGGGGTAGTACGATCGGGCGGCGCTAGCCACTGGGAAAGGCTTCCGAAATCCGATGTGGAAGGCTAAATCTGGCATCTCATGACCCCAGCCTTCGACATCCTCTCCATCGGCGAGCCGCTCTACGAGCTGAGCCAAGGACCCGACAGGCGCTTCACGCCGGGTTTCGGCGGGGATTCGTCGAATGCCGCGATCGCGGCAGCACGTCTCGGAGCGACGGCGGCTTGTGTCACGCGTATCGGCGGCGACCTGTTCGGCGAGGCGTTCTTGGATCTCTGGCGGCGGGAGGGCGTGTCAGCGGAACATGTCGCGAAGGACCAGCTAGAACCGACCGGCGTCTATTTCATCACCCATGGCCCCGATGGCCACCACTTCACCTATTTGCGCAGGGGCTCGGCGGCGAGCCGCATGACGCCGGCGGACGTGCCGGAGGCCGCGATCCGCAAGGCGCGGTTCGTGCATGCGTCGGGCGTGAGCCTCGCCATCAGCGAGAGCGCGGAGGCGACCGTGCGGCATGCCTTCGGTATTGCGCGCAAGGCCGGTGTAGCGATCTCGCTCGATACCAATTTCCGCGAGCGTCTGTGGTCCGCATCGAAGGCGCGATCCGTGATCGATGAGCTTGCGGGATCGTGTGCCATCCTCAAGACCGCTCTCGACGATGGCCAGAAGCTCACCGATGCCCGAGAGCCGTCTGCTATCGCCGCGCACTACCGGCGCCTCGGGGCCGGCGCCGTCGTCGTGACGCTCGGCAAGGATGGCGTCTTCGCGGTGTCGCCCGAGGGCGAGCTTGCGCTGCTGCCCCATGCGGTCGAGGCTATCGACGCAACCGGCGCCGGCGACGCCTTCACCGGCGCGCTGCTGGCCGAGCGCGTGCGCGGCGCGACATGGGCCGACGCAATCCGCTTCGCCAACGCCGCCGCGGCCCTCTCGACAACCGGCTACGGCGCCGTCGCGCCGCTGCCGCGCCGGGCCGAGGTCGAGGCGCTACTCAGGCGCTGAGCCGCCTCACACCCAATCGAGCACGACCTTGCCGCAGGAGCCCTGCTTCATGAGTGCGAAGCCCTGCGCATAGTCGGCCGCCTTCATCCGGTGCGTGACGACGGCGCGGACATCGAGCCCCGATTGCAGCATGGCGATCATCTTGTACCAGGTCTCGAACATCTCGCGGCCGTAGATGCCCTTGATGGTGAGTGCCTTGAAGATGACCCGGTTCCAATCGACCGTCGTCGGGCCCGAGGGAATGCCGAGCATGGCGATCTTGCCGCCCATGATCATGTGGTCGACCATCTGGTCGAAGGCAATCGGCGCGCCTGACATCTCGAGACCGATGTCGAAACCCTCCTTCATGCCCAGACGTTCCATTACGCCACGGAGATCCTCGCGGCCGACATTGACCGTCACCGCGTCCGCAACCTGCCCCGACAGCTCCAGCCGGTAGTCGTTGACGTCGGTGATGACGATGTGGCGCGCGCCGACATGCCGGCAGACCGCCGCCGCCATGATGCCAATCGGGCCGGCGCCGGTGATGAGCACGTCCTCGCCGACGAGATCGAAGGAAAGCGCGGTATGCACGGCATTGCCGAGGGGATCGAGAATGGCGCCGATCTCGTCGTTGATCTCGGGCGGAAGATGAATAGCATTGAACGCTGGGATCTTCAGATACTCGGCGAAGGCGCCCGGCACGTTGACACCAACGCCGCGCGTCTCCGGATCGAGATGAAAATGGCCGGCGCGCGCCATCCGGCTCTTCATGCCGGTGAGATGGCCTTCGCCAGAGACGCGATCGCCCACCTTGACGGTGCGGACATGAGAGCCAACCTCAGCGACGATGCCGGAGAACTCGTGGCCGACAACCATCGGCACGGGGATCGTGCTCTCGGCCCACTTGTCCCATTTCCAGATGTGAAGATCGGTGCCGCAGATGCCGGTCTTGGCCACTTTGATGAGGATATCATCGGGACCGGGCACCGGCACCGGCTCCTCCCGCATGACGAGCCCTTCCGCCTTTTCCGCTTTCACCAGCGCGCGCATGTCAGATCACTCCCAATTCTCTGCCGGCTTGGGTGAAGGCGGCGATCGCCTGATCGACATCGGCCGGCGAATGAGCGGCCGACATCTGCGTGCGGATACGCGACTTTCCCTTGCGGCACGACCGGAAAGAAGAAGCCGGTCACATAGATGCCGCGCTCGTAGAGCTTGGCCGCCATGGCCTGCGCGAGCTTCGCCTCACCCAGCATCACCGGAATGATCGGGTGCTCGCCGGGAAGCAGCGAGAAACCCGCTTTCGCCATACCGGCCCGGAAGCGATGCATGTTGGCGAAGAGCCGCGTGCGAAGATCATCGCCCGCTTCCGCGAGATCGATGGCCTTCAGCGCCGCCCCGACGATGGGTGGCGGCAGCGCATTCGAGAAGAGGTAGGGCCTCGAGCGCTGCCGCATCAGGTCGACGATCGGCTTGGCGGCCGCGATGAAACCGCCGGCCGAGCCGCCGAGCGCCTTGCCGAGCGTGCCGGTCAGGATGTCGACCTTGATGCCGGCGCGCTGCGGCGTGCCGCGCCCCTCGGGGCCGATGAAGCCGCTGGCGTGGCAATCGTCGACCATGACGAGCGCGTCAAACCGATCGGCGAGCGCGCGGATGTCCTTCAGCTTGGCGAAATAACCATCCATCGAGAATACGCCGTCGGTGACGATGACGATACGGCGTGCGTCCCCGGCCCGTGCGGCTTTAAGCTGCGCCTCGAGATCGGTCATATCGCCATTGGCATAGCGGAGGCGCTTGGCCTTCGAGAGGCGGATGCCATCGATGATGGAGGCGTGATTGAGGCTGTCGGAGACGATGGCGTCCTTCTCCCCGAACAACGGCTCGAACACGCCGCCATTGGCATCGAAGCAGGCGGCATAGAGGATCACGTCCTCCTGCTCGACATAGCGGGCGATGCGGGCCTCCAGCGCCTGATGCAGATCGGACGTGCCGCAGATGAACCGGACGGAGGCCATGCCGAGTCCGTGGGTGTCGAGGGCCTGCTTGGCCGCGGCAATGAGCGATGGATGATCGGCCAGACCCAGATAGTTGTTGGCGCAGAAGTTCAGCACCTCGCGACTAGAGGCTTGCTGGGTCGCGCTTTCTTTCAGCGAACCGGTTCCCACTTCGCCGGAAAGTGCTCGAGTACCTTGCTTGGTCGCACTTTCTGTCGGCGAACCGGTTCCCACTTCGCCGGAAAGTGCTCCAGGCGCGACTCGGATGTGGCTCGACTGCGCGGAAACGATCGGCCGCTCGGTTTTCCAGAGGCTCTGGGCGCGGATGCCGTCGAGCTCCGTGCGGATGTCGTCGATGATCGGCATTGGGAAACTCCTCGGTTGGTACATTCGGATACGCCGCCCGGCCGGCCTCCCCGCCCGCAAGCGTCAAACGGTGGACGCGATGCAGTCCTCGGCAATCCCCACACTCCGCGCCGTGGCGGCGATCGCCGCCCAGGTATCCTCGGACAGTGGAATGCCCTCCGCCGAGCGCTGCCGCCGCATGCGCCGCTCGGGCTCGCCCGGGACCAGCACCTCGCCGCCGGGTTCGGTCGGCCGCGCGCTCTTGTAGTAGGCGACGTAGCGCGCGACATCCCCGGAGAAGAATGCGGTCGCATCGAGCCGCGCCGGATCGATGTAGATCGAGAGCATGCCATTGGCCCAGCGCGCGCGCTCGGGGTCGGCCGCTCCCGTGCCCGTCAGCGAGCCGCCGAGCAGCTCGCACATGAGGGCGAGGCCCGATCCCTTATGCTCGCCGAAGACGCGGATGGCGCCGGTGCCACCCTTGAAGGTGCGAGGGCCCGTCGGCGTGGGGTCGCCGTAGAGCACGCGCGGATCGTTGGAGAGCTCGCCATCCGACGTGATGAGCGCCCCCTCCGGCACGGGCTTGCCGCCCTGGCTCGCCACCAGCACCTTGCCCTCGGCGACGAGCGAGGTCGCGAAGTCGAGAATGAGCGGCTCTTCGTTAGCGCGCGGCACGCCGATGGCGACGGGGGCTGTCGACATCCGCCGATCGATGCCCCCGTAGGGCGCGACCATCACGCTCTGCGGCGCATTGACGAAATGGATCGAGACGAGCCCCTCCTCCGCCGCCATCTCGGCCCACTCGCCGACGCGGCCGACATGGCCGGCATTGCGCAGCGCGATCGCGGAAAGGCCCGCCGCCTTGCACTTCGCGATGCCCAGCCGCACCGCCTGCCGCGCCACCGTCTGGCCGAATCCATACTTACCGTCGAGCACGGCGATGACCGGCGTATCGCTCACCGCCTCGGCCACCTGATCGGCGAGGAACACGCCCTTCGCCTTCCAATCGATGTAGCGCGGCACGCGCACGACACCGTGGCTATCATGGCCGGTGAGATTGGCATCGATCAGGGAGGTGGCGATGTTCTCGCTTTCGCCGCGCGAGGACCCTGCGCCCTCGAAGATGTCAGCGACGAGCGAGGTAAGCGGCTTGGCTCCGAGAATGGGCATGCTGTACTCTCTCCGAGGGATCGTGCGCACGATGGGGTGCACCATTGGGCACGCCGCCGTTCACACCCACCGAATGTCATCCCGGGCCTTGTGCCCGGGACCCATTACGCAGTGCACTCCGTGCGCCGGATGTGTACTGCGCCACGGCCGAGCGCGCCAGTCCGCACTGGCAAGATTTGTCTGCCCGCGCGCGTCGAAGCCGGGTCTAGCAGGCCGTTGAAATTCTCGACGACTCCGCTCCAGGTGAGAACGAAAACGCCGTCTGTGATCGAGCTGAGCGTACCCGAACACGTCGGTCGAGATTTTGCTCGACATAGGAGAGCATCAAATTCCCTCGAAATTTGCATTTCAACAGCCTGCTAGAGCGCTAATCGATCTGATGGAATGAGATCGGCGGACTAGGTTGTTGGTTTTGAGCACTTTCTTTCGACCAACCGGTTTCCACTTGGAAGGACAAGTGCTCTAGTTCCGATGCGTCTAGCGTTAGCATTGGAATGGGTCCCGGGCACAAGGCCCGGGATGACAAATGAGGACGGCGCGGCGCCTGCGATCGGGGAGCGATGTTCATGAGGGTTCGGCGCGGCCGGAGATGCGTTCCAGCGAGAACCTGCGTTACACTACCCGGGCCGCGATCGCACCGAGCGGTTCGAAGCGGAACGTTGCGAGCAGCCGCTCGAGCTTGCGGCGCATGCCGGGTCCACGGCCGTGGCCTTGGGAGAGCGCATTCTTGATGAGGCGGAGCCGGGTCGAAGCCGAGAGCGGCGCGTCCATGAAACTTATCTTCGGATAGCCCTGCTGGAACTCGTGCGGATGGAAATAGGTGATGGCCGGCCGGCCTTCGGCCTCGCAGGCCCGCATCGCCCGCTCGGTGTAGGAGTACGGGAAATGCCGGACGTAGCCGCCACCGGCCGCCGGTGCCACCTTGCCGCGCACATCGATCGCCGTCATCGGCACCTCGACGAGGCCGCTGGCGAGCCGCCATGGCGAACGCGGCGCGTCGGGAATGCCGTAGCGGCGGCTCTTGATGGGGAAGATCGAGCTGTCATAGGCAAAGCCCAAGTCGCGCAGGACATCGAGCGCCCAGAGCGTCTCCTTCACGATCGAGAAGGCCGGCGCGCGGTGGCCCTTCACACGAGCACCCGACGCATCCTCGATCGCCTTCATACCGCGCGCGATCTCGGCCTTGAACTCGCCGGGTGTCATGCGCGTGATGTAGTGATGCTCGTCGCCGTGCAGTGCCAGCTCGTGCCCCTCGGCGGCGATGCGGCGAATGAGGTCGGGAAAGGTCCGCGCCATGTTGCCGAGCGTGAAGAAGGTGCCTTTGGCGCCAGTCCGCGCCAGCGCTTCCAGAATCCACTCGGTGTTGCGCAGCGCCTCCTCGGTCGGCGCGAGCTGGCGTCCGAGAAAATCCTTGGCGACGATCTGGTAGTAGCATTCGATATCGAAGGAGAGACCATGGCGGACGCCGATCGCATGCTGCTGAGCCGACTCCACCACCGACTTACTCCGGATGGCTGCCGGTGACGAAATAGCCCGGGCCCATCGGACGGATGTCGAGCTTGGTCAGCCCCGCCTTCTCGAACATCTGGCGGATCTCGCTTTCGCGATAGAAGTGCACCGGGCAGTTGCGGAGGCCGTAACGGAGCTTCCTGAGCGGCATGCGCACGAGCGTCGGCTTGGGGAACGAGGCCATGGCGGTCTTGGCGACCTTGCCCATGCGCTGGATGAAAGCTGGCGCATCCTCGACATAGTCGAGCACGCCCATGGCGAAGGCGATGTCGAAGGCGCGGCCCTTCTGAGCGTCCGCCCAAGTGACGAAATCCGCCTCGATGAGCTTGACCTTGTCGGCGACGCCCGCGGCCTTCACCCGCTCCTCCGCCATCTTGAGCATCTCGGTCGACAGCTCGATGCCGGTGACATGGCCGCCTGTCTTGGCGATCTCGACGCAATAGCGCCCCGAGCCGCAGCCGATATCGAGCACCCGTTTACCCGCCGCCTTGCCGACGCCCTCGATCGTATAGACGAAGCGGTCGAACATCGGCTTGCGGAAGACGCTGTTGAAGCGCCGCTCGAAGGCCGTCTCGCCCTCGTAGTGGCTATCGAACAGGCGCGCACGATCGGTGAAGTAGGTCTTGACCTCGGAGGTCTTCTGGACGGCGGGCATGGGGGCCTCCGGTGCTACGATCTTGCCCGGACACTACCCAGACGGGAGCCCACCGGCAACGGGGCAGCCCTGCCACTCCTAAAGCAACCGATCACCGCTCCGTCAATTGACGCTCGATCCGGCGGTCTGGAATGAGCCAAAGCAGGGCGACACCGGCAAAGATCGCCAGCGCTGCCCAGCTCGCCGCAAACGACAGCGCGATGGCCGCAAGATAGGCCACAATCGAGCCCTTGCCCTTGAGATCCCGGCCGAGCGCCCGTGCCAGTGCGGAGTCCGGGCCTTCCGTTCGGACAATGGCAAGTTGCAGGATGTAGTAGGCGATCGCCGGCATCAACAAAGCGACACCATAGACGGCGGTCGGCAGCCGGGCGAAGTGGTTCTCGCCCATCCAGCCGGTCGCGAACGGGATGAGCGACAACCAGAAAAGCAGATGCGTGTTGGCCCAGAGGATCGCGCCCGTCACCTTGTTGACGGTGTGGAGAAGGTGGTGGTGGTTGTTCCAGTAGATGGCGACATAGAGGAAGCTCAGCACGTAGCTCAGGAACTTGGGCGCAAGTCCCCGAAGGTCGGCCCATTCCGCCCCGTGCGGCACCTTGAGTTCCAGCACCATGATGGTGATGATGATGGCGATGACGCCGTCACTGAAGGCATTGAGGCGGTCGCGCTCCATGATTCCCCCATGAGAATTCGGGCTCGGCGGCCCAACCAGACGAAACGCCGCAGCCGGGTGCTCCGAAAGCCTGTCGAGCCGCCGGTCCGCACTATAGCCAAGCCATACGCCGTGCAATAGAAACCCGGCTCATGCCCAAGCGCACCGACATAAATTCCATCATGATCATCGGCGCCGGCCCGATCGTCATCGGCCAGGCGTGCGAGTTCGATTATTCGGGCACCCAGGCCTGCAAGGCGCTCAAGGCCGAGGGCTACCGGATCATCCTCATCAACTCGAATCCGGCGACCATCATGACGGACCCGGATCTGGCGGACGCGACCTATATCGAGCCGATCACGCCGGAGATCGTCGCCAAGATCATCGCCGAGGAGCGCCCGGACGCGCTATTGCCGACCATGGGCGGGCAGACAGCGCTCAACACGGCATTGGCGCTGGAGAAGAAGGGCATCCTGGAGGCCTTCGGCGTCGAGATGATCGGCGCCAAGGCCGACGTCATCGACAAGGCCGAGGACCGCAGCCGCTTCCGCGAGGCCATGCACAAAATCGGCCTGGAGACGCCACGCTCCAAGCTCGCCCACAATCTGCACGAAGCCCTCGACGCGCTCGACGACATCGGGCTCCCCGCCATTATCCGCCCCTCCTTCACCATGGGCGGCACCGGCGGCGGCATCGCCTACAACAAGGCGGAGTTCCTGGAGATCATCGAGCGCGGGCTCGACGCCTCGCCGACGAAAGAGGTGCTGGTCGAGGAGAGCGTGCTCGGCTGGAAAGAGTACGAGATGGAGGTTGTCCGCGACAAGGCCGACAACTGCATCATCGTCTGCTCCATCGAGAACATCGATCCGATGGGCGTGCATACGGGCGACAGCATCACCGTCGCGCCCGCGCTGACCCTGACCGACAAAGAATATCAGATCATGCGCAACGCCTCGATCAAGGTGCTGCGCGAGATCGGTGTGGAGACCGGTGGCTCGAACGTGCAGTTCGCCGTCAACCCGGCGGACGGCCGCCTGGTCGTCATCGAGATGAACCCGCGGGTGTCGCGCTCATCCGCCTTGGCATCGAAGGCGACGGGGTTCCCGATCGCGAAAGTCGCGGCGCGCTTGGCCGTCGGCTACACGCTGGACGAGTTGGAAAACGACATCACCGGCGGGGCGACGCCCGCCGCCTTCGAGCCGACCATCGACTATGTCGTGACAAAGATCCCTCGCTTCGCCTTCGAGAAGTTTCCGGGCGCCGAGCCGACCTTGACGACCTCGATGAAATCCGTCGGCGAGGCGATGGCGATCGGCCGCAGCTTCGCGGAAAGCCTGCAGAAGGCGCTCCGCTCGTTGGAAACCGGCTTGACCGGACTGGACGATATGGTCTTCGCCGGGCTCGGCGAAGGCGACGACAAGAATGTCGTCCGCGCCGAGCTCGGCACGCCGACACCGGATCGCCTCCTCAAGGTCGCGCAAGCGCTCCGGATGGGCGTCGACCACGAGCAGGTGCACGCGTCCTGCAAAATCGATCCTTGGTTCCTGGAGCGGATCCAGGAGATCGTCGACATGGAGGCGCGCATCAAGTCGGGCGGGCTGCCGGAAGATGCCGGCTGGATGCGCTCGTTGAAGGCCATGGGTTTCTCGGATGCGCGTCTCGCCAAGCTCACGGGATTGAGCGAAGCCGAGGTGCGCAATCGCCGGATAGCGCAGGGCGTCCGCCCCGTCTTCAAGCGCATCGACACTTGCGCGGCCGAGTTCGCCTCGCCCACCGCCTACATGTACTCGACCTACGAAACCCCCTTCGCGGGCGAGGCCGCCTGCGAGGCGCGGCCGACGGACAAAGAAAAGATCATCATCCTCGGCGGCGGACCCAACCGCATCGGCCAGGGCATCGAGTTCGACTACTGCTGCTGCCACGCCTGCTATGCGCTCTCGAAAGCCGGCTTCGAGACCATCATGATCAACTGCAATCCGGAGACGGTCTCCACCGACTACGACACGTCCGACCGGCTCTACTTCGAGCCGCTGTCGGCGGAGGACGTGCTCGAGATCATCGCCAAGGAGCAGACTACGGGCACGGTCAAGGGCGTCATTGTCCAGTTCGGCGGCCAGACGCCGCTGAAGCTCGCCAAGGCGCTCGAGGATGCGGGCGTGCCGATCCTGGGCACTTCGCCCGAAGCCATCGACCTCGCCGAAGACCGCGACCGCTTCAAGACGCTGGTCGAGAAACTGAAACTCAAACAACCCGAGAGCGGCATCGCGCACTCGGCGGAGGCCGCGCGGAAAGCCGCGCACGCCATCGGCTATCCCGTGCTGATCCGCCCCTCATATGTACTCGGTGGCCGCGCCATGGAAATCGTGTCCGACGATGCGCAGCTCGACCGGTATCTGGCACGTCTCTCCGCCGATCTCGACCGCCCCTCCGATCTCGTCGTCTCGAAACAGCGGCCGCTCCTCATCGACCGGTATCTCAGCGATGCGACCGAGGTCGATGTCGATGTCATCGCCGATGGCAAGACCTGCTTTGTCGCGGGCGTCATGGAGCATATCGAGGAAGCAGGAATCCATTCGGGCGACTCGGCCTGCACGCTTCCCCCTCATTCGCTCAAGGCCGCCGTCATCGAAGAAGTCGAGCGGCAGGCCGTGGCACTCGCCAAGGCGCTCGACGTCGTCGGGCTGATGAATGTGCAGTTCGCGGTGAAGGACGGCGAGGTCTACATTCTCGAAGTCAATCCACGCGCGAGCCGCACGGTTCCTTTCGTCGCCAAGGTGATCGGCGAGCCGGTCGCGGGAATCGCTGCGCAAGTGATGGCGGGAAAACCGCTCGCAAGCTTCGGCCTCAAGAAGAAGAAGCTCGACCATGTCGCCGTGAAGGAAGCGGTGTTCCCCTTCGGGCGCTTTCCGGGCGTCGATCCGGTGCTCGGCCCCGAGATGCGCTCGACCGGCGAGGTCATGGGCATCGACCGCGACTATGCGATCGCCTTCGCCAAGAGCCAGACCGGCATCGGCTCCGACTTGCCGCTCGAGGGCACCGTCTTCGTGTCGGTGCGCGAGGCCGACAAGGAGCGGATCGTGGCGCCAGTGAAAGTGCTCGCCGGCTTGGGCTTCAAGATCGTCGCGACACGCGGCACGAAGCGGCATCTGGAGGAGCGCGGCATCGCCTGCACCCAGGTCAACAAGGTGCTCGAAGGCCGGCCGCACATCGTCGATGCCATGAAGAACGGCGATATCCAGATCGTCTTCAACACGACGGAGGGCGCCAAGGCACTCTTGGACAGCAAGGACATCCGCCGCACCGCATTGCAGCACCACATCCCCTGCTATACGACCTTCGCCGGCGTGCTCGCCGTGACGAATGCCATTCGCGCGCTCAAGGCCGACATCCTCAAAGTTGCCCCACTGCAAAGCTATGTGGGCCGAGGCTGACTCCTCCAGTGCCCCGGTGAAACTTCAGGGCTCTGTGTGGCGTTAGCTGCTTCGCGGGGAGGCTGGTCAAGCGCGCGATTCCACTTTAACCTGTCATGCCTGATTTTCGGCGAAGCCCGGCTTTGCCTCAGCCCAGAGTGACACGGTGTACCCAACGCTCCCCGATGACGGGGACGGGGAGGGCGGGTTATTGTGAACGAAACGAAAAGGTCGATAGCCATGGCGATGGACAAAGTGCCGATGACAATCGAGGGCTTCCAACAGCTCGAGGTGGAGCTGCAGAGGCTCAAGGGCGTCGAGCGCCCCCGCATCATTCAGGCGATCGCCGAGGCCCGCTCGCACGGCGACCTGTCGGAAAACGCCGAGTACCACGCCGCCAAGGAGCAGCAGGGTATGAACGAGGCCCACGTCGCGGATCTCGAGGACAAGCTGTCGCGCGCCGACGTGATCGACGTCACGAAACTGTCGGGCGACACGGTGAAATTCGGCGCCACGGTGAAGCTCATCGACGAGGACACCGACGAGAAGGTGACCTATCGAATCGTCGGCGAATACGAGGCGAACGTGAAGGACGGCAAGGTCTCGATCACCTCGCCGATCGCGCGCGCGCTCATCGGCAAGAAGAAGGGCGACCAGGTCGAGGTCTCGACACCCAAGGGCGCCCGCAGCTACGAGATCCTCGGGGTGAAGTTCAAGTAGAGGCGGCTGCGCGCGCATCGAGCCCGTTCGGCGGCGATACCTACCCCCAAACCAGCCGCCCGATCTGCCACGCCGACAGTGCTATCACCAGCGCGCCGACGAGCATCATGAAGGGCTTCGGCGGGATGCGCTTGGCGAGATAGCCGCCGAAGGGCGCGGCGAGAACGCCGCCGGCCAGAAGCGACAGGACAATCGGCGCGTGCGTCAGCCCGATGAGCATCAGAAAGCTCGCGGAAGCCGAGGTCTTGACGATGAACTCGGCGACATTGACAGAGCCGACCGCAAAGCGCGGCTCGTGACCCCGCCCGACCAGCGTCGTCGTTACGATCGGCCCCCAGCCACCACCGCCGACGGTATCGAGGAAAGCGCCGGCGAAGCCGACAGGCGCGATCGCCGGATCGTTGCGGGGCGCCTCGGCCGGCTTCTTCCTCAGCGCCTTGACAACGATGAGGACGCCGAGGCCAGCCAGATAGGCGGAGATCCAAGGCTTGATCGCCGCGCCGTCGACCACGGTGAGCAGGTAGGCGCCGATGACGGCCCCGAATACGCCAGGCACGGCGAGCCAGAGGACAATGCGCCAGATGACATTCTTGTAGACGATGTGGGAGGCGCCGGAGGCCGCACAGGTGAACACCTGTGCCGAATGCACGGCCGCGCTGGCATTGACGGGTGGCAGGCCCCAGGCCAGCAGCAAGGCCGAGCTCAGCGTCCCGTAGGCCATGCCGAGCGCGCCATCGACGATCTGCGCCAGGAAACCGAAGATTCCCAGCGTGATAAGATCGGAATACTCCATGGGATGGTGCCAGCCTGACCGCGGAATTGGTTCCAATCTCAGCCGGTTAGCCCGAGTCCCGGCGCGCGCCTAGGGGGAAATCGCCTTTAGGGACGGATATTTCCCTTGATGCCAGTCGGGAGATATCGCGCTTCCGCCGACTGACGCTCGGGCAGTGCGAACGTTCCAAGCCGGCCAACCCGCAAACGTCATTCGCCAATGCCGGTAGCCACTTTCGATTAAAGTGCGCTAGAACCGCGCCAACCCCGAAACCCCTTTCAGCGTGCCCCCAAAGGTCATGAGCAAGAAACCCAAAGACAACCGCCCCGAAGCCCGATTACCCAAGGGATTCCGCGACATCGGTCCGGAAGAGGCCCGCGGCATGGAGCGCATGCTCTCGACCATCCGCGAGGTCTACGACCTCTACGGCTTCGAGCCGCTGGTCACCTCCTCGATCGAATACACGGAT
Organism: uncultured Alphaproteobacteria bacterium; assembly: GCA_963741525.1. GTDB lineage: Bacteria > Pseudomonadota > Alphaproteobacteria > Rhizobiales > Hyphomicrobiaceae > JANNSX01. Next base: position 110,581 of record CAVUIW010000006.1, read on the forward strand.
GCGCTCGGAAAATTCCTGCCCGACCAGGATCGCCCCAACGCCGGTGTCTTCTCCTTCCAGGACGAGGATGAGGCGTGGCTCAGCCTCCGATACGACCTGACGGCCCCACTGGCCCGCTACGTCGCCCAGAACTACGACCAGCTCCCCAAGCCCTATCGCCGCTACCAGACCGGCACGGTCTGGCGGAACGAGAAGCCAGGCCCGGGCCGGTTCCGCGAGTTCGTGCAGTTCGACGCCGATACCGTCGGCGCCGACAGCCCGGCGGCGGATGCCGAGTTCTGCATGCTGGCGCCGGATGTGATGGAAAAGCTCGGCATCCCCCGCGGCAGCTACCGCATGCGCGTCAACAACCGGAAGCTCATCGATGGCGTGTTGGAGCGATCGGGCATCGACCCAATCGCCGAGGCCTCGCTGCAAAGGCGGCTCATCGTGCTGCGCGCCATCGACAAGATCGACCGGCTGGGGCGCACGGGCGTCGAGCAGCTGCTGGGCCAAGGCCGCAAGGACGAGTTCGGGCGACTACACCGAGGGCGCCAAGCTCGAGAGCGATCAGATCGCCCGCATCCTCGACTATGTGACGACGCCAGCGCTCGGCCGCGCCGAAACGCTGGCAGCACTGCGTCCTCTGGTGGCCGGCAGTGCCACCGGCGAAAAAGGGCTGGAGGAGCTGCAAGGCATGGACGCAGTGCTTTCGGCCGCCGGTTATGGCACTGATCGCGTTGTCATCGATCCAGGCGTCGTACGCGGGCTTGAGTACTATACGGGTCCTGTCTTCGAGATGGAGTTGACATTCACGGCGGAAAGCGAAGGCGGCGAGGCGCAGCGCTTCGGCTCGGTCGGCGGTGGCGGCCGCTATGACGGTCTCGTCGCACGCTTCAAGGGCATCACCATTCCGGCGACCGGATTCTCGATAGGTGTCTCGCGGCTCTATCAGGCGCTCGGCCGCACGGGCGCGCAAACGCTCATCGGCCCGGCCGTGATCCTGATCCTCGACCAATCCCGCCTCGGCGAGTACCAGCAGATGGTGCAGGAGCTGCGCCAAGCCGGCATCCGCGCCGAACTCTATCTCGGCAACTCCGGAATGAAGGCGCAGATGCGCTACGCCGACAAGCGCGGCGCTTCCCTCGTCGTCATCCAAGGCGAGGACGAGCGTCAGCGCGGCGAGGTGACGATCAAGGATCTCGTTGAGGGCGCCAAGCTCGCGGGCGAGATCGAGAACCGCGAGGAATGGCGCGAGGGCCGGCCGGCGCAGTTTGCGGCACCCCGCAACACCCTTGTCCAAGCCGTCCAGAGTGTGCTCAAGCGCTATGAAAGCTAGCTCTGGCCAGGAGCCGGCGGCGCGCGCTCGTGCGCTCGAGCGGTTGACGGAGCGGGCAAGCACGATCCTCGAGCGCCGCGGCTTTCGCCGCATCGAACCGGCGATCCTGCAGCCGGCCGAGTTCTATCTCGACCAGATCGGCGAGGATTTGCGTAGCCGCACCTACGTCTTCACCGATCCCGACGGCGAGGAGCTGTGTCTGCGTCCCGATCTGACGCTGCCGGCCTGCCGGCTTTATCTCGAAGAGCATCCGGCGGCCGACCGGGTCGCGCGGCTCTCCTATCACGGACCCGCCTTCCGCTATCAGCCGAATACCGGCGATCCCTTGAGGCCGCGCGAGTTCCACCAGATCGGCCTCGAGAGTTTCGGCGAGACGGATGCCGTTGGCGCCGAATTCGGAGGTTGTATCCACGGTCGACGAATGCCTCACTGCGCTCGGCGCGGGTGGAGCGCAGATCCGGTTGGGTGACCTCGGCCTCGTCCATGGCCTCATCGACGCGATCGACATGCCGGAGCGCTGGCGGAGACGGCTGATCACCGCCTTCGAGCGGCCGGAAGGGTTTCGCGCACTCTTGAAGCAGCTGTGCGATGGTCCGGCACCTTTGCCGCCGTCGATTCCCGAGGCGCTGCTCGCCCGGATGGTCCCAGGCGACGCCACCCGCTCGGAGGCGGAGGTTCAGGCCCACCTCGACAAGGCCGGCACTGCCGAGGTTGGCTTGCGCGGCATCGCCGAGATCACGCAAAGCCTCATGTCGATCGCCGATGACCGCCGGGCGAAGCCGTTGCCTGCGTCGACCGCCAGCCTCATCGACCGGTTCATTGGTATCGATGTTCCGGCCTCCAAGGCCACCGGCGCCATTGAAGACACCCTCAAGGGTGATGTTCCCGGCCTGGAGGCCGCCTTCGGCCGATTTGAGAAACGCCTTTCGGCGCTCTCCCGCGCCGGCATAGATCCCAATCGCTTGCGCTTCACGGCAGGCTATGGCCGGAGCTTCGCCTACTACACCGGACTCGTCTTCCAGTTCGAGGCGCCGGGCGAAGGCCGCAGCGGGCATCTGGCCGGTGGTGGCCGCTATGACGGCCTGCTGGAAGCCGCCGGTGCGCCGCGCTCCGTGCCAGCCGTTGGCGCGGCCATGCATTCCGAGCGGCTACTGGCGCTTGGCCGTGAGGTTGCGCCATGACCACGCTCACCATCGCACTCCCTTCCAAGGGCCGGCTGATGGAGGACACGCTGGCGCGGTTCTCAGGCGCCGGCCTCGACATCCGCCGCCTCGGCACCGAGCGCGGCTACAAGGGCGACATTCCCGACATCCCAGGCGTCGCAGTTGCCTTCCTGTCGGCCTCGGAGATCGCGGCGTTCCTCAAGTCCGGCCGCATCCAGATGGGGGTGACGGGTGAAGATCTCGTTGCCGAGGCCATCGCGCCCGGTGACACGCGGATCGCGCCGCTCCTCCGCTTCGGTTTCGGCCGCGCCGATGTCGTCGTCGCTGTGCCGAAACTCTGGCTCGACGCCGACCGCATGGCCGATCTGGAGAGCATCGCCCCCGCCTTCCGCGCGACCCACGGGCGGCATCTGCTCGTCGCGACGAAGTATAAGAGCCTCACGCGCCGCTTCTTCGCCGACAAGAACGTCACGAGCTACCGCATCGTCGAGAGCCTCGGCGCCACCGAAGGCGCTCCCGCCGCCGGCCATGCGGAGATCATCGTCGACATCACCTCCACCGGCGAGACGCTGGCGGCCAATCATCTGAAGGTGCTGAGCGACGGCGTGATCTTGAACAGCGAAGCCGCGCTGTTCCGTTCGGGAAGCGCCCGCTGGAGCCCAGAAGCCCGTGCGCTCGGCGATGAAATCGCTCACCGGTTGCAGCGCAGGTGATTGAACCCGGGAACGAAACTGAGGGAACAGGTTTGGCGGAATAGCCCGATGCCCGCTCCCCCACGCTTCCCCCCCTCCCGCGCATAGGCTACACACGGCGCCAAACCGACATCGAGCACCCTGAGCCATGCCCGCCAAAGTCGTCACCCGTTTCGCCCCTTCGCCGACCGGCTTCCTGCATATCGGGGGCGCGCGGACGGCGCTGTTCAACTGGCTTTACGCGCGTGGACGCGGCGGTACCTTTCTGCTGCGCATCGAGGACACGGACCGGGAGCGGTCCACTGAGGCCGCGGTGGACGCCATTCTCGACGGGCTTTCCTGGCTCGGCCTCGAATGGGACGGCGAGCCGCTCTTCCAGTTCGCGCGCGCAGCCCGGCACCGCGAGGTCGCCGAGGCCATGCTCGCGTCCGGCCACGCCTATCGCTGCTGGTGCACGCCCACTGAGCTCGAGGCCATGCGCGAGAAGGCACGCGCCGAAGGCCGCTCGCCCGTCTATGACGGCACCTGGCGCGATCGTGACCCTTCAGAAGGCCCCAAGGACCGCGCGCCGGCCATCCGCTTGAAAGCGCCGCGCGCCGGCGAGACGGTGATCGAGGACGCCGTACAGGGCCGCGTCGTCTTCCAGAACGAGAACCTCGACGACCTCATCATCCTGCGCTCCGACGGGGCGCCGACCTACAATCTCGCCGTCGTCGTCGATGATCACGACATGGGCGTCACCCACATCATCCGGGGCGATGACCATCTGACGAATGCCGCGCGGCAGTCGCAGATCTATGCCGCCATGGGCTGGGAGCGGCCGCAATTCTCGCACATCCCGCTGATCCACGGGCCCGACGGCGCCAAGCTCTCCAAGCGCCATGGCGCGCTGGGTGTCGAAGCCTATCGGGAGATGGGCTATCTGCCGGCGGCGTTGCGGAATTATCTCGCGCGCTTGGGCTGGGCGCATGGCGATGACGAAATCTTCTCGACCGCGCAGATGCTCGAGTGGTTCGACCTGCCGCAGATCGGCCGCTCGCCCTCACGCTTTGACTTCGCCAAGCTCGAGAACTTGAACGGCCACTACATCCGCAACACGCCGGACGCGGAGCTTGCCGGCTATTTGAAGAGCATGCTCGGCGGAACCGCGGAAGGCCGCGCGCAGCTCGCGAAGATGAGCGCCGAGGATTGGCGGAAGTTCGAGGCGGCGATGCCAGGACTGAAAGAGCGGGCCAAGACCCTGAAGGAGCTCGTCGCCAGCGCTGCCTATCTATTTGTCACGCGTCCGCTCGCGCTCGACGAGGCGGCGGCGAAGCTCATGACCGAGGATGCCCGCAAGTTGCTCGGCGTGCTCGTGCCGGTGCTCGAGGGCGCCGCCGACTGGTCCGCCCCCGCCCTCGAAGCGGCCGTCAAAGCCTATGCCGAGGCCACCGGCCACAAACTCGGCAAACTTGCCCAGCCGCTCCGCGCAGCCCTGACCGGCAAGGCGACGTCGCCCGGCATCTTCGACGTGCTGGCGGTGTTGGGGCGGGAGGAAAGTATGGGACGCATCGCAGATCAAGCTCAATAGGCTTCGGAGCGTCCGACTGGTTCCCGCGGGAACACGGAATTGGCCTGGCACCGCCTATCTCTCGCTCAACCAAGAACGAGCAAGGGAGACGGGCCATGGCAACCCTCACCGGCAACAGCCGCAATAACCGCATCAACGGGACCTCGCAAGGCGATGTCATCAGCGGCAACGCGGGCGACGATCTTTTGTTCGGCAACGGCGGCAACGATCTCATCCGCGGCGGGCTCGGCCTCGACCAGCTGTTCGGCGGCACGGGAAACGACCAGCTGTTCGGCGATCAGGGCAATGACCGCCTGGACGGCGGCGACGGCAACGACACGCTGGACGGCGGCCTCGGCCTCGATCTCATCATCGGCGGGGCAGGCATCGATACCGTGACGTATCAGAATGCCACCGGATCGATCTTCGTCGACTTGACAAAGGAGCTGCAGAGCCCATACGGCGGCGGCACGGGCGACTTCGACCGTTTACGCTCGATCGAGAACGTCACCGGCTCGACGGCCAACGACAGCATCCACGGCAATGCCCAGAACAACGAGATCCGCGGCCTTTCCGGCGGGGACACCCTGCAAGGCCGAGGTGGCAACGACTACATCAACGGCGGGGCGGGCTCCGACGCCCTGTTCGGCGACGAGGGCAATGATACGTTGATTGGCGGGGATAGTACCGATTGGCTCTACGCTGGCACCGGCAACGACTACGTTCGCGCCGGCAATGGGGACGACACGATCCACGACGATCTCGGCAACGACATCTACTACGGCGACGCCGGATTCGACTACGTGGCCTTCTACAGCGCAACCAACGGTGCCACTGTCGACCTCGCGCTCGCTACTCCTCAGAACACCGGATCCGGCAGCGACATGCTGGTCGACATCGAGGGTCTGCTCGGCTCCAACGCCGGCGACTGGCTCTATGGCCATGACGGCATCAACTCGATCTACGGTTACGGCGGCGACGACGTCATCGAGGGCCGCGGCGGCAACGACTACCTGAACGGCGGCTCGGAGAACGACATCATCCGCGGCGGCGCCGACGACGATACGCTCATTGGCGAAGTTGGAAACGACGTTCTTTACGGCGGCACGGGCAACGATATCCTGACCGGCGGTACCGGCAACGACTGGCTGCTCGGCGAGGGTGGCGCCGACACCTTCAAGTTCGCGCCGGGCTGGGGCAAGGACGCGATCTTCGGTTTCGAGAATGGCGTCGACCTCATCGATTTCGACTATGCCGGGAAGAAGTTCGCCGATCTGAGGATCGTCGACCTCGGCGCCAACACCGAAATCTCCTTCGCCGGCTACTACTATCCGCCGAGCGGACCAGCCAATACCATCACGCTCTGGAACGTCGATGCGAGCCAGATCGACGCCTCGGATTTCTTGTTCTGAGGCTTGCCGGCCGTTAGAGCGGGGCCGGTACCAGGCATGGGACCGGCCCGGTTCGGCTTGACCGTCGCGAGCCAGAATTGTCTTTCCCGCCCCCCGCCCCCGATCCCCCCGAGACCTTGCATCCGCGACGACACGAGGGTTGCGCCCACGGCGTAGCACCCCCCGTTGCGGCAGCGCAGCAAACCCATTAGCCTGCGTCCGAATGTTGCAGCGCACCAATCGAGTCGCCGGGGTGCTCCGGTGCGCCCGCAACCTGCTGGATTAACCGACTAAATCCTCCGGAGGCCGTGATGGACAAGAAGGTCGAGACCGCCACACTCACCTACAATGGCAAGACCATCCATCTACCAGTCCGCCACGGCACCATCGGGCCGTCGGTGATCGACGTCTCCAATCTCTACAAGGAGACAGGCACCTTCACCTACGATCCGGGCTTCACCGCCACTGCCTCCTGCGAAAGCCAGATTACCTACATCGACGGTGACAAGGGCGAGCTGCTCTATCGCGGCTATCCGATCGACGAGCTGGCCGAGAACGGCAACTTCCTCGAGACCTGCTACCTGCTGCTGCATGGCGAGCTGCCAACGCGCGCCCAGTACGAGGTGTTCGACAACACCATCACCAAGCACACGATGCTGCACGAGCAGCTGCACTTCCTGTTTCGCGGCTTCCGGCGCGATGCCCATCCGATGGCCGTCATGACGGGTGTCGCCGGCGCGCTCTCCGCCTTCTACCACGACTCGACAGATATCCGTGATCCCAAGCAGCGCGAGATCGCCGGCCATCGCATGATCGCCAAGATGCCGACGATCGCGGCCATGGCCTACAAATACTCACTCGGCCAGCCCTTCATCTACCCGCGCAACGATCTCGATTATGCGGCGAACTTCCTGCACATGTGCTTTGCGGTGCCCTGCGAGACCTACAAGGTCGATCCCGTTCTCGCTCGTGCCCTCGATCGGATCTTCATCCTGCACGCCGATCACGAGCAGAATGCCTCCACCTCGACGGTGAGGCTCGCGGGCTCCTCGGGGGCGAACCCCTTCGCCTGCATCGCGGCGGGCATAGCCTGCTTGTGGGGGCCGGCGCACGGCGGCGCCAATGAAGCGGCGCTCAACATGCTGGAAGAGATCGGCGATGTCTCCAAGATCCCTGAGTTCGTCGCCAAGGTGAAGGACAAGTCGAGCGGCATCCGCCTGATGGGTTTCGGCCATCGCGTCTACAAGAACTACGATCCACGTGCCAAGGTCATGCAGAAGACCAGCCACGAGGTGCTGGACACGCTCGGCATCCGCAACGAGCCGCTGCTGAAGGTTGCGATGGAGCTGGAGAAGATCGCGCTCAACGACGAGTATTTCGTGAGCGCAAACTCTATCCCAACATCGACTTCTATTCGGGCATAACGCTACGCGCGCTCGGCTTCCCGACGTCGATGTTCACCGCGCTTTTTGCACTTGCGAGAACCGTTGGCTGGATCGCGCAGTGGAAAGAGATGATCGGCGACCCCGAGCAGAAGATCGGCCGGCCGCGCCAGCTCTACGTGGGCAGCCCTGAGCGGAAGTACGTGACGCTGGAGCGAAGGGGGTAGGGACGCAGCGTCACCTTACCCAAAGCCGCAGCGCCCGCGGTAATTCGGCGCCAACGTCCCGTGGCACCATGGTTTGCGACACGTCTCTCCTGCGATGTGACCATGACTGGTACCCACAATCTAGGGTCGCGGCTCACGGGTGCTCCGTTCTGGCGAAGCCAACTCCGCTTGGACCCATCGCGCGGCCCCGCGATCAGTCGAGTCGTCATACAGCGCTTGTGGAGATTAGTTGCTTGAAACCTTGATGGTCTTGGGCAAGGGCGCGCTGCCCTCCACGCTTGGCGCGAAGACGGAGACAGTGCTCTCGCCGACGCTGCCGCGCAGGCCAGCGACTGAATTGGTGCTGACTGTCTTGGCTTTCATCGGCTTTGCCACGACTAGATCGGCCTTCGCTTTCTGCTTTTTCGGCGCGGCTGCGACCACGGGCATCTCTGCCTCGCCGATATCCGCATCCCAGCCGATCTCGGCCATGCTCTCGGGCGTGATGGACGCCGTCTCGACCTCGGGCTGGGCGCCGCCGTCGCGGCGGCTGGCCGGGAACGAGAAATTGCCGAACAGCGGAAACAGCTCCGATTTCGAATAGATGGTCGGCGCCGTCGCCTCCCAATTGCCGACGACGGTACCCCCGGTCGAGGCCACCACGGCCGGTTGCGAACGCCGCGCCCGATCATGCCGGGTGATCAGGAGGTCATAGACCTCGCCGACGCTGCGGGCCTCGCCATCGCGATAGAAGATCGACCGGTTCGCGGCGGCAGCCCGCGGAAAGAGATCGGGCGCGCTCAGATGCTGCTGCGTATCGCGCACGATGATCAAGCGCACCGCGTCCTGGGCGCCGAGGAAGTGGGCGATGTAGAGCTCGCCGGACGTCGGCTTGCGGCCAATTTCGGCAGACAGATGCCGTTGATTGCGGCGCGCATACGCGCCAGCCATCATGGCAGAGACTTGAGGGTCTTTGCGCAACGCCAGGATCAACTGCCGATCGGCCGGATTGGGGATCATGTAGCGGCCACTGTCGGTCTTGACGATGAGCTTGGCGTAGTCGCCGAGGCCGTACTGCTCGCCCTCATCCTTGATGGTGCGGATCCAGGTTTCCTCGATGAATTGGAAAAGGCCGGTCGCGCTCGAGGAAGCGGCCTTGGCGTTCGTCTGGAAGCTGCTCTCGCGCTGCGCGGTCTTTAGCAAATAGTCGTAGTCAGCCCCAGTGGTGGAGCTAGCCAGGGAGAGTGCAAGCGCGACTTGAAGCGGAAGCTCGGCGAGTGACGCATCGGCCATGACCAGCAAGCCTTTACCAGCACCCGGAGCGCAGGACTGCGCCGGGTCATGCAACTCTGGTAAGGATAGTGCCTGCCGATTGACGAGAGGTTAAGGTCCGTCCCGATACGGAACAAGATGTCAGGCCGCCTGCTGTTCCGCGCAGATGAGCTCGCTGTCAGTGGCGCTGAGCGGCAGGTCGAGCAGCCGGCAGCGATGCGGGCCGCCCTCGGGATGCTGACCATCGACTTCAAAGTACCGGCAGGACTTGCACACGCCGAACGGACGCCCGCCGGTCTCCGCGACCATGGCCGCAAGCAGGCTTGAGAAGGCCTCGTCGACTTCGGAGCGTTTTGACCCCGGCAAGCTCTGCACCGCCCGTGCAACGAACTCGACAGGGGCCTCTAAAAGCGCCGCCCGTCCCGCCTCGGTCAAATCGAGTTGTACAGAGCGCGCATCGGCCGGATTGGCAACCTTTGCGAGGAACCCGCGGCGCTCAAGAGCCATCAGTGTCTGAGACACCGTGCCCTTGGTGGTGCCCAGATACTGGGCAAGCGCACCAGGGGTCCGCGAGAACCGATTGGCCCGGGCCAGATAGCTCAAGGCTTCTCGCTGGGCTGGGATCAGCTCATCGCGCTGCCGCCCGGATCGGGCGAGGCGAGAGAGCCTGTCGATGATATCGAGCATGCGCTGTGCACGGGATGTCTTACCTGTTGTCATCGGTCTGCTATAGGCCACTGCTGTAGAGTTGTTCTGGGCATCGCCCGCGAGATCGAGATGCGGTCGAGGCGGTTAAGAGGCGCGGGATCGCCCGGCGTGCCCCAGGAAGAAGCGTCCGATCCAGCGGGCGGCCTTTTCTAAGTCGCTCCGCCGTACGGCAAAGGAGTCCTTGGCAGTGGCGACGACATCGTCGGGCGCGAGCCCCTTGAAGCGGACGTCGAGAAGGTCGCGCTGGTAGGCCTCGCTGAACTCGGGATGTCCCTGGAAGCTCAAGCCGATGTCGTCGTAGGCGAGGGCCGCATAGGTGCAGAACTCGGATGTCGCGATCACCTCGGCGCCCGGCGGCTTCTCGACGACCTGGTCCTGATGGACGGCCGGGATGGTCACGCGCTCGGGCGCGTCCTTCATCCACGCCGGCGCCTGCGTGATCTCGTAGTCGTGCAGCCCGAGACCCCAGCCCTTGTCGGACTTGACCACCTTGCCGCCGAGCGCCTCGGCCATGATCTGATGGCCAAAGCAGATGCCGACGACCGGCACCTTCGCCTTGACGCAATCGCGGATCAGCTGCTCGAGCTTCAGCATCCAGGGCAGTTTCTCGTAGACGCCGTGGCGCGACCCGGTGATGAGCCAGCCGTCGCAGCGCATGGGGTCAGCCGGCACCTCGCCGTCGATTGCGGCGAAACTCTCGAAGGTCAGCTCGGGGTTCGCCTGCCTGAGCAGATCCTCGAACATGCCGGGATAGGTTGCGGTGCTTGTCTTTGAGGGCGTCCGGCGGCCGGCCGGTTTCGAGGATGCCAATGCGCATTGGGTTTCCGTTGGTATCGCGTCGATACTATACTTGCGGCGCTTCGCCCGTTCCGTCAAATCCGTCCGATGGTGTGGCGCTTGGCGCCCTTCTGCTCGGCCACCAGACAAATGATGTCGTGAAGGATGGTCGCGCCCGCGAGCGCGGTGACCTCGCCATGGTCATAGGGTGGCGACACCTCGACCAGATCCATCCCGACGAGATTTAGGCTGCCGAGCCCACGCAGGATTTCCAGCGCTTGCCAGCTCGCCGGGCCACCCGCGACCGGCGTGCCGGTGCCGGGCGCATAGGCCGGGTCGAGGAAATCGATGTCGAAGGAGAGGTAAACCGGACCTTCGCCAACCTTCGCTTTGATGGCATTGATGGTGGCATCGACGCCGTTCCGGAGCACCCAGGGGGCAGTCAGGATCTCGAAGCCGTGCGCGTCGTCATTGGCGGTTCGCAAACCCACCTGCGTCGAGCGATCGAGGTCGAGGATGCCTTCCTTGGCGGCCCGCAGGAACATCGAGCCATGGTTGAGGCTCGTCGTGTTTTCGGTCCAGTCGGTCCAGGTATCGCAGTGGGAGTCGAATTGGAGAAGCGCCACCGGCCCATGCTTTTTCGCGTGTGCTTTGAGGAGTGGATAGGTAACGAAGTGGTCTCCGCCCATGGTCACCATCATTGCGCCCGCCGCGATGATGGTATCGGCATGCGCCTCGATCGATGCGACGATGGTGTCCGGCAGATGGTGGTTCACGACGCAGTCGCCGTAGTCGACGACGTTGACCGTCTCGAAGGGATCGAAGCCCCAGGGAAAGGATTTGAGCTCGGCGAGGCCGTGGCTGACGTTCCTCAGCGCGCGAGGCCCGAAGCGCGTGCCCGGCCGGTCGGTCGTCGCATTGTCGAAGGGAATACCCGAAACGGCGATGTCGACACCCTTGAGGTTCTGGGTGTGCGGGCAGCGCAGGAAAGTAGAGATGCCACTGAAGGTCGGCTGCCAGGCGCCACCCTTCATGCCCTCCCATGCCAATTGGGGCTTGTCCTTGCCTGCGCGTGCCATTGGTCTGACCTCGTCCCAATTTGTGATCAGATGCGGCGCTTGCACCGGACGGCCCAAGCGTATGAGCGCGGCACCATAATTCGCCGAACCCGCGCGGTCCAGGGCCCTTGGTCCAACCTTGATCCGACCTTCGGTGGCTGTTATGTGATCACAAAATTCTGCTGTTCCAGAGGTCACGATGTCCGAGTCTCAGAGCCATGCCCGCTCCTACTACGCGGCAACGGTTAACGACCGGACGAGCTACCCGCCTCTCAAGGGCGATGTGACGGCCGATGTCTGCGTCGTCGGCGGTGGTTTCTCGGGGCTCTCAACCGCTATCGCGATGGCCGACCGTGGCGCCAGGGTGATCGTGCTGGAAGCCAACCGGGTCGGCTGGGGCGCTTCGGGGCGCAACGGCGGCCAGTTGCTTGGCGGGCTGCCCGGCTCCGAGCGCTTCATCAGGCAGTTCGGCGCCGAGGGGCGCAAAATCGTCTCCGAGCTCTGGTACCGGGGCAACGATATCATCGAGGAGCGAATCAAGCGCTTTGCGATCGATTGCGACTTCCGGCGCGGCTCCCTCGATGCGGCGGTCAAGGAGAAGCACATCGCCGGTCTGGAAAGTTTCGCCGAGGAGATGGGCAAGAGCGGACAGGGCCAGGATCTGGAAATGGTCGGGCGCGATCGCGTTCGGGCGCTGCTCGGAACCGATGCCTATGTGGGCGGCCTCATCGACAGGCGGAACGCGCATCTGCATCCCCTGAACCTGGCGCTCGGCGAGGCACGGGGCGCGGCGTCCATCGGGGTCGTCATTCATGAGGGCACGAACGTCACCGGCATCACGCATGGCGACAGGCCCATCGTGAGGACTGGGCATGGCACCGTCACCTGCAAGTGGGTCGTGCTCGCCGGCAACGCCTATCATGCGCTGGAGCAGAAGAAGCTCGGAGGGCTGCTGTTTCCGGCCGGCTCCTATGTGATCGCGACCGAGCCACTGCCTGAGGATACCCTCAAGCGCATCAATCCCGAGCGGCTCGCGGTGGCCGACACGCGCATGGTGCTGGACTATTACCGCCTCTCGGCCGATGGGCGGATGCTGTTCGGCGGGCTCTGCCAATACGCCAACCGCGATCCCAAGAGCATCTCAGGCGCGCTTCAGCCGAAGCTGCTGAAGATTTATCCCGAACTCGCGTCCACGAAGATCGACTACGAGTGGGGCGGCCTCATCGGCATCGTCATCAGCCGCGTGCCGCTGCTCGGGCACGTCGCCAAGAACGTGCTCTACCTGCAGGGCTATTCGGGCCACGGCGTCAACACCACCCACATCATGAGCGAGATCATCGCGGACGCGATCGACGGCAAACCCGAGCGCCTCGCCATCTACGAGAAGGTCAAGCAGTTCCGCGTGCCGGCGAACCAGTGGCTGGGCAGCCAGATGCTGGCGCTGGGCATGGCGTATTACCAGTTGAGGGATCGGATGTAGGGGCTGCATCTGCTAAAGCGAGGAGTGCTGGGTCGTTGGCTTGACGCCGGCATCGCTTCACCTGTCACAGCTCGCCATGCGCGGCCATCACACTTGTTGCCCTGAGGCCTCACCCACCTTCCCACTTGCGTCCCCGGCCGCCGCGTGGCCGGCATGGCCGGGCACGCTCAGAGCCGGGGTCTTCACCAGTGCATGGCGAGACACCGGGCCCCAGACGGCAAGAGGTGACGATCCCGGATAGCCGCGCCACTGCGCGGCTTCCGGGAACGCAAGTGGAGGGGACGAGCCTGACTGCGCATTGACGGCTGTGAGATGCGATTTGGCCCTGGCTTCGGAAGTGTTACGGCGTTTGCGCCAGGCCTTGATCGGACTGCTCCGTTGGTGGAGCCAGACCAGGCAGGACCTACTGTTCGCGGCGTCAGAGCAAGAAGCATGTAGCAGGCGCAGGCCACTAGGGCGGGCTTGGGGTGGACACTGCGCCTACACCGCCAACCCCTGCCTCTCCAACCAGGCCGCCGCCTCGGGGATCCGCGAAGGATCGTTGAGTTCGATCATCAGGCGCGGCATCACCGTGAGCTTGTCGAGCGCGCGGAACACGGCGTGCCATGGCACGCTCCCCTCGCCCATCACCCAGTGGCGATCACCGTACCCGTCGGCGTCCTGGAGATGGACGTGGGCGAGCATGTCGCCGGCGGCGCGCACGAAAGCATCGACCGGCGGTCCGCCATAGGTGCCCTGCGCCAGCAACGCGTGCCCGGTGTCGAGCGAGACGCGCACCGCCGGACTGTTGAAACTCTTCGCGAGATCGACGCGCCAGGCCGGGTCCTTGTCGTCGCAATTCTCGATGACGAGAACGGCGCCGATGTCCTCCGCCTTCTTGACAGCCTCCTTCATGCAGAGCTGCACGCGCTCGATCTGCTTCTCGCGCATGCCGTCGTAGAGGAAGTAGTGGTTGTAGTCCCACAGCGTCGAGGGCGAGTGGACAACCATGTGGCCGCCGCCCTTTTTGCCATTGATTGCCCGCAAGGCCTCGATGCCGGCATCGAGGCGGCGCTTCACCACCTCGCGCACGTCCGGGTCCTGCGTGTCGATCTGCCAGCCGTAGAAAGGCCCGTGGATGCCAACGCGGCCCGTGTGCCCATCGAGGAGCTTTCTCGCCCGTTCGGCGATCGGCTTCCAGTCGCCGATCAGCGCCTCGACCGCCGATGAAATCCTGGATCTCGAGATCGCGCTGGCGCTCGAGCACCCAGCGCTTGTGCATCTCCAGATGCTCGAGATCGAGGGCGGCGCCGAGGACGGGAGGACTGTTCTTGCGGGACATGGTTCAAACCTTCTTGCCGGTCGCTGGTTTCGACGGAGTCTTCGGTTAGCCTGGGCAGGATCTCGACGAAGTTGCAGGGCCGGTGGCGGTTGTCGAGCTGCCACTTGAGAATGCCTTCCCAGGCATCCTTGCAGGCGCCGGGCGAGCCGGGCAGGCAAAAGATGTAGGTGCCTTGGGCAACTCCAGCCACACGCCCGCGACTGGATCGTCGAGGTGCCGACTTTTTCAAAGGAAAGCATGTGAAAGACGACAGAGAAGCCGTCGATCACCTTCTCGAAGAGCGGCGTCACGGCTTCCGGTGTCACGTCGCGGCCGGTGAACCCGGTGCCGCCCGTGGTGATGACGGCATCGATGCCCGCGTTCTCGATCCATCCCGCGACCTTGGTGCGGATGGCCTCGACGTCGTCTTTCAACAGCGCCCGATCGGCGAGCCTGTGGCCAGCCTCGGCGATCCGCTCGGCCAGATAGTCGCCGGACTTGTCCTCTTTCGCGGTGCGCGTATCCGACACCGTCAGCACGGCGATGTTGATCGGGATGAAGGGACGGCTTTCGTCGATCTTGGGCATGCGCTCTACTGCCCGCTGACGGGTCCGTCTGACCCCTCTCGCGCGGAGCAGACGGCCCTTCTCGCGGCTCCAGTCGCGGCGGCGCTCGGTGTCGCGCTTGTCGTGCAGCTTCTTGCCCTTGGCCAGCGCCAGCGCCACCTTCGCCTTGCCGCGCGCATTGAAGTAGACCGAGAGCGGCACCATCGTCATGCCCTCGCGCTCCGTTGCGATGATGAGCTTGGCCATCTGCCGCTTGCGCAGCAGCAGCTTGCGCGGCCGCTTGGGCTCGTGATTGAAGCGGTTGGCTTCCAGATATTCGGGGATGTTGGCGTTGATGAGCCAGATCTCGCCGTGCTCGGCCGAGGCGTAGCTCTCCGCGATGGTGGCCTTGCCCGAGCGCAGCGACTTCACCTCCGAGCCCGCGAGCGCGATGCCTGCCTCCATCACCTCGACGATCTCGTAGTTGTGGCGCGCCTTCCGGTTCTCGGCGACGACCTTGCGATCGTCGTCCTCCTTCGAAGCCATGGCAAAGGTCCTCGAGCCCTAATTCAACAGCCCGGCATGCCGCATGGCGGCATCGACCTGCTTCTTGGCGCCATCGCTGACGGGAGCGAGCGGCAGGCGGGCATCGGGCCCGCACAGGCCGAGCATCGAGGCCGCGTACTTCACCGGCGCCGGGCTCGTCTCGCAGAACAGCGCGTCGTGCAGCGGCGTCAGGCGATCCTGGATCGCGAGCGCCTTCGCATAATCGCCTTTCAACGACGCCGACTGCATCTCGCTGCACAGCTTCGGCGCGACATTCGACGTCACCGAGATGCAGCCCTGGCCGCCATGGCAGTTGAAGCCCAGCGCCGTGATGTCCTCGCCCGAGAGCTGAACGAAATCTTGGCCGAGCGTGTGCCGCTGGCGGGAGACGCGGGCGATGTTCGCGGTCGCATCCTTGATGCCGACGATGCCCTTGATCTTGGCGAGCCGCTCTAGCGTCTCGACCGAAATGTCGGTGACCGTGCGGCCCGGCACGTTGTAGATGACGATCGGAATGCCGACGAGTCCTCGGCGACCGCCTTGAAGTGCAGGTACATGCCCTCCTGGGTCGGCTTGTTGTAGTAGGGGCAGACGACGAGCGCGGCGTCGGCGCCGACCTTCTTGGCGTGCTTGGCGAGATCGATGGCCTCCGCGGTCGAGTTCGAGCCGGCGCCGGCGATGACCGGCACGCGCTTCTTGGCCACCTCGATGCAGAGCTCGACGACCCGTCTGTGCTCGTCATGGGTGACCGTCGGGCTCTCACCCGTCGTGCCCACCGGCACAAGCCCATGAGTCCCTTCGCCAATCTGCCAATCGATGAACTTCGCATAGGCGGCCTCGTCGACCTTGCCGTTCTTGAACGGGGTCAGGAGCGCGGTGAACGAGCCTCGGAACATGGCTTTCCCTCGGAATGACGCTGATTTGCAGGCAGATTAGGCGCTGCGGACGGCTGGAGCAAGGCAGCACCCCTCGACAAGGCTGCCGAACAGGGACATTTTTTGGCCGGATTGGCTCGTCTAGTGTCCAATTGCTGCTTGTCAGATTCGATGTTGGCGATGCTTAGACCGTTTTGCGATCCTTGCTGATCGGAAAGCCGGTCTAGGTTATTGGTTTTGAGCACTTTCTTTCGACCAACCGGCAGCCACTTGGTCGGAAAGTGCGCTAGAACGGGGTTTTCATGCTCAGAGCCACCGCCGCCAGCCTTGTGCTGCTGATTTCCCTGAGCCTTGCGGACGGGCCGGCGCTGGCCGACGACCCGCATCCGGAGATGGATAAGGCCATCGCGCCGCTGTTCTCGGACCTGCCGTCCAAGGGCGATCTCGCCAGCATGAAGGCCGCCATCGAGGCGGCCTATCGCGACGATATCGCCGCCGCCCGCGCCGAGATGGGCGCGATCTCGAACAAGACCGCCCGCAAGCTCGCCGAATGGTACCTGCTGCGCAATTCCAAGGGTGCTGCCGGTCCCTTCGAGCTCGAGAAGTTTCGCCTCGCCAATCCCGACTGGCCGGCGAACGAAATTCGCATTCGCACCGAGGAAGCTCTCCTCGAGTCGGGTGCCGATCCCCAAAAGGTCCTCGCGCTCTTCGAGAAGGAGCCGCCGCGCTCGGGCGCCGGTTTCGGCGCGCTCGCCGCCGCCCATCTGGCGCAGGGCGACACCGAGAAGGCAACCTCGATTGCCCGCAAAGGCTGGCGCGAACAGGACATGGAGAAGAGTGCCGAGACGGCCTATCTGAAGCGCCTCGGCAAGCTCCTTTCGGCCAAGGATCACAAGTGGAAGGTCGACCGTCTGCTGCTCGACGACAGCCGCTGGGAAGGGACACGCAAGGCGACCGTCGCCCTTGTGCGCCGGGTATTGCCACTCCTCTCGGCGCCGGACCGCGTCAAGGCCGAGGCCCGCATCGCCGTCTACATGTGCTATCGCGGCGGCAAATGCGGCGGTGGTGCCACGGCCGCGCTCAACAAACTCCCCGCCGAGGCCTTCAAGGACTGGGGCGTCGCCTATCACAAGATCCAGATTCTCCGCCGCACCGGCCAGGAGGCCGCCGCGTGGGCGCGCATGCTGAAAGTGCCGGAGGACGCAGACCTCCTCGTCGCTCCCGACGGCTGGTGGTTCGAGCGGCGCGAGAATGCCTACAACGCCCTCTATGCGGGCGAACCCAAGATCGCCTACGAGATTGTCGCCAACCACGGGCCGCTCACCGTCAATCCGCTGAAGGATGCGGAGTTCATGGCGGGCTGGATCGCATTGCGGTTCCTTGGCGACCCGGCGCGAGCGAAGACCCATTTCGAAGCGCTCATCAAAGCCGCCGACGGGCCCATTAGCCGCTCGGAAGGCGAGTATTGGCTCGCGCGTTCTTACGATGCGCTGGATCAGAAGACGACCGCGAAGGAACACTACGGCCGCGCCGCGAAGGAATACACGACCTTCTACGGTCAAATCGCCCGTCAGGTTCTCGATCCCAAGTCGACGAAACTCACGATCGCGCCAGTTCGTGTGCCGCCCTCCGAGGTGCTCGACCGGTTTCTGTCTCGCGATGTCGTCCGCGCGACGGTGATCGCCAAGAAGGCGGGCCTCGTCGATCTTATGCGCGTCTTCCTCTCGCACCTGCGCTTCCGCCTCGACAACGAAGAGGAGATGCTGCTGCTGGCGCATCTGGCGGTGAGCCTGGGCGACACGCAATCTTCCGTCCGCATCGGCAAGACCGGCATCGAAAAGGGCTTCGACCTCGTCCCGTATGCCTATCCCACGCAGGCGATGCCGGAATTCTCGCCGCTGCGGAAATTGCCGGAGGAGGCGATCTTCTACGCGATCGCGCGCCAGGAAAGCGAGTTCAACACGCTGACGGTGTCGGGCGCCGGCGCGCGCGGCATCCTGCAAGTGATGCCGGTGACCGCCAAGGAGGTCTGCAAGCGCTACAAGGTCAAGTGCGAGCTTTCCAAGCTCTCCTCCGACCCGGCCTACAACGCCAAACTCGCCACCGCCTACATCGCCGACCGCCACGATGATTTCGGCGGCTCCTACATCATGGCCTTCGCCGGCTACAATGCCGGGCCCGGGCGCGTCCGGGGCTGGGTGTCCAAGATCGGAGATCCGAGGAAGGCGAATGTCGATCCGATCGACTGGATCGAGCTCATCCATCTCGAGGAGACGCGGGAGTACGTGAAGAAGGTACTCTCGAACGTGCAGGTCTATCGCGCACGTCTCGGCGATGCCTCAAACGCCAACCGCATCCGCGCCGATCTGGTCCGGGCCCGCGCAAAGACAGCAAAAGCCGAAAACTAGGGGAAGCCGAGGCGGGGATGACGGGAAACGAGCGCGAGCTTGGCTTCGAGCCGATCTACTTCACGGCGCGCGACGGGCTTCGCCTCTATGGCCGGCGCTATCCGGCTCAGCGCGCCAAGGGCCGGCCGGTGTTGTGCCTGGCAGGCCTCTCCCGCAACTCCAAGGATTTTCACGCGCTCGCTCTCTATCTTTCGGGACTCCAGAGCGGCGCGCGCGACGTCTACACGATCGACACGCGCGGCCGCGGCCGCTCGGAATGGGCCGCCGACTGGAAGGACTACAACGTCCACGCCGAAGGTTTGGACGTGCTCGACTTCACCACCGTCAAGGGGATCGAGCGCGCGCACGTCATAGGCACGTCCCGCGGCGGCATCATCGCCATGATACTGGGTCTGATCCGGCCGGCGCTGCTCGCCTCCGTCACGCTGAATGACATCGGCCCTGTCATCGAGCGCGACGGGCTGATGCGCATCGTCGGCTATGTCGGTCGCGTGCCGTTGCCGCCCGACTGGAAGGATGCCCAGAAGCTCGTCCGCGACATCAACAAATCGCAGTTCCCGATGGTGACCGACGCCGAGTGGATCGAAGTCGCGCACGCCTGGTTCAACGACGAGAACGGGCTGCCGACCCAAGGCTACGATCCTAAGCTCGCCAACGCTATCTCGATGACGAACTTCGACGAAGGAATTCCTACGATGTGGCCGCAGTTCGAGAGCCTCGGCAAGGTGCCGTTGCTCGCCATCCGTGGCGAGAACTCCGACATCCTGAGCGCCGAGACCCATGCCACCATGGCCGGAAAACACGCTGGCATGGAGAGCCTCGTCGTGCCCCAACAGGGCCATGCACCGCTGCTGATGGACGAGCCGACGCTGGCGGCCGTCGCGGCGTTTCTCGACGCGGCGGAGCGACCCGCGGCTGGGGCGGCCTGACGAACAGTCCGTACCGATTTTTTGCTCTTGCGGCGAACCAGCAAGCCACTTCGCCGGAACGTGCTTTTGCCGGATCGTGCTCTACGCCGCCCGCAAGCCCTCCCGCGTCATCTCATCGAGGGTCAGGTCGAGCCCCTTCTCCATGATGTCGAACATGGTGTCGATCTCGGCCTCCGAAATGATCAGCGGCGGCGAGAACACGCACATGTTGAGGATCGGCCGCAGGATCAGCCCGAGGCTCTGACAGTGCCGGTCGAGGCGCTCGCCGATGTTGTGTTTGGGGCTCCAAGGGTCGGTATCGTCCTTGACGAGACGGCAATCGACGCACCCGACGAGCCCCATGCCGCGCACGTCGCCGACGATGGGGTGACCCGAAAGCTTGCGCAACCGCGTCTGGAAATGCGGTGCGACAGCGCGCACATGCGCCATCAGATCCAGCCGCTCCATGATCTCGATGTTCTTGAGGGCGACCGCCGTGGACACCGCGTGCCCGGCATAAGTGAATCCCGAGCCGAACCAGGCGCCGCGCGAGTTGTCGCCCGACACCTCCGCGAACAACCGCTCGGAGATGAGCGCGGCGCCGAGCGGCAGATAGCCGGAGGTGAGGCCCTTCGCTGTCGTGATGATGTCGGGCTCGATGCCGAACACCTCCTTGGAGGCGAACCAGTGGCCGAGGCGGCCGAAACCCGTCACCACTTCATCCGAGATGTAGAGGATGTCGTGCTTCCGGCAGAGCTCCCACACGCGCTTGAGATAGCCGTCCGGCGCGACGATGACGCCGCCAGACGCCTGGATCGGCTCGGCGATGAAGGCGGCGATGTTCTCCGGCCCGATTTCGAGAATGCGGCTCTCGACACCGGCAACCCGCTCGTCGCAGAACGCCTCGAGGCTTTCGCCCCTGCCGAAGCGGTAGTGGTTCACCGACGGCACGAAGCGCACGATGTCCTCGGCGTGATCGAAGAAGGCCTTGTTGCCGACCTTGCCGGACATCGAGGCCGTCAGATACGTCGAGCCGTGATAGCCATCCTCGCGGGCGAGAATGATCTTCTTGCTGGGGCGCTCCAGCACGTTGTTGCGGAACTGCGCGAAACGGACGGCGCTGTCGACCGCCGTCGAGCCGCCGGTCGTGAACAACACCTTGCCGAGATCGCCGGGCGCCAGCTCCTTGAGCTTCCTCGCCAGACGCGGAGCCGGCCCGTTCGTCATGGCGAAGGGGTTGTTGTAGGGCATGGCGAGCATCTGCTCGGCAGCCGTCTTCGCCATCTCCTCGACACCGTAGCCGATCTGCACGCACCACATGCCGGCCGGCCCGTCGATGAAACGGCGTCCGGTCTCGTCCGTGATGTAAATGCCGTCGCCGCCGGTGACGATGGTGCGATCGTGCTGCCCCGGCCGGCTCATATCCTCCCAAGGGTGGAACCAGTTGAGGTTGTCGTAGGTGCGGATTTCGGTCAGGGGAGATTGAAAGGGCATGATACTCACTTGGCGGACGATGGATGCCGTGACTGTACCGGCGTTCAGCGAGCACTGTCCAGGCGAGCGATGAGTTGTGGTTGCATGCCGGAAGCATTCAGCGCTTCGGCTTGCACTTGCTCAGTGCCTTACGCGCCTTCGGTTTCTGCAGGGACCTCGCGATTTCCAGCGCGCGCCTTGCCCATTCGGTCATCTCGTCGGGATCGTCGAACAGGCGCTCGGGCACTTGCCAATAGCTGCCGAGCGTGTGCGTGCCCTGGCTGGTCTCGTAGGTGAAGGGCCGAGCGCCCTCGGCCTCGAAGGCCTTGGCACTTTCCGGATCGGCCTTGAGGTAAAGCGTGTCCTGGTAGATGAGCGCGAACATCACGCCATCCGCGAACACGCCGGCGCCGCCGAACATGCCTCGAATGGAAAAAGGCCCGACACCCGCGAGCTGCTCGGTGACGAAGGCCTTGAAGCTCGGATTGACGGCCATGGCTTACCCGCTCCGGCAAGCTTGCTCCTCGCCGTCTCGAGCACTTTATCCGGTCCTCAAGCCGGTTGCATCTGCTATAGCGTTTCATCGCTCGCAAGGAGCCATGCCGTGCAATTCGATCTCCCTACCATTGTCGATACCGATCGCTTCCCCATCGACGCGCTCGACGGCACAGCCGGGCAACGGCTGATCGCGCGCTGCCGCGCCGAGATCGCGGAGACTGGCGCCTGCAATCTGCAGGGCTTCATCCGGCCGGACGCGGTTGCGCATCTGGCGCGCGAAGCCGAAGCCCTCGAAGCCATCGCCTTCCGCAAGGACAAGGTGCGAAATGCCTACTTCACCGCCGACGATGCTTCGCTTCCGCCCGGCCACCCGCTGCGCGCCTTCTTTCCCCTCAAGATGGCGCAACTCGCCCACGATCTCATTCCAGGAGACTCCCTCGTCGACCGGCTCTATCAGACGGACGCACTCACCGATTTCATCCGCCGTGTGCTTGGCAAGGAGACGCTCTATCGCATGGCCGACCGTTTCCAAGCCTTGAACCTCACCTACCTTAGGGCGGGCGATCTCCAGCCCTGGCACTACGACCACGGCGAGTTCACGGTGACGCTGCTGTTGCAATCCGCCGAGACGGGTGGCGATTTCGAGTACGCGCCGCGCCTGCGCACGCCCGAGGATGAGAATTTCGAAAGCGTGAAGCGGCTATTCGCTGGAACCTATCCGGATGTCCACACGCTCGCTCGCGATGCCGGCACGCTGACGATCTTTCGCGGCATGTATGCGATGCATCGCGTGACCGAGGTTCGCGGGCCACGGAGCCGGATCACCGCCATCTTCTCCTACGACAGCCTGCCCGACCGGGTCGCGACGGATGAGGTCAATATCGCCATCTATGGCCCGCGCGTGGCGGAGATGTTGGGAGCAGCACATTGAGGGAGCGAGCAGCATGACTGGGGAAAAGCGTGTCGCCATCGTCACCGGCGGTAATCGCGGTATGGGCTTCGAGACTTGCCGGCAGCTGGGTGCGCTCGGCTATCGGGTTCTGCTCGTCGCCCGGGATCGCGAGCTCGGCGAGAAGGCGGCGCGGTCCCTCAATGACCAGGGCCATGACGTCGAAGCCATCAAATGCGACCTCACGCGAACCGACGACATCGCGCTCCTCGTCTCCGATCTCAATCGTTTCGGAACCCGGGTCGACGTGCTCGTCAACAACGCAGGCGCCTATCTGGAGACGGGCGGTCGCGATGTGAACAGCCGCGTGAGTGCTTTGACGGCGCAGACCTCGGTTGTCCGAGTCTTACTCGAGTCCAACCTGCTGGGCCCCTTCACACTGACCCAAGGTGTGCTGCAGATTATGAAAACACAAGGCTACGGCCGCGTGGTCAGCCTCTCCAGCGCCATGGGGCAACTGTCGGACATGGGCGGCGGAGCGCCCGGCTACCGGCTCGCCTGCGTCGGCATCAACGCCATGACGAAATTCTTCGCCGAAGAGCTCAAGGGCACGAACGTGCTCGTCAACTGCGTCGATCCGGGCTGGGTGAGAACGCATTCCCCGGATGCGACCCGCAGCGTCGAGGAAGGCGTTGTTACGACCATCTGGCTCGCCACGCTTCCCGACGGCGGTCCGACCGGGCAGTTCTTCCGCGACAAAAAGCCGATCCCGTGGTGAGGCTCACCGGCGCTTGGCCTTTGCCTTGGCGATCGCGTCCCGCGTCTCCTCGGCCCTGAGCTTGGCGACGCGCGCTACCAGCCGCGCCGGGATCCGCTTGCCAAGCGGAAACTTGAGTGTGCCCTTGGAGACCTTGTATGGCGCGATTTCGTCGGCCAGCTCGCTCGCGACGCGCCCGGTCGCCGGATAGAGCGAGACATGCGCCTTCCAGCCGGCGAAGAAAATGACCGCCCGGCCGCCTATCTTGAAGGTGGGGATCTGATAGGAGATCGATTCCACTGCGTCCGGGAGCGCCTTGCGAAGGATGACCCGCAACCGCTCGAGCACCGGGCGGACGGCTTCGGGCTGGGCGGCGATGTAGGCGTCGATGGTTTTTGGGAGCGCCTTAGCCACCACTCCCCTCCCGCGGCCTCACCAGCGCAATCCCCGCCAGCACCAGCGCCACCGACATCACGATGGTCGCGGTCACGGTCTCGTTCAGGATAATGACCCCCCAGAGGATGCCGGTCGGGGGCGTCATGTACGAAGTCTGGCTCGCGAACACCGGCCCAGCCCGGCCGATGAGGAAGATGTAGCCGCCGTAGCAGAGCACGTTCAAGAGGCCCATCAGCAGGAACGATACGCCTGCCACGTCGGCACCGAACGGCGGCACGAGCGAGACGCCGCGCCAGAGAATGACCGGCAGCGTCATCAGGCACGCCAGGATCATCATGCCCCAAAGCGCGACGAACGAATCGAGCCCCTCCGGCCGCCGCGTGTCGATGACGACGTTCTCGAGGGAATAGCAGGAGACGGTGGCGATCGAAGCGATGAGCCAGATGTAGTCGGACGGCGCGATCGTGGTGTCGCCCGGCCGCAGCAGAACCAGAACGGAGGAGATACCGAAGGCGAGCCCGAGCAACCGCATCGGCCCGGTGCGCTCCCGCCCCAGTGCCGCCGACAACACGAGCGTCATGATTGGGATCAGCGCGAAGAGGATCGAGCGCACGCCAGCCGAGAGGTGCTCGGCGGAAGCGAAGGCGAGCACGCTCGGCAGCGCCGTGCCGAGGAAGCCGCATATGGCATAGAAAACGAGGTGACGCCGGCTCATCGGCGGCCGGAGCCGCCGCGCCACCAGATAGAAGCTCAGGATTACGGCGCCGATCACCGCCGACCAGAAGGTCGCGACGAGCGGGTCGATGCCGCTCTTCATGAAGATCGTCGTGAGCGAGACAGTGGCGCCCCAGGCGATCGCCAGCGCGACAAGCAGCACCGGCAATCCCCAGCGCCCAAGGCCGCTTGGCCCCGCCGGCACCGTCCGCGCGCCCTCGCTCAAGGTATGATCCTTCCGTTCGCCGTATGGCGAACGACTTTAGGGAGAGTTGGTGGTGCGGTCGAGGATTGGCGCGCGCGTCTGCATGACAGGGCTGCAGATCGAGCCGGATCGCGGAGTTCGCCGGCCAACGGAGTGTTTCAGGGCTACCGCGGCCTTCCCGGTCTTGGCGATCAGGGTGTCGGACCTGGGCCCACATCAGGACCAATGCGGGGCAGCAGAGAATTGGTGCGGTCGAGAGGACTCGAACCTCCACGCCTCGCGGCGCTACCACCTCAAGGTAGTGCGTCTGCCAGTTCCGCCACGACCGCACGCACTGGAAAACTCCAGGGCCGGATCTGGCGGTCCGGCGGGCGGGTGGTAACAAACCCGGCCCGTGATTGCAAGGCGAAGCCCTGCTACACTGCCGTTATGGCCACATCCTTAGCCAGCCCTGTCGACTGGACCCTCTCCCCCAGCCTCACCCCCTATCCCGAGGCCGTCGCCGCAATGGAAGCGCGAGTGGCGCGGATTGTTGAAGGCGAAGCCGCCGAGCAGGTCTGGCTGCTCGAGCATCCGCCGCTCTACACGGCCGGCACCAGCGCTCGGGACACTGACCTCCTCGATCCCGGCCGCCTCCCCCTCTTCCGGACCGGGCGCGGCGGACAGATCACCTATCACGGGCCCGGTCAGCGGATCGCCTATGTGATGCTGCACCTCGCCCAGCGGGGGCTCGGTCCGCGCGAGTATGTGGAGCGGCTGGAACGGTGGCTGATCGCGGCCCTGGCGGAGCTGGGTGTCACGGCCCTCAGCAGGCGCGAGCGGGTCGGCATCTGGGTTCCGCGCAGCGATGGGCGGGAGGACAAGATCGCGGCCATCGGCGTCCGCGTCAGGCGGGGCGTCGCCTTCCACGGCATCGCCCTCAACGTGGCGCCCGATTTGTCTCACTATGAGGCCATTATCCCCTGCGGCATTCGCGAGCACGGGGTGACGAGCCTTGCGGCGCTGGGCCACCCAGCCGCAATGCCGACCGTCGATCAGGCGCTGCACCAGGCTTTCGAGGTAACATTCGGTACCGCAACGGTTGATGCCCCCTCCGGCAGTTTCCAGATCACCCCTCCAGGCGGAGAACAAATTCACGGGGCCGCAACCGTTCCGCTGTAGACTGTCCGTAAATCCAAGTTAACATCTCTTTACGCTTCGGACGGGAGGGAACGCATGGGCATCGTGGCAGCCTTGCTCGCGGCTTTTGCCGCCGTCGGTGTGCTGCTCTGGCGCTTCAATGCCGCCTCGCAGACCGCCCGCGAACTCGTCGATACCGCCGACGAGGCACGCGGCTTCTTCCGCCGGCTGGCCTGGAGCCGGAAGGTCAAGAAGCACCCGCTCGACATGGTCGAGGATCCGCGCGAGGCCGCGACCGCCATGATGGTGGCGCTCGCCCAGTACAAGGGGCCGCTGACCGAGATCCAGGAGCGGCTGATCCTCGGCGAGATGGCCACGAACTTCCAGATGCCCGGTGACGAAGCGCGCGACATGCTGGCGCGAGCCCGCTGGATGACGCGTGAGGCGACCGATGTGCATCACACGCTGACACGGCTGGCCCCGGCGATCGATAAGAAATGCACAGTCGATGAAAAGCGCGGTTTGCTCGGCATGCTCAAGGTCGTGGCCGATCCGGGCGACATCCGCCAGGACGTGCGCGCCAATGCAATTCATACGCTCGAGGACAAGCTGCTGCCGAAGCGGCCGCGGTAGGGGGGATCGGGCGTCGGGCATCTGCGGTTTGACCGGCGAGCCGTTGGCGGTACGATGGTATTGTCGAGGACCACATCATGAATCGCACCTACACCGTCGTCCTACGGCCCGAGCCCGAAGGTGGGTTCACCGTACTCGTTCCCGCTTTCCCCGAGATCGTCAGCTATGGCGAGACCGAGCCCGAGGCTCTGGCCATGGCGAAAGAAGCCATCGAGCTCTCGCTGGAGCATCGCTTCGCGACCGGCGATGAACTACCTGCGCCTGAGCGTAGCCAGCTTGGTCACGTCACGGTGCTCGTTCCGACCGCCGCATGAGCGGCCGGCTCCCATCGCTGAAACCGCAGGACGTTCTTAGAGCACTGCAACGGGCCGGATTCGAGGTTGCCCGGATCAAAGGCAGCCACCACATCCTTGTTCACAAGGACGATCCGAAAAGAATGACCAACGTGCCTCGGCACGGCAATCGTGACCTTCCCCGTGGCACGCTTCGCGCCATCATCTCCCAAGCTGGCTTGACCGTCGAAGAGTTCGTAGCGCTGCTGTAAATGCTCGGAAGCCGATGCCCGATGCCTACCTTCTCACATGATACCCGATCACCGCGCCGATGACGGGCCAGGCGAGCTCTGGGAGTTGAGGCACGAGGGTGCGAACCTGCGGCACGAACAGCAGCGCCGCGCCGATCAGGCCGCCGATGATGGCCGTGAAGAGCGCCTGCTGCGGTGGCGGCGCTACGCCTTGCAGCACGCGCGCGCCGACGATGCCGGTGAGCCAGGCCAGCAGCGCGAACAGCACCGCGTAGACGAACGTTCTGATGACATCGAAGCTCAGATACTTGATCGCCGCCGTACCGACGATGAAGACGACGACAAGCTGAACGATGAAGAGAACCAGACGTCCCATGCGAGCCCCCGCAAAATCACCGCTTGATTGCGCGGCCCGCGGACCCTGCCATGCGCCGGGACTAGAGCGCAATCCGATCTGATGGAATCGGATCGGATTGCGCTCTAGGTTGTTGACTTGTCGCATTTTCTTACGACCAACCGGTACCCACTTGGTCGGAAAATGCTCTAGCCGGCAAGCTCCTCGGTTTTGCGGGGTGTGATGGCGACACTCTCGCCGCAACCGCAGGCCGAGGTCTGGTTCGGGTTCTCGAACACGAAGCCGGATTTGAGCGTTTCCGTCTTGTAGTCCATCACCGTGCCGAGCAGGAACAGCACGGCCTTCTTGTCGATCAAGAGCGTCACGCCCTTGTCCTCGAACCGCTCATCCAGCGGATCGGCCGTCTCGGCCCATTCCATGGTGTATTCCATGCCGGCGCAGCCGCCGTTCTTCACGCCGACGCGCAAACCGGCGGTCTCGCCGGGTCGCGCAGCCTCCATCGCCTTCAGGCGCTCGGCGGCAGTGTCCGACAGCGACATCACCTTGGGCTTGGGCCGGGGCTTCCGGGGCTCGGTCATCATGGTCATCACCCTAATGTAAGCGCAGACTCATCCTACCCCAAGGGCCTCAATAGAACATGTTGAGCGCGACCCGGGCCTCTTCGGACATCCGGCTCTGCTCCCAAGGCGGCTCGAAGACGATCTCGACCTTGACGTCCTTGACGCCGGGGACGCCCGAAACTGCGTTCTGGACCCAGATCGGCATCTCGCCGGCGACCGGACAGCCCGGTGCCGTCAGCGTCATTTCGACGGCGATGTTGCGCTCGTCATCGATGTCGACCTTGTAGATCAGACCGAGCTCGTAGATGTCGGCCGGTATCTCGGGGTCGTAGACGGTTTTCAACGCCGCCACGATGTCGGTGGCGAGCCGCTCCAGCTCCCCGGGCGGCAGCGCCGAGCCCGATATGGCGGGCGCATTCGGCGTGAGGGGCGGTGCACCCTCCTCGATGATTTCCGTGGCCTCGCTCATCTCGTCATCCTCACCCGAAAAAGTCCTTGGCCTTGCGGAGCGCCTCGATCAGCGCATCCACTTCGGCCTTCGTGTTGTACATGGCAAAAGACGCCCGGCAGGTCGCCGTGACGCCCAAGCGTTCCATCAACGGCTGCGCGCAGTGGTGGCCGGCGCGGATCGCGACGCCCGAGCGGTCGATGATTGTCGACACATCGTGGGGATGCAGCCCGTCCATCGAAAAGGCGACGATCGAGCCCTTACCCGGTGCCCGGCCATGGATCTTGACGTAGTTGAGTTCGGCCATCCGCTGGTGGGCGTACTCGGTCAGCTTGTCCTCGTGCAGCCGGATGGCGTCGCGGTTGAGGCCCATGACGTAGGTGAGGGCCGCGCCGAGACCGATGGCTTCCACGATCGGCGGCGTCCCCGCCTCGAAGCGATGCGGCGGCACGCCATAGGTGATGCGGTCGCGCCCGACATGCTCGATCATCTCGCCGCCACCCATGAACGGCGGCATCAAATCGAGCGCCTGGCGCTTGGCACAGAGCACGCCGATGCCGGTCGGCCCATAGAGCTTGTGGCCGGTGCAAACGTAGAAATCGCAGTCGAGGTCCTGCACGTCGACCTTCAGGTGGACTGCGCCCTGGCTGCCATCGACGAGCACGGGAATTCCACGTTCGTGGGCAATACGGATGATCTCTTTCAAGGGCGTCACGGTGCCGAGCACATTCGACATCTGCGTGATGGCGACGATACGCGTCTTCGGCGTCAGCAGCTTCTCGAAACCCTCCAGATCGAACGACCCGTCGTCGCGGATCTCCGCCCATTTGAGGATGGCGCCGCGCCGTTCGCGGTGGAAATGCCAGGGCACGATGTTGGAATGGTGCTCCATCACCGAGAGCACGATCTCGTCACCCTCGTTGATCTGCAGCGCGCCGAAGGAATAGGCGACGAGGTTGATGGCCTCCGTCGCGTTCTTCGTGAAGATGATCTGGTCGTCGGAGGGCGAGTTGAGATAGCGCGCCACCGTCGAGCGCGCCTTCTCGAAGGCGGCCGTCGACTGGTTCGAGAGATAGTGCAGGCCGCGATGCACGTTCGCATAGTCGAGCGTCATCGCCGCTTCCATGGCGTCGATGACGGCGCGCGGCTTCTGGGCGGAAGCGCCATTGTCGAGATAGACGAGCGGCTTGCCGTAGACTTCCCGGAAGAGGATCGGGAAGTCGGCGCGGACGCGCTCGACGTCGAAGGGCTTGGCAGCCGATTCGATCTTGCGTGCGGCTTCGCTCATGACACTCCTGACTTTCCACCCTCGAGCCAGTCGACGATACGCCCGCGCAAGGCCTCCCGGATCGCCTCGTCCGCGATGGCCTCGATGGGCTCGGCGATGAAGGCTTCCGTCAACAGGCGCTTGGCTTCCTCGCCGGGTATGCCGCGCGCGCGCAGATAGAACAGCAGATCCTCGTTGAGCTCGGTCGAGGTCGAGCCGTGGCCGCAGACGACGTCATCGGCGTAGATTTCGAGCTCGGGCTTGGACGAGAACGCGGCGGTTTCGGACAGCATCAGCGCCTGCGCCATCTGCTTGCCGTCGGTCTTCTGAGCGCCGGGGCGAACGATCACCTTACCCTGGAACACGGCATGGCTCTCGCCATCGAGCACGGTCTTGTACTGTTCGCGCGAGATGCAGCGCGGCACCTTGTGGTCGATGACGAGCGTCGTGTCGGCGTGCTCTCTTCCGCGCACGAGGGTTGCCGCCTTGAGGTCGAACGTCGCGCCCTCGCCGTCGAAGGCGACGAAGATCTGGTTGCGGGCGAGGCCGGGACTTTCGGTGAGATGGACCGGACGATAGTGGCAGTCGCGGCGGAGCGTGACGTTCCAGGTGCCCAGATGCGTGGCGGACGGCCCCTCGGCGAGTAGCTTGACGTGGCTCACGTCCGCCTTTTCGCCGATGCGGATGTCCGTCAGGGCGTTCGTCTGCCGCTCGGCCGCGCCTATCGCCACATGGCTCTCGATGATCGTGCACCGTGCGCCGCGACCGATCTCGATTGAGTTGCGCACCGTCACAGCGGCGGGGGCATCGAGATGGCTGACGAAGACGAGATGCACCGGCACGTCGAGCTTGGCGCCCTCGGTGATGCGCACCACGGCGCCGTCGCTGGCGAAGGCCGCGTTGAGCAGCGATGGCACGTCGTCCGTCTCGCAATCGAGTTTGATCGTGCCGGAAGCGAGGGCCTTGTGAAGGGCTTCGATCTCGACGCGCGGATCATCCGCCACGAGCGGGCCATGGTCCCAACTTTGCAGGCGGCCGTTGACGAAGACGAAGGTCACGGCGGGCAGGTGCGCAAGCGCCTTGCCGAGCAGCTGATCGAGATTGGGCGCCTTGGCGGTCTTGGTGTGCGCCACCGGCGCGAGTGCCGTGCGGATGCGGGCCTTCAGATCGGTGTAACGCCATTCCTCCACACGCCGGCTGGGCAGACCGAGCGTTGCGAACCGTCCGATCGCATCGCGGCGCACGGCACGCGTCGCCGCATCGCCCGGCAGACCAGCGACCGTCTTGTCGAAGGCCTCGATGATGGCCTGCTCGACCTTGCCCATGGGGGACATGACGTTCATGTGAGATCCCTCATGCGCCTCAGGCCGCCCGGCCGGTGAACTCGGCATAGCCCGACTGCTCGAGCTCGACGGCCAGCTCCTTGCCGCCCGAACGCTGGATCCGGCCCATGGCCAGCACATGCACCTTGTCGGGCACGATGTAATCCAGCAGCCGCTGGTAATGCGTGATGACGAGCATCGTGCGGTCTTTGGAACGAAGCGCGTTGACGCCTTCCGAGACGATCCGCACCGCGTCGATATCGAGGCCGGAGTCGGTCTCGTCGAGCACGCAGAGCGACGGCTCCAGCAGCGCCATCTGCAGAATCTCCATGCGCTTCTTCTCGCCGCCGGAGAAACCGACATTGAGTGGCCGCTTCAGCATCTCTTCCTTGACGCCGAGCGCCTTGGCTTTCGCCTTGACGAGCTTCATGAAGGCGGGTGTGGAATGCTCCTCTTGCCCGCGCTGCTTGCGAACCGCGTTGAGCGCCGTGCGCAGGAACGTCATGGTGGCGACGCCAGGGATTTCGAGCGGATACTGGAAGGCGAGGAACACGCCTTGGGCGGCACGCTCCTCCGGCTCCATGTCGAGGAGGCTCTCGCCGTTCCAGAGGATTTCCCCCTCGGTCACGTCGTACCCAGCGCGACCCGCGAGCGCATAGCCGAGCGTCGACTTACCCGACCCGTTCGGCCCCATGATGGCGTGCACTTCGCCCTTGGGCACAGTGAGCGACAGCCCCTTGAGGATGGCCTTGCCATCGACGGTGACGTGGAGGTTCTTGATTTCAAGCATCGTTGCTACTTCTTCTACTTTGCATGTTGTGTGCTTCGGCCATAACGCCGTGTTCAAGAGCAGTGCCGTCGTGTCCGGCCCGCGGGATCACGGTTCGTCCTGCTGCCAGAACTCGATACGTCCTCCGGCGCGCGATCAGATGGTAGCCGAGCATCAGGCCGAGGATCGCGAGCCACCAGAACTCCGAGGATGAGGAGATTGAGCGGCTCGAACGGCTCCAGGCTCAGGAAGAACGCGCACACGCCGAAGAAGGCCGCAATGAACACCAGCCCGGCCACCCAGCCCCGCAAACTCGCGACGAGTGGGCGCGCCCATCGCTTGCGCTGAATAAACCACGCCTCCGACCTGTCCATGGCCGCCGCTCCAATCGGGCGCTCTGACGAATCCGCCGCCATCACCCCACGCTCCCTTCGAGCGAGATCCCGATCAGCTTCTGCGTTTCGGCCAAAAACTCCATCGGCAGCTTCTGCAGCACGTCGCGGACGAAGCCGTTGACGACCAACGCCACGGCTTCCTCGGCCGACAGCCCGCGCTGGCGGCAGTAGAACAACGTGTCCTCGGAAATCTTCGATGTCGTCGCCTCATGCTCGAAATGCGCGCTGGCGTTCTTGGCCTCGATGTAGGGCACGGTGTGCGCGCCGCACTTGTCGCCGATGAGAAGTGAATCGCAGTTCGTGAAGTTCCGCGCGCCGGTAGCTTTCCGATG
This sequence comes from uncultured Alphaproteobacteria bacterium, assembly GCA_963741525.1. GTDB lineage: Bacteria > Pseudomonadota > Alphaproteobacteria > Rhizobiales > Hyphomicrobiaceae > JANNSX01. The sequence goes on from CAVUIW010000006.1 coordinate 142,814, forward strand.
CGCCGAAACCAAGCCGCGATAGGTGTTCTGCGAATGACCCGCGGCGATGCCCTTCGAGATGATCCGGCTCGACGTGTTCTTGCCCAGATGGATCATCTTCGTGCCGCTGTCGACCTGCTGATAGCCGTTCGACACCGCGATCGAATAGAACTCGCCCTGGCTGCCATCGCCGCGCAGGATGCAGCTCGGATACTTCCAGGTGATGGCCGAGCCCGTCTCGACCTGCGTCCAGGAGATCTTGGAATTGCGGCCGCGGCAGTCGCCGCGCTTCGTCACGAAATTGTAGATGCCGCCCTTGCCGTTCTTGTCGCCCGGATACCAGTTCTGCACGGTCGAATACTTGATCTCGGCATCGTCCAGTGCCACCAGCTCGACGACGGCGGCGTGCAGCTGGTTTTCATCCCGCATCGGCGCCGTGCAACCTTCCAGATAGGAGACGTAGGCGCCCTTCTCGGCGATGATGAGGGTCCGCTCGAACTGGCCGGTCTTCTTCTCGTTGATGCGGAAGTAAGTCGACAGCTCCATCGGGCAGCGCACGCCCTCGGGTATGTAGACGAAGGAGCCATCCGAGAACACGGCCGAGTTCAGCGCCGCATAGAAGTTGTCCGATTGCGGCACGACGGTGCCGAGATACTTTCGCACCAGCTCGGGGTGCTCGCGCATCGCCTCCGAGATCGAGCAGAAGATGACACCGGCCTTGGCGAGCTGCGCCTTGAAGGTCGTCACGACGGACACGCTATCGAACACGGCATCGACAGCCACGGCCGGCGCGCCCTTCTTGACCCCCGCAAGGATCTCCTGCTCCTTCAGCGGAATGCCGAGCCGCGCATAAGTCTTGAGTAATTCCGGATCGACATCCTCGAGGCTCTTCGGGCCCTCGGTCGATTTCGGCGCGGCGTAATAGTGCAAATCCTGGAAATCGATCTTCGGATAGTGAACCTTGGCCCAGGTCGGCTCCGTCATCGCCTTCCAGCGGCGAAAGGCGTCGAGCCGCCAGTCGAGCATCCACTGAGGCTCGGCCTTCTTCTCGGAAATGTAGCGAACCGTCAACTCATCGAGCCCTTTCGGCGCCAGCACCAACTCGATGTCCGTCTCGAAGCCATACTTGTACTGATCGACGTCGATCCTCTTGACCGTCTCGACCGTCTCACGAACTGCGGGCATATCCCACTTTTCCTATGCGTCTGACGCAGGCCTCAGGCCACGCGCCGCTTCTCCATGCGCGCCGTCACCGCCGCCCAGGCGGCGAGAAAGCGCTCGATATCTTCGTCTGTCGTCGTCCATCCCAGACTTACGCGGATGGCGCTGTCGCGGATCGTGGCCGGCAATCCCATAGCCGCAAGTGTCGCGCTATTGCCAACCTTGCCCGACGAGCAAGCCGCGCCCGCGCTGACCGCCGCGCCTTCCAGGTCGAGGGCCATGACGAGCGTCTCGGCTTTGGCTTCGGGCCAGGCCAGGAGCGCGGTGTTGGCGAGGCGTGGTGCGCCTTCTGCAACGAGCACGGCGTCCGGAGTGAGACCACGCGCACCATCGACCAACCGATCGCGAAGGCTTGCAATCCGGCTCATGTCATCTAAATCGCGAAGAGCCACCCGCGCCACCGCGCCGAAGCCGGCAATGCCTGCGACATTCTCGGTGCCGGCACGTCGTCCGCGCTCCTGGCCGCCACCGCGAACGAGCGGCGCCGGTGTCCATCCGCCGGTTGTGACAATCGCGCCAGCGCCCTTTGGTCCGCCGAGCTTGTGGGCGGAGAGGATGACAGCATCCGCGCTCAGCGCCTTGACTTCGATTTCGATCTTCCCCGCCGCCTGCACGGCATCGACAAGCACATGAGCACCCTTCGCCTTCGCCCGTGCGGCAAGTTGGGCAACCGGCTGAATGACGCCCGTCTCGTTGTTGGCATACTGAAGACAAACGAGCATGCGGCCCGTTGCGGCATCGAGACGATCAATCGCTTCGCCCTCGATCAGCCCATCGGCGTCGACCGGCAGCTCGACGATGCGCGCGCCGGTCGCCAATGCCGCCTGCCGCACGCAATCATGCTCGATGCCGGCAAAGGCGATCGCGTCGAAGCCGCTCCGGATCACCGTGTTGGCCGCTTCAGTGCCGCCGCTCGTAAACATCACGTCTCCCGCGCGTGCACCGGCAAGCCGCGCCACCGTCTCGCGCGCGTCCTCGACGATCGCGCGCGCCGCCCGCCCCTCGGCATGCACCGAGGACGGATTGCCGCTTGCCTCGAGTGCATCCAGCATCGCCGCGCGCGCCTCGGGCCGGAGCGGAGAGGAGGCATTGTGATCGAGATAGGTACGGGGTGCGCTCATTCTGCCGCCGCCCCTGCCGATGCGACCTCGAAGGATCGGACCCGCTTCAGCCGCCCATCGAGAATATCCTTCAACGTCACGCTGCCGAGGAAGCCCGCGATGTGATCGCCGAGCGCATCCCAGAGATCATGCGTCAGGCACCGCTCACCGGCGATGCAACCGGCCGTGCCATGCCCCTGGCAGCGCGTCATGATGACCGGCTCCTCGACCGCCGCCATCACCTCGGCGACCGTGATCGCGTCCATGCCGCGGGCGAGCCGATAGCCGCCGAGGCGGCCGCGCGCACTTTCCACGACGCCGGCTCGCCTCAGCCGCTGGAACAGCTGCTCGAGATAAGCGAGCGAAATCTGCTGGCGCTCGGCGATATCGGTCAGCGGCACGGCCGCCTCCCCGCCATTGCGTGCGAGGTCGGCCATGGCCATGACGGCATACCGGCCCTTGGTATTCAAATCCATGTCGCGTCGATCTCCAGACAGCCGATGCCGCTGCCGTGCTTGCATTTGCCCCCTGCCGTCGTGCTAAGACGGCGCGCCACGGGGCTCGCGAGTTAATGCCCGCACCGATTGGAAGAGTTCTAAGCAGATATATAAATCCCGACTGGCGGAGTCAAGTATCGCAAGGGCCGGCTGGCTCAAGTGCCGCGCCTGCGACCCGCCTCCCGTAATCCCGGAACCGACAGCGAGGGATAACCAGCACCCATGCCCGAAGTGACGATCAATGGACCTGCCGGCCGCATCGAGGCCCGCTACCACCACGATCCGCGCCCGACCTCGCCCTTGGCCATCATCCTGCACCCGCACCCCCAGTTCGGCGGCACGATGAACAACCAAATCGTCTACCACCTCTACTATGCCTTCGCCGACCGCGGATTTTCGGTACTGCGGTTCAACTTCCGCGGCGTCGGGCGGAGCCAGGGCCTCTTCGACAACGGCCCCGGCGAGCTCGCGGACGCGGCCTCAGCCCTCGACTGGGTGCAGACTTTGAAGCCCGAGGCACGCAATTGCTGGATTGCCGGCGTCTCCTTTGGCGCCTGGATCGCCATGCAGCTGTTGATGCGCCGGCCGGAGATCGAAGGCTTCGTGGCGGTGGCCCCGCCCGCCAATCTTTACGACTTCTCCTTCCTCGCCCCCTGCCCCTCTTCGGGCCTTTTCATCAATGGCGAGAAGGATCGCGTCGTGCCGTCGCACTCGGTCGGCGACCTTGCCGCACGCCTGAAGACCCAGCGCGGCATCGTCGTGGAACACCAGGTGGTGCCGCTGGCCAACCACTTCTTCGAGGACCGCATCGATCCGCTGGTTCAGTCGGTCGGCGCTTATGTCGACAAGCGGATGGCGGCGAAGAAGGAGCGGGAGGAGAAGGAGGCGGAGTAAACCCGCCGCCTTTTGCCGGACGCTATAGGAGGAAGTCGGCCGCCGTCAGGCCGATCAGCCCCTTGAGCTCGATCTGGAAATCGGCCCGGCCGTCGCCGTTGACGTCGCCTTCGACGATGGTCTTGTCGTTGGCGGTGCCGGCGAGGTTCTGCTTGACGACATGCAGCTCGCCTTTCACATTGTGGAAGGCTTGCGTGCCGATGAAGTTGAAGGCCTGGTTGCCGGCGATGCCCGCCTTGGCGTCGATGGTGCGAAGGTCGATGTCGTCCTGAAGATGCACGAAATCGAGTGATCCGATCGCGCGTCGAAGCGGTTTTGCCGGTCTCGTGATGGCGTTGAAATCGAAGTCGTCGAGGCCCGTGCCGCCTGTCATGGTGTCCCGGCCGTTGCCGCCGGTCAGGATGTCGTTGCCGGCGAAGCCGCTGAGGGTGTCATTGCCGGCAAGACCGATGATCGTATTGATGCCGCTGCCGCCGGTGAGGGCATTGGCGCCACCGCTGCCCGACAAGCTCAGCGCGGCGGCTCCGAGAATCTGGGCATTCTCGACATTGGCGAAATCTGCAAGGTCGAGACCGAAAGCCGCCGTCAGCACCGTGTCGTTGCCCTGGTCCGCAAGCTCAGTCACAATGTCGGACGCACGATCGACAAGATACGTGTCGTTTCCACCGCCGCCGGTCATATCGTCGTCGCCCGCACCGCCGTCGAGCGTGTCGTCTCCCGACGTGCCAATGAGCATATCGTTGTTGTCGACGCCGCCGACGGAAATCGATGCGGTCGCGGTATCACCACCGGAGATTTTGTAGGTGAAGCTGTCGACACGGGTTAAACTCGACGCATTGGCCCCAGAGCCTGCGGCCGCCAGATCCTCGAATGCGCCGTTGGGATCATAGTCGAATGTGCCGTCAGCATTGACTGTCAGCAGCGCGCCCGACGCGAGCGTGATTTCTGTCCCGACCGATGCGGCAACGCCGTTCACCTCGATGACGGCAGTTCCCGCGCCGGTGTCGATACCCGATCCATTATCGGCAAAGAGGTCCGCGCCTGCGATCACGGTCGTCTCGCCGGTGCTAAGCGCGTCGTCTTCTGCGACCCGCTCCACTTGCGCCGTGACGTTGAGCACGATCTGTGGCGCGGAGGTATTGGTGAAAGCCCTAATCTGCCCGTCGTAGTTCCCTACCACCAAGTCGAGATCGCCATCGCCATCGAGATCGCCGAGTGCCGGAGCAGCCCGGGTCCCGACATCGATCACACCGAGTTGCGTCGGCGGCGCAAAGGTGCCGCCGTTGTTGATCGACATGTAAACATGTCCATTCTCATCGCCGACGAACAAGTCGGCGTCGCCGTCGCCATCCATGTCGCCAAGCGCCGTCGTAGACTTGTCGCCCGCGTCGACACCGGACAACAGGGTCCACGCGCCGAACGTACCGCCATCGTTGATGGATTTGAAAATCTGGCCGTAGAAATCGCCGGTGACGAGATCGAGATCGCCGTCGCCATCGAGATCGCCGAGCGCCGGAGTGCTATAGTCGCCCGAGTCCAGGGTGCCGATCTGCGTCAACGCCCCGAACGTCCCGCCGGTGTTCGTTGAGATGTACAGCTTGCCGTTCGTATTTCCAGTCAGCAGATCGAGATCGCCGTCGCCATCGAGATCGCCAAGCGCGGGGGCGGAGCGAAAGCCGGCATACAGGGTGCCGATACGTGCCGGCGTGCCGAAGACACCGCCGTCGTTGATCGAGCTGAACAGTTTGCCGTCGTAGCTCCCGATCACCAAATCGAAATCGCCATCGCCATCGATATCGCCGAGCACAGATGTCGAAAGCAGGCCGATATCGAAGCCGTTCATCGGATTGGCAACGCCGATGAGTTCCGTGTAGCGCGGCGTGCCGCCCAATACTGCGGCTCCCGCAGCGTCGTGCAGATCGATGGTCAGCGTACGCGAAGCCGTGGGTGCATCGGACAAATTGGCATAGGTGAGGTTCTGGATCAGCGCATCGATCGCCACCGAGGTTGCATCGGCATTGAAGGTGACATTCAGCGTCGTGCCAATGCCGCCTGTCACCGTGCCGACGGCAACGCCGCCGAAGGAAACCGTTCCCACCGCAAAACCGATTTGGCCTGCGCCATTGCCCTGGTTGCGGATGGAGATAATGTCTTCCGCGAGTAGGCCGGACACCGCCAGCGTGCCCCCCGTGAAGTTGTTGTCCAGATCCGAAAACGTCACGTCCGCGTCCAGCAGTTGCGGTGCGTCGTTGACGTCGTTTTCGAGGAAATTGACGGAAGGCGCGACGCCAGCGAGTATCGGAGAGGTGTTGACCATGTGGAGTTCCCGCGGATGGAATCAATTCGCACGCCAACTGCGCCCCGAATGAACGTCAATTTGCTTAATGAGTATGTAAGAAGGCCTTGCGGCGGCATCTGAAGTCACTCAGCCAACGGTTTTTCGGCATCACGATGCCGAATGGCCGCGAGGATTGGCGCGAATGCGCTGTTACATTATGAGCCTCGCATTCAAGGTCTAAATGCCATGCCCCCGGGCCCAACTGAAATTCCTCCGCCATCGCCCCAGGGCCCGATCATGATGTTCTCGCCGGGATTCGCGGAATGGCTTTTCCGCATTGGCGGCAGCATAGCGCTCACCACCTACCAGGCTGGACGGTTGATTTTCATCGGCCTCAAACCGGACGGCAGCATCCGCAGTCACGAACGGCTGATCGAACATTGTCAGGGCCTGTGGACCGACGGGGATACGCTATGGGCGAGCAGCAAGGTCATCCTCTGGCGCTTTGCGAACGTCCTCGCCCCGGGTGAAGTGACGGCCCAGGGTGCGACCCGGAAGTTCGTGCCGCGAGAAGGCCGCGTCACAGGCGCGGTCGACATGCATGACATCGGCCGTGACGAAACCGGCGCACCCCTATTCGTCAATACGGCGTATTCGTGCCTAGCAACAATCAGCGACACGGGAAGTTTCAAGCCAATTTGGCAACCGCGATTTGTTTCGGCGCTTCTACCCGAGGACCGCTGCCACTTGAACGGTCTGGCCATGGACAGCACACGCCCCGCATACGTAACCGCGATCGCGAAATCAGACGTCGCCGACGGCTGGCGCGAGCAGCGCCGCGACGGCGGCATCGTCATCGACGTGAAATCCGGCGAGATTGTTGCGTCAGGATTCTCAATGCCCCATTCGCCGCGCCTCCATGACGGCAAGTTGTGGCTCCTCAGTTCTGGAACGGGCGAGTTCGGCTCTGTTGATTTGCCGAGCGGGCGCTTTGAGCCCGTATGTTTCTGCCCCGGATACGCGCGCGGCCTCGCTTTCATGAGCGGTCACGCGATCATTGGCCTGTCGCGCCCGCGCCGCAACCAGACGTTCGAAGGTCTCGCTCTGGATCAGAGATTGGCCGAAAAGGGAGCCGAGGCGCGCTGCGGCTTGATTGCCGTCAACCTCTCGACTGGAGCGATCAGCGCTTGGCTGCGCTTCAATCACACGATCGACGAGTTGTACGACGTTGCCGTGCTGCCCGGGATCGTGCAAGCCGAGGCAGTTGGCTTCAAGGGAGACGATATCGAACGAGAGTTTGTGGTCGAGTCGCCGTAGTCCCAGCAGACGGCCTATTGTGATTGTCGCCCGAACAGATTTGCAAGACTGTCCAATCCCGCACCTGTCCGGGATATGAAACTCCGTCCTCGCCGCCGCATTGCAGCCCCGCCACGCCTCGCATGCAGCTTTGAAGAACCCCCTCTCCCAATTCATGTGCATCGGCCCCCCCGCCGCATTGCCCGTCCGCCTCCTTTCAGCTACCGGGTTTCCTATGGCACAAAGATCCAAACCCACCCCCACCCCTCCCCCCGACCGCAAGTCGATCACCATCCGCGGCGCCCGCGAGCACAATCTGAAGAACGTCGACCTGACGATCCCGCGCGATGCGCTGATCGTCTTCACGGGGCTTTCCGGCTCGGGCAAATCCTCGCTCGCCTTCGACACGATCTATGCCGAAGGCCAGCGGCGCTATGTCGAGAGCCTCTCGGCCTATGCGCGCCAGTTCCTGGAGATGATGCAGAAGCCCGACGTCGACCACATCGAGGGCCTGTCGCCAGCCATCTCCATCGAGCAGAAAACGACCTCGAAGAACCCGCGCTCGACGGTTGGCACGGTGACGGAAATCTACGACTACATGCGCCTCTTGTTCGCGCGCGTGGGCGTGCCGCATTCCCCGGCGACGGGGTTGCCGATCGAGAGCCAGACCATCACGCAGATGGTCGACAAGGTGCTGGCATTACCCGAAGGCACGCGGCTGTATCTGCTGGCCCCGGTCGTGCGCGGCCGCAAGGGCGAGTACCGCAAGGAGCTCGCCGAGTGGATGAAGAAGGGTTTCCAGCGCGTCAAGATCAACGGCACGTACTACGAGATCGCGGAAGCGCCCAAGCTCGACAAGAAGTTCAAGCACGATATCGACGTGGTCGTGGATCGCATCGTCGTGCGCGCCGATATCGCGAGCCGCCTCGCGGACTCCTTTGAGCAGGCGTTGCAGCTGTCGGACGGTCTCGTGCTCGCCGAGTTCGCGGACAAGCCGCTGGCCGCGCCGCCGGCCACCCGCAAGAAGGGCGACGGCCAGGGCAAGGCGACGGGCGAGCCCGAGAAGGAGGTGCTCAAGAACAAAAACGAAACCCACGAGCGCATCGTCTTCTCCGCGCGCTTCGCCTGCCCGGTCTCGGGCTTCACGATCGATGAGATCGAGCCGCGCCTGTTCTCGTTCAACGCACCCGCAGGTGCCTGCCCCACCTGTGACGGCCTCGGCACCGAGCTCAAGTTCGAGCCCGACCTCGTCGTGCCCGATCCCTCGTTGTCACTCGAGGACGGCGCCATCGTGCCTTGGGCGAAAACTGGCGCCTCCTCGCCCTATTACGCGCAGACGCTGGAAGCCATCGCCAAGCACTTCAAGGTTTCCATGCGCACGCCCTTCGAGGCACTGCCCCAGAAGGTGCAGGACGTCCTCCTCTACGGCTCGGGCGAGGAGGAGATCGGCTTCCTCTACGAGGACGGGGTGAGGAGCTATCGCACCGAAAAGGTGTTCGAAGGCGTCATCGGCAACATCGAGCGGCGGTGGCGGGAAACCGACTCCTCCTGGGTGCGCGAGGAGCTCTCCCGCTACCAGGGCGATCACCCCTGCGCGGCCTGCGGCGGCTTCCGGCTGAAACCGCAGTCGCTCGCCGTCAAGATCGACGGGTTGCATATCGGCGAGGTCGGCCTGAAGGCAATCCGCGCGGCGGGGGCTTGGTTCGAGGGCTTGCCCGCCAAGCTGACCAAACAGCAGAACGCGATTGCCACGCGCATCCTCAAGGAAATCCGCGAACGGTTGCAGTTCCTCATCGATGTCGGCCTCGACTATCTGACGCTGTCGCGGAATTCGGGCACGCTGTCGGGCGGCGAGAGCCAGCGCATTCGCTTGGCCTCGCAGATCGGCTCGGGCCTGACGGGCGTGCTCTATGTGCTGGACGAGCCGTCCATCGGGTTGCATCAGCGCGACAATGCGCGGCTCCTCGTGACGCTGCGCCGGTTGCGCGACATCGGCAATACGGTGATCGTCGTCGAGCATGACGAGGATGCGATCCTGACCGCCGATTACGTCGTCGACATCGGCCCGGGCGCGGGCATCCATGGCGGGCAGGTGATCGCGGAAGGGTCGCCCGACGACATCATGGCGAGCCCGGCGTCGCTGACCGGGAAATACCTGTCGGGCGCGCTGCAGATCCCGATGCCGAAGGCGCGACGCAAGTCCGACAAGCGCCGGCAGCTGCGCGTCATCGGCGCCACCGGCAACAATCTGAAGAACGTGACCGCCGAGATTCCGCTGGGATTGCTCACCTGCATCACCGGCGTCTCCGGCGGCGGCAAGTCGACGCTGCTGATCGATACGCTCTACAAGGCGGCGGCCCGCAAGCTCAACGGTGCCCGGATCAATCCGGCGCCCTTCGAGAAGATCGAGGGGCTCGAGCATCTCGACAAGATCATCGACATCGACCAGTCGCCGATCGGCCGCACGCCGCGCTCGAACCCGGCGACCTACACGGGCGCCTTCACGCCGATCCGCGAGTGGTTCGCGGGGCTGCCGGAAGCCAAGGCGCGGGGCTACCAGCCCGGCCGCTTCTCCTTCAACGTCAAGGGCGGGCGCTGCGAAAAATGCCAGGGCGACGGCGTCATCAAGATCGAGATGCACTTCCTGCCCGACGTCTACGTCACCTGCGAGGAATGCAAGGGCAAGCGCTACAACCGCGAGACGCTGGAGGTTCATTTCAAGGGCAAGTCGATCGCCGACGTGCTCGACATGACGGTCGAGGAAGGGGCTCTCTTCTTCAAGGCCGTACCCGCGATCCGCGAGAAGATGACGACCTTGGAGCGCGTGGGGCTCGGCTACATCAAGGTCGGCCAGCAGGCGACGACGCTCTCGGGCGGCGAAGCGCAGCGCATCAAGCTCGCCAAGGAGCTATCGAAGCGCGCGACGGGCCGCACGATCTACATCCTCGACGAGCCGACGACGGGCTTGCATTTCCACGACGTGGCGAAACTGTTGGATGTGCTGCACGAGCTGGCGGACGCGGGAAATACGGTGGTGGTGATCGAGCACAATCTCGAGGTGATCAAGACAGCCGATTGGATTGTGGACTTGGGGCCGGAGGGTGGTGACGGCGGGGGACGCATCGTGGCGGTGGGGACACCGGAAGACGTGGCGCGGGTGAAGGAGAGCTATACGGGGCAGTTCCTGAAGGAGATGCTGGGGCGGCGGGCGAAGGCGGGGGGGCGGAAGGCGGCGGAGTGAGGGCTGTCATGGATTTGGGTGAGACCGCCTCGTCGCTCTATGCAAAGACGTCGTGATTCCTTCGCTACGAGCTTGGAAGACCAGATACTGGCTTCAAAATCTTGAATGGCCCTCCGATACACGCTCCATCGGTTGCGATTGTCGGATACCAACCAGGCGGCTGCATAACCGACAAGAGCGAAAACCTAACATGGCCGCATACTTCCGACTATCTGGAATGCAACTACCCTCTTGCAGATCAACTCCGTAACTCTCTTCCTGCAGATACTCTCAGTCAATCAGTTGGGCTCAACGCACTCTTTGTGCGATCGGGGTCAACAAAGGAATACAGAAGGTCTTTGGATTCCGCTGAGCGGAGATCAATTCTGAAGTTCTGCGTGCCCAACGCGCTTGAGTTGCTACGGATACTGGAGCCGGCGCGAATGCTCATAGTGGGTTTCGCATCTGCTGACCTTCTTTCGGCTACCATGTCCAAACCGATTTGCAGCCCGAGCAATCGAGTGCTGGCTAAGCATGCAACGGTTGCAGGGCACCCTGCGCTAGTCGTTCTGCACCTTTCGGGAGCCTGGATTGGACGAGATGACCGAAGCCGGATCGCCGAAACAATTCAAGAATGGCTGAGGGACTGACATTCCCGTATTGATTGGCTCACTCATTGAAAATGCCATGATAAGGGCCACGAACCAAATAGCTGCAACAACATGCCAAACATCAGCATGCCGAATGCCACCGCGATCGTCCTGCGTCGAATATACCTTCGATAAGCACCTACTCCCCGCCGAGCTATCGCCAAATTCTCAAGACCTTCGCGCATCGCGAACAATTCATCGTCGGATGGGCCAGCGCCAAATTGTTGTGTAACTTGTGTGATTGCTCTTGCCTGGGCACTTTCTGGCATGGCTCGGCTGGGAAATTGATTTATTAGATCCTCCAGCTCTTCCAGAGCAATTTCCGGCCAAACCGGCATCTTGCTCCGACCTCTAGAGAATTTAGCCCATTCGCTCACAAGTCGCGCCGACACATCTCTGAGAAACTTTCGGTGCTTCTTCCGCCACTCGGTCCAGTCGTGCTGCCCCAATTGCCAGTCCTTCCACAACCAGCCAAGCGCAGCAATGTCCAGAATAATTCCGGTGGCATTCAAGACATCAGCTGGCATCCCCATTGCAGCCCCCCACTTCCCTATTGTTCGGCATTGTCAGCAACCTGAACCCATGGCAACAGTAAGGCATAGCCCCCACCCCACGCCGTCTCGCGGTCGCCGTGCGAACGCACCGCGTGAGCCTCCCACAAAGCTGCGCTTTGACCGCTCGCCATCGTGGGGCGTGTGCGGCAAATTCGGAGACGGCGAGCCCGGGTGGCCTTTGCACCTTCCCAATTGACCTGCGTCCGCGCCTTGCCTGACACTGCCAACGGGGCAAAGTTCAGGCCCTTCCCGCCGCCAAGTAGGAGCCGCCCATGCCCCGCGACCCGCGCTATGACGTGCTGTTCGAACCGGTGCGCATCGGACCCGTCACGGCTCCCAACCGCTTCTACCAGGTGCCCCATTGCAACGGCATGGGCCGCACCTATCCCAACAGCATGATCGCCATGCGCGGCATGAAGGCGGAGGGCGGGTGGGGGATCGTGGCAACCGAGCAATGCGATTTCCATCCGAGCGCCGACGTCTCGCCCTACACCGAGACGAGGATGTGGGACGACGCCGACGTGCCCTATCTCGCCCGCATGGCGGACGCCGTGCACACCCACGGCGCGCTCGCCGCCATCGAGCTCGTGCACAACGGCCAGGACACGCCGAACCTCTTCAGTCGCGAGGTGCCGATCGGCCCCGATCATCGCCCCGTCAAATGGTACGGAACGCCCGTGCAGGCGCGCGCCATGGATCAGGACGACATCCGCGCCTATCGCCGCTGGCATCGCAACGCCGCGTTGCGCGCCCGCCGCGCCGGCTTCGACCTCATCGTGGTCTATGCCGGCCACGACGGGGCTCTGCACTCGCACTTCCTGATGCCGCGCCACAACCATCGCACCGACGAATACGGCGGCAGCCTGGCCAACCGGCTGAGACTTTTCCGCGAGGTGGTGGAGGAAACGCGCGAGGCCGTGGGCCACGAGATGGGGATCATCATCCGCTTCGCGGTCGATGAGTTGATGGGACCCGAGGGGCTCGAGTGGGCGGGCGAAGGGCAAGAGGCGGTGGCGATGCTCGCCGAGCTACCCGATCTCTGGGACGTCAATGTCAGCGACTGGTCGAACGATTCCAAGACCTCGCGTTTCGCGCCCGAAGGCTATCAGGAGCCCTACATCGCCTTCGTCAAGAGCATGACGACGAAGCCAGTCGCCGGTGTCGGCCGCTACACCTCGCCCGATGCCATGGTCTCGGCCATTCGGCGCGGCGTGCTCGACATGATCGGCGCCGCGCGTCCCTCGATCGCCGATCCATTCCTGCCGGCGAAAATCCGCGAGGGCCGGACCGAGGACATCCGCGAGTGCATCGGCTGCAACGTCTGCGTCGCCTGGAACAATATGAACTCGCCCATGCGCTGCACGCAGAATCCAACCGCCGGCGAGGAGTGGCGGAAGGGCTGGCATCCCGAAAAGATCGCGCCGCGTGGTTCGAACAGCCATGTGTTGGTCGTGGGAGGCGGGCCGTCTGGGCTCGAGGCCGCACGCGCGCTCGGCCAGCGCGGCTACCGTGTGACGCTCGCGGAAGCCTCCGGTGAGCTTGGCGGGCGGGTCAGCCGGGAGAGCCGGTTGCCAGGGTTGGCCGCCTGGGCGCGCGTGCGCGATCACCGCATCGGACAGATCCAAGGCATGACCAATGTCGAAACCTATCTGGCAAGCAAGATGACTGCCGAGCAGGTGATGGAGCTGGCGCCCGATCACGTGGCGGTGGCGACAGGCGCGCTCTGGCGGCACGACGGCATCGGTCGCACGCTCCGCGATACCGTGCCCGGCGCGGCGCGCGCCCGCGTGCTGACGCCGGATGATCTGATGGCCGGCATGCGGCCGACAGGGCCGGTCGTCGTCTTCGATGATGACGGCTACTACCTGGCGAGCGTCTTGGCCGAGCTGCTGGCCGAGGCGGGTCATTCAGTGACGCTGGCGGTCACCGCGGCGGTGGTCGCGCCCTTCACCGAGTTCACGCTGGAGCAAGAGGCCATCGAGGAGCGCCTCTTGGGGCTCGGCGTGACCATCCTGCCGCGCCATCATCTGATTGGGGTGCATGAGGGCGAGGTCGAGTTGCAGGGCGCGTTGACCGAGGGCACGCGGCGGCTGCCGGGAACCCTCGTGCCGGTCACCATGCGATTGCCGGTGGACGGGCTCTACCGGGAGTTGATCGCTGCTGGACATCGCTCGGTCCGGCGCATCGGTGATTGCCATGGACCCTCGACCATCGCGGCTGCCGTTTACGAGGGGCATCGCTTCGCGCGCGAGCTCGACGGCAACCATGATCCCGACCGCGTCCCCTTCCGCCGCGACGTCATCGACCTCGACCGGCCGGCGCCGTAGGGAGGGTGCAGACGCGACCCCCTGCCCCCTCGCCTTGGTGCGACCGACTCGGTAACACTCCGCCCCCATGGTCGACTTCCGCGATCTGCAGCACCGGCTCGAATACGCCCTCCTCCGGCTGGTGATCGGAATGGTCCGGCTGTTTCCGCTGGATCTCGCCTCCGATCTCTCGGCCAGGGCCTGGCGCGTGCTCGCGCCATATGGCCGGCGGCAGCAGCGGGCGCTGGCGAACCTTGTCATTGCGTACCCAGAAAAATCGCTCGAGGAGCGCAGGAAAATCGCGCGTGCCATGTGGGGCAACCTCGGGCGCGTCATGGTCGAGGTGATCCAGATCGACCGGATGCTTGCCGACCGCTCGCGTCTCGAGTTCCGATCCCAGAGAGTCTTCGACCGCTATGCCGGCAAGCTCGGGCCGGCCGTAGCCGTGACGCTGCATCTGGGCAACTGGGAGCTTTCGGTCGAGCCCTTCACGCGCATGGGCGGGCATCCCGCGGCGATCTATAGGCTCGTCAAGAATCCTTATGTCGATCGCTATATCCGTCAGCAGCGCAAGGATCTCTTTCCCGGCGGCATGCTCGCCAAGGGCAAGGCCTACGGCGACAATTCCGAGGGCCAGAAGACGGCGCGGCTCATCATGGATTTCGTGCGCCGCGGCGGCCGGCTCGGCATCGTGTCGGATTTGCACGACAAGAATGGCCTGCCCGTGCCGTTCTTCGGCAAGCCGGCCAAATCGACACCCGTGCCCGCGATGATCGCGCGGCGGACGGGCAGCCGCATCTGGATCGGGCGCTGCGTGAGGAAAGGCGAGAGTTCGCGCTTCTGGCTCGAGGTGAAGGAGCTGAAGGTCGCCCGCACAGCCAACCAGGGTAACGACATCCGCGAGACGACGGCGGCGATCCAGCGCCAGTTCGAAGCGTGGATCCGCGAGGCGCCGGAGCAGTGGATGTGGTCGAACAGGCGGTGGGGGTGAACGTTGGATCGCGTCAATAGCGAAGCCAAAGCCGCGTGTTTGCTTTGATCAGCACTCATGTCATCTGAAAAAAGCGTCCTCGCCAAGACACGCTCGACCGGCATTCTCCTGGCGCTGGCGTCTGCCCTTGCCTTCGCGCTGGGACCGGCCTCGGCGAAGCTCGCCTTCGAGGGCGGCAGCAATGCGCTGACCATTGTTGCTATCCGCTCGGCGGCCGGCGCGGTCCTCATGCTGCTGATCGTGGGATGGAGGCGTGGAAGTCTGAAGCTCGCACGGCCCGCGATCTCCTGGTGTCTGGGCTGTGGCGCCTTCTATGCCGTGACGATCTATTGCTTCATCGCCGCGCTCGCCTACACGTCCGTCAGCGTGGCCATACTGATCTTTTTCCTGCACCCGCTGTTGATCGCGCTGGTGAGTCACATGCAAGGCAGCGAGCGGCTCACACTTGCGAAGCTTGCCGTTGCCGTCGGCACGCTCGTCGCGCTGGTTATGGCGCTCGATCCGCGAGGCGCGGCGATCAACCCGGCGGGCGCCTTCTATGCCGGGCTCTCGGCCATCGCCATGACCGGGATGGTGCTCTGCAGCTCCCGGGCCAGCGCTCATGCGACGGGCATGGAGGTGGGTCTGTGGGTGAACCTACTCAGCGCCGCCGTCTTCACAATCGTGACGACATGGGCCGGCGCCTGGGTCTTGCCGGAAGACCTCGTGGGCTGGCTCGGCATCGCGGGCGCGGCCTTGGCGATCGCATTCGGACTGCTGCTGTTTTTTGCGGCGCTGCGCTATGTGGGCGCGGTCCGCGCTACGATGCTCACCAACATCGAGCCGTTGCTGAGCATCCTGTTTGCGGCTCTCCTCCTGGGCGAGAGCCTTTCGGCGCCCCAATGGGTTGGGGTCGCCGGTGTGATTGTCGGACTGCTGCTGTTTGAGGCGGCCAGTCGCAACCACCAGCCTGAGCCGCGGGGCTGAGGACGTTACTCCGTCTGCGTCGCCGGGATTGTAAGCGTCTACCCAATCCCCCCAACCAACTCCGCCGCCTTGTCGATCAGCGCCGCCTGATGGGGCTGCAGATCCTGCTGGCCCCAGCCTGCCATCATCGGGGCCCAGGGATCCTCGACGGGGGTCTTGATGCCGCTCATCTCCTCGAGTACGGCGAGCCCGCAATAGGGCACGTACATCGCCGAGTAACCGCCCTCGTGCGTCATGATCAGGCGGCCGCCGCACAGCTCGTCCGCCGCGCTGAGCAGCATGCGCGTCATCGCCCGATACCCTTCGGAGGAGACCATCTGGCGGCCGAGCGGGTCGACGCCCGAGCCGTCGAAGCCCGACGGCACGACGATCAGCTCCGGCTTGAAGCGGCGGAGCGCCGGAATGACCACGCGCTCGAAGGCCGCCACATAGGCGCCGTTGCCCGAGCCGGGCGGCAACGGAATATTGATGTTGAAGCCGCGACCCTTGCCCTCGCCTGTCTCCTCGAGACCGCCCGAGGCCGCGGGAAACAGATTGTCCTGGTGCAGCGAGATCGTCAGAACGGACGGATCGGAATAGAAGGCCGCCTGCGTGCCGTTGCCGTGGTGCACATCCCAATCGATGGTGGCGACGCGCGTGATGCCGTAGGTGGCCTTGGCGTGATGGATGGCGATGACCGCATTGCCGAACAGGCAGAAGCCCATGCCGAGGTCGGCGATGGCGTGGTGGCCGGGCGGGCGGATCAACGCGTAGGCGTTTTTCACCTTGCCCTGCATGACGGCGTCGGTCGCGACGATCGCGCCGCCGGCGGCGAGCAGCGCGATCTCGTAGCTGCCCTTGCCCATCGGCGTCAGCGCGCTCGCTTCGCCATAACCCGCCTCGCTGATGGATTTGATCTTGGCGATGTGCGCGCGGGTGTGGAAGCGGGCGACTTCATCGTCGGTCGCGTAGCGCGGCTTCAACTGCACGAGCTGATCGAGGAGCCCCGAGACCTCGATGAGGTTGCGCATGCGCCGCTTGGTTTCCGGATTCTCGTTGTGCTCGCCGGGCTGGACGGTCAGGCTCGGCGCGAAGATGCCGGAGTAGTTCCAGGTGTTGTGCCACATGTAGAGTTCATGAAAGACGAATCCGGTGGACATAGGCGACGCTCCATCGAAGAGGACAGGACCGAGGTGAGGCTAGTGGTGGCCGCCTGGGGCGGCAAGCCGCCCGGCGATCGCCTGAGACCACTCGAGCGATGAGCCGCTATGCGGCCGCGACAGAGCTAGGCCGCGCTCCGATCCATGCGAATTGGAAGGCCCGTATTGGAGTTCTGGCGTCGAGCCGCTTCTTTCGACCAGACACTACCCAGTTGGAAGGACAAGTCGTCGAGCGCGGAAAAGTCGAAGCCTACGACTTCCGCAACACCAGACTGTTGCCGGCTGGACGCACAATAATTTTTCAGTGTCCCCCGCTCAGAAGGTGTGCTTCAGACGCCCTTTGAGGCCGGTGTCGCCATCGGCCGGCCCGGCCTCGACCGGTGCCGAGGATTTGCCGCCATAAAGCAACTCCAACCCGAAGTCGAGATTTGGGGCAATGGACGAACCAGCGTTGTCAACAGTGCTATCGCCCAGCTCGCTGTCATCGTCGAGACCAAGGCCGATGTCACCCGTTTGTGCCGGGGCTGCCACCTGAGGTGCCGAAGGCGGGCCAAACTCGGCCGGCACGGTTTCTTGAAACGCCTGTGCGCTGCCGGCCGCCGCCAGCACGAACGCCACCCAGAATGCCAGACCCTTGGACCCAATCATATCGCAACAACCCCGCAGCGCAGCGAGGACGACCATGCGTCATCGCACTGTTCCGATCAAGAAATCACGCGATCCTTGTAACTATATGAAATAGCGCAAACTTTCGGGAGCAACGCCGCTTCGAGTGGCGGTCGCGCAACAGACTTCCTGTCCACGCGGGAAATCACATATCGACTGTTGCCTGAAAAACTCGCACCACTAGGGTGTTTCCGTTTTTCGTTGAACCACTTCAACACCCGAATTCCTTGGTTTGTCGTGCTTCTTCTCGGAAAACCGCTTCGCATCCCGGCCTTCGCCGGGACAGGCTTTTTCCGGAAACACTCTAGGCCAACCCGGAAGCAATCAACGGCAGGACGATCGCCAAATTGAGAAGGGGCGCCGAGTGGCGCCCCTTCCGCAATCTAAGATGATCTTCAGATCAGAAGGGCAGAACCATGCCGCCGAGGACCTGATGATGCTCGTCCGTCGTGATGCCAGCGCCGAGATCAGCCTCGGAGTGACGATAGCCGAGGTAGAGAGTACCACCGACCGCGTCGATATCCTGGCCGATGCCAGCGCCCCACTGGTCACCCTCGGTGCCAGGCGTCACGTCCTCGGAGTGGGTGTACTCGCCGTAGATGGCCGTCTCACCCATGCCGGTGACGTTCTTCCGCCAGCCGAGCTTGGCATACCAGTTGGTGGCGCTGTCGATGCCAGCGATGTTACGGTCGAACTCACCATAGCTCGCGACGCCGAAGATGCCAGACGGCGAGTGAAAGAGAGCCAACGAAGCCAGGAACACTTCAACCTCGCCGGCTTCGCCGGTCTGGAAGTCGCATTCCCCGTTTACAACGAGCGGGTTTCCAAGCGCATCAACACCGCTGACCGCATCGCAGCGCTCATCGCTCAAGTTGCTGTAGCCGACGCCCGCTTCTACCGCGAGACCATTCCACTCTTGCGAGTAACGAAGGGCCACATCATAACGGTCATCCTCACCCCACGACGCAGATGCCGTGAAGCCCGCGATCGACGGCGTGTCGTAACGGATCTGGCTGCCACGCGGCAGGTCGAAATCGTCCATCACATCGCCCCAGATGAAGCCGGTATATGAACCGGTCGTCGGGTTGAATATGCCGTACGAGAAGTTCCAGTCCTGCGCACCGTTGTAGCTGATCCAGCTCGCCGGTCCGGAGAGATCGATGCTCTCGATGCCCGTCGCGGCGCCATCGGTCTGACCGACGGTCACCTTGCCGAGCTGCTCGGAGTTGATCCACCAAGCAGCGTGCCGGACGCGAACGTTGTCAAGCGAGCTTCCACCACCGGCGCCATCATCGCCGTCGTTCGGCGGCAGTACCCGACAGATCGTCGCCACCCGCCTTCAGCTCAAGGCGATAACCCGCTTCCCAGCCCGGCTTGATCTTGCCCGAGCCCTTGACGCCGATGCGGGTCGATGCCGTATCTGTGTCGGCCACATAGGCATCGGACTCTTCGCCGGTATCATACCAGCTGATGCCCGCATTGACCCAACCGTAGAGCGTAACGCTCACATTCCGGTTGCCCTTGCGTACCGTGGTCGCCTCGAGCTCAGCAACGCGCTCCTCGAGATCCGCACAGCAATCGCCACCAAGGTCAGCGGCCTGGGAGGGGGACGCGGCAACGCCACCCACCAAAACGCTGGCCAACGCGGCGATGGCAAAGTGACTGGATGTCCTCTTCAGTCCCCCAACCATTTCCATCTCCACTCCACCAGTTACTACCTGACTGCTCAACTCCAGCGGCTACGGCCGCCGACTTGAACCCCACCGATTTGGCGGGCCCCGACTTTAGAGCCACTGGAGAACTCCGCGTCAGGCACCCCCATTAAACGGACGGCGATCGCTTGCGTAAACCCTGATTCCAAGTTGGAGGCCTGGATTCGAATCAATTTGTGGCGTCGAGGGCCACAAGTCTATGGCCGCAATGCTCCAAACCACCAAAACTCAGCACAAAATTGCAGGTAGATTGGGTTTTGATTGGGCGATGGACGAGCAATTTTTCCCGAATGGCAGGTTCAAAAGCAGAAAAGGCGCCTCGCGGCGCCTTTTCCGTGTCGATCAGATTGTGATCGGATCAGAAGGGCAGAACCATGCCCGTCAAGATCTGGTCGTGATCGTCGGTCGTGATGCCGGGGCCGAGATCAGCCTCGGAGTGACGGTAGCCGAGGTACATCGTGCCGCCGATGGCGTCGATGTCCTGACCCACGCCCACGCCCCACTGGTCACCCTCGGTGCCAGGCGTCACGTCCTCGCTGTGGGTGTACTCCACATAGAGGGCCGTCTCGCCATGGCCCGTCCAATTCCGACGGATACCGAGCTTAGCCGTACCAGTTCGTGGCGTTGTCGATACCGACGATGTTGAGATCACGGTCGCCGTAGCTCAACACGCCGAACAGGCCAGAAGAGGCATGGTAGAGTGACAACGAGGCCAGGAAGATCTCGGTCTCGCCAGCTTCACCCGACTGGAAGTCGCACTCGCCGTTGACGACGAGCGGATTTCCAAGTGCATCAACACCGCTTACCGCATCGCAAGTTCGTCAGAAATATTGGCGTAACCGACACCCGCTGCCACGCTCAGGCCGTTCCAGTCGTTCGAGTACCGGAGGGCCAGCTCGTAGCGATCATCCTCACCCCACGACGCCGAGAAATCGAAACCGGCGAAGGTCGGCGAGTTGTAGCGGATCGCGCTGTGACGGCTGACGTCAAAATCATCCAGCACCTCGCCCCAGATCAGGCCAGTATAAGCATTGGCCACCGGGTTGAAGATGCCGTACGAGAAGTTCCAATCCTGCGCGCCGTTGTAGCTGATCCAGCTTGCGGCGCCCGAGAGGTCGATACTCTCGATGCCGGTCGCTGCGCCGTCGGTCTGGCCGACGGTCAACGTGCCGAGTTGATCATGCTTCAAGTACCAACTCGCATGCCGGAGCCGGACGTTGTCGACAGACGAACCGCCACCAGCACCATCATCGCCATCGTTCGCCGCCGTGCCGCTCAGGTCGTCGCCTGCAGCCTTCATCTCAAGGCGATAGCCTGCCTCGAGACCCGGCCGGATCTGGCCGGAGCCTTTGACGCCGATACGGGAAGAAGCCGTGTCGGTGTCGACGACGTAGACATCGGACTCTTCGCCCGTGTCGTACCAGGTGATGCCGGCGTTGACCCAACCATAAAGGGTCACCGACACTTTCCTGTTGCCCTTACGGACCGTCGTAGCCTCGAGCTCTGCAACCCTCTCTTCGAGGTCTGCACAGCAGTCGCCGCCCAGGTCAGCTGCGTTCGCAGGGGTTAGCGCAAAACCACCCACCAAGAAGCTGGCCGCAGCGGCGATGGCGAAGCGACTGGTCGTTTTCATCAGTCCCCCAATCATTTCCATCTCCACTTCAGTTCGTTTCGAAGATCTTCGATGTTGATGGGTGCTCACGCACCCGCTCGCCTCGGACGCAGCTCAGCGCACGCAGCGCATTCGCCGGCAACCGGACGCAACGCAGTCGACGCAACGGATACTGGAGTTACGGAAAAGTCCGTGCCGCGGGGACGAGGGCGGGTCTTGGCGATTGGCCCAGACACCGGTACTGGCGGACACGACTCGACTTCGTGGGATCAGGCATAGGGCACTTGGGGAGGCCAAGTCTAGCACTTGGACCGGGGATGGGGAGGGAAACCCAGGGATTGTGGCCGAGCCGCAACGTTTTTGTTAACCTGCCGTTTACAGTGATGGCGAAACAGTGAAGAAATGCATCTTCTTAACAATACGTTAGCTCTTCAGGGCGCGCCGCGGCAGGAAGGCAACAATAGCTCGAAAGCCACTTCAAAACGCCCCAGGTCGCACCGCATTTCCCCACTCATCCACAGCCACTTTCGCACATTTAGGGCCTTCGCCTGGGCTCGGCACTCGAATCGTGCGCGCCAACGCGCCATCTCCCCGAAAAACAGATTTGCGATTATCGCTCGTCGCTGTGATTGAGCTTCCCCCAGATCTTGATTGTCTGATTGCCGGCTGCGGTCCCGTCGGCCTCGCGAGCGCGATTGGCCTGCGATTGTCGGGTCATACCGTCGCTTTGGCCGGCGCCGCGCCAGGGGGGGCCGAACGGCCGCTAGATCCAAGAACTTTTGCGCTTTTCCAGCCCTCGCTGCGCTTTCTAGGGAACCTCGGCGTTGCTTTGCCCGCGGATGCCACAGCGCCCCTCCGCACGATCCGGCTGATCGACGGCACTGGTCATTTGGTCCGAGCCCCGGAAGTCGTCTTTGAAGCCCGAGATATTGCACTGCCGGAGTTCGGTCTGAATGTTCCCCAAGCAGCGCTCGTCCGCGCCCTGATGCACCGATTGAGCACACTTACACCACCGCAGACGATTGCTGGTTCGAGCATTTCCACCCTCGCCCGCAGCCCGGAGCATATTGCGGCCTGCCTCGACTCGGACCGTGTCTTGCACGGCCGTCTTGTTGTCGGTGCCGACGGCCGCCAATCCGCATGCCGGGCTCTCGGTGGTTTCCGCACACGGCGGTGGAGCTATCCGCAAGCCGCAGTCGTCGCGAGCATCCAACATTCGCGAACTCACACCTTTGTCTCGACCGAGCTGCACCGGCCTGCGGGCCCACTCACCACCGTGCCGCTGCCGGGCCAGGCCTCGAGTATCGTCTGGGTCGAACGTCCGCCAGAAGCCGCGCGCCTCGGCCAGCTGGACGATCGCGCATTCATCGTCGAGCTGAGCGGCCACCTGCACGGCCTGCTCGGCCGCATCGAAGGCATTGGCACGCGCCGGGTTTTTCCCCTCGAAGGGCTGGTCGCTGAGCCGGCTGCCCAGGGGCGCGTGGCATTGGCCGGCGAGGCCCTGCACGCCTTCCCGCCGATCGGGGCCCAGGGCCTCAATCTCGGCTTTCGCGACGTGGCTAGTCTGCTCGATGCCATCTCCGACGCAGGCCGCCGCGGCGCGCGCGACCCAGGGGCCCCGGACACACTCGATGCTTACTCCCGCGACCGCAAGCCGGACGTGGATGCAAGCGCGCTACTGGTCGATACCCTCGATCGCTCGCTCTATTCGGGCCTGCTGCCGCTCCAGCTTTTGCGCGGCGCCGGCCTGCATCTGGCCAATGCGAGCCCGTCCTTCCGGCGAGTTCTAATGAAGCGGGGCATGAGCCTTTCGGAGCGGCTACCCAGATTGATGCGAGAGCCGGGTACCGGACGCTAGGGTGTTTCCGTTTTTCGTTGAATCACTTCAACACCCTAGTTCCTTGGTTTGTCGTGCTTCTTTTCGGAAAACCGCTTCGCACTTTTCCGGAAGCACTCTAACTCCGCGGGTCGCTGTCTTTCCGGAACGGGGCATACTCGGCAAGTGCCGCCGTTTCGGCCTCGACATGCCGGCGCTCACGGCCGAGATAGTCGCCGATCGCCTGCCGGAAACGGCTGTCGGCAATCCAGTGAGCCGAGTAGGTGGGCGTTGGCAGATATCCGCGCACCAGCTTGTGCTCGCCGCCGGCGCCGGCCTCGACCCGGGCAAGCCCCCGGGCGATCGCAAAATCGATCGCCTGATAATAGCAGACCTCGAAGTGCAGGAAGGGCTGATGCTCGAGGCAGCCCCAATAGCGCCCGTAGAGCGTATCGCCGCCGATCAGATTGAGGGCGCCGGCGATCGTGCGGCCCCCGCGCCGGCACATCACGAGCAGGACATCCTTCGACATCAGCTCGCCAAGCCGGCTGAAGAACGCGCGATTGAGATAGGGCGAACCCCACTTGCGGTTGCCGGTGTCCATGTAGAAGTCGAAAAAGATGTCCCAGTGCACCTCGGTGATGTCTCGTCCCGTCAACCAGTCGACTTCGATGCCACCGGCCAGCGCATCGCGGCGCTCGCGTTTCAAAATCTTGCGCTTGCGAGAGGCGAGGCTCGCCAGGAAGTCATCGAATGTCGTGTAGCCCTGGTTCGTCCAGTGAAACTGCTGGCCGGTGCGCAGGAGCCAACCCTCACCTGATAGGGCTTCTGCTTCACCCTCGGTGAGGAAGGTGAGGTGCGCCGAGGACAGCTGCTGCCGCCGCGCGATTTCGACGACGGCCTCCGCCAGCGCCGCGACGTAGGCTGCATCGCCCCCCGGGTCGGCAACCAGGAACCGCCGCCCCGGCACCGGCGTGACGGGCACGGCGGAGAGCAGCTTGGGATAGTAGCGCAGCCCATGCCGCTCGTAGGCCTCCGCCCAACCCTGGTCGAAGACGTATTCGCCGAAGGAGTGAGCCTTGAGGTAGAGCGGCAGGATCGCGCGAATGTCGCCTTTGTCATCCTTGGCGACCAAATGCTGCGGCAGCCAGCCCGCCTCCGGCACGATCGAGCCGGACTCCTCGAGCGCGCGAAAGAAGGCATGCCGAAGCGTCGGATTCTGGACGGCGGAAACGGGATTGGCGAGCCGATCCCAGGTCGCCGCATCAATCCCGCCGATGCCGTCGACGACTTTGACTTCCGTCACGGATCGAAGCCTTCGAAGATGATGGCGTCGGCATACTTGGCGGCGGTCGCGCGCTGGGCCTCGGTTTTGACCGTCCAGGTCAGCAACGGCAACCCGGCCCGGCGCGCCTTCAGGGGCGGGGCGGCCGGCAGATCTTCGATGTCGTAGGCGATGAAGGCCGCATCGACCGAACGCCGGTATCTCAAATTGCGCAGCTTCATCTTTTCCCACCACCCGAGCGAGGGCATCCAATCATCGTCCCAGCGGTAGGAAAGGAGCCCGAGCGGCACGCCGGGCAGAAGATCCTTCGTGTAAACGAGGCTCTTGTGGTCGAAGGACATGAGGGCGAGGGGCCCCTTGTAGGTCCGGCAGGACCGCGCGATCGCCCGCTCATAGTCGCCTGGCGTTCCGAATGGGGTTTTCACCTCGATGACCAGGGGGACACCGCCCGCAACCGACTCCAGCAGCTCGTCAAGGGTGAAAATCCGATCCTGGGTCGCCTTGTAGGGGAGACGCGCCAGCTCGGCCGGAGTGTAGTGCTTGACGAGCCCCTTCATATCGATCAGGCGATCGAGCTCCTCGTCGTGGAAAACCACGGGTTCCTCGCCCTTGGCGGGTTGCAGGTCCACCTCGACAGCGTAGCCGCGCTCCATGCCGGCCAGGACGGCCGAGAGCGTATTTTCGACGATGCCCCGCTCGGCGCGGTGGAGGCCCCGATGGGCAATAGGTCCGAGCGGCCAGGAAATCTTGGGCATGAGAGGCTCCGGATGAGGGTCGGCCTATCCTGGGATGGCGACGCGTCGCTGGCAACCATTGCACCTGGCCCGGCGTTGCGCCCTCACCACAAACCGGTCACGATGCCATGGAACGGGTTCAGACCAGCCCAACCGAAGGCTAGCGGAAAAAATGCGGAACGACAGATCCTTGCTCGGCGCCATCGCCATTCTTGCCAGCACGCTCGGTCCGGCGCGCGCCCTCGTGTTGCCCGAGATCGCCGAGATGGTGCCCCATCGGGCGGTCTATGACATCACGCTCGGCGCAACCACCGACGCAGCCGGCATTACCGATGTGCGCGGTCGGCTTGTCTTCGAGTTCAATGGCTCGCAATGCGAAGGTTATTCCCAAAACCTCAGATTCGTCATGAGCATAACAAACCGGGAAGGCACGACATCACTGAGCGATCTGCGCACCACGACCTGGGAGGATGCCGAAGGCGCCGCTTTCCAGTTCGATATCCAGAACCTTGAAAATCAACAACCGAGCGATGTAACCAAGGGCACGGCCAAGCGCGACGAAGAGGGTCGCCTCGCGGTTGCGTTGACCAAGCCCGCTCCGACGAGCCTGGACTTTCCGGAGCCCGCGCTCTTTCCCCTTCAGCACACCGCTCAGCTCATCGCGGCCGCCAAGCGCGGCGACATCAGCTTCCAGGCCAATGTCTATGATGGTTCTGACCTCGGCCAGAAGTTCTTCCGGACCACGGCAGTGATCGGCAAGTCCAGCCCGGGCGACGAGACCGAGCTCACCGGCATTGCCAATACCGATCGTCTGAAGGGCCAATTGTCCTGGCCGGTGACGATCGCCTATTTCAATGCCGCCGCCGGCCAGGGTGAAGGCACGCCCGAGCACGAGATGATCTTCAGGGTCTATCAGAACGGCGTCATCCGGTCGGTTAAGCTCGACTACGGCACGCTGCGGCTCGATGGCAAGCTGTCGGGGATCGAGTTTCTGACCGCCAAGCCCTGCGGCGGCTGAGACTAACTGCCAAGCAACCGCTCGGCCACGCCGACCTTCTCGGGCGGCACGCCGGCCGTGGCTGCGAACACCAGCAAAAGCGATTCGTCGGACAACAGGTGACCAAGTATGGCCACCTGGAGTGCGGGCGTCGTCATGGCTCGCCTCAGATCATCCGGACCCAGCCCCGTAAGCGACAGGAAGCGGCCGAGGCGCTCGGGCTCCTCGGCCAGGAAGGCCATGGCCTGAAAGGCCAATGTCTCGGCCTCGTCGCGCGTCAGGGACTGCCGGGATTTCAGCATCATCGGCAATCATTTACCACGAATGGACCCGCAGGAGGAGAAGGTTACCACATCTTAAATGATTGGTTACGGCTCAACGGGTAAGCTGCCAGCGAAATGAACAGCCAATTCGGTGCCCGGAGAGGTTCGGCCGTCTCATTTAGCGACTGGAGCTCGACATGGGTCTCATATTGCGGGAGCGCAGCACCGGCACTCCTAGGACCACGGCGCAATCGACGATGACCAAGACCGTTCTGATCGTCGAAGACAACGAGCTCAACATGAAGCTCTTCAACGATCTGCTGGAGGCGCACGGCTACAAAACTCTGCAGACGCGCAACGGCATGGAGGCGCTCTCGCTCGCCCGCGCCCATCGCCCCTCGCTCATCCTCATGGACATCCAGTTGCCCGAGGTCTCCGGGCTCGAGGTGACGAAATGGCTCAAGGAGGACGACGATCTGCGCGACATTCCGGTCATCGCGGTCACCGCCTACGCCATGAAGGGCGACGAGGAGCGCATCCGGCAAGGCGGCTGCGAAGCCTACATCTCGAAGCCGATCTCGGTGCCGGGCTTCATCGCTACGATCAAACAATTCATCGGAACGCCATAAGCGGTCCGGGTTCTGGGGTACACAAGAAATGACTGCCCGCATTCTGGTCGTCGACGACATCCTGGCGAACGTGAAGCTGCTCGAGGCGCGGTTGACGGCTGAGTACTTCGACGTCGTCACCGCCTCCAACGGACCCGACGCCATCGATATCTGCAACCGCGGGCTCGCCGACATCGTGCTCCTCGACGTCATGATGCCGGGCATGGATGGTTTCGAGACCTGCCGCCGCCTCAAGGCCAATGCCGTCACCCAGCACATTCCCATCGTCATGGTCACCGCCCTCGATCAGGTGAGCGATCGCGTTCAGGGCCTCGAGGCCGGCGCCGACGATTTCCTCACCAAACCCGTCGACGAGGTTGCTCTCATTACGCGCGTGCGCAATCTCGTCCGCCTCAAGGTGCTGAACGACGAAATGCGGATGCGCGCCGCCACCCGCCAGGAACTCGGCGTTCTCGACGACGCGACTTGGTCCATCGAGCAAGACAAGGCGGGCGGGCGGATCATGCTCGTCGACAGCGCGCTCCGCTCGGCGCAGCGGCTGGTCGAGACGCTGGCGAAGGAGCACGCGGCCTCCCTCGTCTCCGATCCCAACCAGGCGCTCATGCAGCTTGCCGAAACCCCGCATGACGTGGCCCTGATCAGCCTCGATCTCGATGGCGCGGACGGACTTCGTCTCTGCTCTCAAATCCGCTCGCTCGAGCGCACGCGCAATCTGCCGATCATCGTGCTCGCTGACCACGGTGGCGAAGCGCGCCTACTCCGCGCCCTCGACATGGGCGTCAACGACTATCTGAAGCGTCCCATCGATCGCAACGAGATGCTGGCCCGCATCCGCACGCAGATCAAGCGCAAGCGCTACTCGGATTTCCTCAAGGCGAGCCTCGAGGAGAGTGTCGAGCAGGCGATCACGGACGCACTGACAGGCCTCCACAACCGGCGCTACATGGAGACGCATTTGAAGCGTCTCGCGAATGACGCCCTGCACAAGGGCCGGTCGCTGTCGATCCTGGTCGCCGACATCGACCACTTCAAGAGCGTCAACGACACCTACGGCCACGACATCGGCGACGTCGTGCTGAAGGAGTTCGCCGGGCGCCTGAAGCGCAGCGTCCGTGGCATGGACTTGGCCTGCCGGCTCGGCGGCGAGGAATTCATCGTCATCATGCCGGACACGGACATCGAGCGGGCTTGCCAGGTCGCCGAGCGCATCCGTGGCCAGATCGCCAGCGAGACATTCGATATCGGCAAGAGCCGGCAGCCACTGAAGGTCACGGCGAGTGTCGGCGTGGCTGCGCTGGAGCGCGCCGAGGACACGGCTGAAGCGATCTTCAAGCGCGCCGATCAGGCGCTTTACACCGCCAAACGCGAGGGCCGGAACCGGGTGGTCGCGGACGCGGCTTGACCAGTTCAAGGCTAAATCCTGGCGGATACCTTTGACCACCGTCGTGATTTTGTCACGATCGCCCGTTAATCATAAATCCCATTGGCGCTCTGCGGTTCGACGCAGTCGCCCTAAAGTCGGGCGAGGTTGGTCCTGGGCGATTGCCCGGCTGCCAGTGCCTTGACCGGGAATGGTTTTTGGTGCATTTGAGCACACGTACGAGGGCTACTTAGTATCGAGATCGGTCAGCGGAAACGCTGGCCCACAGTACGGGTCGCAAGGTCAACGCCCTCTTTGATCGCGGCTCGTCGGCCGGTCCGTAGCCTACGGACTTACCCCGCTGCCGGACGGCTGCGGACCGGCCAACCTCTCTGCTCAAAACAGTCTTGCTGATGCGATTGGTCGGCCGCCAAGCTGCCGGGCGGCGCGCTACTTGATCTTGGCTTCCTTGAAGTCGACGTGTTTGCGCACGACCGGATCGTACTTCTTCATCACGAGCTTCTCGGTCTTCGTACGCGGGTTCTTCTTCGTCACATAGAAGAAGCCGGTGCCGGCGGTGCTGAGCAGCTTGATCTTGAGCGTAGTGGCCTTGGCCATGGGTGATCGTCTCTAGCGCGTTACGACACGAAGGTCGATTTGGGGGAGCCCCGCAAGTTCGCGAGGCAACGGA
This sequence comes from uncultured Alphaproteobacteria bacterium, assembly GCA_963741525.1. Lineage (GTDB taxonomy): Bacteria > Pseudomonadota > Alphaproteobacteria > Rhizobiales > Hyphomicrobiaceae > JANNSX01. The sequence continues at coordinate 171,670 of CAVUIW010000006.1, forward strand.
TTGGCGGGCAATCTAGCCAGCACCACCTCGAAGTCAAGAAGCGGTCCCGGACTCAATCAAACTTCGCTGATAATCGTAGTAATAGGGCACCGGACGACGGGCCCGCTCGGCCTCCGCCACGGCCCACAGATCCTCGACATCGTCGACGATGGCGCGCGTCATCGAGTGCAATTCGAGCGCCCGGGCCTCTTCGAAAGTCGCCCAGACGAGGTCGCCGAACTCATGGTCGCGCTCGTCGACCCGATGGACGACGGTGTCCGCGGGCACGAGGAAAAAGCGGGCATCGAAACGCTTCGGGCTCGCCTTCGGCGTGATGGCACGCGCCATCATGACGAGACGTGAGAGATCGGGGGCAAAGCCCATACCGTAGAATGCCTGCCACCCCGGCTCGGACGATGTTTCCCCCGCCCTCGCGCGGCGGCCGACCACCAGGCCCGTCTCCTCGAAGGTCTCGCGGACAGCGGCAAGGGCCAGCGCGCGGGCGCGTTGGGGAAGCGAAAAGCCCTTCATATCGAAAAGAAGCTTGCGGAGTTCGATATCCGGCAACGCCTCTGTGGTCTCGAGGCGCGCATCGGCCGCATCCACCCGGCCGCCTGGAAAAACATACTTGCCGGGCGCGAATTTGAGATCGGGCCGGCGACGGCCAAACAGGACGCGCGGCGCGCCTTGGGCCGTATCGACGATCACCAGGCTGCCGGCGTCGCGCGGCCTGACGGGTTTCACTGGCTCGGGCTTGCGGCCGGTATCGGAAAAAGCCTCGGTCATGGGCCGCTCGCCGGTGTCTGCGATGGCGTCGCGTAGCCTGCGAGCCGCTCGGCTGTGGCGGTCGCCCCGAACCCATGCATGCCCAGCGCCCATTGCAAGCCGACGATCGCGCCCTTGACGCGCGGTAGCAGCAGGAGCGCCAGACCCAGGGCGAGCGGTGGCCAGATCGCCAAATGCAGCCAGAAATCCGGCCTGTAGGACGTCTCGACGACAAGCACGAGCGGCACGACGATATGGCCGACGATCATCATGACGAAATAGGGTGGCGCATCGTCGGCCCGGTGGTGGTGCAGCTCCTGGGCACAGACGGGACAGCTGTCGGCAACCTTGAGAAAGGCTCGGAACATCTGGCCTTTGCCGCAGGCCGGGCAGCGCAACCGGAAACCTGCCGTCATGGCCGCAAGCAGCGGCCGGGGCGGACGGGCCGGCTCGGCGGTGGTGTATTGAACGGGCATACGCAGGAGTTCGCATTGCCGGGGAGAAGCGTCAAGCCGACCACCTGACGCGGCAACGGGACCAAGTTAACCGAGCGCCGCGGCAGGCCGTACCATCCGGAACGCGAAGGCCACCAGGAAAAGCACGGTCAGCACGAGCACGATGGTCGGTGCCGGCGCGCTATCGATGTAGAAACTGAGATAAACCCCCGCGAGTGAGGCGAAGACGGCTGCACCGACAGCCACTTTGAGCATGTCCGGAAAGCGGCGGGCCACGAGAAAGGCAATCGCGCCGGGCGCGATCAGCAGCGAAATCGACAGCACGATGCCGCTGGCCTTGAGGGCGGCAACGATCGTCAGCGACAGCAGCACCAGCAGCCCGTAGTGCAGTATCCGCACCGGCAGACCGACCGCCCGGGCCTGCACCGGATCGAAGGCGTGCAGGAAGAGGTCGCGCCATTTGAGGAGCAGCAGCGCGCTTACCGCCGCGGCGATGAGCCCAGAGGTGAGCAAATCCCCTCGCCCAACCCCTAAGATGTTTCCGAACAGCACCTGGTCGAGGTGGATTTCCGGCTGCACCCAAGTATGCAGCACGATGCCGAAGCCGAACATGCCGGAGAAGATGACCCCCATCACCGTGTCGCGCTTCACGCGGCTGTGCTCCTGGATGTAGCCGGTCGCCAAGGCGCAGGTCATGCCCGCGACGAGCGCGCCGATCAGCAGCGGGATCTTGAGCACGTAGGCCGCGACGATGCCCGGCAACACGGCGTGGCTCACCGCGTCCCCCATCAGCGACCAGCCCTTGAGGACGAGATAGCAGGACAGCAGCGCCGCCGGCACGGCAATGATGAGCGCGATGGCAAAGGCGTTCTGCATGAAGCCCAACCGGAATGGCGCGAAAAGCAACTCGAGCGTGCTCATGGCGCGGCCTCGAGGGCTTGGCGTGCGCGCCGGCGCGCGGCAAGAAGCCCGTGCTTCGGCGCAAAAACGAACGCCGTGAGGAAGACGAGCGTCTGCAACGTCACGATGATGCCGCCCGTGGCGCCGTCCAGAAAATAGCTCGCATAAGCGCCCGCAAAGCTCGTGATCGAACCCACCGCCATGCTGATGAGGATAAGTCGTGGGAAGCGATCGGTGAGGAGATAGGCCGTGGCACCAGGCGTCACCACCATGGCGATCACGAGGAAGGCACCGACAGTCTGAAGCGCCGCAACCGTCGAAGCCGCAAGAAGCGTGAAAAACACAGCCTTCAGCAGGTCGGGCTTGAGCCCGATCGAGCGCGCGTGGCTCTCGTCGAAGAAGACGACCATCAGGTCCTTCCACTTGAGGGCGAGCACGGCCAGCGTCACGAAGCCGATGATGGCGAGCTGGAGCGTATCCTCGGGCGTGATGGCCAGGATGTTGCCCAGCGTGATGGTGCGGATGTCGACGGCGGCCGGCGAGATCGACACCATGAAGAGACCGAGCGCGAAGAACGACGTGAAAATAAGCCCGATGATGGCGTCCTGCTTGAGACCGGTTCGCTCGTTCAGGAACAGCATGGCGCCGGCCGCGAGGCCACCTGCGAGGAATGCACCGAGCGAGAATGGCAGCCCGAGCATGTAGGCGCCGGCAACACCGGGGACAATCGCGTGACTAAGAGCGTCGCCGATGAGCGACCAGCCCTTCAGCATGAGATAGGCCGAGAGGAACGCACAGACGCCGCCGACGAGCGCGCTCACCCACATGGCGTTCGTCATGTAGGAATAGGCGAAGGGCTCGAGCAGCGTCTCGATCATTTCTTCTCTTGCCTGGGCTTGTCGCCGTAGACGACGAAGGGCCGCTCGTCGTCGGTCAGAACCGTAACACGGCGTGTATCGTCGTCTTCGTGCAGATCCGTGCCGCCGAGCACGAAATGGCGGAGTACGCCGCCGAAGGTCTTTTCCAGATTGGCCTGCGTGAAGACCTCGGCCGTCGGCCCGTAGCCGAGCACGGTGCCCTTCACGAGCACCGTGTGATCGCAGAACTCCGGCACGCTGCCAAGATTATGCGTAGACACCAGAATCACCGAGCCGTCGCGCGCCAGCTCCCGGAGCAGCAAGATGATCGCCTCCTCCGTCTTCACATCGACGCCGGTGAAGGGCTCGTCGAGCAGCATCACCCGCCCCTCCTGGGCGAGTGCGCGGGCAAGGAATACGCGCTTCTTCTGCCCACCCGACAGCTCGCCGATCTGGCGCTTGCGGTACTCGGTCATGGCGACGCGCACGAGCGCGGCCTCGACGGCCGCCCGATCCGCCGGGCGCGTGGTCCGCATGAAGTTCATGTGGCCGTAGCGGCCCATCATCACGACGTCCTCGACAAGGACGGGAAAGCTCCAGTCGACCTCCTCGGCCTGTGGCACATAGGCGACGAGGTTGCGCGACAGCGCCTCCGCGACCGAGCCGCCAAGGATCTCGATCCGGCCGGCGGCGACCGTCACGAAGCCCATCATGGCCTTGAAGATGGTCGACTTGCCCGAGCCATTGACGCCCACCAGCGCGCTGATGGTACCGGAAGGTACCCGAAAGCTCGCATTGCGGAGCGCCGTATGGCCGTTCTTGTAGGTGACGGTGATGTTGTCGACGGCGAGGCCCGCGCCGTCCCGGCCTCGGGCCTCCAAATGCTGGGAGGCAGCGTCCTTCACTTGGCCAATCCTCTGGCGATCGTCTCGGAGGTCACTCGCAGCAGATCGATGTAGGTGGGTACGGGGCCGTCCGCCTCGCTGAGCGAGTCCACATAGAGCACGCCACCATACGTGGCACCGGTTTCGCGCGCCACCTGCTCGGCCGGCTTCGACGACACCGTGCTTTCGCTGAACACAACCTTGATCTTGTGCTCGCGCACGGCATCGATGACCTTGCGGACCTGGCGGGGCGTTCCCTGCTGATCGGCATTGATCGGCCAGAGATAGAGTTCCTTCATCGCGAAGTCGCGGGCGAGATAGCTGAAGGCGCCTTCGCTGGTGACGAGCCAGCGGCTCCCTTCCGGAATGGCTGCGATCCTGTCGCGCAAGGGGCTGACGGCGGCGGCGATCTTCGCCTTGTAGGTCTCGGCGTTCGCGCGATAGGTCTCGGCGTTCGCGGCGTCATACTCGATGAAGGCGTCGCGGATGTTGTCGACGTAGATCATCGCGTTCTCGAGCGACATCCAAGCATGCGGATTGGGTTTCCCGGTATAGGGCCCCTCGGCGATGCCCATGGGGGTTACGCCTTCGGACACCACCACGCCCGGCACATGGTCGAGGTTTTTGAAGAACTGCTCGAACCAGCGCTCGAGAAAGAGACCGTTCCAAAAGATGAGATCGGCATCCTGGGCTCTGAGGATGTCGCCGGGCGTCGGCTCGTAACCGTGAATCTCGGCGCCGGGCTTGGTGATCGACTCGACGATCGCGGCCTCGCCGGCGACGTTGCGGGCCATGTCGGCAATGACCGTGAAGGTGGTGACAGCCTTGAATTTCTCGGCTGCGGCGGCTGGCAGTGCCGTAGCCACGGCGGCGGCCAATGCCGCGAGCAGGAAGACGAAACGAAACGATCTCATGCGAAGCTCTCGGTCCTTTCGGTTCGCGATCCCGGGCGATCCTTGCGGAACCTTAGGGCTCAGCGAGCCTCTCGTCAATGCAGTTGAGAATGAATTGCAAATAACAATTGCACATGCGTCGCAACTGGAGTAATCCACGTTGATGGCCACCACCACCGAGACCGCCCGTGCCACCGAGTTGGAGCGCGCTTTGCGCGCCCAGGGCGTCCGCATCACGCGCCAGCGAACCGCGCTGCTGAAAGTACTGGCGGCTGCCGGCGATCACCCGGACGCCAACGAGTTGCATCGGCGCGCCCATGCGCTCGATGCGAAAGTATCGCTCGCGACCGTCTACCGGACGCTGACGGCGTTGGAAGCCCAGGGTGTCGTTCAGCGCCACACCTTCGAGAACGCGCCCGCCCGCTTCGAGACGGCGAACACGCCCCACCACGACCATATGATCGACATCGACACTGGCGAGGTCTTGGAGTTCCGCTCGGAACGCATCGAGCGGCTGCAGGCCGAGATCGCCGCTGAGCTCGGCTTCGATCTCGTGCGGCATCGCCTGGAACTTTACGGGCGCAAGCACCGGAAGGACTGATCCGTGCCTCAGCGTGTGCTCTGGCTGATACTCGGCCTGTTGGCGACGGCGAGCCGGGATTGCCGGCATCGTGCTCCCGCTCGTGCCGACGACTCCGTTCCTGCTGGTGGCGGCCTTCGCCTTCGCGCGCTCCTCCGACCGGCTGCACGCCTGGCTGGTCAATCACCCGCGCCTCGGACCACCGATCACCGATTGGCGCGATCACGGCGCCATTAGCCGGCGGGCGAAGATGACAGCCGTCATCGTGATGCTGGCTACGCTGGCGATCGGGTTGTGGTTCGGGCTCGAAACCTGGCTCATCGGCGTGCAGGCCCTCGTCATGGCGGGCGCCGCAACCTTCATTCTGACGCGACCGGACGGGCCCAACTGACGTTTACCGGCGCCCTCTTCCTCGCGCCCGCTGCATGCCGCGCTTGCCGAGCTTGTGGCCACCGCCGGTCCCTCGATGGCGGTTGGGAGCGCTCAGCATCTCGAAGCGCAGCGCGCCGGCCGACGGCACGGCCTCGACCAGCCGGGCTTCCACCCGATCACCGAGCCGGAACCCCTGGCCCGACCGCTCGCCCACGAGCGCGCGCGCCGCCTCGTCATAGTGGAAGTACTCGGAGCCGAGCGTGGAAATCGGAATGAAGCCGTCGGCACCGGTCTCATCCAGCCGGATGAAGAGACCACTTTTGGTCACACCGGACACGCGCGCGGGAAAGGCCTTGCCGATCTGGCCGGCCAGATGCGTCGCGATGAGCCGGTCGGCCGTCTCGCGCTCGGCCTGCATGGCGCGCCGCTCGGCCTGGCTGATCTCGGTCGCGGCGTCTTCCAACCGCTCGATCTCGTAATCCTCGAGGCCGCCCGCCCCGAGCCCCAGCGCACGGATGAGCGCGCGATGCACGATGAGATCGGCATAGCGGCGGATCGGCGAGGTGAAATGCGCATAGCGCTGCAGGTTGAGGCCGAAGTGGCCGATGTTGACGGGGTTGTACTCGGCCTGGCTCTGCGAGCGTAAGACCACCTCGCTCACGAGATCGGACACGTCGCGGCCGCGCGTTTCCGCCAGAATGCGGTTGAACTGCTCGGGGCGGAGAACCTGCCCCTTGGCAAGTGCCAGATCGAGCGTCGCCAGGAACGCGCGCAAGCCTTCGAGCTTCTCGCGGCTGGGCTCGCCGTGGATGCGATAGACGAGCGGCCATGCGCTTGCTCTCGAGCGTCTCGGCGGCGGCGACATTCGCCTGGATCATGAATTCTTCAATGAGACGATGCGCCGAGAGGCGTTGCGGAGTATAGATTTTCGCGACACGCCCGTCGGGCCCGACGAGAATCTTGCGCTCCGGCAGATCGAGATCGAGGGGGCCGCGTTCATCGCGGGCTTTGGTCAACGCCGCATAGGCGGCCCACAAGGGTTTCAATACCGGCTCGAGCAGCGGCCCGGTCTTGTCGTTGGAACGCCCGTCGATCGCCGCCTGCGCCTCCTCATAGGCGAGCTTGGCGGCCGAGCGCATGAGACCGCGCACGAAGCGGTGCGACCGTTTCTTGCCGTGGGCGTCGAACACCATGCGCACGGCGAGACAGGGCCGCGCCTCTTTCTCGCGCAGCGAGCAGAGGTCGTTGGAAATCTTTTCCGGCAGCATGGGAACGACGCGATCCGGAAAATAGACCGAGTTGCCGCGCTTCAGGGCCTCGCGATCGAGCGCGCTTCCCGGGCGCACATAGTGCGCGACATCGGCAATCGCGACCCAGGTGACGAAGCCACCTTGGTTCCCGGGATCATCATCGGACTCTGCGTAAACCGCATCGTCGTGATCGCGGGCATCGATTGGGTCGATGGTGAGGAGGGGCACCTTCGTCAGGTCCTCGCGGCCCTTGCCGTCAAGCGCTGGCAGCGCCTCGGCCTCCTCCATGACGCGCGCCGGGAACACATCCGGGATGCCATGCGCGTGCACCGCGATCAGCGAGATCTTTCGCTCGTCAGCCGGGCTGCCGAGGCATTCGACCACGCGCGCGACCGGCAGGCCGCCGCCTCCGCGCCGCGAAATGTCGAAACGCACGAGCTCGCCATCCTGGGCCTTGCCTGCATCGCCCGCCTCGACCCGCCATTCGCGCAGCTGCTTGCGATCGACGGGCAGGATCGTGCCGCCGCGATCGCCCTCGCGATAAATGCCAAGCAGGCGCGTCTGCTCGCGCGCGAGTTTCTTGATCGGTCGCGCGAGATAGCGATAGCCCTCGTCCTCGCCCAGCGCCTCGATCCGGCAGAGCAACCGGTCGCCGGCGCCAGCCGGCCCGATCCGCTCGTGGCGCGGGCCGTCGTGGGCGATCAGCACTTTCGGCGCCGCGCCCTCGGCCTCCTCCCAGTCGACGGGAAGGCCATAGAGTTCGCCGTCGCTGTCATGGCCCGCGATCTCGATGACAGTAACCGGCGGTAGCTTGCCGGTGCGGCGAACCTTCTTGCGGCCACGGACGATCGCGCCCTCCTCCGACATCTCCTTGAGGAGCGCCTTCAGGCCGATCTTGTCGTTGCCCTTGATGTTGAAGGCGCGCGCGATCTCGCGCTTTCCGGCCTTGCCTTCGGCGGTCTCCAGAAACGCCGCGATCTCCTGCTTCGCCGGCAGGCCGGCGCGCTTGGGTTTGCCGCCTGATGTCTTTGTCTGCTTAGCCACGTCGCCTCACGTAAGACTGAACTGCCGCAATCTGCGTATCACGAGCGCTCGCACAGGAGGAGCAACACCTGCGATTGCATGTCGACTAATCGTCGGCACGACATCGCCGCAACTCTCCTCCCCCTTTTTATGGGGGAGGACTGTTCGCCTTGGGGTTAGCGCCAGCTAACCCCTTAGGCGAACATAGGTGGGGGTGCTTGTCCCACAAGCGCGACTGAGAATGGCTCACCATGTCCAACCACCCCCTGTGCACACACAACACCGCGGGCGCGACGGGAGGCCGATGAGCTAGCCTCGCAAAGCTCTCTGCGCCGGACGAACACCCCCACCTTGGCGCGCCTAAGGACTTACGCGCTTCGCACGTAAGCCCAAGGCGCGCGGTCCTCCCCCATAAAAAGGGGGAGGAAAAGGAGCGGCTAAATTTCGTGTTCCATGAGTTCGCCGGAAAGGAGCTAATCCTCGTCCGCCGTTGCCTTGGCTTTCTTGGCCTTGGGTTTCGCCTTCGCCTTGGCAGGCTTCGCCTCGCTATCGGCCTTCGCCTTGCCGAAGCGGCCCTTCTTGGCCGGACCCTTGGCCACGCGGGCGGCGATGAGCTCCACCGCCTGATCCATCGTCAGATCCTTGGGCTCGACACCCTTGGGCAACGTCGCATTGGTCTTGCCGTGCTTCACATAGGCGCCATAACGGCCCGACAGCACCTCGATCTTGCCGCCCTCGACCGGGTGCTCGCCCAGCGCCGCCAGCACTTCCGCCTGCGGACGGCCGCGACCCTTGCCTTCCTTCTTCTCGGCGATCAGCGTCACGGCGCGGTTGAGGCCGATCTCGAAGACCTCCTCGGCACTGGCAAGATTGGCATAGGTGCCATCGCACTCGACGAACGGACCGTAGCGGCCGAGGCCGGCGACAATCGGCTTGCCGGTTTCGGGATGATCGCCAATCCGGCGCGGCAGGTTGAGCAGCTTGAGTGCCGTTGCCAAATCGATGGTGGCCGGATCGAAGCCCTTCGGGATCGTCGAGCGCTTGGGCTTCTCGCCCTCGACCGCCTCGCCCAGTTGCAGATAGGGTCCGAAGCGGCCGGACTTGGCGATGACGTCGGTCCCCGTCACGGGATCCTCGCCGATGATCCGATCGCCGAGGGCTGCGGCATCGGCCGCGTCGCCCGTCTGCGATAACTGCCGTGTGAAGCGGCACTCGGGGTAGTCGCCGCAGCCGATGAAAGCGCCGTTCTTGCCGGAGATCTTGAGACTGAGACGCCCCTTGCCGCATTTCGGGCAGAGGCGCGGATCGCCGCCGTCGCCCTTGTCGGGGAAGATGTGCGGCCCGAGCTGCTCGTTCAGCGCGTCCAGGACATTGCTGACACGAAGCTCCTTCGTCTCGTCGACCGCGCCGATGAACTGTTTCCAGAAATCCCGGAGCACGTCTTTCCATTCGAGCTTGCCGTCGGAGATGAGATCGAGCTTTTCCTCGAGATCGGCCGTGAAGTCGTATTCCACGTAGCGCTTGAAGAAGCCTTTCAGGAACGCCGTGACGAGCCGGCCCTTGTCCTCGGGCACCAGCCGTTTCTTGTCGGTCTTGACATATTCGCGATCCTGCAGCACGGCCAGCGTCGAGGCGAACGTCGAGGGCCGGCCGATGCCGAGCTCTTCGAGCCGCTTGACGAGGGTGGCTTCCGAATAGCGTGGCGGCGGCTGCGTGAAATGCTGCTCGGGCTCGATCGCCTTGTCGCGGACAGTATCTCCGGCGAACAGAGGCGGCAGACGGCGGCTGTCGTCGGCTTCGTCCGGCGTGTGCGCCTCGCGATCGTCCTTGCCCTTTTCGATGGTGCGCACGCGATCGTCGCGCCCTTCCTCATAGACTTTGAGGAAGCCGTCAAAGGTGATGACGGACCCGGTCGCACGGAAGCTGTAGGCCTTGCCGTCGCGGCCCTTGACGTCGATGTCGGCCGTCGTCTGGTCGACTTCCGCCGACGCCATCTGGCTCGCGACAGCGCGTTTCCAGATCAGGTCATAGAGTGCCGCCTGATCCTTCGGCAGTTGGCGGCCGACATCCTTGGGCAGCCGCGAAACCTCGGTCGGACGGATCGCCTCATGGGCTTCCTGCGCGTTCTTGGCCTTGGTCTTGTACTCGCGAATGAAGGGCGCGACGTAGCGCTGCGAGAACTCGCGCGCGATCAGACCCCGGATGGCGTTGACCGCCTCCGGCACGATGGTGACGCCGTCGGTTCGCATATAAGTGATGAGGCCGACCGTCTCGCCGCCGATGTCGACGCCTTCATAGAGCCGCTGCGCCACCTGCATGGTCTGCTTGGCGGAAAAGCCGAGCTTGCGGGAGGCGTCCATCTGCAAGGTCGAGGTGGCGAACGGCGCATAGGGGTTGCGCTTCGTCGCCTTTTTCTCGACGTGGGCGACCTTGAAGCCCTGCTTCTCGACCGCCGCCTTGATGGCGTGAGCGCTCGTGTCGTCCTTGATGTCGAGCTTCTTGAGCGCCGTGCCGCCAATCGCATGGAGACGCGCGGCGAACTCCTCGGCCTTGGCCGTCTCCAGCGTCGCCTCGATGGTCCAATACTCATCGGTCCGGAAGCGCTCGATCTCATCCTCGCGGTCGCAGACGAGGCGAAGCGCCACCGACTGCACGCGACCCGCCGAGCGGGCGCCGGGAAGCTTGCGCCAAAGCACCGGCGACAGCGTGAAGCCGACGAGATAGTCGAGGGCACGGCGCGCGAGATAAGCGTCCACCAGCGGTTCGTCGATCTGGCGGGGATGCTTCATCGCCTCGGTAACGGCCTGCTTGGTGATGGCATTAAATGCGACGCGCTCGATGCCGACGCCCTTGAGCACCTTCTTGTGATTGAGAATGTCGAGAATATGCCAGGAGATGGCCTCGCCCTCACGGTCGGGGTCGGTGGCCAGGATCAGCTTATCGGCGCCCTTAACGGCCTTGGCGATCTCCGACATGATCTTCTGCGACTTACCGTCGACCTCCCAGGACATCTCGAAGTCCTGATCGGGCAGCACGGAACCGTCCTTGGCGGGGAGGTCGCGCACATGCCCGAATGAGGCCAGGACCTTATAGCCCGAGCCCAGATACTTGTTGATGGTCTTGGCCTTGGCGGCGCTTTCGACGATGACGATCCGCATGCTCGGGCGATCAGCCTTTTCGACGGTCTGGACTCTTCAGGGATGGGCGGTACGGTGCTCGCCCGGATGATGCCGTCGCGTTCCGGACGGCGGGCGGGAAGATGGGGGATCGGGGCGGCACTGTCAAACGAGCACCGCCATGCCGAGGGTGGCGCAGGAGAACTTCCTCGCGAAATCAGGTGCTTGCTGGCGGGCTCGGGATCATCCCTTGTGCCTGACCACGCTCCTGACCTCGCACAGCGGCAGGTCGCGGGCAACGATCTCACGGGCGGCTTCCACCGTCGGCGCCGCGATCTGGAAAACGCGAACGCCATGCTGCTCGGGGCAGACCACGCGCGCATCGTAATCGCGGTTGAAGAAGCTGTTGGCCGGCACGTCGATGTTGTAGTCGGGACGCAGCTGGTACCACTCATTGTAGCGGCCCATGACGAGAACGAACGAGGCCAGGATGAGATAGGTCGCGAAGGTCACGCCCATCTTGCCATTCTTGCCGTGTGTGCCATGTGCCATGGAAAAGCGCTCCACCCGCTTCCAATCCTGACGATTACCCTAGCAGGCCGAGCTTAGCGGCGCGTATATTGACAGGGTCTAAAGGATGTTTCCGCATCGAGCGGAATAATGAGAAAATTCGACGAGAATTGGCATGACCTACGATTGCGGCAACATCTTCGCGAAAATCCTCCGCGGCGAGATCCCCGCCTTTAGGGTCTATGAGGACGCCGAGACGTTCGCCTTCCTGGACATCATGCCAAGGACGACGGGCCATGCCCTGGTGATCCCGAAGACGGCGTGCCGGAATGCGCTCGATGCCTCGCCCGAGCAGCTCGCGGCGTGCCTGAGAACTGCCCAGAAGGTGGCTCGGGCCGCGCAGAGAGCCTTCGGCGCACCCGGCATCAAGATCGAGCAGTATAACGAGGCGGCGGCCGGCCAGACAGTCTTTCACCTGCATTTCCATGTGCTCCCTTGCTGGCAGGACAGGCCGCTCGGGCCTCCCGGTAAGATGGGCGACATGGAACGGATCAAGTCCGATGCGGACAAGCTCGCGGCGGCGCTCGCCGGGGCGGGCTGATCCCGTGCGGTTCGGCCGCATCGTCGTCCTGACCGGCTCCGGTATCTCGGCGGAATCCGGCCTGTCGACTTTTCGAGACAAGGACGGCATCTGGTCCAAGATCGACTATCGGGACGTGGCGACGCCGGAAGGTTACCGCCGCGATCCCCAGCGCGTGCTCGACTTCTACAACATGCGCCGGTCGACCCATACGAGTGTCGGACCGAACGCGGCACACTTCGCCCTCGCTCGCCTCGAGAGAGAGCATCCCGACGAGGTGACCATCGTCACGCAGAATGTCGACGAGCTGCATGAGCGCGCCGGTACCAAGCGGCTCATCCATATGCACGGTGAAGTGTACAAGGCTCTCTGCGCCGCGTGCGGCGTCCGCCATCCCTGGCGGGAGCCGATGTCGCTCCAGACGGCTTGTCCGGCCTGCTCCGAGACCGGCCGCCTCCGCCCTGACATCGTCTGGTTCGGCGAGACTCCCTACGAGCTCGACCGGATTGGAGCGCTCGTCTCGCAATGCGATCTTTTCATCGCCATCGGGACCAGCGGGACCGTCTATCCCGCCGCAGGCCTCGTCGGCCTCGCGCGCGATGCCCACACGGTCGAATTGAATCTGGAACCCTCGGAAGGCGCGAGCCGCTTTCGTGAGGCGATCCACGGCAAGGCGAGCGAGGTGGTGCCGGAGTTTGTCGAATGGTTGTTGACAGAGTAGCTCTCGCTCACCGCCGCAACACCGCCACCAGCTCGACGTGCGCGCTGAAGAGAAACTGGTCGACCGGCGTCACGGCACCGAGCGTGTAGCCGCCATCGACGAGGATGCGCACATCGCGCGCCAGCGTCGCCGGGTTGCAGGACACGGCGACGACGACCGGCACCTTGGATTTCGCCAGCGCCTCCGCCTGCGCTCTTGCCCCCTGCCGCGGCGGATCGAGCACAACGGCCTCGAAGGCGTCGAGCTCCTTCACCGACAGGGGATCGCGGAAGAGATCGCGCAGCAGCACCTTGAGGGGCTTCAGGCCTGGCGTCCGCCGGTGCGCGGCCTGTAGAGCGGCGAGCGAGGGTTTGTCGCCTTCAACCGCCGTCACCTCCGCGTGCCGTGCGAGCGACAGGCTGAAGGTGCCGAGGCCGGCGAAGAGATCCGCGACGCGCTTCGCGCCAACCGTGGCCGCGAGAACGTGGCGTCTGAGCTCCGCCTCTGACTCCCTGGCCGCCTGCAGGAACCCGCCCGGCGGCAGCGTCCCCTTGATGCCATCGAAATCCACCATCGTCTCGCCCAGCGTCAGCACCGGATCGCCGCCGATTGAGACCCGCAGGAACCGGCCCGTGCGCGCGGCCTCGACAACCTCGAGGCGCTGTGCGCCCTCCAAAGTGCCTTTCACGCCCGTTATCGCCACGTCGAGCCCGTTCTCGGCGGCCGTCACGGCGAGCCGCACCTCGCCCCGGCGCGAGACCAGCGGTTCAGCGAGGCGCATCAGAGCCGGCAGCGCCTTGACGATCGAAGGTGCTGCGACCGTGCACTCGCGCACTGGCACGATCTCCGTTCCGCGGCCTGCGTGAAACCCGAGCAGCACGCCCGAGCGCCCGCGCACCGCCGACAACACGACGCGACGGCGCGTTCCAGTTGCGACGGGACACACCTCGCTCACCTCCGGCGACAGTCCGCGATCCTTGAAGGCATCGATGACGAGCTGCCGCTTGAAGGCGAGGTAGGGCGCTGGCCGTAGATGCTGGAGTGCACAGCCGCCGCACGTCTCGAAATGGGAACAGGGCGCTGTCTGCCGGTCCGGGCTTGGTTTTTCGACACCGATCAAGCGCCCGCGATCTCCCGCGACCTCGACCTCGACCATCTCCCCCGGCAACGCAAACGGCACGAAGACGGCCCGGCCCGCAACATCGCCAACACCATCCCCCTCGTGGCCGAGCCGCGTGATTTCCAGCCTGATCCGTTCAGCCATGCCTGCGCCTGTTAACCTTTTTTGCTTCCGAACACGGACGAAACGCTTCATTGGCCAGCCTGCGGCCGGTTCCGGGCCCGCGTTTTGCAGACCGTGCGACCCGACGCCCGAAATTCGCCCGTATGGGCGCGGCCGGGTCCAAGTGGGCAAGAACAGGCAGGACAACGCAATGGCTATCATTTCCATCGCTCAGGCGACAGGCAGCTTCGCCGGTGACCGTTTGAGCATCGATACGGCATTCAACGCGGTGGACGACACCATCACGCGCACGGCGCTCAACGGCGAGGGCGAGACCATCGTCTCCGGCGATGTATTGGAGATCCGCGATCAGAACGCACCCGGCGATCCCGTGCCGATCATCCGCGGCGGCCATGACCACATCGAAGGCGCCAATGGCGGCCTCCCCGGCGAGCGCCTCGTCGGCGATGCCGACATCATGTTCGGCGGCATTCTGATCGGCGGCAACGATACGATCTTCGCTCTCGGCGGCGATGATTTCATCACCGGCGACGTCCACATCGCGCTCGAGGGTAATCAGAGCCTGCCGCACATCACCGGCGGCGACGACTTCCTGTCGGGCGGCGAGGGCAACGACATCGTCGTCGGCGACGTGAGCTTCCCCAATCCGGCGACCATCATTGGTGGCGACGACACGCTCTATGGCGGCAGCGGCGACGACGCCCTCTTGGGCGATCAGCAGAACCTGCACGGCGATCGGGCCGCCGAGGCGCGCATCCGAGGCGGCAACGACAAGCTCTACGCCGGCATCGGCAACGACATCCTGGTAGGCGGCGGGGGCGATGATCTCCTCGATGGCGGCACCGGCATCAACTCCCTCGGCTACAACCAGCTCGCCTATGATGCGGCTGGAAATCCCATCACGTCAGGCATCGTGGTGCGGCTCGGCGAGGCCGGCAAGTGGGGCACGACAACCGGCTCGCACGGCAATGACCGGCTGTTCGCCATCGAGAACGTTCTGGCGAGCCTCGGCAACGATACCGTCCATGGCAACTCGGCCGTCAACACGTTGAACGGCTCATTCGGCAACGACCGCCTCTACGGCAACGCCGGCAACGATACCCTCATCGGAGAAGAGGGCGATGACTTTCTCTCCGGCGGACTAGGCAACGACCGCTTGGTCGACAATAGTGCGACAATAGGGGGAGCCTACGACCGGATGCACGGTGGGTACGGGAACGACGTTCTGATCTCCGGCCTGACCGGCGATCGCGGCATGTTCGGGGGCGCCGGCCACGACCGGTTCGTCGCCGGCGGCGGCGACACCTATGTCACCACCGGGAGCGGCCGCGATGTCATCGTCGCGCCCACGGCCGACCGTCTCGGCGAGGACGCCTTCATCCACGTCTACGACTTCGATACGGCTTACGACCGGATCGATCTGCGCGCTCACGACCTGACGCAGGCCGAGCTCAACAAGGCGCTCGGCCAATGGCAGGCCGGTGCCAATCTCCAGCTCGACCTCGCCGGCGACAACGACGTGACGATCCTGTTGCACGGTGTCGCGAAGGCCGATCTCGACGCCGGAAATTTCCTTCTTTAGTTCACCCGTCGACCATCCCGGCGTCTCACGGCGCCGGGAACAGCGCATCCGTCGTTCCGCCGAGCCAGTAGGCCAAAAGGCCGATCCACTCGCGCACGATGATATCGACGCGCCGTAAGCCTTCCGAGGGCTTGTCGAAGAAGCGCCAGAGGTCTTGGGCGCCTCGCGAGCGGAAATCGACCGGCCAGGCGACGACGTCTATCCCTGCTTTGCGGAACACGCCCATCGAGCGCGGCATGTGATAGGCGGATGTGACGAGCAGATAACGGCCGTTGAGCCCGCCCGGCAGAGCGGCGACGAGCTTGACCGTCTCTTCGGCATTCTCGCCCGTCGTCCGTGACGTGTGATCGTAGAGGATACGCTCGGGCGCGACGCCAAGGCCGACGAGAATCTCCTTGGCCGCCTCCGCCTCGCTCATGAACTCGTAGAAAATGTTTGCCGAGCCGCCGGAATAGATGAGCGGTACGCTTGGGAGCCGCCGCGCCAGCATCGCCGCCTCAACCACCCGCTCGCCGGCCTCCGTCATCGCCGGCAGGCTTCGCGCCTTCGCGACATAGGTGTCGACGCCACCGCCGAGCACGATGATACCGTCGGTTTGCGCGAGTGTTGCGATCTCAGGCCGGGGAAAGCGCTCCTCGAGCGGCAGGATGAGCCAGTGACCAACCGGCGAGAGGCCGAGGACCAGGAGGAGGCTCGCCGCGGTGAGCGCGAGCTTGCGGCCAAGCGCCGCCCAGCGCGTGCGGCCAAGCAGCAGACCGACGAGTACCGCCAGGATCAGCATGGTCGAGGGCTGGGCGAGGAACCAGAGCGAGCGGGTCAGGATGAACAAAAGCGCAGGCTCCAACTCAGTCTTATCGGAAAATGTGCAAGCACCTCGGTGCTTCGACTATTCCTCGGACTCGTTTTCAGCGCGCGCGGTGGGACCTGGAAAGAGTTCATCCGACTCCCCTCGCAGCCAGTACCCGAGTAATGCACTCCATTCGAAGAGAGCCAGATCGGCGCAAAGCAACCTCACATGGGGGCGGTCGAAAGTTTGAAAATTGCACGGACTGTATTCCATTCGGTCGACAGGCCAAGGCTCGACTATGACACCATCTTTCCGGAACGCACCGATCGCTCGCGGCATCTGATAGGGCAAGGCGACGAGCAGGTGCCGTCTATCGTTACTCCATAGTGAATCGGCGAGATATCGACCGATCCAGCGGCTACTCTCAGACACCCCTCTTGAGGCAGTTTCGATCGCTATCGGCTTGCCCTTGTTGCACAAGCCACAAAGTCTCATCGAAATTAAACCGCGATACCTTGTCGAGATATCGATGGCGGAACCGCGGGTATAGATTATCGGGATGTCAGGCATGGTCGCAGCCAGCTCATAGACTGCGTACGACGTCGCCTCAAACCCTATCTCGATGATTACTAGACCCGGACGACCTCGCCGCGCGTAGCTTCCGCCACCGAGCAGAATCAGTGCGTCTGGTTTTGGCGAGAGCGCACCAATGTTCCGGCGCGGAAACCTCTCTTCCAGAGGCCGCATGAGCCATGCGCTGGCTGGCGTCAACCCAAAGATCAGCAACACTACCGTGGCCGAAACAGAGACGCGCCAGCCAAGGCGGGCGAACCTTGTCCACCAAATCAGCTGACCGCCAATGGCCAGCAGGAACAGGAAAGTGGACGGCCGAAGCAACAGCCAAACAGCACTATCGGCGGTAACCATCAAATTGTGCCCTGGCGCGATTAGCAATACCCTGTCCGCTTCCAGCGGACAGGGTAGTATACCATTGAGCCAGTGAATAATCTTACTCCGGGCACGTCACCTTCATGAGATACCGCTTGTCGGCGTGGCCGGCGACATTGCCCTTCTGGACCGGGCACCAGAAGCCGCGCAGCGAGCACCAGCGCTTCCACTTCAAGAGGATTTCGCCCCGGTAGGCTATGCCGATCGGGTCCGAATTCCGAATGCGCCCGGGCGCGGATGTTGAGGCTCGAGACCCCAATCACCTTGTAGCACCCGTAGACCTTGCCGGCGGCGGCGGCCGGGCTCGCCGACGGCAGGACGGCCACGAGGCCGAGCGCGGCGGCGAGCAGCGTTGTGGTCAGAAATTTCGACATGAGGGCTCCTCTACACATGACGTTTCGCAGTGTCCAAGAGCACTTTCCGACCGCGGCGATACCGGTTGGTCGAAAGAAAGTGCTCAAAACCGAAAACCTCGTCCGTTAACCATCTTATCGGCCAGGGGAACAAGTGGCAAAGACGCCACGGGCCGGGGGATCGAGCACGTTCAGGCGAAGTGGGAACCGGTTCGCCGTGAAGAACGTGCTCAAAACCAACAAGCCAGAGCGGGTTCAAGTGTCCATACGACCTGAACCCGCTCGGGCGCCCGGCCCGTGGCGATCTCAAGGCTCAGTAGCTGGTCGCGTGGCGGTCGCCCTTCCAGAACTTGCGCCAATAGGCCCGCCATTTTTCGCGGCGCTCCTCGCGGCGGCGGCGCACATCGTCCCAGGTGGTGTCGGAGGTCGTGGGCGCATCGTAGCCGTAGCCGTCGTCGCCATAGGACTCGCCGGCCGGCTGTTGGACCACATAGCGCTCGACCTTGAGATGATCCTTCACTACCCAGCCGCGCAGCGAACCGCTGCGGTCATAGAAGCGGACGGGGCAATACGTCTCCGCGCAGGCGCCGCGGCTCTCGACGCCGGTGGCGTTCCAGGCGAGCGTGCCGACGCGGCGGCCATAACCTTCATCGCGGCTGATCTCGAGGCCGTCATGACGGCGGATGCCGGTGACGGCATAGGTCACGCGCGTCTCGCCCAAGTCTTCCTCGAGAAAATTCGCGGAGGCCCAGCCGGTGATGGCGCGGCCGCGTGCATCCCAGAAGCGCAACTCCACCCAGCCATTCTGCGTGTCGCCGGTCGCGGCGAGGTCACGCTGGTCGAAGGGAATTTCGGCGAGAATGGCGCCACGGGTCGAGGGTCGCGAGCGCAGATTGAGGTGATCCGATCCGGCGATGTCGACGACGCGATAGTTGATGCTGTCATAGGGACGGTAGGTCTTGGCCTCGCCATCCGTGGCAGCGGTGGCGACGGCCGAGATCAAGGCCAGGGCGGCGAAAGTGCGGGTGGGGCGCATGGGTGGTGTTCCTGTTCGTTTCTTGGCGAGGGAGGCCCTCTTCCTCGCTTGCCGCCCATGAAAGCATCCCCCGTCTGAGCCGCCTCTGAATGCGCCGTTCATCGAAGCGACAGGAGGGCAGCCGTCGTGTAACGGGAATGTCACCGCAGGGGCCTCGATTGGGGCGCGGTGGTGTGCTTTGAAGGGCTTGAAAGATCGAGGAGCTCACGGCGAGGATGGTCATGTTGTATCGGCGCGATCGAGGGACTTCAGGGGTGTCGCGGCGGGCGCTGCTGGCGGGTGCGGGGGCGGGCGTGGCTGGCCTCGCGCTGCGAAGCGTTCCTGCCAGGGCCACCGAGATCGAGCGCATCGTCGCCAGGCCCGGCGAGGCGCGCCTCAGCCCGTCTCACACCAACCCGACACGCATCTGGGGCTACGACGGCGTCACGCCGGGCCGGATCATCCGCGTGCGGCAAGGCGGCACGGTCGACATGAAGCTCGACAATAGCCTGCCGCAGCCGACGACCATCCATTGGCATGGCATCCGCATCGACAACCGCATGGATGGCGTGCCGCACATGACGCAGCACGCCGTCGAGCCAGGACAAGCCTTCGAGTATGTTTTCAAGACGCCCGATGCAGGCACGTTCTGGTACCACCCGCACGAGAGATCCTACGAGCAGGTGGCGCGCGGCCTCTTCGGCGCACTCATTGTCGAGGAGGAGAAACCACCCGAGACCGATCGCGATGTGGTGATGGTGCTGAACGACTGGCGGCTCGCCAAGGACGGCGCGCTCGACGAGAAATTCGGCTCGCCGCACGACCGCGGACATGCGGGCCGGCTCGGCAATCTCGTGACCGTCAACGGGACAGCGATGCCTGACGTGCCGCTCAAGCGAAACGAGCGCGTGCGGTTGCGGATCATCAATGCCGCCTCGGCGCGCATCTTCCGCCTGCGCTTCGAGGGCCTCAACGCCCGCCTCATCGCCGTTGACGGGCAGCCGGTGCCGCCGACCTCGGGCTATGGCGAGGGGCTGACGCTAAGCCCCGGCAATCGCGCCGATGTCATTGTCGACGGGATCGGTGAGCCGGGTACGATATTCCCGTTGGTCGACCTCCGCGGCAAGCGCATCGAGATCGCCCGCCTCGCGATCGCCGGCGATGCCCCGATCCGCACCGAGCCGCTCGCGAGTTCCATCGAGCTTGCCCCCAATCCGCTCACGGCCCCCGACCTCAGCCTCGCAAAGCCCATCGAGCTCATCATGACCGGCGGCGCCAAGGACGAGATGGACATGTCGATCATGTCGAAGGGCGACAAGATCTGGGCGTTCAATGGCGTCTCCGGCATGGGCGCCGAGCCGCTGTTTCGCTTGAAACGCAACGAAAGCGTGACCGTCCGCATGCGAAACGACACCGCCTGGCCGCACGGCATGCACTTTCACGGCCACCACTTCCGGATCGTCGCGCGCGGCGATGGCAAGCCGTTTCCCGGCTACTGGTGGGACACCATCCTGATGGAGCCCAAGGACGACATCACGATTGCCTTCGCCGGTGACAATCCGGGCCGCTGGATGATCCACTGCCACATGCTCGACCACCAGGCCGCCGGCATGGACACCTGGTTCGAGGTGGCGGGGTAGGTCTACCCCTCCGCCCTGGCCAGCACCGCCATCAGCTCGTCGATCTTGGCGCGGCGTTCGGCCTCGTCGCCGGAATGCATGGCGTGGGCGACGCAGTGGCCGACATGATCCTTGAGCACCGCTTGCTCGACACGCTTCAAGGCCGCGCGGACGGCGGCGATCTGCGTCACCACATCGATGCAGTAGCGATCCCCCTCGACCATGCGCGAGAGGCCGCGGATCTGCCCCTCGATCTTGCCGAGACGCTTCAGGACATCAGTTTTGGTGGTGGTTTGCATTGTTGACTTGATACCCTAGGGGGGTATACACGTCAAGAGATACCCTCGGGGGGTATGGAGAGCGCCATGCAGGATCACAGTCATCACAACGACCATCGCCAGGGGGCCGCAACTCCTGTGATCCGCGATCCTGTTTGCGGCATGACGGTCGATCCCACCGCCGGCAAGCCTCGCCACGACCACGCCGGCCGCACCTTCCATTTCTGCAATCCCAAATGCCGGGACAAGTTCGCGGCCGGCCCTGCCCCCTATCTGACGGCGATCGATCCCGTCTGCGGCATGACCGTCGACCGCGCCACGGCGGAGCATCTCGCCAAGCACGAGGGTCAACGATTCTATTTCTGCTCGAGCCACTGCGCGGCGAAGTTCGAGGCCGGCCCGGCGGAGTACCTCACAAGCCCATCCATTCCCTCCGCCGCGCCTGCTCCCGCTGGGACGCAGTGGACCTGTCCGATGCATCCCGAAATCGTTCGCGACAAGCCGGGCGATTGTCCGCTCTGCGGCATGGCGCTCGAACCCATGGGTCTGCCGCCCGCCGATGCCGGCCCCAACCCTGAGCTCATCGACCTTTCACGCCGCTTCTGGATCGGTTCTGCCCTAACCCTTCCCGTGTTCGTGCTCGCGATGGCGCCGCATCTCGGCATGAACCTCCTTTCGGGGATTGGGCATACAGCCGGCGCCTGGCTGCAGCTCGCACTGACAACGCCGGTCGTGCTGTGGGCCGGCTGGCCGCTGCTCAAAAAGGGTTGGGCCTCGGTCGTCAATCGCAGCCTCAACATGTTCACGCTGATCGCCATCGGCATCCTGACGGCCTTCGGCTATAGCCTCGTCGCGACGATCGCGCCCGGCGTCTTCCCCTGGGGCTTCCGCAATGTGCATGGCGGCGTCGATCTCTACTATGAGCCAGCTGCCGTCATCACCGTGCTCGTGCTGCTCGGGCAAGTGCTCGAATTGCGGGCCCGCGAGCGGACCGGGGGAGCACTGCGCGCCCTCCTCGACCTCGCACCCAAGCGAACGCGGCGCGTGCGCGCCGGGCAACCCGACGAGGAGGTCGATGTCGCGAGCCTCCACAAGGGCGATTACCTGCGCGTGCGCCCTGGCGAGAACGTGCCCGTTGACGGCGTCGTCGTGGAAGGGACTTCCAGCATCGATGAATCGCTGCTGACCGGCGAGCCCGTTCCCGTCGAGAAGACGGCCGGCGCCAAGGTGACGGGTGGTACCCTCAACGGCACGGGCTCTTTCGTCATGCGCGCCGAGCGCGTTGGCGCCGAGACGGTGCTCTCACAGATCGTCGCATTGGTGGCCCAGGCTCAGCGGAGCCGCGCACCGATCCAGAGTCTCGCCGACAAGGTTTCGAGCTGGTTCGTGCCGGCGGTGATCGGCGTCGCCGTCATCGCCTTTCTCGCCTGGGCGATGTTCGGCCCGGAGCCCTCGCTCGCCTATGGCCTGATCGCAGCCGTCGCCGTGCTCATCATCGCTTGCCCCTGTGCGCTCGGACTTGCGACGCCCCTCTCGATCATGGTCGCAACAGGTCGCGGCGCGCAGAGCGGCATTCTCGTCAGAAACGCGGAAGCGCTGGAGCGGCTTGCCGGCGTCGACACGCTCGTCGTCGACAAGACCGGCACGCTGACCGAGGGCAAGCCTAAACTCACCGATGTCGTGGCGCTCAACGGCTTCGCCGAGCGCGATGTGCTGTCTGCGGTCGCGAGCCTCGAGGCAGGCAGCGAGCACCCCCTGGCGGCCGCCATTCTTGCCGGTGCGCAAGAGCGCGGCATCGCGCCGGAGAAAGCCCTGACCTTTCAATCGCTGACAGGACGCGGCGTTTCAGGAACCGTCGGCGGACGCGACATTGCCTTTGGCAATGCACGGTTGATGCAAGAGGCACGCATCGACGTATCACCGCTATCGGATCGCATGGCCGCGCTGCGGTCATCCGGCAAGACCGTGATGCTGGCCGCCATCGACGGGCGCCTTGCCGGGCTCATCGCCGTCGCCGATCCCGTGAAGCCGGCCAGCCATGAGGCGATCGCGACGCTCAAATCGGCGGGCCTGCGCATCCTGATGCTGACCGGCGACAATGCCGTCACAGCCAAAGCCGTTGCCGATCAGCTCGGCATTGCCGAGGTGCATGCCGATGTGCTGCCCGCCGGCAAGGTCGAGATCATCAACCGCCTCAAGTCGGAAAGCCGACGCGTCGCCATGGCCGGCGATGGCGTCAACGATGCGCCCGCCCTTGCCGCCGCCGATGTGGGTATTGCCATGGCAACCGGCGCCGACGTCGCCAAGGAGAGCGCCGGCATCACACTGCTCAAGGGCGACATCGCCGGCGTCGTCCGCGCCCACACGCTCGCCCGCGCGACCATGGCGAACATCAAGCAGAACCTCGCCTTCGCCTTTCTCTACAATGCGCTCGGTGTTCCCGTTGCGGCGGGCGTGCTCTATCCCGCGCTCGGGCTCTTGCTTTCGCCAATGATTGCAGCGGCAGCCATGAGCCTGTCGTCGGTCAGCGTCATCGCAAATGCGCTACGGCTCAGGTCTGTGAAGTTGGGATGAGTGAGGCCGCCTCACTCGCCCGCCGGTGGCCGATATGCCGAATACCCCCGCTGGATGCCGATCTGGTCGGCGATGTGCTTGGCATCGTGCCAGACGCCCCAGATGAAACTCGAGCCGCGCCGCGACAGCCACGGCAGTCCGAGGAAGTAGAGGCCGGGCTCCGTCGAGACGCCGCGCTTGTGCTTCGGCCGCCCCTTCGCATCCACCACATCGAGCTTGAGCCAGCTGTAGTCGGTCGTGAATCCGGTCGCCCAGATGATCGAGGTGATGCCGGCCTTGGCGAGGTCGAGCTCGAGGATGGGATCGGTCATGCAATCGGGCGCCGGGCGAATACGACGCGCCTCGGGTTCCTCGGGCAGATCAAGGCCGTTGCGCGCGACATAGGCGTCGGCCTCGTCCAGCATGGCGAGCAGGTTGGCATCGCCGCGGGCGATGTTGGCCGCGAGATCATTCGAGAAGGAAAGCACGCCGTCCTTGCAGGCGACGGCACGTCCAACCAGCGTCATGCCCTCCGCGGCAAGCTCTCGGAAATCGATGTTGCGTCCGCCATAGGCCCCGCTCACCGCGATAGTGACATGCTCGCTGCCTTGCGGCGGAGTTTCGATCTCCCATTTGCCGAGAACGCCGAGCCACCAGCAGAAGTCGCGCTCGCGATAGCGCCGGGGCGGACGGTCGTGCGGGCCGACGGAGAGAGTGACGCGCCGCCCCGCACGCTGCAGCTCGTCGGCGATCTGCGTTCCCGAGGAACCGGAGCCGACGACCAGCACGGCACCCTCGGGGAGTTGAGCGGGATTGCGGTAGCCGACGGAATGGATTTGCATGATCCCTGCGGTCTGGGGCACGAGGGCCGGCATCGAGGGCTTCTGAAAGGGACCGGTTGCGGCGACGACATGGTCCGCCTCGACAACGCCCTCCGAGGTTTCGACGCGGAAACCCGGCCGGCCCCTGATGCGCTCGACTGCGCGCACCTCGACGCCGCATCGGATCGGCGCGTTGAACCGCTTGGCGTAGGCCTCGAAGTAATTCGCGACCATCTCCTTCGGCGCGAAGTCGTCGGCGGGAACATCGAACTCCAATCCCGGAAACCGGTCATGCCAGGCCGGGCCGTTGGCGACGAGGCTGTCCCAGCGCTCCGTGCGCCAGCGCTCGGCGATGCGATGCCGCTCGATCACGAAATGCGGCACGCCCGCCGTACTCAGATGCTCGCTCATGGCGACGCCCGCCTGGCCCGCGCCGACGACGAGAACCTCGGTTTTCTCAACGGACATGGATGCGCGCTCCTCCGGACAACCGCGAATGGCCGCGATCTGTCTGGAAACTACAGGGGTCTTTGATTTTGGAAAGAAGAACTTATTGAGGCATTGAGTTACCTTCTGCTATGCAATCCAGGTGCCGCCTTCGATCAACGAACCAGCTCCAACGCCCCGGGCAGCACCTCGAAGATCGCAGGACATTGTCCCGAGCTTTCGCCATCGGCTTCGACCAGGATGGGACAAGCATCACCTATGGCCGCAGGCTCGACCGTCACGCGACGGCCCTTCAGGATCGTCACTTCGGCAAGCCCCAGATGCGTACCGCTGTAGAGCCGCCGCAGTTGAAAGAGCAGCCGGCGCTTGCTCGCCGCGCGCACCACCACGACATCGAAAAGGCCGTCGTCGGGAGCGGCATCGGGCGCGATCCGCATGCCGCCGCCGAAGCTCCTGCCATTGGCGATGGCGACGAGCGCGATGCGGGTCTCGATGGGCGCCGCTCCATCGACCGCGATCCGCACGTCCTGGAAGCGATAGCGGATGAGCTCCGCGACGGTCGCTGCGAGGAAGGCCGCCTTGCCGCCGCCCTTGCGCTTGCGGGCGTTGACGGCAAGCGCCGTCGGACCAGACACTCCGAGACTGGCCGCGTTGATGAAGTGACGCACGCCGAGATCACCCTGCTCGCGCGTATAGGTCACGCGGCCGGCGTCGATGCGCATCGGGTTTCCCGAAACAATGAGTGCTGCCGCTTCGGCGCTGCTGGATGCACGTCCAATGGTTCGCACGAAATCCGCGCCCGTGCCGGCCGGAACGATGCCGATCGCCGGAAGGGGACCACGCGCGGAGAGCAGGCCATCGACGACCTCGCCAATCGTGCCATCGCCGCCGCAGATGATGAGCCGCTCGGCGCCGGCCGCTGCGGCCTCCGCCGCCAGTCCGCGGGCATGGCCAGTCTCGCGTGTTTCGTGAACCACGAGCTTCGGCCAGGCCGCTTTGAGGACCTTTGCGGCATCGGGCCAAAGCCTACCCGCCCGCCCGCTACCCGCTGTCGGGTTGATGATCGCAACCGCCCTCACGCCATCCCCTCATCAACGCGGCTTGCCGCCGTCGTACACCTTCCCCGTTGCATTCTGCGTCGAGCGCAGCAATTCTCAGGGTTGGCCCGCTCGCATCAGACTATCCGATCGGAGGCGGGGATCGCAAAAGGTGTGGCCTTCCAAACTGGCAGCCCGACAAAGAGTCAGCACGATTGGGGATGATGAGAGATGCCGCACGATCGACGACTGGTCGCAGACGAAAGCAAGATCAAGTCGCTCCAGGACACCATTCCGGATTGGATCAGGCACTTGGCGCGCCCGGCGACGCCCTGTCTGGCGCCCACCTTCGGTCCGCTCGAAGGCATCCGTGTCGTCAGCACCGGCCAGCTCATCGCTTCGCCCTATAGCGGCACCAAGCTCGCCGAGTTCGGCGCCGAGGTCATCCATGTCGAGAAGCCCGGCGGCGATGTCTTCCGCTTCACGGCGCCGCAACTCAAACGCGGCCCGCGCGTGCATGGGGCCGATGAAGCCGAGGTCACGAAGAACAAGCTGTCGCTCGGGCTCGACTTCAAAAAGGCGCGCGGCATCGAGTTGCTGATGGCGCTGTGGAAGATTTCGGATGTGTGGATGGAGTCCTCGATGCCCGGCACCCTCGAGCGCAACGGCATCAGCAATGAGCTGGCACTCGCGGTCAATCCCCAACTCGTCATCGTCAGGACCAGCACCTACGGCCAGTTCGGCGAGGAAGAGTATCTCTCGCGCCCAGGCTATGACGCGATCGCGCAAGCCTATGGCGGGATGATGAACCTGACGGGCGATCCGGCAGGGCCACCACAGCGCGCCAAGTGCTACACCGGCGACTATGTCACCGCGCTGACCGGCTGGGCCGCGACCATGATGGGTCTGTGGGAGGCCAAGAAAACCGGCCGTGGCCAAGTCATCGACGTCGCCCAGTACGAGGCCGTCGCGCAAACCAACGGCAACACGCTGCCGCTCTACTCCGGCGAGGGCATCGTCTACGGCCATACCGGCAACAAGGCCCCGGGCTTCCAGCCCTACGACACCTTCAAATGCAGCGATGGCTGGGTCTTCATCGGCGCTCTCGGCGGCCCGATCTACGAGCGGGTGCCGAGGTTCCTCGGCCTCGATCCCGTAGAGTACAGCTATGACGAATGCTCGAAGGATGCTGCCGCGGTGAATTCCCCAAAGGGCCGCGAGCTCGACCAGAAGCTCCGCGACTATTGCGCGGCGCACACGGCCGAGGAGGTCGAGATCGGCGCTGAACAAGGCGAAGATCGGCTGCGCCCGCGTCTTCAACGTGCGCGACCAGTACAACGACCCGCACTATGCCGCTCGCGAGATGACCGTGCCGGTCCTCGACCGCCAGTCCGGCGTGCCGATCCGCGTCTTCGGCGTCGTGCCCAAGATGTCGCTGACGCCGGGACAGATCTGGCGTGGCGCGCCCTCGATCGGCGAGGATACGAACGACGTGCTGTCGAAGCTGCTCGGGTTATCGGCGGGGGAGATCGCGACGCTCTACGACGATGGCGTGGTGCACCGCACCGAGCCGTACACGGAGCCGCAAGTCGAGCCGGCTAACCCATGAAATCCATGCTCACCACCTTCTTCCACGAGCTTCGCGCCGCCAAGATTCCGGTGTCCCTCACCGAGTATCTGACGCTGCTGCGCGCGCTCGAGGCCGATCTCGCGGGGCGGCGGGTGGAGGAGTTCTACTATCTCTCGCGCACCGCGCTGGTGAAGGACGAGCGGCATCTCGATCGCTTCGATCAGGTGTTCGGCCATGTTTTCAAAGGACTCGACCTGATGGCGGAACGCAAGGCCGTCGCGCTCCCTGAAGAATGGCTGCGCGCCATGAGCGAGTTGTATCTCTCAGAGGAGGAGAAGGCGAAGATCGAGGCGCTGGGCGGCTGGGAGAAGATCATGGAGGAGCTGCAGAAGCGGCTGGCCGAGCAGAAAGGGCGCCACCAGGGCGGTTCGAAATGGATCGGCACCGGTGGCACGTCTCCCTATGGCGCCTATGGCTACAACCCGGCCGGCATCCGCATCGGCCAGGACAAGAACCGCAACTTCCGCGCCATCAAGGTCTGGGACAAGCGCGAGTACAAGGACCTCGCCGACGACGTCGAGCTCGGCACGCGCAACATCAAGGTGGCGTTGCGGCGGCTGCGCCGCTTCGCGCGCGAAGGCGCCGCGGATGAGCTCGACCTCGACGGCACCATCAAGGGCACCGCTCACAAGGGCTATCTCGATATCCACATGCGGCCCGAGCGGCACAACACCGTCAAGGTGCTGATGTTCTTCGATGTCGGCGGCTCCATGGATTGGCACGTCAAGGGTGCGGAGGAGCTCTTTTCCGCCGCCCGCACCGAGTTCAAGCACCTCGAATACTTCTACTTCCACAACTGCCTCTATGAGTTCGTCTGGAAGGACAATCGCCGCCGCTGGACGGAGCGCACGCCGACGTGGGACGTGCTCCACAAATACCCGGCCGACTACAAGGTGATCTTCGTCGGCGACGCCGCCATGAGCCCCTACGAGGTGACGCAGCCGGGTGGTGCGGTGGAACACATGAACCCGGAAGCGGGTGCCGTGTGGATGAAACGCGTGACCGGCATCTACCAGAACGCCGTGTGGCTCAATCCGGTGGCGGAACAGCACTGGGGCTGGACGCAATCGACCGTGATGCTCCAGCGGCTGATGGAAGGGCGGATGTATCCGCTGACGCTGGAAGGGCTCGA
The DNA here is from genome assembly GCA_963741525.1 of uncultured Alphaproteobacteria bacterium. GTDB lineage: Bacteria > Pseudomonadota > Alphaproteobacteria > Rhizobiales > Hyphomicrobiaceae > JANNSX01. The sequence goes on from CAVUIW010000006.1 coordinate 199,979, forward strand.
TCGCGGCATGCGGGCGTTGATGCGGTAGGGCATCAGCGAATGGCTCTGACAGCCCAAGCCCGGTTCTGCAAATTAATCGATCCGTCCGGCTGCCGGGGGAGCGCATCCGACAATGTCTCGCGCAGGCGCTCGCGCGCTTCGGGAGCAAGCTTCGCACAATAGCCGGGCGCGGGTCCGGCACCCAGAGTGAATGGCCGCCACAGGTCGTCGAAATCCCGGAACACCGCGGGCGTCTCGACCGCAGTTCCATCAACGGACTTGAAACCGGCGGCCCGTGCCAGCTCGCACAAGGCCTCCAAGGTGCAGAAGGGGAAACGACGGTCCTCGGTCAAGTCGGTTGCCGCCGGATCAAGGCGCGTCGCGGCCGTCCAGAAGGCACGCATGAACTCGACGCCGCCGCCCGGATAGTCCCAGACGTAGAAGCCGACAACGCCTCCGGACCGGACGGCGCGCTTCATTTCGGCGAGCGCCTTGTCCCGGTCGGGCACGAAATTGAGAACGAGACCGGAGACGATCATATCCTTGCTCTGATCCTCGACGGGCAAGCGCTCGGCGTCGCCGGCCACGAACTCGACGCGGCTATCCGGCACGTTGACGCGCGCCTTCGTCAGAAAACCCGCTGAGGGATCGACCGAGACGAGGCTCCGAGGGGCACATTTTTCAAGGATGGCCGCCGTCAGCGCCCCCGTCCCGCAGCCGACCTCGAGCCAGTCCGAGGCCTCTGGCGCGTCGAGCCAATCGAGAAATCGAGGTGCGATCAGCCGGCTCCAGCGCCCCATGTAGAGGTCATAGCTGTCGCCCGCTTGCCATGCGTCGTGTCGCGCGGCACCGGTCATTGGACGCCTCCAGTAGTCATGGTGACATCGTATTCGGCGCCGTCATGACGGCAACATAAAGTCAACGGCATCAGTGGCGGGAGGCTACGCCATGCCTCGCGTCCTCCGCGAGCCCACATCCCTCATCCCGCCGGCACCGGCACGAGTCCATACCGCCGCATGATCTCCTTGAGCTTGTTCGCGTCCGGTGGTCCGCCGGCGGAGAGCCGCTGTCATAGATGCCGTCGAGATCGTCGAGCCTGAGGCAGCAACTGAACCAGCTGGTTCTCGGATCGAGATCCGGATGCGCGAAAAACTCGAGCTTGAAAGAGCCGCGCTCCAGGATCATCCAGCCGTCGTCACGATACTGCTCGCGAAACCCGAGCCGGACGTCGCCGCGAAATCCCGTGACGGCGGATTGGGCGCGGCATGATCGGTCACGCGAAACACTCCAGCATAGGCTCAGCCGTCACGCCTGCTTGTACTTGCCGACATTCTCATCGAGATACTGATTGTTGGCTTCGCGGATCTTCGCCGCCTCGTCGTCGTAGAGGAAGGGCAGGAACGCATAGCGCTTGCCGCCGGTCACCGCCGACACCTGGTGCAAGAGCGAGCAGGAGAAAACGACCGCGCTGCCGGCCGGCATCTTGAAACCCTTGGGCGAGAACTCCGGAAAGCTCACCTCGCCGCCTTCGAACTCATTGTTGAGATTGACCGAGACGGCGAAGCGGCGATGCGCGGTGCCCTTGGTGGTGTTGTCGCGATGGGCCCGGAAATGACCGCCGGTGACCGAATTCATAGCAGGCGATGATGTAGCGCTCCATGCGCGAGGCATTGTACTGGTAGGCCTTCCTGATCTCCGGCACGACGCGACGTTGGAAGCGCGCCTGCGTCTCCTTGATGAGCTTGTCGTCCTCGATGACATAATCGCTGCGGCGCTTATGGCCGTGGTCGGTGACCATCACTGTCTTGCCACCGACGTCGCGCATGAAGCCCAACTCCTGGCCGCCGTGCGTCTCGTATTGCTCGATCAGATGCTTGCAGAAGGCCGCCTCGAACACCCCCGGAAGGATGAGCACAGGCGCCTGTACGGGAAATCCGATGTACTCGCCGACAGGAGGCAGCGTCGACAAGAGCTTACCAAGTTCGGCGAGCTCCGCGCCGTCCTCGGTGAAGGGCAGCACGGCCCGGACACGTAGCGAAGGATCGAGCAGGAACCATAGGGGGCGTGCCGTCGCCTTTCCCGCCTGCTGCTCCTGTGGCAGCACGCCATAGGCCTTGGCAATTCGGCCGTCGAAATCCCAGAAGTAACGGATGCCCGGCACTTGCTGCTCGACACGCTTCTCCGCCTCATCCTTGGGATCGTTACTGACGCCGAAAAAGGAGAGCTTCTCGTCGTCGAAGAACCGCCGGTGGGTCTCAAGGAGCTTAAGCGCGCGCTTGGTCCGCAACTCGCCCGCCGTCACGAAGAAGCAGAGGAGGATGTAGCGGCCACCGACCGTGTCGAACTTGAAATTCTCGGAATTCGAGGCCCGCTGGGCGAACCAGGGCGCCGGGTCGCCGGCTCTGAGATTGACGAATTGCATGAAGACTTCCCCGATTGCCTGATCAGTGGATCGAATCACATAGGCCCAATGTCACTGGATTTAGCTTAAGACGCGCGCCGGACAAAGATCCGGGTCTAGTGGCCCGTCGCGCCAAAATCGCATGCTCGCCGGGGCGTCCGTCCGATTTTGGCGCGACATGAGGGCCACTCGCAATATCATGAGCTTCGTGTGGCGTTCATCGCGCCATAGTTGACACGGACCGTGCAGCGAGACTGGTCAACTATGGCGCGACGCCACACTAGTCCGCCGGTTGCTTTTGACCGGCACTGAGGGAAACCTCATACTGTATGACGCCTGCCGTCTCAGCCGCGCCCACAGATCGATAGAGCGCGCGGGCGGCCGAGTTGTTCGCCTCCGTCAGCACCCAGAGCGCCGTGCAATCCGCGGCCTTGGCCGCTCCGATCGCCGCCACCATGAGCCGCCGGCCGATGCCTCTCTGCCGATGGGGTGCGGCTACGCCAACCTCATTCACCCACAGCTCCGGGTGCTCCTTGTCCGGATGCACGTAGATGACCGCGGATAGGAAACCGACGACCACCCTGTCATTAATGGCCGCAATCAGGACATGGCGCGGATCACCGAGAAATTCGGCCGCGCGCACGGGCACCACAGCATTGTCGAACACATCGGGATTGGCGTTGAGGACAAGCCGCAGGTCGGCGATCCCGAGCTGCCGGATCTCCACGGGGTCGCCTGAGCGTTCCTGCTCCATGCCAGACAAGATGGATCATCGTGCCGGCAACGCAAACAAAATCGGGGCGGCAGGGCCGCCCCGAACGTCGGCGTTAGATAGGGCCCGGCCCGCTCACCTCACACGTCGAGGAGCCGCCGCTCCAGTCGACGGTCAGCCGCGCTTCGAAGGTCTCGCCCGCCTCGTGACCGAGCACGACGGTCGAGAGCACGTTCTCGGCACCGGCTGCCGCCTCGAAATCGCCGGCCTGGACGATTGTGTTGCCATTGCCGCCGATGCTGAGGCGATAGTGGCCGGTGAGGGTCTTCGCGGTCGTCGCCACGGCCTCGAGGCGAATGCCGCCGGCGACCGGAGCCGACCGGATCGAGCAGGTCACCGGTCCGGCGGTTGCCGGTGAGAGTGTGAGTGCGGCACCGGCGAGCGGCACGGCGAGGCCCGCAAGAAAAAGCTTCCAAAGGGACATGACGGCCTCCTGTTCGCTAGAGCACGTTCAGGCGAAGTGGAGACCGGTTCGCCGTAAGAACGTGCTCAAAATCAACAATCTAGAGCGGGTTCTTGATTCCAGTTGGTCTGAACCCGCTCTAGGGTGGGTCGCGGGCGCCCAACAGGCACCCGCGACGTCGCATCACTCAAGGGCTCAATTGCCGCCCTGGATCACGAGCGAGGTGTTGCCGTTACCGACCTGGCGGGTCTTGGCCTTGTGGCCCTTGCCGATCTGGATGATACCGGCGGCGTTGTTCGAGCCATCCTGCTCGATCTCGGCGTCGTTGTTCTTGCCGAACTGCGCGATGCCGGACAAGTTGTTCTTGCCACGCTGATACGTCGCCGAGTAATTGCCGTAGCCGTCCTGGCCGGAGACTGTGACGTTGTCCTTGCCGATCTGGACGACCGTCGCCCGGTTCCGCTTCTTCTTCTGGTAGATGTGAGCGAAGTTGTTCGAGCCCTGCTGCACGGCGGCGACGCCGTTGAAGTTGCCATACTGCTCGACGATAACCTCGGAGCCGGCACTCGCCAGCGATGTGCTGAAACCGAGGATTGCGGCCGCGAGGGCCATAGTGATGCGCTTCATGATCTTGCTCCTCAACTCTTTTGTTCGATCGATGTTGCATATCCTCCGGCGTGGCAGGTGTTGTAACTCCAAGTACTTGAACCCAATCTGAAATTCGCGTTCATTCTCGGGTCACCAATGTGGCAACGTACGTAGCGTTTGGCTGAGCGCGTCCTTACGGCGAACCGGGATGGATTTCGATTGAACGCGCGCTCACGCGCGGCATCAGCACATGGGGACAAGACTCAGGCCGCCTCCGGCGCGATGCCGAGGGTCGCGAGGCGCGCCAGCAAATCCTGCTCGGCGGCCGCAAGCCGCGTATCGTCGGCCGAGCGGAGCACCAGATGCGTGCCCCAGCGGCCGTTCTCGGTGAAGGGATAGCTCCCCATTGGCACGTCGGTGAAGGCTTCCTGCGCCAGACGCAACGGCTCGGCGATATCGCTTTCGGGCCGGCGCACCTTCAAGCTTGTCGTGCGCACGGGGCGGCCGCAGCGCAGGCGCGGCGTCACCGAGATCAGCATGGTCTGCATGATGTTGGGGATGCCCGCCATGACCACGACATTGCCGATCATGAAGCCCGGCGCCTTAGAGATTGCGTTCTCGACGAGATCGGCGCCTTCAGGCAGCCGCGCCATCCTGAGACGCGCGGGCGTCAGCTCAAGCCCCAGTGCGTCATAGTGCGGCTTCATGATCGCAACCGCTCGCGGGTCGATGCCGATCGAGACCCCGAACGCCTTGGCGATGGCGTCCGCCGTGATGTCGTCATGCGTCGGGCCGATGCCGCCGGTCGTAAAGGCATAGTCGTAGATTTCACGCAGCGCATTCAACGCCTCGACGATGCGCGCCTCGATATCGGGGACGACGCGGACCTCGCGAAGCTGGATGCCGGTCAGGGTCAGATGCTCCGCGACGAAGCCGATGTTCTTGTCCTTGGTGCGGCCCGAGAGGATCTCGTCGCCGATGACGAGAAGGCCGGCTGTTACGATGTCGGTCGTTGTACCGGTCATGCAGACTCTCCTTGCCAGGCAATCTTAGTGTGTGAATTGTGAGTTGTGAATTGTGAGTTGGATCGCGTGAGCCGCCCCCGATGATCTCACAACCTCACAACCTCGCAACCCACATGCCCTTGCACAAGGCCATCCCCGCTCCTAACCTCGCGGCATGAAATTCCCGACCCCCCTCCTCCGCGGCACACTCATCCAGCGCTACAAGCGCTTCCTCGCCGATGTCCGCCTCGACAGCGCAGAGACCATAACCGCCACCTGCCCGAACACCGGCTCGATGATGGGGCTGGTGGCGCCGGGCAGCCGGGTGTGGGTGTCCGTGTCAGACAGCAAGACCCGCAAATACGCCCACACCTGGGAGATCGTCGAGGCCGACCTCGGCAAGGGCCGCGCGCTCGTCGGCATCAACACGGGCCATCCCAACCGGCTCGTCGCGGAGGCGATCACGGCTGGCCGCGTGCCCGAGTTCAAGGGCTTTGCGTCACAGCGCCGCGAGGTGAAATATGGCGAGAACAGCCGCATCGACATTCTGCTCGAAAACCCCGGCAAGCCCTGCTGCTATGTCGAGGTCAAGAATGTGCATCTCTCGCGCACGGCCGGGCTTGCCGAATTCCCCGACAGCGTCACCGAGCGGGGCACCAAGCACTTGGCCGAGCTGGCCAATATGGTCAAGGCGGGCCACCGCGCCGCCATGGTCTATCTCGTCCAGCGCGGCGATTGCGAAAGCCTCAAGCTCGCCCGCGACGTCGATCCGAACTACGGCGAGGCGTTCGACGCGGCGCGCGCCAGGGGCGTCGAGATGCTGTGCCTTGCCTGCACGGTAACGGTTAAGGAGATCGTGGTCGAGCGGGCGCTGCCGATCGAGGAGGCGGTCAAGAAAGCCGTGAAGGCGGCTGCAACGCCAAAGCCGAAATCCAAGCGCGCATAAATCAAGCGCGCGTGGATATTGCCGAAGGCGCACGAACCAACCATATTCCCCCCATGCACAACCTCGACGTCCGCACCGACAGCCGCGACAGCACGAAGATCCGTCTCTACGGTCCTCAGGCCTTTGCCGGCATGCGCCGGGCCGGGCAGCTGACCGCGCAAGCACTCGACCTCCTGGTCGAGCATGTGAAGCCCGGCGTCACCACCGAGGCGCTCGACGATCTCATGTTTGAATTCGCCATGGACCACGGCGCGCTGCCCGCGCCCCTCAACTACCGCGGCTATCCAAAATCGATCTGCACCTCGCTCAATCATGTCGTCTGCCACGGCATTCCCGGACCGCGCCCGCTCAAAGAGGGCGACATCCTCAACATCGACGTGACGCTGATCCTCGACGGTTGGCATGGCGATTCCTCGCGCATGTATGCGGTGGGCGAAATTCCGCGCCGCGCCGAACGGTTGATCCTCGTCACGTACGAGGCGTTGCAGCGGGGCGTCGCCGCCGTCAAGCCCGGCGCCACCACCGGCCATATCGGGGACGCCATCCAGACCTATGCCGAGGGCGAGCGCTGCTCGATCGTGCGCGACTTCTGCGGCCATGGCCTGGGCGACGTCTTCCACGACCGCCCGAACATCCTGCATTACGGCAAGGCCGGCGAGGGCGTGCCCTTGAAGCCCGGCATGATCTTCACCATCGAGCCGATGATCAACCTGGGCAAGCCGGGCGTAAAGGTGCTGCCGGACGGCTGGACGGCGGTGACGCGCGATCGCTCGCTCTCCGCCCAGTTCGAGCACACGGTCGGCGTCACCGATACGGGCGTCGAAGTTTTCACCTACTCGCCCAAGGGCCTCGACTGCCCGCTCGCTCGTATCGCATGAGGCGGAGGCCATGGCGGAGGGGTTCAAGGACGCCGCCGAGGTTCCCGATCACGTCGGCCATCGCCAGCGCCTGAAACAGCGCTTTCTGCAAGGCGGCGCGGATGCCATGCAGGACTACGAGCTTCTCGAGCTCGTGCTGTTCCGTGCGATCCCCAGGCGAGACACCAAGCCGCTCGCGAAAGCCCTCATCAAGCGGTTCGGCTCCTTCGCGGAAGTGGTGAGCGCGCCGCCCGAGCAGCTCCGCGAGTTCGACGGCGTCGCCGACGCGGTGGTGACGGAGTTCGCTTTGGTGAAAGCGGCGGCACTCCGGCTCGCCAAGGGCCAGGTGGTGAAGCGCGAGGTACTCGGCTCCTGGGAGGCCGTCATCGCCTATTGCCGCGCGGCGATGGCGTTCGCCCCGCGCGAGGAGTTCCGCATCCTGTTTCTGGATAAGCGTAACCGCATCATAGCGGACGAGGTGCAACAGCGCGGCACGGTGGACCACACGCCCGTCTATGTACGCGAAGTCGTGAAGCGCGCGCTGGAACTATCCTCGACCGCGATCATTCTGGTGCACAATCACCCCTCGGGCGACCCCAAGCCCTCGAAGGCGGATGTGGAGATGACGAAGCAGATTATCTCGGCAGCGAAGAACCTCGGCATCATCGTGCACGACCACATCATCGTCGGGCGGGACGGCACATCGAGCTTGAAGGCGTTGGGGATGATGTAGGGGGGCAGCGAGGCGGAGATCGAAATCCGACTGATCGTCGCGCTCCTCGCGAGCGGCGGCATTGAAGCCGCGCTCCATGAGAGGGATCTTCGGTTTTTTGCCCGCAAACAACTCCTCGATTGTGAAGAGCTGGATCTTGGGAACTTTGCCGGTCGGGCCGTCGTAGATCCGGCGCCGGCAGCTTCCTCGATCATCGGCCGCGTGTGCGGCTCGAGCGAGATGTAGACACCGATCTTGGCGCGCTCGCGGGCACCTCGAGATTGTCTCCTTGCTGTCGATGTTTAGAATGGCCATCCCGCCCCTTATGCATCACGGAGAGTTGGACGTTGCTTCAACGAAGTTTGAGCCGCTTCTGCACTCCATAGCCGGGTGGCGCAAGATGAAGAACTGCACCTCATAATAATGCTCAGTGCCTTCCTCAATTCGATAAAGCTCAATGTTAACGGGAACGCCTGCATTGATGAGATTCTGGGTGACGTCCCTAGCCAAGGAGGCAGGTACATACCCGATGTGCCAATCACGCAGCTTGCTCCGGAACCAGCCCTTTATTGGGCAGTGCCATGTATCGCGATCGCATGAGGGTCGTGAACATTGTTCGGCTCACGGACTATTTTGAGACCATACACTAAGCCTTGGGTTTCTGCTTCTCGTACAGCTTTGGCGAAGGCGATCACTTCAGCTTTGCGAAAACCAACGCCTGCTACCTTCGTTAGATGCGTGGTCTGCACCCAATCTCCGGCCGGCTTATGACGGTCTTTTCCGTACTTGGAGTATGCCATGCCCCCGCCGCTGCTACTCATAGTTGGCGCACCATCGCCGCTTGACGCAAGGAACGCAAGCAGTACAAATTCGTGGAAACGGGAGGCTGCGACTCGTGCGGGTCAAATCCTACAATGAGGCTGTGCGACTCGCGCGGAGCGCGGGCGAGGACGCCGCGAACGGCGCTCCCACAAGGCCGGCCGCAAAGTCCGGCTCGGCCGACGACGACTCATAAGGCCCTGACTGAAACTTCCCGCCAAGTCGAACTGGGGTTCAATCACGAGCCTGCCTTCTCGTTGACGAAACCAATCTCCCTTTGATCCGAACGGCAGCCAATCCCTCCTGAAACGGAGACGCGCTCGAGGTCCGCGGAATGACAACGTGTTCGATTCGCTCCGATACCCGAGAGGTCGAAGACCCGCCGCAATCAGGAAAACCAGCGGCGGATCGGATTGGCGACCGCTGCTCCATCCAGAACCGGTGCAAGAAACAAGGCCATTCGCATTTGAGCCGCAGCCGCATGGACCTCTTAGGCGGCACCCATCGATTGAAGACAAAACCCCACGTTCAACCTTCGATCCCACACCCTACACCGCCTCCAAAATCGCCGACACGCCCATGCCGCCGGCCGTGCAGATCGAGATCAGCCCGCGACCCGAGCCCTTCTCCGCCAGCTGTTTCGCGAGCAGCGACACGATCCGGGCGCCGGTCGCGGCGAACGGATGCCCATAGGCGATGCTCGAGCCCTTGGGGTTCATCCGCGCGCGATCGATCGCGCCCATCGGCTGATCGCGGCCGAGCACTTGCCTTGCAATACTCCGCATCTTCCCACGCCTTCAGCGTCGCCAGCACCTGCGCGGCGAAGGCCTCGTGGATTTCGTAGATGTCGAAGTCCTGGAGCGTCAGTCCGGCGCGCTCCGAGCATGCGCGACACGGCGATCGTCGGCGCCATCAAGAGGCCATCGCCCGCGACGAAATCGACGCCGGCCGTTTGTCCGTAGGTCATCCAGGCCTGCGGTTTCAGATTGTGCTTGGCCGCCCATTCCTCGGAAGCGAGCAGCACGGCGGAGGCGCCATCCGTCAGCGGCGTCGAGTTCGCCGCCGTCAGCGTGCCGCGCTCGGATTTCTCGAAGGCGGCACTCAAGGTCTTGAGCTTTTCCCGATCGATGTCGCCACGAACATTGTTATCGCGGAACACGCCGGCGAACGGCACGACGAGGTCGTCGTGGAAGCCTTGCGCGTAGGCGGCGGCGGCCTTCTTGTGACTCTCGAAGGCGAGATCATCCTGCGCCTCCCGCGTGATGCCCCAGGTCTGCGCCATCAACTCGGCGTGCTCGCCCATCGAGAGGCCCGTGCGCGGCTCTTTCACCGAGGGCGGCTCAGGCGCGAGCTCGCCGGGACGGAAGCCCTTGAAGACGCCGATCTTGGCGGAGGTTCCCTTAGCGCGCTGCACCTTCACGAGGCGCTGCGCGAACTTGCGGCTGAACACGATCGGCGCATCGCTCGTGGTGTCCGAGCCACAGGCGATGCCGCACTCGATCTCACCGGTAGCGATCTTGGCGCGGAGGTTCATGGCGGCTTGCAGGCCGGTGCCGCAGGCTTGCATCAAAGTCGTCGCCGGCGACTTCGGATCGAGCGCGGTGCCGATCACGGCTTCGCGCGCGATGTTCCAGTCCTTGGAATGCGTGACGACTGCGCCGCCCTGCACCTCGTCGATATACTTTCCATCAAGCGAGAACCGCTCGACGAGGCCAGTCAAGGCCGCCGTCAGCATGTCGAGATTGCCCTTGTCGGCGTAGAGCGTGTTGGAGCGGCAGAAGGGAATGCGGGAGCCGCCGATGACCGCAACGCGTTTGAGGGTCTCGCCCGCCATCACTTCTCCTCCCCGCGCTTATCCGTCAGCACGCGCTGCGCCGCCGCCTTCTCCCGCTCGACCTGCCGATAGTGCAACGGCCCGCCGCGGAAGGGCGCGAAGCCCGTGCCGAAGATGACGCCGGCATCGCAGAGATCGGCGCCTTGGACGACGCGCTCGGCGACGCATTTCTCGCATTCATCGATCAACGGCTTCACGAGTTCCTCGCCCAGCGCCTGCAGCTCGACTTCCGCGTAAGGCTCCTTCGGTGGCGTTCGCTGCGCCTTGCCGTCCTTCCAGACATAGAAGCCCTCGCCCGTCTTCTTGCCGAGATTGCCGCCGGTGACGAGGCGGGCGAGCTTGGAGCCGGTCATCTCCTCCTTGGCGAGGCCGATGATCTCGGCGACGTGCTTGCAGATATCGAGCCCGACCTGATCGGCAAGCTCGAGCGGGCCGACCGGCATGCCGAAGGCCTTGGCCGCGTCGTCGATCTTCTCGCGCTCGATCCCCTCCTCGTGACGGCGCATGGCCTCCATCATGTAGGGCGCGAGCACGCGGTTGACGAGGAAGCCCGGCACGCTCTTCACCACCAGCGGGAACTTGCCGATTGTCGTGACGACCGAGCACCCCTTCTCGATCCATTCCTGCGCGGTGTCCGGCGCCTTGACGACCTCGACGAGCGGCAGCTGCGGCACCGGATTGAAGAAGTGCAGGCCAATGAGCCGTTTCGGGTTCGCCATCGCTTTGGCGATATCTTCTATGGGAAGTGACGACGTATTGGTGGCGATCACGGCAGACGGTTTCGCGCGTTGCTCGACACTTGCGAAAATCTTCTGCTTCACGTCGAGCCGCTCGACCACGGCCTCGATGATGACATCGGCGCGCGGGACATTGTCGCCTTGGCTGTCGATGAGGAGCCGCGCCATCGCCGCCTCCACCTCGGTCGGCGTCTTCAGGCGTTTCTTGAACAGCGCCTTCGCCTGATCGGCGGCGCGCTTCAGCTGCTCCTCGTTCAAATCCTGTAGGCTCACCTCCAAGCCGGAGATCACGCACCAGGCCGCGATGTCGGCGCCCATGGTGCCCGCGCCGATGACATGCGCGCGGAGCGGCTTGAACGTGCCCTTGGGCGCCAGATCCTTCATCTGCTCCGAAAGCCGGAAGACGCGGCGGAGGTTCTGCGCCGTCTCCGAGATCATCAGCGGCGCGAAGGCTTTCGTCTCTTCGCGCTTCATGCGATCGGGTGCCCCCCCGTGCTTCTCGAAGAGGTCGATCAGCCGGAACGGCGCGGGATAGTGATCCTCGCGCACCTTCTCACGGGTCTTCTGCCGCATCTGCCCGGCGAGATAGCCGCGGACGGGCGAATAGGTCATCGCGCGCTTCAGGAAGCTCGGGGAGCGGGATTTGCGGCCCTGCAGCACCGCCTTGCGCGCCGACCATCTCAGATGTTGGCGCGAGGGCACCAGCTCGTCGAGGAGGCCCATGCCGCGGGCAACACTCGAGCGAAGCATCGAGCCCGTCAGCATCGCCTGCATGGCGGAGACGGGACCGGCCAGCTCGATGGCGCGGACCGTGCCGTTGAAGCCGGGGAAGATGCCGAGCTTCACCTCGGGGAAGCCGACGCGCGTGGCATCGTCGCGCGTCGCGATCCGGTACTGAAAGGCCATGGCGAGCTCGAGCCCGCCGCCGAGGCAATAGCCGTGGATGGCGGCGACCGTCGGGATGGGCAGCGCCTCGATGCGGTCGAGCAGTGCCGTAACTTGCGTCGATCGCGTCGGCGACCGACTTCTCGGATTTGAAGTCCTCGAACTCGCGGATGTCAGCGCCGACGATGAAGCCGTTGGGCTTGCCGGAGATGAGGACAAGGCCGCGAAGTCGCTTGGCGGCCGCCTCGGCTTCGGCAGCTGAGACGATCTCGCCCAGCTCCTCCAGCACGCGCCGCGAGAGCGAGTTCTGGTTCTCCCCCGCCCGATCCAGGATCGCCCAGCCAATGCCTTCGAAATCGACCTCGAAGCGCCAATCGGTGAGGGCGGGGAGTGAACTGGTTGTTGCGGTGCTGTGATCGTTCATGTGGTTTCTCTACCGCCCTCCACCCGTCGCCGTCATCCGCGTCGCATTCGAGATCGTCCTATAGTGCGGCTTCACCTCCTCCGGATCGAAATGGTCGACGGCGATGACGCGGTTGGTCAGCTCCTCGACCTCGCGGACAAGCGTCGCCTCGGTGCCGGTGACGATGCCCTTCTGCAAGGCTTCGCCGATCCAGTCGATGCCGTGGTAGCGCCTGATCTCGCCTTTCCTCACGGCACGCTCGATCTTGCGCTGCGCCTCCTCGGCGGCGACGACCTTGACCATCGTATGCTCGAGAATGCCGGTCGGATCTTCCGGGTCATTCGAAACGAAGATCTCGCGGGTCAGCCGGTCCCGCGCCTCGCCAGGCTCCAGCACGAGGGCAACCGCAGCCCGTGTCGTTCGATCGGACGCTGGCCGGTAGTGACCACCCAGCGGGAAGACGATCACCCGCATCAGCCAGCGCACGGGCAGGATCGGGAAGTTGTCGATCGTGCGGCGGAGCGCCTCCTCGCAGCGATCGAGCGCGTTCTCGGCGCACATTCTGACGACCGGGATATCAACCGCGGGACGTCCATCATCCTCGAAGCGTTTCAGTACGCACGACAGCAGATACAGCTCCGACAGCGCATCCGCCATCCGCCCGGTAAGCTTCTGCCGGGTTTTCAATCCGCCACCCAATGTCGCCACCGTCAGATCGGCGACGAGCGCGAAGTTGCGCGACTGGCTGGCCAACTGCTTGTACCAGCGCGACGTCGCGCCCGCACCTGACGGCGCCGAGGCAAACCAACCGAAGGTCAGGTTGTGGAACAGCGCGCCGAAGATGTTCGAGACAGCAAAACCCACATGCCCCATGAACGCTTTCTCGAAGGCCGCAAGTCCCGCCTCCTTGTCCGGGTTCTGCATCGCCTGGATCTCAGCATAGAGATAGGGATGGCTGCGAAGCGCGCCTTGCGCGAACGTAATCAGCGAGCGCGAGAGGATGTTGGCGCCTTCCACCGTGATTGCAACCGGCACCATCTGATAGGCGGACTGCAGATAGTTCGCCGGTCCGTCGCAGATGCCGCGGCCGCCGTGGATGTCCATCGCGGCATTGACGCAATCGCGCATGCGCTCGGTCGACTGGTATTTGAGCAGCGCCGAGATCACCGACGGCTTCTCGCCGCGTGCCACCATCGCGGCCGTTGCGCCACGCGCCGCCTCCAGCACATAGGCGTACTCGACGAGACGCGCCATCGGCTCCTCGATGCCCTCCATGCGGGCGACCGGAATACCGAACTGCCGGCGGATGCGCGCATAGGCCGAGGTGACGCGCAGCATCGTCTTGGCGCCCGCCGCCGAGGACGACGGCAGCGAGATCGAGCGCCCGGCCGACAGGCACTCCATCAGCATGCGCCAGCCGTGGCCCGCCATCTCACTTCCGCCGATGACCCAATCCATCGGCACGAACACATCCTCGCCCCAGTTGGGGCCATTCGGGAAGGCCGAGCCCGACGGCAGATGCCGCCGGCCGATCTTGACGCCCGGATGCGTCGCCGGGACGAGCGCCAACGTGATGCCGATGTCCTTGCCCTTGCCGATGAGCTCGTCCGGATCGAACAAGCGGAAGGCGAGGCCGAGCAGCGTCGCCTTGGGGCCGAGCGTGATGTAGCGCTTCTCCCAGGAGAGCCGAATGCCGATCGTCTCCTTGCCCTCATGCGTGCCGCGGACGACGGTGCCGATGTCCCGCATGGTTGCCGCGTCCGAGCCCGACGTCGGCCCCGTCAAGCCGAAGCACGGGATTTCCTCGCCCTTGGCCAGCCGCGGCAGATAGTGCTCCTTCTGGTCGAGCGTGCCGTACTTCTCGATAAGCTCGCCTGGCCCCAGCGAGTTCGGCACCATGACGATGGTCGCGACATCGGGGCTGCGCGACGAGATTTTTCCCAGGATCAGCGACTGCGCCTGCGCGCTGAACCCGAGCCCCCCATGCCCCTTCGAGATCAGCATGCCGAGAAAGCCCTTCTCGGAGACGAAGCGCCAGATGTTGTCCGGTATCTCGCGGTCGTTGTGCCTGATCTGCCAGTCGTCGACCATCCGGCACAGTTCCTCCGTCGGGCCATCGAGGAAGGCGCGCTCCTCCGGCGTCAGCACGATCGGCGGGATGGCGCGGAGCTTGATCCAGTCGGGGGTGCCGGAGAACAATTCCGCATCCCAGCCGACGGTGCCGGCATCCAGCGCCTGCTGCTCGGTGTCGGAGACGGAGGGCAGGATACCCTTGAGCATTCCGAAGGCCGGCTTGATGAGGATGGCCTCGCGAATACTCTTCACGGCAAGCAGACCACAGACCGCGCCGATCAGCAGCGGGACCAGCAACCAACCGAAGAACGAGGCTCCCGTCAGCAGCGCGGCAAGTGCAACACCCAGTCCGCCCACCGCCCAGGCGATGAGCGGCGCCCGCCAAATCGCCAGCGCGAGCAGGAGCACGACGGCCGCCAAGACAATCCACCCGCTGCTCATGGCATATTCTCCTGTCGAGGCCCTTGTCCCGAGCATCCCCACCTAGGACCCCAGATAGCAAGCAGAAATGTACGAAGGGTACGAGGACGTAGAACGAAATCACGGGAAATCAACGGGAATCACGCTGTGACGGCGGGTCGCGAGGATACCAGACTCCCCTACCTCCCGTTGTCACCTCTCGGCCAATTGGTTACGCATAGTCCGGCCGTGGGCGTCCGATCAAGCAAGCACAGCCCGTCGAAGGAGAACAGCACCGATGGCCGACGATCCCGTGATCGCGCAGAAGAGCCCCTACGTCGTCGAGCTGACGGAGGGCAAGCAGTATTGGTGGTGCCGCTGCGGACGCTCCAAGCGCCAGCCGTTCTGCGACGGCTCGCACAAGGGCACGGGCCTCGAGCCGCTCGCCTTTACCGCCTCCTCGACCGGTCCGGCGAGCCTGTGCGGCTGCAAGGGCTCGGACGACCAGCCCTTCTGTGACGGCTCGCACAACATGCTTTAGCAGGCTTCGGCTAGGCGCATTTTCTGCGCTGAACCGGTGCCCGCTTCGTCGGAACGTGCGGCTCAGGCAACCAGCGTCGCCGGCGACAGTGGCAACGCTGCCTGCCTGAGGGTCGAGACATCGACCTCGGTCGCGCCGTTGATCTTGGCGACACGGCGTGGCGCACTGCCCGCGGCATGCGCAAGCATCCCGGCGAACTGCTCCGAGTGGGTCACCACCCAGATCTGCGATTCCTTGGCCGCGGCCGCCATGAGGCTTGCCAACGGCGCCATCAGCTCCGGATGCAAGCTCGCCTCCGGTTCGTTGAACGCCATGAAGGGCGGCGGACGCAGCGCCATCAGCGCCCCGATCATGCAGAGATAGCGCAGCGTCCCGTCCGACAGCTCGCCCATGCCGAAAGGCCGCTCGATCTCGCGCGTCCTCACGGACAGGCGGCACTGGCCTTCCGAAGATTCGACCATCAGATCGCTGCCCTTGAAGGCCTCGGCGAAGGCGCGGCGGATCGGCTCCGGTTGCTGCTTCATCAGCATGACGGTCGCGAGCACGCTCGCGAGATCCCGGCCATCGGGTGCCAGTGAAGCGCGGGAGACGGCCGAGGCCGGGCGGCGGAGTGCCGAGGCCGGACCCGTATCGAAAGCATGATAGAGCCGCCAGCTCGCCAGCGCCCGGCGGATGAGATGGAGCTCGGGATACCGTGCCGCATCGCGGATTGCGGCGAGCGCCGGCTCGGAGGCGAGCAGCTCGCCCTCGAAGCGCTGCGAGGTGCCGCGATCATCGCGCAGCCACAGCTTCGGCCCCTTGCGCTCGAGCAGGACAACGGAAATGTCGCGATAGCCGAGCGTCAGCCGCTCGGCCCGGATCATCGGCTCCTGGTCGAGGGCTGGCTCGCCGACGCCCGGCGGGCCGATCTCGAGGCGGTAGGTGAGCTCATTGAAGATGGCGGTGAGCACCAGGCGCTGCGTGACGCGCTCGCGCGAGCCCGCCCACAGCACCGATTCGAGACCGCCCTCCTCGGCAATGGCCTCGGTGATGGTGCCTTCGGCGGCACGCTGCAGGAGCGACAGCGCGCGATAGAGATTGCTTTTTCCGACACCGTTCTCGCCGACCAGCACGGTCAGCGTATCGACCGGCAACCGGATCGACTTCAGCGACCGGTAGCCTTCGACCTGGATTTCTCGAAGTTGCATCGCATTCCCCCTGCGATTCTGTGTTTCTCCTCCCTTGTCGTTGAAAATTCCGGCAATTTGAGGAATGCTGCGATGCCGAAATGACAGCAAAGAGCACAACATGACGAAACGGCCCAAGACCGGAGCGAAGAATCAGCGCCCGCGGGCCAACCTGATCACCGACGTGGAGGGCGTCTGCGTCGGCAACGCCGACGACGCGGATTTGCGCTCGGGCGCAAGCGTCGTGCTCTTCGATCAGCCGGCTATCGCAGGCTGCTGCGTGCTCGGCGGCGCGCCGGCCGGCGTTGCGACGCAGAGCTTCGAGCCGGACATGGTGGTCGAGGCGGTCGACGCGCTGGTCCTGTCGGGCGGCTCGGGCTTCGGCCTCGAGGCGACGATTGGCGCACAGGCGTGGCTGCGCCAGCAGGGGCGCGGCTTTCAAATTGGCGAAGTCCGCATCCCCATCGTTGCCGGCGCCATCTGCTTCGACATGCTGAATGGCGGCGACAAGAATTGGGGCCGCTTCTCGCCCTATCGGGATCTGGGATTCAAGGCGGCGGGCGCGGCGTCCGCGAAGCCGTTCCCGCTGGGCACCGTCGGCGGCGGCTTCGGCGCCTCGACGGTGAACCTGAAAGGCGGCCTTGGCTCGGCGAGCGCGGTGACGCCATCGGGCTTCACGGTCGGCGCACTCGCGGTCGTCAATGCGATCGGCGCGGCCACCATGGGCGATGGTCCCCACTTCTGGGCGGCGGGATACGAAGTGGGCGCTGAGTTCGGGGGCTTGGGCTTTCCCAAAAAGATCACACCCGACATGACGAAACTCGCCTGGAAGGGCGGTCCGACGTTTGCCACCACCATCGTGATCGTCGCCACCGACGCGACCCTGACCAAGCCGATGGCCAAGCGCCTCGCCATCACCGCCAACGACGGCTTCGCGCGAGCGCTGCGCATTACCCACGCGCTCTTCGACGGCGACACGCTGTTTGCCGCCTCGACCGCGCGGCTGCCGCTCAAGGACCCGGTCAACGACCAGATCGAGATCGGCGCGGTGGCGGCCGACGTCGTCGCGCGCGCGATTGCCCGGGGTGTCTATGAGGCGTCTCCGTATCCGTTTGGAGTTTCTCCGCTGCCGACGTGGAGGCAGAGGTTTGAATGACGCGGGCCGCCGCGACCTCAACCATCGCGCAGCGCCCCGGCTTGTGATCCGAACCGTTCCCGGCCACGTTAGCAAGTGAACTTCCGCAGCACGTGTACCAGGACCGGCATTCGCATGGGCGGCAATAACGGCAACCAGACCGGATCGACGGTATCCGAGCGCATCCGCAGCCGCATCCTGGCTTCCGGACGCCGCTTCCACGCCAACGACAACATCTCAGACTTCATCGAGCCAGGCGAGCTCGACCAGCTGCTCGACGAGGTCGCCAAAAGCATGGAGCAAGTGCTCCAGACGATGGTGATCGACACTGAAAGCGATCACAACACTCAAGGATCGGCCCGCCGTGTTGCGAAGATGTACTTGAACGAAGTGTTCCGAGGCCGCTATCACCCGGCCCCGCCCGTTACCGAGTTTCCGAACGCCGCGTCCCTGAACGAGTTGATGATCGTCGGGCCGATGACGGTCAGAAGCGCCTGCAGCCACCACCTCTGCCCCATCATGGGGCGGCTCTGGGTCGGCATCATGCCGAACCAGCGCTCGAACTTAATCGGTCTTTCGAAATACTCGCGGCTCGCTGACTGGATCATGAGCCGGCCGCAGATCCAGGAGGAGGCCATCACCCAGCTCGCAGACCTCCTGATGCAGAAGGTCAAGCCCGACGGCCTCGCAGTCGTCATGGAGGCCGACCACTTCTGCATGCACTGGCGGGGCGTCAAGGACACCGCGTCCAAGATGGTTAACTCCGTCATGCGCGGCTCCTTCCTCAAGGACGCCGCGCTCCGGCGCGAATTCCTCTCGATCCTCAATCTCAAGAGCTGAGGCCAGCCATGCTCGTTCGCTGTCTCTATGCCAGCCGCGCCGTCGAGCCTATGAGCGCGCAGGCGCTCCACCGCATTCTCGAGACGTCGCGCCGCAACAACATGCCGCGCGGAATCACGGGTCTCCTCTGCTACGCCAACGGCATCTTCGTGCAGGCGCTGGAAGGCGGCCGCGCGCCGGTCAGCAGCCTCCTCGGAACGATCTTCACTGACAGCCGCCATACGGGCGTCGAACTACTGCTCGTCGAGGAGATCGCCGAGCGGCACTTCGGCAACTGGACGATGGGCAAGGTCAATATCGATGCGGTCAACGCGGCGGCGCTTCTCAAGTACTCCGAGACGGCCGGGCTCGATCCGTTCAACACGCCGGCGCGATCGACCCTCGCGCTCCTGATCGAGCTCGCCGCGGCCGGCTCGATCGCCAATCGCGGCTGAGGACGTTACCGGTCTCGCACCCATCCAGGAAAGCAACAGCCCTGGAACTCGGCTTATTGGTCAAAAGACTGCAGACATATGGAGATTTGGCGTAGCGTTGAAGTCGGGCTTCAAATTGCACCATCAGCAACGCGGCGGGAATAGAGGTCCGTAATCTAGCCGAGTGCCGAGAAGAGGAGCGGTGAATTCGCTTCTGCATGGGCCCACCCTTCCCTCCCCGCTCCCGCTCCCCTAACCTCTTACCCATGCCCCGCCCGCTCACCTCCTCCGACGCCCCCATCCCGCCGAGCCATCGCGTGCTCGATGCCAATATCATGGCGGCCGATGTCGACGGGGGGCGGATCGCGGAGAACATCCTCGCCTTCGCGCGGCTGCTGCGGCAGGCGGGGCTTCCCGTGGGGCCGGGCAAGGTGGTGCTGGCGACGCAAGCCGTGCTCGCCGCCGGCATCGAGAACCCGAGGACGCTTTATTGGACGCTGCACGCGGTCTTCGTCGGCCGCCGCTCCGAGCACGAGATCTTCAACCAGGCCTTCGTGATGTTCTGGAAGGACCCGGGCTTTCTCGAGCAGATGCTCTCCCTCATGCTGCCGACGTTCAAGGGCGCGAAGGCCGCCAACGACAAGGCGCTGTCGCGGCGCTTGGCCGAGAGCCTCTTCAAGGGAAGCGAGCGGCAGGCCCCGCCCGACGAGGAGAAGATCGAGATCGACGCGCGGTTGACCTTCTCCGATCGCGAGATCCTCGCCGCCAAGGATTTCGAGGAGATGAGCGTCGAGGAATTGAGACAAGCCAAGCGCGAGATCGAGCGCATGACGCTGCCCTTCGAGGTGATCAAGACGCGGCGCTTTGCTCCCGACGCAACGGGGCGCCGGCTCGATCTGCGCCGCATGCTGCGCGCCACCGCCGCGCAAGGCGGCGATCTCGCGAAGCCGCAGTACAAGAAGCGCCGCCGCCGCCGCCCGCCCGTCGTCGTCATCGCCGATATCTCCGGCAGCATGGACACCTACGCCCGCGTGCTGCTGCATTTCCTCTATGGGCTGACGAACGACCGTGATCGCGTCTCCTGCTTTCTCTTCGCGACGCATCTCACCGATGTGACGCGGCTGCTCAAGGGCCGCGATCCCGATCAGGCGATCGGGCGCGTGTCGAAACAGGTAACCGATTGGGCCGGCGGCACGCGCATTGGCGAAGCGCTCGCCACGTTCAATAAGCGCTGGGCGCGGCGGGTGCTCGGGCAGAACGCACTGGTGCTGCTGTTCACCGACGGGCTCGATCGGGAAGGCGGCGAAGGCATCGAGCCGGAGGTGCGCCGCCTGCGCGCAAATTGCCGGCGATTGGTCTGGCTCAACCCGCTGATGCGCTACGACCGCTATCAGCCGCTGGCCTCCGGTGCGGCGGCGCTCGCTGGCCACGCGAGCGAGATGCGGAGTTGCCACAATCTGGCGAGTCTTGCGGATCTCGCCGAGGCGCTATCGGCAGACGGCGCGCGGGCCAGCGCACGCAATCGAGGCCGCGCACGTCCCGCCGCTGCGGCCTCACCGGCTTGAGGACAGACGCGCCGCCCCTTCAATGCCCGAGGATCTGGCTCAGGAACAGCTTCGTGCGATCCGACTTCGGGTTGGCGAAGAAGTCCTTCGGTGGCGCCTGCTCGACGATCTCGCCCTTGTCCATGAAGACGACGCGGTCGGCGACCTGGCGGGCAAAGCCCATCTCGTGTGTGACGACGAGCATGGTCATCCCCTCCTCCGCGAGATCGACCATGACTTCCAACACCTCCTTGATCATCTCGGGGTCGAGTGCGGAGGTCGGCTCGTCGAACAGCATGATTTTGGGGCTCATGCAGAGCGAGCGGGCGATCGCCACGCGCTGCTGCTGGCCGCCCGAGAGTTGCCCCGGAAACTTCAGCGCCTGCTCGGCGATCTGGACGCGCTCCAGGTATTTCATCGCATTCGCCTCGGCCTCGGCCTTGGCCATCTTGCGCACCCAGACCGGCGCCAGCGTCAGGTTCTGCAGCACCGTCAAATGCGGAAACAGGTTGAAGTGCTGGAACACCATGCCGACCTCGCGGCGCACCTGTTCGATGTTCTTGACGTTCTCGTCGAGCCGGATGCCATCGACCGTGATCGATCCCTGCTGATGATCCTCGAGCTTGTTGATGCAGCGGATGAGCGTTGACTTGCCCGAGCCCGAGGGTCCGCAGATGACGATGCGTTCCTTACGCGCCACGTCGAGGTCGAGGTCGCGCAGCACGTGGAACTGGCCGTACCACTTGTTGAGCTTCTCGATCGCGATGATCGGGCCGGAATCGGTCCCGGCGCGTTCGGCGATCTGGGGGGTAGCACTGGCCATGTCGATCCTCAGCGGCGCTCGCCCTTGCGGGTGAAGGTTTCCAGATATCGGCTGTAGCGTGCGAGCGTGTAGCAGAACACGAAATAGATGAGGGCGAGGAAAATCAGGCCCTCGACATAGAACGGGCGCCAGGTCGGATCGTTGGCGGCGAGCCGTGTTGTACCCAAGAGGTCGAACAGGCCGATGATGATGACGAGGCTCGTATCCTTGAAGCCGGCAATGAAGGAGTTGACCATCGGCGGAATGACGAGCCTCAGCGCCTGCGGCAGGATGATGAAACCCATCTTGTGCGGGAAGGAAAGGCCGAGGCTATCGGCCGCCTCGAACTGGCCCTTCGGGATCGCCTGCAGGCCGCCTCGCACGACCTCGGCCAGATAGGCGCCCGAGAAGAGGATGACGGCCACTTGCGCGCGCAGCAGCTTGTTGATGTCGAAACCCTGCGGCAGGAACAGCGGGATCATCAGGCTCGCCATGAACAGCACGGTGATCAGCGGCACGCCGCGCACCAGCTCGATGAAGGCGGTGCTCATGGCGCGGATGACGGGCAGCTGCGAGCGCCGGCCGAGCGCCAATGCGATGGCGATCGGGAAAGAGAAGACGATGCCGTTGACGGAGAGGATCAATGTCAGCGGCAGGCCGCCCCACTGATCGGTCTCAACGAACGGGAGCCCGAAAATACCGCCCCACATCAGAACGCCCATGAGAACCAGACCGGCAGCCCAGGCGAACATGAGCCAGCGGCGCCAGAAGGCCGGCACCATGGAGATGGCGATGAGAGCGAGCAGCACGGCGACCATCAGCGCCGGCCGCCATTGCTCTGCATAGGGGTAGGTGCCGAACAGGATCAGCCGCCACTTCTCGGCGATGATGCCCCAGCAGGCGCCGGCGCCGATGGCGTCCCGGCAGGCTTGCGGATCGGGGCGCCAGACGGCGTTGACGAAGGCCCAGTCGATGAAGGGCGGCAGGACGCGCCAGATGACGTAGAGGCAAACGAGTGTGATGATCGTGTTGCCCCAGCTGGGGAACAGGTTCTTGCGCGCCCAGCCGATGGGTCCGGGACGCTCGGTGATGGGTGCGGCGCGTGCGGCCGTTTCCGCCATCTACCGCTCCACCAGCTGCATGCGGCGGTTGTAGATGTTCATGATCGCCGAGGTGACGAGGCTCGTCGTCAGATAAACCGCCATGAAGATCACGATCACCTCGATGGCCTGGCCGGTCTGATTGAGCGTCGTGTTGCCGATACTGACGAGATCGGGATAGCCGACGGCGACCGAGAGCGAGGAGTTCTTTGTCAGGTTCAGATACTGGTTCGTGGTCGGCGGGATGATGACGCGCAGCGCCTGCGGCAGGATCACCTTGCGCATGATCACGACCTCGGAGAGGCCGAGCGAGCGCCCCGCCTCCGTCTGCCCGTGCGACACGGCCATGATGCCGGCCCGCGTGATCTCGGCGATGTAGGCGGAGGTATAGATCGCGAGGCCACCCAGCACCGACATGAACTCGGGGCTGATGTTGTAGCCGCCCTCGAAGTTGAACCCCTTGAGTTCCGGCACGCTCAGCTCGGAGGGCGCGCCGGAGAGCAACCAAACGAGAATTGGGAGACCAGCGATGATGCCGAGACCGATCCAAATGACCGGCAGCGCCTCGCCCGTGCGATCCTGCCGGACCTTGGCCCAACGTGCGAAGGCCCAGGCGACCACAATCCCGACGGGCAACGCCCAGAGCGCCCAGCTCCATCCCGGCGCCTCGACCGGAACCGGGAAATAGAGACCGCGCTGCGTGAGATAGACCCCCTCCATGGGCGTGATCGCATCGCGGATCGGCGGCAGCACGAAGGTGATCGTCGTGTACCAGAGGATGATGTGGAGCAGGATCGGCACGTTGCGAAGGAAGTTCACATAGACGGCCGCGAGCTTGGCGACGAGCCAGTTCTTCGACAGCGACAGGATCCCGACGGTGATACCGAGCACGGTCGCGATGGCGATGCCAAGGATCGACACTTTCAGCGTGTTGAGGAAGCCGACGAGTAGCGCGCGCCCATAGGGCGAGGCGGCTGTATAGGGAATGATGCTCTCGCCGATCTCGAAGCGCGCCTCACGGTCGAGGAAGGTGTAGCCGGTCGAGATCTTGCGGCTTTCCAGATTGACGAGCGTGTTGTGGATCAGATAGGCGAGGCCGCCGGCGATGAGCGCGAACACCAGGACCTGGAAGATGAAGCCCCGCTGCGTTCGATCGCGCACCAGGAAGGCGGCAACGAGCGCAATCACCGCTACCAGCGGCGCCACCCAGCGTGTCAGCTCGACGACCGATCGGATGTGACCGAGATAGGTCGCCACCACGAAGGTCGCGACGACCGCAATGGCCAGTAGGGCCGCGAGCAGGTTGGCGGAGACGCCCGTGCCCGCACCGTGGCGCCTGGCTTCGGAGACGGCCATGCAGGGCTCCGATCGCGCGATCCCTACCGCTTAAAAGAGTGAGGGCCGCGTCTTGCGACACGGCCCCGGTTTCGTCTCGCCTCAGCGCATCGGCGGGGCGTACATCAGCCCGCCTTTGTTCCATTGCGCGTTGATGCCGCGCTCGAGGCCGAGCGGCTTGATGTTGCGGTCGAAGATCTCGCCGTAGTTACCGACCGCTTTGATAGCCATGACAGCCCAATCCTCGCCGAGGCCGAGCGCCTCGCCGTTGCCGGACGTCTTACCCTCGGCGTTCACAGCGCCAAGCAGTGCCTGCACGTCCGGGTCCTTCGAGGTGGTGGCCATGTCGGCGACGTTCGCCTGCGTGATGCCACTCTCCTCGGCCTGCAGCAGGGCGTTCACCGTGTACTTTACGATGTCGTTCCACTGCTCGTCACCCTGGCGGACGGCCGGGCCAAGCGGTTCCTTCGAGATGATCTCGGGGAGGATCACATGGTCGGCGGCGCCGTTCGGAATGTCGTTCTTCAGCTGGGAGGCGAGGCCCGAGGCGTCCGTCGTGTAGACGTCGCAGCGGCCGGAGATGTAGGCGGCAAGCACTTCCTGCTGGTTCTCGATGACGACCGGCTTGAACTCCATGGAGTTGGCGCGGAAGTAGTTCGAGAGGTTGAGCTCGGTGGTGGTGCCGGTCTGCACGCAGACGGTGGCGCCGTTGAGCTCCTTGGCGCTCTTTACGTTGAGCTTCTTGGGAACCATGAAGCCCTGGCCGTCGTAGAACGTGACGTTCGTAAAGTTGAGCGCGAGCTTGCTGTCACGCTGCAGCGTCCAGGTGGAGTTGCGCGAGAGCATGTCGATCTCGCCGTTTTGGAGCGCGGTGAAGCGCTGCTGGGCGGAGAGGCCGATGAATTTCACCTTGTTGCCGTCGCCGAGGACGGCGGCCGCGACCGCGCGGCAGACATCGACGTCGAGACCGCTCCAGACGCCGGCGCTATCCGGAATGGAGAAGCCGCCGAGGCCGGTGTTGACGCCGCATTTGAGCTCGCCCGCGGCCTTGACGGCGGCGAGCGTCGGCCCGTCGGCGGCGAAGGCGGTACCCGCCATCACGATCGACAGACCGGCGGCGCCGGCCAGCGTTTTCAAAAGATGCATACGATTTCCTCCAACTTGCACCGGCTTTCTCGCCGGCTTCATTTCCCAAGGCTAGTACACTAGCCCGCGCCCGTCTATCGATTGACAGACCCGCCGTCAACGCGATCGCCTACGCAATGGCGGTGCCGGTAACCATGCGGGCTTGCGCTGGCTCGCGAACGCGGTTTCGATGCGCGAACATTTGTTTCGCGGAGGGAACAATTTCGTGTCTACACCGAGCTTCCCGCACCTCTTCTCCTCCATTGCCCTCGGCGGCACGACGATGCGCAACCGCATCCTCTCGACCGGCCACGATACGGCCATGGCCCACAAGGGCGAGGTCGCCGATCAGCTCGTCGCCTATCAGGAGGCGCGGGCGAGAGGCGGCGCGGGCCTCATCGTCGTGCAGGTGGCGGGCGTCCACCGCACGGCCAAATACACCTCCCATATCCTGATGGCCGACACGGATGCGTGCATTCCGGGCTACACGCGCCTTGCCGAAGCCATCCACCGCCACGGCGCAAAAGTCTTCGGCCAGCTCTTCCATCCGGGCCGCGAGATAATGGAGGGCGAAGGCGGCTCGATCCCGCCGGCCTATGCACCCTCCGCCGTGCCGAACCGGCGCTTTCGCGTCATGCCGGTGCCGCTGACGCAGGCACTCATTGCCGAGATCGTCGCGGGATATGGAGACGCCGCGCGACGGATGCAGACGGCCGGGCTCGACGGCGCGGAGATCGTTGCCTCGATGGGCTATCTGCCGGCGCAGTTCCTTAATCCGAAGACCAACCTGCGCGACGACCGCTATGGCGGCTCGCTCGAGAACCGGATGCAGTTTCTGCGTGAGGTGGTGGCGGACATCCGCGCCAAGACGCGACCCGGCTTCACCCTCGGCATCCGCATTTCCGGCGACGACCAGGACACCGACACGATCGAGCCCTCCGAGGTCGTCGAGATCTGCCGGTTGCTCGATGCCGAGGCTAAGCTCGACTACTTCAATGTCATCGCGGGATCGTCGGCTACACTGCAAGGCGCCATCCACATCGTGCCGCCGATGGCGATCGAGACGGGCTACGTCGCACCGTTCGCGGCGGCGGTGAAGCGAGTGGTGAAGAAGCCCGTGCTGGTGGCCGGGCGCATCAACCAGCCGCAGATCGCCGAAAGCATCATCGCCTCGGGCCAAGCCGACATGTGCGGCATGACGCGAGCGATGATCGCCGACCCCGAGATGCCCAACAAGGCGCGCACCGGACGCGCCGAGGACATCCGCGCCTGCATCGGCTGCAACCAGGCCTGCATACATCACTTCCATAAAGGCTACTCGATCTCCTGCATCCAACATCCCGAAACGGGGCGCGAGCTGACGCATGGCGTCCGGCCGCCGATCACGACCAAAAAGCGTGTGCTCGTTGCCGGTGGCGGTCCGGCCGGCCTGAAAGCCGCCGCCGTCGCCTCCGAGCGCGGGCACGAGGTGACACTCTACGAGAAGTCCAGCCAACTCGGCGGTCAGGTGCTGCTCGCCCAACTCTTGCCGCGCCGTGCCGAGTTCGGCGGGCTGACAACGAACCTCACGAGAGAATGCGAGATCGCCGGCGTGCGCATCGTGCGCGGCACCGCCGTCGACCGCGCTCTCGTCGAGCGCGAGGCGCCCGATGCCGTCATCGTCGCGACCGGCGCTGGGCCGTACTGGCCCGAGATCGAGGGACGCGAGTCGGCGCATGTCGTGGATGCCTGGCAGGTGCTGCAGGGCCAGGTGAATGTCGGCCAATCCGTCGTCATCGCGGAGTGGCGGCCCGACTGGATCGGCATGGGGCTCGCCGAGAAGTTGCGTCGTGAAGGCTGCCGGGTGCGTCTGTGTGTCGAGGGGATCGCCGCGGGCGAGCTGCTCCCTTGGTACGTGCGCGATCACTGGGCGGGCGTGCTCTCCGAGCTCGGCGTCGAGGTCGTGCCCTATGCCCGCCTCTATGGTGCCGATGGCTCGACCGTGTACTTCCAACATGCCGCGAGCGGCGCGGCGATGGCCATCGAGGAGACCGATACCCTGGTGCTCAGTCAGGGCCAGGTGCCCGACGCCTCCCTCTCAACGGAGCTTGAAGGCGTGTGCCAATCCGTGACGGTGATCGGCGATGCGCTGTCACCGCGCACGGCTGAGGAGGCGGTGCTGGAGGGGCTGACGGCGGGTTCGGGTGTTTAGGAGTTGACGATTTGCATAAAATGCGAGGCAACAGAATAGACGACTGTTGACGGTAGATAATCTTCGTTGGCCGCCTGAATGAGGCCGTTAACCGCTATTCCCTTAAGGTTCCCTCCGATCAACGCGGCGCAGTGGATGCGCCTTGGTATGGGGAACGTTACGCAAATGGCTGTCATCAAGGGCACGAAGTCCGCCAACACGCTGAACGGCACGACGGCGGCGGATAAGTTCTATGCGCTGGACGGCAATGACACCGTCAACGGCGACAGCGGCAACGACATCATCTATGGCGGCTACGGCAACGACACGCTGAACGGCGAGGCCGGCAACGACACCATCTATGGTGACCTCGGCGCGGACACGATCAGCGGCGGCGATGGCAACGACAAGCTTTACGGCGGCACCAACGCGGGAGTTGACACCATCAGCGGCGGCGACGGCGACGACAAGGTCTGGGGCGGCGGCAGCAACGATACGCTGACCGGCGGTGACGGCTCCGACACTCTGAAGGGCGAACTCGGCTCAGACAACCTGAACGGCGGCGCCGGCATCGACTATCTGTGGGGCCAGGCCGGCAACGACACGCTGACCGGCGGCAGCGAGAACGACAAGCTCTACGGTGGCGACGGCACCGATACGCTCAGCGGCGGCGACGGCAACGATTACGTCCTCGGCGGCATCGGCAACAACTTTGTCACCGGCGGCAATGGCAACGACACCATCTATGGCGAGTACGGCGATGACACGATCGCGGGCTCGGCGGGTCTCGACACGATCTATGGTGGCGCCGGCGCCGACACGATCGATGGCGGCGACGATGCCGATACCATCTACGGCGGCGACGACGCCGACTCGATCAGTGGCGGCAACGGTGCCGACGCGCTCTACGGCGGCTACGGCGACGATACGCTGACGGGAGGCGCGGGCGTCGATTCGTTCAGTGGCGGCGACGGCAACGACCTGATGTTCGCCACCTCCGACGTCGAGATCTACGACGGCGGAGAGGGTACCGATACGGTGAGCTACGCGGCCTCGACCACCGCGATAACCGTCAATCTTTCCACCGGCCTCGGGACAGCCGGAGACGCCAACGGCGACCGCTACATCCTCATCGAAAAGATCATCGGCGGCTCGGCTGCGGACACGTTGACCGGCAACAGCTCGGACAACACCTTCACAGGCGGCGCGGGCGGTGACACGATCAGTGGCGACACGGGCAGCGACACGGTCTCTTACGCCACTTCGTCGGCAGCGGTGACCGTCAACCTGACGACCGGCGCGGGCACGGGTGGCGATGCGGCCAGCGATGTCCTCACCGGCATCGAGAACGTGATAGGCAGCAATCTCGACGACACGTTCGTCGCCAACAACTCGACCAATACCTTCACCGGTGGCACGGGCAGCGACACGGTGTCCTACACCTCTTCCTCGGCGGCGGTGACCGTCAACCTGACGACCAACGCCGGCAGCGGTGGCGATGCAGCCAGCGATGTCTACGTCAGCATCGAGAAGGTGATCGGTAGCACTAGCGGCGACACGCTGACCGGCAACTCGTCCGCCAACACGCTCGACGGCGGCACCGGCGATGACCAGTTCATGTTCACGTCCGGCAACCATGGTGGCGCGGACATCGTGAAGGGCTTCACCGCTGGCGGCACGACCGACGAGATCACGATCGACGACGCAATCGTCACAACGGCCGGCACCGACACCTTCGCCGAGCTGATGGCACTGACGACCGATGTCTCCGGCAGCGCCGTCATCAACATTGGCGGCGGCAACACCATCACGGTTTTCGGTGTTCTGGAGGCCTCGCTGACGTCAGCCGACTTCCTCTTCGTCTGATCTGAAGCATCGCCAGACCTTGGATGCAGCAAGCCCATCGCGAAAGCGGCGGGCTTGCTCTTTTTCTGCGAGCCTGTGCTCGCTACACACGGCACACAACGCAAGTTACGAACAGTTTTGTCGAAAATTGCCTGAGCCATCGAAACAAATGATAGACCACTTCAACTTTTCATAGAATTCGGGTAAATCCGCATTTACCCACCCCCACTACGATTTGCCCCACTAAGCCCAAGCCGGGCAAGTCAGTTTCAGTGCTGGGGAGCGTAGCGTATCATGGCCATCCGCAAAGGCACCAAGGGCAACGATAACCTGACGGGTAACTCGACCGGCGAGACGTTCCTCGGCATGGCGGGCAACGACATCGTCAATGGCGATGGGGGTGTCGACAGGATCTTCGGCGGCGCGGGCAACGACACGCTCAATGGCGACACTGGTAACGACCAGATCAATGGCGAAGCGGGCGACGACACCATCAATGGTGGCGACGACAACGACCGCATCAACGGCGGCCTCGGCGTCGATACGCTGAATGGCGGCGACGGCAACGACCGGATCTACGGCAACGGCGGCAACGACGGTATCCACGGCAACTCCGGCAACGACTACGTCATGGCCGAGGCCGGCAACGACACGGTTAATGGCGATGCCGGGGTCGATCAACTCAAGGGCGGAAAAGGCAACGACAGTCTTTCGGGCGGCTCCGACAACGACAAGCTCTTCGGCGACACCGGTGTGGACACGCTCAGCGGCGGCGATGGTGACGACAAGCTCTACGGCGGCACCGGCAACGATACGATTTCCGGCGGCGCGGGCAGCGATTTCGTGCTCGCCGGCGCGGATACCGATACCGTCACCGGCGGCTCCGGCGACGATACCCTGCTCGGCGAGGGCGGCAACGATACCGTTTCGGGGGGCGATGGTGACGACCGGGTGAACGGCGGCATCGGCAACGATACGCTGTCCGGCGGCAACGGCGCCGACACGATCTACGGCGAGCTCGGCGACGACAATATCGACGGCGGCGAGGGCAACGATTGGCTCTACGGCGGCATCGGCGACGACACGATCGCCACCGGCAACGGCAACGAGCACGCCTTCGGCGGCGACGGCGACGACTTGATCATCTCCGGAACCGGCGTCGGCGTCTATGACGGCGGCAAGGGCAGCGACTGGATCTCCTATCGCAACTCTTCGGCCGCCGTGACCATCAACCTCAAGACGCAGGCCGGCGAGGCGGGCGACGCCGGCGCCGACACCTACACGGACATCGAGAACGCCGAGGGCACGAATCACGGCGACACTCTCAAGGCCGGCGCGGGCGACAACACCTTCACCGGGCGCAGTGGCGACGATCTCTTCCTCTTCGAGGCGGCGACCGGAGACGATGTCATCACCGACTTTACGGCCGGCGGCACGACCGACGAGATCGACCTCGGCGATTTCGGCATCGCCAATTGGACAGCGCTTCAGGCGATGATCACCGACACGACCGGCGGCGCCCTGATCACCTTCGCTGACGGTTCGACGCTGACGCTGACCGGCGTTCTCGAGTCGGCCCTCACGTCGGGTGATTTCATCCTGACCTGACAGGCAGGACACCCTGGAAAACGAATGGCCCCGCCGCGTCCTCGAACGCGCGCGGGGCCGGTTCATTCGAACCTCGAAGACACCCGAGCCTCTGGCCGGGCTGTTGACCACGGGGCTCTGGACCGTATCATGACACCGGTCCGCCCCCGTTTTGAGTTCAGCTTCAATGATATTATTGACCGGCCCGGTCTCAACGGCTGAGCCGCCGGCTCACTCGGAGCACGACACTCGAAAGACCTAGCCGTGACCCTGCTCTTGGCAGGGTCCGAGGGGACTATTCGGCGGGGTCATGCCTCCCTCCACAAGTTGTTTCAACTGACCCGGAGCGTCCGATCTGGACTGCGACCGGCCCTCGGTCTGCGGCGACTGGCGCTCTCGCATCCGGCCGGCACGCGGCTCAACGGGCAACACCATGAGACTGCGCTCCATGTATCGGCGTGTCAACGGAAAACAAGCAGGCCCGGCTTGTTTCCTCGGGCGCTTTCTGGTTCCCTCCTCTTAATAGGGATCCGAGCAGATCAAAATGCGCGACGCGCCGGCACGTCTGGAGATAACGCCCCAGATCATCGATTTGGGCGACCGGGTCATCCAGCTCAACAACGTCGCCTCGGCGGCGATTGGCTCCGTGCATCCGCTCCGGGGTGCCGCGCGCTTCGCTCTCATCGTCTTCGGCGTGCTCGCGCTCGCCGAGCTGCTGCGCTTCCAACTTTGGAGCACGGGCAAGGACGCACCTCTCTTCAGCGCTATCGCGTTGCTGGCATTGGCTTCGCTCGTTGTGGCCATCGGTCTCTACCTCTACCGCAAGCGCCTGCTGGTCGTCTCGACCACGGACTCCCAATCGACCTGGATCCGATCGGCCGATGCGGATTTCCTGCGCCTCGTCCTGGAAGCGATCCGCACGGCCATGACCTCGACCGATCCAGGCTTCCGGGCTCATGTCGATCTGGTGGCCATGACCATCAGTGGCGCGGCCCCCGTGTCGGAGGCCGCGGCCGGGCCGATGCTGAGAGCCGAACCCGGCGGGGCGGACGGCTGGGCGGATCAAGGGCCGGAGCCCTCGCTTCCCCCATCGATGAACGGCGCGGGCCACGGCGGCGCCGCGCCGCCGAGCCTCGACACACCCAACGCCATCCTGGCCGAGCCGCCGCGCAATCCGAGCTTCGCCGAGGCCATGTTGCGCGAGGCACGTAGCCCAGATGTGTCCGCCGCGCCGGCCGCCCGCTCGAACGGCCGCGCGGAACTCGAGGATGTGATCCTGCTCATCGATCGCGCGGCGCTCCCCCACAAGGCCGAGCTCGGCGCCCTCCTCGAGCCCGTGCGCGACCACCTGACGGGTGGTCGCACGCGGCGGAGCGATGCCATGCACAATTGGCAGCTCTTCCACGACTATGCCGGCAAATACCTGACCGATGTCAGCGGCCTCGCCGAACTCATGCCGTCGCGTCGATGCGGTGTTGAGATGAGGGTTCGGGAACGGCGGCCGTGATGGGGCGCGCCACAAGGTCGATCGTTGCCGAGCGTGCATTGTTGTCGCTGCTGGCGCGTGTGGTATGCCTCCCGCCTGCAGTCGCCCATCACCCTCCCCGCACGCTTCGCTACGGGGAGAGGAAGGCGTAGGCCGTGCCCGCCTCACATGTCAGGGACGCACCGTGCTTCTGCCTCTCCCCGCTTGCGGGGAGAGGGGAGGGTGAGGGGCGGCCACAGGGGAAGTCGTTGCCTTCACGGCATTCTTGGGAACCGTAGGCTGGGCTGAGCCTGTTGCGAAGCCCAGCCCCTCAAGCTCCGCCGTTGCTAAGCTTCGGGGCGCTTCGCGTCCCTCGGCGCCAGCCTACATCGGCTCCGCGCCACGCGCGATCGCCGCGATCCCCGTTCGCGAGACTTCCAGCAGGCCGACATTCATCATCAGCCGGACGAAGCGCTCGATCTCCTTGACCTCGCCCGTGAGCTCAAAAACAAAAGAGTTGAGCGAGGCATCGATGGTGCGGGCGCCGAAGGCTTCCGCCAGCCGCAAGGCTTCCACCCGCTTCTCACCCGTGCCGACCACCTTGACGAGCGCCAGCTCCCGCTCGATGGCGTCGCCCTTCACCGTCAGATCGACGACGCGGTGCACCGGCACCATGCGCTCGAGCTGATGCTTGATCTGCTCGATCACTTGCGGCGTGCCTTGCGTGACGATCGTAAAGCGCGAGAGATGCTTCTCGTGCTCGGTCTCCGAGACCGTCAGGCTGTCGACGTTGTAGCCCCGGCCGGAGAACAGCCCGGCGATGCGCGAAAGCACGCCCGGCTCGTTGTCGACCAGGATCGAGAGGGTGTGGGTTTCCACCTTCTCCTTGATGGTCTGGGTCGGATAGTGGGACTGGGTCGAATGCACGGTCATGGGCGGCTCAATTCGTGGGCGGCAGTTGTTTGGGTATGAATTCGGTACTGCTCTTCGAGAAAGGCCTCGATATTGAATGGTCGAGCAAGACCGCTCGCCTCGCCTTCTTCCAGGGCCAATCGCAGAGCTCGAAGCTTTGTCTTGCGATCTTCCGGCACCGATGTGTGATCGGTCATGCAACGTCTCCAATTCGAGCTTCGGTGGCAACGAAATTGCTGGGCCATGCTGCCTTCCCACCCACCGTCATGCCCGCGAAGGCGGGCACCCAGACAAGCCTGCGAAACACGAAGTAACCGTACCTCGGCCAGTCGTCGATCCCGTGTCGAACTGCGGAGCAGGATGCGGCAATGTTACGCCAAGGCTCACATGGCTAGGTGGCCGCCTCCTCGGCCATGCCGAAGGTCGGGGTGAGTTTGCCCCCCCTACACCAGCACCTTCCCCTCTTTCCCGATCGCCTTCTCGATCACCTCGTCGGGCACATCCTCGCCGAGCAGCATGTCGTTGTGGGCTTTCCCGGACGGGATCATCGGGAAGCAATTGGCGAGGTTGGCGACGCGGCAGTCGAAGAGAACGGGCTTGTCGACCTTGAGCATCGCCTTGATCGCGTCGTCGAGTTGGTCGGGCTTCTCGCAACGCATGCCGACGCAGCCATAGGCTTCCGCGAGCTTCACGAAGTCGGGCAGGCTCTCCATGTAGCTGTTCGACAGGCGATTGCCGTGGAGAAGCTGCTGCCACTGGCGCACCATCCCCATGTACTGGTTGTTCAAGATGAAGATTTTGACCGGCAGCTTGTGCTGCACAGCGCACGACATCTCTTGCATGGTCATGAGCACGGAGGCATCGCCCGCGATGTCGATGACGAGTGATTTCGGGTGCGCCGCCTGCACGCCGATCGCCGCCGGCAAGCCATAGCCCATGGTGCCCAGACCGCCCGAGGTCATCCAGCGGTTGGGCTCCTCGAAGCGGTAGAACTGCGCCGCCCACATCTGGTGCTGGCCGACCTCGGTGGTGATGTAGGTGTCCTTGTCCTTGGTCAGCGCGTAGAGCCGCTCGATGGCGTATTGTGGCATGATGATGTCGTGGTTCATCCGGTACTTGAGGCAGTCCTTCGACCGCCACTGGTCGATCTGCGCCCACCAGACCTTCAGTGCCTTCTTGTCGAGGTCCGGGCTCGACTGCCGCCAGACGCGGATCAGCTCCTCGAGCGTCAGCGCCACGTCGCCGATGACGGGGATGTCGACCTTGACGTTCTTGTTCACCGAGGACGGATCGATGTCGATGTGGATTTTCTTGGAGCGCGGCGAGAAGGCGTCGATCTTGCCGGTGATGCGATCATCGAAGCGCGCGCCGACGCACAGCATGACGTCGCAATCATGCATCGCCCAGTTGGCCTCGTAGGTGCCGTGCATGCCGAGCATGCCGAGCCAGCTCTTGCCGGACGCCGGATAAGCGCCGAGACCCATCAGCGTCGAGGTGATGGGGAAGCCGGTCATCTCGACCAGCTCACGCAGCAGCTTGCTTGCAGCCGTCCCTGAGTTGATGACGCCGCCGCCCGAGTAAATGATGGGCTTGCGGGCCGAGGCGAGCAATTCGACGGCCGCACGCACGCGCGCGCTGTCGGGCTTCGTCTGC
Organism: uncultured Alphaproteobacteria bacterium; assembly: GCA_963741525.1. GTDB lineage: Bacteria > Pseudomonadota > Alphaproteobacteria > Rhizobiales > Hyphomicrobiaceae > JANNSX01. Next base: position 234,424 of record CAVUIW010000006.1, read on the forward strand.
GGTCTATAGGTTTTGTGCGTGATGTTGGACGGTCCGACATACTCGCCAGAGGCGAACTGGATGTCTTTGGGAATATCGACGACGACCGGACCCGGCCGCCCGGTGCGCGCGACATAGAACGCCTCGTGCAGGATGCGAGGCAGATCCTCGATGCGCTTCACGAGCCAATTGTGCTTCGTGCAGGGCCGGGTGATGCCGACCGTGTCGCACTCCTGGAAGGCGTCGTTGCCGATCAGGTGCGTGGGCACCTGGCCGGTGATGCAGACCATCGGGATCGAGTCCATGAGGGCATCCGTCAGGCCCGTCACCGCGTTGGTGGCGCCGGGGCCCGATGTCACCAGCACGACGCCGACCTTGCCGGTCGAGCGGGCATAGCCTTCGGCCGCGTGCGTTGCGCCCTGCTCGTGCCGGACGAGGATGTGCTGGACCTCGTCCTGCTGGCAGATCTCGTCGTAGATGGGCAGAACCGCCCCGCCCGGATAGCCGAAGATGTGCTTGACGCCTTGATCCACCATCGCGCGGATCACCATCTCGGCGCCGGTCATCGTCTTAGCCATAGCTCTGCTCCGTTCGGCACAATTCGCCCGCGCGCGGGCTCCCGCCCGCCCATGCGATGCATGGCTCCGCCATTACCGCCGGGTGTTCATCCTCAGGGACGGCCTTTCTGCGTTGCGGCGCAGCAAGGCCGTCGAACCTAATGATATCCTAAATGGAGGTCAATGCCGAAGCGTAAAGAATTGAAACGAATGACAGAGAAATCGTCTTGTTAATTGCTTTTAAAGGCTAGTTTTCGTAATTTTACTGCTTACTCGCAGGGGCCGCTGATCACCTCGAGCCCCTCCTCGTCCTTCTGGCGATAGACGAAGTCCTTGCCGGCGTCGACCATGATCCAGGTGCCCTTGCCGCCACTCGCGCCGCCCCAGGTGACCGAGGTCCTGAGGATCAGTTGCCCGTCACTTGTCTTCTCGACCGACATCTTGCCCTCCTCGCACATGGCGTCGCGGCAGAGCCGGATCTTCTTGTCATACCTGTCGTAGGTCAGCTTGAAGGTGAAGCAGCCGGGCGCCGCCGTATCGAGGTGCTGGCAGGCCGCCCCATTGCAGACGAACGACGCCTGGCACTGGCAGGCAACGCTTTCCGCAATCGCCGAGAGCGGTGCACACGCGCACGCAAATAGGGCCAGCAAGGCCCTGATACAAAACGACGACATCGATGCCCCTCGACGTTAGTCAGCGTGCCTTACTTGGCACTCCCTGGCGGGTCTGGCAATGGATATGCGTAACAAAGATGAATGCTGTATGGGCGGGACGGATTACCCGCCGTTCCAGAGATCGCCAGCGAACGCCGCCGGATCGGCGCCCGCCGGATCGATCGCGGTCCAATCCCGCATCTGCCCGCGGATCCAGGTCGCCTGCCGCTTGGCATACTTGCGGGTCGACCGGATGATCGCCGCCTCGGTGTCCGCGAGGGGGGATTGGCCCGCCAGGAAGGCGCCGATCTCGGCCACGCCGATCGCCTTCATGACGGGACGCTCGGCGGGAAGCCCGAGCGCGACAAGAGCATTAACCTCCTCAATGCCGCCTTCGGTGATCATCTGCCGGGCCCGCCGGGCGATCCGCTCCGTGAGCCATGCGCGATCCGGCACGAGTGCGAAGCGCAGGGCCCGCACCAGGCCTGGATGAGCAGGCCCGGTTGCCTCCGACTGCAGCTCCGCAAGCGGCCGCCCTGTTGCCTCCAAGACTTCCAACGCGCGGATGATGCGCTGCGGATCGGTCGGTTTCAGCCGCAAAGCTGTTTTCAGATCCCGCAACCTCAGCATTTCGTGGAGGACTTCCGGTGCATGCTCGGCCGCCGCGCCGCGCCAGCGCGCTCGCACTTCATTCGGTATCTCAGGCACTGGCGCGAGCCCTTCCGTCAGCGCCTTGAAGTAGAGCCCCGTCCCGCCAGCCACGATCGCAGGGCGACCGGCAGCCAAGGCATCGCCAATCTCCCGCGTCGCTGCCGCCAGCCATTGGCCGGACGAATAGGCGGTCGCGCCCGGCACCGTCCCAAATAGCCGGTGAGGCGCGCGCGCCTCTTCTTCCGCCGTTGGCCGCGCCGTCAGGATTTGCAGCTCGCGATAGACCTGCATGGAGTTTGCATTGACGATGATCCCGCCCAAACGCTCGGCCAGCGCCAAGGCGAGCGCCGACTTGCCGCTCGCGGTCGGCCCTGCGATAAGAACGATCCGGGGCTCGGTCATGCCTGTTTTCTAGTGTCCCGATCGCGAAGTCCGTTACTTTCCGCAGCAGGTTCCGTGCGAACTTCGCGATCGATAAGGACATTAGTGGCCCGTCGCGCCAAAATCGCATGCTCGCCGGGCGTCCGTCCGATTTTGGCGCGACATGAGGGCCACTAGCAATATCATGTGCTTCGTGTGGCGTTCATCGCGCCATAGTTGACACCGACCGTGCAGCGAGACTGGTCAACTATGGCGCGACGCCACACTAGGCGAGTCAATAGCTTGGTGTGGCGTCATGTTCGCAAGTCCGCATGAAGAGCAAGCAGCAAATAATGTAGCGGACTTGCGAACCGCCACACTAAGCCAGCGCGCCTCCGGTTTACAACTCCGAGGTCCGGACGTCATGACTGCGCGTCCCCTATCCGCTCGCGCGATGCGCTCGAGGCCCGGACCCGAGCGAGTTGCCGGCTGATGCCGGCCGCTCCGCTCGTTGCCGTCCTGATCGCCCCGCCGGGGAGTATTGCGCTATCGACGGCCTTGGTTGCCGAAGTGCGCAGCAAGCTTCCGGACGCGGGGCCGAGCCGCTGGCTCCATCCCGAGGTAGCCGCCGAGGTCACCTTCACCGCCAGCCTCGCGGGAAAGCGCGCCATCCTGGCCGAAATCCATAGATTGCTCGCGCCCCATCCGATCGATGCGGCCATCGTTCCCGCCACCAACCGCCGGAAAAAGCTCCTCGTCGCCGACATGGATTCGACCCTCATCGCGCAGGAATGCATCGACGAGCTGGCCGGTGTAATGGGCCTGCGCCAAGAGATCTCGGCCATCACCGAGCGCAGCATGCGTGGTGAGATTGACTTCGTCCAATCGCTGACCATGCGCGTCGGCCTACTAAAGGGCCTGCCCGAGTTGGCACTGCAAGACGTCGCGCAAACGCGCATCACCCTCAACCCGGGAGCCCGGACGCTTGCCGCCACCATGCGCCACCATGGTGCCCTGACCGCCATTGTTTCGGGAGGATTTGCGGTTTTCACGGGCCACGTGCGCGAGCTCGCCGCCTTCGACCGCGACTTCTCCAATCGCCTGGAGGTCGCGGATGGCCGCCTGACCGGCAGGCTTACCCCTCCGATCCTCGATCCTGACGGCAAGAGCCACACCCTCGACGCGCTGGTGGCGGAATGCGGCATCACAAGGGATGAAACGATTGCCGTGGGCGATGGGGCCAACGACGTCCAGATGATTCGCGCGGCAGGCCTCGGCGTTGCCTTCCGCGCGAAGCCGGTGCTTGGCGAGGCGGCCGATGCCGAGATTACGCACGGCGATCTGACGGCGCTGCTGTATCTTCAGGGCTACCATGCCGTTGAGTTCGTCGTTTAGATCGGCGACGGCAAGCCTGACAGCGCCGGATTTTTGTGTCATCTATCGGTCATCAGCTGAATCATCGCGAGGGCATGATGGGGTCCGCCATCGAAGAACCAGCCGAGCGGCCCGAGCGGACGGAGCGCCGCAAGGTTGCGGCCGCCTGGGCCGTGCACGCCTTCACGGGGGCAGGCATCGTCTTCGGCATGCTGGCGCTGATCGCCATGCTGCGGGGCGATGAACTCAAGGCGTTTCTCTGGCTTGGCGTCGCCCTGTTCATCGATGGCATCGACGGCACGCTCGCGCGCCGCTTCCGGGTGCGCGAGTTCACGCCCAACTTCGACGGTGCGACGCTCGACAACGTAACCGATTTTGTCACCTATTCCTTCATTCCGGCCCTTATGATCTACTGGTTCCAGATGGTGCCGTCTTTCTGGGCGATCCCGGCGGCCTGCGCGGTGGCAGCGACCTCGCTCTACTGCTACGCCAATGTCGGCATGAAGACGAACGACTATTTCTTCGAGGGCTTTCCCGCCGTCTGGAACATCGTCGTTCTCTATCTCTACATCCTGCGCTCGCCGGATTGGATCAATCTGGCGGTCGTGGCACTCTGCTGTTTCCTGACCTTCGTGCCGTGGAAATACGTACATCCACTGCGCGTTGTTTTCCTGCGCCCGCTGACGCTCATCATGACGGTGATCTGGAGCGTCACCACCGTCGGCCTCGTCTTCATCGCCGAGCGCGAAGCCCATCCAATGGTGAGCGAGCCACTGGTCTTCTGGCTGTGGGTGCTGGCCAGCCTCTACTTCGCGACGATCAGCGCCTGGCGTTCGATCGACGAGGCGCGGGAGGATTAGACGGGCAAGGCCTCAAACGCCATGCCGGCGACTTCTGATGGCTGCGATGCGGTTTGTAGGGTCGACCGGCGGTTGCCCGCTCAGCTCGGTAACCACCCCCCTTGCACTTGTGGATAGTCGGGCGACCACCGGTCGCCCTACGATTTCCGCGCCAGAACGCCGCCGGTCGAAGGCTTGGCGATGCCCGTGGTTCCTGGGAACGTCAATGGCAACCGCTTCAGCGAGCGCACCGCGAGATAAGCCCACGCCTCCGCCTCGATCGCATCGCCATTGGCACCGATGGCCTCGATGGGGGCGACGGCCGTTTCGAGACGCCCAGCGAGCTCCTGCATGAGCGTCCGGTTCCGGCGGCCCCCTCCGCAAATGAGCCAGAGTGCCGGTGGCTCGGGCATGTGTTCCGCGGCGCGGCGGACAGCGGCGGCGGTGAAGGCGGTGAGGGTCGCTGCACCATCGGCGGGCGAGACGCCTTTGACCCCATCCAGCGAGAACGTGTTCCGGTCGAGCGACTTCGGCGGCAGCTCAATGAAGTAGCGATCCCGCAGCAGATCCGTGAGGAGGGTCTCACTAACGCGGCCGGAGCTCGCAAGCTTGCCATCCTCGTCGATCGCCTTGCCCGTATGTTGCAACAGCCAGTCGTCGATGAGCGCATTGCCGGGGCCGGTGTCGAACGCGATGAGCCCGCCGTCGCGGCCGATCCAGGTGACGTTGGCGACGCCGCCGATGTTGAGGACGGCGATCGGCCGCTCGCCGTGCTTGGCCGTCAGCGCCCGGTGGTAGACCGGAACGAGCGGCGCGCCCTGACCGCCGGCCGCGCAATCGGCCGCGCGCATGTCGTAGACGACGTCGATGCCAATGGATCGGGCGAGCACTTGGCCGTCGCCGATCTGGACGGTGAGCATGCCTCTATCGAAAGGGAAGAATGCGCGCGGCAACCACGTCGCCCGATACGGCCGCGCCCGGTGCAGCACCGTCTGCCCGTGGAATCCGACGACGTCTATCGAGCGGGCCTCACGCCCCTCAGCCGCGAGAAACGCCGCCACCACCTCCGCATGCCGCTCCGTCAGCTCGCGCTCCAAATCCCGAAGCGAGCCCGGCCGCGCGGAACGCTTGCGGATCGGCCTGGCGTCTATGAGCCCCTGGCGGAGCCGAGCGCGAAAATCATCCGGATAGACGTAGCTGCGGAACGCCCCGTGCTCGATCATCTCCTCGCCGTCGGTGCGCACGAGCGCCACGTCGATGCCATCCATCGAGGTGCCGCTCATCAACCCCAACGCGGTCAGCAGTTTGGCCATCGGGGACGCCCCATGCTATGAGCGCAAAAGCTTCCTGCTTCTCGCACGTTCTCACGGCAAACCGGGAGCCACTTCGCCGGAACGTGCGCTAGCAAATACGAGAGCCGCCCCATGAGCAAGTTCCGATCCGAATTCCTGAAAACCCTCGACGAGCGGGGCTTCATCCACCAGGTCTCGCATCCGGAGGATCTGGACGCGCGCTTCGCTAGAGGGTGCGTCACGGCCTATATCGGTTTCGACTGCACGGCGAAAAGCCTGCATGCGGGCTCCCTCGTCCAGATCATGATGCTGCGCTGGCTGCAGAAAACCGGCAACCGGCCGATCACACTGATGGGTGGCGGCACGACCAAGATCGGCGATCCCTCCTTCAAGGACGAGGCGAGGAAGCTCCTCTCGGTCGAACAGATCGCCGAGAACATGGCGGGCATCAAGGGCGTGTTCGCCAAATTCCTGAGCTTCGGCTCGGGCAAGACCGATGCCGTCATGGTCAACAATGCCGACTGGCTCGATCACCTCAACTACATCGATTTCCTGCGCGACTACGGCCGCCACTTCACCATCAACCGGATGCTGACATTCAACTCGGTAAAGCTCCGTCTCGAGCGCGAGCAGCCGCTGACGTTCCTCGAGTTCAACTACATGATCCTCCAGGCCTATGATTTCCTGGAGCTGAACCGCCGCCACGACTGCGTGCTGCAGATGGGCGGCTCCGATCAGTGGGGCAATATCGTCAACGGCATGGAGCTGACGCGCCGCGTCGATGGCAAGGACGCCTTCGCGCTGACGACGCCGCTCTTGACCACCTCCTCCGGCGCTAAGATGGGCAAGACCATGGCGGGCGCCGTCTGGCTCAACGCCGACATGCTCTCCCCCTACGACTATTGGCAGTACTGGCGGAACGCCGAGGACGCCGATGTGGGCAAGTTCCTCAAACTCTACACCGAGCTGCCGCTGGATGAGATCACGCGGCTGGCCGCGCTCGATGGCGCCGAAATCAACGAGGCCAAGAAGGTGCTCGCGACCGAGGCGACCGCGCTGATGCACGGCCGCGCAGCAGCAGACGAGGCCGCCGAGACGGCGCGGAGGGTTTTCACTGAAGGGGCCTCCGATGCCGGTCTACCGACGATCACTGTGCCGGAGGCCGAGTTCGCCGCCGGCATTGGCGTGCTCACCCTCTTCGTCAAAGCCGGCTTGTGCGCCTCGAACGGCGAAGCCCGCCGGCAGATCCAGGGCGGCGGCTTGCGCGTCAACGACGTGGCGGTGACCGACGAGAAGCGTCAACTCACGAAGACAGACCTTGGCGCGGATGGTGTCATCAAGCTTTCGCTAGGGAAGAAGCGGCATGTGCTGGTGCGGGTGGGGTAGTCGACATGACCTTCGCGGAGCTACTCAAGGAGCTTGGTGGGTTGCATGATGCGACCATCACCAAGCTCGAGTGGGAGCCGTTGGAGCACTGTTTGACCTCAACGATCGAGGACATCTATTTCAATTTCGTCGGCTTTGAGGGATTTGAGCACGTCGAGCCGACGCCCGGCGTCATCAAGCTGGAAGGTGTGAAGGAATTTGAATTGGCAATCGATTGCGATCTGCCTCGCGTCTACGAGTTCCGCGCCGAGCAGATCGCGCCTAACCACGTCCGTGTCTCGATCGGCTTTTGGCCGAGCGGTCGCATGCAAGTAGATTGCGAGCGAGCCGGGTTCCTCGACCCTCAGCCTACCGTGCCTCAGCCACGCTGAACGCGTCCCCTACCCCGGCACCGTCGGTATCACCCATTCCCGCCCGCGAACCGTTTCGATGTACTCCGGCCAGCGGAAGTGGATCGGCGGGGGGTAATCGCACAGCGGCTGAATCCACTTCGAGCCGCCCTTGCCGCCGCCGGTGCGCTCGACGAATTCGGTTTGGGCGGCGGCGAGTGATGCGCCGTCCGTCAACAGATCGATCGCCGTCATGCCAATGACCTGCGCGGCGACATCGAGCATGGGTTCTATGGTGGGCTTCAGGCCTCCAAGGGCATTGATCACCCAGTCCGGGTAGGCATAGCCGGGCTTCGGCCGCGCCAGAATGGGCCGCGCCACCGTCAGGCGCACGGTCGGCGCGTGCCAGCAATACTCTGTGTAGTCATCCGACGTGTAGTGCATCTGACCCGGTGGCAGGATCGCGCGGACGTAGGCCTCGGCTTCCTCCGGTTGAATGAGGGCCTCGATGGCGGGATCGTAAGGATTCTCCATCGGCGTCAGACCAAGACTGCGTTGGATGTCCTGCGCCAGCCGGATCGCCTCGCCCTGCCACTTCGGCGCCCCGACAGTTTCCAGATTGCGATAGGTCGTCCGCGCGATTGCATGGTTGGCGAGACCAGGCCGCGACTTGCACACCCAATCCCGCCGCCAGCTGCAATGCGCTACCCGCGCCGCGCTCTCGGCGAAATGATCGAGCCCGGCGATGACGCGCTCGGCCATCTCCAGGTTCGGCACGCGCGCCATGTACATGATCTGCGCCATTCCGGCCGGCAGGTTGTCGGCGGTCGCCTGGCCCATGTTGAGGATCGCCTCGTTGACCGACCAGCTGGTGCCGCTCGAGAGCACGTGCTCCTTGAGGGTCTTGCCCAGCATGTACATCTGTACGACGGCATCGCTGGCGCCGGGAACGCGCGCGCCCGCGTGATAGCCCTGCACCACCGAGCCGCCCGCCGTGCCAAGCCACGTTTCCGGGCTCTCACATGTGAACGTGTAGATGGCGCCATAGCCCGCGCCGCAATGGGTGTCCCACCTGACCGTGTTGGAATAGGGCATGGCGAACATCGGGTGGAACGAGATCATCGCGTCGATGTCGTCGTAGTAGCCTTTCGCCGCGTGGATGGGCTTGGAGCCGCGGCATTTCTCGGCCGGCTCACCGAAGAATTTGAGGCGGCCTTTGATGTCGTGCTTTTCCATAGCGGCCTTTGCCGCGAGGATGCCGCCCAGCGCCGACATGCCGAGGCCGGAATGCGGATCGGTGTGGCCGGCCGCATAGGGCGAGAGGCCGTCGCGCGGGCGCTTGACGACGTCGGCCGCCTGGCAGTTGCCGGGCACGGCGTCGTATTCGGCATAGCCCGCGATGGTCGGGCCCTTGCCGTTCTCCCAGATGGCCGAGAATGCCGTCGGCATACCGCCGCTCCCCGCCTCGACCTCGAAGCCTTGGCGGCGCAGCAGATCGACATAGAACGCCGCCGAGCGGTACTCGCGCCACGCGGACTTGCCATGCTCGAAGATGGTCGCGCACCAGTCGGACAGGTCACCCAGGTGATCGCGCACCCAGGCACGGGCAGTGGTCTTGGCCTCGCTCATCGATGGCTTCCTGTCAGTCCGCGTCGTCTGCGAGAAATCATTTCCTTCCTTTCCTCCCCCTTTTGTCGCGCCGGAGGCGCGCCTCCGGCGCGACGGGGGAGGACTGTTCGCCTTGGGTTTAGCGTCAGCTAAGCCCTTAGGCGAACATAGGTGGGGGTGCTCGTGCCGCAATGCAATTCTCAACGACCATCCCATCACATGCTTCGCCGCCACCTGCCTGACATCGCAGGCGCCGTGCACGCCGAACCAGCACCCCCACCTTGGCGCGCATTTCTCGCTCACGACATAGCCCTCTTTGCCTCACGCAGTACAGGACGCCATGCTCACCCAACCCCGCGCCACGCCCCAGATCTCGACCGTCATATCCGCCGAGTGCATGTGTGGCTGCGGCACCAGCGTGATCGGCGGCAGCACGCCACCGCTCGTCGCGGTCAGGATATCGGCCATGGCGCGCGTCGTCTTCTCGCTACCGTCGGAGGCGAAGTAGCAGACGAGCAGCGCCAGATCGGACATGACAGCGCCGAACGCGCGCAAGATCTCTTCAACCAGCACCATCGTGAACTGCGTCTGCGGTATGAGCTCGCCCGCGAACACCGGCCGGCCCTTGTTCTCGTCCGGCTCGAAGGGCACCTGCCCGCCGGTCCAGATCATGTCGCGCATGCGAATGCCCTGGCGATAGGGCAGCGGGATCGACCAGTCCCAGACTCGCTTGGGCCAGCGGTCCTCGCGGGGAACGTACTTGTCGAAGCCGTTCCAATGATCGCGCAAGCCCAGCACTTCGACCTTCGTGTGTGCTCCCTTAGGGTACAGCGCGTGGCAGGGCACGACGGTTGCGACCGGTCCGGGCTCGCGGAAGTGGCTCGCGCGCGCTTCCGCCAACGGGCGCCACTGCTCCATGGTGGTGCCGAAGTAATAACCCTCCATCTTGATGGCGTCCTGGAAGCCGCAGCCGAGCTCGCTCAGAACCCGACCCATGCGCCCCATGACGGCGAGCGTCTGGTCGACACGGTCGTCTGGCATCTCGCCGGCGGCGGCCGCCGTGCGTGACGGAACGGTGAACATCTCCCCGGCGCGTAGACCCGCCGTGACGCCCGGTAGCTTGAACATTTTCTTGTACGCCTTCGGCACCTCGTCGGCGACGAAGCGGACATGCGGATGTTTTCGCCAGCCCTTCCGCGCGATCGCCTGGATCTGGACGAGCTGATCCTTCCAGGGTTGCAGCGGCACGGGATTGGCCGTGATACCGGGCGCGGGGGAGGTTTCGAACGGCGCTTGGAGGTGGGCCATCACCTCCCACTCGTCTTGGCCGCCATCGCCCGAATAGAAGGCCTTCAACCGAATGACATCGTCGAGGCTCAAGCCCTCGGTATCGAGCACGGCAGCGATGTTCTTAAGGGCGCCTTCGATCTGGGCGTCGAGATCGCCCTTGTGCCGGATCTTGCCTTTGGCATCGAAGTCGCCGGCGCCGCCGACGAAGATGTAGTCGCCCGCGCGCTGGGCGATGCGATGGGGACGGTCGAGGGGTAGCTGCCAGGTGGACATGGGCGGGGCTCCGGTACAATCATGATGGCCAAGTCATCATGCCCGAGCACGGACGGCCTCGCGAGCCCGCCGCCGGCATAGCTCACCGGCCAAGATTTCAGGCCGTGATCTTCTTGGCCGAGGCGTTGAGCAACCCCCGGATCTCCCGGCAGATGCCGGCGAGAGCCTTATCGCGCTGTGCGGGGCGCATTCCGGCCAGCGGCACGGCACCCTCGGGTCTCACTTGCAACTTGGCAAGCCAATCCACCCCCTGCCAGTCGCAATCCCGAACCAGGATCGGATAGACACGCTTGGAGGCTTTCAGCGCCGGCTCGACCTCCTCGGCCAGGATGAACTCGGAGGTCAGCGCGTGCTGGGAGACGAGCAGCACCACGAGGTCCGCCTGGGCGATGACGCGCCCGATCTCGTCGCGCCAGCGGTCGCCGCCCTGCAGGCGCTTGTCGGTCCACACCGTCACATGATGGTGCTTGGCGATGACGCCGAAATGCGCCGCCACTTGCTTGCGGTAGTGCTCGTCCTTGTGGCTGTAGGAGAGGAAGACGGTGGCCATGGGCGGAAGGCTGCGGGTGATTCGGTTAGCAGAGGCTTACCGTATCACCCTCGCCGCAGAAACGGGATCAATCGCCGATGTTTGACTCATCCGTGCAGGCCTTCTTGATGTAGACGTCGTCGGCAACGCCATTGGCAATGGCGGCATCGCGATCGCGAAAGGCGGAGGATTTCGACTGCGGACCGCTGACGACGCAGAAGAGCCCGGCGCGCAGGCCCACATACTCGTTCGTGTTGATGACCGTGCCCCAGCCGTTGTTGGCGAAGTTGGTGGCCGCGTACTCATCGCTGGTGCAGGTGGCGATGGCATACCAGCCGCAGATGTCGCCGGCGCTGGCTGGAACGGGCGCCAGGGCGGCGAGGACAAGAGCGGCGGCGAGGGGGCGGATGGAGCAGGTCATGGGTGTTTCCTTGTGTTGCGTGTTCTTTTGGTTCGCCAGATATGCGGCACCCCCCGTTTCGTTTCAATGGGCGGGCGGTGTAACGGTTCTGAAGCGTGCGGCATCTGAACGGGGCTTCAGCATCGGGAACGTCAGCAGTTTCGCACAGACCCACCCCAGCGTCATTCCCGCGAAGGCGGGAACCCAGACAAGCCGATTATACCCTAGGATTGTCTCTCGGGCAGTCTTACATCACTGCGTCGACTGCTCGAGAGCTGGCCCTGACACTGCGCCAAGCCGCACATGGCTCGGTTCCGGCCTTCGCGGGAATGACGGTGGGGTGAGTACGCGCATTGCAACAGGCGCTCCCCGCTCAGAAACGCCGGCAAGGTACCGAGCGTCGCCCTCATCCACCCCCGCCCCCCGCCGTCTTGAGCCAGGCCGCGCAGCAGGCCTTGGCCAACTCCCGCACGCGCAGGATATAGCTCTGCCGCTCGGTCACCGAGATGACGCTGCGGGCGTCGAGCAAATTGAAAATGTGGCTCGCCTTGATGCATTGGTCGTAGGCAGGCAACGCCATCAGATGGCGCTCGGGGCTGGCGCCCTTCTCGAGCAGGGATTTGCACTCGGCTTCGGCGTCCTTGAAATGCCGCAGCAGCATCTCCGTGTTCGCGTGCTCGAAGTTGTATCGCGAGTACTCCTGCTCGGCCTGCAGAAAGATATCGCCGTATAGGATGCGCTTGTCGTCGTCGCGGCCGTTGAAATTGAGATCGAACACGCGATCGACGCCCTGGACGTACATCGCGAGGCGTTCCAAGCCATAGGTGATTTCGCCCGAGACCGGATCGCAATCGAAGCCGCCGACCTGCTGGAAATAGGTGAACTGCGACACCTCCATGCCGTCGCACCATACTTCCCAGCCGAGCCCCCAGGCGCCGAGCGTCGGGCTCTCCCAGTCATCCTCGACGAAGCGGATGTCGTGCTCGAGCGGGTCGAGGCCGATAGCGACAAGCGAGCCCAGATACAGCTCCTGAAAGTCGGAGGGGCTCGGCTTCATGATGACCTGGTACTGATAGTAGTGCTGCATGCGGTTCGGATTCTCGCCGTAGCGGCCATCTTTCGGCCGCCGCGAGGGCTGCACGTAGGCCGCGTTCCAATGCTTCGGCCCGAGCGCGCGCAAGGTCGTCGCCGGATGAAACGTGCCGGCGCCCACCTCCATGTCGTAGGGCTGCAGGATCACGCACCCCTGCGCCGCCCAATACTGGTGCAGCGTCAGGATGAGGTCCTGGAACGATCCCTTAGGGTTCAATCCGGGAGCCGGGGCTTGCGCCCGCTTCGCCACCTTGTCCTGCATCTAAAGCCTTCCGTTCGCTTGCGCTCAATCGAACTCTATCGCATGCCGGGGGCTGGTGTGTACCCGGCGCCGGCGCCGCACGAAACCGCTAACTTGCTCCGATATCAGACTTTCAAGCGCTGCGCTGAAGGATTAGGCTTGCCCCCTCAACACAAAAAGGAGCCCCCCATGTCGGTTCTCAAAGTCATCGAGCTGATGTCCAATTCGTCCAAGAGCTGGGAGGATGCGACACAACAGGCCGTCACGCGCGCCTCCAAGACGATCAAGGGCATCCGGTCGGTCTGGGTCAAGGACATGTCGGCGACCGTCGGCAAGTCGGGCAAGATCGAGGGCTATCGCGTGACATGCCACGTGAGCTTCGAGGTGAAGTAGATCACGGCATCGGCTCCGCCTCGATTGGGAAGTCGGCACTTTCGCCGCGCCGGGCGACGCCCGGAAAAGTGAAGTGCCACCACTCGCGCCGGTAGTTCTCGAAGCCCTGGCGACCCATTTCGTGGACAAGGCGGCGGCGCCATTGCCTCTGCTCGGGCGTGATGGCGTCACTTTCGGTAGCGCTCTTGGCATCGAAACAGTCGAAGGCCGTGCCCATATCGACGGACCCATCATCGGGTCCTTCGATGCAGGGCCGCTCCGGTGGCGTGCTGGCTCGGTTGCGTCCTTGCGCATGATCGTCAGGTCGATGGCCGTGCCATTGGCGTGCGAGGATTTCCTGGCGATGTATCCCTCCGTGATGGCATTCCCCCGCTTGACCTTCGGCATGTAGACGCTGTGCTCCTCCGCTGCCGCATGCGGCGCGCCGACCCAGTCATGCATGGCAAGCACCGCGCGCTGCGGGCGGTAGCAATCGTAGACCTTGAGCGAAAGGCCATCCTTGGCGAGCGCCTCCTGCACCTTGGCGAGGGCCTCGGCGACGGGCTTCCTCAGGATGCAGCGCGCCGCATCGTAGCCGGGAAGGGGCTTGCCGGTGAAGTTCCGGATCGTGGCGTAGCGCATGTCCTGGACGATCGACGGCGCGACCTTGTCCAGATGGACGTAGCCGTCCGGTAGCTTCACTTCGCCGGCCTGAGCAGCGCCTGCGAGCAGCGCAACAGTACTGCCGCAACGCGCGATAGTCCGCCATGTCAGGGCTCCGCCGTCTCGAAGGCAAGCTCGCTGATGGCGGTGTCGGTGTATTCGCTGCCCGAATAGACAGAGAGGATTTCAATCACCGCGAACTTGGCGCGGACCGGCGGATCGATGGTGAAGACCTGCTGGCCCATAAAGTCCTCGAGCGTGATCGCCCGCACCTCGCCGCTGGAGAACGTGACGACGAGCTCGGAGGGACGGCTGTTGCGATTGTAGAGACGCTCGCTCTTGCCGTAGCCATTCTGGATGACGAGTGCCGTAAAGCTCCGCTCGCTCGGGTACATCACCGACACAATTTGCCCTTCGCCATTGCCATCCTTGACACCTTCGACCCAGGCCGTGTCCGGCCGTCCGTCGAACAGGTTCCCCGGTCCATAGCTGCCGGCGCTACTCGCCTTCAGCACGCTGTCCACACAGTAGCTGATCTTGTCAGAGGCGATGGCGCAGTCTGCTGCCGTGCTAAGCGCAGGACCACCGTCGCCGCCTCGGGCTCCGGCTCTGGAGCGGCTACCGCGACCTCGGGCTCCGGCTCCGCAGGCGGCGTCACCGTCACGCCGGGATCGGCTCCGTCGAGGACTGGCCACCGGAGAAATAGAAGTCGCCGAGGATGGACGAGCTCTCCCACGGCACCTGCTGACCGCCGGAGGTCTCGTAGACCCGCTCGCGCACGCGCTTGAACACATCCTCGATCTTCATGCCGGGTTGTGCGAGCACGTCGACGAGGGCCGTGGTGTAGGGGCTGTTGTTGCCTTCGCCGTCGGCTGCGACCTGGCCCGGCGCGGTCGAAAAGGCGACCATCGAGCCGACCGGCGCATCGAGGCGCGCGAGGCCCCGCAGGCCGAGCGGAAGGAGCGGGCGAACGGGTTGTTCCGGCAGGCATCGAGAATGACGATATTGAGCGGTTGCGGGCATTGCCTAGCGCCACCATCACATCGTCGGCACTGATGCTCTCGATGGCACGTCACCCTCCTTCTCGATCTCGGCATCGACGGGAATGAAGTAGTTGGCGCCGTTGAGCTGGATGCCGTGGCCCGCGTAGAAGACGAGCCCGACGGTATCGCGCCCGGCCGCCTCGAGCTTCCCGGCGAAATCGCGAACCGCCCACTTCATACCGGCCTGATCAAGGTCTTCGAAGGCCAGCACCTCGAAACCGAGCTTGCCCAGCGCTTCCGACATCCGTCGCGCGTCGTTCGCGGGGTTCTTGAGCGCGCCCGCATTCTTGTATGCCCCATTGCCGATGACGAGCGCGACGCGGGTCTCGGCATGGGCCGGTACAACACATGCAAGGGCGCATGCAAGAACCGGCCACAGCGTAGAGTATTCTGCTTGCCTTCATCCCTGCCTCATACGGCGATTGCCAGGTCCGCACAACGCCATCGATGTAACAGCCGATGCGCGGCCACTCCTACAACCCCAGCCTCGCCCACAGCGCCCGCGCCTCGATCGCCGATAGCGCATCGTCGGCGAGGCTCGGGCCGGACCAGCCGATGGACGACGCATGTCCCGTACGCGACAGGCCGAGCCGCCGCCGGAGCCATCCCCTCTCGCCGGACACGAGCTTGAGCTTGACCTTCTCGCCATAGAGCGATCGCATCTTCGTGCGAATGTCGGTGAGGCCATCGATCAGGCCTAGCTCGACCGCCCGCCGTCCCGACCAGAAGGCACCCTGGAACAGCTCCTCGTCGCTGCCCTTGAGCCGGGCCCCCCGCTGCCTTCACCAGCGCGATGAAGGCCTCGTGCACCTCCCGCTGCATCGCCTTCAGCCGCTCGACGTCGTCCGCCTTCTCCGCCTGGAAGGGATCGAGCGTCATTTTGCTGCGTGCCCGCTGTATAGACGCGCCGCTCGATGCCAAGCCGCTCGATCGCCTTTTCGAAGCCGAAGCCCGAGGTGATGACACCGATCGAGCCGACGATGGAACGTTCGTCCGCGTAGATCTCATCGCCGCACGAGCGCGATCAGTAGCCGCCCGAGGCCATCACGTCCTCGGCGAAGACATAGACCGGCTTCGTCTTCTCCTCGGCGAGTTTGCGGATGCGGTCGGAAATCAGGCGCGATTGCACCGGGCGGCCGCCCGGCGAGTTGACGATGACGGCGACGGCGGGCGCGATTGTCGCGAAGGCGCGCTCGATCGGCCGGCGGCGGTCGCAATCGACAGCCCAGGCCGCAGCGGCGTCGCCATGCCGATCGGGCCAGTGAAGCGAAGAACCGGAATGGTGATGCCGCGATTGAAGAGGCGCATGCTGGCTCGGGGTTTCCTATTCATGTGAACGGACCGCAGTTTGACGCGAGCAACGGGCCACGGCAACCGGCATCTGGCTGGACTGAGCCGCTCTGTAGGGGCGACCGGTCGCCCCTACGATCTGTGACGCCAGCCTCAGCACCAGCTTACGTCCGAGGCCATTCCAGCGCTACCGGCCCTCGCATGACCCGCTCGACTTCGGGCGCGAACGTGCCCGCCGCCCGATGCAGCACCAGGCCAGGAAGAATTTCATGGGCGCCCGGCTGCCCTTGTGGCCCCGAATGAGGAGGCGATGAGCCGCTTCCCCAGTGCGCGGATGCAGGGGCCGGATTTGCAGCCCGCCGAACCGGCCATCGAGGGCGTCGAGGATGGCCTTCAACTGGTCCGCGCGATGGATCAGGGTGAGCATGGCATCAGCACGCGCCAGGGTCGCAAAGCAACGGGCCCAGCGATCGAGGCCCTCCTCCGGCATGGTCGACGCCCGCGCTTGCAGTGGGAACGGTGAAGCACGGCTCG
This sequence comes from uncultured Alphaproteobacteria bacterium, assembly GCA_963741525.1. Classification (GTDB taxonomy): domain Bacteria; phylum Pseudomonadota; class Alphaproteobacteria; order Rhizobiales; family Hyphomicrobiaceae; genus JANNSX01. Next base: position 251,179 of record CAVUIW010000006.1, read on the forward strand.
CCGCTGCCTCCAAATAGGGCGGGTTCGAGACGATGATGTCGAAACTCTCGCGAGCGAGCCCA